>NZ_CP016534.2:1762500-2962500 GCF_001687565.2 Planococcus antarcticus DSM 14505
GGATGATCGATATATTTTCGAAATGCTGATACTAGAAGGCGCTCAAGCCGGTCTATCCTGGAATATCGTGTTATCCAAGCGCAACGCTTACCAGGAGGCTTTTGATCATTTTGACATTGCGCATTGTGCGGAGCTGACAGATGCGAATCTGTTGTCCATAAAGGAAAATTGTGCAGTAATCAAGCATGGTGCAAAGCTTCAATCAGTCCGTACAAATGCCCAGGCGGTGCTAAGTATCTTGAAAGAGTGGGACAGTTTTGCTGAGTTCCTGTGGAGCTATACAGACGGCAAGACAATCCACAACAATTGGGAGACCGATAGACAGATTCCCGCTCAGTCCTCAGTATCGGTTCAGCTTAGCAAAGATTTGAAAAAGCGGGGCTTCAAGTTTGTAGGGCCTGTGACGACATACTCTTTCATGCAGGCCATTGGGATGATCAATGATCATATCAAAGATTGTGAATACCGTACGCAAAATTAATGCGAAACAAATTAAAGAACAGAGAAGCCGAGTCATTGCTTCTCTGTTCTTTTTCGTTTCCACAAGGAATTTCCAGATAAATGCAGAATACAGGTAAAGAAGGTAAGTAAGATGTACACAAAAAAAGATGGAAATAAAAGGGGAGAATTTCATTGGAACAGTTTGATCGCCATCCTTGTATTTGTTACAAGCCTATCGTTTTCCCCAACCCGGTGCCTGGAAGAACCGCCCTATTCGTCTCGCCAGTTGATCTGTAACTGCTGAAGGTGAGCGGTCAATTCGGTATCCAAATCAAGGAGACAAACAGTGAAATCTTGAACGTTCAGCAATTCGATTCCATGTCTATATAAGCTGTAATGCCAAAGATAGCTCATATCTTTGGTAGGATCTTGGTGGTTAAAGTCCATAATCAACTTTCGTATGGAATCATCCAGACTGCCAAAATAAATCGAGTTGTCTTCCATATTTAGCCAATGACTCACTTTTAAATCGGACACGGATTCGAATTCGGGTCTTCCGTTCAATAAAAAATTTTCGGGGGCGTATTCTCCGTTTGGGAACACGACATTAAACTCATCCGCCAAGCCGAGCGCGACATTCAAAAGCTCGTCCCAGCGCAAGGACAACTCAATGCTTTGGATCACTGCAAATTTAATCATATCAATTACCTCATTTTCTCTGAATGGATGGATTGCCTCCGTTTTCGGAAAGCTTTTCGCTGTTCTGTTTTTTCTACTAGAGCTTACAAGGTTTCTCCTGTAAACTGAGTCATAAGGAAGACTCTTTTTTCGTGAATTAGTTAACGCGACCTATTTGCTTAATGATACGATTAATTCTATCCAAATAAAAC
The DNA here is from genome assembly GCF_001687565.2 of Planococcus antarcticus DSM 14505. Classification (NCBI taxonomy): domain Bacteria; kingdom Bacillati; phylum Bacillota; class Bacilli; order Caryophanales; family Caryophanaceae; genus Planococcus; species Planococcus antarcticus. The sequence goes on from NZ_CP016534.2 coordinate 1,763,832, forward strand.
CAGATTATTAAAGTCATGTGCATATATTTACTGTTAGCTTGGCCAGCTGCTGATCCTGAATTTTCAATCTTTATCTTATCCGTTTCTATCGTTCCGATGCATGGAAGAATGGAAGCGAGACGCGAAGGGGGATTACGTGATGTTGAATTTAAAATATTTGGATTTGTTAGCGCAAAAATATGACTGCGAAGAAAAAGTCGCGACTGAAATCATTAATCTTGAAGCCATCCTAGATCTTCCCAAAGGGACCGAACATTTTGTGAGCGATTTACACGGAGAGTTCCAGGCATTTCAACATGTGCTGCGAAACGGTTCCGGAAATGTGAAAGTGAAAATAAGAGATCTGTTCAAGAATGAGCTGAGCGAAAAAGAACTCAACGAATTTGCGACGTTGGTTTATTATCCAGAAGAAAAACTGCAATTGATCAAAAGCCACTTCACCAGCAAAAAAGAATTGCAAGCCTGGTACATAGAAGTTATTGAACGGCTACTGAAGCTTATTTCTTATGCAGCCTCTAAATACACACGTTCAAAACTGCGCAAAGCTTTGCCGAATCAGTTTGTCTACATTATTGAAGAGCTGCTGTACAAAACAGATGAGTTTAAAAACAAAAAAGAGTATTACGCCAAAATGGTTGAACAAATCATCTCGCTGGGACAAGCCGATCAGCTGATTATTGGCCTTGCCTATACGACTCAACGCCTAACGGTAGATCATTTGCATGTGGTAGGTGACATTTACGACCGGGGTCCGGATCCGCATAAAATCGTGGATACACTGATCGATTATCATTCTGTGGACATTCAATGGGGAAACCACGACGTCTTGTGGATCGGTGCATATGCCGGATCGAAAGTGTGCCTGGCGAACATTCTAAGGATTTGTGCACGCTACAATAACTTGGATATTATTGAAGATGTCTACGGCATCAACTTGCGACCACTGTTGAACTTGGCGGAGAAGTATTACGATGACAATCCAGCTTTTCATCCGAAAAGAATTTCAGGTGAAAAAATGACGGAGCAGGAACAGCTGCAAATCACTAAAATCCATCAGGCCATTTCTGTCATCCAGTTCAAGTTGGAAAGCCCAATTATCAAGAGGCGCCCTTGCTTTGCGATGGAAGACCGCCTGTTGTTAGAGAAAGTCGATTACGAGAAAAAGCAAGCAACCATCCACGGAAAAACCTATCCACTCGAAAACACGTGTTTTGCAACGATCAATCCAGAGCAGCCAGATGAACTATTGGAAGAAGAAAAACGGGTCATGGATAAACTGCTGTTCTCTGTACAGCATTCAGAAAAACTGACACGGCATATGCGTTTTCTTATGAAAAAAGGCAGCCTTTATTTGAAGTACAATGGCAATCTGCTCATTCACGGGTGCATTCCACTGGAAGAAAACGGCAATATGGAAAAAATGGAGATTGAAGGGAAGAGTTATGCCGGACGGGAATTGTTGGATCTTTTCGAACGTTATTTGCGCTATTCCTTCGCCCATCCGGAAGAAACCGATGACTTTGCGACCGATATGGTCTGGTACCTATGGACAGGAGAATACTCGTCCCTTTTCGGAAAGCGTGAAATGACTACCTTTGAGCGCTATTTTATTAAAGACAAAGAAACGCATAAGGAACGGAAAAATCCTTATTATTATTTGCGCGAAGATGAGGAAATATGCCGCAAAATACTGGCTGAATTCGAGTTAAATCCGGATCATGGGCGTATCATCAACGGTCATACACCGGTCAAGGAGCGGGACGGGGAAAACCCAATCAAAGCGAATGGCAAAATGTTAGTCATTGACGGTGGCTTCTCGAAAGCTTACCAGTCAACGACAGGAATTGCCGGATATACGTTGCTGTACAATTCCTACGGCATGCAGCTAGTTGCTCATCAGCTGTTTAATTCAAAAGAAGAAGTTCTGCAAAACGGGACGGACGTATTATCCGTTAAACGGCTAGTTGACGAGGAACTAGAGCGCAAGAAAGTCCGGGAAACGAATATTGGAGAAGGCTTGCTGCAGGAGATTTTCAATTTGAACAGTTTAAGGGAATACCGTTATATGAAGTAAGCGTTTTTTGAAACAATAGGGGCATAGGAAAAGGAAGAGCTGCAACGAAATCGTGCTGGCTCTTCCTTTTTTGTGTCTGCATGTAAATAATTGAATCTAAACAATATAACATCTTTGTTATGAATATTCCGCAAACTAGCTCCGCTTTCCTGCGGGCTTGCGCCAAACTAACTCGGACTTACAGCCCGAGTGGATTTCGGCACTTTGTTTTCCCGCGGGAGTCTCCACTAGTTTGCTCCATATTCTACTGGTTAAGCAACCTATAATGTTAGTTTTCATTAGGTAACAGATGGAAAATTCTTATAGGTGAGAGAATGGGAAATTAAAAACTGACCTCTGTAATTATTACTATCCTATAATCACTGACCGAATCCTTAGATATTGAAGACTTGTTATGTAATAAAAATAGACACCTCATTTATTTCGAATTGGTGTCTATTTGCAGGTGTATCTACTTTTAAAATTCAATTAATTTTTCATTACCCTTTTACTGAGCCACGAACATCGAAAGACTTTCTTTTCCTTTCACGCTGTTCCAGTTTCGGTCCCAATTGAAACAGCACAATACCACTGCTGATCAACAGCACGCCGAACAGGGACTGCCAGGTGAAAGGGATTTTTTCGAGGCCGAACCAGCCGAGTGTATCCCACATCAAGCCGAAGAAAATCTGCGACACCATGATGAGGGAAATGGCACGGCTTGGACCGAGAATCTGTACGCCTTGAGTAACACAGGCAACGACGCCAACTCCGAGAATACCACTGAACCAGAACCAAGGCTGTGCCTGGAATCTAAACAGGCCGCTCCCTTCAAAAGTCAGTCCCGCAGCCAGAGATGCCAAAAATCCGAGCAGCAAGACGAGTGCTGTAGTGTTCCAGACACTGACTCGTTTTTTGACGTTAGCATTGAATGTATTTTGAAGGCAGACAAATGCGCCGCCGAGTAACGCCAGTAAGATGCCGATTGCCATAACTTGTACTCCTATTCGTAAATATTTTGAACCGCCTGAGCAAGCAGGGAGGCGCGGTCAAGGATGGTAATCCTTCCGCGTTTCTTGGTAATCCAGCCGGCCTTTTGAAATTGCAGCAAGATCCGGTTCAAATGACGATAGCTTGTGCCGATCAAGTCTGCCATGTCGACAAGGGAAGTGGCATCGAGTTTCGGCTGCGTCGGTGTCATGGACAGCAAGTAGCTGGCCAGGCGAACGTCTACCGGATAAAGCAGGTTGAAGTTCATGGCGTACGATTTCATTTCAAATTTCCGCGTAATCGTTTTCAAGAGAAACTCGAGCCACACGGCATTGTCTCCCATTTCTTTTCGCAGCACGTGATATGGGATCCGGATGACCCGAGTATTAGTGACCGCTTCCACCGTGTTGATGAGCGGGCAGTGCTGGACATATTCGATGTCCCCCACCAAATCGAACGGGCTTTTGAATGCCAAGATCAACCGTTTCCCTTCAGGAGACAGCATGGAAACCTTCAGTTTTCCTTCGACTAGCAGATAAAGCGTGTCGGAATCGTCTCCTTGAGACAGCAGTCGCTCACCACTGGACAACTTTTCTATGTGCATAGAATGCCGGAGCCGTTCCGGAAATATATCCGCCAGTTCGTACCGGCGAAGAAAATTGTGGATAGCTTGGTCCATTGTCATCCTCCTTACCATTTCAAAACAATGACTCCTGCAATCATCAGCAGCAGTCCGGCAATCTGTGTCCGGCCGATTTTTTGCTTGGCCATGTCGAACCAGCCCTTGCCGTCAATCAGCACGGCCGTAACGAGCTGTGCAATCAGGAAAACTCCGATTGTCAGCGTAACACCCATGCGGTGGACAGCGGTCATATTGCTATAAAGAACAACAGCCGCCAGCATTCCGCCGGAAGCATACAGCGGTGGAACTTGCGTTAAGTTCCGGTAGGACTGATCCCGCAGCAAGAGGACAATTAAGATGGCCAGCACAAAGCCTGTAAATTGCGTCATGGTAGCTGCTTGCCAAGTGCCGATACTGTCGCTGATTGTGGCGTTGGCGACACTTTGAAACGTCAGGAAAAAACCGCCCGCCAATGCGAAAAGCATGCCTTTCATTTTGTCCATCCACCTTTCTTTCGTTTTAATGTACAGGAATATAATGGGAGCTGAAAGGACATATGTCCCTTTTGATCTAGTGTAACTGAGTTGACTGAATCTGTTTGCAGAATTTACACAAACTGAAAAAAAAGCGCAATCATTTTTTATGAAACATTCAGCAGTTTGGACATGCTTATTTTCACTATAATGTAAGTATTTACTGATATCATGCACATCCCCAAAAATCGTTAGCATAGCATGTTCGTTTAAAATTTATCAGCCTTTGCAAAAATTTGTATGGTAAAATACTGACATAATATCTTGATGAAATCGAACGGTTTATCCAAAAAAATGTAGAAATCTTCATTTCATGATGATCAAGAGCGGAGTGAGTAGCCATGTTAAAAGAACAAAATAGATATTCCAGGTTAGCAGAACTAACGAAAATCATCAATACAAAGCTCGAGTTGCATGAAGTGCTGGAGCATGTCACCACAGCCATATCAGAGGAAATCGTTCAATGTGATTCGGTTGGAATCTACTTGCCAGACGGCACCGGATACTTTAAAGCAGTAGCGGGAAAACCGGAGTTCATCAATGGACAATCCATCTTTTCACAAAAAATCGACATTGAAACGGACCTGTTTGCAAAAGATGTCGTTACCGCTAAACAGACAATTTATATTCCCGATACTTCAAAGGACAATCGGCCAAACCCTAGCGCTGTGGCTTCATTCAAAATCCATTCTCTTCTTGGTCTTCCGATCATTTACGAGCAGAATCTATTTGGACTGGTTTTTCTATTTGATTGTGGAAAACCGATGAACATCACAGAGATGCAGATTCAAAGCATAGAAGCGTATGTCAATATGGCAGCAGTGGCTATCCAAAACGCCAACAACTTAAAACAAAAAGAACAGTTAATTGTTGAAAAACAATTGTTGCTTGATGCCAACCGTGAGCTTTCCAGGTGTTCAACCGTAGAGGAAAGCTTGGATACCTGCTTTTATTATTTAAGCAAAACGGTAGATTGCAAGAATGTTGCAGTCTATTTGAAAGACTCAAATGATTCGGACACTCTAAGCTTTAATGGAATGAGCAAAGAAGCAGAATGGACAGAAGACGAATGGAAAAAGGTTCTGAATGATATTCAAACAAATCAAAGCAAGAAACATATCGTCCATGAAGTAATTGTCCAGCAAACGATTAAGTTTATTCCAAGTGAGGAAAGATGCAAGCTATTGCTCATTCCATTGATTTCCAAAGGAGACGCTTTTGGTTTTATCGCCATTGCCTGCTTAATGGAGACCTTGCAGTCTGATGAGAAATCGCAGGTGCATCTGGCACAGTCTATCGTCGATGCCACAGCACTCACCTATTCCAATCTAACTTACATGGACCAACTGGAACTTCGTGTGAAAAAGCGGACAAATGAATTGGCTAATGCCAATGACAAAGTCACCAGTGTCATTGAAAGCATAACAGATGGATTTTTCGCATTAAACAAGGACTGGGAATTTATCTATGTCAATCACCACCAGCCACTTCCAGAAGGGAAAAAGGCCGAACATGTGATGGGCAAGACGATATGGTCGATTTTTTCGGAAAATTTTAATACTGTTCTCTATAAAGAACTGTCCCGTGCAATGTTCGAGCGGGTCCCGGTGCATTTTGAAATATCTTCTGTTGCTGATTCCTATTGGTATGACGTGGTTGCCTATCCATTTGACGATGGCATCTGCTGTTTGTGTAAAAACACTACAGAAAAAAAGAACTATGAAAACGAATTGAAACGTTTATCCAATTTAGAACTGATCGGACAGATGGCCGCGGGAATCAGCCACGAAATCCGGAATCCGATGACTACAGTTCGTGGTTTTCTGCAGTTGCTGACAGATAATAAAGAACTGAATCATTTTAACTCGTATTTTGAGCTCATGATTGACGAGCTGGACCGCGCCAACTCTATTATTTCGGAATTTCTGTCGATTGGCAATACGCGGACGTCAGATTTACAGATGCTGGATTTGAATGCCATTATTCATGATATTTCTCCTTTATTGAAGATTGATACGCTCAATCAAAATAAATTTATTCAGTTTGAGACTCGTGACCTTCCCGAAATGTCTTTAAACCGCGATGAAATTCGTCAATTGCTCATTAATCTGTGTCGAAATGGTCTTGAAGCGATGGAAACCGGAAAAATGCTTAGGGTCCGTACATACATCGAAGAAGAGAAGACGGTCGTACTCGAAATTCTGGATCAAGGCAAGGGAATGGATGAGGAAGTTCTGAAAAAAATTGGCACTCCTTTCTATACGACAAAAGACAACGGCACTGGCTTGGGATTGGGTGTCACATATGCCATTGCCGCTCGCCACAACGCGAAAATCGAAGTACAATCAAGTGCTGAAGGCACCGTGTTTTCCGTGAAATTCCATCTTGAAAGCTAGAAAAAGTAGAGCAAAGATAGTTTGGTGTTTAGCGGAACTCCATAACGAAAAGATGTGATTGCTTGTGCTGCAAGGTCTCTTCTTTTCCTCTGTAACAAAGAAAACTGCATAATCAACTTGGCCAAAAGAAAGGACAAAATGATTCAATGGAAATATGGGGTTTATTCGATGGAGAACGAAACTTACTCGGTAAACATCACGTTCGCGGTCAAGTAATGAGAGAAGGTGAATACCACCTCTTAGTGAAAATCTTCACCTTTAACAAGGATGGTGAGCTGTTGGTTACCTAAAGAGATGCGCTAAAGACTTGCCCTCTGTTATGGGAATGCACAGGAGGATCAGTGACCGCTGGAGAAGGCAGTTTGTCTGGAGCAATTCGTGAACTTGAAAAAGAAACAGGGCTTGTTGCCAATCGGCAGGATCTTCTTCTTATCGGCAGTTTGAAGAAAAATAATTATTTTTTAGATAGCTATACATGGAAGAGTCCAGAGCAACTCAAACTGACCGATTTAAACTTGCAGATGGATGAAGTCTATTCAGCACAATTTATCAACTTGACTGAATGGGAAAGAATGAATAATATTCAATTGGTTGTTCCGGTGTTATGGGATCGGTATAATCTTTACGGCAGTGAAGTCGGTGAATGGATAAAACTTGAAAGTTAAGATCGTTTGCTAATGTTATTCGAATAATAAATAAAATCGAAAATTGATAAATAAAATTAAAATGATTTAAAGTAGAGATGTCTAGTGATTATTCAAATTCAAAATGCTAATCCTGTTTATTTGTCTCCCAAACATATTCTTTCTGCAGCTGCCGTTGTTCTCAATGAGCGAGGTGAAATATTGCTGATTAAAGGTCCACGGAGAGGATGGGAAATGCCAGGAGGACAGGTTGAAGAAGGAGAATCTCTTAAAGAGGCTGCAATCCGAGAAGTAAAAGAAGAAGCGGGAATAGACATTGAAATCGAAAATTTTTGCGGTATGTTTCAAAATGTAGAAAAATCGATTTGCAATACGCTTTTTTTAGCGAAACCAGTCGGGGGCATAGAAACCACTTCGGCCGAAAGTCTGGAAGTAGCCTTTTATCCCATTGCAGAAGCTCTGGAAATGGTCACTTGGAAAAACTTTAAGCAAACAATCGAGTTCTGTCTAAATAGCAGTAGCCATCCGTTTTATATAGCATTTTGACAGAACACAACGAAAAAAAAGCAGGCTAAGAGCGGTTGATTCGCTCTTAGCCTGCTTTTTTTTGATTGTCTGAAATTATTCCTCGTCTTCAAGGTCGTCAATCAGCTTTTTCATCTCGGCAATTTCTTCGCGCTGGGCTTCTATAATTGAGTCCACCAACTCTCGGACGCGGGGATCAGAAATATTGGCCCGTTCACTCGTCAAGATGGCGATTGAATGGTGAGGGATCATCGCTTTCATCCACCCTGTGTCTTCAATAAGCACTTGACTGCGGACAAGCCATAATGAAAGAGCGAATACGACTGCACTTGACGCAAGAATCAGTGTGTTTATTTTTTTGTTTTTGTACATAGGCCACATGAATAGCAACATAACAAACGCCATAATAGCCCCCATGATCAATGCCATATACAGTCTTGTTTCGCTATAGAAGATATGGTCCAGTTGAAATACATTCAAGAACATCAACCAGTACATCAAAAAAGTTGAAGTTGCAATCATAATTCCGAATTTTAAATAAGCATTCATAAGTCACTCTCCTCCTTTTGTCGTTAATTAGCTGAAAAATGGTTCTTCTTTATGTATATACCATGAATTACTTAGCTTAAACTCCATAGAATCTGCATAAATTAGATTGTGAGTGCTTCGATATAATGGCCTTTACGTCCTTATATGTTTAAAGGTATTCAGTTTTTTATCGTAAGAGCTAAAAAATAAGTATTGTGAATTACTAGACTAAAGAATGATATGATTATTCTAACAATATGACATGCAAATATCTTGAGAACAAGAGGTGGAAAATGTACATTTCAGCAATCATGACTCACTTGGCGGAAGAGAAAATTCTTCCTGCTGCGAATTGGGATATCACAGCACTGAATGGCGGAACGACGAGTGAGGTTTATCGTCTTGACCAAGAAAATAGCATGATCTATATCCTCAAAATAAACAAAGAAAAGGTGACTCAAGCAGAAGCTGAATTTCTTTTGGCGTATGAGCATGTTTCTCTACTGCCAAATTTAGTAACTGTCGATCGTACATATCTGTATATGATCTATACATATATTCCTGGGTCAACCACCACATTCAACACCTGCAAAAAAGAGTTGCTTCAAACATTAGTGATCGACTTCATAAACCACTATCAAACTATTTCATCTCCTGAAGCCTGGGGCTGGCAAAATGCGTCAGTGAGCTCATGGGGGAAATTTCTATCGGAAGAAGTATTGGTGGCAACAGAAAGTCTGAGACCCTACTTGAAGAAGGAAAATATGACTATTATACCGCCTTCTTTTACTGAACTAACTAACAGCCACCTACAACAAATGCCTTATTTGCTGCACGGAGATTGTGGAGATCATAATTTTATCATCCGTGAAGAAAAGCTAGTTGGTGTCATCGATCCAACACCAATTTTCGGGTGGCCACATTACGATTTAATTTATGCTTTCTTTTCGTCTCCGCACGATGTAACGAAAGAAGCATTGGATTTCGCCATCGATAGATTAATAGTGAAAGTGCCCAATAACAAACAGTTTTACGGAGAAGTGCTCATCATTTTGTATCAACGATTGGCAATCTGCAGGAAGCACCATCCTGCTGATTGGCAGGCCTATCTTGAGATTTGGAATTACTGGAACACAATCGTCAACAGCCAGTAACTATTGTTTAGAGTGTTTATGCTTCAAGCCAAGTTCAATAACAACAAACAAGCTTAAGGCAAAGGAGTGTGCAAATTGAAAGAAAAACTAATTTTCTCTTTTTTGGTCATCCTTACAACCGGTTTAATGGGTTCTTCTTTTGTAGTTGCTAAGATCGGTTTAATTTACATATCGCCTTTGTTGTTGGCAGGCATACGTTTTACCATAGCCGGCAGCATCATGATTTTCTTTGTGCTGCTGTTTAAAAGAACGCATCCAAGGAATAGAGTCACATGGGCAAAAGTGGTCTTGATTGGTGCCATTCAAACTGCAGGCGTTATGGGCGCTATTTTCCTGAGCTTGCGAACCATTACTTCAGGGGAGTCAGCCATCCTAACTTTCATGAATCCATTGCTGGTAGTATTGATCGGCACACTTGCACTGGGCATGCGATACCGAGTGGTCCAGTGGCTGGGGGTATTCGTCGGATTTGCGGGTGTTTTTGTCACGATGGGAAGCCATTTGGATATTCAAATCGGTACTTTGCTTGGTTTTTTGAGCGCTGTTTTTTGGGCTGTAGGAACGCTGTTGATCAAAAAATGGGGAAGTGCCATTGATATATGGGTCTTAACCGCTTATCAGATGCTGTTTGGGGGCCTCATTTTACTAATTGGCTCGGTTTTCCTAGAAGCATCTTATTTTGTCTTAAACACTGCATCTATTTCAATTCTTTTATGGCTTTCTATTCCAGCTTCGATTGTTCAATTTACAATTTGGTTTTATTTGTTGCAAAAAGGAGATTCCGGCAAGGTCAGTGCTTTCCTCTTTTTAGCTCCTTTTTTCGGCATTATATCTGGATGGCTAGTATTAGGAGAAGAAATCGGCTTGCCTCTTTTAATTGGTGGAAGTTTAATCTTTGTAGGAATTTTTCTTGTCAATTGGCCGGAAGAACGTATACCCGCGAACGCTAATCTTTACAGTGACCTAAAGCAGTAAGTGCATGCACGTAAGAAAGGATGGAGTACTAGTTTGATCCAAATAACGGGAATAAAAATTACGCTTACAGAAGCAACAGCAACTGGGCTAGACGAGCTCTATTACTGGCGCTTTATAGAAAAACAACAAGAAGCGAAAAAATGGAATGGCCCCTATATTCCAGAAGCATGGCTAAGTAAAGAAGAACACCGTAAAAAGTGGCTGGAAGAAGAAGTTATAACGAGCGGTGTACCAGCATCGCTTATTGTAAAAGTTGACGAAAAAGTAATTGGTTATGTGGGAGCCTATTGGGTGGACCATCATACAAATTGGCTAGAAACCGGGGTCGTCATTTACAATACCGAATATTGGAACGGTGGCTATGGTTCTGAAGCATATTAGCTATGGATCGATTTTCTTTTCGAGTTCACTGACCTGCACCGACTAGGAATGTCGACTTGGTCGGGCAATGAGCGAATGGTGAAAGTGGCTGAACGGCTGGGTATGAAAGAAGAAGCGCGTATACGAAAAGCACGCATGGTAAAAGGGCAGTATCACGATGCGATTAAAATGGGAATATTGCGGCAAGAGTGGGCAGCACGAGGCAAGTGAAGTGGAAGTTGTTACTGGAAAAACAACATACAAAAAGAAAGAACTAGCCAATCGGCTAGTTCTTTCTTTTTGTCAGAGCGCATTTTTCATCAAACGATAAAATACGTAAGGATCGATAATAAAATTGACGTAATGGTCATAGCGGCAAGCGGCAATAAGGCACGTTCACGCAAATCTCGCAGGCTAACATTCAAGCCAAGTCCAACCATTGCAGCTGCCAGTAACCAAGTAGTCCATGTCGACACGAAGTCACGCAACGCATCAGGGAAAGGAATAACGGGACCAAAGACATAACTTCCTAAAATACTGAGTGAGATAAAACCAAGTAGGAACCATGGGAATTCAACCTTCGCAGTAGTTTTCAGATCTTTGTTTTTCCGCTTCATCATGAAAATAAAGATAAAGCAAAGAGGAACAAGTAAGAAGACGCGGCCCAGTTTGCCTAATAAAGCCACAGCGAGTCCGTCTTCTCCAGCCGGAGCCCCGGCTAATGCGACATGGGCAATTTCATGAAGGCTGATGCCGACCCACATGCCGTATTCGATGTCGTCAAGCGGCAAAAATGGACGAATGATGGTATAAGAAATAGCGAATATAGTCCCCATTAATGCAATGATGCCGACGCCAATCGCAGTATCTTCGTCTTTTGCTTTGATGATTGGGGCAATCGCTGCAATCGCAGCCGCTCCACAAACCCCGGTGCCAACGCCGAGCAGCAAGGAAATAGTTTGATCGGCTTTAAAGCGTTTTGCTAGCCAAATAGTCATCAAAATAGCAAAAGTAATAACGCCAATATCCCGTACAAGCAACCACAGTCCATCGCTCAAGACTGTATCAATATTTAATTTTAATCCGTATAGAATAATGGCAACACGCAACAAACGTTTGGAAGAAAATGTGATGCCTGAGCGAATGGCACTGGGATAACTGAAAATTTGCCGGTAGAAAACTGCGATGATAATGGCACAGGCCAATTGGCCAATCTGATCAAAGCCAGGTACTTGTGCTAATAGATACCCAACAAAAGCGAGCAAAAATGTAAATGCTACACCGCCTAGCCAAGCAATTTCCGGTGAAGACGGAGGTAAGTTGAAACGATTCAGTTTATTTTGATAGGTAGACATGATAAAACCTCCTGCAGTAAGCATAGAAAAACTCTATACATTAGTAAAATAAATAATTAGAATGGTGATGATAAGTAATTAGATATATAAAAGCGGAGGCATAGTATGGATCAGCGATTAGAAGTATTTCTCAAGGTAATCGAAAAGAAGAATTTTTCCAGAGCAGCCGAAGCGTTGCACATGACACAACCAGCCGTTAGTCAATATATTCGGTCATTAGAAGAATCGACAGGAGTCAAGTTGATGGAACGAACCAATAAATACGTCAGGCTAAACAAAGCAGGTGAAATTGTTTTTCACCATGCTGTTGAAATTAAAGAACTTTATGCAAAAATGAATCATCTTCTTGAAGATTTGACCCATAAAGCGAGCGGGTCGATTGCGATCGGTGCTAGTTATACATTCGGCGAATACTTGTTGCCACGCATTATTGCAGAAGCAAAAGAGCAATATCCAGACATTAAACCGACCGTCACCATTGGCAACACAACAACGATTGCAGGTCTCGTACTTAGTCACCAGCTGGATGTCGGTATAGTAGAAGGTCATTTCAAAGGGGTACAGGAATTGAAGACTGAACCGTTTGCGGAAGATCGCATGGTCATCGTTGCTCCATCTGATCATTTTCTAACACATCGCAAAGAGCCAATAAAGATGGAAGAGTTGATAGAGGAAACATGGATTTTAAGAGAACTTGGCTCAGGTACGAGAGAAGCGACAGAAAATGTCTTTGAGCAATTTTCGATATCCCCACAGTCCATCATGCATTTCAGCAGTACTCAGCCAATCAAAGCCATGGTCGAGGCCGGTATGGGAATCAGCCTGCTGTCGGAATGGGCGATTCAAAAAGAGCTGCGCTATGGGGACATAAAAGTCTTGGACGTTAAAGAAATGCCTTACACACGAGACTTTTCTATCGTTACTAGGTCGCCGTTCCAGACCAAAGCTCTTTCTGCATTCCTTGATTTGCTGAGAAGTCATAAGGAGTTGACTGATTTCAAAATTCTCTAAAGAAAGTTAGTGTTTAGTAGCAAAGATAGACATTATTAAACAAACAAAAAAACAATTCTGCCACTAATTACAGAATCGCTTTCATGTTACTCGGGTTAATTTATAAAGTTGATTTGCTCCTCATTGACTAATGGATACATTGTCAATTGCGCGCTCTCTAAATCTACGTTGTTCATATTGACAGCGGAAATTTGGCTATTTTCGTAAGTCGTGTAATAATAAATACCTTTATCGACATTGCAGCAAGAATAATAAATCGTGTATTCAAATTTTCCGTCACCTGCTTCACATAAGCCTTTTGGGTATGCTACTGATTTTAACAGATGGAAAAATTGACCGATACTTTCAGTTTCAGAATCACCTGAGACCGAATTCAATTTAGCAAAAGCCGCTCTGACAAATCGGGAAGGTGAAGATAAATCCCCAGGAAGCCCAAGTCCTCCCATGCCAAGGCTATAAATAGTCAACTCTAGTTGTTTTGAAAATTTATTAGCTGGAGTGGATAGTCTACACTTAGTTGGACAGAAAATATAAGGGGGCGTAGAATAGTCCACAATACGTGAGGAGAATCTACTATGACCCAAAAGAGACGCACATTTTCTGCAGAATTTAAAAAACAGGTGGTTGCACTGCACGCAGGTGGAAAAAGCCGGGTAGATATTGTCCGAGAATATGACCTAACGGCTTCCGCACTCGATCGATGGATTGCCCAATTCAATCGAACGGGTTCATTCGAAGAGAAGGATAATCGAAGCCCGCTGGAGGCAGAATTACTTGCCTACAAGAAACGAAACAAACAGTTGGAGATGGAAGTGGATATTTTAAAGCAAGCAGCGCTGATCATGGGACGAAAATAGAGATCATTCAACAGAATCAACACCTCTATTCGGTATCAGCAATGTGTAATGTCCTGCAAATCGCTCGCAGTACTTTTTACTATGAAACGTCCGTTTCAGTAGAAAAAGAACGCCAAAAAGCTCGAGCAGAACAAGAATTAAAAGATGAAATCTGGGCAATCTTTCATGAGAATCGCCGTGTCTATGGGACGCGTAAACTGAAAGAAGAACTGAAGATCAGAAAGAATTGGATCGTCTCGAGACGTCGTATTGGACGCCTCATGGCGACACTTGGCATCCAATCGAAATACGCACTGCCTTCGTACAAGCCGATGGTTACGCCTCCTAACGAAGCAACGTATCGAAACGTATTAAACCGTGAATTCAATCCAACAGAGAAAAGTGCCGTATTGGTTAGTGACTTAACGTACGTGAAGGTTGGCGGCCGGTGGAATTATATTTGTTTCCTTCTCGATCTCTATAACCGTGAAATTGTCGGGTACAGTCTGGGTGAGCGAAAAGACGCTGCTTTAGTTCAGCGTGCCTTCGCGACGGTCAAAAGCGACCTGGGAGCCGTGAACATTTTCCATACAGACCGTGGATCTGAATTTAAAAATGCCGGTATTGATGCCTTACTAGAGACGCATCAAATTGAACGGTCGCTGAGTCAAAAAGGAAACCCTTATGACAATGCGGTGGCAGAAGCTACGTTTAAGATTCTGAAGACGGAACTGATCAACGGCATGCACTTTGAATCCCTTAATCAGCTATCACTTGAGCTATTTGATTACGTCCATTGGTACAATCATATTCGTTTACACGGCAGCTTAGGCTACACCAGCCCTGTCACTTATCGAAACGCAGCCCTTAAAAAAGTTGTTTGATTTAGTGTTGACTTACCAAGATGGGGCATTTCTCGTACTACTATTTATCGGTATTTGGAAAAGAAGTAGCTCTCAAGAATATGTGACATAAGGAAATAAGGTAGAAGAACAAAAAAAAGCCTCTAACCGAAGTTAGAGGCTTATATATTTAGGGGGTTATTACCTGGGCGGCGTATCCAGGATCTCTGGTAACTCATCGTGAGCGCGTGGGGAACCTTTCCCACCTTAATAACCCTTCGTTACTAATTTCATTTGAGTAACACAGATAAATTTAATGGGTCTTCACAAACTTCCATGAGACTCGAAAAGTATTCGACCCACCATGGTCCGCATGATTAAGAGGCGTGATGGGTTCTGTTCCTACCATTATAACATTGAGTTTCTTCTATTATATAGTCCTAAACTGCAGCGACCTGTTTTATTGTTATCACTATAGAATAAACATCTATATGTTAATCCGGCAATAAGAGCTCAAAATTATCCAACTATACATTGACTAAAAAATAAATTATTTTTTATTCCTGACCAAAGAAGAGGACAGAAAAAAGAAAAGTTGATTGGTTTGTAGTCGACTACAAATAGTTATATAATAAATGTAGTTAAAGGAGGCGGTAGAACATGAGAACAAATGAAGTAGTGATTGAAAAAGTAAAGATTTGGCTCCAAGAAAATGGGAAGTCCCATCAATGGTTAGCTGAAGAACTAAACATAAGCAAAGCATTAGTTGGCCATATGCTGTCGGGTAATCGAACGATTCAACCAAAAAGAATCCCTGAGTTAGCAAAAGTACTTGGTTTGTCGGTGAACGAACTGATGGAAGACAGCTCTCTTAACTCAAAACGGTTGGTTGTCCAGTTGAGAGGAACAACGTCCAACCGACGCTCCAAGCAAGAAGTGGAAGAGTTGCTATTCGCAATTGAAGATTATCTTGGGTTGAAGCGTGGGCAAAAAAATGGATCGTAAAAAACAGGCAGAAGCGATTGCAGAGGCGTTTGCAGCTGATTTTTTAGAAGAAACCACTGCTAATGCGATATTTATTGGTTCACATATCGAACGAATACTCGCTAGTAAAGCAAAAGTGATTTACCAATATGTAGAAGATCCTACTTATTACGGGGCAGCCGTCAGTCACGAATCGGGAGCTCAATTTATCGCGCTCAATACGTTTCATCCGTTGCGGGTGCGGTATTTTACGGCAGCGCATGAGCTTTGGCATTTGTCTGAAGCTAGCCAGTTACAGGACGAAGATTTTGATCACGAACGCGCAGCTGATCGCTTTGCCGCAGCAATCATGTTGCCGAAGGCAATAATGAAGGATTTATGGCTTCAGTTCAAGAAGTTATATGAGCCGAAAGAAGCCATTATTCTCATTGCAGATTTTTCGGAAGTTCCTTATGAAGCCGTGGTTCGTCGGTTGAAAGAATTAGGAATTTCCCTTATTGGAGTTTCCTTTACTGAAGAGGAATGGAAGAACGAACGAGTAAAGTTGGACTTGTCTGAGAGCACGTTAGATTTTCCGCAACCGTTTGAACGTTTTACCGCCTATGAGCACGTTGTCGAAGATGCTCTTGAAAAAGGAGTCGTTGATTCTTTGGCCGCATCCCATAAACTAAAGAAGTACAACAGCCAGTTGGCGAAAAAATTGCAGGAACAAGAAATGAAGCGTGTCGCAGAGGAAGAACAGCATGAAACGTAAAGGCAAAGTGTTTATTGACGCCAATATGATCATTCATGCTGGAAGTTTTCAGAAGACGGATGTGTTCCAATGGTTGAATCAGTAATACGAAGAGATCTATGTTCATATAGAAGTTCTAAAGGAGCTTCAGGTAGCATCGGTACGGAAAAAGGCAGACGAATTCATAGCGAGTGGGCAATGGATTTTGTTTGATCCGCAAGCAGAAACACTCGTCCCGACAGAAGAATTGTATGATTTGTATGTGATCTATCTTAGGGAAATGCGCGAGGCATTTTATCAGCTCGATGTAAAAAAAGAGGCTGAAGGACGCCGATTGAAAAACACAAACGACCTTGGCGAAATTCACAGCTTAGCAGCCGCAATGCTCCTGAGTGCAGGAATCATTTGTAGCAATGACTTGGATATTCGTGAGGTCATTGAAGATGCCCCTATTTACATCACCGTTGAAGAGGACGAAGAAAGTGTGTTGATGGAACAAGATACACTGGAAGATTTTTGTTACTTTGTGATTTCACATGAAATTGCCGAACGAAGTATGGTGCGAAAATTCTTCAAAGCCATTCAACCGCAGAAGATTGGGAAATTCGATAGACGAATAACCTGATTCGCAGGGAGCAACCTGTTCACACACGAGTGGTTTCTGTTCGTAAACGTGGAGTGCAGCAAAAGAACGTTCGTAAAGTGTGTTGCCACCTTTACGAACGTTCTTTCTATAGGTTTTACTCTGTTTTTAAAGCGTTCGTAAAAGTGTACTTTTACGAACGCTTTACTGGAAACAAGAATATGATATAGAAGGAAGTTATTTTGTTTGTAAGAGACAGAGCGTTAGAGTTGCGAATCATTTTGTAAGAGGAGGCGACTCCAGCTTCCAGAAGGCTTTTAGTAGTCCCTAATACGCAAACTTGTTACATTCTGAATTCACCAAAAAACTAAGCTGAAGCAATTTTTACTATAGCATCGCGACGAGCTGAGAACGTCTATTTTTTACACTCACCTCTACTAAAATTATTCGACTTCAAACTTCTAAAATTAAACTGCCATTGTCCTACTGAATATCGGACAATGGCAGTTTAGATGGTTTCTTGTAAATGGTCTACTTTACGGTAACTAATTCAACAGGACCGTGGTCGTCACAGTGCCCGTCATGGACATGGTGCAGACGGCCATTCACTAAATAATCCACGTGGTCACCATGTGGAACCATTTCATGTCCGCAATCGCTGTCGTGCTTGCAACCACAATTCATAGGTACACAAACATCCGGGTTCATCTCGGTAATAGAAATTTTGCATTCATCCCAATGTCCTTCATGCTCATGATGAAGATGTCCGTTATGCACATAGTCGATGTGATCCTCATGCTTTATCTTTGTGTGGCCGCATGACAGATTATGCTGGTGGGAATGATGCTCATGGACATTGTGTTGGGTACTCATAAAAAAACCTCCTTTGTATTTTTTTGTTGTTGATAATATTATTTCCTTTTCAAAGATTTACGAAACATATTTCTGATATATGTGCTTTTGGCATAGTTTAAGACCACTTTATCGCCTGTAAATTGTAAATGCGAGTTAAAAGGAGCAGACTCCTCAGAAATTTTCGGGAGGGCATGTTCAAAATCAGTCCTTTCCGGGGACTAATCCAAAACCGTCCGTGCAACGTCTGGCGGAATCACCGCTTTCTACCAGGTATCGGACCTCTGCTAAATGGCGTAATCGGATAATCTATATATGAACAAGTGTACTTTTAAAAACAAAAATTTAATTGTTATTCGAATGAAAGCAATAAATGACGAGTCACTTCTGAAATTTTTGACGGCAATAGGCTGAAGAAAAAATAGGAACTGATCAATTGAAATCCCAGAGAATGCTAGTGCTAAGTCTCTTTAAATCGTAATGATTACTTTTAACAACCTTTGCGTTATAGTAATGGAACAACAATGAAAGGGTGATAAATGATGAAAAAGGTAGAAATAATTATTTTATCCGGCTTTTTAGGGTCCGGGAAAACGACTTTTCTACAAAAAATTCTAGCAAAAGAGCAACAAGCTGAAAGAAAAGTTGCGGTAATTATGAATGAAGTGGGAAAAGTCTCGATTGATTCAGATTCTGTTCCTAAAGAAACACCCTTAAAAGAATTGCTTAACGGCTGTGTCTGCTGCACACTTTCCGGGGAGTTTGAAATACAAATAGCTGAACTCTTGCGCGAATACGATTTAGATGTCATTTATATCGAAACCACTGGAGTGGCCCACCCAATCGAAGTATTGGATACTTGTTTATCTCCTCTTTTAGCTGAGAAACTAAAGATTCGTTCCATTATCACTCTTGTAGATGCTGTTAGCTGGATCAATCGAAAAAAATTAAGGATACCTCTTCAGCGACTTATCATAGAACAAGTAAAACATGCTGATATTATTTTATTGAATAAAGTGGATTGTGTATCTAAGCATACACAGAATTGTATAGAAGAAGAAGTACGCAGTATTAATCCTTCTGGAAAAATTGTTCCAACCGTTTTCGCAGAAGTCAATGTCAATGAACTAATTACTTCCGAGAAACTAGAAAACGGCGAACATGAAAAAGTGCATGTCACCCAACATCTTCATATAAAAACCTATGTCCATACCTTTTTACATCCTATTAATCAGAAGTTATTTGAAGAATTTTTAAAAGCAATGCCAGATACGATCTATCGTATTAAAGGATATATTCGCTTCACTGAGAGTGAAGAAACTCTTCTTTTTCAATATTCATATGGAATGCCCTTTCACACCAAAGCAGGGTTAAAGATGAAAAATACGCTTGTTTTTATCGGGGATGATATTGACCATGATATTCTCCAAAAGATATTGAATGACATAGAGAAAAAAAGTATTCTCCCAATTTGAAGATGGTTCTTCATTGTATTGGTTGTGTTTTCTGATATAAAGAGATAAAATTTAAATTGCAAATAGTAATCATTACGATTTATAGCGTTGTGATGACTGAAAAATAAAGAACGAAGTCAAAAAAGAAAACAGAATTAAACTTTTGATTAAGTAAAAGACTCATCATCACGATTTCGATTTAACTGGAGGGAACTTCTAAATGGCTACTTGGGATCTACAAACCACGGAACATCATGTTCTTATATGCAACGGTGGAAGCTGCAACCAATTTGGAGCTGAAGAATTAACACAAGCAATTCGATCTGAAATTTCTCGCCGAGAGTTGGACGGTACTATTCACACTACCCGTACTCGGTGCAATGGACGATGTCATGACAAATGTGTTGTTATCGATTATCCCAAAGGCATATGGTATAAGGACTTAAAGCCAGAGGATGCCCATCTCTTTGTTGATTCTCTTCATGCAAATGAAAATTTTTCAACGAAAATAAGCCATTCTTTTAATGGCGAGGTTTTCGAGCGCTCAACGGGTGTCGTTAAAGGTGTTGCTAAAGATAGCGAAAAAGTAAGTAAGGCATCAAAATAACTAAACGGAGATGAATGCGATGACTTTATCAAAACCGGCTAAAATTCCTGTTACTATTTTGACAGGCTATCTTGGCGCAGGGAAAACCACCCTTTTAAATCGGATACTAACGGAAAAGCACAATCAAAAGGTTGCGGTCATTGTCAATGAGTTTGGAGAAGTAGGAATAGATAATCAGCTAGTTGTTAGTGGAGACGAGGAAATTCTAGAAATGAACAATGGCTGTATCTGTTGTACTGTTCGTGGTGATTTAATTCGGATTTTGCGCACGTTAACTTTTTCCATGGAAGAAGGAAAAGTGAAATTCGATCGTGTCTTAATTGAAACTACGGGCTTAGCTGACCCAGCCCCAGTGGCCCAAACTTTCTTCATGGATGAATTGCTTTCACAAAAGTTCCAAGTAGACAGCATTATCACTGTTGTAGATAGTAAACATGTTACAAGGCATCTGGACGGAAATGATGAGGCTCAAGAGCAAATTGCTTTTGCAGATGTTCTCATTTTAAATAAAACGGATTTAGTATCAGAAGACGAATTGAATAAACTAGAGAAAAGAATTTCGAAAATGAACCCTGCTGCTAAGCGTATTCAGGCTCGAAATTGCGAAATCAATTTAAATACTATCTTGGGCATCAACACATTTGATGTGACTCGGAAGCTTGAAATTGATCCTCATTTTTTGGAAGATCATCACGATCATGAGCATGATGATAGAGTGTCTTCCGTTGCTTTTATAGAAACTAAACCCCTCGATTTAATTAAAGTAGAGCAATGGATGAGTTACTTGGTACGTGAAAAGGGAGAGGACCTCTTACGATATAAAGGGATTCTTTCTATTAGGGGTATAGACGAAAGAATCGTCTTTCAGGGTCTTCATATGTTATTTTCAGGACATCCTGGTCGCAAATGGAAAGAAAATGAATCAAGACTAAGTGAGCTTGTGTTTATTGGGAAAAATTTAGACAAAGGAGAACTGGAAAGGCAATTCAAAGATTGTATAGCAAATGACCCCGTGGCTACTACCACAAAATAAGGAGGTGCTATTTTTATGCTTGATGACTTGTATCGCCATGTTATCATGGAGCATTATCGGCGAAAAAGAAATTTCCAAGAATTACGGGGAAATAGGATTCGAAAGGTGCACTTCAAAAACCCCACGTGCGGCGATGTCATGACATTGTATTTAGATATAGAACAAGACCATGTGAATAAAGCGGCTTTTATTGGCGAGGGCTGTAGTATAAGCATGGCCTCAGCCTCTATGATGACAGAACTGATTGAAAATAAATCAATTAAAGAGATTGCATCTCTAAGAAATGCATTTGAAGTTTTAATTCGGCGGGGAGAAAAGACAACAGCAATAGACTTAGGCGATAGCTTATCGCTAGAAGGTGTGCATAAATTGAAAGCCCGACATAATTGTGCATTGATGACTTGGCAGGCACTCGATAAACTATTAAAAGAAAACCAAGACTATAACTTAAATACCTCCCAGTTAATGGATAAATAAATAAAAGCACCCTGCAGTTAGGCTGCGATGAGATGACTCTGGTATTGTATCGGAGTCATCTTTTTTTGACGCTATTGCTTGAGCATTCTGCTGGAATCATCCGCCAGTCCTTTCATTTTGGAAAGACAGGTTGTTTGTTAGTCAATGAGGGTCATCTTATTTGCGTGCGTAAATGAACATGATGCGAATTACAATACAATGGCCATTGTATAACCGCGGTTTAAAATTTGCTTGTCTTTTTTGGGAGGAAATGCTAGAGTATCTATAGCTTCCTGTAAATCGTAATGATTACGATTTAAAAGGTATCTAAATTTTTGCTATAAAGAAATGAGGAGAAATAATGAATTTGGCAAAAGTAAAAACTTCGATGGTATTAATTCTGTCTTGCATCCTTGCATTGGCTGGATGCAATAGCAATCAGAATGAATCTTCCGGTCAAAACGAAGACTCATCGGCATCAGATGATCAATTAAAGATTGTGACGACCTTTTTTCCTATGTATGAGTTCACTAGGAATATTACCCAAGATAAAGCTAATGTGGAACTTTTAGTTCCCTCAAATGTTGAACCACATGATTGGAAACCCACTCCGAAAGATATGGCGATGATCCAAGAGGCAGATGTGGTCATTTATAACAGTACCTATATGGAAACTTGGATTACTTCTATTCAAGATAGTTTAGATGAGAATCAACCCTTGTTTGTAGAAGCTAGTCAGGGTATTGACTTAATGGAAGGGGCCGCCCACGAGCATGATCACGAAGAAGTCTATGGGCATGGAGAAGAAGAAGGTCACCACGAAGAATACCATGAGTACGGAGAAGAAGGGGACCACCATGAGGAAGAAGAGGTTCACCATGAACATGGCGGTGAGCAATTAGATCCGCACGTATGGTTAAGTCCAGTGCTTGCTCAGGAAGAAGTCAAAACCATTACGGACGCGATTGTAAAGTTAGATCCAGAAAATCAACGCTATTATGAAAGTCGTAGTGAGGAATATACCCAAGAATTAAAAGAATTAGATGAACTATTTCACAAAACATTAAAAGATATTTCTGGGAAAGAAATTATAACTCAACATGCTGCTTTTGGCTATTTAGCCAGAGAATATGATTTGGTTCAAGTACCCATTGCAGGATTGTCACCTTCTCAGGAACCGAGTCCAGCGAAGCTTGCTGAATTAAAGGATTTCGCTGAAGAAAAAGAAATAAATGTGATTTATTTTGGAGAGACGACCTCCCCCAAAGTGGCCGAAACATTAGCTACTGAAATTGGGGCGGAAACGGAAGTATTGAGCACTTTAGAAGGTTTAAGCCAAGAAGATAAAGAAGCAGGTTTAGGTTATATAGACATTATGAAAAATAACTTAACGTCACTGGAAAAGTCCCTTAAAAAATAGTCTAAGCAACAGTTCTTTGCTGTTAATTGCACCGTATTAGTTGCAATAGATGTGAAAGTACAGGGCTGGTACAATGCGGCAGCAACATATAAATACCCATGCCACGGGCGAGAAAATATAAACAGCAGCTGAAATGAATGATTATGTTTGAAAAAGGCAAAGAATCAAAAAACTGATTAAGAATTTTTTATGTGTGTATCTTTTCTGGTAAGGAGAGAGAGTATGAAACTTATTTCACTGAAAAACATAGTATTTGGTTATAACCATGTCCCTATACTCAACGGGGTTTCCTTTGATATTCAAAGTGGGGAGTTCGTTGGTGTAATGGGACCGAATGGAGCCTCCAAATCGACAATTTTACGTATCCTGCTTGGGTTGTTAAAGCCGTGGGAAGGTAGTGTGACGACCAGAAAAAGAAACATTCAAGGAAAACCTCTCACCATCGGTTATGTACCGCAACAAATTTCTTCATTTAATATAGGATTTCCAAGTACCGTACAAGAACTGGTCAGATCAGGCAGATATAAAAAAGGCAAATGGTTAAAGACATTAACCAAAGACGATTTAGCGCAAATCGAAAACGCATTAAAAATGGTGGGAATGTGGGAGTTTCGTTCTCGTAAGATTGGAGATTTATCAGGAGGGCAAAAGCAGAAAATAATTATCGCCAGAGTACTTGCAAGCGATCCGGATCTTCTCGTGCTAGATGAGCCAACAACGGGAATGGATGCAGAAAGTAGAATGGAATTTTACAGATTTATGTCCCACCAAGTAAAAAAGCATAATCGAACCGTTTTAATGGTTACCCATGAACAAGACGAGGTTGAGCGTTATTTAGACAAAGTACTTCGATTAGAGAAAGGAGAGCAAGGTGAGTGGAAATGTTTGACCTTGGATTCATGCAACGAGCATTTTGGGCAGGTGGATTGATTGGTATTATGAGCCCATTGCTAGGAATTTACCTTGTTTTGAGAAGACAAGCTTTGATGGCAGATACTCTATCTCATATTTCACTTTCAGGTGTAGCCATCGGTTTTTTTATTAACCAGAATATTACACTTTCGACAATTCTGGTGGTAATCGCAGGGGCAATAGGAATCGAGTATATGAGAAGGGGATATAAAACCTATTCAGAAGTTTCAATTGCCATTATGATGGCCGCAGGATTATCGTTTGCTTTAGTTTTATTATCTTTAAGTGATGGCGGATTGACAACCAATATCGAGCAATATCTATTTGGTTCAATCGTCACCACAAGTGCCAAACAGCTTTATGTGTTAGCAGTTGTGACGTTAATAGTCCTTCTTTTTCTCTTTTTTTTCAGGAGAGCGCTGTACTTAATGACTTTTGATGAAGATACAGCTTACACAAGTGGCATTAACACGAATTTATTGTCATTATCCTTTAGCATTCTGGTTGGAATAGCTATTTCAGTTATTATACCAACAATCGGCGTGCTCTTAGTTTCTGCTTTGATGGTGCTGCCAGCAGCTTTTGCAATTAGGTTTACAAAAGGGTTCAAAGCAGTGATGATTACAGCGATTGTAATTGCTCTGTTTAGTATTTATTCCGGTTTAATCTCTTCCTATATGTTTGGTACTCCACCGGGTGCTACGATTACTTTAATTTTAGTCATTAGTTTAGTAATTGGTTCTATTATACAAAAAACAATCATTCACTTAACTAGAAGAGGGAAGAAGGAAATTCGTAGAGTTACTTATAAATAACGTTTGGTTTTAGGTATTACCATAAACAATCACTAAAAAGGCGGTTTTCTAAATGATTCTTTCCGGGTTAACAATTGCAGAAAAAATAGAAAAGAAAGAACTTACAATTAAGCCAATGGCATCAAGCCAGGTTCAACCAGCCTCCATTGATTTGCGGATTTCAAATCATTTTTTAATCATGGATGAGCATTCAACCCCTTATATTTCATTAGAGAAACCTGCTAAATATAAAGAGGTTTACCAAGATACAATCATCATACCCCCTCAAGGTTTTGTTCTTGGGACGACAATTGAGACTGTTGAATTACCCAACGACCTAACGGCTTTTGTCGAAGGAAGAAGCTCAATTGGAAGACTGGGTTTATTTATTCAGAATGCAGGTTGGGTAGACCCTGGATTTAAAGGCCATATCACCTTGGAACTTTATAACGCAAACCGTATACCCATCGAGCTAAAAGCAGGAAGACGTCTTTGTCAGCTAGTCTTTGCTAAGTTAGACCAAGAGGGCCACACCTATAAAGGGAAGTATAATTACCAACAAAAAGCAACCGAAAGCCGTATCTACCTTGATAACGATAAAGAAGAAATACATCAAAAAAAACCGAAATTTGAGCAATTCGATTAAATGTAGTCTAAGTTTGGGAACAGCTTCTTTCAAAAAGAAGCTGTTTTTAATGAATTGAGCATGTATAAAATGTAGCAAAATATGATGAAGTTGTTGAGGGTTCAACTCGTTTGAACTTCTATTTAAAAACAGGACTGATTTAAGGAGAGGTGATTTTATGGTAAGTAATCAATTGAAACTAGAAACAACCCCTTGGTATGAAGAACATTTCCAGACAGACTATATAAAAATTTATCAACACAGACACAGTGAGGCAGAAAATGAGTTGAGGAAATTATTGGAACTAATTCCTTGGGAAAAAGGGCAATCAGTTCTTGACTTATGTTGCGGTTATGGAAGACATTCACGTTACCTTGCAGAACTTGGCTGGAGAGTTACTGGAGTCGATCTATCAGCTCCATTGCTCCAAGAGGCAATCCGTTTGACTGTGAATTTACCGATTCAATATATGAGGTGTGACATGAGAAATATTCCGTTTCAAAAGGAAATGGATCTGGTGTTAAACATGTTTACAAGCTTTGGGTATTTTCCCCAGGATGCGGAAAACGAAAAAGTAATTGAGGGAATTAGCCAATCTCTAAAAGAAGGCGGCTATTTCATTATGGATTATCTTAATCCTAAATTCGTTGAAGAAAACCTCATACCTTATTCAAGAGAAGAGATTGGACCGATCGAATTAATTCAGTATAGGAAAGTTGAAAACGGACATGTGCATAAAAATATCTTTATGATTTCCGGCAGCGAAGAAAAACAGTACGAAGAAATTATTAAGCTGTATGATCTTGACAAAATGATGAAAATGTTAACATCAAAAGGGCTTTATGTCCAAAAAATTCTTGGACATTACGACGGCAGCGAATATCATTTCCAGAAATCTCCGCGAATGATTTTTATTTGTAAAAAAGGTCAATAAGACATTCATCTTTTCTATACGTGTTAATTGTCAATTCAAGTCGAACACACCAAAAAATCCGAAAGGAGCAGAACGATGAAAATAAATGATAACTGGCATTTCCAAGTTGGGGAATTTAAACTCATCGCTTTATCAGATGGGGCGTTTCCGGTATCCAAGGAATTCTTTTTTTCGAATACGCCTCAGGACATAATTGAACATATTCCTGAAGAGTTCAATGCTCCCCTAAACTTTTTGCTTATTGATACAGGAGAGAAAAAAATACTAATAGACGCAGGCTTTGGTGAGGAATATTTGCCGACTGGGGGCTACTTGCTAAGGCAGCTTCAACAGGAAGGGATCCGGCCTGAAGATATTCACACAATCATCATTACTCACGGCCATTTAGATCATATCGGGGGGCTTTCTCAAAATGGAAAACCCGTCTTTTCCAATGCTGAACATCTGATTACAGCTGAAGAGTGGAATTACTGGTCAAAGCATCCGGAAACTACGGAATCAATGACCTTGGCTGCACTAAAAGGCCAGATCACCTTCATTCATTCTAATTTTCACATTTGTCGGGGCATCTCAGTTAAGCATACTCCAGGCCATACAGAAGGCCATCTGACGGTTTCTATTGAGTCGCAAGGCACACGCTTGTTGGTCGCTTCCGATATTCTCAACGACCCAGTCACTCTTTCACATCCTGCCTCTCATATTGCTGCCGAACTGGATCCTGGCAAGGGCATGGAGACACGCCAGGCTTTTTTGCAAGAAGCCCATGAGCAATCAGCACAAGTTTTTGCATGTCATTATCCGTTTCCAGGACTGGGTAAAGTGAAGAAAGTCGAAGGGCAATGGACATGGGTGCCCCTGGATAACTAAAAGAGGCGGTTCAGCAGAGAAGCACCGATGTGAATGCGAATCCTCTGCACCAAAGCTAGTGGAAGGAGTGAAAAAAGTGAAATTCCCCAGCAAAGCTGAACGGCTGGTTTTATTTGGATCCAAACCACCTGGTCCCAGAAATAATTTGGTGTTGAGCCAAAAAAGGAGCAGACAAATTTGTCTGCTCCTTAAAACTGACTTTATTAATTTAATAAATATATTACGCTCTTTTTTCATCTAATCGCCGACGAAGCACTAGAGCCGAACTAGCAAATATAACGAAAGCTATTGTTGAACCAGCAGTAATTACCTTCAACACATTTCCAAATGGAGGATTGAATAACAGAGCAACCGAGATGATCAAAACGGCACCAGTTAATCCCATCCCTAAAATTAAGAATACCAAAATTTTATTCATCAATTCACCTCTTTTTATTTTATCCTTATACTACCATAGAAATGATTTAAAATATTTTTAAAAAAGTATTGATCGGAAATATGTCTGCTGAACAAAATCAGTTCTCGAAGAAGAAAGCTAGCTTTCTGAAAATAATCTAGTTTACATATCATGAGTCATCGGAAGCAATTCATATAAGAATGGAGAGAAGAGAGGTTGATTAATGTCTTTCTTTGGTCTTCTGTCAAGAAAGTGGACACAGAAAAACTGTACTTTTTCTTCAAAAACCCTATCGCGCTCCGCTTGATCGGACAGCCATGAGAAGCGGTTCAAAAGCGAACCACTTCTCATGGCTGTCAAACTGTCACGAAACCAATCGTTCTGATATCAGGGATGCGTATTTTTTTCATAGTTTTCGGGTGACAAATAACCGAGTGTGGAGTGCCGTCTACGCAAATTATAGAAGTCATCGATGTAATGGCCGATTGCCTTTCGAGCGTCTTCCCGTGTTCGGAACCGGTGGCGGTAAATTAGCTCTTTCTTAATGGTGGCGTGAAACGATTCGATGCAGGCGTTATCGTACGGATCTCCCTTGCGGCTCATGCTGATTTGGAATTCGGCTTTTTTCAAGCACTTAATGTACTCATCGGAACAGTATTGAGAGCCGCGGTCAGAGTGATGGATTGGCTCACCAGTGGGATTTCGCAAGAGCAGCGCCTCTTGCAGCGCCCCAAGTGGCAGTTCGGTCTTCATCGTGACATCCAGACTCCACCCGATAATCTTGCGCGAGAATAGATCCATTACACTCGCCAGATACAACCATCCCTCTAGCGTCCAGATATACGTGATATCGTATACCCAGACCGTATTGGGCTTGTCGACATTAAAACGGCGCTCGAGAAGATTTGGGTAAACGAATTGGTGATGGTTGGAATCCGTCGTTGTCACGAATTGTTTTACTGGCAATGCACAGAGTCCTAGCTCTTTCATGTAACGACCCTGTGTTAGGCTGGTTGTCGTACGAAACTCTCTTGTTATACTTTAATTATTAGATGAAGGTTGTGCGACATGACGAGTGAAAATAGAACGCGTTATACGAAAGAACAGAAGGACGCTATCCTGAAACGGATGATGCCCCCTCAAAACGAATCCGTTAAAAGCATCACGGAAGATCTCGAGATTTCCAAACAAACACTTTATAAATGGCGAAAACAAGCACGCAGTGCCGGATAAGCGACACCGGGAAATGACCAAGCATCCGAACGCTGGAACAGTGAAGATAAGTTTCTGGTGGTGCTGGAAACCTACGCGATGACGCGGAATACTGCCGGAAAAAGGGCTTGTACAAAGAACAGATTGATGCTTGGCGCATCAGTTGTCTAGGGGCCAACACAGGTGAAATCAACCAGACCAAACGGCTTTCTCAGGAACTGAAGGAAGAAAAACGGCGGACAGCTGAAGTGGAAAAAGATCTGCGTAAAAAAGAGAAGGCGCTGGCTGAAGCTGCGGCGTTATTGCTTCTGCGAAAAAAGGCCCGAGCGATTTGGGGGGATCCAGAGGACGAATGATCCGCCCGCCAGATCGCCGACGTGCGGTTGAACTCATCCAAGAAGCGAACCGCAACGGGGCCCGCTTGGCCCGTGCCTGTCAGGAATTGAATATCAATGTCCGCACGTATGAACGGTGGGTCTCCGGTGGCGAAGTGAAAGAAGATCAACGCCCCCACGCCGAGCGACCTGTGCCTCAAAATAAACTGAGTGAAGAAGAGCGACAAGAAGTGCTGCAAATCGGTAAGAAAGAAGAATTTGTGGACTTGCCTCCTTCCCAGATTGTGCCGAAGCTCGCCGATCGGTCCATCTACATCGCCTCTGAATCGACGATGTACCGTATTTTGCGCCAAGAACAGATGCAACAGCACCGCGGCCAAAGCAAACGCCCGAAAGCGAAATTGCCGGAGAGCTATTTGGCGACGGATCCGAACCAGGTCTGGACGTGGGATATCACGTGGCTGAAAGGTCCGGTGAAAGGGCTATATTATCGACTCTATTTGATCATCGACCTGTTTAGTCGAAAGATTGTCGGCTGGGAAGTGTGGGAAATGGAAGATGCCAATCATGCGGCCGATCTGATCAGAAAAACCGTCGTCAGCGAAAAAATACACGGAGCGCCACTGGTACTGCATTCCGATAACGGCAGCCCGATGAAAGCCGCGACGTTCCAGGCGTTGCTTAAGAAACTGGGGATTCAAAGTTCATACTCCAGACCGCGCGTCAGTAACGACAATCCGTATTCGGAAGCCATTTTTCGGACACTTAAATACCGGCCAGAGTTTCCGGTTGACGGATTTGCCTCTCTTGAAGAGGCACGGGAATGGACCACTCGGTTCGTCCACTGGCATACGCATGAGCATCAGCACAGCAGTATTAACTTTGTGACGCCAGAACAGCGTCACACGGGTGTTCACGTGGAAGTACTGAAAAATCGGCATGAAGTTTACATACAAGCGAAACAAAATCGGCCGGAACGGTGGGCAAGAACGACAAAAAATTGGCAACCGCATGAATCCGTCGCATTGAATCCGATGAAAGAGAAGGCGCGGACGGATCAGTTGCTTCAACGGCAGAAGGAATAAATAGCAGTTTTCGAAAACAGAGAGATGCGACAACTATATTGACAAACACCGATACCGAGTAAGGTTAATATGGTGACGTATTAACAAATAGGGGTGGCACCACGATTTTAGTAATCTCGTCCCCAAGACAATTGTCTTGGGGGTGAGATTTTTTTGTTTGGCTAAAATTCATTGGGGGAGCGGTTACGATGAAAAACTGGAAGTATTCTTTATTATTGTTAGGTGATATCGGTATTTCGAATATAGGCGGATGGGTTTATCTGATTGCCTTGAATTTAATTATCCTCAATGAAACGGGCTCTCCTCTAGCAATCTCTTTACTGTATATTTTAGGGCCGATCGCGACGATTTGTTCTAATTCATGGGCAGGAAGCCTAATAGATCGTATTAATTCGAGGAAGTTTATGATTGGGTTAGATATTTCACGTGCTTTATGTATTGCATTGATCCCTGTGCTTCCTTCGCTGGTCTATGTTTATGTCATCGTATTTATCATTAATATCGGAAGTGCCATGTTTGAGCCCACGTCAATGGTGTATATGACCAAACTAATACCAGAGAAAGATCGCCAACGATTTAATGCTTTGAGAAGCTTTATCAATTCTTGCGGAACATTAATCGGCCCTGCAATAGCGGATATTTTATTTTGGATGGGCACACCTGACACGGCTATCTATATAAACTCCGTTGCGTTAATTTTGTCAGCTTTTATCATCTTTTTATTGCCTAATGTTGATTCGCAAACAGTACCATCCGAAACTGAAAAACTTTCTCGGAAGATGATAAAAGATGACTTTAAAGTAGTTTACAAGTTCAGTCATACTCATACTTTTATTTTAAAGATTTATCTTCTTTTTGTTGGAATGACGATATTTATGACTGCCCTAGATTCATTAGAAGCAGCTTTTGCGAAAGAAGTTATTCTGATGTCAGACACGAACTATGGATTCTTACTCAGTGTATTTGGAACGGGAATTATTTTGGGTTCTGTTATCAACACCGTTTTTTCCAAACAATTGGCAGTCAACTTGCTAATCGGGGGTGGATCTATTTTTACTGCAGTCGGTTATCTTGCTCTCTACAGCTCTCAAGGTTTTATCAGTGCTGCAATGGGAACTTTTGTGATTGGATTTGCCATCACTTTTGCAAACACGGGTTATTTGACGTTCTATCAGAACAATGTGCCAGTGAAAATGATGGGGAGGTTTGGCAGTTTGTTCAGTATGGTTGAAGCTTTGTTTATAATCATTCTAACCGTAATAATTGGTTTGGCAGCTGAATTGACTTCAATACGGTCTGTAGGCTTAATAGGTTCATTTACTTTTTTATTATTAGGGATTATGGCATTCAAGGTAGTAACCGCTAAAAGAAGAAAAGTACATTTTGGAGAGAATATGAACTTAAACAGTTAGTTATTTATGTGTGGTACGGAAAGTCCGCTATTGGAAGAGAAGAAATATTTAAATGTTTCTTTTTTTCTTCGTAGATGCGCACTTTCACGAACGTTTTTAATATCAATTGGCATTTTTTATTGAACATTGAGTGTTCATTTCACTATTCCAATTTGTTTGGGAATGAAACCCTCTATTAAAAAGTGTTATTTGATTAGTTCTATATCAAATCATTTACATATATTGTATGATTATAGTCTGAATAGAAAGAAAAAATATCAGGAGAGTGGAAAGAGAGAATTATCAAAACAGACAGAGGAAACGTTGAAGTCTTTCATAAAGGAGAGGAGGAGCCGTTAGCCACTACACATCTTTACAGTGAATTCAAACAAACCTGCAATTGATGGTAGCGGCTTTTATGAATGATTACTATGTGTATTTGATTAAGCTTCGCGGAGCTGGAAGTTCTGTTAAAGCAAATAAAGCTGAAGAGCATAGCCTGGATGAGATGTTGAAAGTTCTAGAAATATTTAGGAAAGTACTTGAGCATGAAAAGGTGGCTTTTATCGGACATTCTACTGGATTACAATCGGATTGCAGACATTGTGACCATACTGAATGATCCTAGACTCATCCTTGAATTTCGTCAATAAGCTATTTAAGAATGGGCGCTATTTTCTTATCAATCAGAAGATAAATTAAAAGAATCTATGAAAAAACCGAACTGCGGTAAAACGGGTGGTCTGCGTTTGGATCATTTTTTGGAAATAAATCTTCTACCTATGATCTCTAAGAACGAACAAAAGAAGTTCATAATCCGATTTTTATTTATTCAGGGGGAGCACGATGCACAATAAATGGCAATTTGAAAAGGGGTAAATTTATGGATTTATTAGTTCGAAAAATGCGAGCGGAAGACATTAAACAAGTACAAGATATTGCACACAAAACTTGGAATTCTACTTATGAGGGGATAATTCCATTAGATGTACAAGAGAATTTTCTGAGGTCTGCTTACAATGACGAAAGAATGGAGCAACGCATGGAGTCATCGGTTATTTTTGTAGTCGATATTTCTGGAAAAGTTGTTGGTTTTGCTAATTTTTCACAAGTAAATAAAGATGGAATAGTTGGATTAGCTGCTATTTATATTTATCCTGAATTTCAAGGAAAAGGTATAGGTTCAGCGTTGTTACAAAAAGGCATTAAAGCGTTAGATGGTGTGAAAGAAATTTTTGTGGATGTAGAAAAGGACAATCTGTCAGGGCTGAAATTTTATGAAGCAAAAGCATTTGAAGTTGTTAGAGAGTTTGATGATGATTTTGATGGACATATACTGAAAACAATAGAAATGGTTTTGAAAGTATAAGACATCGTTTTGCTACTGGTTACGCAAGGGGAGCCTCGAGAATTATGGCTAAATAGATAAATCATTTTCTTGTTTGAAGGTCGATCGGTTGCAGGAAACTAGAGAATATCGCCCCTCCTAAAGAAGCCGAGCACTTTGTCACCGGAAGTGCAAGCACATCTGGCATCGAAAACTTTTCAAAGTAAAGGCGTTTCGAATATTTCAGAAATATTTTTTTATCGAAATCGAGAGTGAAGGGTGAAGTCAAAATGAAATATGTCATTATAGGCGGAATCGGGATTTTATCAGGTATTATGTTATTAGGGTTTACCTTGGTTGCGGCGGCGGTTTACGCACTGGAGTTATCGTCGGTCGGCTATTTTGAACATTGGGGGCTCTACGGCTCTGCGCTCATAGAAATCGGAATTGTTCCGATACTTATCAGTACCAGTTTATTTATTACAGGCCTTACGTTTCTCTACAGGTCTGCGGACAACGAATGGAAAGCGAAGTACTTTTTAGTCGAAGAAACAACAAATGAACCAATAGTAGAAAAAGAAAACCAATAGCAGTTGTAAGCTGAACGCCAAATGGTGGAAACCTTAAAAAGTGACCTATTGGGTTTTTTCTGTTTTCAAGCCTCACTATACTAAAATTTTCTATGATGGACTGAAGAGTTTCAAAGGAAACAGAAAAGAAGAAGCTAGACTTCGAGCTTCTTCTCTTGTTATGGACAGTACTTGTTTAAACCTTTAAACACAAAGGTTTTGAAAAAGCAGAGGTGATTGGTCTTTTTCTCGGCAATGTGTTGGCCTTAAAAGTTAGAAAAGAGCCAGATCTGAATGGTTTTGTGGTTTTATTGATAAAAGAAGCTCGAGTTGCTGGAAAAATCTGCAGGTAAATGCTGAGTGCACGAAAAAAACTGCCGTCCTAACTTTAGGTCGGCAGTTTTTTCAAATTGTAGTGTAGGTGTAAGGCAAGTTTACCTACTAGCTGCAAGAGTGTAACAGCGGGTTTCGGCTATTGATAATCTTAAGTGATTTTTTGTTCTGTGACATATAAAAGTCTTGCCGATTTCAACCGGTTTCTAACTGAGATTCCAATCCATGCAGCGAGAGCGGCTTTAATAACACCTACGAAAATGAAAGGGGCAAACCCACCCAAAAATGCTCCTGTCCATGAAAGGTTAGCAAATATCTTTAACCAAACGGTTCCAAAAATCAATGCGACAAACATGCCGATAACATTTGCAATAATCGCATTAGTAACTGTAAAACTTGTTTTCTGAAGGTAAAAACCAATAACAAAGGCAGTTGGAATAAACCCAAACAAATATCCGCCGGTTGGCCCAAACAAGCTCCCCAATCCGCCAGACATTTGCGAGAAAACGGGAATTCCGACTGCACCGATTCCCAAATAAACCAACACAGATATCGTTCCGTATTTAGGGCCTAAGATCGTTGCGGCAAGCCCAATCGCCAATGTTTGACCTGTAATAGGTACTAGCGGCAATGGAATCGTTATCTGGGCCAATATACCAATAATCGCTGCAAAGAGTGCAGTAACAATCATCATTCTCAACTTCAAATTTGATCCTGTCACGGGGTGTATACCTCCTTTATTAGTTAACTTATTTAAATTTAAGGTTAACTCATATCTTATCTTATACGGATAAAGCCTGTCAATAAGCTTTTTTAGTAATAAAAACCGACCTGAATAAGGTGATTTCAAATTGATGAAATAGAAGTACAGGAGAACAGATAGGGAAGTCGTTTTTTCTAAAAACTTTTAAACTAAAAAATATGGACAGCGGAGCTCCAATTTAAGCCTTCTACTTACAGTGTTTAGTGCCACGCTACCATGAAATTCTCGGTAGCCTAGTTTTTCTATGGATTCTGTGGAATTCGTTTTGTTCAGGAAGAAAGTCGAAAGTACATAGCCAAAAAACTAGTCCAGTCAAAAATCACTGCCCTCATTGGGGTTGTATCAATTAACGAACTCGCCCTATAAGTTCCCTCCTGGATAAACTAATTTCCAAAAAAATGAAACCGTTATCACACAATTCCGTATATGGGTTATTAAGTTTTGTTCAGCAACAAAAAAAGGGGAATTTGTTCTGAAATGGTTTTTATATTATTTCATTTGGACACTAGCAATCGGACTAATATTGTATTTTGGAATGTAACTACAGGAGCAGGTGCTGAAAGATCCCAAATGACATTTAACCTTTTCTCAATTCAAGTATACATTTTTCTATTTCCAGTGATTATCGACTTACTGATTTGCATGCCAAAATTTATGCTGCAAAGAAAGAAAGAGATTCTTGGAATTTTGATTGGATTAAATTCGTAGCTATTGGATTACCGGCGCTTTATATTGTACTAGTGATTTTCTTGCCATACTCGCCACTATTTGGAAGTTGGCTCCCTATACCCAAAATCCTTCTCTTTGGTGAAGCGACTGTCCCTACCATTGCAGGATTAGTTTTTGGCTATAAGGTGTTAGAAATTTTTAAATCTGAAAGCGTTAAGAATTATGTGTAAATGGCATCATAGTCGAGCTTCGCCAACAGGGCGTTATACGGCTGACAGCATTTTAGCCCGTAGTTAATCCTGCCCTTGCTTTGTTTCAACTGCGCGGCTGAAGGACAGCAATTTCTTTTCCGGGCAATCAATCCCGATTACCACACGTTCCCGTAGAACGATATGGGCATAGCTCATTTGGAAACACTCCTTAGTTGATTTATCCATTTGAGCTATTTTTATTTTCTAGCTGTTCGACTTTATATGATGACTTACAACAAAATAAGTTGCGATTGAGGTTGATTCTGTATTTGGTACTGACAGAAACTACTCTTCAAGATAATAGGCTACTAATAAACATTAATAGATCTTTTTAGTCATTAAAAGTTCGGATTAAATACTGGCAGAAAGAGATGATAAATTGAATAAACTCTTAGCAGTTGTGTCAATCGCTGTTTTACTTTCAACATGTAATTTAACTGGTTCTTCGATAAGCATCTTCAAGGTAGAGAGAGTACCAAAAAAATGTCCAAGAGCTGGGTAGATCCGGAGGCTGCTCTCCAGTTTATAACTAAAAATGGCGAAATAGCCTACCTCATTTATCAATCACGGGACACTGTGACAGCTGAACTTGAAGAAGATGGAGATAAATTAAACATTAAACTAAAGACAGCTACCAAAGTTAGCAATTTAGTTGAGCAACACGTCTACAAACTAAAAGTAGACAAGGATACTGAAGTGATTGAGGTGCTTATCAATGGCAATTCTACTCCCATTGATATTGTTTCAGGTTCATAAAATTTTCATTCAAACAGTTTTGGATTTCTAAGGAAACTAATCAGAAGGAGGAATATTTTACTGAAAAATCCTACTCAATTCTCTCAGCAATTTTTTTTGCTTTAATGATTCTGCCGTTTGCACTTCCTTATTCACCAGAAGGCTTTGACCGTTTGGTGTTTATTATAGAAATCGATTTCTATTTGCCGCTTCTTTTCGGTGTAGCAAGAATCGTTCTGGGATTACTCGGGGTGATAGGAAATGTCAGACTTTATTTGGTGTCGTCAAACGCATGTGGTTTAGGGATATATGTATATATTGCTTTTACAGCTATTTTCGGTTTTAAAGAACCTTGATTCGATTCCTTCATTTCATACAGGATGTATATCGAGCAACAGTACTGCAATTATCAGAAGAACATTAAACATTTCAGGAGATTGTAGCGATGGCCAACAATCTCCTGAAAGTAACCAACATATGCCAGCTGTATTCAAAATCCACTACATAATAAAAACTGCCGGAGAAAAAGAATCCTCATTCTTCGGCAGTTTTATTTTAAGGACTTTTGGGACAGCCTCGTTTTATTTTTTTAGCTTAGTTCGCTTCAGAAAAGATTGAGTTTACGGCCATTTTCGCTATGGTACTGTTGGACATGATAAACTTATCGACCTTTACGTGCGAGAAGCTTGGGAGATGTTCCTCCCGTTCAACTTCCACAGTCGTATATACACGTGGGGACATTCTTTCTACAGCTGTGGCAATCAGCAGTGATTTCCCATCGGTCAGCATCTGATCCTCAATCCGGTCGTCCGCAAAAATCAGGACCGCTTTCGCCTGTTGAACATTTGCCTGTCGCAGTACTTTTTCGTGGGTGGCATTCCCTCGGACATAGTGAATTCTTGTATTGATCTCTTTTGCTTTTTCCAGTCTATCAATCACCACAACCTCGATTTGTTCATCTTGCTTCAATATCTCAGCTATTGCATTTTCAGCTTTATATGACCAATCGATGATGACAATATGGTTTTTTCCCTTGAACATCAACTCGCCCCTTTCTTCCCGTTTTTTATGTAAGGTTAGACTTTCTATCGCTTTTCCAATGAATGACGCAAACAATCCGATGCCTATTATGTATAAAAAAACTACTGTAAAAATTCTTCCTGCAGAAGTGGCAGGATAAAGGTCACCGTAACCGACTGTCAAGATAGTCGTCATAGTAAACCATAATGAATCTGCATATTTAGTAAAAGTTGATGGCTCTATGACAGGGAGTAGGAGTGTACTGAAAGCAATGAGTACCATTGTGCTGACAGTGAGTATAAGCCAGGACAGGCTGGTCGCCTGCAGGTAGAGTCGTCGTAGTATAATCAATTTTGAATTTCCCCTTTTATATTAAGTATACACTATTAAAATGAGCACTGATCACGCGGTTTTACGCTGCTATATTGAATGGTAATGTAGGAGTCAGTCGCGCCTACTGCAAGCATTTAGCTCTTAACATAACATAAAAAATCCGTGTTGCCGCTGAAAGATATGGAAACCGGCTATATCATCACCCTTAATATTGGCAGTTCGAGAATCATCTTGTTCTACATCAATTCAGTTGCTTTGGCCTCATATCTTTTGTAAGGAATCATGCTGTCTTGAAGCTCATGAAGTAGCTTCTAACCACAGGTGCATCGGAGATACCGAATGACATATGTCGTTCGACGCCAACTTCCATGCACAACTTCTGTTTTCGTGATCCTGCACTTCGTAATCCATCTCACCACATGTAGATATGGGGGGGCAAGCGACTCGTTCTGGACATGTAAAAAAACACCTGTTAAGGCATCGATGATTATAAAATAATCGTTTACGATAATCATATTTTGAGGGGACGCCTTCTTTATAGCACGGCAATGGCTGTACATTTAATCCTTTCTCCAGACTTCCTATGTACATTGTATTCGTCAATTCTGTTGCAACATTAACAGGTTACATTGGAAAAAGCGGTTTACCTCAATATTAAAGGGTAGTTTAGAAAAGAATCCTCAAATGAACAATGCAAAAAATTCTGGATAACTCTTTATTGTTAATTTATTTACCAGAATTTTCTAAGCAAATGTATAACTTGAAAATAGTGAAGGAGGAAAGAAAATGGGAAAGCTACAAAATAAGGTTACGGTCATTACAGGTGGAGCGACTGGAATAGGAAAAGCTACAGCGGAAGTTTTTGCAGCCGAAGGGGCAATTGTGCTAATTGCGGATATTTAGCAAGACGCGTTAACCGAAACAGTTGCTCAAATAAATAAAAATGGTGGAAAGGCCAAAAGCTTTCAAGTGAATATTGCAAAAGAAGAGGAAATAAAACATTTGCCAACCAAGTAAAAGATGAATATGGAACCATCCATGCTTTATTCAATAATGCTGGGATAGACCAAGAAGGCGGAAAAGTGCATGAATATCCGGTTGACTTGTTTGACGAAATTATGGAAACAGATTTGCGTGGCACCTTTCTTATGAGCAAATATTTTATTCCACTCATGCTAGAAAATGGAGGGGCGATCGTCAATAATGCCTCTATGTCTGGAAGTTTTGCTGACTTAAACCGTTCAGGTTATAACGCAGCAAAAGGCGGTATTATCAATTTCACAAAATCCCTCGCAATTGAATATGGGAGATCCAATATTCGGGCAAATTCCGTATCACCGGGAACCATTGAAACACCACTTATCGATCATTTGGCTGGGTCAAAGGAAGAAGAAAGCGGAAAACAGTTTAGAGAGACAAATAGATGGCTGGCACCTTTAGGACGTCTTGGAGATCCTAAAGAAATTGCAACGACAGTTTTGTTTCTGGTTTCTGGCGACAGTTCTTATCTCACAGGACAAGATATTGTGGTAGACGGCGGTATTACAGCTTATACGTGGCCGGGCAAAATGGTGATGGACGATAGTTGGAAAAAAACAACAGAAGACTAATGGAAGTAAGTAAAGACTAGATGGTTTTATACGAGTCTGTTACTCATGCTTTTAGAAAAAGGCTGCCATCCGGCAGCCTTTTCATTTTCCAATATATCATTAAGTCTATTAAAAATTTTCCGACTCCAAATGCATTCAGGACTTCCAAGACTTTTTTTATCGACTCATTCTAACTGTTCAGCTTCTTAAATCAGCAAGTGTTGTCATACTCCTCACCCCTTCAAAAAATATATATTCCGTTTTGTCCGTTTTACGGAATCGTAAAGTTATTTTTCCTTGCTATATAAGTTGAACGAATGATTCCGGGCTGTTAATGTTCTGCCAATCAGCTGCTAAGCGCTTGCGCTGAACGAACTCGGGCCTGCCCGAGTGGATTTCTTTCCATGTCACTTGCGCTGCTCTCATAACAGTCTCCGCTGATTTGCTCCGTATCTTGATGACTTGTTACTCAAGGGTGCTTAGAAGAAAGAGCGCAAGTCGGCGAAGGGCAAAGATGTGCTCCTGCATCGCTGCGCTAGCTTCGTCGCAAAGCCGTTGCCCGAACTCTCTTCGTTCAATGACTTTCCTGCTGGAGCAGTGAAGCGACATCCTGGAGACCCCGCAGGAGCTTGCGACGAGGAGGCTGGGGCGAGGTCCTTGGCAACTGGCACCGCGACGTCCTATCGCGCCAGTTGCATGATCCACATCCTGTGGGCCCAAAGCGTCCGTCTGGAGCGATTTCTTCGTTTCCCTACCTCGTTGAGTTGAAAAAGCTGTTTCTTTAATTCAACTTATATATAAAAAATTTGTCAGGTCTGGGTTTCTATGAACTTTTGCAAACCCATAAACGGCTGCATAACAAGGCTTATTTCGATAATGATCAGGAAAATAAATGAAGCAGTGATATTCGGTCCAATGCGGTTCTGAAAGAAGCTTAAAAATTTCGATACCTACTTCACCACCACGAAAAATCAGTTTCACTCGATAAGGCTTTTTCTCTCCTGATGAATAGATTGATTCTTGATCTTCTTGGAAATCTATATATACTTGGAAAACCAGCATTCTAAGCGCTTTAACCGCTTAACTAATCCAAAAGGGCTGTTATACTTTTTCTGTGTCTTGGCAGATATACCAGGAAGATATGATGATCCGAAAAAAAACAGCCTCTTGCTGCCATCACATCCAGCGAATTGACCCGTTTAATGGGGAAGGAGAATGGGGGGGCCATTGAAATCAGTTTCTACATGATTAATCATGGTTGCGATTGCCCGAATTTTTTCTCGCGCAGAAGATATTCTTAGTTGCAAAAAAATATTGGTGGAATTATCAGATCTATTTTATCATATACAAATAAGACGTGAACTACAAAAGCAGTATAATAACAACTTGTACTGGCTAAAGAATTAACTTTATGCTTTTGAAAATTACCAGTTCTAAGATAAGGCGGGAAATAATGACGAATGGAATCGATTTTTATATTGCGCCGATTGTAAAATTAAGCTAGACAACTGAAAAAGCCATTCGTGATACACTCTAAATGTATTTTCCGACCAAAGAAAAACAGAGGAGTGATCACGAATGACCTACACCCATCTTACCACGGATGAATTGGTGATGATAGAATCCTACCACCGCCAACATATACCTGTGGCGATAATTGCAGAATGCCTGAACCGTTCCAGGCAGCCGATCTATAATGTCATCAACTTCCTGAAATCGGGCTATACAGCTCTCGATTTCTACAAACAATACAAGAAAAACAAACAACGCTGCGGCCGACGAAAACTGGTCTTGCCGAAGAAACAAGTTGTCTATATTCAAGACAAGGTGGCGCAGGGATGGACGCCTGATGTCATTGTCGGCCGTGCAGAAACGGTGATCGATTGTTCCGCACGCACGCTCTATCGCATGTTCAAAAATCAGGTCTTTGATGTAGCCACACTGCCCATGAAAGGGAAACGAAAACCCAATGGGCACGAGGAACGCCGCGGAAAGCAGGCGTTCAAACGACATATTTCCGAACGAGAAACCGACTATCCTTCTTTCCAAAAAGAGTTCGGACATATCGAAGGCGACACCATTGTGGGCGCCCGCCACAAAAGTGCGGTGATCACGCTGGTCGAACGGCTGACGAAAGTCATCATCGCCTTGAAGCCTGCGGGACGCAAGGCATGCGATATTGAAACTACGCTGAATCAGTGGTTTCAAGGGGTTCCCAGAAACCTGTTCAAATCCATCACGTTTGACTGTGGGAAAGAATTCTCCAATTGGAAACCGCTGTGCAACCAGCACGACGTCTCGATTTATTTTGCGGATCCCGGCACGCCTTCCCAGCGCGCCTTGAATGAAAACTCCAATGGGCTGCTTCGAAAAGACGGCTTGCCAAAGGAAATGGACTTCAACCAGGTGGATCAACCGTTCATTTCCACGGTGGCAGACAAGCGGAATAATATCCCTCGGAAGTCGCTGAATTACCGTACACCCCTGGAGGCATTTTTGAGTCACCTGAATGGAATGGATTTGTCTAGCTTATATTGACAAACGGAATTGTTAATAGACCCAAAGAAGCAGATAGCTCTGAAAAACATGCAAAGTTCAATGAAGAACTTCACAACTATCTGTTGAATCAGGAAGGCAATCCAGCGCAAAGATACGGCCTTCTATTAAACTTAGATCCGTATAGCGATCGTTTGTTTTCATCTAGAGACTTATATGAGTTGGTCATTATTTGTGAAAGACTACTGAATGAATATAGCCTAAACACCAATAAGCGATGGGAAGTAGATAAAATCATATGGGGCATAAATAAGTTTGCTGAAGATCTAAAAACGCTTTGCTTGGTTGCATTAGAGCAAAACAAAAAAGTGTTTGCAGCGGATGATTGAAAAAACTGCCACCTGTTTTGCAACGAAGTTGGTCTAATGTAACTAATAATTTTATTGCGTGTCTAGGTTTGAAGTGGAGGATGGGAAAGAAAATTAAGCCCAGAATATTATATGTAAGTAGTATGATTATTTTTATGTAGGTTGGTTGTTAACGAGAACATCAAGTGATCAAAAATAAAAAAACATTAGCAACTCCGTGGAAACAGAATCTATCTCGCTTTCTGAATGGGGTGGCAATCGAAAAGCTCATACATTCAATTTAAATTTGAGGAAGAGCCACTCTTTGACCAGATTAATATTTGGAATGCTAAGAACATAAAATTGTCTTCTTAAATATACGGTATAGAATATTGATAGTTTCAACTATTTGGAAAACGTTATAGTAACAAGAAACTGTATATGGTGAACTAATGATTCTTATCTGTTGATCGACCATAAGATAGCAGTGAATTTTTAAGGTGCTTATTTTCATTAGATTAAATGAGCGTTGGCTCGTCCACGGACTAGGTG
The DNA here is from genome assembly GCF_001687565.2 of Planococcus antarcticus DSM 14505. NCBI lineage: Bacteria > Bacillati > Bacillota > Bacilli > Caryophanales > Caryophanaceae > Planococcus > Planococcus antarcticus. The sequence goes on from NZ_CP016534.2 coordinate 1,806,314, forward strand.
AACATAGGAGATATGCGGTCTTCTTGGCTCATAGCGGGAGTTAAGGAGTGACCGGGCAATCAAGGGTCCTTCTTGTATAAAAGGATGATTCTTTAGTTCAATTTATACACCATTTTATTGTAATGAGGAACAAAATCATCAAATTCAACAAGTGAAAACTCTGAAAATCATATTACAAAAAAATGAAACTTTAAATTTGTCGTTTCGTATATAAGAAAAGAAAGGTTCACATAAAATGGAAGTGAAGGAGGATTTGTACATGTTTACGGAATCAATTGGCATACTAGCTATCGTTACTAGTGTGATTTGGATTTTTATATCCAGAGAGCTCTCAAAGTTTTCAGACGTTAAGAATGGGCGTAAAATTGTCACTTTAATGACTGCCGGCACATTATTTACAGCTATACTCACCATCTCACTTTTTCAAAATCTTCTATTCTAAATATATTAAGAAGAACCGGAGGTGTGCAAACGTGGAAGAAAAAATTGAGTTTAAACTCGCCACTATAGAAGATGTGGATAGTATAGTAAAAATGTTGGCTGATGACCTTCTTGGAAGCCAGCGAGAACGTTATGAGCAGCCACTTCCAGAAAGTTATCTTAAAGCATTTCAGGCTATTACAAATGATCCCAATAATGAATTGATAGTAGCTTGTATAGGCGCTGAAATTATCGGTGTCCAACAGATTACATTTACGCCTTATCTGACGTATCAAGGTGGCTGGAGAGCTACGATCGAAGGCGTGAGAACATCTTCTTCCCTACGCGGAAAAGGCGTAGGAACCAAGCTCATTCAATGGGCGATCTGCCGGGCGAAAGAGCGGGGCTGCCACTTGGTTCAACTTACTACGGATAAAAAACGCGAAGATGCATTGCGCTTTTACGAGCAACTTGGTTTTACAGCATCTCATGAAGGTATGAAGCTAAAGCTTTAATATTTACATAGTCCAAAAGCAAATAATGTTAAAAAGAGAAGGGAGAAAGGAAGCTATTCAGAAGCTTTTTTTCTCTCCCTTTTTGTATAAATGTGCATACTATGAAAGGTCACTTAATAAAGCAATTCTCGTCAAACTAAAATTTAAAGAAATAACATGGAAAATATAGGGGATTAAAATTTCGAATATCTCCCTTTATAAAGAATTGAGAAAGATGATCCATATATCGAATAGAGAGCAGGCAAACGAATGAATAAAGCAAAACTAGTAGATGCATTGAAGCATGCCGACGTTCAAGAACCGGTATTTCTTGGAGAAGGAGCTTGGCATTACGCTTGGCAAGTCAAGAAAGACGGCGGTGAATTCGTACTGCGTATTCCAAAGGAAGAAGCTTATGGAAAATCTATCCCCTTTAACGAAGCCATGTTGAAAGCAGACTATGGCGGAACAAAACTGTATTACCAGTCTGTCAATAAAGCGGTGGTAGGTGCTACACCTGAGTTTTATGAATTTCATGTTTCGCCGGAACTCATCTACACGCTGGAAACCTTCGCTGGAAAACAAATCGATTTACATAAGATGACTGAAAAAACAGCTTTTCAAACAGGACAGGAAGTAGGAATGATTCACAGAAAAACAGAAGAGATTTCACACGAACTTGAAGGATTTGGAAACCTTGCCTGGACGCAGGAAAAAGGATTGCATGGTACGTTTGAAAGGGATGCGAATGAATTTCTTGAAGAAGAAAGCGAAGAGCATATAGCAGATTACAGAGTCTTAGGGTCGGCCCGCTCGGAGTTCAAGGACCCACTCGTCAGCAGAGCCATTCAATTGGCTGCAGACCTTAGAAATCGGCAATTCACGAAGCCGCTCTTGGTGAATCAAGATGTTTCACCCGAGAACATTCTACTCGATGGCGGCCGCATACGTTTAATCGATCCATATCCAAGCATTTATTATTCAAGAGGGATGGCCGGCAATTTTATGAACCTTTATGAGACGTACTTTATCACTCTGGCAGATACAGAACGCTATAGCAAACATCGATTTTCAGAGAGCGCTGACCAGTTGAAAAGTATGGCTGAAGGATTTCTAGCTGGATACAGTGCTGGAGATTCGAAAGTAGCTAACGAAGTCAGAGGGGAACAATTACTGCAGTTGCTTGAAACGGCATTCAGCCATTTTTGCTTGTTATCAGAAGAGATATCTGAAGAAACGAGAATTCAGTATGGCAATAAAGCAGAGATAGAAGAGCGGCTTTTAGTGCTTGCTGAAGAGTTAAAAGCATTGGCTGCTTCTCAAATTGCTGGGCTAGAGAGTACAGTTAGTGGATAAAATTTTATACGGGCAAGGTGAATAAAATGAATTTGATTAACGTTTCAGAGGAAATGCAAATATATCAGATTACACAGCCATTTGAAGAGGAAGCTAGAGATGTGATCTTAAAAGGATTAGAAGAGCGCTTTGGCTTTATCGATTCCAGGTACAATCCGGATTTGAAGAGCATTATCGAGAGCTTCAGCCGACAAGGTGCTGTGTTTTTAATTGGGATCTATGTGGGTCAAGTAATTTGCACTGGCGCTGTTTCCTTTGAAGCTTCGGGCGTAGGAAGAATTGAAAGAATGTCTGTTTTAAAGGAACACAGAAGGTCTGGAGTCGCAAAACGGATGATCAATAGTTTGGAGGCATGGTCGAAAGAAAATGGGTATCAACAATTAGTTTTAGAAACAAATAACGGCTGGCAAAGCGCAATTGATTTATACAAGAACAGAGGATACAACTTATTTTTGAATGATGGGGAATGCAGCTACTTTATTAAGGAATTGGTTTGAGTTTATTGCATTTATTAATTTGAAACCGAGAAAAAGTTGTTAAAAATTTTTGAGGAGGAAGATTGCTATGACATTAAACGATTTTCTGAATAAGCTGGAAGAAAAAAATCTACTACAAATTAGATGAAGTAAGAAAGGAAGCCACCACGGTAGAAATAACTGTACCCGGTCAGAAATGGGAAATAGAATTTATGGATGATACAGTCGTAATCGAGAAGTTCATTTCAGATGGGGATATCTACGGCGAAGAAGAGTTAGAAAATTTGTTAGAAAACTTTGCTGATTGACTATAAAAATCCAGAAATTTCTATATAGAGTAAATTAAAAATTGGGGGTTAGACGATGGACTTGATGGAAGGGCAGGACGAAGCGGAACTCGATTTGAGTTTTCTCCCGCCGACATTGAAAAAGTTAAAGGAGTTTGCTGATTTACTAGATAAGAAAGGAGAGCCATTTGATGGAAATTTCGGTTTAGGATGGACTGACATCAGGATGGCTTACCATCAAACACCGCTTGATGTGCTGCCATTCATGACTACAGGTGTAGATGGAATTCATGTTGGCCTATTGACTGATTTTGGGAAGATCACAGATTTGGAACAAGCCTTTGTTGTCTGTGTATCTCCGATGGAGGATCCAGAAAATGCTGTGAAACTGCTGGCACGCAAGCCGAAAGAGTTTATTGACTATCTTACTAGCGACACCGACACCGACCTACTGTTGCTATACAATGGACCGATGATTGAGTCGAAGGATCAGTGTCAGCGCTTCCTAAAGGAGGCAGAGGAGGATTCCGAAGCAAATTCTAAGCGAAATGAGATGGAATTAAAACTAAGAAATTTCATGGATTGCAAAGAAATTGTTGATGTTTATGACTACGTACAGACTACAGTAACTGTTAAACGAAATGCACAAATGGTATTGCCTACTTTAGATTGTCTTGGAGTTGCCATTTTTGGTAAGACAAGCGGAGAGCAATGCAGTACTTCGTTAGAAAGGACAGAAAACATGACTTTCACAGAAATTTGCACGTATTTTGAGCAGGCTTCTGATGAAAGTAAACTGGTATTCATACGCGATGCTCAGTTTACTGGAGTAATTTTCGAGGACTCAGAACTTAAAGCTTTTCTCGTAAAAGAACTTGAAAAGATGGGATGCAGCAAGGAAGCAGAGCGTTTGAAAAGTTATGATTGGTAACTAGGTGTTTAAATGCTAAAGCTTTGAGCAATGTTCACTTTAAAAGGAGGCATCTAAAATGTCTGAACAACAAAAATGCGTAGCGATTGTAACCGGTGTTGGCAATCCAAAAGGAATTGGGGCAGCCGTCTGCCGCAAGCTGGCTACACGAGGTGTTGATATATTTTTTACTCACTGGGAATCGAGCTCTGATTTCCCTGACAAGTTTAAATTAGAAATTATCGATATGGGTGTGCAGTGTGAGTTTATAGAAGTAGATTTGTCTAAAAAGGGTGCTTATAAAACTGTGTTTTCTGAAGTGTCGGAAAAACTTGGACCACCTAACATATTGATCAACAATGCGGCCTACTCAACCGATTCAAATTATATGGAGCTTACGGAAAAACTATTGGATGACCATTACTACGAGAATGTCAGGACTACTAGTCTACTTTGCACAGAATTTGCTCGGCAATTCCAAAAAAGTGACAGCAAGTACGGCAGAATTATCAACTTAACTTCTGGACAAAGCTTGGGACCAATGCCTGGGGAATTAGCCTACGCAGCAACTAAAGGGGCAATTTCAGCCTTTACCGTTTCGCTATCTTCAGAGCTCGCCGAATTGGGCATTACAGTCAATGCAGTTAATCCAGGTCCGACCGATACGACTTGGATGACAGATGACATTCGGCTACATCTGCTTCCCAAGTTTAAGGCAGGAAGAATCGGGAAAGCTGAAGATGCGGCAAACATTATAGCCTTTTTGGCCAGCGAAGAAGCAGGATGGATCACCGGACAGATTATCAATTCAGAGGGTGGCTTTCTTAGGGGGTAGATAAAGTAAGTATGTCGAAACAACACAGTAATAGCAGCCTTTTATTGCTAACCATCTGAAGAGGGAAGTTATGGAGATTTCAGTAAACTTAATAAACGAAAGTGATGCAGAAAAATTATTAGAATTTGAGATAGAAAATAGAACATTTTTTGAGAAAATGGTGCCGAGTAGAGGAGAGGACTACTATAGTTGGCAGGTTTTTAGCGGCAGACATCGAAAATTATTAAAAGAACAAGAAAGTGGCAACTCTCGCTTTTACCTCGTGAAAGATATTATGGGAACATTCTCGGTAGAGTTAATCTAGTTGATATTGATATAACTACTAACACTGCAGAATTAGGTTTAAGAATAGGAGATATCTATACAGGGCAAGGGATTGGCTATAGAGCCGTAAAAAAACTATTAACTGGGGATTTATCTTTAGAGAAAATATATGCAAAAACAACCATTGTTAATATAGCATCTCAAAAAGTGTTGAGGAAAATCGGCTCTAATCAAAAGGGAATTAGCGATGAAGAGTTTGAAATGAATGGTCAAAAGATGAAGTTTATTCATTATTCCTGGGAAAAGAGCATTTAAGTTCCATGAAAATGAGGAGTTCATGTTTTGCGGGTAAGTAATTTACTTCTAAAAAAAGATGGTTTAAAGGGGATGTTATAGTGAGTACAACAATTGCTGTAATTGCAGACGTGCATGGCAACATTGCGGCTTTGCATGCGGTATTGGATGAAATAGACGACAATCCCGACATTGAACATATTTACTGTATTGGAGATATGGTTGGTATTGGCTATGAAACCAATGAAGTGCTAGATCTGTTATTTTCGAGGACTGATACATCCTTTGTAATTGGAAATCATGCGACCATTAAAATAACCGCAGAAGATCTTGTGGTCGAGTTGAGAAGTGTACCTTACAAAAATCACGGCTTCTTATTGGGCTATGAATTTTTAGCAGTTCCAGAGGAAATTTATGAGCATTGCTTTTTTTATATCGATTCCCCGTATTCATATCAACCAAAGCAATTGCGATGGAAGCAACCATTATAAAAATCCCGATGTTTACTAACCAATGTAGTTGAAGAATCACTCCCATAAAAATGAAGCCAATTGAGAACGTAACAATGAGCAGTATTTGCTCTGTCGCTTTACACAAAGCCACTGCATCATACTTCGCCTTTTCTTCAGCAGGCATCGTATTATAACCCACGATAAGAATAGCGCCTTTTCCCTGCAGTAAAATGAGACTCATGATAAGAAACAGAAACATTAACGCAAGTGGAATAAGCATTTCAATCGTCATAAATGATAAACACCTCCTCAGACGGAACAACTTATAGTTATCATATCGTTTCGTTTCTTATAAAGTTTCACTTTATTGACGTTTTGAATACAAGTTACTACACGTAAGTTGTACCAAGAGCATAGTTTTTGAAAACACACTTTGTTTACCTAGCTAAATTGCAGGGAAACACAGAACTTAACGTTATTATTTAAATAGGCTATAATACAAGATTTGAAAGGAGCAATTAATTATGCAAAAGAAAGTATTTATTTCACCCAAAAAATATATCCAAGGTGCTGGGGTTCTTAGCGAAATTGGCGAGGAGGTAGCGAAAATCGGAAAAGCTCCGTTCGTGTTATCGGATAGCATTGTTTGGGAAATTACTGGAAATACTGTGAAAGAAAGTTTTGATGTAACCAACATAACTTACATTTACGAAGAGTTTACCGGCGAGGCATCCAATACAGAAATTAATCGTCTGACTGAAGTCGGCAAAGATAAAGAAGCGGACGTCGTCATTGGCTTAGGCGGCGGTAAAACCATCGATACAGCAAAAGCCGTTGGCGATGCATTGGGCATTCCAGTTGTCGTGGCTCCAACTACCGCTTCAACAGACGCACCAACAAGCGCACTTTCTGTCATCTACTCAGATGAAGGCGTATTTGAAGGTTACAAATTCTATAATAAAAACCCGGAATTGGTTTTGATTGATTCCAAAGTGGTTGTGGGTGCACCGATCTTCTTGCTTGCTTCAGGCATGGGTGATGCGATGGCGACGCTCGTTGAAGTAAAAGCTTCACAGAAACGCAATTCCAATACAATGGCTGGCGGTAAAGCAACGCTCGCAGCAATTGCGATTGCTGAAAAAGCAGAAGAAATCCTGTTTGATCAAGGGATTGCGGCATACAAAGCAGCCAAGCAAAAAATTGTGACTCCCCAAGTAGAAGCGATTATTGAAGCAAATACACTGTTGTCGGGATTAGGTTTTGAAAACGGTGGATTAGCCGCAGCTCATGCCATTCACAACGGATTTACCGCATTAAAAGGGAACATTCACAAGTTGACCCACGGCCAGAAAGTGGCATACGGAGTCTTGACTCAATTGGTGCTCGAAGGCTATTCCGAAGAAGAAATCATGCGTTATGCTGACTTCTTTAAAGCAATCGAATTGCCTACCACATTGAAAGATCTTCATTTGGACGATGTAGCTTACGAAGATTTGTTGGAAGTCGGCAAATTGGCAACAGTGGAAGGCGAAACAACACACAATATGAATCCAGAACTGACGCCTGAACAAGTGGCAGATGCTATTTTGGCAGTAAATGCACTCACGACTGTCTAATTCTTGGTCGATTATATGTAGGAGTCGTATTTAGCCAAACTGTTTTCAATAAGATGCAAGTTTAGTATTGACTAAACAAGAACCCCTTTTGGATTTTATAGTCCAGAAGGGGTTCTTGTAATTTTATTGAAAGCACAAAAAATCTTTGATGAATTCATCTATTTACTGAATGATCGATCATATTTTACAGACGTATAAATTCAAAGCAAAGAAGTCCGAGGCATGCACATAGAAAAAATAAGAACTTCCGAGTTGATCGATTATTGGAGGGGATAAACGATACTTGTCTTTGATGTGCTCGCTTAGCAGAAATGACGCATTTTTTTACAGTATATTCTCGCATTTGTTTGGGGAATTATCATTATCGAATTCCAATGAAAAGCATTCGGATCGATTAATGAAAATTGAAACTCTTTTTTGAAACTATCGGATCACTCTTTTCGTATAGATATTTAAATGAATAAAAGGAAAGGTGAAAAATGGACTCCCACTCGCAAAAAGCGTCACACAAAGAAGCTGATGCACCAAAACCGAACAGGATGAAAACCCTTATGAATTTATATGGTGTTTTTCTTTTTCTAGGTTTGCTGGTCTCTATTCATGCTCACGAGATTAGTGACATAGAAGGGTTCTTACTTTTCATTCTGATCATCAGTTTGCTTTATTTCCTATTGTTAAATCTGTATTTTAAAAGCGTTCTAGGAAGAAAAGTGGTTTTTATTACCCTTTGTCTCATTGCTGTGATCAGCCTGTTTATGGTGTTCTACACAGCAGTTTAAAAGAGGAGTTGAACTTTTTGATCATGGATACAAAGCAAAAAATAACAGCAATCCAAAATTTGTTGGCACACGGTGAACCAGATGCCTTTCAGGAAATAGCTGCATATTTAACAGTTGATGATCGAGAGGTCAGAATAACGGCCATTGGAGTTTTAGGCGAATTGCCAATCAACGCAACGATCAAATCCACTCTTCTGCCCTTGACGGAAGATCCGGATGAAGAAATTCGTTACTTGGTACTTGAAGCATTGTGGGGGTATGTCGGGGAAGATGTTTTCAACGCGTACATCAGACGCCTGAAAGACTCAGACGAATTGGTGCGTATATCCGCTATAAAAGGCTTAGGTGAACTGAGAGATATCCGAGCAGAAAGATACCTTATTGAGTCTCTAGTTGATGAGGAAGAAATTGTCCGCAGAGATGCGGCAGAAGGACTTGGCAAAATTGGAGCCACAACAGCCATTCCTGTGCTGCAAACCCAACTTCAGCAGGAAACGAGCAGTTTAGCAAAAGTAGGTTTCTATACCGGATTGTACTTGTTGGGGTCCAAAATGCATTTGAAATCACTACTGAATTTATTGAGCGATCCATCCTATGTAGTAAGATGTGCTGTCGCCAATAGTGTGGCGATCTTAGCCGACCACGAGAACGAAAAGGGGATCAAAAAGGCTCTGCAAGTAGCATTAAGAAGGGAGCCGACGATTGCTGCTCAATCTACACTGCAACGAGTATTGGATGAACTAAGCTCATAATATGATAGCAATCTATTGACCAACCAGTTGCTCTCAATTTCTATTCACAGAAAAATAGCGTACTTTAATTGGAGGTGAACATATGGAATTGATTTTTATTCGCCATGGTCAGGGCGAGCACACAGTGAATTTGCCTGACAGCCTTCAACGGGCCAATCCTTCACTAACAATTAACGGAATTAGTCAAGCTGAGAGATTAAAATCCTCACTTCCGTTAACTGCTAAAGATGTGTTAATTGTCAGCCCAACTCTTAGAACCCTCCAAACGGCTTCGATATGGAGCGGGAATATTGCTTGCCGCAAAATCGTACATCCTCTACTAGCACCACGTATATTTCCAGCCCGAATGGGTGCCGCTACATTGCCATGTGATGAATTGCTAGATTTAGAAAGGCTTCAAAATGAATTTGGAAACTTTACGGCTGCAGCGAATGTTGCGCACTCTTTGTGGTCAAAAGGCATTAACACACTTTCTGAAGACGAATTTAGCTCTTTGGCCGAGCAGTTTATAGGCTTTTGCCGAAACTTTAAACGCGGGAGAATTTACTTAGTCACACATGATGGTACCATCACTTCTTATCGGAAAACGATTCTCGGTCAAGCATTTACAAGAGAAGACTTTCTAGGAGAGACAGAATGGATTCAACTGGTGGTTGAGTAATGAATGTTTAAAATTAAAAATGAAATAGCTGGGTCGACTGGATTTCAACAATTAGGATCTAAAGACTTACTAGTAGAAATCATGTTAGGCGTCGCGAACATTTTTAGAGGTATAACCTACATATAAAAAGATGAATCCACAAATTAAGGTAGCCACTGCATAGCCCAAGCCCGCAACTCCTCCTGCAATTCCGTCACCTGTGAGAGTGCCGACTGTTCTAGTTGCAAGAAAGAAAACCAATATAGGAAGCAGAAAAGCGGTAATATAACCTGAATGGATCCATCTATGCCGTTGGTTTCCGGCAAATTTATTGACAGAATAACTTAACAAGGCAATATAACTTACAAAAATCAAAATATCCACTTTAAAACTCCTTCCGTTATCTACTTAATTCAACATTAAGAGTAAATGAAGCCAATACGCAGTAGATAGAAATAGTAAAGATGCGTACCTGTATTAAAACTGGAATCTTTGAGCCAAGTAGTAATAAACACTGATTACTAGACTGCCCATAAGTGAACTAACTATTATTCTAAAGCCAGTCTTTTTTGAAAAACTGTTTCGGGTGATTAAAAATTCTCCAGCTACATGCAGAAATGCCATAAGTATGAATATGATAAAGAAAATAATGATAAAGTGCATGTTCTCTCCCCATTTCAATTTTTCTTAGATTGCATTTACAGCGTAAATTAAGAATGCTTGTTTTTCATCGGAAGCTTGTCTGTATAGCCGATAAAGAAGCCAGTAATAAATGCAAACGGCATAATATTGTCAAACCACTCAAATGAACCCCGGTTTTTATGATCGAGATCAACTAAAGTAATAAGCATTACTCTAATAGAAATTATGTAGAAATAGGGACAATCAAGTTTCATGATGTATCTCCTTGTATTACTTGAAAAGTTCATATGAATTATCGTCTCCTTAACATATACCTGTTGATTTCCAATAAAGTTTCATTATATTTAGAGGAAAATGTAATTTAATAAGTTAAGTACAATTAGAAACTTAATTTCTTTTCAATAATTTACATTACTTATTCACTTGGAGCTACTATTGTTTTGCAAAAAATTTATAAAAAATGAAAAATTGCAACCGGAAAAACAACTCTTCTAACCACACATCCTCAGCAATCGAACTGTCTACCATTTGACCGATACCCAATGAAAAAACGATATCCAAATTTCAGCTTCTACATATCAAACGAAGTTATAAACATATTCAACTTGTTCATTCAAGAAAGAAGTGGTAAGTTTAATATTATATTTTTTAAATAGTAATGATTACGTTTAAAGGTTCACCTAAAATGAAACTATGAAAGAAAGGAGAAAGTGATTAATGTACAAATGGATAGTTGTAGGTGGAGGAGTCCAAGGAATAACCATAACCAGTTACTTATTGAAGAAGCAAAAAGTCAGTGCAGATAAGTTATTGATAATTGATCAGCACGCTGAGCCCTTAGCCAATTGGCATCGGTGCATAAACACCATTTCAATGCCTTTCCTGCGTTCGCCCGGAGTCCACCACCTGGATGTAAACCCATTCGGCTTGGAAGCTTTTGCGAAGAACAATGAATTGGACGACAGCGCTTCGTTTCTAGGAAGATTTAAACGTCCTTTTCTGTTGTTGTTTGAAGAACACTGCAATTGTTTGATTAAAGAATTGTCGCTGAAAAAGAGCTGGAAAAAGGGATTGGTCGAACCCATCAATCAAAGTGCTGCAGGTTGGCAAATAAACATGAAAAACAATGGAACAGTAGAAGGTGAAAACTTGATATTGGCTATTGGGAATAATGAACAATTATACTTGCCGAAATGGGCAGAAGCTTTTAAAAGAGTACCGAGGCACCCGTTTACCACATTTTTGACCCTACTCTACCGGAACTAGAAGAGTTGAAGCCGCCTTTTACAGTTATTGGCGGGGGCATTTCTGCCGTCCATTTAACACTCAAATTGAACAAAATGTTTCCACAGCAAGTGACACTGTTAAAACAGAATCCTTTTAGGATCCATGATTTTGACAGCGATCCAGGATGGTTGGGACCGAAAAAGCAAACAGCTTTCCACAAAACGCATTGCTATCAAAACCGGCGCGAACAAATCATTAAGGCGCGCTATAAAGGATCGATTTCTCGCGATTTATATATAAAGCTGCTGCATCAACAACGGAAAAATACCAAACTCACTATGAATGGAGAAGTTCATCAAGGTAAATTTGAAAAAGGCACCATAAAGCTTTACAATAAATCCAACCAATTGCTCCAGGAAAGCGGAACAGTTTTATTGGCCACTGGATTTCAGGCTATGTTGCCAGGTAAAGAGTGGCTGGCGCCAGCGATAGAAGATAACCACTTGAAATGCGCCAACAGCGGCTATCCTATTGTTGCTGAAAATCTTCAATGGGGCCAAAGTTTATACGTGATGGGTGCATTGGCTGAACTGGAAATCGGACCAATCGCAAGAAATATTTCAGGAGCCCGCCAAGCAGCTGAACGCATAACTCAAAATGTTTAAGCATCAGAAACGAAATAGTTTTTTAAGCAAGGAAATCCATATTGCTAAAGTTCTTGTTAACAGCATGGAGTAAAAAATGAAAGAAATCTTTGAAATCAATAGTAGCCCTTCTACCAGCTTTTGAGATAGGGATCGAAACCTATAAACGCATAAGGAGAGAGTGGAATGAGTGAACGACTAATAGACTTTTTATGGAAGAGCGAAGTGGCAAGACTTCCACTGGAAAAAAGAAAACTCTATGAATTCGTCATTAGAGCGGAAGATGCGCTCGCAGAAAAAGCCGAGACAGCAGATGAATTCTGCAAGTTGTTGCTGGATGATTCGCCCGTAAATGCAGCGATGAGCCATTTCCAATGGCCTTACGAGAAAGTGGTCTTCACAATCATGAAAACCGAGGAAGAACTTCACCAGAAAGTAGAGCTCCGGTTAAAAAAAGTGAAATGGATTAACTACAGCAGATCGATTAACTCCAAAGCTTCAAACAAAAACGGGGAATACCTATTCTTATTTATTAACTAACAGAGAATGTTGTATACGTTATCTACATATGGAGTAAGTATAGCCGTTGCTTTGTGCCACTTGATGTTCAGTTCAAAAAAGCGCATTCGAGAAAATCGAATGCGCTTTTTATGACTAGCGGTATGCAAGTGTTTACTGATCTATTATTGCAAACGCAACGAGTGTACCCTTGTCGCAAGAATCGAATCCGTTCTTCTCATAAAAATGCCGAATATTGGGGGCTTCTTCTGTAAGCAGCACTTTTTGTCAGACATCTTTAAATTTCTCTAAAACCCTGTCCATTAATCGAGTCGCAAATCTATTCCTCTTAGAAGCAGCTTCCCATTACGTATTCAAAAAGAACGGAGCGCCGATTTTGGTCTGCACGCACGCAGGCATTAGAGATGCATTTATCGGTAAGCAATCCGAGGCCATCAGTGATTTTTGCCGCTACGGAGATACGGATGGATTTAACGACAACGGCAAGCCTGTCCGGAAAGATTGGACTGTGGCTCATCAGAACAAGCTATTGATAGTTTGGGGACATGATCCCAAACCCAAGCCTTTACTGATCAACAACACTATCAACGTTGACCAGGGCGTTGTTTTTGGCGGGAAATTGACGGCTTATCGTTACCCAGAAAGAGAATTTGCAGCTGTAAAGGCAAAGCAAGATTATTCAGGGGCTGATGAAAATCCGTTGGCCGAGTGGGAAAAGAACCGATTAAACCCACCAAACCTTGCAAAATTTATCCAAGGCTACTCCGTATTGACGGAAGAGCTGGGAGAAGTGAAAATATTTCCAGAACAAGTGAAACCGGCAATCGATGCGGTATCTCACTTCACGGTTTCAATCGAACAATTGGTATATATTCCGCCAACGATGAGCCCAACTCCAAAGGTCTCTGGACTGGCAGATTATCTTGAGCATCCGAAAGAAGCAATTGAGTATTACAGAAGCAATGGAATCCACACGATGATCGCAGAAAAAAACACATGGGCAGCCGCGGCATTTTGTTGTTATTCAAAGACAAGCAAGCATCGTCAAAACACACTGGAATCGAATCATTGGGGACAATCTACACTAGAACCGGGAAGCGATTTTTCGACAGTGAAACAGAAGAACAGCTTCTTGTGCAGTTGAACAAAGACTTATTTGGCATGAATTACTTTGAACAATACGCAACAGATTATGTTCTCTTGGATGCGGAAATCATGCCATGGAACATAAAAGCGAAAGAACTAATCAGCAGCCAATACGCGCATGTAGCAGAAAATGCAATGGTGGACCGTTCGCTACTGAAAGCGAAATTGAGTGCGGCACTTGGAACCAATGAAAGCTTGCAGCTGTGGCTCGATGAGTACAAACAGAAGCTTGAAAATGCTCATGAATTTAATGAAGTGTTCCAGAAATACTGTTGGGATGTCGACTCGATCAACTCGATACAAATTGCCCCATTTCACGTGCTGGCACACAGCAACAAGGCTTTCATCGACAAACCTCATACCTGGCATATGGAAATGACTCAGTTTCTTGCCAGTGAGTCTGAACTATTTGTGGAAACAGAATTCAAAATAATAACAGATGAAGCTAGCGAAAATGACGTAATAAAGTGGTGGCAGGAAATAACAGAAGATGGCCATGAGGGCCTCATTATCAAACCAGAGTTTTTTATCGCCAAAAACAAAGGGAAACTGCTGCAGCCGGCCATTAAAGTAAGGGGCCGCAAATACTTACGAATCATTTACGGAATGGATTATTTAGAAGACAAAAACTTAGACAGACTAAAAAACAGAAACACCAGCAAAAAACAGAAAATGGCGTTAAAGGAATTCGCGCTCGGTCTAGAAGGTCTGATTCGCTACACAAGTGGAGATTCGATCGAACGGGTTCATGAATGCAGTTTGGGGACACTTGCGATGGAGTCAGATCCTGTAGATCCCAGATTGTAACCAAGCCAAAAGGAGCCAGAAGCAGTTAAAGTCTTCTGGCTCTTTTTGGCTTTTATAAGGATTTAGCACAGCGAAAGAGAGGATCCGAAATGAAATTGCATTAAACTGGAGAAGACGAGAAGACGCGGTCGGCGAAATTGAAGTAATGATTATGAGCATTAATTGATTCGAGAAGACTGGGTTCAAAGAAAGCGAAGTTCGAGTCACTACTAGCTACGATATATTGCCATAGAAAAAGCCTTTTGAGAAAAGACTTTTTCTGTTCCCCATGACTATAAGACTCCCCAAAAGTCAGTAGAAAATAATGAGGTGAGCAAAATCATTATGAAAACTAGTTAGCTGACGGTATAAATGTAAGCATTCGGATTTTCTACATATTTCTTTTCCATAACTGCTCGTACGATTTCGGTCACAGTTACTAAAATCAACAACAAAAACCAGGGTTCCAAGAATAAAATAGGTTCTAACGGAATTCTGTTAATGTTTACAAACGCACCGATAATCATCAAGACAACAATAAGACCTCTAATGGTCCAATCGATTTTCTTGTGTTTGACATTAACGTGGTTATGCGAGAACATCTTTGGCTTTTCAACTTTCAACCATCTTCTCATAATGCTATTAAACAAATAGGTCAGTATGAAAAACGGGCCAAGTATGACGAGCAGGTCCAGCCAAAAAGATGAGTTATTTTCATACATAAAATCTCCTCCGATACTTAGCACTTATATAAGTTGAATTAAAGAAACAGCTTTTTCAACTCAATGAGGTAGGGAAACGAAGAAACCGCTCCAGACGGACGCATTGGGCCCACAGGATATGGGTCATGCAACTTACACTCTTTCTTCTAAGCATCCTTGAGTAACAAGTCATCCGGATACTGAGAAAATCAGCTCTTACAGAGCAAAATTTTCCTGATTTTCCTGATTAAATTCTCGTCTTCGATGGTAATATAAGACTATATAAGTTGTGAAGACTAGTAAGTCGCAAGAGAAATTCTAAAAAAGGATTTGATAGATTTTATGAAGCCGAAGCCGATTTATGTTGAAATTGAAGTGCAAGATGATGTAGAAAAAGTATGGAAGTATACCCAGCAGCCAAAGCTGCATGAACAATGGGATTTACGTTTTTCTTCGATTACATATAACGACAAGCTACCGGGAGAGAATATGCAAACTTTTACCTACTCCACAAAAGTGATGCCCGGCATTCAAATATCAGGGTGGGGTGAAAGTCAAGGCACACATGAAAAAGCGAGCGGTGAAAAAACTTCTGCTTTGCATTTTGGTACAGAGCAATTGCTGTCGCCTATTGCTGAAGGCAAAGGTTATTGGAAATACATGCCTCATGAAAAAGGCACCACATTTTTAACGCAATATGATTATGATGTTCGGTATGGTGTTCTGGGAAAGTGGGTTGACCGATTATTTCGCCCGGTGATGGGATGGGGAACTGCTTTAAGTTTCGATGTGTTAAAGCGATGGATTGAAGCAGGAGAAAGTCCGAAAACCCAATATCGTCGTTTTTTTGCTTTTTATGCCATTTGTTTTTTGTTTGCGTTTGTTTGGTTTTACCAAGGATTGGTCCCGAAAGTCTTAACGCAACATCCTCTAGAAATTAGCATGTTGACGCAGCTGTCGCCATTAACTGCTGCACAAGGCGCTACTGCGGTTATTTGGATCGGTGTAGCAGAGATATTATTTGCCTGTTGCTGGCTCGTGCCGAAACTGCAGAAACCTTTGCTGAAGCTGCAAGTCATCATTTTCCCTTTCCTTACATTGAGTGCAATCATTGCCGCTCCAGCCGTAGCCATTGCACCTTTTAATGTCATCACGCTAAACGTCACTCTGTGGATTTTATCGATCATCGGATTGCTGCTCCATGAACAGCTCCCGACTGCAAAAAGCTGCAAAAGAAAGAGAGGGAAAGCCGCTTGACTATTTACTCGACTTTATTAGGAAAGAAGTTTGAACAGCTGCACCCGAAACTGCAGTATCGCTATGCCTTACCTTTGGACCAGACTTTTTATGCAGATGGGAAGATGCAGCAAATACAAACTGGCAGTAAGCTGCTTTTTCCTTTGTATCTCCTTGCATCTAAGCTCAATTTTTTATTTCCTGAAAGCGGGGAAAATATTCCTTTTACAATTGCCAACCGCTGCCGCATCAATCAAGAGGGCGAGGCTGAAGTTTCTTGGGAAAGATCGTTTTTCTTTCCAGAGTCGGTGCGCAAGTTCAATGCCAAAATGACACTCGATTTGGAAAAGCGGCTGGTGAAGGACTTCTTGGGTGATGTGCCTTTATTCTACTCAGATTTACTGTTTGATGTTACAAAGGAAGGTTTTCTGATGATCACTTCCGGAACACAAAAAGTTGTGGTGGGTAAGAAGGAATTGACTATCCCAAAACTCTTTAAAGGACGGGTTTTTGTGCTGGAAGGATACGACGAAGTAAAGGATGTCTACACCATCCATGTATCCATCTACAATAGCTTGATAGGAAGGATTATGAGGTATGCTGGTGAATTTACGGAAAGCGTTAGGTAATCCACTGATTGTATTTGGAACTATTTTGTTTCTTTTCTGTTTTTTGTTTAATGGCGAAGATGGCTATCTTCATTATTTATCTATAGCTCAATTGCTTTTCGTTCCATTGCTGCTGCAACTGGTCGTTCAACTTCGCAAAATGGATAAATTAATTTTGGCTATCGGGATGATGGTTGTGGCACTGATTAGTTTTACTATGCCTTATCCCGTTGAACTGTTGGGTGCATTAGTTTATCTTTTTTCCACCTTTTGGATCGCTTCGAAAGGGATAGACCGGTTTTTAAAGCGAGGGTTTACAAATACCGCTGAATTGATGATCGACCTGGGACTTGTCTACATAGCGATCGGCGGAATGTGGTTTCTTGCCTATATTGGACAGTTTGATACCGGATTTGATGAGACCACAACTTGGTTAACAGCGATCCATTTTCATTATTCCGCATTTATGCTTTGTATTTCAGTGGGACTGATCGGTCGGATACAAATGACAAAGCTCTATAAAGTATGTGCATTCATCATTGCGACAGGGCCGATGACCTTGGCGATTGGCATTACGTTTTCAACTGCTATCGAAATTATTGCGGTGTCGCTTTATGTAGGCACAATCTATGCAATTACTTATTACACGTTCCGGTTGAAGTTTTCCAGCTCTGTACAAGCGATTGCCGTTCGAATTCCGCTGGTGACGTTATGCGCCACCATTTTGTGGTCATTTCTTTATGCGTACGGCAATTTCACCGGCAATACGGTTGTAGCGATTCCAGTCATGCTGGCTTTCCATGGTTTTTTGAATTGTCTACTATTCGGGTCATTCACCGTAATTGGCTGGGCATTGCAAGTGCCAGCCACGAAGCAAAAATCGTTCAGTTTCCCTATAAGCAAGATCCGAGGGAAGTTGGAAAATCCAGGAGCGCCTTACCCAGGTCTGGTGGATCAAATGGCAGACTATACAGGTCATGGAAAGCTCCCTTTTAGAACGATTGATTTTTACGAAAATACAGACAGGTACGAATTGTTCGCATCTGTAAACTGGTCTGCCTGGTTCAAGCCTTTTGCATTTATTTATCAGTTTATCAGCCGGAAAATAGGGCAGCTCAACTTGCCTTTTTCTTCGGCTCAAATAGAAATGACCGGGCAAGTGCAGTTGGTAGACGAACAAAGTGATGGAAGAAGCAAGCCAAGAGTATGGAAACGGAAAATCGGTGTAGAGACAGTATTTACCGCGATTTACTCCCAACATCAATCGAACGGGAGGACATACATGAACGTCGCATTGCCATTGCCTTTCTCTTCGATGCACGGAATTCTGCAAGCGGAAGTTGACGATGAGCGGCTCTATTTGACGAGCAACGGAGACGGAGATGCGGGAACCTATTTGGCAGTCGGTCGATATCTATTCCAACTCCCGCTGCACGAAAGTTTTACCATCAGAGAAGTGGACGACGACCTGTTGGCTTCACATGACATGACTTTGTTTGGCCTCCACTTCCTGCATATTGATTATGTAATAAAAGAGAAAGTGGACAAAACTCATTCGATAGTGATTTGATCAAATGAATGGACTATATAAAGGGGGGATCATTCCTGCTTGATAACCGAGGATTTGATTTGTGGGCAGACGAATAAGACAGGACAGTCCAAGTAAGTGAGGACAATAATTTGTATCCTTTTACCGGATACAAAAATATATTAAATATGGTTTTTAACGAAATCACGAAAAAAGAGCAGTCGCACGTATTGGACATTGGATTCGGTACGGGTGTTGTAGCCTTGAAGCTTTACGAAAACGGCCATCAAATAGATGGCTTGGATTTTCTCCAAATATGATTGCAATCATATTTGGAGGAATGGGATATATCAAAGGGATTGCCGGACCATATGAAAGAGGAAGAATAAAGCCAGATTCTTCTTCGATATTATTGCTGCGAATGTAGATGGATCAAATTCTGTAGCCACGCAAGAAGGAATACAAGCTTCAGAAACGAGAAGGACGCTGTCGAAAGTATCCGAACGAGAGGTAGAAAAAATCGAATACCCGGATTTTACAAGCTTCGTGAATGCATCTCATGAGAAATGGACTAACTTGAGCACAGATGATAAGTATGCTCAAAGTTTGGGAGACGAGACGTATCAGCTTCTTCTTACTGCCATTTCCGGAACAAACCGGTGGCAAGAGGAAATTGACATTTACAGCGAATCCTCAGAATTCACCAGTCTTAATGAAACTGCCCATAATTTGACGGACCCATTGGAAGAATAATGCTGCTGAAATCTGAGAGGCTAACGCTTAAATAAAAAGTGTTTGCTCCGGATTTTTTATTTCTAGACCTCAATATGTCAATTCAAGTTTTACTCTTCTAGCAATAGTAAAGGAAAAAGGGGGGTAAGTATGGGGTACAAATTTCAATCAATGACGCAAGAACAAGCTGAGGAAATTGCAAATGACTGGCGCTATAATAAGGAGTATTCATTTTACAATATGAATGCTGATCAAGAGGATCTTCAGGAATTTCTTGACCCGACTCAAAGAGGAGATTCTTATGTTGTGACCATCAAAAATAGTGAAGTTTAAGGTTTTTTTAATTTCAATGAAATTAATCATGGTGAGATCGATATAGAGCTAGGAATGAATCCGCTTTTTACAGGAAAAGGAAACGGCTTGAACTTTGTGAAAGCCGGATTAGACTTTGCGAAATCAGCATACAGTCCAGAAAAAATTACTTTATCAGTAGCTAAGTTCAATGTAAGAGCCATAAAAGTCTATAAAAAAGTAGGCTTTGAAGAAGGGGTAACTTTTACACATGCTACAAATGGTAGCAGTTTCGATTTTCTAAGTATGACTTATCAATCATTCTAATAATTTTGACAAGGAGCATGGAAATGAGACATATTGTGGATGTAAACAATAAAAGAATGGAAGTATTTCTTAGAGGGGAAAGAGGAATTCCAATCCTTATTCTATCTGGAATGGGATGCTCGTTTGAAGAATGGTTTGAAGTGACAGAAGCTCTAAGTCAAACTAACAGAGTTTTTATGTTACATCGACCGGGACTTGGAGAAAGTGAATTAGGGGAAGAAGTACGCACAAGTTCTCAAGTAGTTGATGAAATCAATCAGTTGTTATGCGTTTTAGGAGTGGACGAACTAATTGTTCTAATCGGTCACTCGTATGGTGGATTATGTGCGCAGCACTTTACCAAGTTATATCCCGATAAAGTGAGTGCATTACTTCTGGTAGACTCTACTTCTGTTGATGTGGAGCGACTTGACATGTTGGACCTTCCTGTATTAAACCAAAATTCTTCAGATGAAGAATGGATGGAAGAATGCAAAAGTTATTCTTTCTTACTCGAAAAAGAATTGAAACAAATTATTAAGCCTGTATTATCGGAAAATCAAAAAAAAACTGCCTTTATCAATACAAAAGAAGTTGATTGAATTCCAGCAAAAACCTAATTTATACAAAGCGATGAACTCCGAAGTAAAAAATTGGAAAGCAGATGCCAAAGCTATCAAAAAAATGGGGTGTCTTTCTAATACACTGCTGTTTGTTATTGGCCGGGATAAGAGGCATGTTATTCAACAAGGGATAGAAGAGGGATTACCCGAAACAGAGATCACTCTCCTTGAAGATACATGGGAGCAATTGATTAGAGAGCAAGCAACACTTTCAGAAAATAGCAACTTAATTTATGCAGCGAAATCAACACATTCCGTTCATCTGGACCGATCTGATTTAATAATAGCGATTGTGAAAGAACTTTTTATAGCTTCGAAGTGAAGCGTGAAATTGTATATACATAATCAACTAGAAGTGGAGGCAAGACAGTGAGATTAAGTGGTCAAGACATGGAAGCAAAATTAAGGGCTACCAACTACACTGATTCACAATTAATGAAACTAAATTATGATCACAGCAAGCATTTAGTGACAATGAATTACATGGGTCAAAGCGACACTGACAGGGAGGAAAGGAAATATACAGTTTTTTTCAAATCTGGTTTTTTAGCAAAATTCGATGTATGGTAAGAGGGAGTGGGAGGAATTATTCCTCAAACACCCCATAAGTCAGCTTTCTTTTTTCATGGCATATCCATAAGTGAATTTGAAGTCAACGGCAATCGTCTATACAAATGCAAAATGGTCATCCCCATGATGGATTGCCAAATCAATTGCAATCGTCAGAAGTTAATTTGAAAGGAACACTGAGAAGAAGCGGGGAAATTAGTGGTATCTTTTCTTGCTCTAGCATTCACTTTTTAGAGTGCCAGGTTATTAAGTCAAAAGAAAATTGTTAAATAAAGTAAATCCTCAAAAAATCAGACGATCAGGTATTGATTTCTGTCAATTAATTAGGTTTATATAGAACTTAAAGTAGGAAAACTTCGACATATGTTCGGGAATTTAATAAAAAAATTTAAAAATAAATGTCTAAATTTTCAGTAAACATGATACAATTGAACTGTAAATACTAATGATTTAAATTTTTTAAAGGAGAAGTTTGAGATTAACTTGCTTATAAGAGGGAGAAACGATGTGTAAAGCTGTTATATTTTCTCGATTTGAGTTCCTTAATAACTACTTGACGAAAATAGGGATTCAAAAATCATGGAGCGAATTGAAGTCTCTTGTTATGTTAACTTGTGCAGCAAACCAATCAGAGAAAAAATAAAAAGAAAGGGTGATGAAAATTATGAATGTTAAAGGGAAAAAAGTGACTTTACGAGCATTAGAAAGAGCAGACATGGAAGAGCTGCGAAGTTTTTATAATGATCCGGAAATCGCCCACCTTCTTGGAGGATGGACAATCCCGATTTCCTCTGAACAACAGAATCGATGGTTTGATCGCCTGGAATTCGATAATCGAAACCTGCGTTTGGCGATTGAAACAGAGCAAGATGGCTTTATTGGCATCTCAAATATTTTGAATATTGATTATAGAAATCGTTCTGCCCATCATGGGATTTTAATAGGGAAAAAGAATATGCGTGGACACGGATACGGCCGTGATACAGTAATGACCACTATGAAATATGCTTTTGAAGAACTTCAACTACATCGTTTAGAAGGGGATATTCTGGAACATAATATTCCTTCTTATAATTTATTCCTTGGAAAATGTGGTTGGGTCGAAGAGGGAAGAAAACGAGATTATGCTTTTCGTAACAACCGATATTACGAACAAATTATTGTCAGTATTTTGAAGAAAGAATACGAACAGCTATGCTTGGAACTGGGATATTGGAATGCCGATTCATAAGTGTCCAATTGGTCAAATTATGGATCGTAGACAAATAAAAATTCGACTTTCACTGATCAAATGAACATTGAGACATGTGATTAGTTACACGTTTATAGTCTTCGTTTGCCACATCATGTTGTGATGACTAAGCAGGTCGCAGGCGGCGACTTGTCAGATAAAGTGAAGAAAATCGATCTCATTGTTGCATTGCAGCAGAAGATCGGTTTTTTGAAGGTTTTCTGAAACGTACGAATACTAAATAATAAACCGCGGTGGAAGTCGACTAGAGCTTTAGCTTGTTGGTCTAGTTAGTTGCATCAGTGCCAATTATCGATTTCACCTTGAAAAAGCTAAGTAATCCAATAAGAAAGAAGCTAAGATTTTGCATTTTGGAGGGTGAATAAATGTCGGATAAATTAAAAGGGAAAGTAGCCGTAATTACAGGCGCAGCTGGAGATCTTGGAAAAGTGGCTGCAGAGATTTTTTTGAAAGAAGGCGCTAAGGTGGCGCTAGTAGATCGCGATGAGAAAACGCTCGCAAAATGCGCGGAAAATCTTTCGCACTTTGGCGAAGTTTTCAGTGTGATTGCAAATGTTACTTCGGAGAAGGAAGTAACAAACTATATCGAAGAAGTGTTGGATAGATGGGGCAGAATTGATATTTTTCTAAATAATGCGGGCATTTTAGGGAAAGTTGCGCCTTTAATAGATCAAACTGTAGAAGATTTTGATTTGATCATGAATATTAATGTCAAAGGAGTTTTTCTTGGGTTGAAAAAAGTGCTGCCTATCATGATGCAACAAAAAAGTGGTAGCATTATCAATACTTCATCTGTTTCTGGACTGATGGGAAGCGGTGGAAATTCGCTTTACGCTGCTTCAAAGCACGCAGTTGTTGGGTTGACGAAAACAGCAGCTATAGAAGCCGGGAATAAATCGGTTAGAGTAAATTCTATTCATCCAGCACCCCTTGATTCGACGATGATGAGAAAAAACGAAGAAAGTGTTAACAGTGAAAATCCATCAGAAGTTCGGGAAAGGATTGCATCTCGTATTCCTCTAGGTAGATATGGAACCATGTCAGAAGTGGCAAAACTGATTCTCTTCCTAGCAAGTGACGATTCCGAATTTATAACAGGCAGTCAATACCGGATAGACGGAGGCATGGGAGCTCGTTAATTGAGTTAAGATAACACAAGGACTCTGTGGCGACAACTATTTAGAATGGCTTTTCTCAGCCTTAAACTTAATATACGTGGGGGTAAGGTTATGAAAGTAGGTATTATGCAACCGTATTTTTTTCCTTATATTGGATACTGGCAATTAATTAAAGCAGTTGATACGTATGTCATTTATGACGATGTTAATTATAAGAAAAAGGGTTGGATAAATAAGAACAATATATTAGTGAACGGGGAAGAAAAGGCTATTTCCTTAAAAATGTCTAAAGTGAGCCAAAACAAGCGAATCAATGAAATTGAAATTGATAATGATCTTATCTACAATAAAAAATTGCTGAAAACCATAAAAGAAACCTATTGTAAAGCACCTTATTTTAAAGAAGTTTATATTTTGATGGAAAAAGTGATTAACCAAGAAGAGTTAAATTTGGCTAAATATCTTACAAATTCTATTATAGAGGTATGCACGTATTTAGATTTGCATACACATATATTGCTTTCTTCTGATTTGAAGAAAAGCGAGAATCTTAAAGGACAAGATAAACTAATAGAAATCTGCAACATGCTGTCAGCTGATCAATACGTGAATGCTTATGGAGGGCTTTCGCTTTATTCACCACTGGATTTTGAATCGAAAGGTGTCAAATTAGAGATCATTAAAACAAATGATATAAGTTACCAGCAAAAAGAAGTGAAGAAATTTGTGCCTAATTTATCTATAATTGACGTGATGATGTTCAACAGTCCTAAGGAGATCAATTCCATGCTGGATGATTTCACAATTATTAAAGATTTTTATCCGCTCCTTCATATAGGCAGTTAACTGTAATGGATTGAGCTTGAAAAAACTAATGGGATTGGGGGGCAGGAGCAATGGGAAGAGATATCTTAGTGAGTGTCGATTGTCTTGCTTATAACCACGAGCATTATATAGCGGAAACCATCGATGGCTTTTTGATGCAAAAGACGAATTTTAAATTTGAAATTCTAATTCATGATGATGCATCAGTAGATAACACTACTAATATTATTAAAGACTATGAAAAAAAATTTCCAGATATAATAAAGCCTATTTATCAAAAAGAAAATCAATTTTCTCAAGGTGCTACGATGCTGCAGGTAAATCAACGGCGAGCCAAGGGGAAATATATGGCTATTTGTGAAGGGGATGATTATTGGACAGATCCTTATAAATTACAAAAACAGGTGGATTACTTAGAAGCTAATCCGGAATGTGTGTTAAGTGTCCATTCCGCATTTAAATTCTCTGAAATTCGCAAAAAGATGATTGACAGAGTGAGACCTAGTCGACAGGATAGAATATTTTCCACTGAAGAAGTAATTGAAGGGGGCGGGGAACTTTTCCCGACCAATTCTATGGTGTATCGGCGTGAGATGGCCGATCATGTACCTGCCTTCTATTTTGATGCAGGTGTCGGAGACTATCCGCTTACGATTCATCTGGCACATAATGGCAGGGTGCATTATATGGATAAAGCAATGTCGGTTTACAGAGTAGACGTAAAAGGGGCTTGGTCTGAAGAGACATTGTCTAACGCCTCTAAGGAAGTCCAACGACATGAAGAAGTAACAAATTTGCTGGATGCAATAGACAGCCATACAAATTTTCAATACAACAAAACAATTGTTGTGACTAAAAAGAAAAATCGCTTTTACTTATTAATGAGACAGCGTAGATTCAAAGAAGCCTTCAGTAAAGAATATGCTGAGTTTTACCTGCATAAAGAATTCTTAAAAAGAAGTATAAAAAAACTCGCAAAAACTAAAACGTATATTAACGGGATAGCAATTTCTTTTACGAGAAAATCAAAAAGAATGCCTTTTTAGTCAAAAAAAAAAGAAAAGATATCCCGGCAATGATCAAGCTGGAATATCATTTGAGAAAACTGTACTCTTCAAGTTCCTAGTAAACTTTCCAAAATGTATCTTAAGTAACTAAAATGTTCTGAAGAGAAAAAAAGAGGAAGACAGGTGCTTTTCTATTAGCATTTGTCTTCCTCTTTTTACATATCCATTTTATTAACTAAAATTTCTTCTCTAAATTATCATCTTTTGAATCTAAGTTTTGAGAGCGCAAAATAGATTGTATAAATGAATAAATCGAAAAAGGAAGATCTCTTCTTGAAGAATTAAGAAACCACAACCAATTCACAGATAACCCCATTCTTTATAAATCAGTTTACAGCACAACGTAAACAGACTCCACTTTCAATCGTTATTTCAAAAGTCAGATGAAGTTTAGATATGCTAATGAAAGACGTTTTCTATGACGCGAATCCATTCATGATAAATTGTTCAGTTTCTATGGATTTTTACTCAACTTGTTTATCTTTATAATTTTCGCAGGCGAACGTTTCTTTTTGAAACGAACAGCTTAAAAGACGATCAGATTAGTTGCGATATCTGAAATTCATACCGTTTTATCTACAAAATTAAATTGACTTTGATTTTACGTTAAAGTCAGATTTTTCACGAACGAAGACCTTTTATAGGTGTACTTAACTGACAAAAGGACCTCTTTATCAACGAAAAAGGTTTATCAATTCGGAATCGGACCGGTTTCGAAGATGCACGCAATTTAAATGCGATTGTTTTTGATAGAAGTCAATGTTGTCAGTCCTGTATATGTGAATGATAATAAACTTAGCTACGATCAACTACAATTTAATGAGTTATTCAAAAGAAGGGAAAACGGTCGTTTTTGTTTTAGTGGAAGAAGAGCTAGCTGGAATGTTTGCTCTTGCCGATATGGTTCGAGAAACGGCTAAAGGAGCAGTCGCAAAATTGAAAGCACAAGGAATTCATACCATCATGCTGACGGGTGATAATAAGAAAGTGGCAGATAGGGTAGCAAAACAAGTAGGTATCGACAAAGTTTATGCAGAAGTACTGCCGGATGATAAAGCCAATCAAATCAAAAAGATTAAAGAAAAGGTTGGAAAGTAACGATGACCGGAAATGGTGTGAATGATGCACCCACACTTGCCACAGCCAATCTTGGAATTGCCATTGGAGCAGGAACAGATGTTGCTATGGAAACGGCAGATGTGATACTAGTCCGGAGTAATCCGAACGATGTCGTTGCATTAATCGATTTATCGAAAAAGACTTACCGGAAAATGGTGCAAAATTTATGTTGGGCCACCGGATACAATATTTTTGCCATTCCATTAGCTGCGGGTGTACTGGCTCCGTGGAGAGTTGTGATAAGTCCAGCGATTGGTGCCGTGCTTATGAGTTTGAGTACGATTATAGTTGCGATTAATTCAAAACTATTAAATGTGTGAAATGAATTTTAGTAAGTTTAAGAAAAGTTACGTTGAGGGATCTTGATAAACGAAATATAGTCGGTTAGAAAACTGTGCCTCATCGTTAGTTAAACCTACCAATGAGAGAACGGTTTTTTATGTACCAAGTTATTGTCAGTGTATATCGCAATAGGATGTATGAATATTTACCTATTTATTTTTTCACAATAGATTCTCTATTATTTTCCTGTATTATGTAATAAAAGACTTAAAAAGTTTAGCTTATAATAAGGAATTGGAAGGGGAATATGAAGTTGAACTTGAAATCAAAATGGATAGTGACTGGACTTTCATCTGTATTAGCCCTTATCATATGCTTGCCAACAACAGATGCGAGTCCATTAAGTGAGCTTGAGCAAAAGCAGCAAGACACTGAACAAAAAAAGAGCGAATTGGATTTTGGAATCAAAGAAAAATCAAATGAAATGAATAAAAATCAAACAAAGTTAACTGGGATTAAGAAAGAAATCACAGAACTAACGAACAAAATCTCAGAAGTTGAATTTAAAATTACAGACGTACAAGAAAAAATGAACCAAACCCAAATTGAAATTGACACGTTAGAAAAATCAATTGAAGAACTTGAAAAGAAAATTGAAGAACGAACGGAACTTTTACAAGAACGTGCTCGTGCAATTCAGTTAAGTGGGGGATCGGTGGATTACATAGATGTTTTGCTTGGTGCCAATAGCTTTGTTGATTTTATTGATCGGTTCTCGGCAGTAAATTCGATAATAGAAGCAGACCGAGAAATCATGCAACAACAAGCAAAAGATAAAGCGCTTTTAGCTAAACAAAGAACGATTGTGGAAACAAAACTGACTCAACAAAGAGACAATCAAAGAGAACTTCAGGCACTTACCAATTCACTTGCTGATCAAAAGAATGAACAAGACAGACTCGCAAAAAAGTTAACAACGGAACAGAAACGTTTAGCAGGAGCAAAGTCTAATCTTGAAGATCAGTTTGAGGAAGAAATAGAAATCAGCGCTGAACTAGAACAACAAATCGCCGCTGAACAGGAACGTCTAGCTGAGTTGGCTAGGAAAGCTGAAGAAGCGCGTAAGCGGAAATTAGCAGCCGAAAAAAAGCAGCAAAAAGAAGTTGAACAAGCCCGATTAACTGCAGAGCGCAGAGCGGCAGAGGCAGCAAAAAAAGCTGGTCAAACGAGTACTTCAAACACAGTAAGTCCTATAGTAACTCCACCTGACATAGCTCCAGTAGTTGGCTCCCCTTTCATTAGCCCGGCTGGTGGCCGACATACTTCAGGATTTGGCGGACGGGATATTGGAGATGGAGCTGAAACGCATTTAGGATATGATATTGCGAACGTGACTGGCACACCTATAGTGGCCGCGGCAACTGGATATGTATCCTATGCTGGGGTAATGGATGGCTATGGAAATGTAGTGATTCTTACACATTCGATTGAAGGACAAACATATGCGACAGTTTATGGTCATATGAGTTCGATCAAGGTTTCGAATGGTCAAGCTGTTTCACAAGGGGAACAAGTTGGAGGGATGGGCAATACGGGACGTTCTACAGGAACTCATGTCCACTTTGAAGTTCATATAGGTCCTTGGAATGGTTCACGTTCGAATGCTGTAGATCCAGCCCGATATATAAGATAACCCTAAAAGCAATCGGCATAGCAGGAAATGCTGATTGCTTTTTTTCTAAGAAATTGAATGTAGAGAGGTGAAACTATGTCATCAAAAAATAAAGAGTATACTGAAAAGACCAAAAATAAAAAATCTAAATTAACTGATTTATTATATTTAGCACTTGCTCTCTCGACTAGTTTACTGATTGTAGCTTTGGCATTTATTTACTTCAATATAAAACAAAATGCCAGTGGAAATTCCGTGGCGGATAAATTGGAATCCCAAGCTACAGCTGATTCGGGTGCATCAAATTTCTATTTTGAATTTCTCAAACCAGAAAATGGAACATCTGCTTCTCCAGAAACCATACTTAGCCCAGACCAAGTTTCAATGCTGCACATAGGGCAGCCAACAAGAGACGAATTTCAACCTTCCATGAAAGACTTGCTTAAAGAAAGAGATCTATCATCAGAGAATATCGAAGAATTGGTTGATAATATAACGTCTGGAAATAAGATTGACACCGGGCATTCTACTTTCGGAAAAAACGTCATTTACATCTATCACTCTCATAGTAGAGAATCTTTTTTGCCGTATTTAAAAAAGACAAATCAACCAGAAGATGCTTATCACTCTAAGGCTAATATCACTTTGGTCGGAGAGATGTTAGGGAAAGCTCTGGAACGAAGAGGACTAGGAACGACAGTCAATTCCACTGATATTGTCCAAGAGCTAGATTCAAAAGGATTAAACTATGGTCGTTCTTATTTTTTATCGGGAGAACATGTAAAGGCGGCTCAAAAGGAAAATCGAAACTTGGAAATTTTCTTAGATATCCACCGGGATTCATTGCGGAAAAATTCTACTACTGTAGAACTAAATAATGAAGATTATGCGCGTCTGCTGTTTGTTGTTGGCACAAGCCACAAAGAATTCGCTAAAAACCTTGCATTCACAAAAGAGTTGCATCAACAGCTTGAAACTCAATATCCCGGGTTATCCAAAGGAACACTTGAAAAAGACAGCAGTCAAGGGAACGGTGTCTACAATCAGAACTTGTCTCCTAACTCGGTTATTGTTGAAATTGGCGGAGTCGATAATACGGTAGAAGAACTTCACCGGACAGTCGAAGCCTTGGCCGATGTGTTAAGTAATTACTACTGGCATGAAGAACAATAAGAAGACGTTCGAAATTATGTAAAAATATACTGAATCGCACCACCATTGTTAGAAATCACTCTAACAGTGGTGGTGCGATTTTTTGATAAAAGACTAATTTGCGACGTTTAGAAGATCATTCTTACTGCCGCTGCAGTTCTTCGATGCATCAAACAGCAAAGCACAAAAGTAATCAAGTGGCCACTTTTTGGACTATATAGTGGTAGTTTAATAAAAATAGATAAAATATTTTTCCATAATTCTAAAAAATGGTTGAATTTATTTCCTTACCCTTTATAATGAAGCTTATGGAAGGGTTTACATTCTGAACTTTCAGTTATGAAATGCCAATAAACAAAGCAATCTAGGAGCTTTGCTTAACTGAAAAGCAAGTCGGAATTTATTTCCACGAAGTACGTTGGCAGCATGTTGATAGTACAGAAAAAACGGATGACAGAAAGTAGGGGTTTCATTATCAAGCATTCACTTTTTGATCTGACAGGGAAGACTGCTGTTATCACAGGCGGCAACCGGGGACTAGGGAAAGAAATTTCTCTTGGACTCGCGAGAGCAGGTGCAGATATCATCGTCGTCGCAAGAAAGATTGACGAAGAGGTCCTTGAAGAAATTCGAAAGCTCGGCGTGAAAGCGGGGAAAGTGGAATTCGATTTGCTGAATTTTGAGCAATACGGCGAATTGTTGGAGCGCTGTACACAGGTGACTGGAAGTATTGACATCCTGGTCAATAACGCGGGTGTGCAAAAGCGGCATGATTCGACGGAATTTCCGAAGAAAGACTGGGATTTTGTCATGGACCTCAATGCCAATGCATCGTTTTTTATGTGCCAGACATTCGGTGCGCATATGTTGGAAAATGGCGGAGGCAAAATCATTAATTTGGCTTCGCTGCTGTCCTACCAAGGCGGCCTACGAGTTGCCGCTTATGCGGCGAGCAAAGGAGCGGTGATTCAATTCACGAAATCCTTGGCGAATGAATGGGCGCATCGCGGCGTCAACGTCAATGCCATCGCTCCGGGTTACATGGACACGGAGATGAATACAGCATTGCTGGCAGACGAAACGCGGAACCGGCAGATTCTTGAACGTATTCCGGCCGGACGATGGGGGAAACCCGAGGACATGCAGGGAGCGGCAGTATTTCTAGCTTCGGCTGCATCGGATTATCTCCATGGCATAACGATTCCCGTTGATGGTGGTTGGCTGGGAAGATGATTTTATGAAACAGTAAAACAGCAAGAATTTTTTGAGATTGACCACTGCATACTATGAATTTTGATGAGTATCAAAAATGGTTTTGAAGTAAAAAGAAAGGGGTTACGTATATGAAATTAGCAATGATAGGTATTGGAAAGATGGGGTATAACCTGGCGTTGAATATGATGGACAATGGTCACGAAGTGGTTGCGTATGATGCAAACAGCGAGCAAGTTGATAAAATTGTTGCAGATGGCGCGATTGGTGCAAATAGTCTGGAAGAAGTTGTTCAACAATTGGAAAAACCACGTGTTCTGATGATGCTGGTGCCGCACGGCGAGATTACGGAAAATGTCATTGCGACATTAAAACCGCTTCTAGACGAAGGCGACATCATCATTGACGGAGGAAACTCTAATTACAAAGAATCAGTGAGACTGGGTGAGAGCCTGAAAGAAAACGGTATACACTTTATGGATTGCGGAACGAGCGGCGGAATTTCCGGTGCGCGCGAAGGAATCTGTACGATGATTGGCGGGGATCCGGTGGCATTCAAAATCATCGAACCGGTCATCAAAGATGTATCTGTCGAAAACGGTTATTTCTATACTGGTGAACTTGGTAGCGGACATTTCCTTAAAATGATCCATAACGGCATCGAATATGGCATGATGCAGGCGATGGCTGAAGGCTTTGATATTCTCGAAAAGAGTAATTACGATTACGACTTGGAAGGCGTAGCGAAAGTTTGGAACAATGGTTCCGTCGTTCGATCTTGGCTGATGGAATTGATTGAAAATGCATTTTCAAAAGATCCAAAACTGGAAGAAATTCGCGGCGTCATGAACTCTTCAGGGGAAGGGAAATGGACGGTCGAAACGGCGCTTGATCTTCAAGTGCCGGCTCCGGTCATCACGATGTCCCTATTGATGCGCTATCGTTCACTCGAAGACGATACCTTTACCGGTAAAGTCGTAGCAGCGCTTCGCAATGAATTCGGCGGCCACGACGTCGTCAAAAAATAAAAAGGGTTACACAAGTTTCATCAAATAAAAAGGGTTACAAATTTTTCACCAAATAAAAACATGGAAAAGGGGAAACTAACATGAAAAAGATTTTTTCTTTATTCGTATTGGCTATGATGGTATTGGTTCTTGCAGCATGCGGAGGCGGCAACGACGAAGCAGCTGAAGGTTCTGGAAGCGAAGGCGAGGGTTCAGGCGAAACCAAAACAATCCGCGCAGGTATCGGCCTTAACGATTCACACCCACAGTACTTAGCATTATTGAAGTGGAAAGAAATTGTGGAAGAAAAAACTGACGGCGCGATTAAAGTTGAAACTTACCACAGCAGCCAATTGGGCGATGACCGCGCAATGACTGAAGCGTTGCAACTCGGTTCACAGGAAGTAACAATTCCTTCTACAGCACCAATCGCTAACTTTGTACCAGAATTCAGTGTATTTGATTTCCCATTCTTGTTCCCGAACGAACAAGTTGCGGATAAAGTATTGGACGGCGAAGTTGGACAAAAATTCCTTGATAAATTGGAAGATCAGAACCTTGTTGGCCTTGCTTACTGGGAAAACGGATTCCGTGACATCACGAATAACGAACGTCCAATCGAATCAGCAAGCGATTTCGAAGGCTTGAAACTTCGTACAATGGAAAATCAGTTACATCTTGACGCTTTCGACGCGCTTGGAGCTAACCCGACGCCAATGGCATTCGGTGAATTGTTCACAGCAATGCAGCAAGGTACAGTCGATGGACAGGAAAACCCCATCCCGACAATCTATCTGCAAGGTTTCTATGAAGTTCAGGATTACGTTTCTGCAACACATCACATATACAGCCCGTTCGTATTCTTAATGAGCAAAGAATTTTTTGATGGATTGACTGAAGAGCAACAAACAATCGTAACAGAAGCGGCTGTTGAAGCTGGAGAGCTTAACCGTGAACTAAACCGTGAAGCGACCGCACAAAACGTTGAAGACTTGAAAGCTGAAGGCATGAACTACAACGAAGTAACTCCAGAAGCACGCCAGGAAATGGTTGAAATCGTTCAGCCTGTTCTTGACGAGTACGCAGAACAAATTGGTCAAGAAACTGTTCAGGAAGTCTATGATGCAATCGAAGCTGCTGAAGCAGAGTTAGAGTAATAAATAATAAACGGCTTTGAGGGAGGATTTTTTCCTCAAAGCCGTTTTCTTGCTATTTAGCATGTACAAAAGAATTGTTCATTTAAATAAGAGGAAAGAGATCGCTCCAAACGGACGATTTCCGCTTTATGTTTAAGTATATGTAAGTAGATTTGGAGCAAAACAGCGAAGGAAATCGTACTGCTCCTGTAGCGTTCCACGTTTCGTTGCGAAGTTGTTTTGCGGAATATCGATGGGGAGTTTTATTTTAGCCACAAAACCTTCCCCCCCCTATAAACATATAAATACTTATTGACAAAGGAGACCAACATGAAAATCTTACACTGGTTAGACCGGCATATCGAGGAAGTGTTATTGGTTCTTTTTTCCACGGTAATGGTAGCGGTCATTTTTATGCAAGTGGTCATGAGACAATTCGACAACTCTCTATCTTGGACTGAAGAACTGGCGCGCTATTGCTTTATCTGGCTCGTCTATATCGGCATCAGCTACGGAGTAAAAAAAGACAGGCACATCAAAGTGGATGTCCTATTATTGGTATTGAGAAACAAAGGCAAAATCATTTTAACGATTATCGCAAATCTGCTGTTTCTTGCGTTTGCCGTTTTCGTTATCCGCTACGGCTTTGATATTGCGATGCAATTACTTTCTTTCGGTCAGAAATCTCCAGCCAACCAGATTCCGATGGGGCTTATCTACCTGGCTACACCAGTCGGCATGGGCTTGACACTCATTCGCTTGGTGCAGAACTTGGTGAAACACATTAAAGCGCTAATGCATGAAATGAAACAAGACAAGAAAGTCGAAAAACTAGGGTAAGCCCGGAATGAAACATCTAGGAGGTTTATAGAATGACTATTGCAGTGTTATTTGGCAGCTTTGCGCTTTTGCTGATTCTGACGGTGCCAATCGGTATCGCAATCGGTTTATCAACACTTATCACAATTATGTACACCGGCAGCTTACCGGTTGAATTCTTGGCGAAAGAATTGATCACTTCGGTCGATTCCTTCCCGTTGATGGCTGTGCCATTCTTTATTCTTGCCGGTGAAATCATGGGCAAAGGCGGCATTTCCGAACGTCTCTTTAATGTAGCGAACGCCCTTGTCGGTAACAGAACCGGCGGCTTCGCTATTGCGACAATCATCACGTGTATGTTCTTTGCTGCCATTTCTGGTTCTGGCCCCGCTACAGTTGCGGCAATCGGTGGAATTATGATTCCTGCCATGGTACGCCAAGGTTATGACATCAAATTCGCAACAGCTACCGTAGCGGCAGCCGGCTCGATCGGCGTTATCATCCCGCCGAGTATCCCAATGGTTATCTACGGGGTAACCGGAAGCGTTTCAATCGGTGATCTTTTCATCGCTGGTATCATCCCGGGGATTCTTGTCGGTCTATCAATGATCGCGTGGGCTTATTTTTATTCGAAGAGCAAAGGCTATAAAGGCCTTGATGAAAAAACGTCATTGAAAAAAATCGCACTCGCTTTCTGGGATGCGAAATGGGCATTGCTCATTCCTGTCATCATCTTAGGCGGTATTTACGGCGGTATTTTCACGCCGACAGAAGCTGCGGTTATTGCAGTTGTTTATGGCTTATTCGCAGCGATGGTCCTTTACCGCGCCTTGAAAATCCGTGATTTACCGAAAGTCATCATCGATTCAGCATTGACGACAGCGACTGTGCTGATCATCGTCGGAACAGCCAATGCTTTCGGTCGCTTATTAACAATCGAGCAAGTGCCGGTCCAAATTGCCGATGCGCTATTGTCGATTTCCACAAACCAGTACGTCATCATCCTGTTGATCATGTTGTTATTATTGGTTGTCGGTATGTTCATGGATACACTCGCCGCTATCATCATTTTGACGCCGATCTTGCTGCCGATTGCGATTGAAATCGGTTATGACCCGGTCCATTTCGGTATCCTGATGGTCGTCAACTTGGCAATCGGCTTCTTCACGCCGCCGGTTGGGGTTAACTTATTCGTCGCTTCCGGAATTTCTGGCGTTTCCATCGAATCGCTGTCGCGTGCCGTATTGCCGTTTGTCATTTCAATGCTGATCACGCTATTGTTCCTGACATTCGTTCCGGCTATCACGATGCTCTTCATTCCAGAATAATAAAATTCGGAAAACCGATTGAGAAGGTTGTGTCTTATGAAAAAATCAGAAGTTTTTACATTTGGCGAAACGATGGTGCTGTTCCAGCCCGAGCAGATGCTGCCGCTAGAATACATCCACCAGTTTCCGAAAAAAATCGGGGGAGCGGAATCAAATGTCGCCATTGGCCTCACCAGACTCGGCCATTCGGTTTCTTGGTTCAGTAAACTGGGCAACGACCCGTTTGGCCGCTTTGTGCTGAAAAGTGTACGCGGAGAAGGTGTCGACGTCTCGTCTTGCCTGCTGACAGATAATGCACCAACGGGCCTTCTGTTCAAAGAACAATTATCACCGGAGGACATGAACGTCTATTATTACCGGAAAGGATCCGCCGCTAGCATGATGCAACCGGAAGAACTGGACGCCGAGGCAATCGCCGCAGCGCGCATCTTGCATATCAGTGGGATCACACCAGCGCTCAGCGAATCAGCCTTCGCGACTGTTATGAAAGCGATCGATATCGCAAAACGCAACGGCATAACAATCGTATTCGATCCGAACCTGCGGCTGAAGCTGTGGAGTGCCGAACAAGCGAAAAAGATATTCAATGAAATCGCTGCAACTGCTGATGTCATTTTGCCTGGACTCGACGAAGGCCAACTAATGACCGGCGAAACGGATGTCAAAGCAGTAGCAGAGAAACTCGCTGGAGACAGTGAAAAAATCATTGTCATTAAACTTGGTGATAAAGGTGCTTACCTGCATGCGAATGATCAGAAGGCTTATATCGAAGGCTTTCCGGTAGATTCCGTGGTAGACCCTGTCGGAGCGGGAGACGGCTTTGCCGCTGGAGTCATCAGTGGACTCTTGCGCGAAGAACCGCTTGAACAGGCTGTCCGCCGCGCCAACGCAATAGGTGCAATGGTGGTTGGTGTCAGCGGTGACATCGAAGGGCTGCCGACATTTGAAGCAGTCGAGCGTTTCATGAAGCCGGCTGGTGCAAACCGCGATGTAAAACGCTAAACAGAGGAGGAAGCAACCATGAAAAAATGGGAAAACCTTATCCGCCTGAAAGAATCGGGACTCATCGCAGTCATCCGTAAACCAAAACCATCACAGATTCACCACATCGCGGAAGCGCTTATCGAAGGTGGAACCGGAGCCCTTGAAATCACATTGGACACTCCGGGTGCACTCGGCATGATTCGTGAACTGAAAGAAAAGTTCGGTGATCGCGTACTTGTCGGCGCCGGCACCGTTCTTGACGCACCATCTGCAAAAATGGCAATCGATGCCGGGTCGGACTTTATCTTCTGCCCAAGCTTCGACATCGAAACCATTCAGATGGCTAACCGCTACGGACGCATCTCAATCCCCGGAGTCATGACACCAACGGAAATCGTCAACGCCTATTCTGCAGGGGCCGACCTATTGAAAATTTTTCCGGGTGGGGCACTAGGAGAAGCCTATATCAAAGATCTACAAGGCCCACTTGGCCACATTCCGATGATGCCGACGGGCGGCGTGTCGCTCGAAAACGTCGAAGTGTTCATCAAAAATGGTGCAGTTGCCGTCGGAGTTGGCGGCTCTCTTATCGACAGCAAAGCGATCGCAGAAGAACGCTACGAAGTATTGACCGACATCTCCCGCCAATTTATCGAAAAAATCAAAAAAGCTAGAAGCTAACTACACTAACGCCAGCGTTTGTTTGTCATTAGCAGAAGTTGAACATAAATTCAATAACCGATATTCCGCAAAATAGCGGGCTTGCGCTGTGCTAACTCAAAACCCGTGCTCCTGCATCGCTAAGCTGCTTCGTCGCAAACAGATCAGGCAAATTGCAGTTGGTCAATTCGCTCACTGCGGGAGCAGTGACGGAGCACAGCGATGGAGCTACATGTGGCGAAGACCCTAGGAGCGAAGCAACGATGAGGCTGTGGGCATGTCCGCGGAAAGCGTCCACCTTGAGCGATTTCATTTAAAAACGATGAAACAACATCAAGTCAATCAACCAAAAGAAACGAGGGGTTTTATTGTGAAGATCACGAAGCTGGAAACATTTATTGTTCCACCGAGATGGCTGTTTTTAAAAATTGAAACCGACGAAGGGATTGTCGGTTGGGGAGAACCAGTTGTTGAAGGCCGCGCAGCTACAGTAGAAGCTGCAGTTCACGAACTCAGCGATTACTTGATCGGCAAAGACCCGCGCCGCATTGAAGACCTGTGGCAAACTATGTACCGTTCTGGCTTTTATCGCGGGGGCCCGATTTTGATGAGCGCCATCGCCGGAATCGACCAGGCGCTATGGGATATCAAAGGGAAGTACCATAATGCACCGATTTCGGAATTGATGGGTGGAGCAGTTCGCGATTCGGTCCGCGTGTACTCTTGGATTGGAGGAGACCGTCCGAATGATGTAGGCACCGCTGCCAAAGAGGCTGTTAGAGCTGGATTCACTGCCGTGAAAATGAACGGAACAGAGGAACTCCAATACATCGATTCGTATGAGAAAGTCGACCAGGCGGTTGCGCGCATCGCGGCAGTCCGTGAAGAGGTGGGCAAGTATATCGGCATCGGCATTGATTTCCATGGTCGTGTACATAAACCGATGGCAAAAATCCTCGTCAAAGAGCTCGAGCAATTCCGCCCGATGTTCATCGAAGAACCAGTGTTGCCGGAAAACAATGAAGCTCTGCGGGAAATTGCACATATCACTAATATTCCGATTGCGACAGGTGAGCGCATGTTCTCGAAATGGGATTTCAAAAAAATACTGTCTGACGGCTATGTCGACATCATTCAGCCCGATTTGTCGCATGCTGGCGGAATCACTGAATGCAAAAAAATCTTTGCGATGGCAGAAGCCTATGATGTCGCCGTTGCGCCACATTGCCCGCTGGGTCCGATTGCGCTGGCGTCTTGCTTGCAGGTCGATGCCACATCGCATAACGTCTTTATTCAAGAACAGAGCCTCGGCATCCATTACAACAAGGGCAGCGATCTTCTTGATTACTTGAACGATAAGACGGTTTTCGAATACAAGGACGGCTATGTCGATATGCTGCAAAATGCCGGTCTGGGTATTTCCATCAATGAAGACTTTGTTCGCGAACAAGCAAAAATCGGCCACAACTGGAAAAATCCCGTTTGGCGCCATAAAGATGGCACGATCGCTGAATGGTAAATAGTGAAGAGAATTGAAGATTGAAGGAGAGAACAAAATGAGCCCATTTAAAGTGGTCGTCACTGATTATGAATACAGCACATTTGCCCCAGAAAGGGTTGTTTTCGATAAACTCGGCATCGAGCTGACTTTTGAACAATGTAATACAGAAGACGACGTTATCGCAACTTGTAAAGATGCAGATGCGTTGATTAATCAGTACGCGCCGATCACAGGCAAAGTTATCGAACAGCTTGATAATTGTAAAGTCATTTCTCGTTATGGTGTCGGCTTTAACACGATTGACGTCGATGCAGCCACTGCAAAAGGCATTATCGTTGCCAACGTCACTGATTACTGCCTTGATGAAGTATCAAACCACACAATGGCGTTGCTGTTATCGTTCGCGCGTAAAGTGACGCTTTTGAACAACTCAGTGAAAAATGGCGTCTGGGATTTTAAAGTTGCCGTGCCGATTTATCGTCTCCAAGGGAAGACGCTCGGCCTTATAGGCTTTGGTAATATCCCGCAGACAGTTGCTAAAAAAGCGAAAGCATTTGACTTAAACGTTATTGCTTATGATCCATTCGTGGCGCCGGAAGTAGCTGCTGCACGAAACGTCGAATTGGTAACGCTCGAAAAACTTTGCCAGCACTCTGATTACCTTTCTATCCATGTGCCGCTCAATGAGCAGACAGAAGGGATGATAAGCCGGAAAGAGTTCGCTATGATGAAAAAAGAAGCGTTCATCATCAACACGGCTCGCGGGCCGATCATCGATGAACGGGCATTGATCAGCTCATTGCAAGCAGGAGAAATTGCCGGCGCAGGCCTCGATGTGCTTGAAACGGAACCGATCGTCGCTGACAATCCGCTGTTGGCAATGGACAATGTCATTCTGAACCCGCATTCTGCGTTTTATTCTGTAGAAGCTGAAACAGAGCTGAAACGCAAGACGGCAGAAAATGTTGCCGATGTGCTGTCCGGCTATTATCCAACCTATCTGGTCAATAAAAGCGTCAAAAATAAAGTAGAATTAAAGAACAAGCTGTAAAAAAAGGAGGAATTTCCATGGAGAAAAGTGTATCGAAAGACATTACCGTCGATATTTCGGATAAGACGACGATCGTCGAAGTCAGCAAAGCAACGCAGAAATATCAGTCGGAGATTTACCTAAAAAAATCAGTCAACGGCACGCCTTACGAAATCAATCTGAAAAGTTTCCTCGGCCTTATCACGCTGCAATTGCGCAACGGCGACGAACTCAATATCCGCACGGTCGGTGAAGATGCAGAAGAAGCGATGGCAGACGTCGTTTCCTATTTAAGCCAGACATAAGGAGGCGTTTAAGGTGGTAGAAAATCAGGATCTGTACAAAAAAGCTGCAGCTGAAAAAGCTGTGGAATACGTCGAAGACGGCATGGTTCTCGGACTCGGTTCCGGTACAACCGTCTACTGGCTGCTAAAACGTCTTGGTGCACTCGTCGATCAGGGCCTCAACATCAAAGGCATTCCGTCATCGCTTCGGACAGAAGGCTGGGCGAAGGAATTCGGCATTCCGCTGACCGATTTCTCTGAAGTAGAACAGCTCGATTTAGCAATTGACGGAGCGGATGAAATCGATCCGGATTTCCAACTCACAAAAGGCGGAGGCGGTTCGCTCGTTCGCGAGAAGCTCGTCAATGCGCATGCCAAACAAGTCATAATTATCGCGGATCAGTCGAAGATGGTCGCTTGTCTTGGCAGCTTTGCGTTGCCGGTGGAAATAGTTCAGTTTGCTTGGCAGCGTACGGTTGACAAAATTGAGGCTTTCGGGGCTAAGTCGGTCTTGCGGGTGCGGGACGGTGAGGTCTTCGTGTCGAACAACGGCAATTATATCCTCGATTGTGCATTCGAGTCTATTGAGGATCCGAAAGTCTTGCATAACGAGCTCAAGCTTCTTTTAGGCGTCGTTGAGACCGGTTTGTTTATCGACATGACCGACCGAGTAATCCTAGCAGGGCCTGGAGGGGCACAGGTGATTAACAAAAACGAAGATGATTCGGTTTAGCAATGTACTTGGTCAATAAAAGAACGTTCGTCAAGTGTCTTGGGGGACATTTAGGGACTCTCTTTTCCAATTCGTTACCCTATAAAAAAAACAATTCGAAAGGAACTTAGCTATGTACAAAAA
This sequence comes from Planococcus antarcticus DSM 14505, assembly GCF_001687565.2. Lineage (NCBI taxonomy): Bacteria > Bacillati > Bacillota > Bacilli > Caryophanales > Caryophanaceae > Planococcus > Planococcus antarcticus. The sequence goes on from NZ_CP016534.2 coordinate 1,846,752, forward strand.
TTGAATTAGGATAATCCGAAAAAAGCGAAAAAAGGGCGACTGAATCTGACAACTGATATGTTTACAAAAAAGGGACGCGCAAATCAGCACTATAAAAAGGGCATTATGTGCGAGTCCTTTTTTCATTGAATATTAGCTCGGACAATCTGCGGACATCTTATGAAATTTTTCTTTATCCCTTTTTCCAATAGCTACAATTTGAATAACTTCAATCTCACATTTTTGATAAGTATAGGATTGATATGCAATTTTTTAGATGTAAATGAAAGAAAATTCACTAATCTATATACATAGAGTTCTTGAGTTGATATACCAAAATATGGAATAAGAGAAAGAGAGATGGAAATGAAATATGTTTGGCAGTCGCTACTTGGGGCTGTAGTTATTCATATCCTATACTTCTCTGCTGGAATGGCTGTCGGATATGTCAAAACCATCACTTACAAACCTAATTTTTCAAACGTCTGGGAAAATGCAGAAAACCTGCCAAGTACAGTGGAATTCGTCTATGCGACTTCTCCTGTTTTGTATGTTGTGACCTTTTTAGCGACAGCTATTGTCTGCAACCTACTCCTGGTTGGATACAAGAAACTAGCAACTCATCCTTTACATATGGAGAAACTTTGAGCATCTCCAGCTATCGTCAACGGCTGAATGAAAGCTACATAATTGAAGTTTCTTCAAAAATACAAAAATATTCATTCAACTATACAAAAAAGCTGCCCAAAGGCAGCTTTTTTTCATTCGTAGAGATCCTTATAGCGTTTCATGAATTTCCGGTCGATGTGCTGCTTGATTTTCCATGGAATCCTGCCATGAAAATGCTGTTCACCATATGACAAGAAAGCTTCACCTCCACCTGTAGACAGAATGGATACAAACTTTTTTTGTGGATCAAATGGCAACAGCTTATCTTTGGATAGGCTGTTTTTTAAATTCTTCCATAAAATCGGACCTTGACGAACAGCGTAGACACCGTTTTTGGCAAGCGTTGGGTAACGGTCGATAGTAATGCAATCTCCGGCACCGAAAATTTCAGGATGCTGAACGCTTTGCAACGCTTCGTTAACCAGTAGAAATCCACCCGCATCCGTCGGCAATCCCGCGAGACTGAACAAAGCAACACTTTTGGGCCCTGTCAGCCATAGAACATCTGACTGCGGAAACGTTTGGCTGGCACTGGTCGTGACGCTCTGTCCATCGATTGCTTGGATGGAGGTGTGCGGGAAAAAAGCTAAAGCTTTCTTTATAGCGATGGCTTCGATTTTCTTCGAGGCTACTGCTCCTTGTCCAATCAATAGAGAAGTGGAACTAAACAGCGTTATGTTGACGGGCAAATCGTGCTGTTTTCTCCAGGACAGGATGGAAAAGGCCAACTCTACACCCGAAGCGCCACCTCCGACAATCACGGGATGAGCGGAGTCGCGCGTGCGAACTAGCTGATCCGGAAACCGGTAATTGGGCTTGATCGATGCAGCATGCTCTTCAACGGTCTCTGGGATATCAGTCCGCGAACCGATATCAAACGACACCACATCATAAGGATAAACTACACCATCTGAACCCGTTAGCTCTTTTGCTTCCAAGTCGATGGCCATTACTGCATCCTCGGTAAATGTTGCACCAATCTTTTCACAAAGCTTTTTCAGGTCGATTCGGATATCCTCCAAGCTGTATACACCTTCTGTGTACCCTGAGAACATGCCGGAATAATACTGATAGGGGGAAGAGGAAATTAGTAGAACGCGCCAATCTTTCGGAGAATCAGTATTCAATTGCTCTAGGCAGTGCAAATGCGCATGTCCGCCTCCCACTAAGACAAGGGTTTTCATCCTACTTCACTCCCATCTATTTCAAAATTCGTTTGGCTTCAGTCATGCGTTGGAAAATCGTAACAAGCTGCACCGCGAAAAAAATCAGCGTAATGGCTGTTAAGTATGTTGAAAAAACAATCATCAGGGTAAAGAGTATAAAGCCCTCTGTTCTTTCAGCCAGTCCTGCTTGATAATAGAATGATTTCATGTCTTCTTTGTCGGAAAGTGCTCCCACAGTCAAGAAGACGGTCATTGCTACGATAATGGAAACACTCAACAGCAACAACGCCCACATTGAATCGGGAAAGCGAAAAGCCAGTCCTAAAATGACACTGATTTCCACGAGTCGGTCAAAGCTGATGTCGAGCAAAGTTCCCCAGGAAGATGGCTTGGTTTTCCGCGCCATAGTTCCATCAACAACATCTAGAAAGCCGGAAAGCCAGAGAACCAACACGGCCCAGAAAGGTTGATCCAGGTAAATGAAGATACCTGAAGACATGCCGATGGCAAATGCAATTTTCGTCACGCTGTCAGCAGTAAATCCCATTTTTAGAAATAGATCAGCCGTTTTTCCAACGACTGGCTGAACATATTTTCGTGCATGTGTGTCCAACATCGGTTTCACCTTTTCATTTTAAAGATAATTTCAGTATATAATATGTTCTTGGCAGTCACCCGTAATCCCACTCGGCTTCCGAAAAAAAAGTGAATTTAGGATAATCACAAAGTTCCGAGGGTGATTAAGAGAAAGTCTTTTGTGTTTTTTGTTAAGATGGTCTTAATTCAAGAAAAGAAAGGAAATGGTAAAGATGGTTAAAAAATATGATATCGCCATAATTGGAGCCGGCGCAGCCGGACTGACAGCCGCTTTTACAGGAGCGGGATTTTCAAAAAGTGTCGTGCTAATCGATAAGAATCTGCCCGGGGGAGAATGTACTTGGTCAGGTTGTATTCCTAGCAAATCACTGATCAATATCGCCAAAGAAGTCCATCATGCCATGAAGTACACTCCGAATCTGCAAGTTGATACATCGGTCGTCTTGAAAGATATACAGGACGTAATTCAAAAAGTATACGCAGGCGAATCTCCAGAGGTGCTAAAGCAATCCGGCATTGATTTCATTAACGGTTATGCAAAATTTGTAGGACCGCATGCAGTAGAAGTGGACGGCGAACGCATTGAAGCGAAAAAAATTATTCTATCCACAGGATCATCACCAATGGTACCTCCGATCGACGGCCTGGACAAAGTGTCTTATTTAACGAACGAAACTATATTCACTCAGAAATCGTTCCCGAAAACCATGACTATTCTTGGAGGCGGTGCCATTGGCGTCGAAATGAGCCAAGCATTGAACCGAATTGGTGTGAAAGTGACACTTGTTGAGAAATTCGAACGGATCCTGCCAAAAGATGAAGAAGACTTGGTATTGATGATTCAGCAACGCCTGATCGACGAAGGTGTGACGATCCATGCAGGTGCTACTGCTGTTCGAGCCGAGCAAAATGGCGAACAAATTGAGTTGAAAATCGAAAAAGACGGCAGTGAAATGACTGTTTCCAGTGAAGGACTTTTGGTCGCGCTTGGACGCCAGGCGAATGTGAAAGGCTACAATTTAGAAGGAGCAGGCGTAGAATTTGATTCGAAAAGCATTCAGGTGGACGATCATTTGGAGACTACCGCTAAAGGCATCTATGCGATTGGCGATGTGGTCGGACCCTACCAATTGTCGCATATGGCGAACACCCAAGGAATTACCGCAACTCAAAATGCGATTTTACCAATCAACAAAAAAATGGATTATGAACATGTCACTTGGTGTACATACACGGACCCAGAACTCGGCAGATCCGGGTTATCTGAAAAAGAAGCGCGCGAGAAATACGGTGATTCGATTCGGATCTATGAACATGATTATGCTGATATTGACCGTGCCAATACGAAAAAAGACAGCATCGGCAAAGTCAAAATCATTCTGGATAAAAAAGGCTATATATTAGGAGCCAGCATTCTTGGTGACCGCGCTGGAGAAATCATCAGCCAAATCCAGACCATTAAAACACTGCATATCAACCTTGGCAAATTATCAGGCGTTATTCACCCGTACCCAACTTATAGCGAAGTTTTGGTAAAAATCGGCAAAAAAGTCTATGTGGATAATTTGTTGAACCAACCGGTCGTCAAAACTTTTAACAAAGCAAAAGCGGGCGAGCTGCCGGCAGATAAGATTGCTATTTACGGCGTAGCCGCTGCAGCAGGGGTGGGAATCACAAACATGGTGATCAAAAACAATGTCAAGCCAAAGCTCGGCGTGGAGAACGATCGTCTGAAAGGAATGCCATCAACACCCAATGCTGTGTCGTCACAATCTTCATCAAAAGATAAGTATGTCGCAGCTTGGTCGTATAACGGCAGCAAAAACGATGCGAAAAAGAACCTGACCGGCATGCTAAAGGGCTATGAAGGCGTGATAATCGTTCAAAATGAAGAGAATTATGTCTATGCAGTTGCCAAGTCTAAAACGATGAAATTTAAAGATGATATCGAATTCTACTTTAACGATACTGCTCAGCAGATTGAGTTTCGCTCGGCTTCACGCATCGGTTATTCAGATGCAGGCGTCAACCGCAAGCGCTATGATGAAATGAGTACCCGTTACTCGAACATTTCGGCGCACACCCGCAACTCATGAACAAGAGCACCCGTCTTAAGATAGGGAAATGGCTGGTGATTGCTGTTGCAGTCGGTCTGGTCATTTGGCTCAGCCGGTCAGTTTTCGAAGTCGATGCCAACGACCTCCGCAACTGGATTTTGTCATTTGGAATATGGTCACCGGTTATCTACATCCTTATTTACACGATCCGGCCGTTGATCTTTTTTCCGGCGTCAGTTTTGTCGATCGCCGGTGGCTTAGCCTTTGGTGCCTGGCTTGGCACGCTTTACACCATCATTGGTGCAACACTGGGCGCGATGTTATCCTTTTTCGTTGCCAAAACCTTAGGCAAGAGCCTAGTTCGAAAGGAATGGACTGGAAATGCCAGAAAAATCCAGTCTCAAATGGAGCAAAATGGCTTTCTCTATGTTTTGTTGTTCCGTTTTATACCGGTCATCAATTTTGACTTGATCAGCTATATGGCTGCCCTTGCAAAAGTCCGTTTTGGTTCTTTTGCACTGGCAACTTTAATTGGCATTATTCCTGGAACTTTTGCCTATAATTTTCTGGGCAGCAGCTTTGTCAGCGGAAACCCAACAATCATTCTTTTAGCTGTAGTGGTTTTTGTTGTCTTGACAGTTGTACCGATTGTCATCCGAAATCGCTGGAATAAAAAACAGCCGCTCGATAAGTAATAAAAAAGTTTATCAACGAATTTAGGAAGTGGAAGATATGAAAAAAATTCTATTAATAGTACCTGGGATACTGGCGCTTACGCTCGCTGCATGCTCCCAGGAAACCGGAAACGATGCAGCGGAAGAGGCGGAAAGCCTACTGACAAGCGAATGGCAAGAAGTTTCCGAGGCAGCGCAGGGACAGAAAGTCAATATGTACATGTGGGGCGGCAACGACAACATCAATCGTTACCTCGATGAATGGGTAGCTCCCCGCTTGAAAGAAGACCATGATGTCGAGTTGAACCGGGTACCGATGAACGATTCACAGGACATCATCAATCAATTGGTTGACGAAAAATCAGTCGGCAAGAGTGAAGGCAGCATGGACATCATTTGGATCAACGGCGAAAATTTTAAAGCTGCCAAAGACAACGAGTTGCTGTGGGGAGATTTTACGGGTCAATTGCCGAATTTTAATGATTATATTAATCAGGAAGCGCCTGAAATCGCCACTGATTTTGGGGAACCTGTCGATGGCCTGGAGGCGCCGTGGGGCAAAGCGCAATTTGTTTTTGTCCATGATGTAAATAAGTCGGAAACGCCACCGAAATCGATGGATGAGTTGGCCGATTGGGTCCAGGAAAATCCCGGACAGTTTACGTATCCGGCTTTGCCTGACTTTACGGGTAGTGCATTTGTTCGCCACGTGCTTTATGAAACGACCGGCGGATATGAGCAATACCAGCAGCCCGCCGCAGAAATTGCTGACTTGGAAACTCGTTTAGAGCCGATGTGGCAATACTTGAATGAGATCGAACCGTTTCTATGGCGTGAAGGGGAAACTTATCCGGAAAGTCTGGCCAAGCAGGACCAGTTATTTGCGAGCGGCGAGATTGGCATGACCATGAGTTACGATCCCGCGCTTGCAGCTAGTGAAGTGCTGAAGGGCCGATTCCCTGAGTCGACCCGCACTTTCTTGCTCGATGGCGGAACGCTAGCCAATACGCATTTCCTATCAATTCCATTCAACTCTTCCGCTAAAGCAGGAGCGATGGTGGCCATCAACGAAATGATGTCGCCGGCAGCCCAAACTGCTAAACTGTCCCCTAAAAACTGGGGCGATTTGTCGGCATTGGATCTGGACAAATTGTCTCCCGAACAGCAGCAGGCCATGAACGATGTGGACTTAGGGAAAGCTACGCTGTCTTTGGAAGAATTAGAAAGTCACCAACTGCCAGAACTGTCGGCAGATTACATCGAAATCATTGAAAAAGGATGGATGGAACATGTGGCAAAAGACTAAACCTTATCTTTTGCTGCTGCCAACCATCGGTACCATCGTCCTCCTGTTTTTTGGAGGACTTTTTGATGGACTTCTGAAAAGTTTTGGCTATTTTCCTGCAATTGGAGAAACCCGCTTTGAAACGACGGCTTACGCGGATCTGTTCCGCTCATCCGAGTTCTGGGAATCACTGGTTCTGACTTTGAGAGTCGCCGCATTGTCTTCAGTGATTGCAGCTGTGTTGGGAGCTTTTATTGCAATTTCTTTGTTCATGCTGAATAAATTAGCGAAAACAGGTAGTGCTCAATTTTGGCACCGGCTGTTTCAGCTGCCCTTGACCATTCCGCATCTGGTCGGAGGCTATATCATTGTTCTGTTGTTCATGCAGAGCGGGTTTTTGTCGAAAATTCTTGCTTCTGCCGGTTTGATTGATAAAATCACGGATTTTCCGGTGCTGGTCAATGATCCGTTTGGCTGGGGAATCATTTTGACCTATGCCTGGAAAGAGGCTCCTTTTGTGTCGTTGATGATCTATCCGGTACTGTCACGGATTCACCGTTCGTGGCGGGATGTAGCGCGTGTTTTTGGAGCCGGCAGCTGGCAGTTTATCCGTGAAATTGTCCTGCCGGTGATGCTTCCGGCGTGGACGATTGCGACGTTTGTCGTTTTTGTCTTCACTTTTTCAGCTTTTGAAGTACCGTTTTTGCTGGGCGTCACGTATCCGAGCATGCTGCCGGTTTATTCCTATCAGTTGTACACAAGCGGTACCTTGGCTGACCGGCCAGAAGCGTTGGCTGTTAACATTGTACTCGCGGTTCTCACCATCTTACTGGGGCTTGTCGTCTATTACTTCAGCAAACGTTGGAATGTATTTAAGGGGTGGGATTGATGAAAAATCCCCGTCATTTATTGAGTTCAGCTTTATTCCTTTTGTTATTCATTGTCATCGGCTTGCCGTTTATCCCTTTGATCCTATCGAGTGTGTCCTTTGGGTGGCAATGGCCAAATGTGTTGCCCGAATCATTCAGCTTCCGTGCCTGGGAATATGTATTGGCCGGCAGTTCCGGGACCTGGCAGGCAGTAGGGGTTAGCCTGTTAATCGCTTTTATCGTCACGGCAGTGAATATTCTTCTGGCCGTGCCGGCTGCCAATGCCCTGGTGCGTAATCACCTTCGCGGCAAATGGCTAATCGAAGCGATCATTTTCGCACCTATCATCATCCCGCCATTTGTTGCTGTGATAGGCATCCATTTGACCTTTTTGCGGCTTGGCTTGACGGAGACCATTCTTGGTGTGGTCCTGGCGCATATCTCGCCAACTTTGCCGTATATGGTGCGCGCCGTGATGATCAGCTATAATACTTTATCAGTCGAATGGGAAAACCAGGCACGAATGCTTGGCGCGAGGCCGATTTCCCGGTTTATCCATGTGGTGCTGCCACATTTATTGCCTGGCATTGCTGCAGGGGCAAGTTTGAGCATCCTGATTTCCTTAAGCCAATACTTGATTACTTTTATCATCGGCTCTGGGCAGGTCGTAACCTTGCCAATCTTGTTGTTTCCATTTATCAGCGGTGGAGATCCGGCAGTTGCTTCGGTCTATTCGTTGCTGTATGCCGGAATTGCTATTTTGACCTTGTTGGGAATGGATATCGCCTTGAAAAAATACTATCAAAATAAAAATGCCGCCACAGGGAAGGGCTAAAGGAGTGGAGAAATGAACGATTTGCGCATCATCAACATTGAAAAGCAATACCAGCAAAGGCAGCAAAAAAGCGACCCTGCATTTTCACTGCAGCCGCTTCGGCTGACCATCAACGAAGGTGAATTTTTCTCATTGCTCGGCCCTTCCGGTTGCGGCAAGACAACCTTGCTGAAATTAGTGGCAGGACTGATGCCGGCAGATAACGGCGAAATCTGGGTCGGGGACGCTAATGTAACAACAGTCCCCCCAGAAGCCAGGAGATTTGCCATGGTGTTTCAGCAATCGCTGCTGTTTCCACATATGTCGGTTGAAGACAATGTGGCATTCGGATTAAAAATGCAGAAAGTCAGCAAAAAACAGCGATTGGTGAAAGCACAGGACATGCTAGAACATGTCGGTCTCAAGGGCTACGGTCAACGTTTTCCAGATGAATTGAGCGGAGGTCAGCAGCAACGTGTGGCATTGGCAAGAGCGTTGGTTGCAAATCCGCAGGTGCTGTTGATGGATGAACCATTTAGCGCCTTGGACCCGAGCCTTCGGGAAGAAATGCGGGAGCTTCTCAGTCGGATTCAAAAAGAGTTCCGCGTGACAGTTCTGTTTGTCACCCATGACCGCGAAGAAGCATTTTATCTTTCGGACCGAATTGGTGTAATGAGTGAAGGAGCTTTACTGCAGGTAGGCAAAGCCCGAGAGCTACATGAACGTCCTACCAGTTCGAAAGTCGCCTCTTTTCTAGGGTTGAAGAATATCATTAAAGGTTCAGTCACGGGTGGATATTTTACTTCAAAAGACAACGCTTTTAGTTTTCCGGTTGCTAAAAATACTAAAGCTGGACACTGTTTCCTGATTCTGCGACCAGAAGTGTTGCAGCTTGTAACAGTCAATACTATTCCCCATTCAGATTCTATTCAGTTTAGCGGAGTGATCCAGCAAATGAAATTCAACCACGGATTTTATTCAGTTAAAATTAAAATGGGAAATTATTCATTAGCCTGTAGTTTTACTAGCCAACAGGCTGAAGGTGCTGCAGTCGGACAAGAAATTGACTTAATGGTTAGTCTGAATAATGCATGGTTAACAGAAGAGTGAATATAAAAACCTGCACTCCTAGATGATGGAGTGCAGGTTTTTTTATGCATTCATAAATAAAAGGGTATAATAGGAAGCGCTGGATAATATGAATAGGTACAATCAGGTAAGTTTGAATCCGCAAAGAATAACTACATTTAATCTTTATTCATTCGCAACTCATCAATGAATAAAGAGAATAAAAAAGACATTGGGATTTCCGCGTCTCTACTAATCCACTCCGAACCTAGCAACAACTGGTTCCCCGATCCGCTCCGTTGATGGTAAATGCAAGTGGCCGGCTGCTGCAGACGCCGGTTTCCGGCAGATCCAGTTCCACGCGCTCTGCCGCTTCGCGATCACCAGAAAGATGAGCAACAACCGAACGTGCTTGTTCAAAACCCGTTGCCATCAGAAAAGTGGGGGCGCGTCCATAACTTTTAGCCCCAATGATATAGAAGTCTTTTTCCGGCTGCCGCAGTTCCCGCTCACCGTGCGGGCGAACAGTGCCGCAGCTGTGGACGTTCGGATCGATGAGAGGTGCCAGCGCTGGCACGCTTTCAAGTGCGGGATCAAAGGCATAGCGAACCTCGCGCAGCAACTCAAAACTTGGGTGGGAACCGGTATTGGCGATTACCTGATCAAATGGACCAAAGTCAATTTTGTGCCCTCTCTGTTCAGCACCAAACAGGACTTGCTCATCATTTAGGCTGATGGATTGGATAAAGCTTGAAGTTTGAACATTGATTTGTTCACCAGTCAATAAAGCCTTGATCCGTTGCCCGAGAGCTCCCCGCTCCGGCAGTTGGTCAGCTTCACCGCCGCCTAAGACCTGTTCAGGAGATGCTTTTCGGACGATCCACGTAATCTCTGTATCTGGAAATCTTTCCTTCAGCTGGACAAGGTCAATCAGTGAATTCAAGGCGGAATGACCGCTGCCTACTACGACAACACGCTTGTTTTGAAAGCGTTTTTGGTCGGCTCCCAGTATTGATGGAATACCGTAATCCACAAATTCTGCTGCTGCATTAGTTGCGCCGCCGGACACCACCGGATTAGGGTTTTGCCATGTGCCGGTCGCATCGATGACTGCCCGCGCCAATACAGTTTGGCATGTACCTGTTCCGTTTTCAATAACGAGCTCGAATGGTTTATCATCACGGTTCGCTGTTTTCATTTTATCTAAGCCCTGCCGCTGCAGGTGAATGACGCGGCTGTTTAAGTGAATGAACGGTTTCAGTTCTGGCAGCTGGCCAAGCGGCTGCAGGTAGTGTTCCGCAATCTCCTTGCCATAAGGCAGTCGGTCAGGATCAGGCAGAGCCATTTCGTGCTGTTCGAATAGTTTTTTGGACGCTGCATCGATATTGTAGCGCCAGGTCGAGAACAACCGCACATAGCCATATTCAAGAAAATGGGTTCCGAGTGCGGGACCTGATTCGAACAAAACGAATGGTTGCTGATACTGGACCAAGTGGGCGGCGGCGGCGAGTCCTGCAGGTCCTCCGCCGATGATTGCTACGGGTAATATGGTGGTCATTTTCACACGCTCCTTCTATAGTATAAGTTTTTCTTTTGATAGTGCGTTTCACAGGTATACATATTATATAAGTTGAACTTAAGAATCAGCATTTCAGACGCCGCTTTGGACAGAGCAAAGACGATTGCTCCTAAGCAAGCTCGTCGCAAAGGAGGACCCAGGATTGCCCGCTTGACTCACACGATAAGCCGGGGAGAACACCCGTCTCATCGCTCCGCCCAGCCCGTGGACGCGCCAGCGCTGGGTCAGCTCATTGGACCATGGAGGAGCTTCAATTGTTCTGGTATTTTAGTTAAGATATTCCGCAAACCAGCAAGCGACATTCTTTAGTTTTACTTCTATAGAATATTATTTGACAATACAGTAATTTAGGATCTAGAGCTGATTAAATGAGTGAGCTCTTCAGGCAATAGCCGCCCCATTTCCGCGCTTTCTAGGGCATAGTAGCTCCAAGTGCCTTTGGTTTCTTTCGTCAAAAGACCGGCATTCAACAAAATTTTCAAGTGGTAGGACAGTTTCGATTGAGGCATCGCTATTTCGTCAACCAGCTCACAGACACAAACCGATTTTTTTTTGCCAATAAACTTTAGTAATTCCAGCCGTTTTGGATCAGCCAATGCCTTGAACTTTTGAGCATAAGCTTCGTATAGTTCAGCGTCTGCTGTTGTTTGTCTCAATTGTTGAGCCATTCTAGTCCCTACTCTCTATTAATCAATTTTATTTGATTAATTAAGTGTAGTGGTCAGGGAGGTAGAGCGCAAGAGTTAAATCAAAATAATTTGATGTATCGCAAGAACCTTCTATAACGATTGACTTATATAACCGAATTATTATATACTACACGCGAAGGAGTGGATCCTCCAATGGAGACTTTAACAAAACAAACTGCAGCTGACGTTACCGTGTGCCTGAAGGCAGTCAGCGATCCAACTCGTCTGCTGATGATGAAATTGGTGGAGGCGAATGAATTATGCGTCTGCCAATTTGTCGAAATGTTTGATATGAGCCAACCGGCCATCAGCCAGCATCTGCGCAAGCTCAAGCACGCGGGACTCGTAAAGGAAAGCAGAAGAGGGCAATGGCGGTTTTATTCCATGAATCAGGAATCGATTCATGCCCCATTGCTGCAAAATATCTTAAGCCATATTGAAGACACAGATTCGCAGCTACTGGCCTTGCGGGCCAAAGAAGCACCCGTAGACTGCTGCTAACGAAAAGTGAAAGTAGCCTGTCCAGCTCTGACAGGAGTAAGACGATCTGGTGAAGCAGTGTGTCTTCAACCGCACAGCCAGAGGTTACATCCCGAAGAGCTAGGCACTGCAACCGGACACGGGAGTGGCTTATGACTTTAGAGTTTGGACAATAAACAAAGAGGAAATAAACATATTTTCTTAAGCTATTCAAAAAGGAGATCTCTTCATGACTAAAAAAACCATCTATTTTTTATGCACCGGAAATTCATGCCGCAGCCAAATGGCTGAAGGCTGGGCAAAGCAGCATTTAGCGGACGAATGGGCTGTCTACAGTGCAGGAATCGAAGCCCACGGATTAAATCCGAATGCGGTGAAAGCCATGAACGAAGTGAACATCGATATCTCTAATCAATCTTCGGACACTATCGATACGGATTTGCTGAACCATGCAGATTTCGTCGTCACACTTTGCGGCGATGCTGCCGATAAATGCCCGATGACACCACCTCACGTCAGACGCGAACATTGGGGCTTTGAAGATCCAGCGAAAGCCCAAGGGACAGATGAAGAAAAATGGGCAGTGTTCCAGATGGTCCGCGACGCAATCGGCACACGCATCGCAACTTTCGCCGAAACCGGAAACTGAACCTTTAAGGAGAATAAATCATGACAAAAGTGACGATATACGACCCAGCTATGTGCTGCGACACCGGTGTTTGCGGACCAGTAGTGGATCCCAAACTGACCGCTGTAGCCGCCGCTGTTTTTTCGCTTAAAAAAAAAGGATTTAGCATCAAACGTTTCAATTTGGGCAATGATCCTGCTGCTTTTGTGGAAAACAAGAAAGTCAATTCGGTATTGTTCGACAACGGCATCGAGTCATTGCCGTTGATTTTGGTCGATGGCGAAGTAGCCAAAATGGGTGAATACCCGACAGTCGAAGAATTCGCCCAATGGTTCAGAGTAGAAGCAGGAGAGTTGCAAGCTGTAAAACAGCCAAGCAACCCTTTAAACGTCAAAATCGTTTCCTCCGGTGAAAAATGAAGAGCCGTACATTCGAACCAGCCGATGTTAGCGGAACACCTTTCCTGTTTTTTACGGGAAAAGGCGGTGTCGGCAAGACGTCGACAGCTTCTGCGACAGCCGTGGCTTTAGCGGACTCCGGCAAACGGGTGCTGCTGGTCAGTACGGACCCTGCCTCGAACCTGCAGGATGTCTTCGGCATGGAACTAACCAACGAACCGCAAGCTATTGAAGGAATCAAAAACCTGTTTGCCTGCAACCTCGATCCAGAGGAAGCGGCTCGCACTTACCGCGATTCGGTTGTTGGACCATATCGCGGCAAATTGCCGGAGGCGGTTGTCAACCAAATGGAAGAACAGTTGTCCGGTGCCTGTACAGTTGAAATTGCCGCATTCGATGAATTCACCAAGCTGTTGGCCGATAGACGGGTCATGGACGATTACGACCATATCCTCTTTGATACGGCACCGACTGGCCATACCTTGCGGCTGTTAAAGCTACCGACTGCCTGGAGCGGCTTTCTGGGCGATTCTGCACACGGCGCGTCCTGTCTTGGGCCGCTTGTAGGAATGGATGCCAAAAAGGATCTTTACGCCAAAACGGTACAGGCGTTAGCCGATTCCGAGCAGACCACGCTGGTCCTGGTGGCGCGACCGGATACTGCTTCGTTTAAAGAAGCTGCTCGCGCGTCCCTGGAGCTTGAAACTATCGGCATCGGGAACCAGGTGCTGATTTTGAACGGCGTCTATTCACCGGTTCAAAACGGAGACCAGGTGTCTCAGGCATTTGCTGTTCAGCATGAGCAGGCATTAAATCAGATGCCTGCTCATCTGAAGGGCTTGCCGTTATACAGCCTGCCGTTTGTTGCTTTTTCATTGACGGGGCTTGAAAATTTACGACGCCTCTTCAATGAACCGGAATGGCGTCCCGTTTCAGCGGAAATTGCGGATCATCCGCTCGCTGGACTGGATAGCCTGAAGGACCTGGTCGACCATTATTCATTGCAGGGTACGCGCGTCATTCTGACAATGGGCAAAGGCGGGGTTGGCAAGACGACCGTTGCGTCGCTGCTCGCTGTCGGTTTGGCTGAAAAAGGGCATCCTGTGCATTTGACGACGACCGATCCGGCAGCTCATTTGGCTGACCGCTTTGAAGGAACAGGCGGAGACCGCTTGACGATTTCACGAATCGATCCGCAGCTGCAGGTCGAAACCTACAAAGAACAAGTTATGGAAGCAACAGGGCCGCTGAGTGATGAAGCCCGCGCTTACTTGGAAGAAGATCTGCGTTCCCCGTGCACTGAGGAAATTGCGGTGTTCCGTGCATTTGCGGAAGTGGTCGCCAAGGCGGACAAAGAAATCGTCATCATCGACACTGCGCCGACTGGCCATACCTTATTGCTGCTGGATGCAACGCAAACCTATCACAAGGAATTGGAACGTTCCACCGGAGAAATTCCGGAAAACGTCCAAAACTTATTGCCACGTCTGCGCAATCCGAAAGAAACCGATGTCCTGCTCGTCACACTGCCTGAAGCGACGCCTGTTTTTGAAGCGGCGCGCCTGCAGGAAGACTTGAATCGCGCAGGAATCCAGGCGAAACACTGGGTCGTCAATCAAAGCCTGGCCAGTACCGGAACGACCGAAGCACTCCTGCAGGCAAAAGCTTCTAGCGAATGGCCATGGATCCGCAAAGTCAGCGGTGAGTTGGCTGAGCGAACGGCCTTGATTCCGTGGCAGGCACAGGACAGCATCGGCTATGATAAAATGAAGCAACTCATAACTAAATAAAGAGAAACTTCAAACAGTGGGGAGGCTCTTCAGCCCCTACTGATTGTTAGTTGATCCAATCGGACTTTTACGGCGAGTGGATCTCCCACTTTAAGAAGTGGGAGTCTTACTAACCGTTAAAACAGGATAAAAGGGGGATTTTCAATGAATATCACACAACCGGCAAAAGAAATGCTTTTGGAATCCATGAAAGAAAACAAAGCACAAGGCATCCGCTTCTATTTCGCGGGACAGGGCTGCTGCGGACCGCAATTCGGCCTGTCGATGGACGCGCCGGAAAAAAGCGACGTCATCAAAGAAGTGAACGGCATCCAAGTGGCGCTTGATGAACGCGTCAGCACGATGGTGGACGAAGTGTCGCTTGATTTTAAAAATGGCGGGCTGGTACTGGAAGGTCTTCCAGAAAGCAATTGCTAATTGCATAAAACAAACCACAAAAAACCGGCATCTCGCTAAAGGAGCTGTCGGTTTTTTCTAGGTCTTCCTGAATTGTCAATCGATTCCGAAAACTGTGTTGACACAGTTAGGGGCACTACCTATACTTGATATATAACAGGTAAGCAATCGTTAGACGAAAGGGGTCATACTATGCTGGCAACATTAACGCCACTCGATTGGAAGCGCCGCGCTGTCAAATACTATCCAGAGAAAGTTGCGGTTATTGACGGAGACAAGAAGTTTACATACAAAGAGTTCGGTAACCGGGTGGACCGGCTTTCTGTCGCTTTACATAACGCTGGTATCACTGAAAAAGATCATGTGGCGGTCATGCTGCCGAATTCGCATACGATGCTGGAATGCTTTTATGGTATCCCACCGCTCGGAGCGGTTATCGTCCCGCTCAATTATCGCCTGTCGACAAAAGACCTGGCGTATATTCTGAAGCACAGCGACGCCAAAATGCTGATTGTCGATGCAGAATTCGGTAAATTGATCGAAGAAATTCAGAACGAGTTGCCAATTGAAAAATACATCATCGTAGCTGTAGAAGGCTGTGAATCGGCCATCAAAGGTGTTGACTACGAACACTTTATCAACGATGTGCCGGAAAACGCAAAAATTCCGACTGCAGAGCTTGATGAAAATCAAATGCTGTCTCTGAATTACACCAGCGGTACGACCTCCAATCCCAAAGGGGTCATGCAGACGCATCGTACGAATTACATGAATGCAGCAAACTTCCTGCATCACTTGGAGATCAAATATGATGACGTTTATCTGCATACACTGCCGATGTTCCATACGAATGGCTGGGGCGGAGTCTGGGCCATTACGGCTGCCGGCGCAACCCATGTTTGTCTACGCAAAGTCGATCCCTCGCTGATTTTGGATCTTTTTGAAAGTCACGGGATCACTGCACTATGCGGCGCACCGACCGTGGTCAATATGCTAGTCAATGAACCGAAGGCTAAAGAAATTGAATTGACGCAAAAAATTCGCATGGGAACTGCGGGCGCACCGCCTGCTGCAGCATTGATCGCCAAAGCGCAAAGCATTCTTGGCTTGAATATGATGCATGTTTACGGCTTGACTGAAACTTCTCCATTCATTCTTTATTGCGAATGGAAAAATGAATTCAATGAACTGGATCCTGATCAACAGGCGTCCATCAAGGCGCGGCAAGGCATTGAACTGGCATTTAACGGCGAAACCAAAGTTGTCAACCAGGAAGACGGAGAAGAAGTCGCTTGGAACGGTAAAGAACTTGGCGAGATTGTCACACGTGGCAATGTCGTCATGGCCGGCTATTACAAAGACCCTGAAAAAACCGTTGAAGCTATTCGCGACGGCTGGTTTTACACGGGAGATTTAGCTGTCACCCATCCGGATGGATTCATCGAGATCCAAGACCGTATCAAAGACATGATCATCTCTGGTGGCGAAAACATCTCCTCGACGGAAATCGAAGGCGTCTTGTATAAACACCCGGCCATTGCCGAAGTCGCAGTCATTGCAGTTCCAGATGAAAAATGGGGAGAAGTGCCGAAGGCCATTATCGTCCTTCACAAAGGCGCCAACGTAACTGAACAGGAGATTTTGGATTATACACGTGAAAATATGTCCCGCTTCAAAGTGCCGAAATCCGTGGATTTTGTAGAGACGTTGCCAAAAACGGCAACCGGCAAACTGCAGAAATTCCAATTGCGTGAAATGTATTGGGGCAAGGGGAAAAAAGTGAATTGATGAGTTGGGCACAGGCGAAGAGCAATCTTCGCCTGTGTTACATTATTCAACTGTCCTAAAACTCCAAAAGTTTGATTGACAGTCAATAAATGCATTCTTATACTAAAACAGAAAAGGCTTGTTATACAGAGATTGAAAGGGGAACGAGAGATATGATTGCACCATTAACACCACTCGATTGGAAGCGCCGAGCCGTCAAGTATTATCCGGAGAAAGTGGCCATCATCGACGAAGAGAGAACATTTACATACAAGTAATTCGGCGAGCGGACCGACCAGCTGGCGTTCGCTTTATATAAATCGGGCATTCCAGGAAGGTGACCATGTCGCGGTTATGCTGCTGAACACGCACTATATGCTGGAATGTTTTTATGGAATCAGTCAAAGGGGTGCCGTCATGGTGCTGCTCAATTATCGGCTGACAGCTAAAGACCTGGAATACATCATTAACCATAGCGGCGCAAAAACCTTGATCGTCGATGCAGAGTTTGGCAAGTTGATTGAAGAAATTCAGGATAAACTACTAATTGAGAAGTACATCATGGTGGAAATGGATGGCCACGACTCAAAGCTCAATGGTGTTTCCTATGAAGACTTTATCCAGCAGGACAGTAAATTTGTTCTTCCTGAAGTAAGAATCGATGAAAATCAGATGCTGACATTGAACTACACGAGCGGCACCACATCCAATCCAAAAGGAGTCATGCTGACGCATCGCAGCAATTACTTGAATGCAGCTAATTTTTTGTACCACCTGAAAGTGGTGCACGATGACGTTTATTTGCATACCTTGCCGATGTTTCATGCTAATGGCTGGGGCGGCGTCTGGGCCATTACCGCGGCGGGCGGCACCCATGTCTGTTTGCGGAAAGTAGATCCGTCGCTTATTTTGGATCTGTTCGAAACGCATAAAATTTCAATTTTGTGCGGGGCGCCAACTGTTGTGAATATGTTAGTTAATGAACCCAAAGCGAAAACTATCCACATTACCACCAATCCGCGAATGGGAACAGCTGGCGCTCCGCCCGCTGCTGCGTTAATCGGCAAAGCGCAAGAATTGCTGGGCTTGAATATGATGCATGTCTACGGTCTAACAGAAACTTCACCATTTATCCTATACAACGAATGGAAAAAGGAGTTTGATGATAAAACGCCGGATGAACAAGCGACTATCAAAGCGCGGCAAGGCATTGAGTTGGCGTTTAACGGCGAAACCAAAGTCGTAAACCAGGAAGACGGCAAAGAAGTTGCATGGAATAGCCAGGAATTGGGGGAAATCATCACCCGAGGCAATGTCGTCATGAGCGGCTATTACAAAGACCCAGAAAAAACCGCGGAAGCAATCAAGGATGGCTGGTTCTATACAGGGGACTTGGCTGTGACTTATCCGGACGGTTATATTGAAATCCAGGACCGCATCAAGGACATGATTATTTCAGGAGGTGAAAATATCTCTTCTACTGAAATTGAAGGAATTCTATACAAGCATCCCGATGTTATGGAAGTGGCCGTTATTGCGGTACCGGACGAGAAATGGGGAGAAGTACCAAAAGCCATCATCGTCCTGCAGCCGGGAGCGACTGTCACAGAGCTAGAAATAATCAGCTACACATGCGACAATATGGCTCATTTTAAAGCGCCAAAGTCAATTGAGTTTGTCGAGGCGCTGCCAAAAACTGCTACAGGCAAGCTGCAGAAATTTCGTTTGCGTGAAATGTATTGGAGCGGACCGAAGAAAGTAAATTGACGTGTTGAAGGAATAGAAAAGACAACGTCCGTAAATGCTTTTTAGCATTTTACGGACGTTTTTCACTTTCGACTTTTGACATAAAAGGAGTGATTTTTAAAAGTGGTTTAAAGTGACAATACGAGACGATAATAAATAGTTAAACCAGTTAGATTTTCTGACCACTAATATGGTATATTTTAGTAAAATAAGGTTTTTACATAGAATGTTCGATCAATAAAAAAATAAAATCAGTAGGAGGTATTATGAAATTTATTATGCTATTTGGTCCTCAAGCCGTCGGCAAAATGACAGTCGGACACGAACTTGAAAAAAATCACGGCCTTGAAACTGTTTCATAATCACATGACCATCGATATGCTGTATCCATTATTCGGTTTTAGTGCAGAAACCTGGCGTCTTTCCACTTTGTTTCGTGAAGAGATATTCAAATCGGTCGCCAGTAGTAACGAAGAAGGAATGATCTTCACTTATGTATGGGCATTTGATTGTAAAGAAGATTGGGATTTTGTGAAAAAGACTCAGTCAATCTTTGAATCTGCCGGCGGAGAGGTTTATTTTGTCGAACTAGAAGCGAATATAAGTGAGCGATTGCAGCGGAACCAGTCTGCTCATCGACTCAAACACAAACCAACCAAGCGGAATGTGGCAGAATCTGAACTGGAGTTAATCGAAACCAAGAACAAGCATCGGTTGAATTCATTGCCGTACGAAATCGAAGAAGAAAGCTACCTACGAATTGATAGTACAAATCAGGAGGCGGGAACTGTTGCTGCTAGGATTAAAGCGCATCTTGGTTTTTGATTTATGTATGGGAAGGTCTATGGAGCACCAATAAAAGTAGGTTGAAAAACTAAAATGCAATGAATAAGAAAATAGAGTTACTCATTTACAGGTTTATTTTTTAAATGGCGTAAGATTACTCTGATTTGTCCTCGGTGGCTGATTTCGTCTTCCAAAACATGATCATCTTGATTTAGCTCAGAGATCTCACTTAACGTAACGTCTGTTGAAAAGATTCGGTAATCAATCATTTAGATACGTACAATCTTTTTTAAAACGATGAACCAATTATTTACAGTGTTCTATGCATATGCGAACAACAGCTCAAAGAAATGAGTGATCAGATGATAGAATCGCCGGAACATTATTTAGCCTAACGTTTTGGTGGTCTCCAGCTAGAACCCGCTTTATTTTACGAGTGGCAGAACAGCATCCGATTTGAAATTTCGGATCCACAGATTGCATACGATAATTCTGCAGTTATGCAGCAGGCGTTCTATCGTTCTAAAACCTTATTCAACGAAGTGTTTGAACCGGAGGATGACCTTTTTTTAGTGACAGATATACTTACGAAATCAGAGAATAACTTTCTTCACAAAAAGCCATTGAACGTATATCGTAAGTATATCAAAGACCGTCAAATCCTAAACAAATTGCAACTTTGCGAAAGCGAAGATTTGGAAGACGAAGTGAAGAGATATCGGTTTTGGTTAACATGTAAAAAGGGTGACATTCGCTACCCGCAATTGCTGCAGGCAATCTGTTATGAGGACTTCGGCCATTCTTCTAGAATTCTTAAAAGCAATCCTGAGAGTGGCTCCAATGTCTATTTTATCAACCAGTCCAAGAATTTCGTTTTCCACCTTTATGATGATCGTGGCTGTGATATTTTGGCTGCAAACAAGGAAGCTATCCGGTTTCTATATGAAAAACACAATGAATGGATTCTGAATTACGATAGAAAAGAAATTGACCAGTTGTTTAAATAATAGTTCTAGATAGATGAATAATGTTAAAACGAGTGTCAACACTCGTAATATGAATAGAGGTATCTATTATGAATGAAAAAACGATTAATTTTTGGAATGAATACTGGACGCTGAATAAAAAAACTCCGACCGCTGAATTTGATGCTTTTCAATTTGGATCTGATGCTGATTGGTTGGCTAAATTAGTTGCAGATGGAAAGAAAACGGCTACTTGTTCAGCACATATCCTGTATGAGTTGGAAGGTGAACCTTTGCCGCAAGCCGGCCAATATAGTGTGGTGCTCAATTCCAGTGACGTTCCAGTTGCAATCATTCAGGTGACAAGCGTTTCGTTAATTCAAATGAATCAAGTACCGGAAGCTTTCGCGTTAGCAGAAGGAGAGGGGGATTATACATACTGGTGGCATGCACACAAGAATTTTTTTGGGCAGGAACTGAAAGTGCATGGCTTAAGTTATTCGGAAAATCTATTGCTCGTTTGTGAGCGATTTAAAGTTATTCACAAATCTTGATTATATAGAAATTGATGGATTTCTTGAGTAAGAACATCATCAGTTTATAGTTGGAAAACTTGCGGAGCATATAGAAAGGGACCTCAACAGGTTCCTTTCTATATTCATGTAAAAGCTTAACTTATGCAACAGTTTAATAGAAGTTAAATAGATTTTTATTATAAATGTAATAATCTACTTAAGGATTTATCACCAAAATCCAAAACTGTCATTACAAAAAAATGATAAGTAACGTTAAGATGTAAAAAAGGAGGAGAAGACTAGAGCAACTGCACAACAAATGCCTTTAAAGAGTTCGAGGTGTGAATTTGATGAAGAAAAAAGGATTATTATTACTGTTTTGCGGCAATCCTTATTTTGTTGATGGTTGCGGGAGTAATTGGTGAACTTGCCGTTTAATCCAATGTGAGAATTGGCTTACATGTGTTTCATATAGGCATATAAAAGAAAGAAAAAAGGTATGGTTAAGTAAACAGGTTATTGCGAATCCGTTAAACCTAAGCCATAGGGAAGTAGGAGAAGATAAATGGAGAGAATCGAAAAAGAGTTTTCTGTTTATTTTCAGACGAAAAAAGCCCCTATTTTCAAGTAAATGACGCATGGCGATTAGCTATTCCGTTTCAGCAATTAAAAGGAAAGCCATCTTTGCAGAAATCCATCGTAGAATGTTTATTTGCCGGAAATTCACAAATCGACCTTACTTTTTTAAAGTCCTACAAAACCAGTAGTGGCAAACACTTCAAACGGTTTGAAAAGCAATCCTTGCACCAAGCTATTTGCATTCGGAATTGGCGTGAACATGTTGTGCTCAAGCAGGAGAACGAACCCCGGTTGATTTATGTGACAATACAACACATCAACGCACTCGAAGTTCTTGCCTATAGTAAATCGATTGTGCGCGGGAAACAATCTTCTTTTATCGGTTTTTATAATGATCACTATTTGCTGACAGTGGATGACGATGAATTCGTTGTGATATCCAGGAACAAAGAAGCTATGGAACCAGTGAGGGATTTGATTCGAAATACAGTTTAAGGAGGAATCGATATGGCAAAATGTATTTTGGCATGCTTGTTTCACTTGATGGGTTCGTCAACGACCGCAATGGCGGGATAGAGAAACTGTATGAAAGTTACGAACCGCGCGAGGAGGTTCTCGGTGCTGTCGTAATGGGACGCAATAGCTTTGATATGGCCAGTGATCCGGACAACTATGAGTTCCAGGTGCCTTTGTTTGTGATGACTCATAAATCACCGGCAAAGCATCCAAAGGAAAACGACAAGCTCACTTTTACTTTTGTAACAGATGGTATTGAATCGGCCATCCGTCAGGCGAAAGTCGCCGCGAATGGAAAAGATGTATTGGTGCTGGGGGCGAATGTCAGCCAGCAGCTGCTTCGAATCAAGCTGGCAGATGAGCTATAGATTGCCATCGCACCGATTTTACTTGGAAAAGGACTTCGGTTTTTCGACCATCTGGAAGGGCTAGAAATCAAACTCGAGAAAATCCAGACAAACGAGACCAATCAACAAGTAGAAATCTGGTATAAAGTCATTCAGTAAATACAACTATAGCGTTTATGAATCACTTCTTCCTGAATATAGTTATTCATTTTTTTCCCAAAAGAAATGGATGTGACATAACATGACAAATAAATCAGCGATTGCGGCGTTAGTTTGGTTGGGACGTGACGTTCCACGAGAACAGCAACTTTCTTATTGGCGCAGTACGCATGCCCAAAAAGCAGCGAGAACCAGAGGGGTTTTGGAATACCGCCAGCATCATTTCGACCAAAACTCCCTTGGACACTGGCCACTAGTTGCCGGAATAGACACCGAGATTCATCCTGAACATCGAATCGATGGCGTGGAAGAGGTTATATTGAACACAAGAGCGGTAAAATATCACCGGAAGCTAACTAGCGCAGAGGCGGTAGAAGCATTTAAGAAAATCGAGTGGCACGTGACAAAACTGGCAACTAGTCACTGGCTGTCTTTCGCGCAAAGTCGTAAAGCAAGTTATCGTGAAGTCGTTTTGATTCGTCGAAAGCCACACGTCCAACTGCCGGAGTTTCATGCGTTCATCAATCACTTACTGACTCCAGCTATTGCATCAGCTCCCGGCATTGCTGAAATGCACTATCACCTATTTGAATCTTCACAACAGCGCGAGGCACGTTCAAGCTACCAGGCCATGCTGATAATTGGTGCAGTGGACTCCACCATGTTGAAAAAGGCATTGACTTCAACGAGTTTCCAAGCGACAGAATCCGCTCAGCAAGCCTATTGCGAAGCGATACATGCCTATCCGGTTGAGGACAGTTATATTTTTACAAAGAGTGGCAGGCCTACCTTGCCTCAAACGAAAGCAGAGCGCAAGCCACCCCTCGAGCCAGTTCGCCGAAAGTTACCACCTGCACCTGCACGAGCAAGACGGACATCAAGTGGAATCCCGTTTCCCCCAGTACAACGGATCCCGCTAAGCGGTTACGGGCCAGAGGATGTTATTGCGGATGACCAAGGCCGTTTACTATGCGGAGTCGAAGACGGGCG
The DNA here is from genome assembly GCF_001687565.2 of Planococcus antarcticus DSM 14505. NCBI lineage: Bacteria > Bacillati > Bacillota > Bacilli > Caryophanales > Caryophanaceae > Planococcus > Planococcus antarcticus. The sequence continues at coordinate 1,870,260 of NZ_CP016534.2, forward strand.
TATTCTTCGCATCCATCCGGAGCGGGGTTCCGAAGAAGTGATTGGAAACACAGGTGGCCGCCCGTTAGGACTTGAACTTTTGCCTGACGGACAGCTATTGATATGCGACGCCCACAAAGGACTGCTTCAATTGAATAAAGAGACAGGGAAGATAGAAACCTTGGTCCAGTACGTGGACGGAATCCCGCTCCGTTTTTGCTCCAATGCTGCCGCGGCCAAAGATGGAACGATTTGGTTCACTGAATCGAGCGACCGCTACGACTTCGAACAGTATACGGGTGCGCTACTTGAACACAGGCCTTCGGGACGTCTGTTCAAGCGCTATCCGAATGGCCAAGTAGAAGTGGTTCTTGAAGGCTTACATTTTGCCAATGGTCTGATCTTGTCCGACGACGAACAGGCAGTTATTTTTTCTGAAACGGGCGGATATCGCATCAATCGTCTGTGGATACAGGGAACCAATGTTGGAAAGAGAGAGCTATTGGTGGATAATTTACCAGGCTTTCCAGACAACATCTCCCGACTGCAGGACGGAAAATTCTGGGTGGCCATAATGACGAATCGCAACTCTTTGCTTGACCGGCTTGGGACGATGCCGGCTTTTCTCCGCCGACTGCTGTGGCGAATTCCTGAGCGCTGGCAGCCCGCAGCAACCAAAACGGTCTGGGCAATGCAAATTGATGAACAAGGCAATTGCCTAGTGGATCTGCAGCACTCAGCCATTGGTTATCACGGCGTGACGGGAGTGGTGGAGTCTAGTGGAACAGTGTATTTCGCCAGTATAGAACAAGGCGCACTGCTAGCAGTTAGATTAACAAGTGACGCGGGAACGGCCGCAAATTTTTACACAGAATTCCCCCAAAAAACGAGCACAGTCTAGGATATCTTTGAAATAGCATTACACCTTTCAACAGAATATTGTATAGTTAATAAGGATTTATATAGAAGTGAAAGGTGTTTTCATGATATGATGCAAAACCCCAAAGGAAAAAAACGGCTCGGCTTAGCCTTGATCCTCAGCATGCTAGGAATTTTGGCGCCACTGAATATCGACATGTATTTGCCAGCTTTCCCGTCTATCGCAGACGAACTGGATGCGCATGTCTCACTCGTGCAGCTCAGCTTGACGGCGTGTTTGATCGGGCTCGCTGCCGGCCAAATCGTCATTGGACCTCTCAGTGATGCTAATGGTAGACGCAAACCGCTGATTGTTTCCGTAATTTTGTTTGCGTTGTCGTCGCTCCTTTGTGCAGTGGCGCCGACTATCGAAATGCTGATTGTTGCCCGCTTTCTTCAAGGATTTACCGCTTCAGGCGGAGTGGTCCTGTCTAAAGCAGTGGTTAGTGATATGTTCACCGGTCGTGAAATGACAAAGTTTTTTGCGTTGTTGATGGTCATCAATGCAGTGGCTCCGATGGCTGCCCCAATTGCCGGTGGCGCGATTTTGACGTTGCCATTTGCTGGCTGGGAAACGATTTTTTATTTCCTTGGCTTCCTCGGGTTGCTTATGGTAGTGGTTGTCATACTGCGGCTGCCGGAAACCTTACCACCAGAAAAACGCGTCCCGAGCTCGATTGGACATTCTGTCAAAACCATGATCAGCTTATTTAATGAACGCCCCTTTATTGGTTATGCCTTGGTGGTCGGGCTGATTCATGGCGGCAGCTTTGCTTATGTTGCTGGAACGCCTTTTGTCTATCAGGAGATTTACGGCGTGTCGCCTCAAGTTTTCAGTGTGCTGTTTGGCATTAATGGCTTGGCGATGATTATGGGAAGCTTTATCATTGGCAAGTTCGGCGGCATCGTTTCTGAGCATCGCCTCTTGCAGGGGGCAGTTGTTGTGGCGGTTAGTGCGACATTTGTACTTTTGGTCATGACGATGATTCAAGGGCCGCTCGTGTCATTAGTTATTGCTATTTTTGTCTACATGACTGCAATCGGTATGATCTTCACCAGTTCCTTTACCTTGGCTATGAGAGGACAGGGACATCGTGCGGGAAGTGCCAGTGCAGTGGTCGGCATGCTGCCGTTAGTCATCGGATCAATCGTTTCACCTCTTGTCGGCATTAATGAAACTTCCGCAGTTCCGATGGGTGCTATTCTTTTTGGTACTTCTGTTCTTGGTACGATTGCCTTTTTCAGTTTGACTGGGCACAAGCAAAAAGTTGCAGCGGATAAAAAACTAGCTAATTAAGAGAGTACTCGTTGTGGAGGCTTTAAAGAAAAACAGGAGCGGGAAGAAAAATCTTCCCGCTCCTGTTTTTGTCTGTTGTTGTAAAAAAACTATTTTCAAGACTTTTGATGATTTTTAGTCAGCTATTGAATTGAAAGAATATTTTTTAGTCATCCAACTTGGGGGATTAGTCGATCAAATCGGTAGCGCTCAGAAAGTCGTAGATTTGATCGGCATTGTTATCTTTGATCATATAGAGGGTATTGCTGTCTTCTGAATCCATGACAGAACTGCGGTCTTGGTCTATCCATAAATAGTATACTTTCTCACCGAACTCTACTTGGAACTGGGGGTCTACTACATCCGCCATACCAGACACTTTCTTAGCGCTAGAGATTGCTTCTTTGAATAGTTGAATCGTATATTCATCAGACACTGTGAAAAAGGAGTCTTCTTCAATTTCGCCGAAACTTACCATTCGATACAGTAACACCGGTGAGTCAACGTCCTTTTCCTGTTGCGCCAACAACTCATTCTGACACCCCATCATTATCGCTGACAGCAGGCACAGAGAGAGAAAACTCACTAATTTCCGCATGTTTAATTCCTTCAATAACCAATTTTTCTTTATCCTTATTATAAACACATCAGACCTAAAAAAGCATTTAATCGTTTCATTTTGATTGCTGTTATAGTGGGCTGTTGCTAGTAAACTAATTATAATGACTTTTGTGCCGCTAGAAGAAGATAGAAATAGGAAATTGAGAGAACAAAGTTCATGCCAGGAAAAGGGAGGCTATTAAATGAAGAAGTTTTTTGGTTCATTGTTGATCGGTTTGCCGTTGGCGTTTTGGTGGATTGGTTACGAAGACATCACTTACAACCAGCTAAATGTCTCTGGAGTCGAGAAAGTCGTTGTTCGTAAAATGGATTTCGATTTTGTTTTTTACGCTTCACTTCTAGTGATTGCAATTGCGGCGGTCACCTACCTCGTCTGGAGCGAAATTAACAAAAAGCGTGAAGAGCAGTTTTACCAGAATTATAGGAAAGATTCCAAGTAAGTAGAAGAGCTTTGTTGTTGCATATCAGCAGCAAAAAGCTCTTTTTTTCATGTCCCCATGTTTAACGCTAACCGACTGGAGGTATGAGCAAAAGATAAGGTTTGTGTCAAAACCTTGGAAAGAGAGGGATGTCCATGTTTGACCAGACAGCAGGGAGCTATGTCATCGACTTGTTGAAAGAATGGGGTGTTGACCATATCTACGGAATGCCGGGAGACTCCATCAATGAATTTATGGAAGAGTTGCGAAAAGAAGAACAAATCCGTTTTATCCAGATTCGCCACGAAGAAACCGGTGCGCTCGCAGCATCCGCTTATTCAAAATTGACCGGCAAGATTGGCGTCTGTTTGTCCATTGCGGGTCCCGGAGCGGTTCATCTGCAGAACGGTCTGTATGACGCGAAAAAAGACAAGACGCCTGTGTTGGCGATTGTTGGACAAGTCAGCAGCGATTTGGTTGGCACGGACAGTTTCCAGGAGCTGAAGTTGGAATCGCTGTTCGGGGAAGTGGCCGTCTACAACCGACGCGTCCAAAAGGCGGAACAATTACCGGATATGCTAAACCAAGCCATCCGGACCGCTTATGCCGAAAAAGGGCCGGCGGTGCTGATTGTCTCCGATGACTTGTTTGGCACCAAAATCAAGCGGGACAAAGCACTGACGTCTCCGGCTTATGCCACACCGAATATCCGAGCAGGAGAAGAAGATTTGCAGTGTGCGCTGACACTGCTACAGGCTGCGAAAAAACCGGTGATTTTAGCTGGTAAAGGCGCAGCTGGCGGCACGAAGGAATTGCTGGCATTCACGGAAAAACTGAAAGCGCCGCTCATTGCCTCATTTCCGTCAAAAGGATTGATTCCTGACGATCACCCGCACAACCTCGGACAATTGGGGCAGCTCGGGACCGATCCGGCCGAACAAGCGATGAAGGAAACGGATTTGTTGATCTTAGCAGGGACAGCTTTTCCGTACCGCGAGTATTTGCCTGACGACGTGCCGGCCATTCAAATTGATGTCGATCCAAAAGTCATCGGCAAGTATTATCCGGTACTCGTCGGACTGGTCGGGGAATTAGCGCCGGCTGCGGCTTGGCTGACGGAACATTTAAACGAGAAGGAAGATGCGTTCCTATTGAAGTATCAGGAGAAACGCAAGGAATGGCATAATACCCTGAAACGCGACATGGCCAAAGAAACCGAGCTTCTCCAGCCTCAGCAGGTTATCGCGGAAGTGCAAAATGTCCTGGAGCGGGACGCTGTGGTATCGCTTGATGTCGGCAGTGTGACGCTTTGGCAGCGCGTTACCTGCAGCTGACCCAGCAGCAACTCGTCGTCTCAGCGTGGCTCGGTACCATGGGCTGCGGATTACCCGGAGCGATTGCCGGAAAACTGGCCTATCCGGACAAACAGGTCGTGTCACTGCTCGGCGACGGGGGCTTTTCCATGGGCATGCAAGACTTTGTTACTGCAGTAAAATACGACTTGCCGATGATCCTGGTCATTTTCAACAACCAGAAAATTCAGCTGATCGAACACGAACAGGAAGAAATGGGCAACAAAGCGACACAAACCGATTTGGCAAACATCGACTTTGCAGTGTTTGCTCAGGCTTGTGGCGGAGAAGGCTATACCGCTAAGACCCGCAGTGAACTGACAGATGCCCTGGCAAAAGCTAAGGTTAGTCGGAAACCGGTGGTTATTGACGCTTACGTCGAAGACAGTGCCCCGCCTTCTTAATAAAAACAACGCAAAAGGCGACCGGTTTTTAGCCGATCGCCTTTTTTCTTATGGTCGTATCTTAAATTGAGTGGAAAGATCATGCAGTTCCGCTGGCAAGGGGCGGCCGAAATAATAGCCTTGACCTTCATCGCAATGTGCCCCTTGCAGGAAGGTCAATTGCGTTTTGTCTTCAATGCCTTCTGCTACGACCGTCATGTTCAGTTGGTGTGCGAGTGAAATGATGGTGGCGGTAATAGTTTTTCCGTTTAGGTCTTTACTGATGTCTTCGATAAAACTGCGGTCAATTTTGACACGGTCAAACGAGAATTGCCGCAAATAGCTGAGGGACGTGTAACCGGTGCCGAAATCGTCAATGGACATCGAGACGCCTAATTCTTTCAAGCTTTGCAAACTATATTTGAGAAGATCGGTGTCTACCAATAAAATACTTTCGGTCACTTCCAGTTCCAGCCACTTTGCGCTCAGTCCGGTTTCTTGCAGGATTGCTTTGACGGTCTGGACGAAATTCGGCTGCTGCAACTGAATGGTGGAAATGTTGACACAGATTTTAATGGGCGGATAGGCCTGATCCTGCCAGGCTTTGTTCTGCGCGCAGGCGGTGTGCAGGACCCAGCGGCCGATGGAGACGATTTGTCCACTTTCCTCCGACACCGGAATAAAGGAATCCGGCGGTACTAAGCCCAGTTCTGGATGGTTCCAGCGGATCAAGGCCTCCATGGCACTCAACTGACCGCTCTTTAAATCTGTAATGGGTTGATAATGAAGAACCATCTCCTGTTTCGTGATGGCTGACTTTAGTTCTCTTTCAATGGTCAGTCGATAAGCAGACTGTTGATCCAGTTCTTCGGAATAAATCGTGTACTGATTGGTCTTGTACTTTTTTGTATAATACATAGCGGCGTCTGCTTTCTTGATCAACCCATCGGCGGTTTCTTCCGGTCCGATGCTGAAGGCGATGCCGATGCTTGCCGAGATGGATACGGAATGGCCGAGTGCTTCAAAGGATTTTGCCAAAGCTTCATTCAACCGTTCAGCAAGATCTAACACTTGCGGGGGGGCGAGGTCGGGCAGCAGCACCGCAAATTCATCACCTGCAAACCGTCCCACTGTCCCGCTCTGTTCGACATGGTCCAGAAGTCGTTGCGCGATGTCCTTTAAAAATTCGTCGCCGAACTGGTGGCCGAACGAATCATTGATGAATTTAAAGCGATCCAAATTCAGGAACAGCACAGTGGGTTGTGTTTTTTCATAGCAGGATTTTTCAATTGCTTGTTTGACTCGGTCTTCGAATAATTTACGGTTCGGCAACCGGGTCAGCGGGTCGAAAAACACCAGCTCTTCCATCAGTTTTTTGTAGTTTATTTCAGCGGTGATGTCTTTGGCAATGCCGTAAGCGCCTATGATGCTTCCACCTGCTTTCATGGGGAAATTGGTCACCAGCATATTCCGCCTGTCCCCATCTTTTCGGATAATGGTGATTTCGTAGGTCTCAGTAATGCCATTTAGAGCATTGCTAAAGTGAAGCAGGGCGGTAGGCAAATCTTGTGCAACAATCATAGGCGTAAAAGTTAATTGAAGAATTTCTGCAATTGAATAGCCGGATAGAGTTTCACACCCCAAATTGGCCGTTTTAAAATTTCCTTCTATATCGAAAGTGAAGACAGCGTCCGGATTGTAGGCGAAAAGAGAATTCAGCCGCTCCTCATTCTCTTTTAACTGCAGATTGGCCGTCACTTCGGATGTAATGTCAATAACGGTTCCGAACAGGACGTTTTTACCTTGCCATTGCTTTTTAGTCGAATGGATTTCAACATGGCGCAACTGTCCATCACTCCTAAATGCTCTGACACGATAGCGCGCATAAATGTTTTGAGCGTCGTAGTCAGTCGAAATTCGTGTTTGAATGATAGGCAGATCCTCCGGATGAATTAAGTTCTCCGGGGTAATGCTGCCACTCAGCAGTTCGCTTTGGCCGTAACCCACTAGTTCACAGAAATGCCGATTCACATAGGAATAAGACCCACCACTCACGATATACATGCTGACAGGCCCCTGATGAATCATCCCATCAAATAGATCCTCATACAGAGAGTCATCCGATGGAGACTGCCCACATATTAGAGAGTTTTTCAAGTTGCTTTTACCATTTTTCACTAATCTGGCCTCCTGGTGACTTGTATTAATGACTTCCAAAAGCTGCTCGTTTACAGCTGAGTAAATACCTGTCGTTCCTTACAACAATATGCTTTCTTGTTATGTATGTTAAAGTAATCTTCAAACGAATGCCATTTATATTTTATATTAACAAATAAGGATTTTTTAATATAAGTTCGAATTTATCGTTTGGATGCCAACCGATAATACCTAGGTGTAGCCCCGACAGCTTTCTTAAATGCAGCATGGAACTGCGTATCGCTTTTATAACCGATTGCAGCCGCAATGGAACCCACCGAACTTCCGGTAGTACTCAGCAGCCGTTTTGCTGTGTCCATGCGGCAGAAAATGATGTATTGGAGGGGACTCATGCCGGTGTGCTGCTTAAAGAGGCGCGCCAACTGATATTTGTCCAAGCTGAACTCATCGGCAAGGTTTTCTAGCGTCAGAGAGCGGCAATGATTTTCTTCCATAAAGTGTTTGACCTTCCGGATAGTTTCTGCGAAATTGCGGTAGTCAATGGAACTACGGCTATCTCCGAAGCGGCTTAGCAGAGCTACTATCATTTCAATCAGGTGATGGACCATCTGTTTGGAATCTGCCTGTGGATGATCAGTTTCCTGATGCAACTGGACAAACAGCGCTTCCAATCCCGTAAGGTCGCTTATTGGGATGACAGGCGGCAATTCAGCCTCAGGAGCATGCTCTGTCGAAAGATTTCGGATAAAAGACAGCCGATAACCGTTTTGCTGTTCTGCAGCGGTATACTTTAGTTCGTGCCAGGAACCTGGCTGGATGAACAAAACTGTACCCGAAGAGACTTTGTAGGTTTTAGTGTCAATTGTGCAATGGACGTTTCCTTCCAACACTAACAGCAATTCCATGGTTTCGGGGTGACGGTGGAGCGGTTGCTGTTGTGAGTGTCCTTGTGGATACGAAAAAGACTGGATGGCATGAAATACGAAAGAAAAGGGTGTAGAGTCTGGAACATTAGGCAAGAAGATCACTCATTTCTGTTTTCTTCTATTTTATCAAGAATTAATAAGATTTTTTGTATAATACCGGTAGTTTTTTTCCAACAGGCAGAGTGTATCACAAGAATTAATAGGAAATATCATCAGTAAGTTGTAATAGCTGTCTATCTTCAGTGTCAAAAAGGGGTATTTTCAGTATGAATATTCTGTTAATTATATTAGAATCGAAGAGAAGAAGCGAATAAAGGTGAGATTCGGTCGCATAGAATCTACCCTGAGAAAGCGGGTGAAAAATCATGAAAGAACTGTGGATCAACTTGCCGGTTAAGGATTTAAACAAATCAAGAGTGTTTTTCGAAGACATCGGATTTAAGTTCCTGAAGCAACGAGGGGACAACGATCAACTGGTCGGTTTAGTCATCGGCAATCATCAAGTGCAAGTCATGCTGTTTCCAGATGAGACGTTCAAAGGCTTTACGCAAAACGCATTGACGGACACGAATCAATCGACAGAAGTGTTATTTTCGATTTCAGTAGATACAAAAGAAGAACTTGATGAAATCATCGGAAAAGTAAAACAAGCAGCCGGTTTCGTATTTGGCAAACCATCAGAACGGAATGGATTGTACGGCGCAGGATTTGCGGATTTGGACGGACACCGATGGAATTTGCTAGTGATGTGATTAAATGAAGTTTGTTGTATGACAAGTTAACTAAAGTTCATATGCAGAATTGATTTGCTGAAGAATTTTCCGGTGAGAAAAAATTCTTCAGCAAATCAATCCAGTAATAAGTTCTGCAGAAATACACAGCGATGCACAGAAAACACGCCATAAACAGAAATCCTTGAAATGAGCCAAAACAGAAAAAAAAAACAGTTTCGTCTCACTGTCTTAAGTATACTTATTAAGTGAAACGATACTTCCGATAATATATATTATGTAAACTAAAAAGAAATTTCAAGAATTGCAGCTTTACTTCGACTTAGTGCTCTTATCTTCTATCGCTCCAATCTTTCTTTTTCCTTCAAACATTTGAAGCTTCTACTGCTTAACGTAAATGTGCTTTATTCACGTTTAACTTTTTCTAGCTTTTTCTTATCAGCTGGTTCATCCATTACACGCTGAGTAAAATATTCATAGGACACGCCACTGATCTTCGAATGAATATAAAAAACACCCATCAATCTGCTGAATGTCACTTTGGTTTATAACCCTTAACCTTGTATCCAGACGTGTCTTGTTCGACAAAGCTTTAAATACATCCAACTCATTTAAATTATCCATACCCGGATTGACGCATCGAATTTGTTCGATACGTCAATCAAGAGCCATCGAGAAAATTCGAAATCAACCTCTTTTGATGGCAATCAGTTTTAGCAATAATACTTCACAATAGATATCGTGGCATCCATCTTCCGTCGAGTTTATACAGAAAAAAAAGCATAGGAAGGAAACTTACTTTCCCAAGCTCAATATCCCCTACTTAGGTATGTATAATATGCTGTCAATAATTTTTTGCATTTCCACATGTTCTCTACCGTACCCGTAACTTTTTCTTCTTTAGTTTCTACTGAAAAGTGTGTTGGAAATTTATCTGTAGCACTTGTGATAGTTACGGCCCAAACCATTCCTGTTTTGTCTTCACGTCCAGAAACAGAAACTACCATTCTGTTCATGTCCTTTAGTTGGTGAAAAGTCCATCATAATAATGTCTTCAGTTTTGTATTTCGCCATCAAAATCCTCCACTCGTGAATAATATGCGCCTTCTTAGAAGAGAAGGCGCTAAACAATGTTGCTTCTTACCAGATTTACTTGCCTACCGGCTCATCGTCCCAATCAAACTGGATTCTTGGCTGATTGTCGTCGTAGCCTTCAAATAGCTAGTCAAAAGGAGATCGTTTTACTACCGGCTTTCAAGCGATTTCGCTTCCGTTTACTTGTACACCAAAAGAAACGTCTTTAAAGTTTGCTATGCCAATTTGTTCAAGTAAATCTTTCGATAGTCGGATGCCTTGGCTGTTACCCCATTTCTAAAGCTTAACCTCTGCGACTGCCATATACTTCACCCTCTTATGTTTTTTAGCGTTGTATGCATGACCTATACGATAGGTCATGCATACGTAGTGTTGTTCCAGTTCTTTTTTGACCCTAACATAAACACAAGTAGAATCTTTCATTGTCTTCTCTAGTTCTTCTTTTGAATAATGCCTGTACATTTCCTTTTCAGGAGTTAAGTACAGGCAAAGAGTTTTTAATTTTTGATGGACTTCGCTTTATCCTAGAAGACTGGGATACATGCTTTTCTAGGTGGTGCTTCGCTTCATATCGCGTATCGCCTGAATGGACAACCTGACGAGCAGGATAACACACAGGAACAATCCGGTATAGGCGGCTGTATTCAAGTAAACAGCGTAGGCGGTATTGATGAACTGTGCAATGGCTAGTAGGGCTGCCGATATTAGCCCGAAAGTGATCCCAGAAAACAATAACACAAACCGAGAGAACAGTTGAAGGACAAAGTTGGCATTGTGCTTATCGGAGAAAACGTCATGATGGAGTATCATCTTACCGCCTTCGATGCGTTGAATCAACTGATCGGCTCGTTTCGGCAATTTCATCAGTTCCGGAATCAGTAGCGCCAGTTCTTCTTCAATTTTCTGCTTTGTTTCGCGTGGTTCTTTGAATGGTTTTTTCAAGACAGCGGTCTTGTATTTTTTCGCAAAGACCTTGGCTTCAGTGAACATATCGAATTTCGGGTCGATGGTATGCAGCGTGCTATCTAAACTGATCAAGGAGCGCAACGCCATTCCGACAGAAGGGTAAAACGCCAAGCCGAATTCTCGGACGATATCAAACATGGAGTGGATCAGTTCTTCAGTCTGAATCTTGTCGACGTAGGAGATCTTCAACAGCAATTGCCCAACCGCTTGTTCGAGCTTTTGGCGATCAATCTGGCTATTGTCTTCCACCAATGCGTTGATGGCGTCACAAATGACCTCCGCGTCATTTTGTTGGACACCGATGATGAAGAGGTTCAATCCGTCTTGCTGTGGAGCAGCAAGACGTCCGACAGCACCAAAATCCAGCAGAATGGGCTGTCCATCTTGTTCATCGATAAAGATATTGCCGGGATGCGGATCGGCATGAAAAATTCCAGAAAACAGCATTTGTTCGAAAAAGGAAAACAATACGATACGTCCAAACTCTTTTGGGCCGACTTGAAAGTGATCAAAAACTGCTTGTCCCCGTGAAACGCTTTTTCCTTTAAAATACTGCATGACAATCAGGTTGGCGTTACTGTACTCCCGGTAAACATGTGGTATTTTAACGGGGTAATCACTTTTTTTCAGCGCGTTGGCAACTTGGATGGTGTTGCGGGTTTCAATTTCAAAATTGATTTCTTCACGCAGACCATTAGCAAAGCCGATAGCCAGTTCGCGGAAGCCAATATTTTCGGCCCATTTTGATTTGCTGGCGACCCAATCGGCGAACTCAACGAGGATATCCAAATCATTGCGCATGCTACCTTTGACTTCAGGACGCAGCAATTTAACCACGACGTCTTCCTGTGTTTTTCTTAGGACAGCCTGGTGTACTTGGCCAATAGAACCGGCAGCCAGCGGATCCATATTGAATTCCGAAAAAACGTCTTCCACACTCGTTGATAAAGAGTTCTTTAAAATTAATGTGACTTGGTCACTTGTCAGCGGTTTGACATCTTGCTGCAGTGTCTCGAGTTCTTCGATGAAGACCGGGGAAAAAAGCTCGGTGCGCGTGGACAACACTTGCCCAAATTTGATGAAGATTCCTCCACTTTGCTCCAGCGTATCCCGGAAAGCGATAGCGAAATCCCGGTTACTTTCCCGGTGCCTCGCATAGCGAATGGTACGAGAAAAGCCGTTCCTGACAGCGATTTCCAAAACTTGGCTCAGCCGCTTCTGGCGCCGCCACCGATGTCTAAGCCGCTGGATGATAAATTTTTGACCAGTGATGCGCTCGCCGCGCTCCCCGAGCTCAATTGGATCGAACAACTCAAAGAAGAGATAAAACAACATCGAAATCAACAGCATGCTGCCAATCCAGATGATGGCACTGGCGTCAGCGACTGCAAAGCCAATGTTTTCAGTTAAAAAATCCGTATAGCGTAAATAAGAATACCAATAAACGAAAGTCGTTAAACTGACTCCCAACAGGACAGAAAGGATTCTTTTGGTGAAATTGATCTTAGAACCCATCAAACGACCGCTTACGTAATAAATAAATAAGACCACTGCCAGCAGTTCCAGTAACATAATCAAAAAGTTCATGGAAGACATCCTCCTCTCGCCACCAGTCCACACCAGCTAAGAACCGGTTTAATTTCTTCAGTATACCAAAATTTTGCTATATATTCTTGAAACACTCAGTGTAACAGCATCTGATTCATATGTACCGGTCATCACTTCAATTTGATAGTATCAGCCATATTTTTAATGAGGTCGAGCAGGACGACCGGATAAAGCGTCGTTTCTTGAAGCGATAACTCTTCCAAGCTGACCCACTTTGCTGTGGTTTTTTTGCCTGCTCCGGTAACCACGAAGTAATCTCGTTCCAAAAGGTGACGTTCTTCAAATTCGACTTCGTAAATAAGCGTGATTTCATGAAAGGTTTGCTCTTTCAGCGCGTAGATATTCTCCAGTACATTTAAGGAGCGCACGATTTGAATATCGGCACCAATTTCCTCTTTGAATTCTCTCTTCAGCGCATTAGCGGAAGGTTCCCAAAGCTCGATGGTTCCGCCCAATGGCCAGTAAAAGGGCCCCTCTCCGGTTTGAATGAGCAGTAAATAACGGACTGTCCCCGTCTTAAGACTCACAAAGCATTGGCTCTTGGCCGCAAATGTCGGCTTTTTCTATCGTCATAGTCTGCAACGACAGATGAAACAATATGAATGGTGTCCCATTCTCTTTCTGGAAACTGGATGATCGGATAAATTTTTTGAAAAATCTGGCGATCAATATCGCTTGGGTGCAGGCCTTCTTCGTAAAGCTGGACGATGTTTTGCTGAAGCGTTTCCAAGTGCTGCAATTTCTGTTCCAGCAAAGCACGACCATTTTCCAGAAAACCTGCATGGCTGCAGAACACCGACTGAAATGGCAAAGCCAATAAGGTCCGTAGCGATGCCGCAAGGAGCGGGACTGATTCACTTTTCATCATGACACGCGTTTTTTGTGACACAAATAGGTCTCCAGTAAACAAGCGCCCCGAACTCTCGTGAAACAAAGTTACATGGTCTTCTGCATGTCCTGGTGCATGAATGACCTGCCACTCGAGTGTACGTGAGCGGATGCGGTCACCAAGCGGCTGTGTTTTAATTGCTTTTCGATTTCCCCACGTAATCTTGCGGTAGTCTGGATATTCGCCATCTTCTTTAAGTATCTCCGTGCCGAGCGGATGAATAAAAAACGGAACCTCCCGATCTCGCTGTAACCATGCTGCATTTCCAGTGTGATCTTCATGATGATGCGTGAGAACCACCTGATCGAATGAATGACCATTGAAAAAACCAACCAACTCTTCTTGCAGTTTTTCTGCTCCAGTATCGATCAGCATGCCGTCAACCAGATAGACAAATATTTTGTTGCGGGTTTCTTCGAGAATCCCTTCCACACACAGCACGTGTTCTTTTTCATAGACCTTGATCGTGTACCATTCCCCCATAATTAATAATGAAGTACCTGCCCTTTTCTTTCATGATACAGAATTTTACAGTTTGCAGCCGCAAAAAGTTATAATTTGATTTCTATTTATATCGAACCAATACTATGCCTAATGAGATTCTGCAAACCAGACACGCTCTCTGAAGGTCTCTTGGACATCGTTGCGTTGCTAACGCAGACTTCTCCATTGTTTACTCCATATCTTCTAGTAAAATAGTAAAAGATAAATGGTCACTTTTTCGCGTTGCCTTAATGCTGGCAAGTCCATGGGCTACTGGAGCCATTCTCAAAGCGGCTATAAAGCCTTGTAAAAGCTATGTTCATTAGTTCAATTCTTATAAAGTATAGACTCAAAGATTTTAAGGTTGTTTAATGTATTCTCTATAAGTTTTTTGGATTTTTTTAGTAGATGCGTTTTTGATTTTATTCAATGATCCTTAAGTAGAATGTTACATATTTAATGAAAACGAGCTTTATATATAGAATTGAACTAAATCCGCTATAAATTCTTTTGTCTGTTGTTGGTTTTTAAGGATGACCACTTTTCCAGGGGCTGGTTCCAACCGAACATTTTCCTCAGCATCGAGAAACTGGGCTTGTAATTGGACCGCTCCTTCCCCATCTTTTGTTTCAAGTACCGGGAAACAAACCTCAACGTCCTCATGTGATGCTGAAAAAAATTGTCCATCTCTACTAGACTCAACCCTCCTGACGTCTGCGCCACCCTGTCGCTGCCAGACAAAATTATCCGTTTCAAAATGCGGAATCTCCAAAAGTGCTGACAGCTTGCGTGCCAATGTGGTCTTACCGCTCCCCACTGAACCGATGATGTAAATCTTCATGATTCCGCAGCCATTGCAACCCGCTCCATCAGATCCTCCACTTCCTGCTTGCTACTGTTTTGCTGATCGAGTTTCAGTAAGGTCCGTCCGAATAAATTAGCGCCTGCATTGGAGCCACTGTAAACGAAAAGCGTTTTTTCGTCGTCTATCCGTGTCAGTGCAAAGCTCAAGGAGATTTTGAATAGCCCAGCCGCCACGAACCCGATATCTTTGCGTTTTTGCTCCGGCGAATCCTCATAGGCAGTAATTTCCATGACATAGCTGACCAAACGGTTGCCCATCCGGTTCTGCTGCGCATATTTCGACCCAACTTGATTTGGCGGTCCTTTAACCAATTGATGTTTTTCCAACTGTGGCATAATGGTCTGCAGCTGCTCATCCGAAAACAATGCCCATACTTTGTCAATGGACGCATTAATTACACATTGCTCATTCCAATAGACCATTTCGTCTTCCCCCTGTCTTACAATTTCAACGCTTCATCTCTTACCCGCTCCATGAAAGCCGTGACAGTTTGCAGGCGGGTCTTTTTGCTGCCTGACAGCAGCATCGCCTTGCCCATCAGTCCTTTGCCTTTGTTGACCCCTTCATAAATGAACCTCGTGCGGTTTTCGTCTTCTTTCAGCAGCGTAAACGAATAAAACACCCCGAAGCTCTGACCCATATCGAATTGGGTCTGTTTAAGCTTGCTGTCCGGTAGGTCTTCATAGCCCACCGTCTCGATGATATAGGTTTGCAGCTGGGTGCCTTCATGATAACTTTGGGCATGCTTGGCACCCAGCTGGTCATTGCTATTTTCTAGCAGGATATGCTCTTCCACTTTCGGCATCAATAGTTTGATGTTGTCATCTTTGAACAAACTCCAGACTTTTTCGATCGATGCACCAATCACCATTTCCTCTTTCCATTTAACCATGGCTGCTCCTCCTCTGTAACTAACGGACTCTCTGTCATTATCCCATGAGTGCAACTAACATTCACGTCCAATTGCTTCAGTCTGAGGAAAAGACCGACAGTTAAAGGCGCTTGACTAGTCCGAGTTTTGTAGCTGCTTGAATTAATCGGCAGCATGTCTATAATGAAGAATGGAACGGAGTGGTGCAATGAAGACCTCGACAATATTGATTTTATTTATCCTTGCGATGCAATTGATCACTGCAGTAAATGCCTTGATTTTTGATGGCGGGCTGGGGGATCTCGTCTTTTGGTTCAACTCGGCTTTGTTTATGGGAGCGTTGGCAGTTTATGTCTACCGCATGGATAAAGACAAAGCAGCGACAGCGAAAAAATAAAAAGCAGCAGGGCGTTTTCCGCCCCTGCTGCTTTTTCAGTTCAAAACTTATCGTTCACTCATCGATTTCTCCAAGTGGCTGACCTGATTATAATTTCGAATGATCCAATTGTTTTCGTCAAAATGAATGTGGCTGAGACAGGCATTCAGCAGACGAGTTTTTCCGGACCCGATTTCACCGTCCGACAACTTCCCAAGGATGGCATTGATGACGCCGCCGTGGGAGACCAGCAATACGCGTTTATCCAGGTAACAGTCATTGATGATTTCCAGACCGGTTGCGAGTCGTTCGCTGAAGGAGCCATTGTCTTCCTGATTCGGATAATGCCGGTCAGGAAAAGTAAAGGCCCGCTCTTTAAAGGTTAATCCTTCCGCGTCACCAAAATGCTTTTCCACAAACTCGTCCATTTCGACGAATGGCAGTCCCAATGTTTCATTGATGATTTCAGCGGTTTGCCGTGCACGCTGAAGCGGACTTGTAATGATCAGATCCCAATCAGAGGCTGTTAAATACGCCCCGCATTGCCTTGCCTGCTGTGTGCCGGCAGCATTCAAGGGGATATCAGTTTTCCCTTGGATTTTCCCTAATGCATTCCAATCCGTTTCGCCGTGGCGAATCAGGCAGACGATGGTCATATTTAGTCACCCCTTTATCCTTCTATTATAGATTATTACTATTTTTTCATTTTACCACAAAAAGGTATCCTACTCACTTGAAAAGTCCGTCAGATAGTCTTTAAAGAGGACGTCTGTCAATCAGTTAAATTGCTATCAGAATTCTGAAACAAACAGTCGATTCTACTCTTCTCACGTGTTACGACATCTCCGTTCAATCACCACTTCCAAACGCTTTTTCACCAGAGAATCGACAAAGCAGTATTAAATGTGAATGTCTTACTTGTCTATACTCATATAGTAGCTTATTTGCTGTTTTTGAATTTTTCGTTGATATCCTTATGTAAATAATTACATTTAAAACTTTACCCCCGCTTTCCCCATTACTATTCTTTTTGTAAGAAAAACCCCTACTTTTTAATAGGGGCAATAACTACCTATTCATCATTCTTTTATTTGGATCATAAAGGTAGTCAGTTCTTTTACTTTTTCACTATGTTCCGTTTCCATCACGTAAAAATCACAATAAGAATATATTTTCTGCTCGCCCGCTAATCCATTCTTTTTCATGGTACCTTTGACTGCCGCTTCTCCATTGGTAGCAACAGAAAGTTCGATGCTGAAATCCACATCTCGATAGCCATCCTCGACACCAAATGCTGCATCGAGGAAAGCCTGTTTCCCTGTGATTGACTGTGAACCGACGATAGTCCATACAACATTCTCTGAAATGTGCTCTTCGATGAATTGTCGGTCTCCTTGAAAAAAAGCACGATTAAAATGACAGAAAAAATCTGTATTTTTTGCTACGCTCATTACTAGCCGCTCCTTCCAGTCGTCATTTCCTATCGCCAGTTTAAGCTTCTGCTGATGATTTTGAAAACATTCTGCAGCTTTTTGCTTGGTCATTTCCTGAGAAACCGAGCAACTGCCGTCATGCCCGATTCCATCCAAAAAAACACTGTTACCAGATTACTTCACTTCTTCCTTCTCGATTGTCTTAATAATGGGCTCGGCACCGCTGTTCTAACTGTAGTATTCAATACCCATTTCCGATTAAGATCAGTCGTGAAACCCGTTTTCTGCAAGATTTATTTTTATGTTTCTGCGAATAGGCGCAAAAAAACCGCTCCAGGTGTTTTTTCCTGAAGCGGGTACAGATTATGAGGCTAATGCCACACGTTTTTTTAAAGAGCCGACAACGAGTGCAGTAACAACGGCACCTGCCAAAATGGCCAAAACATATAGCAAGATGCTAGAAATTCCTCCGTCGACAAGTCCGATGACGAAAATGCCGCCATGCGGTGCACGCAGTCCGATGTCAAACAGCATGACCAAGGCACCAGTAACTGCCGCTCCAGCGACTGAAGCCGGAATGACGCGCGCTGGATCGGCTGCAGCGAATGGGATGACGCCTTCAGTAATAAAGCAGGCACCAAGCACGTACGCCGTTTTGCCGGCTTCACGTTCCGGTTTGCTGAACTTGTTTTTAAACAAGCTTGTAGCAATTGCTAAGCCGAGCGGAGGAACCATCCCTGCCGCCATAACCGTAGCCATGAAATTGAAGTTTTGCGCGTCCAACATCGCAATGCCAAATGTATAGGCTGCTTTATTGATGGGACCGCCCATATCGATCGCCATCATCCCCCCAAGAAGCAAGCCGACAAGCACTAAATTCGTACCGCCAAGACTTTCAAGGAATGTAGAAATGCCCGTATAGACTCTAGTAAGCTGTGGATTGACAAGCATCATAACGATACCGGTGATGGCAATGGCAAAGACCGGGTAGAACAAAACGGGTTTCAAGCCTTCTAGGGAGTTCGGCAAACCGGAAAAGGCTTTTTTAACCAACAGCGTTACGTAACCGGCAAGGAAACCGGCGATCAATCCGCCAAGGAAACCGGAACCGCCGCTTGCTTCTTCAACACCGGTGACGGTGATGGCAATCAAACCGCCGATCATACCCGGTGCAAATCCGGGACGGTCGGCAATACTCATGGCGATAAAGCCGGCAAGTACTGGAACCATCAGGAAGAAGGCATTGGCGCCGCCGATGGTGTTGAGCATGGCAGCAAATTCATTGTATTCAGGACTGTCGGGATTCCCGGCATTAATACCCCAGAAAAACGAGATGGCAATGAGAATACCGCCACCGACAACAAACGGCAACATATTCGATACACCGTTCATCAAGTGCTTGTAGAACCCACCTTTAGTTTCTCCTGTATCCGCTTCGTCTGTTGATTTGTCGTGCTTATACGTCGGTGCGTCACCCGTAACGGCACGATTTAATAAGTTATCCGTTTCGTAGATTGCTTTGCCGACCGCTGTTTGAATGACCGGCTTGCCGTCAAAACGGCTCATTTCCACTTTGGTGTCTGCCGCTACGATGATGGCATCCGCTCCGGCAATGTCTTCAGCAGTCAACTGGTTTTTCACGCCGCTCGAGCCGTTGGTTTCCACTTTCAAAGCGATCCCCAACTCCTTAGCGCGTTCATTCAGTTTTTCAGCGGCCATGTAAGTATGCGCAATGCCCGTCGGACAAGCGGTGACCGCCAGAATTTTCTTTTGTGCGCTGTCAGCAGGACTGCTTTCAGCTTCTGGTTCATCCATAGAAGACTCTTTATCAGATACCACTTGCAGTACTTCCTGCTTCGACTTAGCGGCAAGGATGTTCGTGCGGAACTGTTCGTCCATCAAGAACGTAGCCAAGCGTGACAGCGCCTCCAAATGATCGTCATTGGCGCCTTCACTGGCCGCGATCATGAAGAATAAATTAGCTGGCTGACCGTCAAGTGATTCAAAATCCAGCCCGTCGAGCGCACGGCCAAAGGCAATAGCCGGTGACTTGACTGCTGCGGACTTGGCATGAGGTATCGCAATGCCGTCCCCAATGCCGGTCGTGCTTTGGCTTTCGCGCTCCATAATAGCTGCAGTGAATGCGCGTTTGTCTGATAATTTTCCGGCCCGGTCAAGTTGCGACGCTAGTTCTTCAAGCACTTCTTGTTTTGTTGTGGCTGAAAGGTTCAGGATAATGGTTTGTTCTGTTAATAGTTGAGTGATTTTCATTTTGTCACATCCTTTTCTTTGAATGGATAAATCTCTACTTGATCAAGCAACAGCTCAACGTCTTCTTTGCGGCATAAATCTGAACGAAAAGCGGTCGCACTGCCGCTCGCGACACCATAGCGGAATGCTAGCGCTGGATCTTGGTGCGCCGCATACGATGCAATAAAGCCAGACACCAGCGAATCCCCAGAGCCGACCGTATTGACGACAGTTCCTTGTGGTGCTTTCGCGATGAGCGCAATATCTTTTGTTACCAGCAACGCCCCGTCGCCTCCCATGGAGACGATAACGTGCTGTGTACCTTTTGCTACTAATTTACTGGCATAACGATAAGCAGCAACCAAACTGCTAATTTCCACATTAAACAACTCACCTAATTCTTGTTGATTGGGTTTAGCCAAGAACACCGACGTTGTCAACAGGCTTTCCAGTGCAGGACCCGATGTGTCGAGTACGAATCGAACTTGATTGGCTTGGCAAATTTCTGCTAGTTCTAAAAAATATTCTGTCGCTATAGAGTGTGGCAGACTGCCCGCTAACACAAACCAGTCATCTTTGTTCATCAAGCGAACTTTTTCAGTCAATACTGCTAGTTGCTCAGCTGTCAATTTAGGACCAGGGCCGTTCAGCTCGGTTTCTTCGTCCGCTTTAATTTTGACGTTGATGCGGGTGATTTCAGTTGTTTCAATAAAATCGGTAGCGACGCCTTCAGTTTTCAAAAACTCTTCTATATAGTGTCCTGTAAAACCCCCAGCATAGCCAAGCGCCTGATTGGAAACGCCCAGCCGCTTCAAGACACGGGAAACATTGATGCCTTTTCCGCCGGGATAATAATAGACCTCTTCAGAGCGGTTCAGTTTCCCACTTTCAAATTCGGGTACATATACTGTGTAATCGATGGACGGTGTAATCGTGCAGGTGTATATCATGGTGTCACGACCTTTACTATTGTCTTTTTTTGGAGCCTGGCATTGGCTTCTTCGGTAATTTCATCTACAATTAGAGTGGCACGACCCAAATCCATAATCTTGGCGAAACTGATTTTATTGGCTTTGGAATGATCAGCAAGCGCATAGGTTTTTCGCGCCAAAGAACTGGCTAACTCTTTAACCGCTGCTTCTTCTGGATCTGGTGTCGTGTAGCCATAGTCTGGATGGAAGCCGTTGATGCCGAGAAAGCAGACATCAAACCGGTAGTTCTGCAACGCTTGAATCGTATGGGAACCAACAAAGGCACCCGTTCGCGGCTTCATTAATCCACCGGTCAAATAGGTGGTAATGCCCTGCTCGTTAAGGGCTTCGACGAGTGTCAGGCAGTTGGTGACGACCACCAAATCCTTATCTTTTAGAAACGGAATCAGTTGGAATGTCGTGGTGCCGGCATCTAGGAACACACTGTCTCCTCGTTGAACGAGCGAGGACGCATATTCCGCTATCCTGATTTTCTCTTCTAGAAACCGTGTGGATTTGTCCATTATGCTGGGTTCCATCAGATTCCGCCCTGGCAAAATCGCGCCGCCGAAAACGCGTTCGAGTTTTTGCGATTGCTCGAGATCGGTCAAATCCCTTCGGATCGTTGATTCCGATGCACCCGTCGATTCCACCAGTTCTTGTATTTTGACTGTCTGTTTTTCTTCCAGCAGCCCTAAAATATAGGCATGCCGTTCGTTGGTCAGCAAGTTATCACCTTCTATTTAATAGAGTAAAAGTTCTGTTAAATAGATAATACTTGAAATCGCTTCCACAATCAATCATAATCGTTCATAAGCAATCAAAAAACGTCATTTTTTATTTCTTTTCACTCAAAAACCGTCACATTCGGTCAGCGAATGAACAAAAATGATTGCACCCACTAAAGGAGGAAACTAATCATGGTCGAAAAACAATTTACAATTACAGATGAAGCAGGAATGCACGCACGTCCGGCATCCGCATTAGTTGGAGCGGTGTCAAAATTCAAGTCAGACATTACGATTGAACACAAAGGCAAAAAAGTAAACTTGAAATCCATTTTGGGCGTCATGTCTTTAGGCGTTCCTAGCGGTTCAGTGGTCACCATTGCAGCTGATGGAGAAGACGAGAACGAAGCAATCGAAAAAGCAGCTGACGTAATGAATACAGAAGGGATTTCAACCCAATGACACAAACAATGTCCGGAATAGCAGCATCGAATGGAATAGCCATCGCTAAAGCTTTTCGCTTAGAGAATCCGGAATTGAATGTGGACAAGCGGACGATTTCGGATGTCGACAGCGAATTGGAGCGATTGACATCGGCTTTGGACAAATCAGTTGCCGAACTTGAAGTGATTCAAAAGAAAACAGCAGAACAAATCAGTGACAAGGAAGCAGCGATTTTCGGTGCCCACTTGTTGGTCTTAAGCGACCCTGAACTGGTCGGTCCAATTACAGAGCGAATCACTGCAGACAATGTCAATGCGGAATTTGCACTGCAGGAAACGACAGATATGTTCATCTCCATGTTCGAAGAGATGGACAATGACTACATGAAAGAACGCGCCGCGGATATCCGTGACGTCAGAAAACGTGTACTTGCCCACTTGCTCGGTGTCAGCATCCAAAGCCCAAGTATGATTTCAGATGAAGTGATCATCATTGCGGAAGATTTGACTCCTTCTGATACGGTTCAGTTAAACGCCCAGTTCGTCAAAGGCTTTATCACCGATATCGGCGGGCGCACCTCCCACTCGGCGATTCTTGCGCGTACGCTGGAAATCCCGGCCGTGGTCGGCGCCAAAACTGCGATGACGGACATTCAGAATGGCACCATCGTCATTGTGGACGGTTTGGACGGGACGATTTTAATTGCTCCTGAAGACAGTGTCATCGAAGAATACAAAAACAAACAACTGGCTTATGCCCAGCAAAAAGTGGAATGGGCCGTCTTGAAAAACGAAGCGACCGTTTCCGCTGACGGACAAGCCGTTGAAATCGGCGCCAATATCGGCACGCCAAAAGACATTGCTGGTGTCCTCGATAACGGCGGTGAAGCAATCGGCTTGTATCGTACCGAGTTCCTTTACATGGGACGGGACCAGTTCCCAACAGAAGACGAACAAGTCGAAGCTTATGCCGCAGTTTTAAAAGGCATGCAAGGCAAACCGACCGTAGTCCGTACATTAGACATCGGCGGCGACAAAGAGCTGTCCTACCTGGATCTGCCGAAAGAACTAAACCCTTTTCTTGGCCTTCGCGCAATCCGCCTATGCCTGGAAATGCCGGATATGTTCAGAACGCAATTGCGTGCCTTGCTGCGCGCCAGCGTCCATGGAAACTTAAAAATCATGTTTCCGATGATTGCAACACTGGATGAATTCCGAGAGGCGAAAGCCCTGCTACTGGAAGAAAAAGCGAAGCTGCAGGCTGAAGGCGCCGAAGTCAGTGAATCGATCGAAGTCGGTATTATGGTCGAGATTCCATCGACGGCTGTCATGGCCGATACGTTTGCCAAAGAAGTCGATTTCTTTTCTATTGGTACCAATGACTTGATCCAATACACGATGGCCGCGGACCGCATGAACGAAAGCGTGTCGTATTTGTACCAGCCATTCAATCCGGCTATTTTGCGCCTGGTCAAAATGGTAATCGATGCCTCTCATCTTGAAGGCAAATGGACAGGCATGTGCGGTGAAATGGCAGGAGACGAAATTGCCATTCCGATCCTTCTAGGTCTAGGTCTGGATGAGTTTTCAATGAGTGCTTCATCGATTCTCAAAGCCCGTTCACAGATCAGCAAGCTTTCCAAAGCTGAAATGGCACAGCATACAGACCGCATTCTGGCACTAAGCAATTCACAGGAAGTTGAAGACTACGTTACGAAATTATCCGCTAAATAAACAAAAAACGAGCCGAGGGAACTTTTCCCCGGCTCGTTTTTCTATGGATCAAAATGGATTGGTTGCCCACTGGCTGGAAGTTGGAATAAAAATTCGTGGATGCAGCTTCAGTTGCGCTACCATATATTCTGCTAAATCTTCAGGCTGCATGAATTTTTCCTTTTGCTGATCTGTTTCGCCTTCTTTAAACGTCAACTCCGTTACCACTCGGCTTGGCGTCAAAGCAAAGACTCGAATGTTGTGCTTGCGGACTTCCTGTGACAAAGATTCGGTCATTCCGAGCACTCCGAACTTGGAAGCACTATAGGCGCTCGAGCCGGCTGTTCCCCGCAAACCTGAACTTGAAGAAATGTTGATAATGTCTCCCCCGTTCTTTTTAATCATTTGCGGCAGCACGGTTCTGGTGACATAATACATACCCATCAAATTAACATCGATGACCCGTTTCCAGTCTTCTGGATCTAACTCCAAAAATGGGCCGTATGTTCCAATGCCTGCATTATTAATCAAAATATCAGCAGTCCCGAGTTCGTTCGTCAATTTTTCGATAGCCGCTTCCACTTGTGCCAAATCAGATACATCCGCCACTGCGAAAGATGCGCGGCCGCGCAATGATTTGATTTCTGCGGTGAGCTTCACTAAATCCGCTTCCGTTCGTGCAATCAGGCCGACGTTAACACCTTCATTTGCCAAAGCAAGTGCTGTCGCACGCCCAATCCCTTTTCCCGCTCCTGTTATAAAAGCCGTTTTTTCTGTCAATAATTGCATAACTAAAAATTCCACCTCTCATTGATTGCTTTTATTCATTTGACGCTCTGACAATTTTGCTAAAGTGAAAAATGACGTTTTTCCAACTGTATACTTTTTCTTTACCCTTAAGAGATGAATAGATAAACAGCGATGTTGAAATCACTTGCATCATGGTCAAGGTCGAAATTAGAATGAATAGTCCAGTTTGCTCATTCATTAAACATAATAATGAATGAGTTATTTTGAATAACTGTAAATTTCTCCACATTCATTCAATAGGTAGATCGACTTTCCTGCAGCAATTTATTATTCGACCCCATTGAATAACGAACATTATTATTCAGTTATCGGAACCTTCTTTTTTTCCGTTCTGTGCTGTGTTTTCGTATTGCTCTTTCTGCTGGCCCTTTTGACCTTCGGCTTCGAAGTCCGGAAACTGCTGCTCAGGGGTGCCAGTAAATTCTTCTTTGTCCTTTTCTTCGCTCTTGTTCTTTTTTTCATTATCCAGCATTCCGTTTCACCCCTTTTGACTGTTGTTACCCATAGATTACCCTCTCTTGATTTCTTTAATCCAGCATAAGAAAGTTCATTGATCAAATTTTTCATTGCCTACAAGAATAAACCTGTTCAACTGCACAGGTTTATTCTTGTTTCGATAGCCTATCCATTATCCCCATGGCACTGACCTGCATATCCAGCCGAATATACGGATAAACTTCATGATCGTCCGGCACATCTTGTGTTCTCAAATAAGCCTGGATTCGGTCAAACAAACGATCCGCCAATTGACTGGACTCCAAGTGAGTGGCAAAAGCGTCCCGTCCTTCATCAACGAACACTTTTAACCATTCCCCAGACATGCGCAGTGCCCGCTCGGGTTGGTCCGTTTTGCTGAAATGGCCGTAATAGATGGTATCTAGCTTTGCAGCAGACATCCGTTCAATTGCATGTTGCATAGCCTCTGGATTGAATTGATTAGGAGATGTGGAAGGCAGATACAAGTCAATGCCTTCCCTCACCAATTGGTCATAGCGGATGCCCACCGTGTCCCCTGCAAATATGCCGTTACTGACAGGATCGTAAATGCTGAAATGGTGATTGGCATGACCTGGTGTATTCCAGAATTCCAACGTACAACCAGGGCCGATTTCCAGCCGGTCTCCTTCTGTCTTGATGAGCAGACGCTCTTCTGGAATAGCGACAATCGGATCGAACAATCGATCAAACTGGTCTCCGTAAACCATCCGCGCTCCCGCAGTCAAACGGCTCGGATCCGCCAGATGCCGGGCGCCTTTCGGATGAACCACCACTGTTGCGTTCGGACAATCCGAACGCAACAGGCCTGCTCCTCCGGAATGATCCAAATGGACATGGGTGACGATTATGTATTTGACGTCTTCGAGCGTATAGCCTAAAGCGGCCAACCCTTTTTTGACATATTTGACAGACGGGCTCGGTCCGGTATCTATTAGCGTTAGTTCTTTCTCCCCGATGACGTAAGTGCCGGTTCGTTCCGGCAGCCCCAAATCGAACCCATCGATCAGGTGCAGGCGTTCAGTTAAGCGAATCGGTTGCTTGTCTTTCACTCTATCCATCCCCTTTGCTTTTTGAACAGCCAATGATCGTACAATAACTTGCCTCGCAATTGGTCATATTAAGAATAGTCTACCACTTTGCTGATAGCTTAGACGTTTTTTTGGTAAAGTCCTCACTGGATAATAGACATTCTTCACAAGCTGCTTCGGCCCTAGTCATTCAGCTAGCAGACATAGGATATTCGAGCCAGTTGTCGGGCTTGACTAGCATCGCCTCTGTCAGGGTGCACATCGAAGGGATATCATTAAAATCCACGATGGTGACTGAAAGGAAATTACCGGCTGTGCAGCTTGTATATTCTATGTCTTATACAAGCTGGACTAAAGAAACCAGCTTGTATTCATCGCTCCGCTCCGCCCAGCCCATGGACGCTCCCGGCGCTGAGAATTTTATTAAGCCAGAAGAAAGCCTATGTCTTTTCACTGTTCCCACAAAAAACAGAAGGCAAAACAAAGAAGACTCGCGAGGGAAAGCGCAGCAGCCAATGCGTTTACGTGAAAAGTCCACTTGAGCGTATCGCCCGGGTTTGTTCGGTGCAAGCCTTCAACAGCAGACGAAAATCGATAATTCAACTCAGGTAGCATCATTTCACTATCCGATTAACCGGAAGATAATGAACTGATAATTTTTGCAATTTGAAAAAATAATGCGTACTGTTATGAGGAATAAGAGATGCATAGATTTGCGAACAGGAGGAATCAGAAATGTCCCCATCAATTGCAACACCACGCCTATGGACAAAAGTGCAGGTTAAAGCATCACTTCCGCAAAGAGGCTCAGACAGCCATAAAGGAAGCTATGGAACCGCTTTATTGATTGCCGGAACGAAAGAAATGCCAGGCGCTGCGTTGCTTGCGGGGCTCGGCACGATGAGAAGCGGTGTCGGTAAACTGGTCATTGCGACAGAAGCTCAAGCGATGGCGATGATTGTCCAACGGCTGCCGGAAGCAACCTACCTACAGAACGGCTTGCAGCAGATCGCTGAAAAGCAGGTGACGGTCGATTCCTACCGCGCAGCAGCCATCGGACCTGGCACCAATCCGGACGCTTTGATGGAAGATGCCATAGAGGTTCTTCTCGGAAGCGGGCTTCCGGTCATTCTGGATGCTGGTGCTTTAAGTAAACGCACTTATCCCGACCGTGAAGCACCGATCATTCTAACGCCACATCCTGCTGAATTTTCCCGCATCACCGGTGTTGAAGTGGAAACGCTGCAGGAAAACAGGGTTCAATATGCCAAAGTCTGGGCCAAGAAATTAGGCGTCGCTATTGTATTAAAAGGCCAAAAAACCATCGTGGCGTTTCCGGATGGAGAAGTTTGGGCAAACCCGACCGGCAACAGCGCGCTTGCTAAAGGCGGCACCGGTGACACTTTGACCGGCATGATGCTCGGCATGCTGTGCTGTCATACCGATTGGAAACACGCGGTGCTAAACGCGGTCCATCTTCACGGAGCTTGTGCCGACGAATGGACCAAGCATCGCTCTCCACATACCCTGCTAGCACATGAATTAACCAATCTATTGCCGGGGGTTTGGGCAGGATTTGAAGCGTAAAATCCATCAAAAAACCGGCAGGATTTTTTCCTGGCCGGTTTTCATTGGTTCATTCATTAAAATTTATGGTCTTCCATTATTTTCCCCAGCAAGGCCTCACAGCCCTCATCAATCAGTTGGTAGGTTTCCTGAAAGTCATCAGTAAAATAAGGGTCCGGGACATCTTTCAGGTGATCGGTCAGATCCAGGAACCGAAAGATCTTCGGGTGATCTGGCTGTCCCAGCATGGAGCGGATGTCGTCAATATTCGTTCGGTCCATGCCGATGATGTAGTCAAATTTATCAAAATCGCTCCTTTGCAGCTGACGCCCTGTCAAGCCGTCGGACGAGATGTCGTAATCATTCAATATTTTTAGTGTCCCGGGGTGCGGGTTTTTGCCGATATGCCAGTTTCCCGTTCCGGCCGAGTCCACCGCTACTTTTTCGGACAAGCCTTCTTGAAATAACTGCTCGCGCAAAACTGCTTCTGCCATCGGAGATCTGCAAATATTCCCAAGGCACACAAACAACACCTGAATCATATCAAGCACTCCTTTTTATCGATCGGATAGTCATGTTCACACCTTGCCATCGAGCTCTCCCGACTTTATAAAAGCAATTATAGCATTCTAC
Source organism: Planococcus antarcticus DSM 14505 (assembly GCF_001687565.2). Lineage (NCBI taxonomy): Bacteria > Bacillati > Bacillota > Bacilli > Caryophanales > Caryophanaceae > Planococcus > Planococcus antarcticus. The sequence goes on from NZ_CP016534.2 coordinate 1,898,248, forward strand.
GCTGAATTTCAGCAGCAAGGGCTTTGTTTCCATCCTTAAACCAGCTAATGAACGAAAATGGGTTTAGTGGATGCTCAGTGCGGAATACTAAGAACATACAGCGAAAGCCAGGAATCGATTATGGATACACAAATCCAGGCATTGCCGTCTACACAGACAAAAGTTAACAAAGCGACACCTGACCACATCAATCAAAAAATCGAACGTGAAACTGAAGCTCGCATTAACACGTTTAAACGCCAAGAATCCCGAGCGATTAAGGAACGCATTTCAGCGCTGGATCACGAATGGGATACGGAACGTGTGCTTGAAGTCACAATGGCTACTCTCTTACTGTCCTCTTCGGTCCTGACACTTACAGCTAGTAAAAAATGGGCATTGTTAAGTAGCACCGTCAGTTTCTTTATGCTGCAGCACGCGTTACAGGGCTGGTGCCCCCCACTTTCTTTGATCCGTCGAAAAGGAGTCCGTACGGCAAGCGAAATCAAACTTGAAAAACAAGCGTTGGAAAATCTATTACAAGATGAACATTACCCTGTTTGATTGAAAAATGACAAAACGGCTTGTCCCATCTAGATAAGGCAAGCCGTTTTTATACCGGTATTCAGATCTTGAAATGTCGTTTACCGGTCGGTTTATTGCGTACTAACTTTCCTTTGTAAATAACCCATAGCAAATAAAGGATACCGATGATGTTCAATGAAAACAAAATGACCTGGTAAGAAGTCAGAGCGCTATGCATCATAGTTTCTGTATAGCGGATGCAATTCATTGAAAAAATCAATACCGGCAACCATAACCAGTTATTAGAAATTGACTGTTCCTCCCTTTTTTAAGAGCGACCGGCTTTTCTGCGAAAGCTTCTAATCATCTCAACGTCTAATTCTATCAAAAAAACAGGATAAATAAAGAGTTTTTTATTTCGCTGTATTTATCAGAGAAAATTACTATAGAAAAAAGCAGGCTACTGGAGCCTGCTTTTTTCTATTCGACTGTGACTACAGTTTGAATGTCTTCTTTTCGGTTTTCTCTGGCCTTGCCATAGAACAGCACAACGACGATGGCGGTCAGGACCAAACCGATAATAATCATTTTAAAAATACCAATATTCCTTCCATCAATCCTTCTGCGAGTGGCAAGTTGGGATTGCTGTAGGTCTTGATATTTTCCGCAGGATCAGCAGAGGCATTTTTCAATACATGGTTCATGTTATCAATAATGACAATTTCTGCTTTGTCATTAACCTGTCGAAGCAGTTCTGCATCTCTTATGGGTACCTGCAAGTCAGTGGTCCCACCTATAAGCAGGACAGGAATATCGAGTTTGGCCAGTTCTGTCTGGGGGTCATAGGCTAGTCAAGAAATCAAGTAAGGTTGAACTGACGGCCGAAAGACGCTGGCCAGTTCTGTGCTGACTTGCTCTACAGTCTGTCCTTTTTTCAATTCGGCAATGATTTCCCCCGACTCGGCCAGTAGGTTTTCGTTTAGCTGCTCGTACAACTGCTCCATCAGAACTTCATCGATCGCACGACCTGGACCCGCTATTGAAACGAACGACGAGGCTTTTTGACGTTCGGCCGCTATCATACCGATCAGCGATCCTTCACTGTGGCCGATAACCCCTACCGATGAAAAGTTTTCTTGAGATTTTGCATAGTCAATCCAAGCAGAAGCATCTTTGACGTAATCATCAAACCGCAGATCCTCTTCGTTCCTGGCCAGTGCTGCATTTTCTCCAACTGCGCTTGTCGTAGCGAATGGTGGAGATTCCCCCTTCAGCTAGCGCTTCCGCCACCATTTTCAAGCTATTGTTTTTGCCAGCCATCACCGGGGAATTGCCGTCTTTATCAGTCGGCCCAGAACCTGACAGCATCAGCATGACTGGAAATGGCCCATCGCCTTGTGGTGTTAGGATGAACGCTGTCATGCTTCTGCCTGCCACGTCAATCTCTGCCTTGGCGCCAACTTCTTCTGTAGCCGTAACCGCTTTGATCAGCTCGAACGGAAAGGCTTGTCCCTGTTGTATGTATGTACCCGTAATGGTTCCTTGCTGAAGCGTACCATCAAATACAAGCTGTTGATTTTGAATGGTCATTTCAAAATGAATAGCCGGATCCTTGAAGTCGATGGCCGTGAGAGGGAAATTTGTAATCCCTTGTACAGGTATGGAAATCGCAGCTTGTTGTCCGTCAAATGCGACTACAATTGGTAATGGTTGGTTGGGCACTTGGATCGCCCCTTCCCAGTTCCCTTCGATTTTCGACAATGGTTCATTTTTCGGCAATGGTTTCTTCTCCTCTACTTTGCTATTGTCATTGCTGCAGGCCTGCAAAAAAAGAACAAGAAAAACAAGGAATGTACAAAAAATAACAACTTTTTTCATTCGATTCCTTCGCTCCTTTTATGAAAAAACTCTTGCTATTATCATTATAACAAAGTCATTCACCCATCCTTTTGGAGAAAAAGAAAAAAGAGCTGTCCCAAAAGATCATAAAAAATAATCTTTGGTGACAACCTTTTGGCCGTTCTCGAAAGGATCGGCTAATTTCTGGTGCAACGGATGCTATCGGCTCGTAATATGTGTGTCACGCAGTTGGCGCGATAAGATGTCGCGATGCCCAGTTGCCCGGACAAGACCTCTTCCGGTCTCCTCACTCTGCTCAGTCCAACGTATTCAGCACAAGTCACTTCGCTACTATATAAGTTGAACGAATGATTCCGGGCTGTTAATGTTCCGCCAATCAGCTGCTAAGAGCTGGCGCCGAACGAACTCGGGCTGTCCAAGTGGATTTCTTTCCATGTCACTTACGCTACTCTCATAACAGTCTCCGCTAGTTTGCTCCGTATCTTGATGATTAGTTACTCAAGGATGCTTAGAAGAAAGAGTGTAAGACGGCGAAGCTAGCGGGGTGATGCAAGAGCATATCTTTGTTCTTCGCCGCCTCCATTCCAATTAGCCTATTCTTAAAATAGAGAGAAAGCAAAAATAAATGGAGAAAAATATTTGATTTTTCTCCATTTATTTTATGGTTCAAAACTTATGGGATAGCCTCTTTTAATCGTTTTTACCAGACAACTATAGCTCACTTTTTTTTTCCGACTGAATGGAAAAACCGGTTGTCGATAAGGTTTGAATCAACAATTTATGCATAAGCTTGTAACCTTCATCGTTGGGGTGAATAGAATCCAACCAAATGGACGGATTTTTTCCCATTGTCTCTGTTTTAGAAACGATAATGCCTTTTTCGCCAATGGCCGTATTCCATAAGCGGAACAGTAGATTGGTAAAACCAAAATATTGCTCTTCCTTTTTCATGGAATTGTATAAGTTATTCTGGACGATAATAACTCTTTGGTTAGCCTCCCGAAGATGCCAATAGATTTCAAGTAAATTTTGGCGGTAGATGCGTTTCAAGATGGAGAATTGCCGAATCAAGCCCTTAGCTCCGCCGTTCCGGAACCCACGAAGCAAGTCATTCCCGCCAATATTCAGTAGTACAAGGTCGGCTTGTTGAAGCGGTATGAGCCAGGAGTCTGTTCGCATTTTCTGGACTAGTCCACTGCTAGTCAATCCGTTGATGCCGAGATTGGTGATGTGGCTTGAAGGAAAGGTTTCTTTCAAGTAATTGGCAATGCCGCCTTCAGTGCCATAGCCATAAGCTACAGAGTCACTTAAGATGACGATATTGTCTATACGAAGCGCTGTTTCAACTTTTTTGGTAGCGAAAAAAGGTGCTCTTCCAAAAAGGGCACTGGATCGAATGTTAATCACTCTGCCGCACGTCCCCTCTTGCTGTTTTTCTCTGTTATTTTATCATATTTCAGCTCATTTTCTTCTTATCGTGCTTTCGGCTGAAAATCGTTAGTTTATACAATACTCACCAAAAGCTTTATTATGGAAGGAGATGAATCTTCTTCCATAGTTCCCCCTTATTCATCTGAGTGAAAGGAATGATTTTTCTGGATATACTTTATTTAGTAATTGGAATTCTATTGATTGTCCTGTGCATCATTGATTTTACTTGGACCACGCTGTGGATTGACGGCGGAGCAGGACCGGTTACTGACCGTTTGTCATCGTTCATCTGGAGAACCTTCCGCCTATTTGTAGGAGACCATTCAAAGTCTTTGAGTTTAGCCGGACCCGTCGTATTGAGCGCTTCTCTTACGATGTGGATCGCCATCCTGTGGGCAGGATGGACTTTGGTGTTTGCTGGACTAGAAGGGTCGATTTCACCTTCTCATGGAAATGACCCGATTTCTTGGTTTGATCGCATTTATTTTGCAGGTTATTTAATCTTCACATTAGGAAACGGCGATTTCAGTCCGACTGAAGGAGTTTGGCAAATCCTCACAGTTCTCGCTACTGGAACAGGAATGCTGTTCATCACCTTTGGCGTCACTTACTTAATCTCTATATTGAGTGCGGTAACAGTTAAACGTTCTTTCTCAGCCAGCATTCAGGGACTGGGACACTCTGCGGAAGAGCTGGTTGAAAGCGCATGGAACGGCAGTAATTTCCACGACATCGATTCACTGCTGACTACTTATTCGGAGCAGTTAAGCTCGTTAACGGCTCAGCACATTGCTTATCCTGTACTGCATTACTATCACGCAGCAAATAATGTGTCGTCCATGCCGACAGCGGTCGTGGTTCTTGACGAAGCACTAAGCATCATGGGTGTACCAAGAGACTGCCATCCCAATCAGCTATTGTTGAAAGAAACACAGTCCAGTGTGCAGCTTTACCTGGAAACGCTCAATAAATCCTTTTATAAGCCGTCAAAAAATGTACCCGAGCTGCCGGATTTCAAATTTCTCAGTAATGCTGGAATCCCTCTCGTTCCGAGTGAAGAGTTCAAAGAAGCTTATAAACAGTTGCGAGAACGCCGCAGAAAATTACTGGGGGTCATTGAAGCGGATGCGAGGCCATGGCCAAAACGATGAATAGATTTAGAAGGTGTTTTATATAGGGGTGAACTGAATGATTAAAGATTGGCTAACAAATGCTAAGTATATGGTGGTGTTTACCGGTGCCGGCATGTCCACTGAAAGCGGATTGCCCGACTTCCGCTCAGCGAACACGGGGCTGTGGCAACAAAAAGATCCAAGTCAAGTAGCAAGCGTCAAGGCATTGAATACAAACGTCGAGGAATTTATCGAATTTTACCGAAAACGTGTACTTGGTGTAAAGGAGTTTGAACCGCATAATGGCCATCGCATCTTAGCGGAATGGGAAAACGACGGACGGCTCCAGTCCATCATCACCCAAAACGTCGACGGCTTCCACCAACTGGCAGGCAACAGAAACGTCGCCGAGTTGCACGGCACATTGCAAAAGGTTCATTGTCAATCATGCGGAACTTCTTACAGCAGCGAAGAATTCCTCGGTGAATCGTACCACTGCGAATGTAGCGGCCTCCTTCGTCCTTCTGTTGTGCTGTTTGGGGAGATGCTGCCGGAAGAACCTTTCGAAATAGCATTTAACGAAGCAATTCGGGCCGATTTATTCATTGTTCTCGGTTCTTCGTTGTCTGTCACGCCTGCCAACCAATTTCCGCTCATTGCCAAAGAAAACGGCTCTAAACTTGTCATTGTCAACCAGGAAGCGACACCCTTCGATAGCTATGCCGACCTGGTGATCAACAACCGGCAAATCGGCGATGTCTTGTCAGAATGGCATCGCTTTTGGACAGATTAAAGCATCAGCATTTGGCTGGTGGTTTAATCTTCATTATTCATTTCATCAATAATCGAGTAGGCGACCATTGTCGTTCCACTGGCCGTACATTTTATTTTCTTTCGTATTTTCGATAAACTTGTTCAATCTTTTTTCAAAAACTGTAGGATCGTTGCTATAACTTTGAATAGTATCAATTCTGATTCTCCTATACAGTTCAGGAAAGTTAAGAAAGTTTTGGTATAGCTGTTCGTCTTCTTCTAAACGAATTTCAATTTCTTTATCTATAACGAAAGATTCAAGACGCATGTCAGGTAGAATTTTCATTCCTTCCCCTTTCATCAAACCTAATTTCTCCAGTCTTCTTACTCTCTCCTTATTCAGCTCTGTCCAGTTGCTTGTTTTCTTTCTCGGAGAAAACCTTTGAGCTAGTTCAGTATCTGATTTTTTCTTCATTATGCCATCAATCCACCCAAAGCATAAGGCTTCTCCAACTGCATCTAGCTACTGAATGACACTTGGTTTTTTCGTCACACTAACGAGTATCCAACAAAATTTTTCTGTGATTGCATTTTCCTCAAGCCAGTCTCTAAACTCCTGCTTTGTCTTGACGTTAAGCAACTTCTCAATTTTTATTTTGAACAGATCCTTTCTAGATCTCATTATTGAATTTTGACTGGGACTACTTTTCTCTTTCATTATCAAGGACATTTCCTTTTTGGATCCCGACACTTTTCTTCTGGTCTTGCCACAATTCATTTTTCAGTCTTTTAAGCAAGTTAATTGGTATAATCAAGAAACTAAATGAAAATCTATTCAGTTGAAAGGGGCATTTTTGTGATCCATTCTATACCACTCAATTCAAGTCAGCTTCATTCTTCCTTTAACCGGGAATACAAGCCGATTCTGACCGTCGCTTCAGGAGACACTATTCAGTTGAAAACACTCGACATCCAATGGGGTTATTCGGCATCCCAAACCGACGAACGGACGATCTTTACATCACGCGAAAACGAAGAAAAACTTGCCCATCCTATTATCGGCCCGATTGCAATCGCAGGCGCTAAACCCGGCATGGTGCTAGAAGTTCGCACCAACAAGCTGATACCCGGCTGGTATGGGCGCAACTGGGCTGGCGGAATACACGCCTGGCAAAATGAAAAACTGGGCATTGTCGATAGCGAACGACTACAAGTGGATTGGAAGCTAGATGCAGAAAGAATGACCGGCAGTTGTGAACTGAGCGGTCAGGAATTCAAAGTCGGCTTGTCTCCTTTTCTCGGCTTAATGGGCGTAGCACCTGCCGAAGCCGGTAGCTTTCCGACAAAGCCTCCTGGCTATTTTGGCGGCAATATCGACTGCAAGGAATTGGTGCCAGGCAGCAGCCTGTTTCTGCCTATTTCAGTAGATGGTGCGCTGTTTTCATTGGGCGATGGCCACGCACTTCAAGGAGATGGTGAAAGTTCTGGTACGGCAATTGAATGCCCAATGGATTTGGCCGATATTACGCTAACCCTCCATGAAGATATGACACTTTCCATGCCGCGTGCTAATACGCCAGCCGGATGGATCACTTTTGGATTCGCTGAGGACCTCAACGAAGCGGCATCCGTCGCACTTTCTGATATGGTCTCTTTCATGGAGCAATTGTATGGCATTTCCCGGACTGAAGCAACAGCCTTATCGAGTGTGGCAGTCGATCTGCACATCACTCAAGTCGTCAATAATGTTAAAGGCGTCCATGCGATTTTGCCTCATGCAGTGATTCGATAAAAGATATTTCTGAAACTTTTGCTTGCCGTTTCCGTACATAAAGAAAGAGGTGATGAAAGTGCAGAAGAAAAGATCTTTCATAATTTTTATGGTGTTGCTCGTTGTTGCTTTGTTCCCCATCCAAGCTTTGGCCGTCGATTATACGATTCCCGAAGTGACAATCGACGCGCAGGTAAATGCAGATGGTACGGTGCAAGTAGTCGAGAACCACACGTACGAGTTTGATGGCGATTTTAACGGCATCACACGGGAAATAGCTCCAAAAGATGGAACTTCGATTCAAAATTTTAACGGTTATGAAAACGGCACGGCATTGGAGGTCGAGCGTGATGGCGATCTATACAAAGTTTTCCGTGAAGGTGAAGATGAAACCGTGACAATTGAATTGCGCTATGAAATCCAGAAATCCATCGAAAAATTCGAAGATGGTGCTGAGTTTTATTGGCCATTTTTTGATGACCGTAACGACAGTGAATATGAACAACTGACGATTGCGGTCAGCCCTCCCGCTCCGTCAGAAGAGACAGATTTTGTCGGCTATGACGCAGCCTACCAAACAGACAGCTTGCAAAACGACGGAGCGGTCCTGTTCGAAATGGGTATGGTACCAGCAGGCACCAACGGAGATATTCGCGTCATTTTTGATGCCGAATTGTTCCCCGCCCTGCCTCAACAGGACGGCATTATCCGCGAGGAGTTGGCTGTTGAAAAAGAGCGGCTGGAAAACGAAGCCGCCATTTTTGCGGCAAGACAAGACACCGGTAGTTCTATCGGCAATGGGCTGATACCTGCTGCCGGTGCACTCTTGTTGGCACTGACCGCTTGGGCCTGGAATCGTGCACGGAAGATTAAACAGCAGGCACAACCTGCTACTGATGCCTTTTTCGTCCCTAAGCAAAAGATGAGCATTCCGGCAACTTTGTATTTCACCAAGTCTTCCGTTTTGACCCCTGCCACAACGGCTGCCGCCTTGATGGAACTGGTGCGCAAAAAGAATGTCGAACAGCTTTCAGAAGAACACTTTCGGTTGATTGACCGCAACACTGAATTTGCACATGAAGCGGTGTTAATCGATTTGCTTTTCGACAAGGTCGGTGACGGCGAGTTTTTTGAAACAAAAGACCTTGAAAGTTATACAAAAAATGAACTGAACCATGCGTCCTACAACGAATCCATCAGCGAATGGCAACAAAGTGTCGCAGAAGAAGTGAAACAGCACAAGTTATATGAAAAACATCCCCTGTTTCGCTGGACAGTCGGATCCATTGGACTGGCGTTATTTGCAGTCGCTGTCTTTTTCGGTCTCTTAAACTTGTTTGCGTTGATGTTTTTCTCTATCGTAGTCGGTATTTTGTTTATTGCTTTCTGCTTCTACTCCCCCATCACTTACGAGGGCCATGTAATCCGGGAAGAATGGAAACAATTGCGCGTGGCCATGGAAAACCTAGACGGAGCGGAATGGACCCAATTAACATCGGACGAAAAAATGCGTGCCTTTGCCTACGTTCTAGGAGACGATGAAAAATCGGCAAATCTAAAAACGCAAAGTTTCACCAATGCCTACAGTGAATCAGCATTTGCAGACTTTGGCGTGTTTTACAATCCAGTCCTGCTGACGGGACTTTTCATTGCTGCCAATTCCAGTAGCAGTGCTTCGGCTAGCGGAACAGGCTCTATGTCTGCCGGCGGCGGTGTCGGTGGTGGTGGCGGCGGCTCTGGTGCTTTTTAAACAATACGCAAAACGGCTGAAAAAATTTCAGCCGTTTTTGTTTTGCTCAGCATTTCTTAGGGAACTACAAAGAAGACGTTATTTTATTCATATGGAGGAACGATTAATGATTACAACTAACTCACCTTTATTAACAAAAGAGGATTTTTTAGTACGGACCGATTTGCCGGAATGGCTTTTGGGTGAATACAAGACTTTTCACGAAACTGTAACCGATACGACCTTCCCTTGCTATTTCGGAATGAGTGGCGAGTTAAAGGGAGAATTGCGCTACACCTATATCACCCAGGAGGACTGGAGCAATTTGCCCGTCGCGGTCGAATCGTTTCTGACACTATTTAATGACCCGAAGCATAAACGCCACGGATTATTCGTTTTTGTAGAACCTGTCAAGGAAGAAGGCTCACTAGAGACCTATCGCCAGCAATTTTGGGACATTCTTCAATATTTGCATGACGAGGATAAAATGGAATGGCCAAAAGACGCCCCACGCGATCCCGGTCATTATTTATGGGACTTTACTTTTCAGGGCGAGCCGATCTTCATCTTTGGTAACACACCAGCCTACAAGCAGCGGAAAACACGTGACCTTGGCAACGCCATGGTGTTGGGTTTCCAGCCCCGCCGCATCTTTGAGGGATTGAAAGGAACCGAAAAAGGCGGTGTCATGTCTCGCGACAAAGTCCGCCAACGTGTGGAAGCATGGGACCATCTGCCGACACATCCCGACATCAGTCACTTTGGCGATCCGGAACACAACGAATGGAAACAATTTTTTATCGGAGACGATAGCGAGCCGATTCAAGGAAAATGCCCATTTACCCATAAAGAAATGAAATAATAGGCGATACTTCACTATTTTCTAACTAACTGAAAAAGAGCCGTACCGGAAGCAATTCCGGCACAGCTCTTTTTTCGGTTTACAGATACTCTATACTAGGGTAAGACTATAATGTAGCCTTTAGGTTTTTGGGATTTGTTAAAGAGATGCAGTCGTTTTCCGCTCATACAGAAGAACTTCCCTGCTCACATTGAATGCTTCGTCTTGATCGAGTGTCAAAATATCCAACAGCCTTGTTATGGCTTCTATCCCGAGATTGGCAAGGCTGTCCGCCGTGCCGACAGAAGTTAAGCTCAAGGCTGAATGCTGTCCCATTTCTGTGTTACCAATGCCGATGATGCTGACGTCTTCAGGAATTTGATAGCCTGCTTCTTGGTAGAAATCCATCAGCTGGATGGCGATTTCGTCTGTAGCAGCTACAATACCGGTCGGTTTTTTCTTTAAAACCTGAAGGTCCTCGAACACGTTCAACAGAGAAGCTTTATCTGTATCAGCAATTACCAGCCGCTTTTTACGTATTTTACTTTTAACTTCCTGAAGTGCATGGATAAATCCCTGGAAGCGCTCTTTGTAAGTGGGGTTATTTAACGGTCCGCCGACCCAGGCGATTTCCTGATGATTGCTGCCGAGCAGATGGCTTGCTGCAACATAGCCAGCCTCCACATTATTTAGCCCAATTGAGTGCTGGCTGCCGGGATAGCTTGAATTGAGTAGGATGAAAGGAATTTTTGACTGAAGCATCCTTTCATAAACCGCCTCATTAAGTTGAACCGACGTCAAAATTAAACCATCTGCTTTACTTGAAAGCACAGTGTCATAGGTTTCAAGTTCATTTTCTTTCGTAACAAAATGAACGTTGACTTGGTAGCCTTGTTGTTTTGCAAGGCTTATAATCGAAGGAGCAGAACCAATGAAGATTGGATCATCCAAAGGTCCTGCGATCAGGCTGATTGTTTTGATGGTTCTGGCTACAGGCACCGTATCTTCAGTACCTGTTGCCGAATAGTTCAATTCATTGACGGCAGCCATCACTTTGTCATACGTATCTTTTTTCACTTGATCCGGTTTGTTCAGTACACGTGAAACAGTTGTCTGTGAAACACCTGCACGCTTTGCTACATCAGTAGTTGATACCAAATTCATCACCCTGCTTTCTTTTATTTGTCCACCTTACCCAACCATTCATTTTCCGAGTCATTACAATTTTATTTACTTATTCATTATACCACGCCAATGCGTAATCTACACATGTAAAAAATAAAAATCGTACCATAAACTACATTTGAATAGTTAATAATTATTCAAACATCAAGAAGAAGGGGATGAATAAAATTCATGAATAAAGAAAAATACCTTGAACGATTCAACGCTGCCCTTATTCAGGAGAATTTCTTGCAGAATTTGGCTGAGCTCCAATCTTTGCATATGCAGAATATCCCTTTTGAAAATTTAGATGTCATCCGCAAGACGCCGATTTATTTGAATATCGAAAATATTTATGACAAAATCGTTAACCATCACCGCGGCGGCTATTGCTATGAGTTGAATGGCTTGTTCCACTGGTTGCTGAAGCAACTGAATTTTGATGCAAAACTGATTTCTGCCACTGTCCAAAAACCTGATGGCACTTGGTCAAAAGCCGATACACACGCTGCAATCCTGGTAAAGCTTGATACTCTCTATCTTGTCGACGCCGGATTTGGTGATTCCACCATCAGTCCAATTCCAATTGGCGGTGAACGTCATACCGATCACAGCGGTACATACCGTGTCGAAAAAGCGGATGAACTTTTTTACGATCTGATCAGAGAAAAAGACGACACTGAAAAGCTGCTTTACAGGTTCGCAACAACAGAAAAACAGTTGGCTGATTTTCATGAAGGCTGTGTTTTCAATCAGGTTTCAAAAAATTCTCCATTCACCCATGATGATCTAATCACGCGGACAACTGCGGATGGCCGTATCACGTTATCTGGCCATCAGTTGACACGTTCAGAAAATGGCAATAAAGAAAAAATCGAACTCTCTTCAGCCGATAAAAAACGTGTATTGAAAGAAGAATTTGGCATTGACTGGGATGCCCTCGGAAAATAAGTACTCTAACAAAGAATACTTATTGACATAGAGAATCCCCGCTTTTTACAGCGGGGATTTTTGCCGATTTTATTCAAATGCTTCCGGGTACACAGTTTCAGCTACTAATTTAACGGCATCTCCAATTCTCGGTCCCGGGCGTGAAGTAATGTCTGAATCCAGGAAATAGACCTGATCGTTCTGAATGGCTTCGATGTCGTTCCAGCCTTCACGAGCTTTGATGTCGTCAATAGGATTTTCTACATAAGAAACTGTTGTGGCAATGATTTTTGGATTCCGATCGATAACTTCTTCTTCAGAAATCTGCGGCCACCCTTCAAGATCACCAAACAAATTTTCTACATTAGCATGGTTTAATATCTCCTGCTGGAAAGTTTTTTGGCCGGCAGTATAGATTTCCGGCGAAGGACTAATTTCGAAATAGAGCTGTTTTTTTTCTTCTACTGAAGCCAGTTTTTCCTCAACGCCTTCAATTTGCTGTTGGATAGAGCCAATCAGTTCCTCGCCCTTATCTTCAAGTCCCATGACAGTGGAAATTTGTTCGATGTCCCCATATACATCCTCAAAGGATTGGGCTGACTCAATGACAAACACTTGGATTCCTGCTGCTTCTAAATCCTCATAGCCAGTTGGTGCCCCTGTAGAATAGCCGATGACAACATCAGGCTCCATTTCAATGATGCGTTCTGCGTTAAACGCCACGGAATCGGAAACACGCTCCACTTCAGATGCTTCAGCCGGGTAATTGTCATAATCTGTCACGCCGACAATTTGATTTCCTGCTCCAATTTCATAAAGAATTTCGGTATTGCTTGGGATTAACGACACGACAGTTGCTGGAACTTCTTCAAATGTCAGTTCCTTGTCCAAGTCATCAGTTACTGAATAACTTGACTGCTCTTCGGATTCAGTTGCTATTTCAGGAGATTCTGTTTCAGTAGTATTGGATTGGCATGCTCCTAGAGCTAAAGCCACTGCTCCGATGGATACGTACTTGAATAGGGTTGTTTTCATTAGTTGTTAGCCACTTCTTTCTTTTTGGGTTTTGTTGGATAAGATTTGCTGACAAACGGGATTTCTTGCACGTCATGATGCTGATTGACATAAACAGCCATCGTAAATAGGACATTCGCTAAAAGATTGGCATAATCAAAGAGGATTTCAGGCACTTCACGTTCCAAACTCACTTTATGTAAGGCACGTACTGATTTTTTTGCCTCGCTGCGGCATACGTGTAACACACAGGCAGCTTGAGTTCCTTGCGGCAAAACAAAATTGCCGATTTTGTCCCTTGTGAAGTTTACATAATAATCATACATGTCACTTAGCTCGATCAGATCTTCCTCATGAACGGCTATTTTACCGCGAACAGAGCCGTTTAAATGATAAGCCATAGGTTGTAGAATCCGCAGATCTCGTTGTACAGCTTCTACATCTTGGGTCAATGACAAGGCTTCTCCGATTCGGGTGGTTAACGAATCAGTCCTAATTTCAAAATCCACAGTGGCTGCGGATTCCCGCATAAATGGATAGCAAAGATAACGCATGTCTTTTTTCATCAATTTCACCTCACTCTGGTTTGGTTTGGTGAAAATCACTGCATTGAACGCTCTCGTAAAACAACAAAAAGCCGCCCTCAAAAAAGGGCGGCGGCATAGCTATTCAGAGACATACTTCAGTAGTCAAAAATAGACATTTTGCCGTATGATTCCCTTATCTTCCGAAGAGTAAAAATACGTTCAAAAAAAGGTAGGTCTCCTGGCTTGTGCATCGATTTACTCTAAGAACCTTCCCGTCTAGATGATTTAAATCATCTAGACAGTGGCATTTTCTTATTTCATACGCACTTACAGTTGCGGAAACAGCACCGGAATTTAACCGGGTTCCCTGTTATGCTGACAAATCAGCACCTTTTTTCTGCATGATTATTCACTTAATCCAAGTGTAGCATATTCTTTACGAGAAAAGACGTACTTAAAAAACGATTATTCTTGATTTGTCAGCAGTTTCACTTTTCTTGGTTCAGCAAAAACGATTCGTTTATGCCAACGTAAATAAGGAGCATGCTCTGGTGATACGGGTATTTTCACACCTTTTTTCAATCGGTAGATCGAGTAATCCTCTTCTGGAATTTGACTCGAGACATGGAGACGTCCTCCCCCGGTAAAAGCGATGAACCCGGCTGAATATAAAGCGGAATGGTTGGCACAAAGTAAGACGCCATTAAAAGGATCTAGCCGATCTTCAGCTGAGCTGTCTTTCCAAGGCTTCGCGTGAGTCGCTTTCAACACATCGACAATGGCAATTCCACAAAGTGGACATTCGCCATTCCAAAGCGGCAATAAGCTTTCCCTAAATTGTTCTTTTCCTCTACGCATTTTCGTTTTAATTTCCAATTCTGCTTCAGCAATCAAGCTGAGTAATGGGTCATGCTCAGTTTTTTTGACGACTTCCATTGATAATTCTAGCTGTTCTACTTCCAAAGTAAAAATATTTAACGAACTGATCAGTTCTAAAAACTTCATCGCCAGTTCTTCATTGCACGGATATAAATAGCCTGAATTTCCACTAGCATCTTCTTGAAATGCCGCGTATTTTACTGGCAACAAAGGCTCAATTTCCCGGAAAAACTCCTTGACCGATAACGGGTTTTCCAATTCGCGATAAACGGCCCGTGCGATAAATGCATCTTCAGTACCGTCCTGCTGCTCATCCGTATTTTTTGGTTTTGTCCCATTTCTGCAATCTTCTCGTACATGGCTGATTGCTACCAAAAATCCTTTTACATAATGAAATACGATATCGCCTTTCTTCAACTCCTGCATCCGGTACCAAGAATGCGGCACCATGCCTGACTTGTCGATCTGTGGCGTCCAAAGAACCCCGGCACTCTGTTCTCCCTGATAGGTCTCCCCTTGCATAACAATAAAACTATTCATGAATATCCTCCTAATGATGTTGATGCTCAAATCCATTCAATTCTATGTAGTAAAACAGATTATTCGAATCTAAACGCTTATCTCTAGTTTAACCCAAATCAAAAGCATTTGCCGGGTTAACGAAAAGCGAAAGCAGCCGTTTAGACCCGACAAGCGCTGGAAGCCTTACCGGTGATGGTGTTTTTTACCATCGCTGGTAAGGCTTAAGCGACTCGAGGGGCTGGCTGCTGAAGCCTAGACAACGAAAAGCGGAAGCAGCCGTTTAGATTCGACGGGCATAAGACGCGCCGGCGAAGCGTCGTTCTTCAGCCGCACAGCCGGCGTGGCTTATGACCCTAGAATCTGGCTGCTGGAGCCTGGACAACGAAAAGCGGAAGTGCCCGTGTAGCTCTTATGACCCAAAGAGCTGGGCGCTGAAGCCTGGACATTGAAAAGCGAAAGTGCCCGTTTAACACCGCAATAATCCATAACTCTATTCCCAATCCTAACCTTTTCTTTATATCTCTCCAATCGAAGCTGTCTTCCGAGGAGTGGTAGCTTTATACCATTGATAGCAAAGGATGACGATAATGGCCAGCTCGATAAA
This sequence comes from Planococcus antarcticus DSM 14505, assembly GCF_001687565.2. Taxonomy (NCBI): domain Bacteria; kingdom Bacillati; phylum Bacillota; class Bacilli; order Caryophanales; family Caryophanaceae; genus Planococcus; species Planococcus antarcticus. Next base: position 1,913,889 of record NZ_CP016534.2, read on the forward strand.
GTCGCCACCATAATACATGACCATGCCCCCCGCTTCCGCCTGTGCCCGTGGAACATTTGCAGGAGGATTGGCGTAAATAATTTTCGACAGGATTTTGTGTGCTGCCAAAGACAGAATAAGAACAATCGAACGAAACAGGTAGCTTAGGCGATGTGCTGTCACATCGATATAAATAATGGAAGCGGTAAACAGGTAGCCAGCTAAAAAGACATGGAGATGGACAATGGCATAAACAATCAATGACTGATGCATCCATCCGAACAAGTTGGATAGATACAGAATGTACAAGCCACCAGTATTGAGAACCAAAGCAACAGCCGGATTGCTCAATAGCATGAAGGGCCGACTTTTTAAAATGAACGACACGTTTCTCGCCACTCGGACAGGTAGCGACCTCAACAGTAAAGTCATGGGCATCGCTAGCAACAGCAATAAAGGTGCCAGCATACCGAGCAGCAAATGCGTCCACATATGACCAACAAAATGGGCCTGTGCAAAATCTGCTAAGGGCCCTGTAAAGGTAATGGCAATGGTAAAAATTCCAAAACTCCATAAAAAAATGCGGTACAGAGGCCACGCTTTATACCGCAGACTCGTCAATACAGCAGCCAGTGGATACAGCAGAAATGCCGTGAAAAGCAAAACGACAACCGCTGCCTCCAGACTTGCTATTCCTGGTTGCAAATTATGCTCCATTCGACATCCCCTATCCTTCGTTCCATTATCTCGGTCCATTTCACTCTGATTTAACTTTCTCTTTATCTACTCTACCCGAATTGGCTGCATGCTATGTACGAGCAGTCGATTTCAATAAGAAAAGACAGCCACTTTACTGAAAAAGCGGCTGTCTTGCTTTAGTTGGTTTTTCAAGCTTGCGCTTTGAGAACTTCCCTATCCTCTGTTGCAGCAAAAGCTGATACTTGATTTCTACCGCTCCGTTTGGATTGGTATAAAGCTTGGTCTGCTTCATCAATCAACTGATCAAGAGATTTATGGTAGGAATCCAGGCTGACCCCCATCGATACCGTCAGCTTACCTTCAGGCTGGAGCTCTTCGCCGTCAAAATGATGTTGTTCGATTCCAATACGCACTTTTTCAGCAATTGCCATTGCTTCAGAGTTGTCAGACGGATCGGTAATACAGAAGATGAATTCTTCACCACCGTACCGCGCCACATAATCTTTATTGCGCGTATTGTCTTGCATTAATTGACCAATCGACCGCAGCACAACATCTCCTTTTTGATGCCCGTGGTGATCATTATAAGATTTGAAGTAATCTACATCTAGCATGACGATGGATACTGGGACGTGTTGCGCGACCAAGGTCTGAACTTTGTTCCTAAAATAGCGCATATTGGGCAATTGCGTCAAAGGATCCTGATTCGAAAAAGACTCCAGTTCTTTCCGGAGGAGAATGTGATGATTTTCTCCATTGGCGATCAAGCCCATTGACAGAACAGCAATTCCTGCGAAAACAGCCATCGTAATAGTGATGAACAATGTGGCGGGTGTTGTAGTCAACATCCATACTGATTTCAAAAGTTCGAAAATCAACCAACCAACCATCATCCTTTTGACATCTAGTAAAGTAAAAAATTTGTTAGCTGTTTTTTTGTCCCGGAACAGACTGCCCAGAATGACCGGGAATATTATCGTCTGTAGAATCCCTTCAATTACAGTGGGTCCTCCAAAAGAAAAACGGTAGAAGGAAGGGAAAATCGCAGACAGGACCCCGACCTTCCATCCACCGACAAAGGAAATGAAATAAAGCGGAACTTCCCGCAGATCCAATCTCATGCCATTATAGAAAAACGGATTGTACATCACCGAAAAAGTCATAAAACTAACAAATAATACACTCAATGCCACTAACATTTTCGATTCAGTCAAATCAGGAAATAGCACTTCTTTTACCTTTAAAGCTAAATACAATAAAGCAATGATTAATGCCATATTCTCAAGAAAGAAAAAAAGTAATGAATTCATTGATGCATCTCCTAATAAAAGCTTTCCTTTAACAGTTTACATTTTTTACATCTCGAAATACAGATAAACTACAATATTAGCCAAATTTATGTATAGAATGCAACAGTAATTAGTTATTTCCAACGAGTATTTTCCTTTGAACAAAAAAAGCTCTCCACCAGCTATCTTTCCAGACTGGTTGAAGAGCTTTAATAGAGTTAAAACATTATAGCAGTTTCGACATGTACAACTCGTTGACATACTTGCTGTCTATCAGTAGCGAATCTCGCTTTAGCCCTTCCACTGCGAACCCCATTTTTTTATACAAAGCAATCGCGGATTGGTTATGCTCTAGTACAGTCAGTTCAATGCGATGAAGTTCCAAATCTTTTGCCCATTGTTCCAAGGCCAGAAACAGTTGTGTCCCTATTCCTTTACCCCGCTCTCCTTGCTGCACACCTATCGCTACATGAACGCAATGCTGTTTGCGTTTGACGCCTTCATTCATTGCAAACAAATAGCCTTTCAACTCAATCTTTTCATCTGCTACTAAAACGATCGATTTATGGTCCATGGAAAATAGCCGTTTCTGTAGCTGCTCGGACGTGGTTTTTCGCTCTCCCGGCTCAAACAGCATAAAACCTGATTTTTCCACACGCTTCATTAAATCTGCTAATTGCTGGGCATCGGCTGGAACCGCTTGTCTAATCTTCATGATTTTCCTCCTGGCATTTATTGTATTTTATTCATCCTATTTTTTGGACAATTTCCCGCTTAGTCAATTGATCGTTCTTAGCTTTGCTAACAAACAATCCCGTGTAGACCAGCAGCGTACCAATCATCAACAACACGCCCATATAGACGGACATCATAGTCGGAATCAGAAAGGCACCCAAGATAATGGTTGAACGAGCCAGCAAATCTGCTCCGCTAAAAGAAAAATTTGAGAAAGCAGAATAAGAGCCCCGCTTGTCTTCCGGAATCATATTCGCCATTTCTGCATTGCGGACCGGTGAATAAATCAATTCGCCGATGGTGCCGATCAAGTTGAACAAGATCAATAAGTACCAGCTGTTCGCAGAGGTAATGGTAATATAGCCGACGCTGTAAAGCAATAGCCCGGTCAACAGGACGTGCTGTTTGGAAAAACGGTCCGTAAATTTATTGATCATGAAAGTCAAGCAGACGACTAGCAGCATGTTTTGGATATTCAACAAACTCAACATGTGAACTCCTGCGACGTTAAAATCTGCGATGGCGAACGTCTCAAAACTTTCAGCAAGCCGGACGCCGATATAGCTGTTTAATGAAAACTCAGCCGAAAAGATGAACATGGAGCCGATCACCACTTTAACAAAAGGGCGATCTTGAAATGCGACTTTGTAATTTTGCAGCAAATCGATCAGGACATTGTTATGCTGTTTTTTCAAACTCTGGACGCGTTCGTCTGTCAGCCAAATCTGGTAGGCAATCGGCAGGCTGGCAGATGTCACAGTCAAGAGAACGAACAGTTCGATCTGATGATTGAGATACAGTAAGCCGCCCAGTGCAGCGCCGATCGCCATTGACAGATTGACCATCCAGTAATCGATGGCATAAATTGCTTTGCGGTTTTCAGGAGTCGTTGAATCGATAATAATAGCATGCATCGCCGGCCTGCCTAAGCTACTGGTAATGATAAAAATTACATACGCTAGTGCAAACAAGCCGATCCATTTGTCACTCGGCAACAGACTGAGTGCCATCAGCAGGAACATGACAGCGCTAAGTGAAGAAGTCAACACCAGTACTTTTTTTCTCGAAAAACGATCGGAGATATAACCACCGATCAAATTGACAAAAAAACCGATAAACACCGTGATAATCAGAAAGGAACCTGCCCAAACCTTACTCATTTCCTGTGCGAAAAACAAGGCCATGAACGGCATGACAGCTGAAGTAACAGCCCGGTTAAAAAAAGAAGTAATTAAACGTACTTTAATATTTTGTGGATAGTCTGTCCATTTCATCTTGTCAGCCTCCTTCGTCTTATGTATATTAAACTAGACGAAAGATACTAAAAATAGACAATTTTTAAAATCATGTCCACTTTTAAAAGGAGGCATCATGGAAAAAACTCTTTTGGCTTTATGGCAGACTGTCCCATCCGGCAACATCAAGCAAACTCAGGTGGCTGACTTGCTCGGCTTAAGCAGCAAGCAGACGACGCGCCTTCTGCGCAAATGGTCCGACGAAGGCTGGTTCACTTTTACTTCAGGACGCGGCAGAGGAAACACTTCCCATTTAGAGTGGCATAAAAATGTAGAAGATATATACGAACAGCAACTTGTGAAATTGATTGAAGAACAGACTGTCGAAGCTGCCAGCAAATATCTTCTATTCGACTGGTCACCCGAACTTAAACAGCGTTTGATGCATAAATTTCGTTCAAATTTCGGCTACGTTCAAAACAGTAAAAGCGACAACGACAAGCTAATCATCCCCAGGAAATATCCGTTACTGACGCTCCATCCACTCTACGCTGCAGATGTTCATAGTGTCAATATGGTCGCTGCTGTCTATAGCCGTTTGGTTTCAGTCAATGAGCAAGGCGACGTTTCTCCGGAACTAGCACATAGCTGGGATTTGACCTCAACTAGCCTCCGCCTTTATCTACGAAAAGAAGTCCACTTCCACAATGGTTCGTTTCTGACTGTAGAAGACGTAGTGGAATGCCTGGGCCGGTTGCGAACGCATGCTTCCTATGTGGATTTGTGGAAGCCGATCACCACCATCAAGACGATTTCACCACATATTTTGGAGATTTCTTTTCCCGGCGGCTGCAGCTATTGCCTACAGATGCTTGGCATGATAAATGCCAGCATTTACAAAGAAACGGCTGTGCAACCAATCGGTTCTGGCAGCTTTTTTGTCGAAGAAAATCACGAACTGAAAACCACGTTGACTGCATTTGGGGATTATTTTAAAGAACGGCCATTGCTCGATACTGTAGAGTTTATCCAAGTGCCTGAAGATTTTGACTTTGCTTACCGTACTTCAGCGAATGATAAAACGGAAGAGACATTTCAAGTGGAAAGCGATTCGGGGTTTGGCGTCGTCGTTTTGAATGCATTTCGGGATTCCCCCATCAACCGACAAGAAGTGCGTGATTATGTCCATTATGCGATCGCCAAACATCGTCATAAAATTGGCCTGTTTCATCCGCGAGCGATGGCGAATCACCAGAGCTGCCTGATTGGCCAGGAACAACCGTATTCGCTGCCTGCGCCCAAGAAACCTCATCTGGAACAGCCTCTGATCATCAAGGCAGCCAATTACACGAATGGAGCCACTCGTTGGCTGAAAGGAGCGCTTGAAAGTGAAGGCATTCCTGTTGAAATCCAGTGGTTGTCTTTCCGGGACAAGATGATGGATACAAAAGAAGACCAAACAGCCGATTTGTTTGTTCACGGAGAAGTGTTTGAAATGAATCAGAATTTCTCGTTTTTTTACTTTCTATCCAATGGCTATTCGCCACTAGCCACCATTATGAAATCCCAGCCAAAGTTCGGCAACTATATGCAGCAATACGCAACTGCGCCTTTTGAAAATTGGACAGCGTTGAACCTGAAAATCGAGCGGGAATTAATCGAATCGTCCATCATGCTTCCCTTGTACTACGAAAAACGGCAAATTCCTTTTTCAGTGGACTTGATGAATATTTCTATCAGCCATTTTGGCTATGTCGACTTTTCAAAGCTCTGGGTGCGTCCGGTCAAAAGGGATTAAATAGAAAAATGGGATACAGCATGTGTATAGGCTGTATCCCATTCTTAATTGGAATGTGAATAGTTGGTCGGTCACATCAAATCGCAAACCACTAATATTGATGAGTGTGATAAATTATAAGAAGTGTAACCCTGTTGAGAAAATCAGGTATAAGCACAATGTCAGCAAGTTAAATAAGACAAGATTGAATTTTATGTCGCCTTTTGCCCCGATCAGCGCCGCCACAACTCCTAATCCGCTTAGAACACAGGGAAAATGAAGATGAAAGACAAGCAGAAGTTCAAGTGGTTTGTGAAACCAATGAATCGCCGCCAACGTCAGCGGCAGCATGGTCAAAAGCAACAGACCTGCCGAGATCCATGAAAAGCATTTCTTATACATAAGAAAACCACCTTTTACTGTTCGTTGGCTTTGGCGCAAGTCCATGGCAAAGAAAAACAGAAAGGCTGTTCACTAGGGAAAGGCAATCCATCGATCGCCTTCAGAGATGCCGCTAGACGCTTGGCAAAGGGTTCAGGAAGTTCTTGTGTTTCCAGGTATAGGCAATAAACACTCAGTTCCACCACTAGACGTTGTGAATAATTGTTTGGCAAGGGGTTCACCTGGCTAATCAAAGCGGATAAAAATACAGAAAGCTCTGATGGCAGCAGTAGAATTTCTGCTTTATTAATTGTCATTTTTGACTGTAGCATTGTCTGGAATGTAATATCGCAACCCATCTCGAATGAGAATTTAGCATCATCAGACTGAATGACTAAAGTTCGAAACTTTTTTACTGAAAAGAGATTGCCGATCACTTCTACTTCAGCATCCAACGCTTTCTCCAGAATCATCGTCATCTCTTTAATCGGGTCTGCTAGTATCATTTCCTTCATCCCTTCAGATATTCATTGTCAGCTAACACAATAAAAAAATGTTAAAGAGCATCATTAATATATTTCTAATCTTTTTAGAAGAAAAGTCTTATAACCTATATTTTTTACTAATAATTTGAAATAGTGTACATTCAACAATACTATTAGACTACAATGAATTATGCAAATTGTAAATAGATTAACATTATTTTATCATTTTTTTGCATTTGAAATGCAGCAACAATATTTTTTTGGTATTATTGCTGATAATCCTTCTATCTTTATATATCTTTTGTTCAAAGTAAATTCATCTTAGATTGTTTACATAGCTAGAAAGTTCGCCCATCAAACAGCTCTTCCTCTAGAATGTAATTATTCACTTTACGCTTTAGAAACTTCATAATTAACGTATTTTTTGCTTTACTCTCAAAAAAAAAAAAGAATCCTTTAAGGATTCTTAAGTGATAAAGCGAATTTTTCAAGCAAGTCTTTTAACGTTGGCCTTTCATTGCCGTCCCGTCCGACCACGGCTTCGGCAGTAATCAATGAATTCAACACCGCTTCTTCTGCCGCTTCGCCGACGGCTCTGAATGCCTCGTCCATGTCTTCTTCATGGATGGTTTCGATTGCTAAGCATTGCGATGGTTTGACATGTGGAATTTTATTGGCCGTCGTAAAGCCGAGTACAATTTCTCCGCTGCCATTGGTGATAATGGAGCCGGTGCGGGAAAGGCCCGTGACCGCTCGTTTCAGGATACGGTTCAATTGCCGTTCGGATAAAGGAAGATCAGTGGCCACGATGACCATGACCGAGCCTTTGTCTTCTTCCTGATAGGATTGTAGAATGTTGTTCTTCAATTCTTTGCCGATTGGCTTGTTGCTAACTGTCAAATCGCTCAGTATCCCAAAATTCGATAGCACCAAAACGCCGATCGTATACTCTCCGTGTCCGAGCGCCAGAACGCGCGAAGCGGAGCCGATTCCGCCTTTCAGCGAATAGCACAGCATTCCTCTACCCGCGCCAACTGCACCTTCTTCAAATTCCACACCGGTATGGTCCAGCGCTTGCCGCACATGTTCTTCTTTGACAAAACGGCCCCGTACATCATTCAGAAACATATCGTTGCATTCGCCGATGACCGGATTTACCGTACCAGTTGTGTTGCCGATGTCGGCATTTTTCTCCAGCATATAGTCGATGACAGCATTGGCTGCTGTGCCGACATTTAATGTATTGGTCAGAATAATTGGTGTTTCAAGCGTACCGAGTTCTGCCAACTGAATGGTCCCCATTGTTTTCCCGAAGCCATTGATAACATGACTTGAGGCAATCAGTTTTTCGTGAAATACATTTCCTTGATGCGGCAAGATGGCCGTTACTCCGGTCTGCATATTGCCATTACTCAATGTGACATGGCCCACTGTGACACCTGACACATCTGTTATGGCATTTAGCGAACCCGGCTTCATACTGCCGATTTCTACACCGTAATCTCGAATTCTTTTCTGATTGTGCAAATGCCCACCCCCTAATCATTTTATTATGGCTCGCTGTCGATTCATCTCGCAGGAATGACCATAACCCCCTCTGTCCATCATACAGTTAAAGTGTTGTTTAACGAAAGCCTCTTTCAGCTGTCAACTGAATTTTCATAACTCCCGGTTGCTGTTATGATGAAGTAAAGCAATGCTTGCTCTCTGCAGAATTTTTGACTCTTCCAGCTGTTACGATAAAAATTCAGTTTATAGAAAAAGAGGTGTCGTATATCGAATTGTTACCTGCTTCAATGGAATTTTTGTTTCTCCTTTTCGTCAATTTAGTAGTCGGAGCCGTGGGATTTATTCCGAGTGTTGTCTTGACTGCCGTCAATATTCAGTCTTTCGGCCTTTATGGCGGCTCAGCTTTAACATTTATAGGTGAAATAGTTGGTGCTTTACTCGGATTTTATTTATACCGCTTTGGATTTTCAAAAGCAAATCCGAAATGGCTGCGTCATCCTTTTTGGCAGAAATTTCAGCATCAATCGACAAAACGTGTTTTTAGCTTGGTGATTCTTCTTCGCGTGCTGCCTTTTATGCCGTCCGGCTTCGTTACAGCAGGTGCAGCACTTACGAATATAAGCGGGAAATTGTTTTGGATCGCCAGCACCATCGGCAAAATTCCAGCTGTCGTTCTGGAACTGGCTGCCGTTTATGGAGTTGTACAATTTGTACCGGTAAACATTCAACTCTTCTTGTTTGGCATCATCTTGGTTGTTTCTATAGCGCTGTGGCAGCTAGAACGGATTAAAACCGCCAAACAAAAAAAAAGCCCTCAATCAGCTGATTGAGGGCTTTTTGCGAAGTTTAATAGACTTTGTCGCCGTTGAAAATGGAGTTTTTAACGATAACATAATCCACATTGCGGATCGCCAGCAACTTGTCTCCTCCGGCGTATGAAATGGCAGATTGAAGATCCTGTTCCATTTCTACTAAGGTGTGCTTTAACATTCCTTTATATTCCACGAACATCTTCTTGCCTTCGACGTTTTTCTTTTCACCTTTTTGGAATTCTGAGGCTGATCCGAAATACTCTTTTAGCAGCTTGCCGTCCTGATTGATCGTTTGTCCAGGTGATTCTTCATGTCCCGCAAAAAGAGAACCAATCATAACCATCGAAGCACCAAAGCGAACCGATTTGGCAATGTCGCCATGTGTCCGGATGCCACCGTCTGCGATGATGGGCTTACTTGCTGCCTTTCCACACCAGCGAAGTGCTGCCAGCTGCCAGCCGCCCGTTCCAAAGCCGGTCTTGATTTTGGTAATGCATACTTTTCCGGGCCCGATGCCAACTTTCGTTGCATCCGCTCCAGCGTGTTCCAATTCACGTACTGCTTCCGGCGTACCGACATTTCCAGCGATCAGAAAGCTTTCTGGAAGCAATTTCTTTATGTGCTGAATCATGTTGATGACAGCATTGGAATGACCATGAGCCACATCGATGGTAATGTATTCCGGCGTAATCTTTTCATCTGCCAATAGCTGCACAAACTCATAATCTTCCGGTTTTACGCCGACACTGATGGAAGCGTATAGGCCGCGTTGCTGCATGTCTTTTGCAAACGCCAACCGTTTTTCAGGTTCAAAGCGGTGCATAATATAAAAATAATTATTTTCAGCCAGAAATCCGGCAATTTTTTCATCTATAATGGTCTGCATATTTGCAGGAACGACTGGCAATTTAAAAGTCCGTCCGCCAAACTCAATCGACGTATCGCATTCTGAACGGCTATCTACCACCGCTTTTGCAGGAACCAACTGAATATCTTCGTAATCAAATACATTTTCCATAAATTACACCCCTATACACGAATGATATATCTATATATTTTCATAATTGTTCGTCCATATGATAATGTACTTTATTTCAGATGAGATGTCAAAGAGCAAAATTCATACCATCTGTTTCACCCGCTTAACAGGAAGCTAAGAGATCTTTTACTGACTTTTGAGACTGTGTTTTCAAACACTGGTTCGATCAAACTTTTCCATTAATCATGTTCATGATGTAGGACTGTTTCAACTAATGATTCTTGAGCGTAGAAATTTCCGCTCTGCCCAAAAAGGTTTCGACATAGGCTTTTGTAGAATCAGCTGGGCATTGTCAGCACCAATCTGTCCGATTCTTTAAGCTAGCCCTTATTCGATTCCAGTAGTCGGATGACCTTACTGTATATGTTTAACTACTAATTCTTGCCTGTTGGTTCACCGTAAGATAAAGGATGATTCCTAAGACCCTCCAAGTTATGATTTTAGTATTAGTTTATCGACAAATATTCATGATCTTTCAGTCTTACTACTGTTTCATTTTTGTCTAATTCAAATCTTTTTATCCGTTGTTCTATCGTTCTTCCTATCCCATCCGGAAATAAATCTTCCCGATCATAATGGGGAAACAGCAGCTTTTCCGTGAGGCCTAAAGCATTAAAATCGGCCAGTTTCAACGTATTCAATTCCGGTTTGAAAAAACCTGCAACTTCTATAGACCCCCCAAGAACCATTGCACCAGCACTGGCGCCGACAAATACTGTTTTCTGTTGAGCGAGTTCGTTCATGATTTCGGAGCCGCCGCTTTTCTTTAGCCAATAAAGCAGTTGAAAGGGATTTCCTCCATTGAGAAAAACGGCATCATAACTACCAAGAGCTTTTGGACTTTCGTATTCGAAATCAAAAAAGGTAACATGGACAACTCCCATTTCAATCAAATCCTGTTTTGCTTTGACCGCAGATTTGCTTGCTTCTTTCTCTGGAGATGCGGTTGTAATGATTACTGCTTTAATCGCTGATGCAGGTTTGGGCAAAAGCATTAAAAACTTTTGTTTTATTTGTTCAGTCCCAAATCCGTTAGAAGTCAGCAAGATTCTGCACATGGATAGTCTCCTCTTTTCTACTATATTGTTTCGCAAAGCCATGCCAGGCTAAACATATCTTCTGCATGCCTGCTTTAGAACTGGAACAAAAGACAAAACATGAAAAATGCCTCCGCACTTTTTTAGAACGCTTCGGAATATTGCTTTTTCAATTTGTCTTTTAGGCTTTCCAGCATGTATAGATTATACACCCGTTCCTCTCACTCAATAATTGACGATATCCTGCCAGCGGCTCATCAGATTTGATTTTCTCGTAATGGGTAACGAGGTCTTCTTCAACATGATCGAATTCACTTTCCTACAGCGAAACCTTAGGATCGATGAACAGGTAAACTTCAGCAAGAAGCAATAAATCTTCAATGAGAAATTCTTCCGTGCCTTCCGCAATTTTCTTGTTCAGCAAATCTTCCGCTTATCCGAATTTCCCTTAAGCCAATTGAGCATCCACCAGTATCCATTCGGCGGCGTCTCCATCGTAAATGTCTCCTGCTTTTTTATAGCCACTTTTGTTTTTTGGCTGCTGCATAGTTTTTCTTATCCAACTGCTCATAAGCTTGGTTAAACCAGTCATGCAGCTGATCTTATTGCACAATCATTTGTTCAAGGAAAGTTGCCTTGTATTCCTCAATTCCTATGCAAATCGAATATTCCGTTTTTTTACAGTATATGTTTGTTGATCTGGACATCAATAAGTCCGGGATTATGTCCTGTCCATGTGCCTCCACCAGAGATTCTACAGTCAAAAAGCTTTGCGCATAAGAATCATATACATCTGTAGCAGAAGTGTCAAAGTCCTGCTGGCTGTCGAGGTCATGGAAATCGATTAGTCTAATGTCTCCCAAGTTATACCACCCACTGGATTCACTGGTAAAGTAATCGGCAATGCCTTCTTCAAACCAGGAAGGCATTCGTGTGATCAACAAGCTGTGCTGATTGGAGAAAATATGACTTTGATAACGGGAATTTTCATGCACCAAGATCATCTTCCAATTTCCATCTGTCGGAACCAAATGGAACATCCCAAAAATCATCGGCCCGATAATAAACCCTCGATTCAATATGAGGAACTATATCAGATATGAGTGTACAGCAAGTAAGAAAAATTATTTAACTGGACCTTTCATTTAAAACTCCGATAAGTTTGGTAGGGAAAGAAAAACAGACATTATCAAGCGGTTTATTAATTCAATAAATAGTCTTTTAACAGTAATCAGCTTATTTTCCAACGAACTTTAACGCTTGTGCTGGATGACAGACATTCTTCAATATTGATGCAAAAAAAGGACTGCCCTAAAGTCCTGTTTCATGACTTTTAAAGGCAATCCTTTTTAATTTCATTTATCGTTGTTTCGTAAACTCACTTTAATTACTGTTTACGTGTACGAACCGCAACAACAGTCGTAAGCGCTGCAAGCATCAAACCAGCCAATACCCACATGAATGGGAATGATCCGGTGTCTGCTGTTCCACCCATGCCTGTTTTCGGCATTTCAGATGGCATTTCCGTTGCGCCAAATTCTTCTGGGAATTGGTCTACGATCGCGGCGGATAAGCCCGCTGCCGGCATTTGCATGTGGGCATACGCTTCACGAATCGAACTATACGCGGTTTCGTAATCGCCTGCAACATATGAGTCAAATGCCGTCAGTAGCTGTTCCACATGTGCCGTTAAGCCTTCTTCTAAGGCATCAGCCGGAACGCGTCCTTCTGTCGCTGAATCCAAGAAGGCCGCCTGGTCTAGGATGTACTGATCCAGTTCCGCACGTGCTTGTTCTTGCCCTTCTGCATTTTCTTCACCGGTCGCCACTACGTAATCGACAAAGTAGCCAATGTGCGACTTCCAGGTTTCTTCAAATTGGGCACCGGCTTCTTCGCCGTAGACCGAACCAACAGCGGCCGACAAGTCATCGGCATTGGCCAGCAACGCGGCGGATGCTTGGTCAAAACTTTCAGCGCCATCGGCACCGTCTTGCATCGCCATTGCGGCAAGTCCTGCATGCTCCGTGAACGTCGTGTTCAGTGTCGCACGCAAATCAATGGCAGGTGTATCGGGATTGGTATTTTCGAACTTCTCTGGGAACTGTGTCGTGATGGCAATCGACAAGCTTTCTGCAAACATGCTCATGTGTTGAATCGATTCCCGTTCAAGCGAGTACGCTTGTTCAAAATCACCCGCAACATAGGCATCAAACGCCATAATTAATTGATCCACGTGCACGTCCAAACCTTCTTGAACCGCTGCGGCTGGCAATAGTCCGTCCGTGGCCGTATCAAAGAACTTCGACTGTTCCACTTTGTATTCTTCCAATTCGGCTAGAGCTTGGTCTTTGCCTTCTTGGTTGTCTTCAGCGGTCGCTGTGACATAATCCACGAAATACCCAATGTGTGATTTCCATATTTCGTCAAACTGTGCAGCGCCTTCGTCGCCGTAAACGGAACCGACGGCAGCTGACAGGTCATCGGCGTTGGCCAATAATGCACCCGACGCTTGGTCAAAATCTTCCGCGCCATCGACGCCTTTTCTCATCGCTTCGACTGCCAAGAAGGCATGTTCGGTTAAGGTCGTATCGAGTGCGATGCGCAGTTCTGCAGCAGGTGTCATCGTGCTTGCTTCCATAGCAGATTCGCTTGTTGGCGTTGAGTGGCCGTGGCTGTCTGCCAGTGCCGCCGTTGGTACGAGTAGAGATAGGCTGAGTGGTAAGGCTAAAAGAACTTTGTTTAATTTCATTTCAATCTCTCCTTTTTTTTAGATTCTATAGACATAACGGAGAGCGCTCTCATTTAGATCACAATAATTTTTTAAAAAAAAAAAAAACTGACCGCAACAGCGGCCAGTTAAATCTCAGAACTCAATACAATTTCTCCTTCAGGCGTTTCATTCCCTGTCTCGGGCTCCAGCGTAATGGCGATCGTATCCCATTCCTCTGTATTTTCTTCCAGCTGATAATAGCTTGCCCCTTCACCGTTCGGATTGGGCGAAAATGCGCCTGCTGGTATCGGTTGGCCGTCCTTGATCAGCCATACCTGATAAACTTGGCTGGCATCTAGTTCGGCCAATTGATCAGCTTGTACGACCAGATTCAACAAACCTTCCTCTTCTATCAGCGCTGCAGTAGCAGTTCCTGAAAATGTTTCGTTCGGCTGCAGTTCGAATGATTTAATGGCCGTTTCCAGTGCATCGTCTTGATCTGACAATTGCTGGAAAGCGTAGCCATTGCCCAAGAGCGACACCAGGAGCACAGCCGCAATAAGCGGTTTCCAGATATTCGCCTTACTTTTCTTTTTGTGCAACGGTATCGGTGACATTGTTGGTTTTAATGCTGCGGGCGGATTGTTCTGTTCCGGTATTTCTTCAAAGACATTGGACAGGATCCGTACTTTCATATCTGCTGGCGGTTCCACTGGATCTGCAAGATAAGGGAGCTCGCCAGTCACTTCTATCATTTCCTGACATTCTGTGCATGTTTTCAAATGTTGTTCAAATTGCTGGATTTCATCTGCCGACAGCGTTCCATTCAGATAATCTACTAAACGGTCACAATCCATATTAGTCATCATAAGCCCCCCTTTCCTGCATCCCGTGCAGCGATGTTTTTAATTTCTTTAAAGCCAGCCGGATTCGGCTCTTGACAGTTCCAAGTGGAATGTCGCACATCTCAGCGATTGCTTCATGCGTATGGCCTTTAAAATAAAACAAGTTGATCATTTTTTGTTGTTCAGCTGAAAGATGCTGAACAGCCGTTTGGATCTGCTCCTGCTTTTCCGACCACTCCATTTGCTGGTCCACAGGTTTGTCATTGCTGACCATTTGAGCAGCCTCTTCGATCGGCACGCTAGGTTTTTTACGTTTCCGTATCAAGTCAATAGCCGTGTTTTGAGCCATTCTGAAAAGCCAGGAAGTAAATTTTCCTTTACTTTCGTCGTACACCCCTTTGCCGCGCCAAATTTTGATAAATACTTCTTGCAGCGCTTCCTCTGCCAGACCACGATCCTCCAGCATCTTATATAGAAATGAAAAAAGGATTTTTTCATAGCGGTCGTATAATTGTTCCAGCGCAGCTTTATCCTGTTTACTGACACGCAAGTATAAGCTTGTATCGGTACTTTTTTCCATCCCCTGTCTCCTTTATTACGTATTTCATCTTTCTAGCTTACTATACTTCCCGCTACAGGAAAATCTTTTCTTTTAATAGAATGTACTGATATGAAAAATATTTCGAGAAATGTAGTGCAGCTATTTCTTTCATTCCTCTTACATACAATACGTGTAAACCTGCCAAATAGTTCACTTTTACGTAAAAATGGGATTATAATTGTGGAAAGGGATAGAGTGACTGGAGGAGTCCGTATGATTTATAATATTACCGCTGCTACTGGAAATCTTGGCGTCAAAATCGTGGAACAGTTTTTAGATTATGTCGCTCCTGAAAACCTGGTGTTGACCGTGCGTAACCTGGATAAAGCTGCTCATTTCCAGAAAGGCATCGGTTTAAAACAAGCAAATTATCGATCTGAAGAAGCACTAGCCGCAGCTTTCAGCGGCACGGATGTTCTCATCTACATTCCAAGTCTAACGTTTCCAAGCATCGCGCGAATCATGGAATTCGAAAATGCCGTAATGGCTGCAGAAAAAACACGTATCAAACAATTTATTTTTATAGGATTTATGGCAGACCACGGGAATAACCCTTTTAAGATGAGCCCTTTTTTTGGCTATGTCCAGCGCAGACTAGCGTCTGGAAGTGTTCCATACACCTATATTCGAAACGGCATGTATTCCGACCCTTTGCCGCCTTATCTGCCGGAATTAGCCAGGCAAGGAAAAGTTCTTTATCCGGTAGCGGATCAACGGATTTCCTTTATTTCCAGAAAGGACTTGGCAAAAGCCATAGTACAAATTGCCGTTAGAGAACAGTTACACGGCAAAGAGTATACGCTGACCGGACCCAAAGCATGGTCAATGAATGAGCTTGCAGAACTGATGAGCCGAATCAGCGGTTCACCAATCGTCTATGATCCTCTTAGCAAGGAACAGTTCTCAGAGCTCTATGACGAACCCAAGGGCTTTGGACCGGTACTTGTCTCGTTGTATGAAGCGGCTTCTAAAGGCATGATGGGAGAAGTTACCGAAGATTTTGAGCGTATTACAGGAGAAAAAGCGGAAGATTTGTCCGTTTATATGGAACGCGAATATCGGAACTTGTTTTAATCGAATCAAAAAATCGAAAAGCTAATTTGGCTTTTCGGTTTTTCCAACTATATTCCCTAAATTAAATCGATTAAAATCCAGCAATCTAATAGAAGTGAAACACTGATGTTTTTCAACCTATTCTTATAGGCGTCGTGAATAGTTATCTGGTTTCCATTGCCAGTCCGGCGCATTTTTAACAGGCTGTTCTTGTTCCTTCTGATAAGCACCTGTTACCGAATCTTTCTGGTCAATCAGTTAGTCCAACGTGACTTTACCGACAATTTGCCCGCCATTTATTCCGGCGCCTAGACCGAGGTCGATAATCCAGTCTGCTTGTTTCATGACGTCTACGTCTTCAATGACGAGGACTGAATTTCCCAAGTCATGCAATTGCTTCAACACATCGACCAACCCCTTAGTATCTTACGGATCCAATCCGGCAGTTGGTTCATCTAATATATACAAGACTCCCGTCAAACTGGAACCCAGTATGGTTACCAGACGAAGGCGCTGTGCTTCACCGCCCGGATTGCCGCTCTATAGACAAGTAGCCAATACAGACACGGATGATCCGTTTGATTTTTTCAGCCAGTTCATAAACGAGGGATAAAGATACTGACTTGTCGTACGCTTCAAAGTTCTTTGATTTTCCCTCAATACATCCAGCGGAATATAGGAAACGTCAGAATTTGATTTTTCGGCGACTTTGACTTGGCGACTTTCTTCTTTCAGTTTGGTCCCTCGGCATTCTGGGCAGGTCTCTTGGAAGAAGAAATCCGCTTCTCCTGAGTTTCCGCATTTTTCTTGATACCGTCTCCGCATACCCGTCAAAACACCTTCAAATTTTCCTTTGGCAACAGTTTTAGGAGGCTGGGTTTTGGAAGAATGTATTATAAATCTTTCGCTTTCCACTCCATAAAACAGCAAATCCTTTTGTACAGCTTTCCAGTCTTTCACTGCCAGACTTTTATCGACAAAAAAGCCATAGTATTTGGCCGATGCGACGACGGAATTGCTATAATAATCGTTCATTGCGACATTCCAGATGGCCACTGCTCCATCATTTAAATTTCTTCAACATCCACCACCCCATCTATCCGGATCTCCAGCCTTTTTTCGAGTTCGGAGCAGGCTCTGCAAGCCCCTTCAATCGTATTAAATGAAAAATGATCTTTCTTTGAGTTGTTCACTTCAAAACCATAAGCTGAACAAGGGATCGTTTCACTTCTCTCATCCAGTTCTCGCGGCTTTCTGATCACTTGGTGACAATTTGGACACCGCCGCACACCCATTTTTTTATAAATAACCCGTAAATAGGTATACATATCTGTCACTGTCCCAACAGCAGACCGGGGATTGCGGCTGCTGGTCTGTTACCGGCCGGTGCCGATGGATGAAGACAGTCCCCTAATTGATTTCATTTTGGGTTTATTGATGAAGTGAGTGGTCAAGCCGTTCAATTCCATGTACTGACGCTGGTTTTCCTGTTGAATGATATCCAATACCAACGTCGATTTCCCTGATCCTGAAGAACCCGTAATCATCACGAATTGCTGTTTCGGAATCGCGACAGCAACATTTTTTAAGTTATTTTCAAAAGCTCCTCCAATGCGAATAAAGCCAGTCACATGCAGCGTTTTCTTTCTCCAATAGCTATCTATTGTATGGTGAGCAGCTAAAAAACACGAGGGTTTTGGCATTCAATTGTCAAAAAAAGCCCATCATAATGGGAAGTCACTTTCTGTATGTCCCAGCCTGATTGTTTCACTAGTCCAAGGGTATCACGGTTCAAATGACATCCGTCACAGAGCTTTTTCCAGATAGGTGTCAATGCCTCTTGGGTTTTCCCCATCATTTTTTGATCCATTTTGACATGTTCAAACAATAAAAACTTTGCGCCTGGCTTGCTGACCCTACGGATTTCCTGAAGTGCCAGCTCCGGATCCGGAATCGTGCAAAAAACCAAAGTCGCGACCACACTGTCAAAGCTATTGTCGACAAACGGTAGCTGTTCTGCTTTTGCTTGATAAAGATACATAGGGATTCTTAATTTTTTAATGCGTTTGACTGCCTGGTGGCCCATTGCCGGATTCGGTTCAATGGCATCGACCCGTTCGACGTTTTGGTAGTAGCGAAAGTTGGCGCCTGTTCCAAAACCGATTTCCAAAACCTTTCCTTGTGCTTTACGGACAAGGCCCGCACGAATCTTTTCGAAACGCATTTTTTCCAGCGGTTTCATTGCGGTGTCGTATATATGTGGAAACAATCCAGCCATTATAGCTCAACTCCTGTTCTCTATTATATCTGTTTGGTGTAGAATTCGACTCTTCTTTCCCATTTCCCTTGTTGTGGATCGAAATGCTCTGGCAAGCTTTTATCCCCTACGGATCTAACTTCCATAAAAACAAAACAGCTGGACTAATGTCATTGAACGACCCCTTTTTTATACACAAAAATGACGGCAACCTCAATGCTGAGGCTGCCGTCGCAGCGTTCTTTTACTTTTTTGTATTATTGACAAATGGTCCGTATTCACGGCGTTGCTGCTGAACCGAGAGCCATTTTAAAGTAGTAAATTCTTCTAGTACCCATTCTCCATTAAAGCGGCCAAGACCTGAATCTTTCTCTCCACCAAACGGCATATGCGCTTCGTCATTAACCGGCTGATCATTGACATGAATCATGCCCGTATGGATTTGATGTGCAATATTCGTGCCATGCTCAATATTTGCCGAATGGACGGCTCCGCTCAGTCCGTATGGATAAGCATTCGCCATTTCCACTACTTCTTCATCACTAGCGAACGGAATTAAAATCGCTACAGGACCGAAGATTTCATTTTCAGCAAGCGGCATGTTGTTGGTAACTCCTGTCAACACGGTAGGTTCCATTAAATTGCCGTCAGCCTTGCCGCCAAGGCGAACTTTTGCACCTTGTTCGACGCTAGCGTCGATTTCTTTGAGGATCCGGTCCACTTGATCACGGTTGATCAACGGACCGACTTGCGTATCTTTTTCAGCTGGATTACCAAATTTTAATTTGCCTGCACGAGCGATGAACTGCTCAGCGAATTTATCGTAAATATCCTGATGAACAAAAATGCGATTGATCGACATACAAATTTGTCCTTGATGATAAAATTTACCAAATAATGCAGAATCTACAGCTTGATCAACATTGGCGTCTTCTAGCACGATGAAATTATTATTACCGCCCAGTTCTAATGCCGTTTTTTTCAAAGCGCCACCAGCTAGTTCTCCGATATGCTTACCCACAGGTGTTGAGCCGGTAAAGGAAATCAAACGAGGTGTAGGATGCGTGACGATATCATCGCCAATTTCAGAGCCGCGTCCGACGACTACATTTAATAAACCTTTAGGCAATCCAGCTGCTTCGAAAATGCTGGCGAACAGTAATCCGCCAGTTACCGGTGTGTCTGTTGCTGGTTTAATGACTACAGCGTTGCCTGTTGCGAGTGCTGGTGCAATGGAACGAATTGCCAAGTGGAACGGGAAATTCCAAGGGCTAATGATACCGATGACACCCAATGCATTGCGGTAGACCCGGTTTTCCTTGCCTGCTTGCTGTGAAGGAAGAATCTTGCCTTCCATGCGGTAAGGGAATGTTGCCGCTTCTTTCAAGATGTTCATCGATGCTCCGAACTCGACTGTTGCTTTAGTGACGGTACTTCCTGCTTCTTTGACAAGCCAGTCGATAATCAACTCTTTGTTTTCCTGCATGACTTCCAACGCTTTTTCAATGACTGCCCGCTTGTTCTGAGGCAATTCTTTTGCCCATTCAACTTGCGCTTCAGCAGCGGCTTTATAGGCAGCATCTAAATCACTCTTATCGGCAACCTGAGTCGTTACCAACTCTTCACCTGTAAACGGATTAGTATTTTTCATCTGGCTATCACTCGAACCTGAAATCCATTCACCATTTATATAAATCTTTGAATAGTCGGTTTTCATTTTGATCTTCTCCATTCTTTTTCGATTTACGGCTGTTGTCTAGGTCTGATCAGAATTTCATTGACGTCGACATGTGCCGGTTGTTCTACTGCATAGGAAATGGCATTTGCGATGTCCTGTGCTTTAAGCATTTCCATCGGTTTGCCTTCTTTAAAGGCAGTCATTATATCTTCATCTGTGATCGTGTTGGTCAATTCTGTTTCGACCGCACCTGGTGAAACGATCGTCACGCGGATTTCATCTGACGGATCAATTTCCTGACGCAGCCCATCTGAAATGGCTCGAACAGCAAATTTGGTGCCGCTGTAAACCGCACTTCCTTTAAAGATGGTGTGGCCTGCCACTGAAGAAATATTTAAAATATGTCCAGATTTCTGCTTTTCCATAATCGGCAAAACGGCGGCAATCCCATAAAGGACGCCTTTAATATTGACGTCGATCATTTTGTCCCATTCGTCGACTTTCAGTTTGTTCATGAAAGAAAGTGGCATTAGTCCGGCATTATTTACCAGCACATCAATTGTCCCGTTTTTCTCAAGCCCTGCTTCTGCTAGTGCTTTCATTTGGTCCGCAGATGTCACATCTGTTACTTTATAATCCGCCGTTCCTCCTGCTGCTTCAATTTCTTTTTTTAATTCCACTAAACGATCTTCACGTCGTGCAGCGAGAAGAACGTGATAGCCTTTTGCCGCCAATTCTTTTGCTGTCGCCTGACCTATCCCGCTACTGGCTCCCGTGATGATTGCAGTTTTGCCTTTTGTCATATCGATTCATCTCCGTTTCCACATTTTAGATGTTTTTTTGAAAAACAGTCTATTATTATATGCGTCTTACCTCTTTACCCACCATGCCTCATCATTTAAACAAACTCCAGTGAACTGTCCACTACATAAGCTCTAGCCTCTTCTTAAAATAGAGCATTTTCAACTTGTCGCCGCCTTCAGTAGCAAAAGAAAATTGATTGAGCTCTCTCATTGTTCTATGCATTGTTGCGTTACGACAAAGCCAACATCTGTTCTTCA
Organism: Planococcus antarcticus DSM 14505; assembly: GCF_001687565.2. Classification (NCBI taxonomy): domain Bacteria; kingdom Bacillati; phylum Bacillota; class Bacilli; order Caryophanales; family Caryophanaceae; genus Planococcus; species Planococcus antarcticus. Next base: position 1,935,071 of record NZ_CP016534.2, read on the forward strand.
TTTTCTTGAGGTTGGGAGCGGCGTTCCAATTTCGATTACAGACGTATGAAAAGATTCCACTCATAGGAAAATACCCTTTCGAACAATGAAATAGCTGTTGCTCTGCACACGCCTGAAGAAAGTAACTTCTTTCGGTAAACCTTCAATTAAGAATCTTTAACTAACTCTCTTGTGTTATAATTTTCACAAAGACGGGGGTGTTTTCATGCGGAAAATTTCACTGAAGGAACGCCAGATTATGCGCCGCTCCTATGCCGAAAAAATTATGGAGACTGTCAGTACAGAAGGATTCATCACATTGACGATTCAAGATTTGGCTTGTTTAATGGGTATCAGCAGAGCTTCCTTATATAATTTTTTCGCATCAAAAGAAGACATCATCCTGGAAGTTACGGAAATTTATATCGATTACTTGAAAAAAACCAATCAATTCATTAACAACTCTCGCTTTTCTTATGTTCAACGATTGCCGACCGTTTTTGAACAGTCTGCTTTTTCAGCTGTCTATGCGTCGGAAATTTATTTGAGTGAATTAAGGTCTGTCTACCCTGCGTTCTACGATCGGAAGTTAAAATTGGCCAATGAACGAATAGCCATTCTTCATACATTTTATGAAAACGGTATCATTGACGGTGACTTCAATCCACTTCACCCTGCACTGATCGTTGCCCAGGACGAGGCTGCTTTACGGAAAATCTTGAACTCTTCGTTTTTAACAGATGTGGGCCTGTCTTTGGAAGATGGTATGTACGGTTATTATGAGATTATGAAGCATCGCACATTTACTCCTGCCTCCATGAAACGCGGACAAGATCCTTACATCAAAAATGTGGTAGAAGTCATCGTCAGCCAGTTGAAGAAAAAATAATGAATGGCATATTCAACCAGACTGGACTGCTCTCCTATTTCGGTTTGGTCACCTAAAAAAGGCTTTGTCACAGAATTGTGACAAAGCCTTTTTCCTCTGCATTTGAACCAGGCAAAGTAGTTTGGATTCTCTGAGCACTGGGAATGGATTAAAACAAGTTAAGGATATTTTTCTATTCTCGAAAATATAGTTTAAAAATTCTGATAAATAGACTATACTGATTAGCAACTACTTAAAAAGGAGATGGTTAAAATGAACTTAGACTCAATTAAAGGCTCAAGTATGATCGTGAAGATGGCGCGTGCATTAGGAGAAGACGGCTGGTTATTTACTCCTAATGAATTCGACGTCATCATCAGAGCGGAGCATAAGGAAACAGGAGAAGCCATCTCTTTTCAATCGATTGGCAATTTAAAGAGATGGATGTATGAAAAAGCGTTGAGCTATTAAACAGCTTTGAAATAAAGCAAAAAAACCTCGCAGGCCTATCTGGCCTGCGAGGTTTTTTAATAGTTTTCTTGTAAGTTCGCCACTTTTTTGCATAACTCCGCATTGATTCCCTGCAAATTCAATTTTTTTACGATGTCACTGGCTTTTTTCACTTTTGGGCTTGCACAAAATAAGATTCCGCTCATTTCCTTCAACCTCCAAAGATTTTAGATAATCTTAGTATACAGATTAAATATGAACAAACTATTACCAAATGAGAAATTCTCAAAAAAATTATACCTTGCTTCCGCTGGACTGACTTGTGGAAGCTGAGTAGCAAATTCTGAACTCTCTCACCGCGTTATTTCAACAATCTACGTCTTCTTTACAGATGGCATTCAAGTGACGGACAATCATTATCCGCTGCTGTTCCTTGTTATACCGCTCCGGCCTAACCATCGCGTCCAAAACCATGCCGTCTAGCAAATGAATCAACCTGTCTGTTTCAAGCGAAACATCCAGTCCTTTTTTTAGCAGATTCAACAAAATTAAATTCGAAATGATATTCTTGACTGCCTGCAAGGCCACATCCTGTACTTCGGAATAAGTCATTCTGCTCTGGCGTCTATGCAGCTTGAAAATCAGCCTCACCTCGGCTTCCGTTGCTGATTCATCATTGACAGGCAAAAAGGCCAGTAGCACGCCAATAATTTTCTCCAATGGGGGTTGGTCTTCTTGGAAGATCTCGTTCGTTTTGTCTGTCAGCCGTTCAAAAACCAGCGCTTCTGCGTAAAGCATTAGTTCTTCCTGTGATGAAAAATAATAACGCAATGCACCTAAAGACAAACTGGCCTCCTTTGCAATATTTCTTGCAGAAACGCCTTCGATACCTTGTTGCAGTATGATGTTCCAAGTGGCTTGTGCAATCGACTGTTTTCGTTCGATAGGATCAATTAGTTTTGGCATAGCTCAATACTATCAGAATAATAATAATTTTCAATTTATTTAACACGACTGTACCATACATATTATAGGCCCACCATTTTGGCAATACGATTGTATTGTCATAAATTTAACAACTTTCAGTCTTTGTGGATAACCATCCTTATCTGTTTGTAACTGTCTGCACAGCCCACGCTGGATGCGAGCTACCTAATTACAGAGCATGCGGCTACGAAAAACACTATCGTACCGAACACAGCGAGCAATAAAATGGGCATAAAAAAACACTATATAAGTTGAACGAAAGAAGTATCCTATTGAAAATGGCTTCGGTCGCATTGTATGGCTCTCGCCAGCGGCAATTTGTGAAATATCGATTATGAATATTCACTAGTTCAACTTATATAGGTACTTCCGCAGCTCCAGAAGCCACCCTGATGTTTTGGACAGTAATAAAGCTGAACAAAACCACCATCTCATTTTTCACTATATGCATAACCAACCGTCCGTTTTTTATAGTGAACCTTTGCATTTTCCTTCGTTAGGTTTAGGTAGGTGTAAGTGTGCGGATACTTTTCAAGTACTGTCTTGACGATCCGTAACCCAGCTCCGATTATCGAAAAAAGGAAAAGTTCTTTTTTTCTCCTCATCGATCAACTTCCTCTGCTCCGTTATAATGTCGCGGCACTTGGTCTGGCAACCCACCATGTTGAACAACCACAAACAAGAGCATCGAATAAAAGAACAGCCCTAAGACAGAATTCAGAAATCTCTTAAAGACTGAACCTGAGATATCTATTTTCGGTTATTTCTTCATAAAAGTCCCCTCCCCTCTTCAGTTTTTATTCAAAAAAAAAGGCTGATACCAGTCATGTCAGAGCTCAAGACATTCACAAGTAAAACAGCAGGTTCTTTTCACAGACAAAACTCATTCAAAAATATAAAATTCTGCTTTTTTTCACATCAACTCTTCAACAAAAATGAATCCCGTCACAAAGCGTAAAAGGCTTCCTACTCGTCAATCACTGTAAGAAATTATTAGCTGTTTTTTTTATAAAGCTTCTCAATATTTCTTGTGTTTCCTCAGATAACCCGCAGCTTACATTTCTTTTGCAAATCGATCGACTTTTTTGAACTAGCCGCTACTTCCTCCCTTACCTTCGGACTTTGCCCTAAACGCGATTGAAGAAGGAGAGTCTTTTCGGGGAATTTCAAATAACCTGATCGAGATTGACAGTCTCAAAAAACAAAGGAATACTAGTACTTATCGATTAATAGATATTTTCAGATCTGCTTCATCAAAGTTTCCGAATCGTAGTTGTCCATCCACTATTTCCGACTCTATTCCTGTTCGCTAGAAATTACAGTCGATATCGAATATGGCCTTCAGTTAGCTACAATCGACTGCCACTTATCTTCAGAAATATAAATTCTATTCCCTTTAACAAGAAGTCATTCCCTTATCGGAATTGCAACTTTTGCTCATTTTCTGATTTTACAAAGGACGGACAGATTATTGGTCGAACAACATTAGAAAATCCAAAACTTTTCTTAACCTTAAACCTTGCCAAAAAAAATAAAAAGCGGCTCCCTGCACCTTCCGTGTGTCACCAAATAATTCATAGTCTCCTTGACTGCCCTAGAGTAAACCGTCTTTTTTCGTTATACTAGACTATAGGTATTAATGAATGCGGCTTTGTAAGAAAGCACCGCAAAAGGAGTTGCTCCATGCACGAAATGCACCAGAAGAACCCATTTAAAAAAACATTTTTTGACCTGAAGGAACTGGTCGACGGCATTCAAGAAAATTTGCTGTGCCCAGCAACGATTGAAGATACCAATCACCGTTTACATGCCTACAGCTCCCATGAAGATGACACTGATTCCGCTCGAATTGGCACCATCATCTCACAGCGCGTTCCTGAAAAAGTTATCAATCGCCTATGGAAAGTGGGCGTTATCCCGAAATTGATGCAATCGGATTCCGCTTTACGCATCCCCCACATTGAAGACATCGGACTTCGCGACCGTGTGGCGATCTCCATTCGAAAAAACAATGAAATCCTGGGCTATATTTGGGTAGTCGAAGGACACACGAAACTAAATGATACCCAATTGGATTTACTAAAGGATGCAGCCGTTGCAGCTATGCCTTTAATGGATAAGCTTCATCAGAACCGTAAGCGAAAAGAGGAGAACTACCAGGATTTCCTATGGCAGTTGCTGAATGGCCAACATAAGACCTTGCAAGAAATTCATGACAAATTCTATGATCTAAACCTAAAGATGCCAGACAGTTTTTCTGTACTTGCTTTCCGTTTTGAACAGGATATATCGCGGAAAATAGAGGAACAGATTTCTTATTTAATTACAACCAGCCAAAAAATCACCAATCATTTTCTGGTAGTCATGGATGAAGAATTGATCTTAATCGCTTCTCCCCACTCCTCACAACTCGATGACAAAGCTTTCGACGATTTTATTTCGTTTTTCATCTCTGAAATGGCCAATCGCTTTTCTATCCACGAGATCAAAGGAAGTGCCGGGGCTAGTTATAATAATTTTGACAAGGCGCAATCGAGCTATCAAGAAGCGATAAAAGTATTGGAGATGAAAGAGCGTTTTCCTGAGGAGTTGAAAAACATCCATCATTTCCGCAAGCTTGGCGCATTTAGGTATTTGGATCTTATCCCAAAAGAACAGCGGGTCAAACATTACGAGCATCCAGCTATCGCCAAGCTTGAAGAATACGACAGTCTCCATAAATCCAACTTGCTAAAGACTCTTGAAGTCTTTATCCAACAAGACAGCAATATGAACGATGCAGCTAAAAAGCTATTTGTTCATACCAATACACTCCATTACCGAATCAAGCGAATATCTGAAATCGGCGGTATCCGTCTAAACAATACGCATGAAAAAATCGGGATTTATCTTGATTTAAAAGCAAGAAAAATAGATGGGAAATAGGTCTTTGTGAAATTTCACAAAAGAAACCGCTTTTTTTCTTTTTTTTATACAATGAAGAACGACAGACTTCACGCTATACTTATGGATATATACACCATTCGTTTTATAGGGGGAAGAAAAATGATTATTGGAATTCCAAAAGAAATCAAGAACAACGAAAACCGCGTGGCGATTACTCCTGCTGGTGTCGATGCTTTTGTAAGAGCTGGACATCAAGTCATCATCGAAGCAGGAGCTGGTCTTGGCAGCAGCTTTACAGATGAAGATTACACTGCAACTGGTGCAAAAATGGTCGGAACAGCACAGGAAGCTTGGACTGCTGAAATGGTCATGAAAGTAAAAGAACCTGTTGTTACTGAATATCAATACTTCCGTGAAGATCTATTATTGTTTACTTACCTGCATCTTGCAGCTGAACCTGCCTTGACGCATGCATTAGTGGATAGCAAAGTGACTGCGGTTGCTTATGAAACGGTATCGGTTAATCGTACACTTCCACTGTTGACACCAATGAGTGAAGTGGCTGGAAGAATGGCTGCTCAAGTCGGTGCTCAATTCCTCGAAAAAATTTATGGCGGCAAAGGCATCCTCCTGTCCGGTGTACCAGGTGTACAACGCGGCAAAGTGACGATCATCGGCGGTGGCGTCGCAGGAACAAATGCGGCGAAAATGGCAATTGGCCTTGGCGCACAAGTAACGATCATCGATTTGAGCCCGGAACGTCTCCGCCAATTGGATGATATCTTTGGAACTGATGTAACGACATTGATTTCCAACCCATTCAATATCGCACAAGCAGTTAAAGAGTCTGATTTGGTCATCGGCGCTGTGTTAATCCCAGGATCAAAAGCACCTAAATTGGTGACGGAAGAAATGGTGCAAGCCATGAATCCAGGGTCTGTTATTGTAGATATTGCTATCGACCAAGGCGGAATTTTTGAAACGGCAGATCGCATCAGTACGCATGATGATCCAACTTATGTAAAACATGAAGTTGTCCATTATGCAGTTGCCAACATGCCTGGAGCTGTGCCACGCACATCGACCATCGCATTGACGAATGTTACTGTCGGCTATGCACTGCAAATGGCCAACAAAGGAGTTCAACAAGCGGTTGCTGAAAATGCGGCATTGAAGCTTGGCGTCAACACGGCAAACGGCAGCGTCACTTATGAAGCGGTAGCTAAAGATCTTGGCTTTGATTTTGTATCCGTTGATGAAGCTCTAGCTAAACCGACATCATTGGTGTAAGAACCAATCCATAATAAATACCCCGTCAGTGCATTATGCAGTGGCGGGGCTTTTATATACAATCAGATTCACTCTCTCTCTATCCTGTACATCTGTTATAAGTTGTTTTATATGTAGAAAAGGTGATAAAAATGAAAGCAAAACTCTATGTAAACGATGGACAATATGTCTCAGGCATGACTCTGAAAGATCTTGCTGAACCTGAAAGCAATAATATGGCGCTACATGCCTGTGAAAATCCACAATCAGTTTTGGCGAACCGTAAAAAATTGGCCGACTTCATCAGTGCTCCAGTGTCTAGTTTTATCTGTGCACAGCAAACGCATAGCGCCAACTTCCGGAGAGTATCGGCAAAAGATAAAGGACGCGGAGCATATGACACGGAGGATGCCTTTTCCGATACGGATGCACTGTATACCTATGATTCCAGAGTTGTGTTATGCAGTTTTGCGGCTGATTGTGTACCGGTCATCATTCATGACAGAAAAACGGGTCTGATTGGGGTTGTCCATTCCGGATGGCAAGGCACGATCAAAGAAATCATGTCTAAACTGCTTCAGCAGCTAATCGACCTCGAACAATGCGATCCGGTTGATTTGGACATACAGATTGGCGCAGCCATCAGCCAACAGCAATTCGAAGTGGATCAAGACGTTTATTCGAAGTTAGATTCTCTTGGCTATGCCAGTGAGTTTATGTATTTCAATAACATGACCAAGAAATACCATATCGACAATCAAGCCACAGTCAAAAGACAATGCGAACTGGTAGGCGTCCCTTCCGGACAGATTCATATTGATCCGACTTGTACGTTTTTAAGCCCGGATGGCTTCTCTTACCGTCAGGACAGAAAAAGTGGCAGACATTTGATATTCGCAATGAAAAAATGAGGATCGATTCTTGTATGTTGAACTGATGATTCTTATCTGCTTATCCCCCGAAAGATAGCATCAGGCTTTTGAGTTTCTTATTTCCAATGAGCCAAGTTAGCTCTGGTGAATCCAAGGGTTAGGTAAAGCAATAAGATGAGTAGTCTCTCGGATCTTGGCGAAAGCCACAGAGAGAGCGAGAAATCCCGGGTCCTCCTTGGCGATGAGTTTGCGCAGTAGCAATTGTTTATACGTTACTCAAAACGGAGGAAAAAAGAGGATTCTCAAATTCAACTTATACAATAAAGCAAGTTGAGTTAGCGATGTAGAAAAAATCGATAAAATTCACTTTTCGTGGTATATACACCTGTCTCATCAATTCTACCAAGCTTGAATATGGCTTATGAATATTCGCTATTCTCACTAAAAAAAGTCGATTCCTCAAACCTTGATGGTTTTTGGAATCGACTTTTTTGTTTAGTTTATGAGCTTGTAAGAAATTCAAGGTTTCAAGAAATACTACTTTATAACCTTTCAAACTCTTACCGATAGAGATAATAGACCTATATAAATTGAACTAGTGAATATTCATAATCGATATTCCGCAAAACAGCTCCTCTTGCCGCGGGCGCCAAGCTCAAAGCGACCGAAGCGATTTTAAATAGGATACTTTTTTCATTCAACTTATCTAGTTAAATCAGTTATTGCCTTCTTGAAGATTGAGTCCTTTTGAAGCAGATGCTGTCTTCTGTGAATCCTGATGCCCTTCAATTCGCTTGATGTCCCAGCGGATCAACAGCGAAATCAGGAAAGCAATGGAAACCAAAACAATGAAGACGTAGAATACTGGCACATAGCTGTCTGTCCGCTCGCGAATTTGCGAAACGATTGCTGGTCCAATGATGCCACCCATTGACCAGGTCGTCAATAAGTAGCCATGGATTGCGCCCAATTGCTTGGTTCCAAAAAGATCGCCGATAAATGCCGGAAGATTGGAGAATCCACCGCCGTAGCAGCTGACAATGACCAATATTAAAGCCTGAAACACCAATATATTGGCGACGTTCGGAAGCATTGTGAATGCCACTATCTGCAGCACAAAGAAAATTGTGAAGACGGTTGGGCGTCCGATGTAATCGGAAATTGCAGCCCATCCGAGTCTGCCTCCACCGTTGAAAATGCCCATGATGCCGACTAAAGTGGCAGCACCGGCTGCAGACAGTCCAATCATTTCCTGTGACATCGGTGACGCAACAGAGATGATCATGATACCAGCACTGACATTGATCAGCATCATTGACCAAACCATCCAGAAGCGGCGAGTTTTCACTGCTTCTTTAGCAGTCAACTGCGCCAAATCTTTTTTCATCACTTTTTTCCCTGAGTCGATTGCCTGCTGCAGCCCCTGCGGCATCCATTCTTTCGGCGGCGGTGCAATGTATGAGGCACCAAGCAAAATCAAGATAAAATAGCTGATTCCGAGAATATAGAATGTCGTGCTGACACCATATGAACCGATCAAATTAGCTGCAACCGGCGCGGTAATCAATGCACCAGCTCCAAAGCCCATGACCGCCATTCCGGTAGCCAGTCCTCTGCGGTCCGGGAACCATTTGACCAGAGTCGAAATCGGTGCAATATAGCCTACTCCCAGTCCAAGACCACTTAAGAAACCGTATGTAAGAAGAAATAATACCAGCGAATCAATTTGGATGGCAAACCCTGCACCGGCTTGTCCGAAACCGAATAAGAATGCTGCTACAATTGCTGATTTTCGGGGTCCATTCTTTTCGACAAATCCGCCGAAGAATGCAGCCGAGATCCCACCAAGTGCCATCATAATTGTGAAAGCATAAGTGATTTCTTTAGGTGCCCAGCCCATTTCGCTGCTGATTGGCGTCGTATAGACACTATAGGCATAAGCCGCCCCGATTGATAATTGGATAGCAATCGCTGACAGCGCGATCAGCCATCTGTTTTTTGTTTTTCCCATCAAATATCCTCCTTTTACGTAAAAAATTCACCTCATTGTTTCAGAAGCGATTCTTCAGACAATACATCCTTATTCAAAATAAAACAAATACTTTTTAAAAATAAAAATAGTAACAGCTTATTATTCAGCCTAGAAAACCAGCTGGCAGTAAGGAAAAGCTCCACGAAAAAAATATTATTATAAATATCCCCAAAATAATTCTTTCTTTTTTTGTTTTCTTTTTTCTCTTCAGCTAATGTTTTTCAAAAAAAATTAAAACCTCTCGTTCAGACATCGATTCTGCTGCTTTAGTCAAAATAAATACAATTGCAGTCATTTTAAGAAGAGAGTTCATGGAAGTACGTTAAAGTAACTAAATAGCACCAAATAGTCACAATTAAACCAAACTTTCGGGTTGGCCCGAATTCGACGATTTCTGAAGAATTAAAATGTAAACGCTTTACTGCCTGCTTACGTATAACTTTATCGCCTAGTGATTCAGCCGAAACGGAAGCTAAATACGTTAAAAGGAGCGATTTAAATGACATCGTCAAAAGGTTTAGAAGGTGTAGTAGCAACACAATCCGCCATCAGCTCGATCATTGATGACACACTTACATACGTCGGCTACGATATTGACGACTTGGCCGTCAACGCAAGCTTTGAAGAAGTGATTTACTTGTTGTGGCACCAGCGTTTGCCAAAAGCAGACGAATTGGCGGAACTCAAGCAGCAATTAGCGGACAACATGGCGGTTCCTCAAGCCGTGCTGGACCATTTCAAAACGTACGACATCAAGCATGTCCACCCGATGGCCGCGCTTCGTACAGCGGTTTCGATGCTCGGCTTATTCGACGAAGAAGCCGAAGTCATGGAACCGGAAGCAAACTACCGCAAAGCCATCAAAATCCAAGCGAAAATCTCGACATTGGTGACCGCTTTCGGTCGCATCCGCAACGGACAAGAACCCGTTGCACCCAAAACGGACTTAAGCTTTGCCGCAAACTTCCTGTACATGTTGTCTGGTGAATTGCCAGAAGCTATTGAAGAAGAAGCGTTTAACAAAGCGTTGGTTCTTCACGCCGACCACGAGTTGAACGCATCAACGTTCACGGCACGTGTGGCAGTTGCGACACTGTCTGACGTTTATTCAGGTGTAACCGCTGCAATCGGTGCCTTAAAAGGTCCACTTCACGGCGGCGCAAACGAACAAGTGATGAAGATGTTGACAGAAATCGGCTCGGTCGATAACGTCGAAAAAGTCATCAATGACAAACTGGAAAACAAAGAAAAAATCATGGGCTTCGGACACCGTGTCTATCGTAAAGGCGACCCACGCGCGAAGCATTTGCGTGACATGTCCCAGAAATTGACGAAGATCCGCGGCGAAGAGAAATGGTACGAGATGTCCGTAAAAATCGATGACATCGTTTCCGGCCAGAAAAACCTGCCACCGAACGTGGATTTCTACTCGGCATCGGTCTACCACAGCTTGAACATCGAGCATGATTTGTTCACACCGATTTTTGCGGTTTCCCGCACATCGGGTTGGTTGGCTCATATCTTAGAGCAATACTCAGACAACCGCTTGATCCGCCCACGCGCGGAATACATCGGGCCTGGCATGCAAACGTATGTGCCGGTTGAAGATAGATAAACGACAACTAGGATATCTGTCACATCTTTCAATTCAGACTGTCAGTGTCTCCCAGCTTAAAATAAACAGACAAAAAGACGTTTCCTGTAAAAATAGGAAACGTCTTTTTGTCTGTCCTTAAGAGGTATTAGCCACCGATATACGACATGCCGATTTTATTACGGTTTTTAGCTGTCAATTCAGTTCGTTCATCTGAGTAGCGATCATCTCGATGCTCCCAAACGGCAGAAATTTTCTCTACTAATTCTTGGTCGCTCGACCCGCTCCGAATCAGTTCGCGAATATCAAAATGATTTGTTGCAAACAAGCAAGTATAGAATTTTCCGTCCGAAGACAAACGGGCACGCGTACAAGATGAACAGAAAGATTCTGACACAGACGTGATAAATCCAACTTGCGCCTCTCCTTCTTCAAAGCGGTAGCGTTTCGCCACTTCACCGTAATAATCTTTGTCGACAGGCTCTAGTTTGTAGACGGTTTGCAGCTTTTCAAGAATCTGCTTTTTCGTTACTACTTTTTTAAAGCTCCAGCCGTTGTCATTGCCAACATCCATGAATTCGATAAAACGCAACGTGATGCCACGCTCTTTGAAATAAGCTGTCATGGGCAATATTTCTTGTTCATTGACATCTTTTTGAACAACCATATTGACTTTGATTTCAAATCCAATTTGCCGTGCGAAATCGATTTGTTTCAGGATATGCGATGGATCGACGCCCCGGCCGTTCAGCTTGCCGAACAATTCAGGATCAAGTGCATCTAAACTAATATTCAACCTGCGAAGTCCCGCATCGTAAAGCGCTTGAGCCTGATTGCCAAGAAGCAAGCCATTTGTCGTCAATCCGATATCTTCTACCCCTTCAACAGAAAGGATTTTCTCAACCAATTCTGGCAATCTTCTGCGCATTAACGGTTCACCACCTGTCAACCGAATCTTTTTAACGCCCATTGCTACAAACACTTTAGTCAAGCGATGTATTTCTTCAAATGACAACAATTCCTGCTTCGGTAAAAATGCATAATCGTCACCAAATACTTCTTTAGGCATGCAATACGAACAACGGAAATTACAGCGGTCGGTGACTGAAATTCGTAAATCCCGTATCGGACGTTGAAAGTAGTCCTCTACTGGTTTAATGGCCATTACGCCACCTCCTTTTTTAGTCGTCGGGTTGATTCACGTTGCGAAAAACAAGCTGATCTTTATGGATTTCTGATGAGTTGATCCACTGAGTAGTCACTTTCTCCATAAATTTCATCACACGTAATTGACCAGTTTCCAATTCTTTTTGCAGCTGTTCTTTTAAATGGATATCCCAAACGCTGAACAAAGGAATTTTTTCACTGTCGTTCCATACAGCTGATATATCTGAAGAATCTTCCGTTAAGGCTAGAAGCTTTGCCGTTTCAGCAGGACCGATAAACGGCATATCACAAGGCAGCACCAAATATTTATCGGCTTGTCTCGCAGTTATGCCAGACAAGATTCCAGCTAGTGGTCCTTGTCCCGCAATCCAGTCAAGATCGGTGATGACATCGTAGTCAGATGAAAAGCACGCTACCAATTCCGGTCTGGAAATAATAACCACATGATCACAAACACGATCCAAAGCCTTGTAAGCACGTTCGTAAAAAAGCTCACCATCTAGTTCTGCGAAGGCTTTGGGAGAACCGAAACGGCGTGATAACCCGCCTGCAAGCAAGATACCGACTGTAGTCCTCACCCCCCGCTGACCGGTGGAATAAAAGCGACCACATCTCCTTTTTCTAAAACATCTGTCGGCAACGCGTATTCTTCATTGACAGCTACGCGAGCCGCGCCCGACAGGAAATCTGGATATTTTTCCGTTGCCCATTGCCATAGTTCCTCAACGGTGCGTCCAGCCATGTCGATTTGTTCTTCGGAAACACCGGTCTGTTCTTTGAGTCCTGCAAAATAACGCAAGTTGATCATGCTAATCCCCCTTTCGGCTTCTTCTTTTGATCGCCGATCCATTGTTCTCCATCTTCCCAAATCTCTTTTTTCCAAATAGGCACAATTTCTTTTATTCGTTCTATGGCATATTCGTTTGCTTCGTAAGCTGTTTTCCGATGCGGTGATGAAACTGCGATAACGACTGCGATATCGCTAATTTGCAGCTCGCCAATACGGTGCGCGATGGCTACTTTTGTTCCTTCCCAGCGTTGTTCGATTTCCTGACCAATTTGCGCCAATTTTTTCTCTGCCATCGGCACATAGGCTTCGTAGGACAAATGCAATGTTCGTACACCTTTTGTCCATTCACGAACATGCCCGGTGAACAAAGTCACAGCACCTGCTTCCGGTCGCAGCACAAAATCTGCGTAGACTTGAGGATTGATCGCTTCTGTTACGACTTCAAACGCCTTCATTGCTGTCACCATCCATCCAGTTAGTAAACCAAGAGTTTAATTGCTTAAGGTCATTGTGCAGAACAACCGGTAGATTGTCCAGCTTCATCTGTTTCGGTGTGATTACTAAGACGATATGATTGAGCTCTTGAAGCTCTATCCAATCTTCAGCCGATCGCAGCAAGACGATTTTCTCATAATCGTCTCTTTTAAAGCCTTCTACTAAAATCAAATCGGGATCTTCCATAGAAGCAAGGCCAATCAGCTCATCTAGCATCGCTTCTTCTTTTCGCTGAAGCACTTGAACAACTCCTCCGCCATAAACGACCGAGCTGTTTGTTCCTTCTTCAAAAAAACGCATACTATCGGTGGCGGCTGAAGGCATGTCGAGTGCGCCTCCGTGGCCATGATGCTTAACGGTGGACACTTTTTTTCCTTTGTCGTTTGCCAATCTAAGCAAGTTCAAGATTACTGTCGTTTTGCCGCTGTTTTTAAAGCCGACCACTTGTAACACTTTCACAGTGTCCACCGATCAGACCCTTCTTCTACGCCAAGAAGCAAGACATCTACCGCATCGCCTGACTGATAACCACGCGTGCCGCCTGGCAACACAATCAAAGCATTGCCCCGTGCGATGGATGATACGGCGTTGGATTTATTAAAGCCGGCCGGTGACACAGTGTCGCCGTTATAAAGAGCGCGAATAAACCGAGTAAAAGGGTTGGCTTTAGTGAAATCTTCACCCAATCGCGCCGTTGTATGCGGCAAGTATAGTTTACTGGCACTCATCATTTTTAAAAGCGCAGGTCGAACAAACAATTCAAATCCCGTAAAGCAAGCAGATGGGTTTCCCGATAACCCGAATAAATAGCGTCCATTCGCTACTGCTACCGTTGTTACACTGCCTGGTCTCATAGCAACTTTATTGAATAATACCTCGGCTCCAAGCCGTTCGTAAATTGCCGGTAAAAAATCAAAATCACCGACGGAAACGCCTCCTGTCGTAATCAGGCAATCGGTTTCTGCTGCTGCTTTTTTGACCACTTCGTAACTTTCATCTAATTGATCAATTGACATGCCGTACATCTTGCAGTGTAAGCCCATTCGCTTTAGCTGCGCGACAATCATCGGACCGTTGCTATTGCGAATTTTTCCTGGTGCTAAGTCATCTCCAACGGACAATAATTCGGTTCCAGTAGAAAGTATGCCGACAACTGGCTGTTTGCTTACCGCTACTTGCGAATAGCCAAAAGTTGCCAGTAGTGCGATCGTTCCCGGATTGATGAAGCTGCCACTAGCGATGACTACTTCGTTTTTTTTAAGATCTTCTCCCTGCAAAGATACGTTTTCTACTGCACCAAACGGCTTGCGAATGGTTACACTCTCCACTGACTCGACCGTTTGTTCAAACATTACCACGGCATCAGCCTCTTCTGGTAACTGTGCACCTGTCATGATGCGGATTGCTTCAAAAGGTGCCAGCTTTTTAGTAGACACCTCTCCCGCTCCAATGTGATCAATTACATTAAATGCCACTCGATTATCACCTGACGCTCCAGTAGAATCCACAGAACGAATTGCAAAACCGTCGTAAGGAGACCGATCGAACGGCGGTACATCGCTTGAAGCGATAATCGGCTCTGCCAAAATTCGGCCATAGCTTTCTTCTAGTTCTACCTTTTCCGCCCCAAGCGACATGGCATGTTCTAATACTCGCTCAACCGCTTCTGCAACGGGTAGTGGCGTCCGTTTTTCGACCATTAGTCTTCAGCTCCTTCAATTTTTTTACAGATGATTTGAAATGCGCGTCATGTTTCAATATGTATTTAAGTATAGCCCTTATCGTATTAAACTTATACAAAGGGACGATTGCTGTCAAACAAGCTTGTTGAAACAAAAGAAAAAAGCCTTGAAAACAATTGCTTTCAAGGCTTTTTTAGAAACGATAATTACTTGTTGCTTATCATTGATAAAGATTAATTGAACGATCAGTACTAATCACTGACAACTTCAGCGTTACGTGATACTGCCATTTTCTCGTTTTTGGAACGAAGTCTTCGAATATCAAGACGGATGACCACAGAAATAACGAGTGCTACAACAAATAGACCGGCAAAGAACAAGAGGCTACTTTCATAGCTACCTGTCTTATCTTTCATGAAAGCCGCAAACAATGGACCAGCAAGACCGGCTGCTGCCCAGGCAGTTAAGATATAGCCGTGGATCGCGCCAAGTTGTTTAGTGCCAAAAATATCAGCAATATACGCTGGAATCGAAGCGAATCCACCACCGTAGCATGTGTAGATAATCGCTAGCATAATTTGAAAGAAAATCGCATTGGTCGTAAACGGTAAGAAAGCAAATAACGCGATTTGAATAACGAAAAATGCAGTATAGGTGTTCGGACGGCCAATATAATCGGAAATTGCTGCCCAGCCGAGACGGCCAAGACCATTAAAGATTCCAAGAACACCAACCAAAGCGGCTGCCTGCACAGTCGTCATGCCGATGCTATCAATCGCCATTGGCTTCGCGGCTGACAAAATAGCGATTCCGCACGTCACGTTAATGAACAGCATAAACCATAAATAATAAAATCGTTTTGTCTTAATTGCTTCATTGGCAGTCAGTTGGGACAAATCAATTTTCCGTTCGGCCTTCCCACTGCTAACTTTTTCTTCAAAGCCAGCCGGCGACCAGCCCTCTTCTGGTTTTTCAAGATACAGAGAAGACAGCAACATGATGATAAGATAAGCAGCACCCAAAATATAAAAGGTTTGCTCTACACCGACTGAAGTAATGAGCACTTCCATAACAGGGCTACTAATTGCTGCAGCAAATCCAAAGCCCATAATTGCTAGGCCAGTTGCTAGGCCGCGGCGGTCAGGGAACCATTTTACCAAAGTTGAAACTGGTGCTATATAGCCTATACCAAGCCCGATTCCACCAAGTGCGCCATAAAACACATAAAGCATCGGCAAAGAGGAAGCGCTTACAGAAAATCCTGAGCCGATAATTCCGGTACCGAAGAAAAGTGCGGCCACAATCCCAGCTTTTCTCGGGCCGTATTTTTCAACAAAACTGCCGAAAAAGGCAGCGGACAACCCAAGGAATAGGATGGCGATGCTGAATGTTAACTGCACTTGACTGGTGGACCATCCAAACTGTTCGATCAATGGATTTGTAAAATTACTCCAAGCGTATACAGAACCAATCGAAATATGTATCCCTACTGCAGATAATGCAATCAACCATCTGTTTTTTGGCTTTTTTTTCATTTTTTCCTAACCTCCTGATGAATAAATAAAAATATATAAAATGATTTTCAGAAAGCCAAATCATTAATTTTTGTGTTTGCCAGGTTGATTGCTCGAGAAGAGAATTTTTAAGAACAACTAAAACGCTTTTTTCTGTTTAACACTCTAGGTGGAAACAGCTGAAAACCTTTGAAATTTCACCGCTTTAATTGACTAAATAATAAGACGATTAGAATCATAGCACCCTTATCTTTTTTTGTCACCAAGTTTTATTTTTTTGTCTGGGCAGTACTTTCTTCGCAGACGATCCGCTCAGGGTGTGTGTAAAGATTAAAAGAGCTGCCACGTATAAAGCCGACCGCTGTGATACCTAGGTCTTCAGCCAGCGTCAATGCCAATTCCGTGGGAGCGGATTTCGATAGGACGATTTCGCAGCCGATTTTCGCCACCTTCAGCAAAATCTCGGAAGAAATCCGGCCGCTGAAGACGATAACTTTATCGCACACATCGATGTTATTCGTTAAACAATGGCCATATATCTTGTCCAATGCGTTATGCCTGCCGATATCCATCCGTGACACGATAATGCCGGTCGCATCGCAAAGAGCCGCATTATGGACGCCGCCTGTCTGCTTGAACATTTCTGCCGAGCCGCCCATGTCCTCCATGAGCTGAAAACAATTTTCTGGAGTCAGCGTTACTCGGACCTCCGTCATCTTCTTTGCAATCATCGCGTCATGCGCAAAAACAAATCCTTGGCGGCTCATGCCGCAGCAAGAACTGATAAATCTCTTATTCTGCAGCTGTTCAAAAAACGGATAGACCTTTTCTGCCGTGATATGAACCGTACCGTTTTTTTCATCCACACGAACGTCTTGGATATCTTTATAGTTGGGAATGATCCGCTCAGAAATTAAAAATCCAATGGCCATTTCTTCCATGTGCTCAGGTGAACAGACGATCGTGATAAATTCCTTGCCGTTGATTTTGATGGTTGCCGGCTGTTCGACGACGACACGATCTTGTTTTTCGATAAATGCACCTTTTTCATAACGAATGATTTTCCTTATTTTATCTTGCTGCATCAGATTCCCCTCCCAAATGGCCATTTTGATCAATCGGCCGGTCGAAAAGAAAAACGGAAACGGCGATATCGTCCTCTACTTTTATATCCGAAAACAGATGGACGAATTTTGCTCCAACTAATTCCTCCATACCTTCTGGCGCAGCTGTTGCGTAAACATTCTGGATCATCCGTGTACGAGCTGCGTGGACCATTTCCCTGCCTTCCACTGTTCTGGCAATAAATTGTTCTGATGGACTCAGGTTTCCGTACAAAGTTGAAATGGCCATGTCATTGACAAAAATAGTCTGAATTCGCTCTGGTCCTTTACCGAACAGATTTTTTCTAAGCTTTCGAATGATGTCATTGAACTCATGAATCTGTCTGGACATATGTATCTTCTCCTCTATTCGGCTAATTATTTATTGATTATTCGATATTTTAGTTGTACAACACATTTTTACTGTTTATAATAATAGCATATGTTGGTACCGCCGTAAGTTATTGCGGCAGCGCTTTCACTTTGCCCTATACACTTGGATTGGTCATTTAACAAGTCCTGTTAAAACACTATTCCACTATGAAACAGATGCACTTGTCAAGTGTGCTCTTCATAGTGGAATTTTTTTATTTCAAAAAGGAGGTTTTGGCATGTCCATTATAATTAACGGTTCCCCCATTGAATTCGAACAGGGAAAAACCATTTTGCAGGTGATCAACGAAGAAAAGATTCTGCATCCACAAATCTGTTATATGCCCGAAGTCGATCCGATTGAAACCTGTGATACGTGTATTGTCGAAGTTGACGGCAAGCTTGTTCGCGCTTGTTCAACTCTCGCTGCTGGCGGCATGGAAGTTCAACTCGCTTCGCCGCGTGCCAAAGAAGCACAGACTGAAGCCATGGACCGGATTCTTGAAAACCATTTGCTTTACTGTACGGTTTGCGACAATAACAACGGAAACTGCAAAATCCACAATACTGTCGACATGATGGAAGTCGAGCATCAAAAATATCCTTTTGAGCCAAAATGCTCGGTTGATGAAGTCGACTTAACCAATCCGTTTTACCGCTACGACCCGAATCAGTGCATCGCCTGCGGCCAATGTGTAGAGGTCTGTCAGAACTTGCAGGTCAATGAAACCTTGACGATGGACTGGTCACGCGACCGTCCGATTGTTCTTTGGGATGGCGGCGCAAAAATCAACGACTCTTCTTGCGTCAGCTGTGGCCAATGCGTAACCGCTTGCCCATGCAACGCTTTGATGGAAACATCAATGCTTGGTGAAGCTGGCTTTATGACGGCAATTCCTGAAAAAATTATGACACCGATGATTGATTTAGTAAAAGATGTTGAGCCAGGTTATAGCGGTATTTTGGCTATTTCGGATGCTGAAGCGAAGATGCGTGAAACACGCACGAAAAAAACCAAAACGGTTTGTACGTTCTGTGGCGTCGGCTGCTCATTTGAAATTTGGACAAAAGATCGCGAAATCCTAAAAATCCAGCCGGTGTCAGAAGCTCCAGCAAATCAAATTTCCACGTGTGTCAAAGGGAAGTTCGGCTGGGATTTCGTCAATAGTGAAGAACGGATCACCACTCCTTTGATCCGCAAAAATGGGGAATTTGTAGAGGCTAGCTGGGAAGAAGCACTTGACTTAGTCGCATCAAAATTCAAAGCGATCAAAGAGCAAAATGGCAAAGATTCCATCGGTGTCATTTCTTCTTCAAAAATCACCAACGAAGACAATTATGTCATCCAGAAGCTTAGCCGTCAGGTATTTAAAACAAATAACGTCGACAACTGCTCACGTTATTGTCAATCTCCAGCGACAGATGGTTTGTTCCGCACAGTCGGAATGGGTGGAGATGCTGGAACGATTAAAGACATCGCCAGCGCTGGACTTGTTATCATTGTCGGTGCCAATCCAGCAGAAGGTCATCCGGTTTTAGCGACTCGCGTAAAACGCGCTCATAAATTGCACGGTCAAAAATTGATCGTTGCGGATATGCGTAAAAACGAAATGGCTGAACGCTCGGATGTTTTCATTACACCCAAACAAGGCACTGACCAGGTATGGCTAATGGCTGTAACGAAATACATGATCGATCAAGGCTGGCACGACCAGCAGTTTATCGATGACAACGTGAATTATTTCAATGATTTTAAAGAAGTATTAAACCAGTACACGCTAGATTATGCCGAACAACAAAGTGGTGTCTCTAAAGAAACCTTGATCCGGACAGCTGAAATGATTCGTGACGCTGATGGTACTTGCATTCTTTGGGGCATGGGCGTGACACAAAACACAGGCGGTTCTGATACATCCGCTGCGATTTCTAACTTGCTGCTAGCAACAGGTAACTATCGCCGTCCGGGTGCTGGTGCTTATCCACTTCGCGGACATAATAACGTTCAAGGCGCTTGCGACATGGGCTCATTACCAGGTTGGTTGCCAGGTTACCAGCACGTGTCCGATGACAATGCCCGCGAAAAATTTGAGCAAGCTTACGGCGTGAAAATCGACAACAAACCAGGCATGGATAATATTAAAATGCTTCAGGCTGTCGACGAAGGGATTATGAAAGCTATGTACGTTGTGGGTGAAGATATGGCTTTAGTTGACTCTAACGCCAATCACGTCGACGAAGTTTTAGCAAAACTCGACTTTTTCGTAGTTCAAGACATTTTCTTCTCTCGAACTGCACAATATGCCGATGTGATTCTTCCTGCTGCGCCGTCACTTGAAAAAGACGGTACATTTACAAACACGGAACGCCGTGTCCAGCGCTTATACAAAGCTCTTCCAGAACTCGGCCAATCAAAAGCAGATTGGTGGATCGTCCAAGAAATCGCTAATCGCCTTGGCGCTGGCTGGGACTATGGCCATCCGAGTGAAATTTTCGCTGAAATGGCAAGCTTGTCTCCCCTATTCGCTAAAGCGGATTACACGAATATGGAAGGCTGGAATAGTTTCCTTTGGGGCAGCTTAGAAGGCGAAAGTACACCACTTCTTTATGTAGACGGCTTTAACTTCCCTGACAAAAAAGCGCGTTTCGCTTTATCGGATTGGGTTGAACCTGTGGTTTTCCCAGAGGAATACGATCTCCACATTAATAACGGCCGTTTATTGGAACATTTCCATGAAGGCAATATGACCGATAAATCTCGAGGCATCATTTCCAAACTGCCGGAAACTTTTGTTGAAGTGTCTCCGCAGCTGGCAAAAGAACGAGGACTTGAAGACGGCTCGACCGTTCGCCTGGTCTCCCCTTATGGTGCGTTGAAATTGCCGGTTATTGTAACCGGAAGAGTAAAAGGCAACGAACTGTTCTTGCCGATGAACTCAACGAAAAAAGAAACGGCGATCAATTTCCTGACAGGACCCGCTGTTGATCAGCGTACCAATACACCTGCTTACAAGCAGACGAAAGTCCGTATGGAAGTCTTAAAAGATCATGTGAAACGTCCGTTGCCAAAATCAAATCCGCGTGATAAAAAACGCACGCCACAATCTGGCATTGAAGTGGAACGCAAATGGGCACGCGAAGGCTATGTGCATTTGACAGATCAACGATAGAAAGGGGATGTCCTATGGCAAGTCCAATAACGCAAATCAAGAGGAAAGAATGGACAACTGAAGAAATCCGTCAGCAAAAGCTTTATGAATTGGAAACCCTGATTGCCGAACAAGATCAAGCACTCAATAAACTATTAGCCATCACGGGTGATCTGGATGACGCAGGAGTTCTAGATGCGATACTGGCAATGGTCAAAGCAAAAGAAGGTATTGCTGAAGTGGTCATGGGACAAGCGACTCGTGTACCGGTAACAAATCTCATCAATAATATGATGGGTGCTGCCGCCGCATTAACAGCGATTGATCCCGCATCTACGGAAAAGCTGGCTTCAAGCATGGTCAAAGGGTTAAATGAGGCTGAATCGCAAAATCACAACGGCAAGAAACTTGGAGTGTTTCAAATGGTTAGAGCATTCAGAGATCCTGATGTTAACCGCGCGATCAAGTTTGGACTCAATTTCCTAAAAGGCATGGGAAAAGGGTTAGATAAATAGTTTCAACAAATAAATGGATTTTCATATGCAGCTGCGGCTTTCTTTATAGCCGCAGCTGTTTTTTGGTTGTATGAAGCATTTTATATTTGGCTTTTCGAGTCGCTTCGGACGCTTTGGGCATGGCTCACACGATGAACCGGTAAGTCTAACCGTTCCATCGCTTCGCCTAGCCCGTAGATGCGCCGGCGCTGAGTGATTTGTTTATCGTGGCGTGGTAGTTTGGTTTACGTGTGTCTTTTGTTATTTGATTTCAGGTAGTTTTAGTCCGCTACGACAAACTCAATTGAGCAAATTTTTTTTGAGCTTATCTCTTCATCATTCCAGATGCTCTAAAGGTTTCTATTATATAGAAGGAACTGCAAAAAATAAGACAATAATTTTCTTCTTGGATTCAATTTCAGCATTGTTTTTATTTTTTATTTACTCGAATTTTTATTCTTTGTTTTTATGTTTCTACTATCTTAAGTACAGCCATTTTCATGTGATTCTTCGATTTGTTAACTAGCCACTGGCAGGGATATTGGGAGAAATGGCTGCAGAGTGATTGATTTCAGCCTAAAAAACTGGGATTTTTGGATTCTGCAAACAAAGGATGATATTCCGCAAACAAACTCTAGAGTTGCGCAAACAACCTCCACTATTCCACAAACAACTCCGATTTCCCTAAGCAGGGAGCTAAAAAAACAACAACAAATCCCCCAAAAAAGAAAGAACTTAAGATTGTTTCCTCATGGCTCGTGGGGTTTAATTTAAAGAAGGCTTATATCCCTTATGGTTCTGAAAACGATGGACGTTTCCATAAATAGGTCAGTAAGATTCATACCATAAAGCCAGCTACCACAATTGTGAGTATTATTTATTTGTTTATTTATTTAAAGCACCACATCTTTACCGGTGGAATCGAAGGATTGGAGAAAGAGAGGATTCTTTCATTGTCCCCCCATTCTCCTAACTCCTCCTCTTTTGAGCTGTGTGTTCATACAATTAAATAGAAGACAGTTCAGTCCTTATCGTCGATTAAGCGCTCTCATCACGAAATAATGGTTTTTATCCAATTTTAAAGACATTTCAAACTATCTGTTATATATTAATTAACAAGAAAACAAACTGTACTAATACAGATTGTTAAATAAATTCTTTAAATCAGAAAGGGATGGATGACATGGTCACAAACAAACTTCAACAAATCGAGGAACTAAAAACTAGCTGGACAGAGGAAAGCCGCTGGAATGGAATTGAACGTCCGTATTCGCCAGAGGAAGTTGTAAAGCTTCGCGGTTCAGTACAAATTGAACATACATTGGCGCGTAAAGGCGCTGAGCGTTTATTTCGTTCGATTCATGAAGAAGAATTCGTCAATGCCTTAGGTGCTTTAACTGGTAACCAGGCAGTTCAGCAAGTAAAAGCTGGCTTGAAGGCAATTTACTTGAGCGGTTGGCAAGTAGCAGCTGACGCCAACTCTGCAGGTCAGATGTACCCCGATCAAAGTTTGTACCCAGTCAATTCGGTTCCTGATGTAGTGAAGAAAATTAACCAAGCACTTCAACGTGCTGACCAAATTGACGGAGTTGAAGGCACAGAAGGCTTTGATTGGTTCGCACCGATTGTGGCAGATGCTGAAGCTGGCTTTGGCGGACCGCT
The DNA here is from genome assembly GCF_001687565.2 of Planococcus antarcticus DSM 14505. Lineage (NCBI taxonomy): Bacteria > Bacillati > Bacillota > Bacilli > Caryophanales > Caryophanaceae > Planococcus > Planococcus antarcticus. The sequence continues at coordinate 1,958,433 of NZ_CP016534.2, forward strand.
GAATGTTTACGAACTGATGAAAGCAATGATCGAAGCAGGCGCTTCTGGCGTTCACTTTGAAGATCAGTTGGCTTCCGAGAAAAAATGTGGACATTTAGGCGGCAAAGTATTACTGCCGACTCAAAACGCAATTAAAAATCTTGTTTCTGCTCGATTAGCAGCCGATGTTTTAGGTGTCCCGACCATCATCATTGCGCGTACAGATGCAGATGCAGCTGATTTGATCACTAGCGACATCGATCCACGTGACCACGTCTTTATCACAGGTGAACGCACACCAGAAGGCTTCTACCGCACGAACCCAGGCATTGACCAAGCAATCGCACGCGGCTTAGCTTACGCGCCTTACGCAGATCTTGTCTGGTGCGAAACGTCTCATCCGAACTTGGAAGAAGCACAGCAATTCGCTGATGCGATCCATGCGGAATTCCCGGGCAAGTTGCTTGCTTACAACTGCTCACCATCGTTCAACTGGAAAGCGAAACTTGATGAAGAAACCATCGCGAAATTCCAAGTTGAGCTTGGCAAGATGGGCTACAAGTTCCAGTTCGTTACACTAGCTGGCTTCCACTCATTGAATCACAGCATGTTCGATTTGGCATACGACTATAAAGATCATGGCATGGCTGCATACTCGAAGCTGCAGCAAGCGGAATTCGACAACGAATCAAAAGGTTACACAGCTACGCGTCACCAACGTGAAGTCGGTACTAGTTATTTTGACGAAATTTCACAAATCGTTTCAGGTGGAACGAGCTCAACAACAGCCATGAAAGGCTCGACTGAAACTGCTCAATTCACAGTTACTAAATAAACAATCACCAGCTTTTGATTAGCGTCCAACTCTCGTCACGGCATTCAACCCAAACTAACCTATTGGAGGAGATCCTTATGAAAACGACAAAAAACTATGAGTCACGCACCAAGAAAGAATGTCGCGAGTGCGGATGCGAAATCAAGGAACGTCAGCAATCGATCATCTATGAATGTGAGCGCTGCATGTGCAATACAGATGAATAACCAAAGACCCACTCGAAATCGAGTGGGTCTTTGGTTATTGTAGTTAGTTTTTTCGGACTTTCAGGATAAGGAAGTTCGGACTTTTCATCAGCTTGTCATATTTTTCGGGCTCCAGTTCCTTAAATTTTGCTGTGGGCTCTGGCTCTGTCACTTGTTCGATTGAAAAATAGGCGATAAATGTGTTGAGAATCTCACTTAAAGGTCTGCGATAAAATGGTACCTGGTAGGTCTTCCCTGCTTTATTCCATTGGTCGACAATGAGCTCAGTGGAAAAATACTGAGGTCTGTTCAGCAACTTCAAATCTGTTAGCGGATGATGGATGGACAACAAGAAGCTACCGCTAGGCTTTAATATGCGATGGAATTCTGCAAAAGTCGTATGCCAATCCTTCACGTAATGTAAAGTCAGCGAACTGACGATCCAATCGAAACTTTCATCCTCAAATGGTAACCGGTCCTCCAAATCCAAACACAGCACATTAGCACTATCACCAAGATGCTTTTTTGTGAAACTGACCATTTCTGGACTCACGTCAACAGCCGTCACTATTGCTCCCCTGTCTGCTAATTGCCTCGAATACCAGCCGGCTGAACAACCCGCATCAAGTACTTTCATTCCCGCCAAATCTGTCGGAATATGCTGCATCATTGCCGGTCTTTCGTATTGTGTATTGTACAGGTTGTCCGCATCACCCATCTTTTCGTAGACGCTTGCTAATTCATTGAATATCTCCAGCACTTGTCTTTTCATCCTCTACCTCCTGCATTTGCGAATTCTTTTCTCTCAATTTTATAAAGAATATGTCTCTTAAGTAGACTATCTGCTTCTAGCTTAGGATGCTCGAACTCGCCCACTTTGGTCATGCCAACTCTTTTCATAACGGTTTCTGATGGCTCATTGACTAAAGAAGTAAAGGAATAGACTTCATTCATATTAAGTCGACCAAATGCATACGCAAGACAAGCTAATGCTCCTTCAGTCGCATAGCCCTGCGTTTGTCCAGCCGCCAGCCAATTTCTGCAGACCCCTTCCCCTTAATAGCCATAGTGATTTCCAGCAAACCAATAAAGCCGATGAACGTCCCGTCGCCTTTCTTTTCCACTGCCCACATCGTATAGCCTTTGTCGTCCATATGCGTTTCGAACCGATCAACCAGTTGGTTGGCTTGGTTATTTGTCATGGGCTTAGGGAAATACCGCATTACCTCTGGATCTGCCACCATTGCAGCAAACGGATTCCGGTCCCGCTCTGACCAATGCCTGAAGACCAACCGTTTAGATTCAAAACTATAGCTTATTTCCATCGGTCGACTTCCTTTCGCATTTGTCTTTTTTCTCGTCATTCTATTTTATCAGAAACGGCCATTTTCGTAAGCCGTCCATGTAATTGTCACTTTTAAAGCCATATTCATTAAAAATTTTCATTCCAATCATAATACTGAAAAATAAAGATTGCAAAATGCATTATTTTTTTGCATTATTATAGGTAGAGATAATTATTAATGCAAAAATATTTTGCAGTAAAGGTTTTATTCTAATTAAGTTGAAGTTTTTCTTTATATTCCTTCGACGATTTGTTCCGCTAAAAAATTCAGAGAAGATTGGGGCAATAAAAAATGATCGTTAAAAACTTCTTTATCCACCTTTCAGAAAACCAACTTTTAAATAAAGTAGCTCAAAACTATGGCTTCAAGCTTGGCGCACATAGCGTCGTAGCCGGAACCAATATCGAGGAAGCCATTGGCAGCATCAAGGAATTGAATGCACAAGGCATCAGTTGCACCATTGATAATCTCGGTGAATTTGTCCACGATAAAGCGGAAGCGTTGGAAGCAAAAAATCAGATTCTGGGTGTTGTGGACGCCATCCACAAACATCAAGTAGATGCTCATATTTCCTTAAAGCCTTCACAGCTAGGACTCGATATCGATACCGATTTCTGTTTGAAAAATATCAAGGAAATTGTCGATAAAGCTTCAAAGTACGGTATTCTTATCAATTTTGATATGGAAAATTATGCACGTCTTCAACCTTCCTTTGATCTGCTGGACGTATTGTCGAAAGACTACGACAATATCGGAACGGTCATTCAATCTTATTTCGTCAGAGCCGAAGAAGACATCAAAAAATACAGCAACTATCGCCTGCGCATCGTCAAAGGCGCCTATAAAGAGCCTGAAGCCGTCGCTTACCAAAGTAAAGCGGAAATCGATGCCAACTTTATCGAATTGATCGAGTACCATCTATTGAATGGCAAGTTCACGTCTATTGCGACACATGACCATAATGTCATCAATCACGTGAAGCAGTTTGTCATCGACCATGAGATTTCAAGAGAAAAATTCGAATTCCAGATGCTGTATGGCTTCCGTAAGGATATGCAATTGGAGCTTGCAACACAAGGCTATAATTTCTGTACCTACATCCCATTCGGCACAGACTGGTATGGGTACTTCATGCGGAGACTCGCTGAACGTCCACAGAATTTGAACTTGGTGGTAAAACAAGTATTCACCAAAAAGACCAACACAGCGATCGGCGCCATCGCTGGAGCATTTTTACTTGGCCGGCTGACAAGCAAAAAATCGTAAATTACCAGTTCCAACTGAGTCCTGCGTTGGATCCAGATTTGAGATGTAGCATTCCTAAGACGAATGCCAAAAACCGGTTTTACGAAAAGCAATCAATAAAACCAGCAGACCTTTATGACAAGGCCTGCTGGTTTTATTACATGCCACATCCTCTTATGAATCTGCTGGGTAAGTCACAGTGCCATCATCGTTTAGTTGCACTTCGGCTCCCCACATCCCGACTTCATGCTCGACAAGGTCAGCCGCTCCTTTCTTGCCATCGATGATGTACATTACTTAATGACCATTCGCCGCCAAGTAATTACTGATTAGCAAACGATGGCAACGCGATGGATGACGCTCCGAGCAGCAATAAGCAGTCCGTTTATCTGCCGCTTTACCAGCAGTTCGTCGATGCCTTGATGAAACTCTTCAGTCAATGTGTAATCCGCATAATTATGGAAAGACTGATTCCTCCAGCCTGCATTTTTGTCTTCCTCCACATCTTTCGACTTCTTGCGTCTGCCGCCAAGTTTCAGGAAATGCTCATAGTCAATTCCTTCTTTATGAAGCCATGCAGGAAATTCGTCTTTGGAAAACTGCGGCCATTTCCGACTACCCGGAAACGCCCGGACATCTGCTGAGAGCTCAATATCAACTTCTTTCAGCATCGCATCGCATCAAATAAATCCTGCGAATGGCTAGAATGGCCAATTGTATAAATATCCATCTAACTGAACCCACCTCCCGATAAGCTATTTCTATTCAATTCCTATGCAAGAAGTGGTCAAACTTGAACAGTCAATCCATTAAATTTCGATGACTTTAATCGTCGATTTGATTTCTTCTTGTGCTGAGTCGCTGCTCCATTCATGTGGAAAATAACCGAGCGGGTTGCAGATGCAATCTATTCCTTTGTAATCTTCATGATAACGGGTATGAATATGACCAAAAACTAATTTCTTGACACCGTATTTTTCTGCCAGCTCGCCCAAGCCTGCACTTCCCATCATGGCATTGAAAAAATCCCAAGACGGATCCTCTTTAACTTGGACAAAATGAGTAAACGGCACGAAATGAGTAACCAAGATGATATTCTTGTCTTGATGCTCCGCTAACCAGTTCTCTAGTTGTTTTAAATACCGATCAGTAACAGCTTCGTCACCCTTCTGCCAATGCGCATGAACTTTGTCTGGCCAAGTGAAACCATTATAACTGCCGACTGAAAATTGCTCAGCGGTATAGCCGTCGATACCGAATGTATAATCGTACCAACCACCATCTCCGATGACGACCCAGTCTTTATTCAACTGAACCGGACCGTTGCCAAGATTGCCCCCGAACTCCAGCAGCTTTTCATACGCAATAGTTGAATCCGAATGATAAAGATCATGGTTACCATGAACGTATAGAATGTTAATATTCGACAACTCGCTTTGTAGCTTAGTCAACAATGTCAGACTTTTTTCTGGTCCAGCCGTTATATCACCGCTTATAATAAAGACATCCGGCGCGTGCTGGATCATCCATTCCTTCAGTAACCCCAAAATATTAGCGCCAGACTTTTTTCGATTCACTCCTTCGTGAATATCAGATAAGATAGCGATTTTCAATTCTCTGCCTCCTCTATTCAATACTTCATTTCCGGTATTTTTTTGCCTTTCACCAATAGCCAGATGGCTAACGCCAATTCCCCAATTGCTCCCGGTATAGCAACTATTAGTACAAATATCGTCTAGAAATCAGAATAGTTCGACAGTTCAATTTTTGCGAAGCTGTCGATTAGGTAACCTAGACCTGCCAACATTACTAAGATTCCCAGAAGTTTCGGCATGAATCCTGATTTGAAGACCAAATATCCGATGAGAAGTAGATGCATGCCAAAAAATACGAGTCCAATATTCCACCCGTTATTAAAAGCATCAATCAGTAACATGACCTGAGCATGTAATTGATTTGTCTCCATTAACGCCAAGTAACGCTCTTCACTTACCAACTGTAATACACTTAAAAAATTAAATATCACAGCTGCAAAAATTGCGGTGTAGATCAACCTAAACAATGCCGCTAGCAACGCGACGTTGTTATTTACTCGTTTCATCAAAATATAAAGTGCCCAAGCGACGATAACATCCAGAACAAGCACGATGACGAAACTGACGATTGCCAAACGGAACAACACTTCATTGTCAGTGATATTATTTATAGTAGATGCTGCATCTCCCGGTATAATAAAGCTTTCAATTACAAATAGATTCGCAAATAAAGCGACTAAAGCCATGAGCAGCAATCCAAACCCTACCACTCTAGCGTAAAAAAGCGGGTTTTTTTCATTCATACCAGTTGTCATTTCAATTCCTCCATTCAATCGCATAGAATTCATCAATGGAAAAACAAAAGAAATAAATTGATTTAGCTAAGAAAACTTTTGAAATTTACGATTATTTACACGAAATTATCCAACAGATTTTGATAGTAGTTTCCTCATTTTTATTAAGAATTTTACTTGTAAACGTTTACAATTCCTCCTTGATTAATAGAATGCATTTTGATTTACGAGCACTTTTTTCTAACTCCGCAGCAAACTTTTGATCTAAAACAAACTCTTTTCGCTAGTGATTTTTTCAAGGAAATCCAAGGATTAGCTTGAATAGAAAAGTTTTTGATTTTATCTTAATAAGCAGCCATATTATAATTTCATACTATACCTCTTGCTTATTTTTGGCAATTTCGTTTATCTTACGTTTCCTAGTGCTTCCACGAACAATTAAAAAACAAAAAACGTTCAAAAGGTGCACAAATACCTTTCCGAACGTTTTATTTTTTATTTTGCGGATGACTGATTTCTAACTCGAAATCAACGCCCCTTTTTGCACAGGCGCATTCTTCAACGAAATACCAACAAAATCACCGGTATGGAAGCGTGGGGCAAATACCGATTCGTGGATGGTCCAAGTTTCTTCGTCAACCTCCACCGTATAGTGAATTTCATGGCCCTGGTATTGGACGAACGATATAATTCCCTGCAGTCCTTCGCTTTGGGCTGGCATCAGTTGGAACTGCTCGGGACGCACTGGGTAGATTCCGCTCTCCTTAAAGCTGTCTGCCACACCAAGGTCCGGCCAGATAGTATTTGAAACAATCGTCGGAACAAATTGGTCATCGCGCCATTGCCCTTTTACGAGATTGCATTTGCCGACAAAAGTCGCTACGAATTCTGTCTCCGGCCGTGTATAAAGAACTTCGGGCGGTGCAATTTGTTCAATACGTCCTTGGTTCATGACAACAATCTTATCAGCAATGGCCAGCGCCTCACCTTGGTCGTGCGTGACAAAAACGATAGAAGCTTTCGTTTCTCTGTGCAGTTTTTGAATTTCTTTGCGCATTTCCATCCGCAGTTCTACATCTAATGCACTGAGTGGCTCGTCCATCAACAACAAATTGGGTAAAGGCGCAATGGCTCGAGCCAATGCCACACGCTGTTTCTGTCCACCCGAAAGCTCGGACGGAAAGCGCTCCGCCAAAGCTGCCAGCCCGACCAGCTTTAGCACTTCATTTATCCGCTCTTGCATTTCCTTCTTGCCTTCTTTAACTTTATTCGGATGATAGCTAAGCGGAAGTTTAACATGTTCAGCAACCGTCATATGCGGCCATAACGCAAACGACTGGAATACCATGCCGATGTTGCGCTTTTCAGGCGGCAAGACGCGCTTCGTCGATGCCAAGACCGTGTCATCCATAGAGATGGTTCCTTCTGTCGGTCCCATAAACCCTGCCAAAAGCTTCAGTAACGTTGTTTTGCCGCATCCCGAAGGACCCAGCACAGCAATAAATTCGCCGTTGCCAATTTCCAAATCAATCGAATGCAGCGCGGTAAACGATCCGTATTTTTTTGATACATTGTCTACTTTAATCATTTTTTTTCAGCACCTTTCTGTCCCAAAGCTCGCCAATCAGCATAAACAACCCACCACCGAGTAAAATGCTCAATACCAATATAGTTGAAAATGCAGTCGAGTAGGTAGAGTAGCCTGCCTGCTCGTAGCCGAAGATGACAACGCCGACCGTTTCAGAGCCAGACGACCACAATAAACTCGATACCGTTAGTTCAGTGAGTGCCATCAAGAACACCAGCAGCGCTCCGCTGAGAATTCCTGGAAACAGCAATGGCAATAAAATCTTTCGCCATTTCACCCAACCCGAAGCGCCGGATGTACGGGCGGCTTCTTCCATTGATGGATCGATCTGCAGAAATGCCGTATAGCTGCCTCTAACTTGCAGCACGAGAAAACGTGTGACGTAAGCGATAAACAAAATCCATACCGTACCGTATATGCCTGGATTCCAACCCGGAACCGGCTCAAGCCACATGAAAATCATGCACAGCGCAAATACCGTACCGGGCAGAGCAAAAGGAATGGTAGTGAACAGTTCAGCAGCTTTTGTACTCCAGTCCGGGTACTTAAAGCGCAAATATGCCATGGCCGTACCGAGCATGAGACAAATTAGCATGGTGAAAAAGGCCAGCTGCAGGCTGTTCGATAAGGCCGTCAAAGGTTTAGAATCCGTCAAAAAGACATATTCGTAATTACGTAGCGACAGATTTTCCAAATTGAAGGGTACCCCGTAAGCGGATATGAGCGACAAAGCACCCATCGCAATTAGCGGCATCAAACTTGTTACCAACAGGAAAATCCACATAGAAGCTTCCAATAGCTTTTGTTTACCCGCTGATAAATAAATGCGTGGCGTCGAATCACTTCTATTTGTTTCATTAACACGGCTGCGGCGCAGTAAGAACCATTGCAGAACCGTTCCTAAAAGTGCAATAATGCCGAGAATGACTGATAGTACGGCAGCTCGTGAAAACGCGGAAGGACCGAACCCCACAACTTGCTCGTAAATATAAGTGCTCAAAACCCGTATGTTGGCGGGAGTGCCAAGAAATGCCGGAATTCCGAAATTGTCGAGATTCGACAAGAACGCAATCAATCCACCGCTAGCAATTCCTGGCAGCGCCAACGGAAGGACCACTTTTCGGAACGCTCGTTTTTTTGACAGTCCGCTTGTCGCGGCTGCCTCTTCCAATTCACGCGGAATTTTACGGAAAACGTTAACCGTAAACAAATACACCAGTGGATAATGAGAAATTCCGAGCAGCAGGATTATCCCCCGATGCTATACAAATTCGGTGCTTCTAAATCTCCTGGCAGTAGAGACAGCACTGCTGTAACCGGACCAGATGCACTAAAAAATTGCGTCCAAGCCAGCGTCGTAATATAGGAAGGAATAACGAACGGCAGGAAGATAAAAAGCTGCATCGCTCTTTTTCCACTCAACTGAACATAAGCGACAATCCAGGAAAATAAAATACCGAGTACTAATGCTAGAATTGTCGAGCCCGCTACAACAATCAATGTGTTTTGCACTGTCTTCCAGGTTGCAGGCTCTCTCAGTACTTCTGTGTAATATTGCAGCGTCAGCGAACCGTCATCTACAAAGCTGAGCCAGATGAGCCGCAACACTGGCAACAAGAAAAACACAAAAATGACCAGTAAACCCATTACTTTATACAAATTTTTACTTTGAAAAAAGAGAGAAAAAGAGGAATCCCTCTTTTTTCTCTCTCCAACCATTGGCTTTTTTGCTGTCATAATTGTAACTCCTCACATCAAAATTCAAGCTCGTTTTTTTATTGTCCGAAAATCTCTCCAAATTCCTTTTTGTCTTCATCACGCGTTTCCAATAGTTCTACCGCTTGTGCATCCAGAATGGTCATCTCGTCCAGCGTCTTCAAGCCTTCAGGTGCCTCTATGCCTTCACGAATTGGTGTATAACCTTGTTCTGAAGCCAGTTGTTGACCTTCCTCTGAAAGGATAAAATCGACAAATGCTTTAGATGCTTCTTCGTTTTCAGTATTGGCCATAATGCCCACTGGCTCGGTAATAACCGGAACACCTTCTTCCGGATACACTAATTCAACCGGCGACCCTTCACTTTTCGCACGCGCCGCCAAATAATCGACGATCATGCCATAATTCTTCTCTCCAGTCGCAACGCTTTCCAAGACCGCTCCGTTGCCTTGAGTGATGGTGATGTCATTGGCGCGAAGCGCTTCGTAGAAGTCCCAGCCAAAATCGTCCTGACGCGTCATCACACCGAGATTATAAGCCGCTGCACCAGAATAAAGCGGACTTGGCATGACGGACTGACCACTAGTTGCCTCGTCAGTCAAGGCATCCCAACTAGTTGGAAGCTCTGTTACTTCATTGGTATTGACGATCAAACCAGTCGCCATAATTTTGGTTCCTGCATAAGTACCATCCGGATCAACGAACGCTTGATCGATGGATTCCGCTTCAGGTGATTCATAGGCCAATAGCAGCTCTTCCGCTTTAAAATTTTCGAATGCCACTGAATCGGCAACCAGTAGGACATCCGCTTGGATATTGCCTCCTTGGTTTTCAGCCTGGATTTTCGACACAACTTCTTCTGTGCCAGAGCGGAAAATACTAATATCGACTTCTGAATTTTGTTCTTTAAAGGCATCTACTAAGCCTTGCGCATCCGCATCGGGCTGGGACGTATAAAAATCCAGCGTACCAGAGACGCCCGCTCCACCTTCAGCTGACTCCGTATCCGTCGCAGCTTCCTCACTGCCGCAAGCTGTTAAAAACGTCGCTAGACACAATGACGCTGAACCAAAAAAGATTTTTTTCATCTTATTTCCCCCTCGAATTTTGTATCGGCCTTTAAGTGTAGCGATTATGTAAAGACTCATTATTAGTATAGAGCTGCTTTGTGAAGCTATTGTTAGGCCACTATTAAGAAATATTACTATGCTGCATCTAATCAATCACATTTTATGTAAAGATTTATCGATGCCGATTGCTTCTGCTAGTTATTGCCTTATATAGTAACTATAGATTGCCCAGTGGGCGAGGTCAAATATAAAAAGAGGTATATACACGTTGCACAAAAACGGCTAATGCTGTTCGTAGCAGAGAAGTTTCACACCTCCCCGAGCAAATATGCAAACACGTAAGTTCAAGCCAAAGAGTGGATAGTGATGGAAATTGTCACACGTTGCAGATATCTACTCTCCTCGACAACAAACGGAGAAATGGACACGCGCACATCATCATAAAAAGAGTCTGGCGTGATTGTGCAAATAGCATTATCGATCTAGGGACAAGAAGCTTGTCACTGCCAAAACTATAAAAAAACGCTTCACTGTTCGCAAAAGCGCCAATCCCAGTTTCTTGGAATTGGCGCTTTTCAATGGCTATCATTTTTTAGTGCCTGGCACCTGAATTTTACTTCGTAAATCCTGTCCAGTCAATCTGACGACTATCCAGCCATTCCTTGACTTCCCTTTCGGCACATTCTTGTTCGAAATCGTGCCACTTTCTATCCAAGTTCATATTCTTTATGGCCGTTTTAAATTTTCCGAAGGGACTTATGCCATTGAGCGCTTTATATAAGACTTTTCGTGCATCTGCATGTTGATTTTTCACAAAAAAACCATTGTTTCATAGGCTTGTTGCGAAGTTATTTAGGGAATCGGAATCAAGTCAGCCGCTGCTTCATCATCCCAATCAATTTCAGGCTCTCCCGTTACCGATTCGGGGGCATCCAATAGTATTTCACCAGTTACACGATTTAGCACACTGAACGATTCATAGCTTTGGAAAAGATAGGCAACTACCAGTTCTTCAATCAAATCCATTTTTATCACCTCAAAATCGGTTTTTTGTTTAAGTTTCAAATTGAGAAAGAGCTGTTTTGAAGCTTTCCACTTCAGGTAAAAAGCTGACCACTTCCGCCTTTAGTTTGAGCTTCGATAGCACCGGCTCCAGCAAACGATGAGTTGCAGCAGTAAGTACTAGTTTTTTTGGTAATTTACCAATACGTTCAACGACTTGGAGCAATCCCCTTTGCGCATTTTCAGCTGCGTCGCGGCTTTCAAAAATATCCTGGTGCAGAACCATTCCTGTTTGGCTATCAATTCCGACAGCCATGTATGGAAAATAAGGGCGTTCTCCTGTCGCCGACTGGACCGGCATATTTATATAGAACAAATCAAATTGGATTGAACTGTTCAAAACAGCAGTACTCTTTGCTAGTTTAATTTCCACGTCGGACACTATTTGCTCGACTGGAAGCGGTGAATTACCATTTTCTATCGAATCGATGTGCAATAATTCGTTTTCCCAGTGCATTCCTTGACCTGATTCATAAGGAATTCTCGCAAAAATTTTATCTTCCTGTTGAAATAGCGGCAAAGGTATTTCTTGTCTGGCTAACTGGAATACATGGTTTGTTTGCTCAATCGCAAGTATCAGTATACGAGCTTCTTCTTGATCAATCGACCATGGGTAACTTCCCGGTACCATACTGCGAAATTCCGGCCATTGCTTTTTACCTCTGAACGTTACATCCTGACTCTTCAAGAAATCATAGTCCTCTTTCTCTAACTCGTGTCGGTCGACAAACGACAGCAATAAGCTGCGCTGTATGAAGATTACTTCCATTAGTGGTGTTTTTTGTTCCATTGTAAGTTGAAGACTTCTATAGCCCTCTTCGCCAATGTAAACCGCCAATCCGTATTCCTGTCCAGCACCTCCGAGAACACTAATGAACAAGTACTCTTGACTGACTGGATCCTGAACGATGAAAACTTCATTGTCGCCTATTAGCTCCCACGGCTTTAAAGCGTTTAACTCTTTTGATTTCAACAGTAGTCTTTTCCAAATATTCGTCGTTTGTTCACTATTATTTAGCACTTCCTGAGCGTAGGGCGCTAAATTCCCATTCACTTCTGCCGTTAAAATGTCAGGTTCCACATTTTCTCGTTCTTCTTCCGTTCCCCAACTGTCTTCTTCTGGAGCCAATCCAACAGCTTTCACGCAATGCGGATACTTGACTCCCTTTTTTGGCTCCATCATTTTCTCCAGTACGATGTCGTGCTGCCAATCATCTCCAAAGTCATATGTATAAAGTGTTCGATCTTTTACAGTCGTAAACCAATCCTTCACGAATTCCGTTTTTTCATCCAATGTTTCGTTTCCAAAAAGATCAAATTCTTCATCATTCATCCCAATTTCAACACGGGGCGACATTTTTCCATGTGCTTTCATAATCTCGAACGCATGCAGATGACTGTTTTCCCATTCAAAAGCAATCTGCAGCACTTTATGAAGTTGATAAAAAGACATTTCACTATCTACTTGAAGTCTTCTCCATACCTTTGGCTGTGTGTGTTTCAACTGTACGTTAAATTGATAAATCATCTAATCACTCCAATCAAGTTGTTTATCTTAGTGTAAATTAAGCGAGAATGATTTACAAAGGGCAATAATTTCATTTTTATGAATTGAACAAAAGAGATCAACTTATGCCTATCTCTTTAGGACTGGCTCATGCGCTAAGCTGGAAAACTCAATCGTCTCAACATTCCGATCCGCCTGTAGATGCATTTATGTGTCCACAGTTTTTTCGGAAGATATATTTATGTGATGGAAACAGAAATAATTGGTATCATGTAATAAAACAGCTTGGAAATGGAGTGTGTCACCTATGAACATATTACACCAAATTGATCCCTATTTGACTTCTGATGATATAGTAATCCGGCATTTCGCTCTAAATGCCGTCTCTACTTTTCCCTCGTTCAAACCGGAATGGCCTGGACGGCTTATTCATGCGGCAATGCACGATAAGAGAGATGCCCCCTCTTATCTGCTTGCTGTGGAAAAAATGGCTATTGGAGAAAGTGATCTTCCAGTGTTGGTGGACGCATTAAGCAAAGCTCGATTAGAAAATCAACATTTATTCATTCGGATTGTTATGAAGCTGCCTCTTGATGTCAAACTGGCCAATCGCGAACAAATTGGTAGATGGCTTTCCGAGGAGGAATGGGCGTTCTTAACGACATTGAAAGCTGCGACAAAAGAAGAGTTGTATCGCATGCTTCAAGTTGCTCTAGAAGAATTGGAATCAAAAGATGAGTATGATGACATTCTTTATTCACAGTCAAAACGCATTGTACAAAGACAAGTTGAACTGGGCTTTGCAGACACATCCGGATTTCTTGGAATATTGGAGGGACCGCAAAAAGACGAATGGATGAGTTACAAAGGAATTATTACTGTCTATACAATTGGTTTATTGAAAGATTCCAGTTTCATTCCAGCTTTGGCCAGGTTATTCGAAAGAGACGAAGACATTCTACAGGAAGAGCTGTGCGCAGCGCTTATAGCTTGTCAGTCGGATGAAGTTGTCCGTGCGGTCGAGCCTTTTGCCCGTTCAAAAGATGCTATTTTTCCAATCAACACGATTGCGGGCACCCACAGTGATTTAGCTGTTGCTACGTTAAAGAACCTTTATGGTGATACTAGTGATTTGGATTATCAGGCGTACATGATCCAAGGGCTTGCAACACAGCTGTCAGCTGAAGGCCGCCCCGAAATCGAACATTATATGAACGATGAGTACCACACTAGTATTTTTGACAATGAAGAAATGGCGTATGGCTATTTCAACATCATGGGATTCGATCATCCTAAACTTGAGCAATGGGAACGCAAAGCACGCGGAAGTAATGAGCGTTTTCTGAAATCGTTTAACGAACCTCTTTCCACTGCACTTAAGTCATTTACTGGAACAACAAAATCGTATTCTGGAACCTCAGAGCCGGCTGTTTCTACTAAAGTTGGCCGCAATGATCCATGTCCCTGCGGCAGCGGAAAGAAATACAAAAAATGTCATGGAAACGAAAGTTAATAGGGTATCAATGTGTATAGATTCTTTCCAATCTATATTATGTTGAACTACTCACTTATAATGGAACGATTTTGCTGTGGATATTCCGTAACACAGCTGCGCTGCTGTGTGAAGCACTTCAGGAGCAGTATGATTTTCTTTTCCGTTTTGCTCCACCCCTTCTAATTATAAGAGCGGAAACTTATGCTTATATTTTGTTAAGTAATCAGCTCAGCGCCCCGCATTCACGGGATGGCAAGTGCGATAAGACTGGTGCTCTTCCCAGCTTATCGTGTGAGCTATGCCCCCAAGCGTCTTTTCTCTTATCAAATTAAAAAAGCAAATCTTTCGTTCACCTTATATGTATTCTATTTCTCATTTTTAAAGTCGTACTTTTCCTTTGGAACGGTTAACTGCTGTCCGGTAATATCCACCGTATCCTCGTCGATCCAATTTATCGTTGCAGAATCTTCTCTATAATTCCAATAGATATTGTTATTTCTTTTATTGTCGTCATTAAAAACCAATTCTCCTCTAATAGCATAAGCTACAGTTGCTCCGCCGTTGGTCGCAAAAGCCCGTACCGTTTACGTGCCGTCTGGAGATACGGATTCCGTCAGAAATTCACCTTCTGGCAATCGCTGTATATCAAAAAAGGCCTAATAGATTGAGTATCCTAAAAGCGCCGCAATCAGAATAAAACTCCCGCCGAAGACCAACAAGCCTTTTCTCATATTTATCACCTCTTCAAATAGAACACTGTTAAATAAAACAAATTTGATTTTTTGACATACCATTATCTTCAGTAGAATGCTTTGAAAAGTAGCAGTGACCACGTAATTTTAAGTTTCCTTACTTTATAAATGATCAAAAAATAACACCTCAACTCACAATTATCAGCTACTAAAAGCCTTGCGAATTAAAGTGCTATTTATATTTTTGGGCTATTAAAATTTGAGCACAAAATAATTGCGATTTTAGTTAACGGCTTCTTTTTTAGCGTTCAACTGAGCGGACAATTCTTGGAACCATTCTTTATCGTCAGTCGCCAGTGCCAAATCGATCAAGAAGCTTAGTTGTGCGGCATCTTTAGTAACAGACTCGGGAATGCTTTCTACCTGATGTACAGACATTGCGATGGTAATGCCGACCATTTCTTCGTTATCACTTTCAACTACCGTTACATTGACAGCTTCTTTAAGGACATTCATGGAATCGATGTAACCGATAACCAGTTCGTCGTGGCGGGATTTGCCTTTTACCCAATCACTAATTTTTAGAATCGTTTTATTCTTTTCCATTTCTATACACCTACTTTTAATTATTTATCGTTCATTGAATACCAATTGAATACCTTTATTCAGGCTTATGGTCATTGTTTCCCTAAAAAATCCGCAGCAAACATCATACGCAAAATTCCCAAGATCTTTTCAGTGCAACAAAACATCACTTCGCTTAATACTTTTGGATTATTGAGCGGAAACTTCCACTCTAATAAAGCCATGCGGACTTGTTGCTAACTCCAATTCTACGGCTATCAACCTGCTAATACAATTTATTTGCCTCAGCTTCGAGATAACTGATATTCGGATAAATTAAGCCGTTAATAGAAAAAAGCAACCACTCTTCCTTTTTGGGAATTAGATGGCTGCTTGAGTATTATATAAGTTGAACGAATGATTCCGTCCTGTTAATGTTCCACAAATCAGCTGCTAAGAGCTGGCGCCGAACGAACTCGGGCCTGCCCGAGTGGATTTTTCCATTTCACTTACGCTGCTCTCATAACAGTCTCCGCTGGTTTGCTCCGTATCCGGATGATTTGTTACTCAAGGATGCTTAGAAGAAAGAGCGCAAGACGGCGAAGGGCAAAGATGTGCTGCTGGAGCAGCGAAGCGACGTCCTGTCGCGCCAGTTGCATGACCCACATCCTGTGGGCCCAAAGCGTCCATCTGGAGCGATTTCTTCGTTTCCCTACCTCATTGAGTTGAAAAAGCTGTTTCTTTAAATCAACTTATGTAGTATTTAGTTTCTTCAATCAAGTAACCTCTAATTATAATTGACCACTCTATTTTTCTCTTCAAATTGTCCAATTGATCAGCATGCCTGCATGCGTTAATCCTCCGCCAAAACCATATAGTAGCAATGTATCATCCGGTTTTATTTTTCCTTCTTTTAAACCTTTGTCTAGTGACAAAGGAATCGATGCTGCGGAAGTATTCCCGTAATACTCAAGGCTATAAATCGTCCGCTTCAAAGGAAGATCGGTTCTGCTACAGATCGACTCGATGATTCGAAGATTCGCGCTGTGCGGAATGAACCAATCCACTTCAACCGTCTCATACTGAGCTTTTTCTAGCAGGGCCGTAACCCCTTTTGGTACGGTATTAACCGCCCATTTGTATACTTCACGTCCATTTTGATTGACGAACCCATTAACCGCCAATTCGTTGCCGAACATTTGATTGGAGAGGTCGGTGCAGTAAAGATTGTGTGCTTGCTCCCCGTTTGTTCCCATATGGGTTTCGATAAAGCTTGGTTTTTCTTCGTCATATTCAACAAGTACAGCTCCACCTCCGTCTCCAAATAAGATACATGTCGAGCGGTCGCTATAGTCCAGAATTTTGGAAAACGTTTCTGCTCCAATCACCAAAATCTTTTTGTTCAATCCTGCAGTGATTAACCCATTCGCAATATGAAGGCCATACGCAAACCCAGAACAGGCTGCATTCAAGTCGATCGCACCCGTATTCTTTATGCCAAGCTTTGCCTGTACAAGCGCAGAAACACTCGGTGTCTTAAAATCCGGTGTCATTGTGCAGACGATGATCATGTCAACATCGTCAAGTGATTGATCATAACGCTTCCTCAAGTCTTCCACAGCTTTAACGCTGATATCGCTCGTGTATTCTGTATCTAAAGCAATCCGACGTTCTTTTATTCCAGTCCGTTGGACGATCCATTCATCATTGGTTTCCAGTAATTCTTCCAAATCTTGATTTGTCAGCCTCTTTTGCGGTACATACGAACCGATGGCTGTAATTCTAGCTTTTGAAGTGTTCATAAGAATCGCTCCTTCTTGTTGTCCTCGCCTTATTATTCTACCACCAACTATTAGTATTAGGTACTAATAAAGGCAAACAACTATATTTTAGATACGTAGAAAAGAAGGGTTTTTTCTTCCGATGCCGAACAGCACCACGAAAGAAAATCACCAAAAGGAATGTATCGGTTTATGTTCAACCAAGTCGGTCAAGTCATGCTGTATGTTACTGACTAAGATAACGCCGTAAAATTTGGGGCTGATCAAATAAACTTTGTAGTTGTTTATGAAGACATTGATGGCCTAGAGATGCGATGGATAGAAATTTCACCCAAACAGAATGCAGCTACTACTTTAATTTACACAACAAAGAATTGGTCGCTTAAATATCGCATCATGGATTCAGCTTATAAACACCTTATTTGCTTTTTTCTGAGGATCTGGAATAATTACATGAAGACTTGTCAATTAAACACGTTACAATTGGCGAAATAATCCAAATGCCTCCTGGAAATATGTTTTATTTTGCAGATACTGAAGTCAATTATTTCGCTGTAACGGAAAACAAGAAAATTACCAACAGCAATTAAATCAAAAAAACTGTAGCCCACAACTTCGTGGGCTACAGTTTTCTTATCTTGAAACAAGGTAGGGTTTTTCCAAACCACTTTGCACTGATAAGGAGGTTTTTTCAGAACAAATCGTAGAATCTCTTTTATACATAGACAAAACCGACGATTAGAATACATTTATTGCAACACGAGCTTGTTCATCATGTATTTCTCGTCAATAAAAAGATATAATTGATTTTGCTTGAAATAATTTATGGGGTGATCGATTTGAGAAGTGGAAATCCGAGTTTGAAGACTGAAGCGTTCGAAAATTTCAAAGGGGCCGGAACTGAACGGAAGATGACCATCCAAGGCACTGTCAATAAAACATTCATTTTGCTCTTGCTGCTACTGGTGACTTTCGTCTATTCCTGGAATCAGTTTGTCACGAGTCCAAACAGCGTACTGCCTTTGATTCTGGTAGGTGCCATTGGCGGACTTATTGTTGGATTGATTACGGTCTTCGTGCCGAAAATCTCTCCTTTCACAGCGCCCGTTTATGCGTTGCTTCAAGGATTGTTCCTGGGTGCAATCTCTGCACAATACGAAGTCCAGTACGGCGGTATTGTCTTTCAAGCCGTACTGATTACAATAGGCGTTTTGTTGAGTCTTTTGCTCGTCTATAAGTCCGGTCTCATCAAAGTGACACAAAACTTCAGAATGGGCGTCGCCGCTGCTACTGGTGCCATCTTTTTGGTTTATGTGATTTCATTTATTGGTGGGTTTTTCGGCTTTGAAATTCCGTTCCTGCACGAATCGTCACCTATAGGCATTGGGATCAGTGTAATTATTGTTATCGTTGCTGCGCTGAACTTGGTACTGGATTTTGACTTTATCGAGAATGCGGCACATAAACAAGTGCCAAAATACTTTGAATGGTACGGAGCTTTCGGTTTACTTGTCACATTGGTTTGGCTCTATCTTGAAATTCTTCGTTTGCTGTCAAAAATTCGCAGCAGGTAATCACAAAAAACGTCCTCCGGGGCGTTTTTTTATTTTATTTGATAAACAGTGACAAGTACTACTTTTATCAAACTCATCCCATTTCAGCTTAATTTCACACGGTAATGCCTCATGCTTTTAGGGATTCCTTTTATCTCAAATGTACCGTTATAAACCAAATATCTGATACGGTACTCCAAATAGTTATGACCGATCAGTTGTTCTGATTGGAAAAGAATCTCACCGATAGCAGCCAATTCTCACTCCAACTCATCCTCACTTTTAATGTCACCAACCAATTCTTCAATCAGGTCCTCAAGCGTCACTAGTCCAGATGTGCCTCCAAATTCATCCAGAACGATAGCCAAATGGACATTCTTTTTCTGCATTTCTATAAAAACTTTATCCGCTTTTCTTTTCTCAGAGACAAAAAATGGTTTTCGCATAATCTTCTGGATATCGAAGCTGCTGGAATTGTTTTTTTCCCTGTAACGAAAAAGGTCTTTTATGTTTAAAGTACCTACAATATGATCCGTGTCTCCCTCATATACAGGGAATTTTGTATACGGACATTTTTTCACGATGTGTATGACGTTTTCAAGGCTAAGCACAGTGGAAATGGACGTCATATCAGTGCGGTGAACCATGATTTCTCCCACATTTTTGTCATTAAATTCAAAGATCCTAGTAATCATGAATTGTTCTATTTCCTTGATTGTGCCTTTTTCTTTGCCCACATCTAGCATCAATCGAATTTCTTCTTCTAGCTCGCCGGAATATTCTTCGGACGGATCGATACCAAACATGCGGATTACAGTGTTTGTCGACCAGGATAGAAATTTCACAAAAGGGTTTGTGAGCTTTGCTAAAAAGCGTAAAGGATTAATGGCTAGCAAGGAAATGGACTCTGCCTTCTGAAGAGCCAGCCGTTTTGGAACAAGTTCCCCAAAAACAAGCGTGAAGTAAGAGAGAATAAGGGTGACGAGGAAAAGTGAGACTACCTGAGCTAGTTGAGATGAAACTGGCATTCCACTTTGCTGGACATAAAGAGACAGTTCGTCAGCGAAGCTATCTGCTGCAAAAGCGCTGGCTGAGAATCCGGCAAGAGTGATGCCAATCTGAATCGTAGCCAAAAACTGGCTAGGTTCTGATAACATCTGATTTATCCATTGTGCCTTCCTGTGTCCCTCTTCCGCCATTTTCTTTATTTTGTGATCATTTAGGGAAATCAGAGCAATCTCAGAAGCAGCAAAGAAGGCATTAAGCAGTATCAAAAATGCCAGTATTCCCAATTCTAATCCCATCATTCATAAAACCTCCTACTCATTTTTTAAAAGAAAGAAAAAGTGAAGCACGATCATTGCGGTATATGAAATGATGATTCATAAGTTCAATTTATATAGTTTTCCGTTTGTCAATTTAAGCTAGACAGATCTACTCCATTCAGTTGACTCATAAATGCCTCCAGGGGTGTACGGTAATTCAGCGACTTCCGAGGGATATTATTCCGCTTGTCTGCCACCGTTGATACGAAAGCTTGATCGATTTGGTTAAAACCCATTTCTTTCGGCAGGCCGTCTTTTCGAAGCAGGTCGTCGGAATCTTCATTCAGCGCACGTTGCGAAGGTCCGGTTCCGCAAAGTAAATAGCGATGTCGTGCTGATTGCACACCGACTTCCAATTGGAGAATTTCTTGTCGCAATCAACTGTGATCGAATTAAACGAATTTCTTGGAACCCGGTTCAGTGCTGCTTCAATCTTAATTTCACCCGATAATGCCTCATGCTTTTAGGGATTCCTTTTATCTCAAATGTACCGTTATAAACCAAATATCTGATACGGTACTCCAAATAGTTATGACCGATCAGTTGTTCTGATTGGAAAAGAATCTCACCGATTACTCTGGCTGCTAAAATAAAAGCAGCTGTTTCATCTTCCGCGTGTAATCTCCGAACCGTATCGATAATCATCGAATCGAAATGGTCTTCTTTTACCCCTTGGATGCTGCCGTTTCTCCAAATTCGCAGCACGTCTTCTTTTTCTGACAATAAAAGCCATTCGTTTTGCAAAATTTCTTTCACTTCATTCGTTAAAGAGTTCCCTAACTTCGTTTGATAGATTTCTTTAAATTGATCCGACGCGACTTCCCCCGAATGTCTCACTCTAAATTGAGCATCTTCTTTTGTATAGATTGCTTGAAAAGCTTGTGTAGAGTTAATCACATAAAGATCATTTTTCTTTTCTCGCAAAAGATAAAGAACATAACGGAGTCCTACTTGTTCATCTGCATTTTCTGCCGTCCACAATATGATTGGCATATTAGTTGGAATTGCTTCGATCGCGGCGAGCGTTTTTAAAAATCGACTTCTGTATTCTTCTTCTATATAATCTATTTCATAATTGATATGATCTCGTAACCATTCATACCGTATAGTACGCCCTTCTTCCGTGTGAATTTTCCAGACTGGCCCTTCAGCAAAAAAGTTCGGAAAGCCGATGATTTGGTTGTCACGACTTAGTCCTAGCCTCAACGAACCTGCTGGGGATTCTCCGCTGATGATATGCACAGCAGTTCGATCCACTTCATAGCATGTTTCTTTTTGCAGCTCATCCCGCAGTTCTTCTGATAACGATAACAATTCCTTTACAGTTCTGCTTTGTGAATCTTCTTCAATCTCGATGCTTTCTAATCGGTACATAATACCCAACAACAAACTTTTCGCTTCACTTCCACTCAATTTTTCTATCGTTTCATGCAGTTTTTTCATCTAAATTCCACCTCTTCTTTTATGATTTGCTTGCAACAAGCCATGTATTTCACTGGATATAGCTATAGAAATCCCCAGTTATCTCCAGCAAAAAAATTCTTCTTATGTCTAGTGTATATGAGTCTGAAGGCGGAAAAAACCCAGTGAAAGAATTCTTTAAATAGCTGTCAATTGGAATTTATTTACTTAAACGAATATAAATACATCTATGTTTACCAAAAAAAGCATCCAAAAATCACACTGATTTTGGGATGCTTTTTTTATATATACTCATTTGAATTTGTCATTATACTTGCAGTTA
The DNA here is from genome assembly GCF_001687565.2 of Planococcus antarcticus DSM 14505. NCBI lineage: Bacteria > Bacillati > Bacillota > Bacilli > Caryophanales > Caryophanaceae > Planococcus > Planococcus antarcticus. The sequence continues at coordinate 1,980,449 of NZ_CP016534.2, forward strand.
AGCCTCTTTAAGCTTTTCTACTCCCGTGCACAAGGCCGCTTTTTCCATCTTATACTGTTTGTAACCAACAATATATTCTTTATACATTTCCAAATACGTTTTAGCTAGTTGATCCGTTCTTTTTTCTCCATTTACCATTAAAGTCATCTAATTCATCCTCCTTAGTATCGTCCCACTTAATAATCGGTCATACAGCTTTTGGTCCAGTTACTTAATATAGACGTTCTAACTTGCTTTGATAAGAAAAGCATAATTGTTTCAGATTTTGATTTGATTAAAAAAATCAATGAAAAGCTTGTATGTTGCCGCAACTTCAAACAATGAATTTTTCGCGTGTGGATTTCTGGCAATAAGGCGTGATGTGAAATAAATCTTTGGGACTTTTCTTGGCTAATTGATATAAGTTATAAAAGACATTTTGCGACAGCTCGTATCGCTGCATGCAATTCGGCAATCCCCTTGCTTTTTTAGATGCATGCTCCAATTTTACTTCATCAACGTCTACCCACACCGTTTGAACTCGCGTCTGTTTCTCTCCATCTTTTCGAAAAGATACTTCTCGAGTCAGACGAGCAAAGAAAGTGATAAAAGCCGATCCATTTTCAATATGGACATCTTTGGATCTAAGAAAAAAATAATCAACTGATTTTCGAGGCAATTGTTCCATCTGTTCCATTTTCATTTCTCCCCTTTAACCCAATAATAGCTTTTAACTAAGTGCATAAACCGCTTCGGATAATCGTTTCGCAAAGTCTTCAGGCGGCTCTTGTGATGTTAGTCGAATGCAATACATTCCACGTTCTGTTGACAGTTGCTGGGAATAACTGCTGGGAAACAAAATTGGATGCTGTAGTAATGCATCAGTAAAAATCGGCAGCTCTTCAGGAAGAAGAAATACTTCAGCTTTGTTCATAGCTTCATGCCCATCACCGGTTTCTCTAAAGGAAACTGACAGGTCCAGCGACCAACTGACACAGAGATTAGAACCATCATGTGTTTTGATTGTCCGCTTATTTACCAACTGCCAAAACCCTTCATGTAATTCCATTTTTGCACCTAAAAATCTACTGACTTTCTCTGCCGTTAATGACAGTACATCTGTTTCAATCACTTTAACCACTCCTTTTCAACTCTTCGAGAATACCACTGACTTGCAGAGCTGTTTACTGCGCTCGCATTCTCCACTAGCTTTTTCTAAGTTCAAAGCGCCAGAGTTTGCTGACACAACACTATATATACAGTGAACTATTTTTCGTTTAAAATTCAGTTTTATTTTTTTGATAATTCAATAAACATAAATAGACTATAGTACTAAAATATAAACTTTTTTACTGATATTTAATTGAAAAATACTTTTATTTTTTGATTTCCGATACAATAAGACTATAATAAAGTACAAAATATGTAAAGTATTATATAAAATTCTTTTAATTCAGAAAACATTAGCGTTTTTCTTATATAACTTTATTTTCTACACATATGTATTTAAATAAATTAACTTGTATTATAATTCTCACTTATTACCTGTAGAACATCTGGTTACCCGAGTAAAACAGTCTATCTATACAGGACAAAATTCTTGTAAATACGCATGAGAAGCTATCCAGAAAAGCTGACTTTACAGGCGAAAATAAAGTTTGGAAAATTAATAAAGGAGTGGCTCTTCCCAGCACAAAAGGAGCAGATGCAAGAACTTCTACATCTACTCTTCTTTTCTCTCTGCATGGTCCAAATGTTGCTTTACCAACTGTTGATCCTATTTGATAGGCTTACTATTTCAAGAACGTTTTACTAAAATAAGGAAAACCTTAAATTCTTTTTATGAATTTATTTCTTCTTTATTCTTTATCGCTAAGTAAAGTGACTTACTACCGTAAAAAGGTGCGTATAGTATTTCAAGCTGACTGATCTTTACCGCTGTCCACAAGTGGGCAACTCAAAATAATACTTATAGATGTTGAACTAATTATTTATAATAGGAACGATCAAAGACGTTGAAAAGAAAGAGTGAAAGGCTGCGAAAACCATCTGCTCCTGCATCGCTTCGCCCTTGGCAACTGGCACCGTGACTTCTAGTTGCGCCAGTTGCATGACCCACATTCTGTGGGCCCAAAGCGATTTTTTTTGTTTATTCTGATCGAGTTGAAAAAATTATTTCTTTAGTTCAACTTATATATAACCTCATCAGGCTCCATACTGATTTTTCTAGCCTAAAGGAGTTTCGCCATACAATTTCCACAACAACGGAAACTTATTGCGTAGCCCCTCTTCGTCTTTTTCGTCCCAGTCAAATTCTATTTCAGGTTGCTTATAATCATCCCCCGACAGTTGCCAGTACAAATCAAGGTAGTCCTCCTGGTCAAGGCCCGTCTTTTCTTCATAGGCCGAGCTGGCGCAATACAAAAGGTCTTCAAGTTCAGGAACAGCCTCTTCCAAGTCTTCTATATAAGGAATGATGCTTTCGGGATCACGAATAGCGATCTCATACGCCTCTTTTCCAAGAAATAGCAGCCATGCCCGGAAATAATCGAATGAGTCGTCTGAACAGCCGCCCATCATGATATACGCTGCCGCCCACAAATGGGCTGTATATGATTTGTAATAGTTCTAATTAAAATGGGCATCAAACCGGATAATATCTTTTACCGATTTTTTTGCCAGCTTTCCAACGAGCCATTCCAGCTGTTCGTCCCAGTCATCGCCTTTTCTATGTGACGATTCCAGCAGTTGCCAAAACTGCTCTTCTGTCATGCCGCTGATTTGAATTTCTTTCTCTTCGCCACTGTCTCGGTACCCTTTTTTCAGCTTCGATTCGATTAGCTTGTTCGCCTCTTTCACACAAAATTCTTCAGAGGCGAATTCTTTGGTGCTGATTGAGCCACGGGTTCCAATTCTTCCATATGATACAATGAACAGTTTTTCTTGTGCTTTGATTTTCCAAAATTTATTGGAAAAGGCGGTTATGCAAACTAGTGATCTTTCCACTCGAACACTCACTTCTTTCTTGTCCCGGATTAATTTCATCAAGCGCTTTTAGTTATCAAGCTAATATCATTTCCTAATTCAACTTCAGCTGCTTTTTTCTGATTCCTTATACTGAATTTTACTGCATTTCACATGGCCCTGACAGTTCCTAATTTGCATTGTGCCAGGCTTATGCACTTTTACTTTGCATTTTCTTAAAAATCCGAATGCTCCTTAAGAAATTTTACAAAGCTGTCAGTAAAATAATGAAATATTTAAAATTATTACGCAAGTTAATCATTTTGCTTTATACTATTACACATGGTATTTATTTACGCTCTATTTCTTTCATATTATTCGCAAAAGGAGGCCTAGACTCAACCTGATAAACAATAACAACGGCGATTTATTAATACCATGATCGATCACTTTAGCGTTTTTACAATTACATCATCTCTATCACTTTTACTTTCTTTAATCACCAAATTGATGTTGTATTAGACAGTTTCAAGCTATCCCACCACAAGGAGCGATTTAATGAATAAAAGATCCATAACACTAACTTCAATCATTTTTTCCATACTTCCACTCTTCTTAATGGCCTGCTCTAATGACGATTCTAGTAACGATGAATCTTCACCTGTACAAGACACCCTTATATTCGCTCGCGGCGGCGACTCCGTTTCTTTGGATCCATCCGAAGTCACTGACGGTGAATCTGAAAACGTCGCTCAAAGCATTTTAGAAACGTTGACCACTTTTGCGGAAGGCGAAACCACCATAGAGCCAATGCTTGCCACTGAATGGAGTGAGTCGGAAGACGGCCTCACTTACACGTTCATGCTGCGTGACGGAGTAACGTTTCATGACGGAACTGACTTTGATGCTGAAGCGGTCGTTTTCAATTTCGAAAGGTGGATGAATGGAGATGCTGATAACTTTCCAATGTACGGTAGTGTTTTTGGCGGGTACCAAGCAGATGAAACACATAATGTTGCTTCAATCAGCGCAATAGAGGAGTCAACTGTTGAAATTAAACTGAAAGGTCCTCAGCCAACGCTTTTGAAAGACTTGGCTCTTACCCCTTTATCCATTTCAAGTCCGGCTGCGATTGAAGAATCGGGAGACGAATATAGAAGCAATCCGGTCGGTACCGGCCCATTCATCTTTCAAGAATGGCAGCGAAATGACCGAATCGTACTTGAAAAAAATGACGAATACTGGTTAGATGGCTACCCAAAACTCGAACAAGTAATTTTCAGGACCATTCCGGACAACTCTGCGCGGCTCAACGCACTTCTAAGCGGCGAGGTGGATTTGATTGCCGGGTTGGATTCCGAAAATTATGCACAAATTGAAGAAGATCCAGAACTGATGTTATTTTCAAGGCCGCCACTCAACCTTGGTTATTTAGGCATGACATTGACACATGAACCTTTTGATGATCCACTCGTTCGCCAAGCGCTCAGCCACGCGGTCAATAAAGATGCGATGATAGAAGCATTTTTCGGCGAAGGGACTATTGCAGCAAAAAATCCTATCCCCCCCGCTGTCGAAGGCTATAACGATGCCATCGAACCTTATCCGTATGATCCTGAAAAAGCCAAAGAGCTTCTTGCAGAAGCCGGATTGCCAGACGGCTTTGAAATGGAACTTTATGCAATGCCGGTATCCCGCCCTTATATGCCTGATGGCGCAAAAGTAGCTGAATACCTGCAATCAAATTTTGCGGACATCGGCGTGAAAGCAGAAATCGTAACGTTTGAATGGGCAACTTATATCGAAAAAGCGCTGAACGGAGAAGCTGACGCATTCCTGCTCGGATGGACCGGCATGAATGGAGATGCGGACAACTTTCTTTATACCCTTTGGCATGGCGACAACATCGGATCGACCAACTCAACCCAATACGACAATCCAGAATTAGATACACTTTTGGATCAAGCGAGAACAACAACAGATCAGGAAGAACGAAACGGACTATATGAACAAGCACAGGTAATCATGCACGAAGATCCACCTGTTATTCCGCTGGTTCATACATCGCCAGCTCTTGCTGGCAAAGAAAACATTATTGGATTTGATCCGCACCCAACGGGACGAGTGATGACGACGAAAATTGAATTTAAATAATAAGACACTTTTATGAAAGTGAATCATAAGGATGGCTCCACAATTCACACTATGAATTGTGGAGCCATCCTTTTTTGTGTGTCAAGTCTGGAATCGCATCAAGATTATAAAAATTCAATTATTTCAAACCAGTACCTTGCATTGAATAATACTAAATGCTATATTATCTATTAACTGCTACTGTTTATAGAATAATAGCAATGAAAGGAGTTGTTTTTATTGAATATCCAATTTAAAAAAGGCGCACTGAACTTGTGCGTCCTCGTGCTTCTGGATAAACAGGATCGTTACGGCTATGAGCTCGTTCAGAAAATTTCGAGCCGCATCGCGATTTCTGAAGGCGCCGTTTATCCCCTCCTGCGCAGGCTAACCAAGGATGGTTATTTCACTACTTATTTAAAGGACTCAAGCGAAGGGCCACCGCGGAAGTATTACTCGCTTACTGAACTCGGCAGAACATATCTCCAAGAACAACTCGAAGAATGGAAAAGTTTCACGGATGGGGTCAATCAACTAATCGAAGAGGGTGTGCAAAATGACTGAAAACCGATTTCTGCAAGAACTTGAATCTGCAATGACACAGTTGCCAAAAGAAGAACAGAACGATATTCTCCAGGACATTGAGGAATATTTTGTGAACGGCAAGGCAGATGGCAAATCCGACAGTGACATCGCTGCTGAACTTGGCGCTCCCGAGACAATTGCCAAGGAACTGATCGAGTCTTTCGATTTTCATCAAACAGATTTCGCTTCAATCAATACCGATCTGACAGAAAATAAGTTCGACAACGTCGACATCCAAATCGAGAATGGCTTCCTGTTCCTCTCACCTTCAAAAGACGGCAAAATACATACCGACGCTATTAATAAAAGCTACCGCCAGCAGCTGTCCGTCGATATTCTTAACCGGACACTAATCATTTCATTAAAAGAAGAAGAAAGAAAATGGGGCATCTTCAGCTTTATCGGCAGCATGAAATCACCAACACTAAATGTCCATTTGCCAGCGAAATTGTACGATAAAATTCAAATCGCATGAGACCACGGTAGCGTGACAGGACAAGGGCTCCAAAGCGCACAGCTCCTCGTAGAAACGGATAACGGGCGCATCCATCTATCGCAGATGAACGCCGACTATGCGGAAGTTCGATCAGGTAACGGGGAGATTGAACTGAAGTCCATCGTGGCAAAAGAACTGAAAACCGAAACCGACAATGGACAACTCAAACTGCAAGACATTCAAGTCGGCAACCTGGATGCAAGCTCCGACAACGGCGCCATTGTCATCAAACAAGTCGAAGGCAACGTCCGGGCAAAAACCGATAACGGGCGTATCCATTTATTGACCAACGATCTCGACCGGAACATCACGCTCGAAACGGACAACGGCCCCATCATGCTTGAAACACGGAACCAACCGAAAAATGCGACGATCTGTGCCGAAGTGGAGTGGGGATCGATTTCGGTTTTCGGAGTAAAAAACAAAAAGAGCATCTTCGGAGATGGAGATCATATGGTTGATTTGCAGTCGGATTATGGCAGTATTACGGTCCAACTTGCATAATAAAAAAAGCTGTTCAAAAAGCCTGAAATGGCTTTTTGAACAGCTTTTTAAAAGTGATACCCGAATAATAGAAACTACCAGGCCGATCGGACACTTATAAGTACTGCTTAAGATATCATTCGCGTTCAGTTCGAAATTCCAGAAAAAATTATTCAGTTTAAGCCGTATAGCGCTCTCCTTTAAAACTTTTCACATTGGCTCTTTTCCCAATCGATTGTCTGTCATTTCGCTATAGTCTATTGATTGAATAACAATTATTATTTTAACTACATGTAGTCAAACATATTTTAGAAGTGACTAGTAGGAATGGAGACTTTAATTTGCATAGCATCTAAAAAAACCAGTAACCTAAAAAGAAACGGGTTTTAGAAAAAAAATTCTTTTTATAAAAGCTTTCGATAACCTATGATATGTAAACTGAATTTCTATTCGAATCTTCTTATCTTTAAAATTAAGTAGAACTTATAAAAACTTGATGGAATGCAGTGCACGGATGGCACTTGTGGCATGCTCTCCCCAATGGACTTCTAAACCGAATCTCCACTCCCATACCGCTTTGACGTCCTGACCCTGCTCATATAAAATGTGGCCTTTCTTAATATCGCTGTAAATGTCGATAATATCGTCATCCAGACAACCGTTCACTGGAGTTTCATCGTGATAAGGATCGAATATCTCCGTATACACGTTATGGTGTTTAACGTCGACTTCCGGCAGCGGAAAATCCACATCAGTCAAATACTCTTCTTCAAGTTCGACTTCCGGCAGGTCCAGGGCGTTTGTATACAGTTGGGAAATAATTCTAAGCAGTTTGCGGAAGCTTTCCTCATTCTCAAAAATACGGCAAGAATCGATAAAATCACAATAGACTGTTGCAACAACTCGAAACGCTTCCACTTCTTGGCTTTGCATCTTTTCACTCCTCTCTTAGGTTTTGATTTATTCTTTAGTAATCATAATGCTTTCTTTATTACTTAGTTCACTGAAATTCCTTATACTCCTGTATTTAAAGCGTTCGTAAAAGTACACTTTTGCGAACACAAATGAAACATTAGGCTATATTTTCGACTTTTTATTATCTAGTTCTTCTTAATTCTTTTAGAATTTCATCGAAAGACTTTTAAAAGTCTTTTAAAAAGTGTATAATGGGATTAACTAAAGGAGTGGATGAAGATGGCCATGAGAATACTTGATATTCCCACAACTTCAATTTCGAATGTAAAACGTTCCCCCATGGAAGCTTTTCAGAAGGCTGATCAAGAAGCTGCTGGCGTTTACGTATTTAATCGGGAAAAGGTTGCCGGTGTGATGCTCACGCAAAAACAATACGAGTCTTTGAACAGAGAAATAGAGGAACTTTACGATCAGCTGGCTGATTTAATCGCTGAAAATCGGCTGTTGACAGAAAATATTTCTACTTTCTCAGATGTGGAAGTTCGCGGTGCAATCGCCGCTGAATCCCCTGTCCTTGATGAAGAAGACGGGTGGGAATAACCGTTGTATCAGCTTGAATGGACGCAGTATTCAAAGGAAGATTATGAACAACTTGATGGCAGCCAAAAGATTTTTGTCAATAAAGCGCTGGATCGAATTCAGTTAAGAAGCATGGATGCCGGCCAATCTCTTCATGGGAATTTAGCGAACTGCAACAAATTGAAAAACAAGGAAATGGGCCTGCGAATCATTTTTAGAGAAGCCCAAGGTACGATTGAAGTGATTCAGATTGTGGCAATTGGAAAGCGAGATAAAGAAAAGATTTATAAAATGGCTGAAGAACGATTATGCTAAAAGAAGACAATTTGTATTCACAAAAAGAACCCTGTAACTGAACACGTTTAAACGTGCTGAGTTACAGGGTTCTTTGTATTACTTAAGTTACTTCTACTGTCCACTAGCGTTACTGCCGATAATCCAGCGATATGTAAACCTTAAAACTGATAATCTTCATTTTATTTGCTGTTTTGGTTAATCTATTCAGATTACATCTATCATGTTAAACTCACGATCCCACTAAAAAGAAGCTGGCAAAAGCCAGCTTCTTTTTAGTGTTTATTATGCCTTTTCCCAGGTTGCATCGATTGGTATTCCAGCTGCTTTGAATGTAGTAAATACTGGGCAACGAGCATCTGTCTTTTCTTTTAGTTCCTGGATACGCTCATCAGGTTCATCTGTTTTCACTTTTGCGTGCACATAAATCTGATTAAAATAAGGTTGAATATCCGCTTGCCCCATAAGACCGTGTGGATCCAAGTCTCCCTTTACGTCAAACTCTATTCCCTGCAAATCAAATTTGATATCTTTTGCTACAAGGTTTGCAATTACATTTTCACATCCGGCCAAAGAAGCCAAAAGAGTTGAAAGCGGATCAGGTCCTTTATCGGTTCCACCCATGTTTGGGGGTTCGTCAATTGTAATTTCGTGGTTTCCCATCTTGATTTCTGATTTCATCTTGCTTGAAGTGCCTGTTGCTTGAAAAGTCATCTTATTTGCCATATTGAATTTCCTCCTCTATTTGAATCCTCCTTTACTTTAACAGCATCACTCTAATGAATATGTTAGGTGGCTTACAAGCCTAATTTATCTTGCAAAAGAGTTTTATTAATTTCGCATCTAAACAAGCATGTTCTTACCTTGATAAGGGCTGGTGACCCAAAAGATGATTGGCTTATTGGTCGGATGCTTGCTTATTTCACTAAGCACATTCAACAAATAGATTGTATGAAGGGGATCCAGCCATACGCCAGTAGAATTATAAAACGACTTCGCTTGCTGAATCATTACATCAGTTTTTTTCTCTTTTGCCACAAATGCACGGTCTTGCGCTTCTTATATTTTCGTTTAAGCATAATTTGAGAAACCAGTGGCCCCGTCATAACACCATGAAAATTTGGATTCCACTCCGAAAATTGCTGATGCCAAAGGAAGCCGTCCAGCATCTGCCCTGAAGCAATGGGAAAAAGATGCTGGACAGTGCCATTGATATGAAGTTGTTCCAATTGCCTCTCACATTCCCGCAGAGCTTCAGCGGAAGGAAACTCGTCGTTCGTTTGTCCGCCAACGCCTAGTGCACATAAATCTTTGGAGGACAGTAAATGTTTATGCCACAACCATAAAAACCATAGCTTCCAGAACGGCTGGCGAATGACTGTAATGTTAGGGTAAGTCAAATATCTCTTCCGGTTCTCTTTGGCATAGGCAGTCAGCGGAATATTCCTTTCGAAAAATACCGCTTGCTGGTGGTCTTCCAAATACTTGGCAGCAACCAAAAAAGTATGGGAACCGGGATCAGACAAGGCAATCACTTTTTGGGCTTGGCTCCTGAATTGAAAATCGGATGGAAACGCCTTACTTTATTGCCGCCGACGGGAGGCAAAAGGTCTTCCCGTTTAAGATAGAATTCAATGCCATTCCATTTGTGCTTTTGAATGGGCGATTCCTGATCAAAAATTGCGTTAGCCATTGGTAAACACCTTCCCTAACCTTAACGTGGAGTGGCGCATCCCCATCAAAAATCGCTGAGCAGGACCATAAACCGGTTCTACCATCCCACCGATTGTATACAAGCCCTTGACCTTTGTTTCAAAATTGAAATTGACTTCCAATGGATCATCCTTATCTTGAATATTCTCCATAAGGGAATCACTGATAAATGAAAGATGACGAATATCCAAATGAAAACCAGTGGCACAGATGATATGATCAAATGCTTGATCCATTATCGGAGAATAGAGCCGGTCGCCCTGAACTTTCCAATGCATTTTATCGGCATCCAACCAATAATAACCGTAGCATCTTGGGAATGAAAAATCTCCTCCATGTCAGGAGTGATGGTTGTTTCGACAAACTTCCGCCCCAATATCCTTTTCAATGCGGAAGGCATAAAATAGAAGGCCGGAGATAATTGCAGCAGCAGTTTGAAAATCGGTTTCGGCAAATTGATCGGCTCTGAATAAAACACGGGCGTCTTTCTAAGTACCCATGTCACAGCATTTTGTTTCTTAACATGGTGGACACATTCAGCAGCCGATTGTCCGCCTCCGATTACCATCACTTATTTCCCTTTAACCGCTTCATAATCCACTACATTCCAACTGTGGTGCACTTGCTTCGTTTCCAGTTTTCGCAGGGATTCCGGCAGCTTTTTATGGACCCCGATGCCTGTAGCCAGGACCACTTTTTTTGCGTAGATTTGGATCCCGTCCTCCATTCGGCCAATAAATCCATTCTCGCTTTTCTCTAAGGATAGTAACTGCTTTTTGTAAAACGAAAATGGCATCTTGTGCAACACATCCAGCAAATAGGCGCGAAATAAAGCATTCGGGAGCCTGCTTTTTTTAATTTCTACCGCATCGGCCGGAAAATTTTTTTCAATGAACGTGCTTAAGTTGAACTTTTTGTCTTTAGAAAAAATTTCGCTCGCGTTGTGATCCGACCGAATTGCTGTATCGTTTAAAGTGTGCGATAGCCATAAATCAAATGGTTTACCAACAATCACAAAATCTATATTCTTTCTCCACAGTTCATGAGCCAAACTAACGCCGTAAGGACCGGCGCCGACAATTAGGATCGTTGTTTTCATGTCTCCTCCTCGTAGTAAACTGAAATGTACCAAGATTGTGCCCGTGAATCCCATAACCAAGAAACGTCAGAAAGCCGATTGACAGACCTATTCCAAGCATCAGTGGATTGGCTACCAGAAAATTGTAAAAAGAAAATAGATTCATTGGCTCTGTCGTTAATTCAACCCTGTAAAAATTATTATCCAACAGCGGACCGGCAATGATTAACAGAAAGCCAGCGACCACTGACAGCAAGGCAAACTTCAATGAAAGCCATTGCCGCTTTAAATTCTGAAACAAGTCAGAGCGAAAATACTCGAAGACCATCCGGGATAATCCGTGGTATACCAGGAAAATAATGCTGATTGTCCCGAATGGCAACGGGAAAAGCAGAACAATAAGCAAGAACATAACCAGATTTAAGAACGCTTTATATAATTGAGCCGGATGAACAGGAACGCCTTTTAACGCTGGATTGATCCGCAATATTTTTGATTGTGGATTTGTGTATGCGGTTCCCCATGGGGATGCACTTGGTTTCCCATAACAGCACCCGTAGTTAAAACAGCCAATCCTCCCGACTACTTGACCTAGCAACGCCCCTAAGGCCAATCCGTCCCAAACCAAACTTAGAGGAATACCGGTAACGGAAGAAAATATAATGGACCAGACGATTGCCTCCACCACGCCCCCTTGCATATAAAAGCCGGTCTGTAATAGGGATCTAAAAGGGGCCTTGAAAAATTCTTTCCCAAGAGATATTAAATGCATAATCCTGGCTCCTGCCCAAACAAACAAAACACTCAAGGGCAGCATCCAATGTATAATACTGCCAGGCTCAATCCCTCTTGAATAAAGATAATATGAAAATATCCAAATGATGATCATTGCATTGAGTGCGCTGAAAATGCCGAAATTAACAATATGAAAGAATCGGTTATTGTATAGAACAGGGGAATTTTGAAATTTCTTAAAAGCGTTAGAAACTGCGTTCTTTTTATTAAAGCTGGTATTTCTTCTCTTTATTATCAAAATTCTCACCTGCTTGAATAGAACCTAAAGAGATTCTTTAGGCTCTTTTTAAAATTTTGGTCCAATGTTTTCATTTCAGGTAGATAATTGAGCTTTTAAAACACTTAGCTCATTAATCAAAGACAAGAGAAAATCATTTGAAGTTTTTCTTGATATATTGAACAATCTTCCGGAATTCTTTCGCTGTGGGCCTGCCGAAAGGACTGGTCTGCTTTTGTTGATAAAGAATCTCCCCTTTATCATCCAGTAAAAAGTAAGCTGCTTCTCCGTGATTCCCATGATCTTCATAGGAAGCATCTTCTCCGTGATAAAAAACACCATACTCATCCAGCAAATCTTTCGAAGCGTCTGCTAAAATCGGAAAACTTAACTCGTGCTTTTGTTTCATCTCCAGGGAATCCTCCTGTGTATCTGTTGAGAGAGCCGTGAAATAGACGCCTTTCCCTTCAAAATGCGAAATGCTTTCTTCGATTTCCTGCAAATCCTGATTGCAGACCGAACACCATGACCCTCTAAAGAAGACAAGAAATCTCCAGCCCGCTCGATCGGTCATATCCTGTTCCAGAGAGTACGTACCCCCTTCGGCCAAAGGCAGTTTAAATAATGGTGCTTTGTTACCCAGCTGTAATGTGTTCATTTAATTTCCTCCTTCGTTTTGTATTTCGTCTATCAATAAACGTTGAAATCAATTACTAAATCATGATGCGATGGACAAATGTGCCCGTCATTTCCATTTCAGAAGCCCATTCAGATCTGAAAAAATATAGTCTGGCTCCAGTTCAAGCTCTTCTACCGGCAAATTTTTCCGATTGATCCAAGCTGTCTGAAATCCAAAATTTTTCGCTCCGGAGATATCCCAGCCGTTTGACGACATAAACAGGACTTCCTGATTCTCCAATTTCAGTTTTTCTACAACGTACTGATAAGACGCTGGGACCGGCTTAAACTCTTTGATTTCATCAATGCTGAGCACTTCTGAAAATAAGTCTTTCAAGCCGGCATTTTCAATTAAAGGGTCCAGCATATCGTGAGACCCGTTCGAAAATACCACCAGTTTTTGATCTTTCAGTTCGGTAAGAACCTTCTCGACTTCATCATAAAGCGGCAAATGGAGATACGCTTTCAACAATTGATGTTCGATTTGTTCGTTTGATTTCAGATCATTTTCTTTAAGCGCGTATTTCAAGGCCTGATGCGTAATCGAATACAGCGTGGCATAGTTCCCCATCAACTGGCGCAGCATGAAATATTCAACTTGTTTGGTTCTCCACGTCTGGCTGATGGTCTCGCCGTATCCTGGATAGAGCTCTTCGCACTCATTTTTAATTGCCGTCACATCAAATAGTGTTCCATACACATCAAAAAGAAAAGTTTTAATCGGCTTATCCATCTATACAACTCCTTTTTCAATTTTATGTATATATGTCTGCCAAGATTTCTATCTAATCCAGCAGACATTTTATTCAGTTCAGTGTATTTCCTTCTGCGGGAATTGGCGTGTTCTTCAGCATGCCTGCCAGGTGATAGGTGTTGTAAGCGAGTCTTCTAATGGCAGCTTTCGAAAATTCATTGTCTCTTCCTGCATCCATATACGATGCCCCTGGACCGGCTTCCCCAACCCAATACGCATCGACGTTCGGTGGAATCACAAATCCGATGTGAGACAATCCATATAACAGAGAAGCTGCCGCGTGTTTTGCGCCGTCTTCATTGCCTGTAATAACCGCCGCACCGACTTTGTTATAAAAAACGGCTTGCCCTTTCTCATTGGTTTTGCTGCTGCTGCCGTATAGCCTTTCAATAGCTTGAGTCGCTAATGAGCTTTTTTCTCCCAGCCATAGAGGCGTTCCGATAATAAGAATGTCTGCAGCTTGGACTTTTTCGTAGATTTTTGGCCATTCATCTTCTCCGCCCATATCTTCTTGCACGCCAAGCGCAATTTTATAATCTGCCAGCCGGACAATTTCAGATTCGACGCCCAATTGATTGTAATGGACCTGCACATCGTTCATGAACCCTTCCGTATGGGACGGTTCATCCGTACTTTTTAATGACGTATTTAAGAATAAAGCTTTTAATGGTTGCATCTAATTATTCCCCTTCCATTCGTTTAATGGTTTCTTCTGTGTTCCAAAGTGCATTGGCAATCATCCGGAAATTCACTTTTGCCGCTTGGTCTCCGTTGAGCCCAGGCAGAATTGCCGCTGCAGTTGCATCTGATACGACCGCTACCTCAAATCCCTGTTCCAATAGGTCGCGCAGGTGAGATTCGATGCAAAGATTTGCGGACATGCCGGCAAGAATCAGGCGGCTTATCCCGTGTTTTCGCAATTGCAGGACCAAATCCGTATTTTGAGGACCATAAACTTTATGCGGACTTGCCACAATGGTTCCCGGTTTTTCAATGAACGGCTTCAGGCTCTCCAGAAAATCAGCTCCAGATCCTTCGAATCCCTCCAGCGATAAGGGATCTTTCCGCTTGAACATTCCGCCTTTATGCATCATATTTTCCAGGGGTCCGCCAAATTTCCACGAATCATCCGTCGGGTAGTAATAATGCGGGGAAATGAACAGCTTCATGTTTCTTTGTTCACCGGCCTTCAGCAATCGCTCCAGGTTCTGGATCGTTTGGTTGTTTTCAACACTTTCCTTCACCAAGTCCCAAGCAACTCCGTCTTCGCGCAAAAAATCATTTTGGGGATCCACTATCACTAATGCAGTGTTTTCGGAATTGATCTCCATTGTTCCTACAGGCAGAATTGAATCTTGCTGTTCTTCTAGCGTCATCTAATCATTCCTTTCACATTTTATTGGCCAAACTACTTCCTTACCTAATAATTCTTACTTTCATCTATACCCCTTTTTACTAACCATATTGGGCAGCAGTGATTTTATTAATAATCGTCTGCCAATCTGAAGCCACTGAACTGCCAGCGTTTATCCGGAGGAAAGAAATTCCGGTAGGTTTCCCGGATATGGGTCGCAGGAGTTGCACATGAGCCCCCTCGCAGAATCATTTGGTTACTCATGAATTTTGCGTTGTACTCACCTAAAGCACCTTCTAATGGTTTGCTTCCGGGATAGGATGAGTAGGCACTGGATGTCCATTCCCAGACATCACCGAATATTTTCGCAAGTGGCGCTTCGGGTGACTCTTCACTCAATGGGACCGGATGGTAACCTCCTTGTTCCATGAAGTTGCCTCGTATAGGCATTCCTTGAGATGCGTGTTCCCATTCAGCCTCGGTGGGCAGTCTTTTGCCTTTCCATCTGCTGAACGCGTCGGCTTCATAAAAACTGACATGGCTCACGGGTTCAGACGGATCCAAGTTCTTTACTCCGCTCAAGGTAAAGATTCCCCACTCATCTTCCTCGTTTTTCAGCCAATAAAGCGGCGCTTTCCAGTTGTTTTCTTTCACAACATTCCAACCATCAGAAAGCCAGTATTCCGGTTTTTCGTAACCGCCAGCCTTGATAAATTCGAGATACTCTCCGTTGTTCACAGGTTCAATTGCCAATTGAAAGGGTTCCAGCCAAACCTTATGACGCGGCCGTTCGTTATCAAATGAAAACCCTTCGCCATTGTGTCCGATTTCGATCAACCCGCCTTCGAACTCAACAAAAGCAGGTTCACTCCGCTTACTTCCCGGAAATTCCTCCGTTTTCAAATAAATCGGAAATAGCGGATTCACAAAAAAGTTGTACTTCACATCCATCAATATCAATTCCTGATGCTGCTGTTCGTGTTGAAGCCCCATATCAATCAGTTTAACCAGCTCTTTTTTCGTCTCTGAAGACTGGGATTCTGAAAATAATTCATGAATCTGTCTATCTACGTAATTTCGGTAGGCAATGACCTCATCCACCGTCGGCCTAGACAACACGCCTCGCTGATGACGGGGCTGATAAGGTCCGATCGAGTTGTAATACGAATTAAATAAAAAATCGAATGTGGGATTGAACTCCTGATACCCCGATTTGAATTCCTTTAAAATCATTCGTTCAAAAAACCAGGTGGTATGGGCAATATGCCATTTAGCAGGGCTGACGTCGGGATGCGACTGAATGATGAAATCTTCTTTTTCCAAAGGTTGTACCAGTCTCATGGAAACTTCCCTTATTTCAGCAAATCGTTCTGTTAAAGTCTTTTCATCCAATGCTTCCATCAAAAAACTCCCTTCCGCTTTTAATGTTAAAATTGACTGCATTCATAACTAATTTACATAGCCTTTCTGTGAGGATGCTGATGCCTTGTGTAAAAGACAGGTTAGACACACAAGCTTCACTCTTAACTGACTTTTAATTGTAGCGATCAATTAGAAAAATGAATGTTAGCCAGATTACAAAATGGAAAGATTATTCAGTAAATTTGTTTTAGCAAAAAAAGGAGTGGCTGCTGTTCGAGCCCCTCCTTTTTCGCTTTCCTATAGTTTTAGCGGTAATCGATTCTTAATTTTTTACTTTCAAGGCTTTATATTCAAAGTCCTTCAATGTCGCTTTAGGCAATAAATACTTCTGGAAATCAAAAGCGTTCAATTCCTGATCTTCAGCTGCACGATTTGCCCAGTCCTGGTTGGCCAGAGCTGCCTTACCGATAGTCACGATATCGGCTCCTTCTTCGTTCAGCAACGATTCCGCTGATGCCGGATCCCCAAGTGTGCCGTTGGCAATGACGACTGTCTTTCCATGCTCTTTCGCCAGTTTCACCAGCGTAGATCCTGTTTCTCCAAATGCCGGAGCCGCTGCTTGTGGTTCTGCAATGTGGATAAAATCGACACGCGCTCCCTGCAAGGCAGTGAAGATTTCTGCAGCTTCCGCTTCCCCGCCTGCCCATTTATAGTCCGCGTCGTTCACTTTTGCCTGGGATATCCGGATTCCTACCGGAAATTCATTTCCGACTTCATCGCGGACTGCTTTGATGACTTCTAATGCAAGGCGAATCCAATTTTCAATGGAGCCTCCATATTGATCAGAGCGCTGATTGGTATAGTCCGTTAAAAATTGATCCAAAACATAACCATTTGCCCCGTGGATTTCTACACCGTCAAACCCAGCTTCTTTCGCATTTTTTGCAGAAACCGCAAATGCTTGAATCAATTGGTTGATATCGTCTTGTGTCAATTCTTCAGGCGTTTGGAACTCTCCTTGGCCACCGTAAAACGCCAATTGCTCGCCTTTCGGTTTAACTGCCGAAGGTCCTTTTGTGTTGCTGTTGAAACGATTTCCTTGAGACAGTGCACCGGCATGCATCAATTGCATCATAATTTTTGCGCCTTTTTCACGGACAGCAGTTACCACTTTTTTTCCATGAGTTCGTTTGTTCAGCTGTCGCTATACCAGGCTGATTGGAGTAACCCTGGCTGTAATTTTCATCTGTGTAAGTTCCTTCTGTCATTACCAGACCGAAACCGCCCCGGGCAAAATTAGCGTAATACTGTGCCATCTCTTCAGTGGCCAGTCCATTTTCCGTCGCACTTGTTCGAGTCATCGGGGCCAAGCCCACGCGGTTTTCTAAAGTAGTGTTGCCTATTTTGATTGCTGAAAATAATGTTGTTTTTTGTGTGTTGCTCATTTTTCCACCAGCTTTCTGTTTTTATAAACTTTATAATCCATATTTATTTTCTGTTCCTGACAGACTATATGAGAATGAGAAAGAACAGTCAATTATCCAGCTCAACAAGGAAAATTTTCTTCTATTCTTCAATCAACCCTTGTTCGATAAGAAATTCCAGCGCGACATCCTTCGGTTGCTCTTTATCGACATCCACTCGGGCGTTCATCGCTAACATTTCTTCTTCACTGATTTCTCCGGCAAGCCCGTTCAGCACTTCTTCCAATTCAGAATATTGTTCAAGTGCTTCCAATCGCACGACCGGAGCCGCATCATATTTCGGGAAGAAGTTCAAATCATCTTTTGTCGTCGCCAAGTCGAACAACCCGATTCGGCTGTCGGTAGTAAATGCAGGGATGACGTCTATGTCTCCATTTCGAACCGCTTCATACATGATGGCGGGATCAAAGCTTTCCGTAGCGGAAAATTCAAAACCGTATGTTTCTCTCAAGTCTTCGTAGCCATCCCCTTCCCGTTCGTAAATGGAATGAGGGCCGCCGAATGTGACATTTTGCGAACGGGTGATGTCCGCTAATTGCGAATAGGTCTCCGCGTCAAAGCCGCTGTCTTTCGAATAAGCCAGCGTATAGCCGTTTTCAAAACCAAGCGGTTCCAACCAGGTCGCTCCTAATTCTTCCTCATAACCTTCTCTCACCTGCTGCATAACTTCTTCAGATGACTGGCCAGCTTCTGACTCGCGTTTCAGTACATCTTTCAATCCCGTTCCGGTATATTCGACATACATATCAATATCGCCCTGTTCCAAAGCTGGAGTCAGAATCGCCACTTCGCCTAAGCCGTCCTGGTACTCAACGGTATAGTCCGAATGCGCTTCAATATATTCGCCCAGAATATAAGGAAGAATATATTGTTCTGTCCAAGGTTTTCCTCCAATTACTATCGGTTCTGCATCTTCTGCTGCTAAACTGCATCCGTATAACGCGAACGAAGCCAATATCGAAATACCGATCATTTTTTTATTCATATCCATTCCTCCTGAAATTTTGTTTTTGATTTTAAAGCATAATAAACTTGATGTTTTTTCATCCGTTAATTTTATCCGAATGTTCGTTGTATAAAATGTAAGGCGCATCACATATTCATCGTGAATGAGGCAAAATGTTTTAAATGGATTTATTAAATTGGTAAATTTTTAATTTCAAAAAGGATTGAGTACCGAAGTGCGGTACTCAATCCTTTTGCCTGTTTATTTTTGTCTATCTGTTGCTATTTCAAATCATATAAGCCAAATCTGAAGCTGCTGTCGGATAGGCGTAAATCATTTGTTTCAAGTCGTTTGTGGTGAGCTTGAATTGAATTGCCGTCGCAAAGTGATTGATCAGTTCATCTGCTTCTTCGCTGATGAGGTGGGCACCCAATATCAAATCGGAGTCTTCATCGATAAGGATTTTCGCCATGGCGTATTGCTCATTGGTCCGTTTATAAGTATACCAATCGGAGGTATCAAATTTATTGACTCGGATGTTGTGTCCCTTTTTTCTAGCCTCGTCTTCAGACAATCCGACTGACGCCAATTTCGGCAGTGTAAATACAACTGTCGGCATCACTTTATAACTCGGCGAACGATGATTCCCTTTGAGTAAATTTGAAGCCACTACATGAGATTCCATGGAAGCAATCGGCGTCAACGGGAGACCTGCGGTTGCTGCGGCATCTCCTGCTGCATAGACACGGGAATTGCTGACACTCTGCAGATACTCATTGACGGCAATACCGCCTTTGCTCCATTCTACGTTCGCTTTTTCGAGCTGTATATCATCTATCGCCGGAATCCGGCCAGCACCGTGAATTACGAGATCCCCTTCAAGTTCGAGCGATTCATCGCCCGTCATTGCCGTGACAATAAACGAATCGGATTTCTTTTCAACCGATTTCACTTCGCTATTAAGATGAATGTGAATCCCAATCGCTTTCGACTTTTCCATCAGTACGTCAACCAATTCGGGCTCGAAGTTTTCCAGAGGACGTTCTCCCCGTTGGACGATGTGCACTTCAACTCCGGCCCGGGCCGCAATATGGGCGAATTCAAAGGAAACATAACCGCCGCCCACAAAGATGAGCCTTGCTGGCAGTTCATCCAGCTCCAGGAATTCATCGCTGAGAACAAGATATTCTGAACCAGTAATCGGCAGCGAAACAGGTTTTGCACCACTTGCTATCAAGAAGTTTTTTCCTGTCAGAACGTCTTCCCCAATCTGGATTGTATCTTCACTTACAAAGGACGCCTGGCCATGGAAGGTGTGAATTCCGGCTTTTCCGAAGCCTTTCTCGCGGCTTTCAGGGACTGGTTCTGTAAAAGTCCGCTTGAAAGCCATCAATTCCGGCCAGTCGATCGTCACAGTGGACGAAATTCCTTTGCCCTCCATTCGCCGGGTACTTTCAATCATATCGGCAGCGCCGACGAGCAGTTTTTTCGGATCACACCCCCGAAGCGCGCAGGTGCCCCCAAATGGTCTGGAATCGATGATTGCTACTTCCCATCCGGCTTTCTTGCACTTCATCGCGGCGGCCGACCCGCCAGAACCGGTTCCAATTACGATTAAATCAAAAATCTTCTCCATCTCATCCATCTCCTTTTTTGCATAGTTAAAAAATAGTTAGCTTGCTTTACTGTTAACCTGCACAGCAGGATAACTGGGATACATCCTTATCAAAGGTAAGCGCAGCGAGCTTCACCCCTTCCGCCATCGTCAAATACGGCGTAAGAGTCTCGCTCAGGTTTTCAATTGTCAGCCCAAACTTCACGGCAAGCGTCACGGCATAAATAATATCACCCGCATTATTCGCCACGATGTGGCCGCCGAGCAGCTTACGTGTCTTCGCATCTGCCACCAGTTTGAACACCCCAATCGCTTCATGGTTCACCTGCGCTCTAGGAACTGCTTCCAACGGCAAAACAGAAGTAATAACCGCAAAGCCTTTTTCTTTTGCCTGCTGTTCTGTTAAGCCGACCGTTGCAACCGAAGGTGACGAAAAGGTGACGCCCGGCACAGTAGTTAAATCTATTTTTACATTCCTCCCACCAACAGCATTTCCTGCAGCCATACGTCCTTGATAAGCCGCGACATAAACAAATTGAGGTCCCAGCGTCACGTCACCCGCTGCGTAAATCTGTTCATTGGTGGTTCTGGCATACTCATCAATCCGAATTTCCCCACGAGACCCTGTTTCGACGTTGGCTACCCGAAGATTTAAGTTTTCTGTATTAGGTGTTCGGCCCGTCGCAAGCAGGAGTTCCTCGGATTCGATCACTCGCTGGATGCCTTTCTCTACGACATGAACTTGTTTTAAGTTGCCATCCTGTTCAATCCGGTCGTAGGTAATATCGGTAACCACGTGAATTCCTTGTTCGTTCAACGACTTCGTGAGGACTTCCGATATTTCCGGATCGTATTCCTTGAACAATCGGGAACTTCTTTGAATCAGCGTGACTTCTGCCCCCAGGTGATGGAAGAGCTGGCCCAGTTCCACACCGATATAACCCGAACCGATGACCGTTAGACGTTTCGGTACTTGTTTCAGCTCGAGCAAGGTCGTACTGGTCAAGTAATCCACTTTTTCGAGTCCCGGAATAGCCGGCAAAGCTGGAGAAGCCCCAGTTGCAATCAGAAACCGGGTGGCCGATAATTTCGTTCCATTCACTTCAACCGTGTTCCCATCCACAAACTTCGCTTCTCCTTTGATCAATTCGAAGCCATAGTCATCAATTAAATCGATATACTTTTTGTTTCGCAGTTCCGTCACCAGTTCGTCTTTCTGATTGATGAGCTGCCCCATATTCACTTTATTCGATGTGGTTCGCAGTCCGGCAAATAGGTTGTTGCCTGCCAAGTGGTTAATTTCTCCGGCACGTAACAGCGTTTTCGATGGGACGCAGCCAATATTTACACAGGTGCCACCGACTATTCCCCGTTCTATCATCGCCACTTTCGCCCCATGTTTCACAGCTTCGATGGCGGAAGAAAAAGCAGCTCCGCCGGAACCGACGATGATATAGTCAAATGCGTCCTTGTTACCCGGTTGCATCGTTTTCTGCTCTAGAATTTCTTCAGCTTTACCGGGCTGGTACTTTGCTTCAGCGATGGCACTTTTCGCTGTTTCAACTTCTGTATTTGTCGATAGTTCAAAGACAGCTTTCCCTTTTCGAAAATCGGCTTGGATCTCTTTTGCGCCTATGCCTTTCAAGGCCTTTGCGATATGCTCTTCGCATTCTGAACAAGTCATCCCTTGAATTTCCATCTGGTATTTTTTCATGTCTGCTCCTCCTCCATCAAAACCTCAATAATCGGACAGCCATGCAGATCCTTCTCATCTGGACACCGGTCTTTCAACTCACTCAGCATCTGTTCTACACGCTTTAAATCCGCAATTTGCTTCTGAACTTCTACTTCTTTTCTGGACACAAAACCGAACATATCTTCACAGCGCACAGTGTCCTGATCCACGACACCGAGTAATTTGTGAATTTCACTTAACGCAAATCCCAGTTCCTGCAAACGTCGGATAAATCCAACGCGTTTAATCGTTTCTTCTGAATACATCCGATAACCCGCACTGTTTCGGGCAGGTTCTCTCAAAAGCCCTTTTCGTTCATAATACCGGATTGTTTCCTTGTTCACACCGCACTGTTCAGCCAGTTCACTGATTCGATAGCTCAATTTTTTCACCTCGAAAAAAGTATAAACCATGTACCATGGTACATGGTCAAATGTTAGGTACTTTAATCTGTACAGTCTAAAAATTGCACCACCATCAATAGCCGGGCTAAACGATGGTGGTGCAATTCAATTGGTCTATTCTGTTTTAGTTGTTGCAAGATGGCCTAGTTATATGATGACTTTGAAAAACATTGAGGGAACTCCGACAAGACTTTTATGAAATAGAAGTAACGGAAATACTGCTATTGAACGATTTCTATTGTCATTAGATCAGTTTTTGTTTCTTCATCCAACGGTTTCGAACAAGAATCGGGACGAAAGTCAATACGATAAATACCACAACGGCCATACTGATGATTTTGGGATTTCCACTGACAAAACTGCTGCCAAGAAAATTATAAGCAAAGGTGCCGGGAATAATCCCAATTAATGTCGCCAGTGCAAAAGAAGAAAACCGTACCTTTGCAAAAGCTGCCAAATAGCTGATCAAGTCAAAGTTAATGACTGGAATCAAGCGAAACAGTAAGACATAAAAAAAGCCGTTTTGCTCCATCTGCCCCTGAATTTTCGCGGCATTTCCGGACCATTGTTTTTTGACCAGGCTTTTTCCTAGTTTTTTGCGACGTAAAAAGACAGCAGTGCCCCGAGCGTGGCACCGATAATGGTGTAGAGAGTCCCCAGCCAAGCACCAAACGCCAAGCCGCCGGCGATCGACAAGACCGATGCCGGAAAAAAGATCAGTGGACGGACGGTTTAGAGGACAATGTAGAGAAGAGGATCCTAGAATCCGATCGATAAAATCCAGTTGCGAATGCTGTTTGCATCCACTTGAAACACCGAACGGCTGAGCCAAATCACCGACCCAACAATCATAACTATCAGAAGCCATTTCCCTACTTGAAAACCCGTGGTTTTTTTCATAAACTATCGCTTTTCGCGTACAAGGTTGCTTCAACTTTTTCACTTTCATCTGCTCTAACCATCTTTATCATTCCCTTTCCTGAACTAAATGATCTTATCAACAATTAAAATAATTATGTAAAAGGTTCCTTTGGCCCTCTTTGGTATTTTTCAAGACATTTAAATCGCGTGAGTTGAACGGGAGTATGGATTGGGTGCGGAGACATGTACTATACTGAAATCACTATACATAGAAAAGGTGAATGAAATGCTCGATACACACGCCAGAAAACATGTTCAACCGACCTTCGATAAAACGGCTGATTTACTATTGAAAACGGGCTTTTCTGCAGATGTCGTCACCAAGATCGCCTTTGTCATCGGCAGCTCTGCTGGCCTGTTTATTTACCTGGACCAGCCTATATGGGCAATTTTGGTCCTTTGGTTCTCCGGCTTTTTAGATGCTGTTGATGGCACGATGGCTAGAAAAACCAAACCATCCTCCTGGGGGACGCTGTTGGACATCAACTTTGACAGGTTAGTTGAAATTAGTGTCATTTTAGGATTAGCCTTCCGCTTCCCCGATTCGATGTGGGCTTTGCTACTACTGAGTGTTTCCATCATTGTCGCGATGACCGTGTTTCTGACAGTTGGCGCATTATCAGAAAAACAAGGCACGAAATCATTCTATTATCAGGCGGGGCTCGGGGAACGGACAGAAGGATTTCTACTCTTTACCTTAATGATTGTCTTTTCTCCCTACCTAACCGTATTTACCTTGTTATTCATCGCCATGCAAATCTTTACGATTTTCCAGCGGATGACAGAAGCCATACGAATTTTAGGATAGAAACGAAGTATGTGTGACGTATAGTGAACTCTTGCTATCCAGTAATATTTCTAGGTTTATCACAAAGTATAACTGGAAATTTATGAAGCGAGTTCCGCCACTTTATTCCTTACTGTATTTAACTTCTTTTTTTGATCATTTTTGTTAATGATTGAAAAATTGCTCCAGGAATGCTCTCGCTTGATCAGGCGTTTTGGCATTGGCGCTGTGAAGATGCCCTAACTTACGATCGTTTTGAAAGACGAGCAGGCTGGGTATACCCATCACTTCTTGTTGATTCGCAATTTCTTCAAATTGATCTTTATCGATGGAATACGTTGAGATCACTTGAAATTCCGACAGTACCTCGCCTATAAACATATCCATCCGTTTACAGTCGGGACACCAGTCAGCGTAAAATTTTATGAAGACGGGCTGATCCTGACTGATAGTTTCTTTAAATTGAGCTTCTGATAAGAGTTTCTCGAACATGTTACTTCCTCCTCTGCCTGACATTTAGTCTATGTCATAATAAGATTATAATAGATGATTCGCACTTAAAATATGAGGTGCGTTAAGTTCCGGAATATACCCGTCTGCTTGAAGCTGATGTAACGCATCTTACAGTCTTCCGTGTTAATACATGTAAAATTAATGCGATGCATTAACCTGATTGCTTATTTTCTAGTTCCATTATTTCCTTATATGTGTAATAGCCATTACGCATTTTTAAGAGCGGAAAACCTTGTCTTTTTTTCTCGATAGGTACATCCTGAAGTAAACTGCGGTGCTCAAAAATATTAAAGGATTGAAAAGAGATAGCCATCTCATTCAGCTTACTTTCCGCTTTTTTACATTTGGTGCATCCAGGAACTATTAATAAAAGATAATCAGACGACTTCCTATTTAGAAGAAAAGAGGGAATTTTAACCATGGATAAACTGACACTCCTTTCGCATATCAATCTCTTTGATGAACTGCCAATGGAAGATATGAAGTTGATTGATGACAACAGTACAATGACACCCGTGAAGAAAGGGACACAAATTCTGATTCCCGAACAACCCCTGGACGTATTATTCTTTCTGAAGAAAGGGCAAGTTCGTTTGTATCGAATGACCCCTAAAGGAAAACAGTTCACTACGGATATCCTTGTAGACGGCAATGTTTTTGGAGAAACGGAATCCTTCATGCTGACGGATAAACAAACCTATGCAGAGGCAATGACCGACTGCTATCTGTGCACAATGGATAAAGGGAAATTCGAATCTTTTATTCGGACCACACCAGATGTATCCATCAAACTCATTCAAATTTTATCGGATCGGCTGAAAGAAACCTATGATCTCAGTGAAAAGATCGCCCTCGGCGATGTCCGCTACCGTACGCTTTTCCTGTTACTTAAAATGAGCGAAAAAAGTGGAAAGCGAGACAAGGAATGGCAATCCATTGCGATGAAAATTACCCACGAAGACATTGCTACGATGGTTGGATCCTCACGGGAAACCATTTCGCTTCTGATGAGCAAATTGAAAAAAGAAGGATTACTTAAGAAAACACTTTTGGGATACTCCATCAAAGCCGATGAGATAAAGAAAATCCTGATTGAGTAAGGATTTTCTTTATCTTCTAAAAGATTGCTCAATAAAAAAGTAAGGGAACTTATTTTGCTGAAACAAATATTGCTTTTAAAAAACCTTTCTCACCCTACCGCAGAAGAACTGTCGGTAGAGTTCGAAAGGTTTTTTCTATTTACTAAGCATGTCTGTGAACGAAACGGCTAAAGACAGCTGCCAAGATGAGCGAGAAGGCCAAGTGCGTGATCAAACTCATCAATTGGGCACTTTCAAACATCGCTCCAATCATAGGTCCCATACCCATCATGATCGGCATCACCACTAATGGTCCGATCACCCAAATGATCACGCCATGCAGAACACCCAATACATAGTAACGAGTAGAGAAAAGAGTCATTACTCCATACCCCAGCCCAAAAACCCAACTGATCATCATGTGCATGAGCCATCCAACCACCAGACTTTCACTGCCGAGCATCGAAGCCAATACCGGAATCATCCCCATTACCTGCATATAGATGCCAAATGCTACTCCTGCGACTGTGCTGCCGACTAATGACGCCTTCACCACTTTGGTATAACCTGAAACTTTTGAAGTTTGTCCAGACACCACCATTGTCCTCACTCCTTTTTTCTTGAGTATAAATCAGCATTAGAAATGAAAAAGTAAGTTATCTAACAATTCGGATAAATTATAAAGGTATCCAATCTAACTTAGTAAAATTTTCAACGTATATGTATGAATGTTATTCGTACTTCACTTATGTAGAAAAACGGTTTCAGAATTCCTTTCAAACGTAGACCAAGTTCACTAAGTTTGCATTAATTCCAGATACTTTTTCTTTTATTATTCTTTCTATCGCTCCACAATTCTTTAACGAAGAATTCTTAACGCAGGTTCTTGTTTCGGTGATTTTTCAGGCCAGTTGACAAGGAAAATCCCTGAAAAGATCAGCGCTCCTCCACCAACCAGTGACCACCCGATTTTCTCATCTAGAATCAACCAACCCGAGAGTACGCCAAAGAGTGGTGCGAGAAACAAAAACGCGCTGACTTTTCCTGGATTTCCGTTTTGCAGCAGAGAAAACCAGATGGCAAATTGGATGATGGACGCTGGAATTGAAAGCCATAAAAGAATAGAGACAGATGTCGGATTGAGAACCAGCCGGACATCTTCCAGCAACGCACTGCCCGCCAACAGAATCAAACCGCCAAACAGCATTTGATAAGCCGTTAAGACCCAAATGTCGAAGAGTAAGCCCCATTTCTTGATCAACAGCGTACCAATTGCCCATGAAACTGCGCTGGCAAATGCTAAAAAAGTTCCAACTTCCAGATCCACATGGCTTCCCATAGTAATGAACACGCCAAAAAAGCCGATCAGTACGCCTCCCCACTGAACGATCCGGTACCGTATCCTCAACAGTAGCGTCCCAAAAATAACCACCAGCAACGGATTTGTAAAAGTCAAAATCGCAGACTCGCCCGCAGTGATCGTCCGCAAACTCAGAAAGATTGCCCCCATTACACCTGCGGTCTGCACAGCGCCAACGATTGCGATTCGAAGCCAATCGGATGCTTTCTTGGGGTGTTTCTTTTTAAGTAAAAGGACAAACGTCCCCATGATCATTCCTGCCATCGTAAAACGCATTCCGACAAGCAACAGCGGTGAAAAATATTCCAAGCCGATCTTTGCCACAGCAAAAGAAGACCCCATCAAACTTGTCGTTATTATAACTAAAAGTGCAAAGATTAATTTCTTCTTCAAATCGGTGGCCTCCTCACAGGTTTGTATGATACAACTGCTAATTTGAAGCTTGTTAAAGCTCACTCTATATGATTAAGAATTATAACACTTTGACCCGCTGTTAATTAGTGGACTGCAAAAAAAACCCTTTCCCATGTCGACAGTCGGAATTTGTGACATAAAGAAAGGGTTATTTGATTTCTTCAATGGGCTTATCTGCTAGGTAGAAAACAACCATCCGGTCCGCATACAAGTCCTTGCGTTCGATGGAATTCTTCGTCCTCTTTTTCTTTCTCTAGCTGGCCATTCTGCCATTCAAAATCGATTTCTGAACCGAATTTCTCCGGAAATCGGATATACCATCTTTGTTTGCGGATCGTGAAGTTTTCCGGATCCAACAAAATTGCGTCATCCAGTTCTTTTAATGCTTCTTCATTTCTTTTTTGCTTTGCATATTCCATGCCGAGTTTAAATTTGGTTTGTGCCAACTGGAGCTGAAAATCGGCTTTGTTGTTGCTTGATTGACTGCTTTCAAATTCAATCTTCTCTGTTTCTTTATGAATCAGCTGTTCAACGGCCTTCACGTGTTCTGGGTTTTCCACCTTGAAGCCTTCTTTAAGTAACCGGATTGTTCCTTCTTCGTCGATGAAAATGCCATTGGGCACCATTTTGAACTGAAACAGATTAACCAATTGATTGTTTTCATCTACAACCGTCGTAAACGTTGTGTCTTTTACAAACGGTTTGACGACTTCCGGACCTTGACCATCTACTGCAACGGAAAGAATTTCAAAGTTATTGTCTTTATGCGTTTCATATACTTGTTGCCAACCTGGCAACTGTTCGCGGCATCTTCACCAGGAAGCCCACATGAAAATTAAAGTGTTTTTCCCTCGGTAATCGCTGAGTGCTACTGAATTGCCTTCTAAATCAGAGAATTGCATATCTTGAATCTTAGTTAACAACATAACTTTTCCTCCCTTTTTCATTTTCACTTGAGAACTTAAGCATACCAATGGTTATTTGGATAGTCTACACTTAGTTGGACAGAAAATATAAGGGGGCGTAGAATAGTCCACAATACGTGAGGAGAATCTACTATGACCCAAAAGAGACGCACATTTTCTGCAGAATTTAAAAAACAGGTGGTTGCACTGCACGCAGGTGGAAAAAGCCGGGTAGATATTGTCCGAGAATATGACCTAACGGCTTCCGCACTCGATCGATGGATTGCCCAATTCAATCGAACGGGTTCATTCGAAGAGAAGGATAATCGAAGCCCGCTGGAGGCAGAATTACTTGCCTACAAGAAACGAAACAAACAGTTGGAGATGGAAGTGGATATGTGAGTCTTGCAGCGCTGATCATGGGACGAAAATAGAGATTATTCAACAGAATCAACACCTCTATTCGGTATCAGCAATGTGTAATGTCCTGCAAATCGCTCGCAGTACTTTTTACTATGAAACGTCCGTTTCAGTAGAAAAAGAACGCCAAAAAGCTCGAGCAGAACAAGAATTAAAAGACGAAATCTGGGCAATCTTTCATTAGAATCGCCGTGTCTATGGGACGCGTAAACTGAAAGAAGAACTGAAGATCAGAAAGAATTGGATCGTCTCGAGACGTCGTATTGGACGCCTCATGGCGACACTTGGCATCCAATCGAAATACGCACTGCCTTCGTACAAGCCGATGGTTACGCCTCCTAACGAAGCAACGTATCGAAACGTATTAAACCGTGAATTCAATCCAACAGAGAAAAGTGCCGTATTGGTTAGCGACTTAACGTACGTGAAGGTTGGCGGCCGGTGGAACTATATTTGTTTCCTTCTCGATCTCTATAACCGTGAAATTGTCGGGTACAGTCTGGGTGAGCGAAAAGACGCTGCTTTAGTTCAGCGTGCCTTCGCGACGGTCAAAAGCGACCTGGGAGCCGTGAACATTTTCCATACAGACCGTGGATCTGAATTTAAAAATGCCGGTATTGATGCCTTACTAGAGACGCATCAAATTGAACGGTCGCTGAGTCAAAAAGGAAACCCTTATGACAATGCGGTGGCAGAAGCTACGTTTAAGATTCTGAAGACGGAACTGATCAACGGCATGCACTTTGAATCCCTTAATCAGCTATCACTTGAGCTATTTGATTACGTCCATTGGTACAATCATATTCGTTTACACGGCAGCTTAGGCTACACCAGCCCTGTCACTTATCGAAACGCAGCCCTTAAAAAAGTTGTTTGATTTAGTGTTGACTTACCAATTTAAACTCGTAAACTATCTGGTGTAGATAGATGGATGAATAGAAAGAACCGTTATCACTTCACTCATAATTCTTGACGCTCCCTCCGTGCAATATACCCTTATAAGGCTTGATAATATTTAAACTATTACACGTTTATGTCTTTTTATTAAAAACTTAACTCAATGATCAAGTTTTACAATTACTCCTGAATTATTCACGCTTGGTCGCTCATCCGGGAATTTAGCTGAAATTCACTGATTGTCGAAATTTTTTAAGGCATATTTCCTCTTTTTCATTTCATCTACGTGAAATTCTGCATCGACTCATTTAAAAAGAGCGTTTTTGGGCAGACTACTCCCTTGGCAGAGATCCAAATTTCAAAAAAGGAGTAATGAGAAGCTATTCGATTTTCAGCTGTTGAATCCGGGCGAGGATTTTCCAAAAGAAGTCTTGGTAGACAAAACTGGAAGACAATTTGAAGTAAAGAGACCGTCCTGACTTCACCAGCTTACTGGCCACTTTTACCAGTCGTCTCCGGATGGTCTGGATCTGCATCTTCTTTTGCACTTCCGGAAACGTTAATGTGCGCAGCCAATTCACTAAATTATAAGCCAACAGGCTTAGCATCATTTTCGCTTCGTTCACTTGGTAGGAATGGCTGTTCATTCGATCAAATCCAAACCCATTTTTAGCTTCTTTGATGTAATTTTCCATGGTTCCTCTTTTTTGATAGGTGCGGACAATGGCTTCCGGGGAGAACACGTCCGTGAAATTCGTCACAAAAAATGTATGGGTAAAGAACAATTCACCCGCAAGCCGTGCGGACTGGATGACGACTTTCCGGGGCTTATCCCATTTTTTCGCCTGATAGGTTGTTTCTGAAACATGATATTCGGTCTTTGTGCTGTCAGATGGTGTCGAAGATGGATGGTATTCCTCCGCAAGGCATTGCAGGATGGCATTGGATTTGAGCCGGATGACGTAATAGACCGATTCCTTTTCACATAGTTCATACAAAGCCGGAACGGCAAACCCACTGTCCCCGCGGATGAACGGCGTCGTCTCAGGAAACTGTTCATTATAATGTTCAATCAGCGGCCGGATGAAATCCACGACTCCGTTGGATGTGTAGACATTGCCGGGGCGCAGCTGGGCTTTCAAGAAATCACCGGTGATCCCGTCAAAAGCGACCAACGGATGGAAACCGACCGTCCCGTAATGGGCATTGTACGCCGCATCGCACTGGTTGCCGTAGGTATCGGCATGTGTCGAGTCCAGATCGAAGATGATCGCTTCAGCTTTCCGGTGCCGATGCACTTTATCGAGCAGTTCCTGGTTGGCTTGTTGTAATTGAATCATCGCTTCCGGATTAAAACGTGGCCAAAAACGAGATAGACTGGGTTGGGAAGCTAACGCTCCTTGTCCGAGAACTTGAGTGAAAATCGGATCGTCCGTCAGGTGGTCCGCAGCATCATCTTCCGCATAACCCGTTATTATCTGGTAGATTTTCTGGCCGAATAATTTTTCGTTCGAATGGATCCAATGAGAACGAGTATCTTTCAAATGAAGATGCTTCGCCACGGTTTGCGAAAAGCCAAACTTTACGTCGAATTCCTTGAACAGGAACGCGCCGGTATCTGAGGAAAGTGAACCTCCATCATTTGATAATTTGATCTGACGATTGAAATCAAGGGATATTTGCGGTAATGTAGCCATAAGAAGAATCCTTTCTGTTGGTTATTTTGTGGTGATTTAACCTTAGCAGAAACGGATTCTTTTTTCATTTTTTTCATGCATAAGCAAAGGCCCCAAAAGCCGATGAACTCGGGTTTTGGGGCCTTTATCAATAAATCGGTGAATAATTCAGGTTGAACTATCTTATTGGTAAGAAATAATTCCAGAAGGCCCTATACCTCTTTGTCTCATATGAATCCGCAGGACGTAGAAATGAAGTCTTCCAGATACTCAAAGAAGGCTTTCTGGATAACAATAAAACCAACACAGTTCAAGGCAAGCATGGTAAGAAGTTTCAGTTGCTCTACTTCAATCGTTCGAGAGAAATTGCTCAGTTATATTTTGGTCAACGTGGCGAAGATGATATTGCCAGTCTATGGACAGTTGGCAGAGAAGAATTGAAACGACCAGCGAAGTACGAAACTTTGTACAATTGGACAATCACATTCCGTAAGATCTTAGAGAAAGAAACTGGAGATTTAATTAATCTAAATCCTCACTCCTTCAGACATAGTTCACTAACAAACTATGAAAATGGAACTCACTACGTATTGAAGGAACTTGGAAAAGATAAATTAGAATTGAAAGTTTTGAAAACACTTGCTAACCACAGCGATATTTCAACAACTCAATCTTACTTGCCGAATAAAGATGCTGAAATTTTAGCAGAAGCATTCGGGTTGTAAGTGAAAAACCCTCTTCCAGCTAGGTTGAGGGTTTCTTTTTTTAATTAACCATCGTTATCGATACAACATCATCTAAGTTCAATCGATGATTCTTAAACGGATCTTCATAATACAAAATTCTTGTTTTAATATCTACATTGGAAATGGTCCCATGATGTTCTGTGATTTCTCCATTATTCCAAGTATGAATATAAACGATGCACTGTCTTTTCATTGCAAGATCAATTTCTTCTTGAATTAGTTGCATATTATGTTCATCTAGATATGACTTCGCCACTTTATTGTAGTCTTCTTTCCAAGTTTTAATTAACTCAACATGCTCAGTCAACATTAACCCCTGCCACTTAATCATACCTCGATCTTTGACATCACCTTGAATTTTTAAATGTTTGTTTCCTTTCATACTTCCACTCCTTTCAATTCGTATTTACTAACATAATTAACAACACTCGCTCTTGTTGCAAGACAAATAAAAAAGGAAACCAATTAAGGCTCCCTTCTTTTTTTAATTTATCGAATTATATGCTGCTTCTAGCTTTTGTTCAAATGCACTATGATAAGCGGCTCTTTCTGCCTCAGACAACGCCATTGGATTACCGTTCATTAGGCCGATTGTTTTTTGCATTTCAGATATTTCGCGGCTCATACCTAACGCTTCCATTTGACTATCATCAATCGATCTAAGAGCAATAAAGGTTAGATTCTTTTCATAATCTTCTTCATGAAATTCACCGCTCTTGGTCCAATGGTTCCACGCAGTTTTGATATTCTCTTCTCCTTTGAATTCTTCAGCATCTTCTTTAGAGTAATCCTCCGGTATTCCACTTTCAACTGTAGAAAGGTTCGCCCAGGCAATTATAGCTGCTAAAGAAATAAGAATCACAAAAGGCGCCGCAAATACAATTTTTTTCATTCCTTAATCCTCTCCGTTCTTATTAATTAAAGACTTCATTTTTTGAAGTTCGTTGTAGCCTTCTTCAAGAAGAGCTTGTCTTTCATCTCCTGAATCCAAGTTCTGAGCTTCGTCAAGAAGACTAGCTGTTTCTTGAGACCATTCTTTTAACGGTTCAAAATCAGTTAGCTCACTAACTTGATTAAGTCTAGAAATAGGGTGTGACATTTGTTCGTTATAATTCGTTTCTGTCATATCTTCAAAATCTCCTAACTCCGCAGCGTCAACTAGGAATCCCATTATGACCCCAATCTTCTGCTCTTCAGTAGGTTCGTTAACAGTCTCATTCTCATTCCATTCTCTGCCAATCATAAACTTAGTTTCTTTATCAAAGGTGTAGCCATTTTCATACGAGATGAGCCTGCCATCTTCTTTCCCGCCACTTGGTAGTTCATAATTGTCAAAGTAATCTTTAATTTCTTTGTAAGGAGATTCCAATAAAACATCTGTTGATGAAGATGAAGATGATTCTCCTTGAACTTGACTTACTTCTTGTGCTTGACTCTCTGTCTCTAATTCTGGAGCAGCTGCTTCATTTGATGAACATGCAGACAGGAGTAAAGAAACTGAAACTACAATTCCTAACGTAGACTTTTTCAGTTGAATCCCTCCAGTTATAGACCAATTATATCATATTCTTAGCATATGTTTAACCGCTAAATTAACAGTATAAGGGAAATTAAGAGCTTTCTTAAACTCTTATTATTCCAATATATATTCCGCTATAGTTTTCTTGATGATTTCTAAATCTTCTTCAATTTTTGCAACTTTAAATTTTAAATAGATGGCCTTTATCGTGAACAGCTTGCTACATCTTACAATGGAAGGTTTTATTAAACCGATCTCTTTCCAGTTCTCAATACTGAAATCAAATCTATTTCACATCGTGGATTGTCATTTTAGCAACCACCACATCAACGTCCTTTAACTCATTGCTATTTCCAACCACAACACATGATCCCTTTGTTTATTTTTAGTTTAATTTTAATTTTATTTTCTTTACGTTGTAATAAAATTGGAATAAAAATAGTAAAATAGACGTCTTTATTTCATCCATTCTTTCACAAATATTTCAAAATTTGAATAGGATGTGTAGCTGATTTGATATGCTTCCTCTTCTTCGAAGTTGGCGAATTTATATTTTTCAAGTGCATCCTTTTCTTCTATCGCGACCTCTTCGGCTACAGTAGAATCGGAATCTCCTATATTGACTGAAATAGCCAGTAACACTAACCACGTCAAAGCCAGCAAAGGTACGCCTATGACGATTTTTTCAACAAAACACATCACCTACTGCCCTTCTACTATGGAATACATTTTCTGCAGCATTTCGTAAGCTTCTTCGTAAGATTGTTTCCGTTCTTCTTCATTTTCACTGGATTGAACGTGCTTGAGCAGGTCCTCTACTTCAATTATCCATTCTTCCAGCGGTTCAAAGTCGTTCAATTCTTTCGCTTGGCCTAGGCTTGTAAGCGGTGGATCCAGTATTCCTAGCGTCATATAGGCCGTTTGATTTTCAGGATGCTGGATGGCAGCTGCACCAGCAATCCACCCCATGATCACGCCAACTTCCTGCCCTTCCGTGGGTTCTTTTGGCCCAGTACCTTCATAATGAATTCGGCCAACCATATACTTCTTATCTTTATTGAAGGTATAGCCGTTCTCATACGATACACCATTTACTGCTTCACTTGAATCAAGACGGCCCTCTTCCGGCAATTCGTAGCGGGTAAAGTAGTCGCTGATTTCCAGATAGGGTGATTCCAAAACCGAATCCTCCTCTTCTTGCTTTGTTTCTTCTACTGGCAGACCCGTGTCGCCACGCTGAGGGAGTCCCTGTTCACTTGTGGGCTCTGCTATATTAACAGGAGATTTCCCTAGTTGCTCACTCAAAAAATAACCGCCTGCCAAAAGAAGGAATGCGATAAAGGCAACGCTCATGGCGCGAGGCATCCAGTCCTTTCTCTTTTTTGGCTCTGGGCGTTGGTTAAGTTTTACTAGGACTTGTTGCTTGTGCTCGGCTTTGAATTGGTTATCTTTAAACACTGTGCTATTTAGGGCATTCCGATACTCGTTCAATCTATCCTTCATTCCATTCACCTCTTTCCACCGTTGTATATGGTAACTTAAAACTGAGCCACCAAAGCAATTGAAAACTGAGCCACTTCTGTAGGAAAATAAACCCTAGCATGATTGTTAGGGGGAAACAGGAGTGATTACATTGAACAAGAAGCAACAGGTGATTCAGCTGCATCTTCAAGATGTCAGCCAAAGACAAATATCCACTGAAGTGAAGGTCTCCAGAAACACCGTTTCAAAATACATCGAAGCTTTTGAGAAGAGCAAGGCAACCGATGTCCGTAACCTGCCGGTTACAGAGGATATCTTATCGGCTCCCTCCTACAAGAAAAGGGATGGGGTAAAACGCAAAATGACAGAGGAGATTATAGACAGGCTCAGAGGATTCATTCAAGACAATGAATGGAAACGCAAAAACAACATGAGCAAGCAACAAATGAAAAAGATTGATATGTATGAAAAACTGCAAGAAGAAGGATATGACATCGGCTATACGACGGTTCGGAATTTCGTCAATATCGAGGAGATGCGAGCGAAAGAGGTTTTTATTCGGCAACGCTATTCAGCAGCTTGGGAAGTAGAATTTGATTGGGGAGAAGTAAAACTAGTAATTGATGGGAAACAGAAATCCTATTCCTTAGCGGTTTTCACCTTGGCTTACAGCAATTACCGATTTGCGCTGCTTTATGAATCCGAGACGATGATCTGTGTGCAGGATGCCCATACCAAGCTGATTGACCACTTAGGTTTCGTCCCATCTGTTTTCACTTACGACAATATGCGAACCGTGGTGAAATCGTTTGTCGGAACAGACCGGAAGATCACGGATGGAATGATCAACCTCTCCAATTATTACGGATTCCGGATACGGCTCTGCGAGCCAAGAAAAGGAAACCAGAAAGGACACGTAGAACGGAGTGTCGAGGTTGTCCGCAGAAAAGCATTTTCATATGATATTGCGTTCGCTTCCCTGGAAGACGCCCGGAAACGTCTAAGCCAAACGATTCAATCGCTCAATAAACGAATCCACCACGAAAAGAAGATCGCTCATGTGGAATTGAAAGAGCAAGAAAAAGCAACAGCTACTCAAGAGTCGCTCCCTCTGCCATTCGATGTTTCGGAAGTCTTGGAATGTCGGGTAGATAAATACAGCACCGTCATGATTAAACAAAATCGGTACTCCGTACCCGAGGGCAATGTAGGCGCATGGATCCGTGCCAAGGTCAGCGCAGATGCAGTCCGGCTCTTTATTAAAGGCGAACTCGTTGCAGAACATCGGAGAAATTGGGGTGTCCATCAATGGGAAATGAATCTCTATCACTACATAAAAACCTTCACAAAGAAAAAAGGCGCTTTAGCTCAAAGTGAATGTTTGAGCCAAGCACCAAATCAAATTAAAAAACTCTTCGAAAACCATTATATCGGAAAAGAGAGAGATTTTCTAGAGCTACTCCTCTATGTACGAGAGAAAAATCAGTTGGATAACGTGATGACCGCTGCACGACAGATTGAGATAAAAGGTCTCGGTGAAATTACGACCGAAAAGCTAATTTTTCTGAGCGAACAAACAGATTTAGTACCTACGGTACCTCTACAAAAAGATGAGACAGTCGAACAGGCGCTTCAAAACATCCAAGCCTTTTCAGCGATGTTCAAACAAGTCGATGAAGGAGTGCTTGAACATGGATAAAAAGCAACAAGTCATTGATATGTGCAAAGAATTACGACTCCCGGGGATCCGTGAGTTGGTTGAAGAAGATGAAGGATTTGAAGAAACGACAGCTGCAATCGAGCTGTTATATACAGTATTAACAAAAGAAAAGAAAGACCGTTGGATCCGATCGAAATCAACACGGATCCGCCGTGCCA
The DNA here is from genome assembly GCF_001687565.2 of Planococcus antarcticus DSM 14505. Taxonomy (NCBI): domain Bacteria; kingdom Bacillati; phylum Bacillota; class Bacilli; order Caryophanales; family Caryophanaceae; genus Planococcus; species Planococcus antarcticus. The sequence goes on from NZ_CP016534.2 coordinate 2,017,609, forward strand.
ACTTTCCGGAGAAGAAACTGCTTGAGGAGATTGAGATCCAAGCGCTGCCCACAGATGCGCAACAAAAACTGCCCAACTTACAGACGCTTGATTTCATTAAAGCTGGGCAGAATGTGATTCTGACCGGTTCCCCTGGCACCGGCAAGAGCCACTTGGCTATCGGCTTAGGAGTAGAAGCCTGTTTGGCTGGTTACAAGGTATATTTTGCGAGTGTCTCTTCCTTGATCAATCAATTGAAAGAAAGTAGGTCCGAACGGACCTTGCGCTCTTTCGAATTGCGCTTTGAGAAGTACGACCTTGTCATCATTGACGAATTGGGCTACATTTCCTTCGATAAAGAAGGCGCTGAATTACTCTTTACGCATTTATCTTTGCGTGCAGGGCGATCCTCGACCATTATCACAAGTAATCTATCGTTTGCGAAATGGGAGGAAGTGTTTCATGACCCCATTTTGACTGCAGCATTGACGGATCGGCTGACGCACAAATCACATGTGGTGAATATGGTAGGTCCTTCTTATCGAATGAGAGAAACGAAAAAATGGCTCGAAAACAACCATTCATAAGTGGCTCAAAATTAAATTGCGTTGTGGCTCAATTTTCATTTGCGAAATACACACCGTTTCTCCCAGAAGGCCGCGCCCTCTTTTCAAGCGGGTTTTCACTGTATTTTCGTTGGTTTTGAGCAACCGTGAAATTTCTAGGACAGACAACTCTTCATAATAATGTAAATGGATGATTTCCCTGTACTTGACCGGCAGCCCCATGACCTTTTCAGCCAACAGAATGTCCGCGTCCTTTTTCAGTGAAGCGGTTTCGGGTGACGGCTCTTTCGACTGAAGGAACTGGAACAAACTGTTGTTGACCACGACCCGTCTTGCCCAGGAACTTTTCAACACATCTTTGCAGCGGTTGATGGTGATCCGGTAAATCCACGCTTTATAGGATTGAATTTCTTCGTGTGTATTGTACTGCTGATAACAAGTCAAAAAGACGTCTTGGATAATCTCATGTGATTTCCCCCAGTCGTGGAGGTAACTATAGGCCAGCTTTGTCAAACGATCTCCGTATTCATCCATCAGATCGGACAGCCACTGTTCCTGATTGCTTCTTGAATAGTCGGTCTGTGCAAGTTCAGTCACTAAACGCCCTCCTTTCTTTTGGTTTTTTGTCCACTCTACTTTTGAGTACCCCTAAGACGAGGGAAAATGGATTCCGGTTTCATATTTAAAAAATATTTTGAAAGATATTTAATTTTCGAGGGGTTTTTCTAAAAAAGGGTCCAAGAGCACGCTCTGTTCCATTGATTTAACTTTACAGAAAAAAGAAAGGGTGATTTGATTAACCTCTTTTCTTCCAGTGTATCTATGTAGCTTCTGATAAGTATTGAAATGTAAACCTATATATTTTTAAGGCTTATTTTAGTAAAGTAGTTTTTTCTCAAGCACAATTTTATGCAATCCTTTTTCATCCGTGTAAGTATGGATAACATCAAACCCACATTTAATGTTCAACAAGAGCATGTTTCGCCATTTATTCATTGTTTTTGTTTGAACAACACTGTATCCAGCCTTAATTAAATATTAGTGTTGTTTTTCCATTAATTTAGAAGCGATACCGTACTTTCTAAAATTAATATCCACACCACCTAACCAACTATTAAATGTATCATCGTTAAGCTGGTATCCAATCTTATATCCGATAACTTTAATATTATTTATAGCGACAACAATTAGCACCTTATCCTCATTATTTATTTTTTCATTTAGTCCGTCAGCAGTTTCAAAAATGGTTTTATGCAGATCTATAATTCCATTCAAAACATCATAATCAAGCATCGAATCTAAAGTGTAATATTGAATGTCCACAAGTACTCCTCCTTATAATTTAAAAGACTTCCTCAATAAACAAATTCTAACATTAAATGTACTTGAGACTAAAAAATAGCTAGATAATTTTGAAAATAAAAGCGTTCGTAAAAGTACACTTTTACGAACGCTTTGAAAAGGGCTGAAAACGACCAAAAAAGGCGTTCGTAAACGTATCAAAACACTTTACGAACGTTCGCGAAATTGCACATACTTTTACGAACGGTTTTCAGGTATAATTAAGGGAAACAATCGTTTAAGAGGTGAATTATGGAACATCGTAAATTTGGTTATATACGTGTCAGCAGCAAAGATCAAAATGAAGGCCGTCAATTGGAAGCCATGCGTAAAATGGGCATCAATGAACGGGACATTTATTTGGATAAGCAAAGTGGAAAGAATTTTGAGCGAGCGAACTATCAATTGCTCAAAAGAGTTATTCGAAAAAGCGACATTTTGTACATCCACTCGCTGGATCGGTTTGGTCGGAACAAAGAAGAGATTCTTGAAGAATGGAATGACCTCACGAAAATATTAGAAGCTGATATTATTGTGATGGATATGCCGTTATTGGATACGACCCAATACAAAGATAGCATGGGGACGTTTATTGCAGATTTGGTTTTACAAATTCTTTCCTGGATGGCTGAAGAGGAACGAGGACGCATCCGAAAACGACAGCGTGAAGGAATTGACTTGGCGTTGCAAAATGGCATTCAGTTTGGCAGGACCCCTGTTCTTGTCTCAGAGGAATTTAAAGAAATTTATAGAAAATGGAAAGCAAAAGAGTTAACAGCGGTGCAAGCTATGCAGGAAGCTGGATTTAAAAAGACTAGCTTTTATAAATTAGTCAAAGCACTCGAAGAAGAAACAGCTAACACATTATAATAGAAGAAACTCAATCATCTTTTAGCTAATAAGTACTCTCAAGAAAATTTAATGAAGCTTAACCTATTAAATCTACTGATGGTGCATTAAAGTAAAAAGGAACTTCTTGACCATAAAAGAACATTCTAATTCGGAACGAAAACATATTGGAGGAATTATATGTACGACAAACAGCTTTATTCCCGAACGCTTCTTTTATTAGCTTTAGCTATCTTTATTATTATATGGGCATTAAAAGGCAAAGTATTTGATATTAGCATTGTTGCGACAGCATTGAGTGCAGCAGGAGCGACTTTATTAATTGATAAACTCATTTTTAAACAGCTTATATGGAAATTAGCACCAAATTTTTTTTATAAATGGCTGACTACTATACCTTTCCTTGGCGGAAAATGGGAAGGACATTTATATTCAAACTATATTTATCCTGATACCGGTATGCCGGGTGAGCCTATCCCTGCGAAAATGGAGATATTTCATGAATTTGAGAGTATACATATACGTTTGGAAACAAATAAATCTTACAGTAGTAGTAATGTCAGTGATATATCGATTGATGAAGGTAAACAAAAGTATTTGTGCTACCTTTACGGGAATGACGCTGATAAAGACAGAGAAATAAATCCAAAACATGACGGCGCAGTAAAACTAAGAATTAAACATGACGGTGAAATAAAGTTAGAAGGCCATTATTGGACTGGAAGAGCCACTACCGGAAAAATGGAATTTAAAAGAACGTCAAAGAAAAACTCCCATGCATAATGGGAGTTTTTTCATTTAAATAAATATTTTCTACCTTCGACTAAAAACTTATGGGTATCACTAAAAGTATATTTTCGATTAGCACGGAATAAATATAACAATTCCGATACTTCCCCCCACTCTTTTGTCTTTTCAACACTTGATGTTTTTTCGATTAAGTAATCAAAACATTTTTGAACATCCTCTGTTAGTGTAGCGTTGTTAAATCTATCATTCGGCACATTCCAAATAAGTGATTCTACTAAAAAAGACGATACTTTTTCTACTGCATATCCCTCATCTAATAGATTATATCTTAGTCTTTTAAAAATACGTACCAATTTCTTGTACCGCCTAGAAGTTTCAGTATTTTTCCTTACTCCATTAATATAATGTTGTTCAGGAAAATTGATGATTCTATTTTGTGAATGCCTTGTCTGAAATTCAGTACCAGTAAGGTAACTTCCACCTAGAGAATATCTTCGATGCTCAAAACAAGGAACAACGTCTGCATCTACGCGATACGAATTAAAATTTATTTGTATTGCTTTATTTCCCAGCTCAACGTTTTCAATCCCAAAATGGTTTACTATAGCCGCTTCAATATCACTCCTGTATTGAGCAAAGGTATAATCAGCGTCTGAATTACCGAAGTCTTTATGGCCTTGCCCATCTGGATAATCTGCAAAAAATACGTCTTTTAATTTCACAGCGATATCTACATCACTAGTTAGCCTTACATTAGTATTGTTATGATAAGAACCTTTTGGAATCAATTGAATTCCGCGGTTTTTTAGAGCTGCTGATTTACTTAAGGCATCTCTAATCATCCTAATCGCATTTTCACATTTCGATTCTTCATTTTCACTTGCTGGTTTGGACCAATTCTGAAAAGTATCTTCTAAATTTGATTTAAATTCAAACATGCTATTCCTCCCATTTCCTCTTTGGTTGTTCATTTTATAATAAGAAAATAAATATAACTCACTTAAAAGTTTAGTTAACCTTGATTTTGGAATTCTAATTACAAGTTCTTCTTTCACTAACAAGTGAAATATTAATTATCACCACTTATAACGGTAATATTTCAAATAAAATTATATCGATTCATCGAATTTCTAGTCTTTTTTCTTTTGAGGTGGAGGTGTTGGTGGCTTAGCAGTACTGACTTCGGTTTTTTTTGAACCATAATTATTAATGTTGGTTCCATGACGGTTTTCTTTAGTATTTTTGTTAGGCATCATTTTCGACCTCCTCGTTTATATTATACGAATTACCAATTTCTATTACTAAATTTTCTCCTACTACAAAATCAAAATAGATTAGTTGCTGACTATACAAGTAATCGCTGTCCTCAGTGAAAACATCAACTTCTGTCAATGCTAACTCTCTCTTACCTGGTACATCTGAAAAATGGAGAATCTTACCTAAATAAGTCAATCTACTTTTGTTATCTCGAATGGTCACCCAAGAAACGTCATTGTTAGATATTATACTTTCCCATACTTCTCCATCTCCAAATTTTTTGGATAGCTTAAATTTAGCAGCTAAATTATATAAAATTTTATAATTTATTAAATATGACAGCACAACTCCTAAAAGGAAGCCTATTATAGAAACATGGATTACTACCGAAAGATCAATGTTAATGCGAGAATCTAAAATATTAACAAAAAATGAATTATGACTAAAAAGAGAATGTATAAAGTAAGCAATAATAGACAGCAAATAAGAATGAAGGAGAAAGTATTTTAAATCTTTTTTTGAATGATTGGTAAACAAATCGATTACCAATATTGCTATAACTCCTGGGATTAACAGTATTAATAGTTTTAATGTAAGTTCGCTAAAAGACACCCATATTCTCCTCCACTGAATTTATATATTCTTTAATATCTCTCTCACTAGTCTTATCTAATACGGCATCACAATCATAAAGTTTCAATAATTTATGAACTTAAATCGTATTCCCTATTTTCATATTAAATAAAATTTTCTAAGGTCGTGTCTGTTCGAGACTATTTATTACTCCTTATTAAATAATATTCAATTTTTAAATTGACATGCAACACAATTGCTATTGTGTTGTGTTTCTAAACTTATGCTTTGCCTTTCTATTGCATGACCATTCACTCAATCGGTTCGGCCGGAACAAAGAAGAGCTCCTCCAGGAGTGAAGTAATCTTACTGAAAATATTGAAGCCGATATTGTGGTACTGGATTTGCCGTTACTTGATACCACTTAATACAAAGACAGCATGGGAACATTTATTGTAGACTTAGTTTTACAGATTCTTTCCTGGATGACAGAAGAGAAAGCGAACTCATCCGGAAACGGGAGCGTGAAGGAATGGAAAGCCAAAGAGTTAAGAGCAGTGGAGGCATGCAAGAAGCCGGGGTTAAAAAGACCAGTTTTTATAAATTGGTCAAAGCGCTCGAAGAAGAAACAGGTAACACTATATAATAGAAGAAACTCTTTTTCCTTTATCAGAGCTATTAGTATAGTGTAACTCTATATTTCAATTAAAAGGAGGTGAATATATTACACAGAATATAATTTATTAGAAAATTTATATTCCACGTGATATAATTATGGTAGAAATTGAATTCTTAGCAGATGAACATGGTAATCAACAAGTCATAGACTTAATCACTTCCATTGCTGATAGAGGAATGAACGATGAAGATTATGCCGAACTTGCAGCTCGTATAGCCCAGCTATTTGATTACATGAAAGACATAGGAGTTCCTCCTATAGAAAAACGTACGTTATACGGTATCAGCTCGGTAGGGAATCCCATCACACTAGTCGATGTGGTAAAAGAACTGAACCACCATCCCCCACTGATGGAAGCACGAGCGAATTGGAGACCCGTAGGAGCTTTTCGAGCTATCTTTTTCTATGAAGAAGATGATAAAGGAAACCAATCTATTTACTTCACAAAAGCTGTTATCAAGCAGGAGACCTATTCACGAGACTTTGAACATGCAATTAGTGCGAGTGAAAAAATGATGGTTGAATTTTTTAAACCTGAGTAAAAAAGGAGAGGGTTTAAATGGCAAATAAGAATTATAACGATGTGATGGGGATCTTAAGACAAGTGCCGAAAGTAAATGAACACTTGAATAAAATTTCTGTTATTATGGGAAAAAAAATACTCAAGAGACGCCTTGAACTAGGCTTGACCCAAAAAGAGGTTGTCGCTATGATCAAAGAACATGGAGATACCTTTACACAGGCGACGCTGTCGAAAATTGAAAGTGGTGCTGATAACATCAAATCCGAAACATACGACAAAGTTTTCGTGGCTTTGGGTGGTCTCGAAGATTTAACTCCTACATTTAAGGAAAATCCTAAAGGTAAAGATTTAATTCATTCATAGACATCTATATATAGTAGAAACTCAAAATAGAACCAGAGAGATAGAAGCATATCTTCTCTAGTTCTATTTTTTTCATATGATTTCATGACCTGAAATACAGAACACCATCATTTAAGCCAAAGGATTCGTTACTTAGTAAGAGCCTAACTCAAAACTGTATACTTCCTCCTTGCAATTGACACAATACCCTTTTCCGTTGGTTAATGGCACTGGACAACCACATTCACAATGTCCAAGCACATTATCAGATGGCTCTGAAGGAACAAACCTATTTCCGCAGTACTTACACTTTTTCATATAGCTATTATTTTCTTTCCCACATTTAGAACATTTCAATTTTCAGTCTCCCTTCATCCTGTATACTTCAATTTTTCAACTTTTTATACTGAAGCTACTTTTTACTTTCAAGTCTTTTTTAAGTGATTTTTGGTAGACCGTAAGAAAATCTTTAATGGGTACTTTTAAAATCTCTTCACGGTTTTCTGTAAATTCAACTCGAGCATTTTTTAAAACGTCTCTTATTATTTGCACAGAAACCTTCCAGTTTTCCAAGTAATAGTTCTCTTCTAACCACGTTAAAATAATCGGTCTCCAAACATGATTGGAAGACAAGATATAACTAGCGCCTTCTATTCGTGTCGTTCTCATTCTTTCCAGAAACTCTCTATATTTCTTTTCAGGAACGTGTGAGGATAAGTTTTGGACTTTCCCTCTATTTAACTCATAAAAGTACTGGCGAAAACGATCATCCAATTCTTTTTCCTGTGGACTCATGGCAGTGGATGCTAAAACTGCTCGCGGTAAGGAAACCGACGGTTCGATTTGTGGAACAGCTTCTTGAAGTTCTTCTGTCTTCTCTCCCTCTACTGGGGCAACTGCCGCTTCTTTCTCTTCTTCTCTGATTCTTTGGAGAAGTGCGTTTTGTTGCGCTTGGTCTTCAAGAATCCGTTTCTCCCTTTCCCTTTTTCTCTCCACAGCTTCCAAGAAATTCGCTTTGAACGTCTTTCGGAAAGAAAGCTCTTGTTCCGGATCCCGTAGCATGAATGCCTCATTCTCGATATGAAGTGCTTGGCTAAACGGAACTCTTGATGTTTCACCAATCAGAAATCCTCTATAGATTTCACCTCTTGCGTCATCAATAATGGATAGTCTACACTTAATTGGACAGAAAAAATAAGGGGGCGTAGAATAGTCCACAATACGTGAGGAGAATCTACTATGACCCAAAAGAGACGCACATTTTCTGCAGAATTTAAAAAACAGGTGGTTGCACTGCACGCAGGTGGAAAAAGCCGGGTAGATATTGTCCGAGAATATGACCTAACGGCTTCCGCACTCGATCGATGGATTGCCCAATTCAATCGAACGGGTTCATTCGAAGAGAAGGATAATCGAAGCCCGCTGGAGGCAGAATTACTTGCCTACAAGAAACGAAACAAACAGTTGGAGATGGAAGTGGATATTTTAAAGCAAGCAGCGCTGATCATGGGACGAAAATAGAGATCATTCAACAGAATCAACACCTCTATTCGGTATCAGCAATGTGTAATGTCCTGCAAATCGCTCGCAGTACTTTTTACTATGAAACGTCCGTTTCAGTAGAAAAAGAACGCCAAAAAGCGCGAGCAGAACAAGAATTAAAAGATGAAATCTGGGCAATCTTTCATGAGAATCGCCGTGTCTATGGGACGCGTAAACTGAAAGAAGAACTGAAGATCAGAAAGAATTGGATCGTCTCGAGACGTCGTATTGGACGCCTCATGGCGACACTTGGCATCCAATCGAAATACGCACTGCCTTCGTACAAGCCGATGGTTACGCCTCCTAACGAAGCAACGTATCGAAACGTATTAAACCGTGAATTCAATCCAACAGAGAAAAGTGCCGTATTGGTTAGTGACTTAACGTACGTGAAGGTTGGCGGCCGGTGGAATTATATTTGTTTCCTTCTCGATCTCTATAACCGTGAAATTGTCGGGTACAGTCTGGGTGAGCGAAAAGACGCTGCTTTAGTTCAGCGTGCCTTCGCGACGGTCAAAAGCGACCTGGGAGCCGTGAACATTTTCCATACAGACCGTGGATCTGAATTTAAAAATGCCGGTATTGATGCCTTACTAGAGACGCATCAAATTGAACGTTCGCTGAGTCAAAAAGGAAACCCTTATGACAATGCGGTGGCAGAAGCTACGTTTAAGATTCTGAAGACGGAACTGATCAACGGCATGCACTTTGAATCCCTTAATCAGCTATCACTTGAGCTATTTGATTACGTCCATTGGTACAATCATATTCGTTTACACGGCAGCTTAGGCTACACCAGCCCTGTCACTTATCGAAACGCAGCCCTTAAAAAAGTTGTTTGATTTAGTGTTGACTTACCAACCATCGTTTTTGAGAAATAAAAAATATGCTGTACATTTATTGGGAACTCATTAAAATTATATTGGTCTAAAACGTAGGAAATCTATGAGAGACGCGCTTTTTCGTTTTACTACTCTCTAAAATTACATTGGTCTAAAACACGAAAAGAGGAAAACAAAATGACAAACAAGTTTTACTACTCTCTAAAATTACATTGGTCTAAAACCAGTCGAGCCGCTGATCTGTTACGTTCTCAGTTTTACTACTCTCTAAAATTACATTGGTCTAAAACTATGACCACAAAGGGATAGTTGTGGATTTGGTTTTACTACTCTCTAAAATTACATTGGTCTAAAACGGCCAGTATGACGTTCCTTCATCGGCTGCAGTTTTACTACTCTCTAAAATTACATTGGTCTAAAACATCGATGAAAATGAATAAAAAGGAACGTGTGTTTTACTACTCTCTAAAATTACATTGGTCTAAAACCGTAACCCGTGCGCTCGATGCGGTCAATGTGTTTTACTACTCTCTAAAATTACATTGGTCTAAAACCTGCAACATGGTATTCCAATCATCTACCATGGTTTTACTACTCTCTAAAATTACATTGGTCTAAAACTTATTACATTTTGGGTTTAGGCAATCTATAGTTTTACTACTCTCTAAAATTACATTGGTCTAAAACTCCACAGAATCAATTTGCTTACGTGCTTTAGTTTTACTACTCTCTAAAATTACATTGGTCTAAAACTTATTAGGAATCTAAAAGGTGGTGGCAAAAGTTTTACTACTCTCTAAAATTACATTGGTCTAAAACCCCGCCATCGCTACGATTTGCTTTAGTTTAGTTTTACTACTCTCTAAAATTACATTGGTCTAAAACACTTACTAATGTTATTATCTTTCCAAGTGGGTTTTACTACTCTCTAAAATTACATTGGTCTAAAACTCCCAAGATTGATCGGGAGGGGGCGTTTGAGGTTTTACTACTCTCTAAAATTACATTGGTCTAAAACCGTTCTCGAACTGGGCTTTCATCATTTCAAGTTTTACTACTCTCTAAAATTACATTGGTCTAAAACCAGGTCAGTCGTCCACAGGTTTGACGAAAGGTTTTACTACTCTCTAAAATTACATTGGTCTAAAACTATCAGCAGTGTAGCTTTCAGCTATCAAGTGTTTTACTACTCTCTAAAATTACATTGGTCTAAAACGTAGATTCTGCTGTTCCATTAAGTTCAATAGTTTTACTACTCTCTAAAATTACATTGGTCTAAAACATTCAGGAGCGCCAGTATATAAACCACCATGTTTTACTACTCTCTAAAATTACATTGGTCTAAAACCACGAGATACATTCCGACGCTTGAATAGTTTGTTTTACTACTCTCTAAAATTACATTGGTCTAAAACATAAGCTGTACTATTCGAGAAGCAAGGTGTGTTTTACTACTCTCTAAAATTACATTGGTCTAAAACGCAACTTGAGCCATCTGCTCAAGTTGCTGGGTTTTACTACTCTCTAAAATTACATTGGTCTAAAACCTCAAATTTTGAGCGCAGTATTAGCACATTCTACTGGTTAAGAACTCCCACCACTTTTGATCAAGCATGATGTACTCTTCATGAAGGTCGCTGTAAGCTAGATTTTTCGCTAAAGATTTAAGTGATTCTGGCGTATCTTCGAAAAATAATTTCAACTCTTCATGAAGCGTTTCAATCGAATATCGTTCGCCTGTTCGCTTAATTAAATGAACATTTGAAAGCCCTACTTGATTAATGACTTGAGGACTTGTCGTCAAACAAATCATCGTACACGCTTGACTTGTCGCAAATTGAAAAAGTTCTTTTAGTTCTGATTTGTTTAATTCATTTTCAGGAAAATCATAAAAGCATACATTGGTAGCTTTATTATGCACTAAGTGAAGCCAGCTTTTCAATAGGAAGGATTGATATTGATAAGCTCCCATCGGTTCATCTGATACTGTTCGCACTTCGATTGGGGCTATTTTTATTAACTGTTCGAAGCTGATTAATTCCGTTGATGGTTGCAATTCCATCCCTTCAAATTCCACGACACATTGTTCGAATGCTTTCTCCAATTCACCCTGAAGCACTGTGAAGACTTCTAGCAGTTCTGGTGAATTTTCCAATTCAAATTTCATTAGCTCGATTAACTGCTTTGCATGATGCTTGTCTTTAAAAAACTCCAGTCCTCCGCCCTGTAATGACAAAATATTGAGCTCTTTAGCTGCCACTTCCCTTCCCTCGATGGTCAACAGACAGAAGGGATAGTCCATACGTTGATGAGCCGACCAACTTTTGACCAATTGTCTATAAGCAAATTGCTTTTCTAAATCCGCAAACGCGATGACATTCACTTCACCCTCGACCAATGGAATTACTTCAAATAAATTCGAATGCCACTTCATAGCTCAATGGTCCTCTCAACGGTATCAATTTGCTCTTCTTGTCTGACTGGTCGATTATGCTGTTCCATATTGGCAAATTGTTTTTCTGTCACCAGTAAACTTGTTATGTGTCCTTTTGTTGGAAGATTTACTTGCAACTTCTTTTTTTGAAACTGCAACGCTGAATGATTCATCACGATTTTCGAGTAGATGGAATACTGCACCATGGAATACCCATTAATATGAAGAAACTTCTTAAACTTTCTGTAGTTTCGCTGATCTGCAGAAGACTGTACCGGCAAATCAAACATGACAATCAATCTCATAATCCGGTGCACGCCCCTCACCTCGCTTTTGGAAAGTCTAAAATCGGAAATAACAATTTTTCTTTGTGGCCATCGTTCAAGTATTGCAAGCAACTATCCAAATATACTTGGACTGCTGCTTGTAAGAATTGTTTTGAGTTGCGAATTTGAACTTTATATTCCAACATCTTCAATACTTTTCGTTTTTCGTCTTTTCCAAAAGTATCGGTAATGTGTTCATGGACAATATAGTCGACAAGTGGTCGAAAAACCTCGACAAAATCGCTAGCTAAGTTCATTTGATTAAATTCGTTTGCGTGGAAAATTCCCAACTCCGTCAAGTAACCACGGCTGACAATTTGACGCGCAATCAGTGAGTGTATGACCACGTAGCCATAATTTAGCGCCCAATTCCTCGGCTCATCTATGCTCCGGGTAAAATCTTGCCCGTACAGTCGATTAAAATATACTTTTGCCGCATGCCCCTCGCGATTAGTTGTATCAAAAACCTCTACTTGATCTCGGAACATGGACAGTTCATCAATGCCTTCTTTTTTTAAATGAATTAACAACTGACGTTGGTTCTCAATTTTCTGTTTAGTGATTTCTTGCCACAACATTCCTTTTCTCTCTTCCGTCCAAGTAGCTTGTTGGGCAATTATCCGACTCTGCCGGTGATGACCATAGACAGAATTCACTACAGATGAAGGTTTCATGTTGGCATCGCAAATTAACGTAACAATGTGGTGGTGCGATAACGCATTAATGAGATGACCGGTCAATTGGATGTTTGGGTTTTCAATTAAAAGAAAACTTATCTCCTCTAAGGGAACCCGATTTACTGTTTCTCCTGAAACAATCAAATGCCCCATACGTAACGTTAGCTTAGCTTCCTTGGCTAAAATAACCGTTCGCCAACTCATCGCTTTGTTCCAACTACACTTCTTGGCTTTCTGTACTTTAAGCCTGTGATAGATTCATAACCAATAGCTACTTCTTCAGGCTTTGGTTTTTTCGAAATCCGACTTCCAAACGTATCTGAACGCTGGGCATTTGCAGCAACAGCTTTCTTCAGTTCTTCAAATCCTATTTCAAATGACTTAAAATCGTAGAGCTGCGTATCCACAAATTTTTGCACTCGATCTTGAATGGAGCTTTTCGTGTAAATTGGATAGTTATCATTCATCTGGTCAATTAAAAGTCCAAAAACTATTTTTAATTCTTCGACCGATGAACGTTCACTCAACTGTTTTACCTTTTCCATCAACTCGTAAGATATTTCAAATTGACGTGCGTTATGCAGCTCTCTCGTCGAGATGAAATAATACGGGAAATGTTCTATCCAAATTTTTTGGTATTTTGGAATCGTTCGGATAATTCGTGCATGGATAATCGGACTGTTTGTTTCTTTTTCTGCTAAAAACTTTGCTAATTGGCTTTCTGGTTCTTTTAAGAATTGATGGTGCTCAATGACTTTTAAATCTATAAACTTAGTCTCTTGCACCTCTTTCTCTTTCTTCATGAATGTAAATTCCACTAGGCAAATAGAATGGTTCTTCACTTCATCGTGAACAAACTTCTCAGTTTTAGGTGAGACGTATTTTGCTTGCTTTACTTTAGGTGAAAAAATACTTTCTTTATAGAACATTCCGTCCCCAGTTTGTGTCATTTTTGTTGTTTGCCACGGTAGCTCGAAGTAGACATGTTTCATGTATTCAACTCCTGAAACTTCTTCTCCAGTTACAGGACTCTGTAACCTTAAATTCCCGAAGTTTTTAAATAAGAAAAATTCTTTGTTGCTTCCTTTGACTGAACGCCACTGCTTTTGACGATCTTTTTTAGACAGGTCAAACGCTAAAAAGTTTTTTCCATATTTACCTAGAATCGATTGAATGAGCGCAGCGGCAAATAGTGCATCCATTGCATGATGCTTGTTGTTATAATCACGTATTTTCGGTATTTCACTGAAGCGCCTGAATTTAGAGACAATCCCTGCTTTCACTAAGTGAATGTCTGATTTTGAAAATCGCTCATCGAGAAGGTCTCGGACGTGTTTAATAATTTGGCGTGTTTCAACCAATTGGCGCGCGATAAATTTATCTTTATCAACTTCATCAAAGCTGGGTTTCTTCAAACGTCCTAGCTTTCCGCTGGAAATAAGCTTCAGCTCATGAAGTCTCTCCCATAATGTACGCATAGCATATTGTTGATTAGCCTCAATGATTTCCAACGGCATTTTATTTTGTCCAACTTGATTCTTACGCTGGTTCGCTTCCGGCATGACGAGTGCTAAGTTATCAAGACTATCGTCTTTCACAAAGTTTTGTGGCAGGATGTGGTCTACTTCATACATCGATAAGTTCTGAATATCCAATGCTTTTCCTGTATACAAACATTTTCCTTGCTGTGTGACATACAACCAGAAACGTTGCTCATTAAAACGTTGATCGCCTTGGCTTTTGATTTCTCCAATAAAGCTTTTCAGATCTGGATCATTTTTCAACGTTGTTTTCGTCAATTCTTCCCATTGGTCTTTTCGACTCTTCGTTCTTTTTTTCTCGCCATCTTCACGAGCCACTTCTAGAACGATGTTAGCTGGCTCACCAAATATGCTGACTAGTTCTTCGACAATTTTCACCGAACGCCATATCCCTCGTTTTAATGCGGGTGAACCCGCCAGCTCTTCAATGTCTTCGTAGCGAATTTTTTTCGTTCCATCTACTTGATGTTGATTCATCTTTTGAATTTTCTTTTCCAGTCCAAACCCTTTATTCTTTAATACCTCCATAAAGACAGAGCTATACTGTTCCATATGATCGAGGACACTTTGTCCCTGTTCATCAAGTGGCAGTCCATCGATTAATAACCTAGAAAAACGGCCCCATCCTGGAAGTTTTACAAGTGCTAGCTTTTGTCTCTGAACATCCGTAATCGAAGGGTACTTTTCTTGAATCTTCAAGTGAAGAATTTCGCGATCTTCAAACACGGCTATCCAGTAAATAAGTTCTTCGGTCATTGCCGGATTATCATCAACTACTGCACCTAGAATCGATTTCATCGAAATGTACCCGCTTAAACTTGTTGCAAAAGCATTTTCTTTTTGTGTACCAAATACCTCTTTAATCTCCCCTGTATGTTCATCATAAAGTTCATCTGCGTATGGGCTTTTTTTCAACTCTTGTAATAAGCGTTTGGTACTAACCGTTTTATATTGCTTAAATACGTTGTCGATGATCCAACATTTCATCTCGTAAGATAAACGGTGACGGAAATCCGATTCTGCACCTGTTGTTCGCAGTTGGATGCCGTTTAGTTCGTTAAGCACTTCAAAGCGTTCATAAGTCAGTGAACTTTTAGGTAGCACTTCTTGACCCTTTAAATACGTACAGGTTTTACGCATTCTGGATATAAATGCTTCAGCAGATGCTGCTTTATCAATTTGTTCATCAAAATTCCAAGGAGTTATGGGTGCATCTCCTTTTCGTTCGACCCAGCTGAATGGCGACTGAGTGGTATCTTTGACTAGCGGTCCGATGTAATACGGAATACGGAATGCAAGTATCTGTTTTACTTTTTCTATCCACTCGGTTGTGATAAATGGATAATGAGCTTGCTGATTCCGTAAAATTTTCTCTGCTTCATACAAACTGTTTTGATGGGGAATGGCAGCGTTTTGAATCCCTTTTTGCTTCTGAAGAAATTGATTGCTGTCGATTGCTTTGATAATCCGTAGCATCTCATCTTTTTCTGTTGTTCCAATACTAGTTTTCGACTTATCTTCTAACAGTTTTTTTAAGTCTTTATAGAACGTCTCTGCGAATTTCGCTTCTTTATTAAATTGGTCAAGCTTGCAGAGCACTTCGACTTTATGCGATTTTTGATATTCACGTTGACTGTTTTTATCGGAGATGAAATAAGAACGATAGACTTTTTCACCGAATGTTTTATCCAGTAAATTCTTAAGAGAAGCCATATCTTTTTGATACTGCTTGAATGCGCTGACTTTTGCCTTTGCTACATACGTCTCGCCTTTTAACAATTCGTAAAGAACAACTTGTTGATAAAAAGGTTGGACTGCTTCTAACAATGCACTTTCCTCTTCTAGCAACAATTCCATAACTTCTTCCACATTTTCGTTGGAGAGCTGTACTTTGGTTTTGGTTTCTTTATAAGCGAGTGCTTGTTCCGAACTCGGAAATAGCTGATGAAGCGAAACCCCTAGGCCAGCAACAAGTTTGCAAAACGGTTCATACTCTTTTCCGAACATGGCAGTTAGCTCTTTTGATTGGTCTGTTTTCGTAAGGTTGCGATTTAAGAGCAATGTTTCTGCAGCTTTCCATTGTGACTCACTTAAGTCTAAGGGTGATAAATTCTCTAATTCTGCATAACGAGTCACCAACTCTAAAAGTTGGTCATCCATTCCCTCTGCAGAAGCAGCTTCTGACCAATTTCCTTCCTGAAGAAAATGACCACGATACTTCACTAAGTTATGTAATGCCAAATAAACCAGACGCAAATCCATTTTTTTATTGGATTCAATTAAGTCGCTTCGCAAATGATAAATAGTCGGATACTTACGAGAACTAATTCTCAAAGAAGAAAGAACCTCCGTTAAGCTTCGATTTTCGAATTCATTATTGTTTTTCCAAAAATGTTGAGAGTCTGTTTTTGAAAAGAATCCCGAATCGGTTATGTAGGAATCGAATAGTGACTGAAGTAGTTGCAACCTCTTCTTCCTACGGTTATAACGTCTTCTCATTCCTCGTTTGAGCCTTCTACCAGCTGCACTCTCAGCAGATTCAAATTCATGGACACCAAAAGCATGACGATTGTTATAGTTTAAAATTTTGTAGTTTTCATCTATACAAACCCATCCAACGCTTGCAACTCCAATATCCAATCCGATCGTATAGTTCTTCATTTCAAAATATTCCCCCTTTACATTTTTCAAAAGAAAATGTACGCTAAGAGTGTTACTACTCTGTAACATTACATTGGTACGTTAAAATAAGCTTAAAGCGTAAAAGTTGGCCCTATGAGGTCTCCGCCATCGACTTCGTCGGTGGCTTTTTTATTTCCTTCTTCTATCATAACTTCCAAATTTTTAAAAATAAAAATAATAAGTTACAAATTACCCATATTTAATAGTTCTTTTGTATAATACTGCTGATCCTCCCTCTATGGTTAATACGAATTTCTTTGAGGTACGGTAATGCAAGCTTCTCTACATTTAATTCTGATTGCCAAGCACTAGCAATGAAAACAGAGGAATGTCTTAAGACAATCCTCTAATTTCTTAACTCTTCGAGAATCATAGACCCATTAACTACTTTAGAAAAAAATTTAGACGTTACAGCTAATATTCTACCTTCTTTAATCCTTTCAAATCATTCACCTGAATCACGGTACTATTGTAATGGTTAATATTGTGTATGAAAGGGGTGGCAGGTGGTGATACATATTCTTAAGTTGGTTATTTTTTTTAGTATATTATTTTTAATGGGATGTAACCAAGAAAGCAATGAACTAACAAAAGAAGAGCTCGAAACTATCTATCGAGAAGAAGTTCAAAAAGAATTGGAAAAAGTAAATAAAGCTGAAGAAACTGAGGTAATTGAGGAAGATTCAACAAATGATGAAGTAGAAGTTATATCTGAATCCTCTCTTCAGAACAAAGAGTCAAATAGTGAAAAATTCGAATCATTGCCAATGGATACTCAAGTAGCTTTACTAACGCCATATTATGATGAGCGCGGAGAACCGCAAGGTATCAGTGAAGGTATGTGGTTTATCTTATATGGACTGGAAGAGAATTTCACCTTCATACAAGTTCATTCCGGCGCTGGGATTGGGCATCCTGTCTATATGATTGAACGACAAGGTGATACGTTTAATCCAGTGTATGGTGTAATCAATATGGGCATTTCTGGATATGAGGCAACTGATCCTCCTCAAGTTAGTGTTACCATCGATGAGTTAATGGCTGATTATGAAAATAATCCAGATCTTTATGATGCATCAGCAGCGAATACTGATGCTGATAAATTTGATTTAGCCTCATTTAATATAATGAAAGCGCTGGCTGAAGAAACGTCTAATAGCTTTGAGACAGAGAACGCTACAGAAATAACTGAGCCCTCTCCTGACCAGGCCATGTTCGTTGATGGGGTATTATACTCGGGTGAAACAGGAATGAAGATCCCAGAAGAGTTGTCTTCAGCAGAAGAATTGCGAGCGCAAGGTTATGAGGTTCATGAATTAACCGCTGAAGAATTTGATAGGCTAAGACGAGATATGAATGAGTTTGGAATCACCTATGAGAACCTACTTGAATATTATCTCTCTAATTACTAGAAAAAATGCAAGACCTTATTTCTTATGTCTACTCTTTCCCTCTATATCTCAATTTCACATAATACTAGTTAGACAGCCTTTAAGTATCTGAAGGCTGTTTTTTGATTTTACTTTATTTACGATATTTGAAATGAAATATTAAAAACCTCAAGCTGTTATAAACTTCACTCCCCCAAAAAACTCATTCAATTATAAGTTGGTTTCATATCCAACACATTAATTAAGTATAGACAATCCTCTGTTTCCATAACTAATTGATACTAGTTATGACTATCCCTAAAAAAATTAAAAATAAGAGCTGTAAAAAAGAATGACAAAATATAGTACGTACGAAAATACGTATGATACTACAGACTTTTTTCTGTACTCGAATAATTTTCTATAGTATACTTTATTTAAATGAAACAATAGGAGTTGATCACGATGAGTATTCATATTCCAGAAAGACCTAAGTTCAGCGATGAACAAATCACAGCAGCTGGAGTTGCTTCTAAAACGTTCGGCAAAGTACGAGCTGCTGCAAAAAATTCACCCCAATATATTTTGGCCAACAACAAGCTCGACAGTGTTGTGTTAGATTACGCACACTACCTCAAAATGTATCAAGAGCTTGAAACTTACCGCGAATTATTTTATATGGACGAAATCGCCCGTCGTGCTGATTACGCTGATGCCCATCCCGAAGACTCTATCTCACTACGCGAAGCTGTAGGGGAAGTTAGTTATGCTCAAATCATGTCTAGTGATCCCGATGAAATTGCAGATGACGAGTTATTCGAATAAATGAGCCAAGATCGGTTTAAGATTCGGTTCGATAAGAAGGCTCAAAGGGAATATGATAAGCTAGATGGCAGCGTAAAAGGACATGTGAATAAGGGATTAGCAAAGCTACGAACACGGGCTGATACACTTGGAAAAGAACTTGAAAACAAGCGAAATATGAAATTGCATGGTTGTAAGGAATTGAAGTTTAAAGGCAGTGGCATTCGAGTTATTTATCGAATTACAGGTAGAACAGAGGACGAGTTAGAAATCGTCATGATTCTTGGTATAGGAGATAGAGACGAAGATAAAGCATTTAAAGATGCTTCTAACCGGCTTGCAGATTTCTTAAAAAACCTAGAAGACTAAATAATCTTAAGAGACCTCCAGTAAGGAGGTTTTTTTTGATCATACTTTCAACAGTAAGGCTTCATAGTAGAAAGTGTAGACATAATATTTACTCTGCAAAATAATAGAGGAATAGTAAAGACAATCCTCTGTTGTCTTAACACGACGGCTAGTCTATTTGAATTCCAAATAGAAATGAACAGTTCAGTTATATTTTTCGCTATTACATGTAATAGCGAAAAAGTGATAAAATATCAACAAGAACTAATTCGCTACTCAAGATTTGAAGGAGACGACAACATGACAGTATTTCCTAACGATGAAGATGGACAAGTATTAAAAATGTTATATAAACAAGGCGTTGATTTTAAAGAACCACAAAATGTTGATTTTGTGGTTGCAGTTCCAGATAAAAAGAACGGTAAAGCTGTTTTAGAAACTTTAAGAAGTGAAGGATTTAATTGTGAATTAGAACAAGATGAGGAAACTGAAGAATGGACTTGTTATTGTTTTATAACGATGCTTTTAAATTACAAAGAGATAATTGACATACAAAAACGACTTGACGAATTAAGTAAACCCCATGATGCATACACAGAGGGATGGGGACTCATGGTTAACTAAACGAACGTTTAGAAAGAATGGTTGGATAGGAGTGGGCCCTTAAAGCTAGAGTTTTAGTTTATGCAGCTAATTGGTTGGCATGAGTTCGGTATTTCACTGGGCTCATACCGGCCAATTTTTGTTTGATGCGCTCGTTGTTGTAGTAGAAAATGACATCAGTAATGACAATCCTCTATTGTCTTTATAAATTGCATCGTATAGCGGAGCGGATGTGTCCCGTTATTGAAGAAAATACAGACGTAAATGCAGAAGCCACCTTCCCCAAAGAATGGAAAAGCAGGATCAGAGATAGATATTTCGAATAGAGAATTGAATCCTAGATCGATTAGAACCTATCACGCCTCTTAATAATGTGGACCACAGTAGTGATTTTATTATTCTTCTCTATAAATGGTATCTAACTATCCGTTGGCCATTAATTTGAAAAACCCTATTCAATAGGGTATAATAAATCTAGAATATGTCACTAGACAATGAGGTCGTTATGAAAAGAACATTTGTATACGTAAAGAATTTTGATCAACAATGGAAACAAAACGGACTGGCTGCTGAACAGCGTGAACTGGAACTTCAATTGTTGATGGATCCAGGTCAAGGAGCTGTCATCACCGGTACAGGTGGTTTACGGAAAATGCGTTTTTCTCCCGAAAGTGAGAACCAAGGAAAAAGTGGTTCTTATCGAATCATCTACTTGGATATCCAAACGTCTTCCCATACGATTCTGCTTCTAATTTATGCAAAGAACCAAGAAGCAACGTTAAAACCAAATCAAAAAAAGATACTAAAGCAATTGGTAGATCAGCTGAAAAGCTCGTATACTTTCGAAAGGATGGATGGAAAATGAATGAAAATCAATTTTTTGATGACCTGAAATCCAGTTTAGGCCAAGCCATTGAATATGCTGAAGGCAACCAATCAAAGGCAAGAACAAAAACCGTAGCGATTAAGGAATTGGCAACTTTTTCTGCACAAGACATCAAAAGTCTGCGTTTGCAGATGAATTTAACTCAAAAGTCATTTGCTGCTCTTATCGGGGTCTCTGTCAAAACGATCGAATCTTGGGAACATGGCACCAACCAACCTAGCGGTGCAGCCCGACGATTACTAGAAATCTTAAGTAATCGACCGCACGTAGCAGAAGAACAGCAAATCGTCTCTGTCTAACCCAACTGTCATTGATTCAATTAATTTAGTAGAAAAAGACTGGCAGGTTCGCTAAAACCTGTCAGTCTTTTCTTTATATTGTATAAGGGCTATGGAATGATCTATCTCTTATTCATAAGGTTTCAGTACTCTTCTTTCTCAAATCACTCGACCCATCCAGAACGAATCCACCTGTAAACCGAGTATTTTTACGTTTGTGCTAAAGTAATAGATAGCAGACGTATAAATGCAAAGAAAAGCGAGACTAGTAGAATCAACGATTTAAATGCATCATTTTTTCTGAAAAGTTCAGTTTCGCTCAGTTTTCTCGTTAAGTCATTGGAACCGGGGTTTTGAATGTAACTTAATTACCATTAAGTTACATTCAAAACAGTAAAAAAAGACTCATTTATTTTTAATGAGCCAGCAAGTGAGAAACTATATTTTTTGTTGGATATGTAATTACTTTGCCTATTTTTAAAAGTTTAAAGTAGGCAAAGTAATTATTAGCTTTTTCCTGTGGATCGCAATATAAAGATTCAGAGGAATTGATACCTTCTTTTAGACAGGACTATTTAAAGACAAAAGCAACTTAATATTCTAAAGTATCTTTACTTGTTATAATTTTTATAAAATTTTTCATCTTTTTTCTTGTCTATATAGGTCCAAATTACAAATATTAAAATAGTGAATCCGATAACTAATAAAGAAGCATTGAATGCAAACTCAAAATCGATATCTTTTATAGTCCTCTCATCAACACCACCTAATCCTATTACTTCATAACTTATTTTTTGGTAGTCCATAAATATAAAAGATGAAATGATACCCAGTATTAATCCACCTAGTAAAGAGATAAACATTTTTTTCATTAACAAGTCACCTCCTCTAATAATTTATATTATATACGAATTTTCGATCTACTTTGATATCCTCTCCAAGTTAAATAAAAAACACTGCGTTTAGCAGTGTTTTTTATTTAACAGAAATATTTGTTAATTTAAACCTTATAAACTCTCAGCAAATTCTAAAATAGATTCGACGTCTTGTTCTGATACTAGTGACATAAATACATTATTTTTCTCGAACCTTACTACATTTACCTTTACATCTGCAGCATTATAAAATTCTCCGACTTCATATACCATTTCATTAGATGTAATTAATTCGTAATCTTCAACACCGACCACTTCTATCGCATTATCGGTTTGTTGTGTTAAAGCAATATTTTCATTTTCATCATGGAAGTTACTTAACATAGCATTACTTGTAAAAGCTTTTTCATCTACTTTATATCCGTCTCCTAAAGCATCGGATATTTTTTCGCTATTTTCTTTAAAACTAGCAGGAACTTCATTTTGTTTTAGTGCCAATGAAGAACGTCCTCCTACATCCATTACAATGTTAAGTTCATTATTGCAAAGTATTGGTGGATTAGAAAATCCGGATGTTGTTGTAACGTCGTAGTGAGCATTTCTATTTTTAGAACCTAATGGCATCGTATAGTTCCAAGTATATTTTGCTGTACTACCTTTGTATAAACGAACGCCGTTATAGTTGTAATTGTACTTATTGTAAGCGGTAGTTTCATAGTTACCAATAAATCCTACTCCACCTTTGAGGGAGCCAGATAAACTGCGAACAGTGTATCCTGTAGAATTAAATTTAAAACTAGTTGATTTGTAAGCTCCATAATTGACGTTATGCTGAAGATTGTATTTTACACTTCCGCAAGATGCAAAGTAAGGCCCACTTGCAATATCTTGACCAATATAACTTGTTCCGCCAGCACCCGACGTCCCTAAAGGAACAACACGTACTTGTTTTGTTCCGCCGGCATAAGCTTGTCCTCCCATCATTACCAAAATGATGGCTACTAAAAACCCTTTAACAAAAAAACTTTTAACCTTACTCATTTTAACATCTCCATTCTCCTTTTTTTCAATGAAGTGTCTCTCGATGTAATGAAATTGTAACAATACAATTATGGAATATATATACTATTTTTTAGAAAATTATGTATTTTTAAAATTTAGTTGAAAAATATGTTTTATTTATCAAATAATTACAATTTAACTAAAATGAAAAAGAAAGTTAGGATATCATCCTAACTTTCTTTTTGACGTTATCTTTTACTCAATAAGCATTTAAATTATTCCTTTTGTAAGCTTTATAAATTGGGAATCTGAATGTAACTTACTTGCTAATAAGTTACATTCAAAACCCTTCTATTCTTTTTTGATGGTCAATAATTGGCCTTCATTTAGCAAAAGTTGTCTAGGATCCGTCAACTCGGAAAACAGTAACAGGTTTTTTTCCTGCACTTTAAGCTCGACCAGATTCGAATTGAGTAAGTGGGCTATCTGAATTACGCAATTTGCATGACGTGTCATCTGATTTGAAATATATTGGTGTAATTCTCGCATCTGCCAGGCCTTTTCTATACCATTAAAAATTTCTCTTTGGATTGGATAATCGAAGCCTGGAACATTCATTGGATCCATCTCTACAAAATCAAGAGAGCCTGTTCCATCTGTCATGTTCTGCTCTGAAGCCAAATAATAATAAGACGCCATATCGCACCTGCCTTAATTTATAAACTACGGTTAATAGCAAATGTGAATGTAACTTAATTCACATTATGTTACATTCAGAAGCTTGAATTTAAATAATTATGAACTTAATCTTCTGAAGGATATTGAAATTGAGGGTTAATGCACATCATGATAGATATAATGGCATTGTTATAACCTGACAGTTTATCGACTTCTCCTTCATCATTAAATTCCTCTTCTTCAAATTTTTCAAATTGATCAGCCAGTTTCCGTATAACATTGAGATACTTATTTGTAAATTCATCTTCAGCCATTTCCTTAACATCTGTCGACATCTCGTTCAAAGCCAACAATGATCCTTCGTTGTAAGTTTGTAAACGCTAATATAAAAGTTGACCACTTGAAGGGGTTTCGCTCACCAAAAAGTTGACCACCTTTATCATATATCCCGTATCATTATGTTTGTCTAGAACAAGCATGATATGGGAGGAAAAGGAATGATAAAGATGGCTAATATTGAGCTTATCAGAAAACTTCATTATGTGGAAAAAAGATCAATCCGGCAGTTATCAAAAGACTTGGGGTACTCACGACAGACGATTCGGAAAGCATTGGAACAGAACGAGATTCCTCGCTATACCCGAACCGCACCCATCAAAAGGCCGGCGATCGACGCCGTCAAACCGTTGATTTTTCAGTGGATGCAGGAAGACCAAACAGCCCCTTTGAAGCAGCGCCACTCGGCTGCACAAATCTATCGCCGCCTTGTGAACGAATACCAATTCACCGGTGGTGAATCGACGGTCCGCCATTTTGTTCGGCAGGTCAAGCAGGAGTGGGATTTACTGGCGCCACCCTCTTCCATTCCGTTGGAATTTCAAGCCGGTGAATTCGCCCAATTCGATTGGGGAGAAGTCATCATCGAATTGAATGGCAGCGAGATCAAATGCATGCTCTTTTGCATACGGCTTTTGTATAGCCGGAAAATCTTTGTGAAAGTATTTCCCCACCAGCGTCAGGAAGCGTTATTCCAGGGGCACCTTGATGCGTTCAATTATTTCGGTGGTGTGCCGAAGACGATTGTGTATGACAATATGAAGACGGCGGTCAAAAAAGTGTTGGAAGGGACGAAGCGGGAAGAGCAAGAAGCGTTCATCGCATTTCGTTCGGCCTTTTTGTTCGATGCCCAATTTTGTGCACCGGCAAAAGGAAATGAAAAGGGGCAGGTGGAGAAGCTGGTACAAACAGCGAGAGCGCAATTTCTAGTGCCTGTCCCCAAAGTAACCAGTTTGGAAGAGCTGAATGATCACCTAAAAATGTGTTGCGATCGTTACGACCTACATAAAGTACCGAATTCAGCTGATTTAGTGCACCAACGGTTCACGGAGGAAAAAGCACTTCTCCTGCCGATTCTCAGTCGATTTGACTGTGCGCGCCGTGTTGGGGTAAACATTAACACGCTGGCATTGGTGAATTTCGAGACCAACCGGTATTCCGTCCCGACCCGTTATTCCGGCAGGAAGGATGCTTTTCTGTATGCGTACGTCGATAAAATCATCATCAAAATCGACGGAGAAACGATTGCGGAACACGAGCGTCTCTACACACAGCGCGGAGAATTGTTGGACATTGACCATTACCTGGATGAACTGGAGAGAAAGCCACGTGCCATCCCTTTCGCACGCCCGTTGAAAAAGAACACACTGCCCGCCTCTTATCAGTCGTTTTACCGGGAAACCAACCTGCGGTATGGTCATGGAAAAGAACTGATTCGTGTGTTGAAGCTGCATCGGGATTATCCAGCTTCGGCAGTCGAGAACGCCGTCCGCCAAAGTGTGGAGAAACAGTTATTCACGTGCGATGCGGTCAAACAATTTCTCTATCAAACCTTGCATCCGGCACTTGCGAACCCCTTGCCGATGATGTACGAAGTCACGGAAAGCATTCGCGTAAAACCTCCTGCACTCGGAGACTACAATGAATTATTGAAGGGCGGTATCTATCATTGAATGAGCATCATTTCCAGCTGGAAGATTACTTAAAACGGTTGCGCCTCCCGGCCATCCGAGCGCAACTGGATGTCTATCTCCGGGAAGCCAACGAACAACAGATGACCTATGAATCCTTTCTGTACCACCTTCTTCAACTGGAGGTAGCGGAAAGGGAAATCAAACGGAAGGAACTGGCGCGCAAGCAAGCCAGGTTCCCCGTCGAAAAGACCTTAGCCGATTTCTATTTTGAGCGTGCGCCCCATGTACCCAAAAGAAAAGTATTGGAAATTGCCGAAGGCAATTATATTTACGATAAACGCAACGTCCTCATGATCGGGAATTCGGGGACCGGCAAAACCCACATCATGATTGGATTGGCGCAGATCGCGATTGAAAAAGGCTATAAGGTCAGGTATTATACCGCAGCCGGGCTAGCCAACGAAATCATGGAAGCACAAGACGAAAAAAAGCTTCTCCAACTTGAAAAGAAATGGTTAGCAGCCGATTTGGTTTTGGTCGATGAATTGGGGTATATTCCGTACCATAAAAGAGCCGCCGAATTGATGTTTCAATTTTTCTCCAGCCGTTACGAAAAAGGCAGCATGATCATCACCAGCAACCGGGAATTCAACAAATGGAACGAAGTCTTCCACGATGATCAGATGACCGCCGTCTTGTTGGATCGACTCACGCACAAAGCGCATATCCTCGATATGAACGGGGAGAGTTATCGTTTACGAGAGACCTTGGAGTCCAGGTCGATCTAAGTAGAGGGTGGTCAACTTTTATATGAGCGACCTGGTCAACTTTTGGCTTGACGTTTACATAAGTTTCAAAGTCTTTTCTATCGAATATAGTATTTGTTTTAGTGAAGTGGATTTGCCTTTCAATAATATCTAGCAAAGTAAATTCTGCCAGTTTTTTGTTGTTCATCTGAATTCCCTCCTAGTTTCTTCAAGTATGTATTGTCTTTTATAAGATAATTCTTTTGAATGTAACTTAACTGCACTTAAGTTACATTCAAATCCTAGTCTTTGCCCCCAAATTTCCACTTGTATTTTGCCGGGGCATTTTTCAATTCGTCCAGATCGCTCTGCAGCTGCTGGACGATGGCCACAAGCTGTTCTTCCCGTTCCTGACTCTTTTTCAATTCGTTTTTCATGTCCCTAAGGACGTCAGCATAGTCTAGAGGGTTCGGCAATTGAGGTTTCGGCTGCTGTTTCATGAGTCGCTACAGGTCATTGATTTTTGGATTCTTCTATATGAGCAATTCAACAAGCTGGTTAAGAAATTGCCAAGCAACTATCAGCTCCGTATCCAGCAGTTTCAATTCTCCTCCAAATCGTTTCTAGCCACTTAGTTCGACTTCTTCAAAATTCTTTCGTTTAATCTCATTCACTCGCTATTCATGGATAAGCTGCGTAATTAAAACAATCTGTTTCATCTGGTCTTAGGTACATCCCCGGTGATAATTCTGCTTAGAGTTTTTATTACTTACCATGCCTTCCCGTTCCCAGAGTTGATGAACTTTAAAATTCATTGCTTTTATAAGTCAGCTAATTAGAATTCGCATATCCCCACCACTTAAATTTAGCTTTATTGAGTTAAAAACAGCTTTATTTTATGCTTTCTTAAGCTAAAAGATACTTTTTTAAAGGTATTAATAGAATAAAAAGTAAAAAGGCCCAATTGAGAAATTTATAATTAATAATATATTTTAACAATAGAAAAAATGGTATTAAACCCCTATTTATAGCGGGCCCAAACTACTGTAAGGTGATGTGAAAGAAGTAAATTTTCCCCTTTATTTACTATGGCCATAGTCTTTAGGAATTATTTCTTCTTCACTTTTACCAGGAAGGAGGTCTTTACAATGTCTGCAGTCTCTACAATGGTTCTATCTTATCAGTTTTCTCTTGAAGAAAAATTTTCAGGTGTGATTGAAAACAAATGGTTCTGGATGGTCTTTGCTCTTCTTGTCCTTGTTGGTCTATTTGCGTATGCTTTTTATTGTACAAGTCGTGGTTATAGTTTTAATGGAAATGTTAAGCTTAACTGGCCAAAGATTTGGCAAATGGGAATTGGCTGTAAAGCCACTTAACTTATATAGGGGAAGGGGGTTCTTAGGGCCCCTTTTTAATTAGGAGAGGATTATCATGTTAGAGATTAAAAACTTATCGAAAAAATTTAAACAACAAGTTATTATCGATAATCTAAGTACAAACTTCTCTCAAACAGGAATCACTGTCATTGTTGGAACTAATGGGAGTGGTAAAACCACTTTGTTGAATATGATTACGAACCTGCTTCAACCAGACTCGGGTCAGATTGTGCTGGATGAATTAAATCCAGGTAGTCGTGAATATAAATCAAAAATTTTTTATCTCCCATCTGATTTTTATTTACCAGGTTACATGACCGGGAAAGAATATGCTCATTTTGTTTTAAGCCGATACGATACAAGCAATTATAATCAATTACCCAAATTATTAAATCTTTTAGATATGACCCAAAGTCAAAACAAAACGATTGAGTCCTATTCTTTTGGAATGAAAAAGAAAATCCAAATTGCAGTTGCAATTGCTGCCAATACTGATTATATAATTGCAGATGAAATCTTAGGTGGACTAGATTTTGATACCGTGATTCTCGTTCAAGAAATTTTCGATGCGATTAGCAACAAGAAAAAAATCATCATCGTCTCGCATGAACGTAACACCATTGATCGTTTTCCCGAGGATGTTCGCCTCATGCGCAAAGGCACACTCACTTCCTTTACAGGATCTCCAGATGAACTAACTAAATTCATTAAGCAGGAGGGCGTCTTACATGACAAACTCATTGAAATTCAAAAACATTTTATGCATTCTTAAATTTTTTTATAATGATACGTTTCACGGGATGTTTAACCGCCCATTCTTTAAGAGCAAAGTTAATCGTTATGGATTAATTCTAATTCTAACCCTTCTTTATCTGGGTTATTTTTACTTAAACATGATCCAACTCGCCACTTTAAGCAAGAATATTCAAGACGTACATAGCACGAATCTCATGATTGCAGCAAAAATGACATTGAGTAGCTATTTCAATATTGTCTTAATCTTAAGTGCCTTTTTGTTTATATTAGTTAATTCAACAGTGAGCTTAAATAAGAATTCCTTATTTTTCGCCAAAACGCTTCCATTCTCTGAAAAAGAAGTCAGTGTCAGCCAAATGATATTCAAGTTAAGTGTTGCTTTAGCCTTCTTTGAATTGTTAATTATCATTGTTGCACCAGCCCTCAAACTCATATCGATGAATATCTTTACCGCAGGCCTTGTACTTATAACGCTTCATACGCTGTTCATTGCTAGTTTTTTTATATTAGAATTGATATACGCTTTCGTCTTAAAAGATACTGCGGGTACGAAAAGACTTTTGTTCACTTTTTCGCTTGATTTTTTGATTATTGTATTCGTTACGGTTCATTTGTTAATTACCCGTTTTAAGATAGATGCTTGGACTAGTGTACAAGAAGAATCTATTCTTCAAATGACATTTATCGTTCTCTTCACTAGTCTAATGATTGGAACAATTGTTTATCTATTAAATGCTAAATTTTTTGCTAAAGACAATATATACGTCCAATCAGATTACTTCAAACTTGGATTGCCGGCAATAAATATTGGACTAGCGACCACAATGCCTGCCATTGTGCGGAGTAAAAATTTCCTCTACTTTTGGGCATTGTTGATTGTTATCTCGATTGGTTCATTCGTTCAGAACGGGCTGGACAGTACATTCCAATTGTGGCTATTTTCATTACCAGTTCTTGGAATCGTAACGATTACCTATGCAGATGCTACGATTTCCATTCGCAAGCTATTCACCATCTACAAAATCAGTCCATTGACAGAACTTGCTTCCTTACTTGGGGTCTCCATCCTCTTGATGTCCCCTGCTCTATATGTAGGAATCATAGAGACGCAAAATCTTGACCCTTATATGTATGGCATCAATATCTTCTTTGTCGCAACAATTGCAGGCTTTTTATTTCCCAAGTCGCAAAGTAATATCAATGAGACCATCGCATCCGTATTAACATTCGTTATTATCATAATATTATCTGCACTCATCGGCGTTAAAGGAGCTTTATACCCTTCTCTTCTTATACTTCTGGGTGTTCTCTACGTAATCTTAAAGAAAGAATATGAGGTGGCAAAATGAAAATCACAAAGTACATTGGAATCGGCACAGTAGTCTGGGCGATTATTTTCTTAATCGATTACATTTATGAACTGTTTAAAATAACGGAAACAAGTGTGGTTACGACTCTTGCAGGATTACGCATTACAACTGTGATGACTAAGGAAGAGTTAAATACTTACTTCTCACTCACATGGCAAGCTTTAATCATGTATCTTGTCTTCTTGATTGTTTTTGTTTCGCTTGCCTTACTCATCAACTCAAAAAAGCGTCTAACAAGCTATGACAACTGAAACAGTTGTCATTCTTTTTAGTTACGTCTTTATTGTCATCAGTATTGTTATTCTTCATGAAGCAATTCATTGGATGTTCGCTCTATTGTTTCGTAGAGTCCCTACTCTCAAATTCGAACATTTTTTTACGCCAGTTATTACTTACAAAAACAATCAATCCGATATACAAAATTTGATTATTTCAGCTTCTGCTCCTTTAGGCCTTTTTACTGTAGGTCTTTTAATTGAAGCTGATAGCGGAATACTCGTGTTGATCAAAATAATGTGCTTGGCTAATATTTTTAACTTCCTTCCCCTAACAGCGGATGGCCAAGTAATATTGTTATCTCTTCTTAACATGCTTAAAAAAAGGCGAACAGGAAGAACAGATCACTCTAAAATGCCTCTTCCCAAAAAGCGAAATTGAGTAGATAACCATTAGGAAGAAACAGGAAGCAACAGATTGCTATTTATTTAAATGTCTTTGAGGACAAGAAACTACAGTTGAAATTTTTAAGCTACAACTTCGAAAAGAAGTTACAGAAGCATTGATCAAATTAAAGAAGATGCTGTACCAAGAGCATCTTCTTTATCTTTTCCTAATATGCCATTGGACTTCAGAAAATACCTCTTACATTTTGAGTGATCTGTAGATGTCTTAAATCTTTAAGGGGAAAATGCAAAGAACCAGATTAAAGCTAAAATGACATAAAGAAAGATTTTTAAGAACACCGAATGCTATTCTTCTATCGATTTATTGATTTTCAAGACCAAATAAAGAACAAAAATGACCAAAAACATTTTGGGAATTACAAAATCGTCAGTAGTGGTCTTCTGTCAAGAAAGTGGACACAGAAAAACTGTTCTTTTTCTTCAAAAACCCTATCGCGCTCCGCTTGATCGGACAGCCATGAGAAGCGGTTCAAAAGCGAACCGCTTCTCATGGCTGTCAAACTGTCACGAAACCAATCGTTCTGATATCAGGGATGCGTATTTTTTTTCATAGTTTTCGGGTGACAAATAACCGAGTGTGGAGTGCCGTCTACGCAAATTATAGAAGTCATCGATGTAATGGCCGATTGCCTTTCGAGCGTCTTCCCGTGTTCGGAACCGGTGGCGGTAAATCAGCTCTTTCTTAATGGTGGCGTGAAACGATTCGATGCAGGCGTTATCGTACGGATCTCCCTTGCGGCTCATGCTGATTTGGAATTCGGCTTTTTTCAAGCACTTAATGTACTCATCGGAACAGTATTGAGAGCCGCGGTCAGAGTGATGGATTGGCTCACCAGTGGGATTTCGCAAGAGCAGCGCCTCTTGCAGCGCCCCAAGTGGCAGTTCGGTCTTCATCGTGACATCCAGACTCCACCCGATAATCTTGCGCGAGAATAGATCCATTACACTCGCCAGATACAACCATCCCTCTAGCGTCCAGATATACGTGATATCGGATACCCAGACCGTATTGGGCTTGTCGACATTAAAACGGCGCTCGAGAAGATTTGGGTAAACGAATTGGTGATGGTTGGAATCCGTCGTTGTCACGAATTGTTTTACTGGCAATGCACAGAGTCCTAGCTCTTTCATGTAACGACCCACGGTTCGTTCGCATATGGAATATCCCTGCGCCTTGAGATCTTCAAGAATGCGCGGGCTACCATAGGTGCCATAGCTCTCATGATACGATTGAGCAATTTTTTGGAGAAGTTCTTCCCGCAGAATCTGCCGTTCAGTCCGAGTAGCTACGACCAGCTGAGTCCGCCATTTATAGTAGCCGCCTCTGGATACGCCAAGTAAATTACACATCATCAACACGTCGTATTCGTTCCGATGCTCCTGGATGAACGAAAAGATTACGTGCGGCTTTTCATGAAGACATGCATGGCCTTTTTTAAGATTTCTACTTCATCGTCACGCTCTTTCAGCCGGTTTTCTGTATCCCGCAGCTTCTTCTCCATCTCTGAGAAGGTGACCAGCGGCTCACCCGTTGGATTCGCTAAACGCTCTTGCTTTTCCCGATACTCTCTTGCCCATTGCCGCACCGTTGTGGCACTCACGCCGACTTCATAAGCCAGGTCCGTGGCTTTCCGTCCTTCTTTGATATGGAGCTTGGCGATATATTCCTTGTATTCGGTCGTTTTGTGTTTACCCATGTTTGACACGTCCTTTTTCTTGGTGGTTTCAGTATGTCGAAAACCGTTTGGTCGTGTCCACTTTTAAGTCTAAACCCATTATGTGGCTTATTAGTAGGCTGGTTCAAATAATTGTACGATTACGAAAGGTTATTTCAAACAAACCGGCTATATTGTTGTGATTATGAAACTAATTGCTGTCTCATTCTGTCTTACTTAATAATAATTTCCAGTGTAATGGAGGTATGACTATGTGGTTCATATTAGGACTTATCGCAATAACAGCAACTTGTATAAATCTTTTTATGTATGCAGCAGGCAAAGATTATAAATTGGCAATGGCCATGGGATTATCTTTTACAGCATTAACGGTTGTTGCAGATTACAGTATGGTGGCCAATTGGGTAAATGCGGAAGATTGGTCTGCTTTATTAGATGTAGTTCCTACGATGGCAGCAGCGTTATGGATTTTAACAATACTATCAATTTTATTAAGTATAACTCCTATACTTTTAGAACTAAAAAACAAAAACTGATTACGTGATTAAGAAAGGTTAACCTTCGACAAACAAGTCCAATTGTTTAAAAACTGATTATAAAAAAATTGCTAAAAGCAGTAGGAATGGGGAATCTTATGACAAAGGAAAAATGGCTACTCGTATTTTTGGGAATCATGGACATCATTCTTGTCGTCATGAATTATACAGGTTATGTTCTACTTTTTTTAAAACCAACAGGGTATGTAATCCCTTTGGTTTTAAACATTCTTATCATTAGTGTAATCATCTTTAAATCAAAACTTTCTAAAGTATGGACAGCTGTCATCCTTTTCACTGGTATACCTATACTATTGTTCCATGGTTTTATAGTTTTGTGGATGGATCGGAATTATATTGAAACCGTTACTTCCGATAACCAACAATCACTAGTAATCGAATACCGACATGCAACACTAGGAGAAACAACTTATTTTTATAATTTTTACAAGACAAAAAACGGTTTTGTTGGCAAGCACCTTGATGACCAATCAATTGAAGTGATAGTTTATGATGGTTCGTTTATCGACCCAGAAGGTGTTTTAGGTTTGGGTAAAGAAAAATGGATTACTGAAAATACCGTTCGTTTTTTTACTCAGAAAGGGATAAAGGATGTGTATTTAAGTCCTTCTCATCAATCAACTGAAATGGAATAAAAAAGGTAGTTCCACTGAAATCAGTACGATTGTTTACGAAGAAAGGGTGGCAAAAGCGACTCTTTTTTGTTTGTGCTTTTCCCTTTGTTTTAAGGTTAAGGTTAAGACGTGTTTCATTGTGTAAATACAGACAAGTAAGTGAAAAAGAGCGAAGTATCATACGCAAAATTGACAATAGTAACGATAATCCTCTGTTATCGATAGCTTTATCCAACTGCAAAAAAAATATAAGTAATCTTTTTGAAGTTTACTAATTTACATGCACAATAACGCTTAAAACTAACGCAAAATAACGCTAAAATAACAAATAACTGGATTTTTTTCAATAGGTTATACCTTTCTAATTTTATTCAATGCAATGTCTGCCATCATGAAACCTTATATCAATCCGAACGTATAGAATACTATCTTGCGAAAATGGTGGTGCTATACAGATGAATGAACAATATGCCGCTCCTCGGCATTCTCTCTCACCCAATGCAGTCAAATACTGGCGCATGGATGAACTTATTTCCAACCTTATTGCCTTTATAGTCCTGGCCGTGCTGTTTTACCTGGACTGGCACTTTGAATGGTACAACTGGATTTTTTGGGTCCTGATTGCCTTGGCTATCTTTTTTGTAGTTGGCTTGGCTTGGTCGGTTCTCAGTCCGCCACTCACTTTTAAAAACTGGCGCTACGATTTGGACGAAGAGTTTTTGTATCTTCAGTTTGGTATTTGGAACCGGACAGAGCAATTGGTGCCGATGACGAAAATTCAGGCTGTTTCCTTGACGCAGGGACCTTTGATGCGCAAATTTAACCTTGCTTCTTTGTCAGTAGAAACGATGGGTTCAAGCCATGCAATTCCGGCATTGCCAAAAGAAACGGCAGCCGACCTGCGTGAGCGCATTGCCCAATTCGCTAAAATCAAGGAAGTGGAACAATGATTGCCATTCGTCGCCATCATCCGGCAACCGTTCTTTTTAAAATAGGTAAATTACTTCGGAATTCGATTTTCATAATCTTAGTGTTATTTGTTTTTCAAGCCAACAACAGTTCTACTCTTTTTGTTTACGGCCGTTATGCATTTTTGCTGTTTTTTCTTTGGTCCCTTGTATCCTCTGTTTTAAATTGGCTAACGACCACTTATGCACTTGACGACCAGCGGTTCTATTTGCGACGAGGCATTTTCAATAAAACCGATCAGTCGATTCCATTTTCAAAAGTTCAGAACATCAATCGCCATACCTCATTTTCCCATCGTTTGTTGGGGCTGACATCGATCAGTTTCGAAACTGGAATTGCTGGTGAGGATTCCTCCGTGAAATTCGAAGTCACTACGAAAAAAGAAGTGCTTCGGCTGGAGTCAGCTGTCCAAGAACACAAAGAATCTCTTGTGACAGAACAACTAACAAGCGAGGACGACACCGGTGCGACACCGGCCACTGAACACGAACAGGCCACACAGAAACAACTGGAAGAGCACATTATCCATTTTCAACCCACACGCCGCGATTTGTTAAAAGCTTCCATGACATCGTTCAGCTTTTTGCTGCTTGTTCCGCTTCTCGCTTCTCTTTACTATAATGTTTCCGAATTTGTCAGTCTTGAAGAGCGACTAGACGGAATTGGCGCAAGTTTGCTAGCTTCACCTTGGATGATTGCTATAGTAGCTATCCTGATTATCCTAGCGTCTTTCTTATTCGGTATTCTCCATTCGTTTATCAAATATGGGAAATACGAAATTTCTTCTGATAGCCAGCGCGTCTATATAAAAAAAGGCGTATTGTCACACGCATCTTTTTCAATCGCCAAAGAACGCGTTCAAGCTATTGAAATTACACAATCTTTTACAAAGCGCATTCTCGGGCTAGCAGAAGTCAAACTAATCAGTGCCGGCAGTCTTTCTTTAGGTTCAGAAGAGTTGAACATCAGTTCTCTTTACCCTTTTCTTCCTAAGAAAAAAGCATACGCAATCGTTTCTGAGTTGTTGCCGGGCTACCGCATCCAAGAAGACATGCAGCGACTGCCCCGCCGCGCGCTTTGGGTCCGTATGCTCAAGCCAAGCTGGTTGTGGCTGATCGCGACCGCATTGTTGTTTTACTTCCAACCGAAATTTCTGGGAATTGACAACACATGGTGGATTGCGTCTAGTGTGCTGTTGCTATTGATCCTCGCATCTCGCATTTTGGATTTTCTGCACACGCGCTATTGCTTGCATGATGAATTGATTCAGTTGAAAAACGGCGGATTTACTTCTACTTTATTTGTGACAAAACGAGAAAAAATTATCGAAGTCGAAATCAAGCAAAACCGAATTCAACGTGCATTTGGCCTTTCTTCTCTCCAGACGGTCACGCGCGCTCGGCCAATCCACACGTCTTATCTCGAGGATATACCAGATTCACTTGCAAGTACTTTTCGTCATTGGTATCGCGAGCGTAGTAAAGAAGTCAAACTGGATACGACCAATTAAAAAAACTCTTTGCCGAAATATCGGCAAAGAGTTTTTTTAATTGGTTGCTACGTTCGCGCTATTTCGCAGATTGGCCTTAGAAATGCTGATTCACCAACTACTGCCATATCTAAAATACAAATTGTCTCTCCAGTACCAGAACTGCTTCTGACACGGGGGCGATTTACGTTCATTTCTTTATGCACCCGGCCGAAATTCTTGCCGATTTAGCCATTCACGAACCATCGCTACATAAGCTTTTGGTTCTTCGATTCCCGGCATGTGGGAGCTGTTTTCAAAGACATGGAATTCTGCATTTGGAACGAACCCTACATAATATTCAGTTGCTTCAGGCGTGGCTTCGTCAAAACGTCCACATGTGAAAAGAGTAGGAATTGTGATTTCATGTAGGCGGCCGGTCACATCAAAGTTTTTTAACGTGCCGGTAACGGTAAATTCCGAAGCTCCCCACATAAAATTATAAATTTGTTGGTTCATCTCTTCCATGTCTTCTTCCATTTCTTTCGGCCACGGATCAACACGGCACATATGACGTTTATAAAAAGCCATCATTGCTTTGTTGTATTCTGCAGAGTCTGTCGTCCCTTCTTGCTCGCTTTGTTCAATCGTATCTTGGATGTCTTGTGGGAGTTGTTTCAAGTAATTCCGCTGATCGCGTTCCCATCTTTGTGCATCTAAAGCGGGTCCAGAGAAAATAATACTACGGACGCCGTCTGGTTTTCCCAACAAATAGGAAGCGGCTAGCATCGTTCCCCAAGAATGACCTAGAATATGGACTTCTTCCAGTTTCAACGCATCGATCACTTGCCTCAACTCTTCTACATAACGTTCCACTGTCCATAGTTCTGTATTCGTAGGTCGATCTGATTTCCCACACCCCAGCTGGTCAAAGTGAATCACCGGTCGATCTGTTCCTAACTGACAGAGCGGATCGCTGTCGCTGCTTTTCCCTCCTGGTCCTCCGTGTAAAACCAACAGCGGGATGCCTGGACCGTCACCGCTGACTTGGTACCACACCTTCCCCCCTGTAACAGGGATATACCCTTCTGAGACAAGACCCATTTAGTTATTCCTCCTTTTGTTGCTAGCTGTTCTCAATACTAATTCTCTTCTGGATGGGGAATTCCTTTTTTCTACAAGAATAACAACGAGAGTAAATCTTTATGTGAAATTCAGAATTCCGCACTGATAGTTTGGCTATTTGGGTTAATAAAGAGCATTTGAAAAGTGATGTTCACTACTTTAAACAATCGCGAGAGATGCTCGCGCCCTTCTTGGTGGGATTGAAGACATGCTAATCCATTTCACTGGAACCATTTCACGATTCAAACGTATAATCTACTATTCAACTAAAGGAGGAATAGTAGATGTCGAAGTACTCTATCCATCAATTTGTCCAAAAAACAAAACAAGACGAAAATGCACGTGAATTTTTTGAACTGGAGACTGATCGTTTATTAGAAGTAAACTTGAACGGTCTGGTCTGGGCAAAAGCGGGATCCATGATTTCTTATGAAGGAAATATCAAATTTGAACGTGAAGGAATGCTAGAGCACGGACTAGGGAAATTTGTCAAAAAAGCTTTTAGTGGCGAAGGTGCGCAACTGATGAAAGCAAATGGACAAGGGAAACTTTATGTAGCTGACAGTGGCAAAAAAATCACCATTTTGGATTTGGAAGGTGAGAGTATCTTTATTAATGGCAATGACTTGCTCGCTTTTCAAGACGGACTGGAGTGGGACATCAAGCTCATGCGCCGCGTCGCTGGTATGATGGCGGGTGGTTTGTTTAATGTGCGCTTAGAAGGACATGGTCTTGTTGCCTTCACTTCACATTATGAACCGCTGACATTGCTCGTTACACCTGATACACCCATTTTCACAGACCCGAACGCAACGGTTGCGTGGTCAGGTAGTTTAGAACCTGATTTCGTTACAGATATTCAATTGAAAAGCTTGTTTGGCAGAGGCAGCGGAGAGTCGGTACAAATGAAATTTTCCGGCAATGGCTTTGTCGTTGTCCAGCCTTTTGAAGAAGTGTATCAAGCGCAGCAAAAATGATTTTTACTTTTCAATACGAGATCCGTTGCTTGCCAAGTTTGACAGGTAGCGGGTCTTTTTTTGATAATCAATGTTCAAAAAAATTCTGGCAGTTAAATCAGAACCTTTTTCTTTGTGCTGTTAGTTTAATTACATCTTATCCGTTATCAAAACGAACTTCTAGAACAAAGCTCATTTTTTACTTGGCTTTTTTCAGGATAGTTCATGTATGCTTGCAGGTATTATTCGATACGTCCAGCCTTTATAGAAATTATAAATATTCATGTCACAAAAAATTTTACTAATCAAGTGCTGGTTCAAAAGAAGCAAATTACTATGGTACAATTGAATCATCTGATACTTACACTTAGTTGAAAGACAATATCGGTACAGGAGGCGTTCATTATGAAAAATAAAGCTATCTTTGTGAACACAGATTACACGGGGTTCGTGCTTATTTGACTAGTGGTTAAGAGGTTCCCCGCAATTTGAAAGGGGAAAATTATGAGTACATTAACTATTAAAATTGTAGAAGTAAACACTGAAAATTGGTATGCCTGCTGTGAACTAGAAGTTGCAGAAGAACAAAAACAATATGTGGAACCTAATGCAGTATCTATAGCACAATCAAAGTTCGAGCTGACGTTGAAACCGTTAGCTATCTATACTGGAGAAAATGTCGTTGGATTTTTGATGTACAATTCCGCTCCAGAAGAACTGGACTCTTATTGGATTTATCGCATAATGGTCGATAAACAGTTTCAAGGCAAAGGAATTTGAAAAGCAGCAAGCAGTTTAATGATGGATGAGATGGTTAAATCGTTAAATGCCAAGAAAATCGCTGTAGGCTATCACCCCAAAAACCTTGGGGCACATCACCTTTATGCTAGTTTAGGGTTTATTGATAATGGAGACCGGTTTGGCAAAGAAATGGCCGTTGTGAAAAATGTATAATTTATAGATGGCAATGCAAAAAAAGGACGTATCTTGATAAAAGATACGTCCTTTAGAACTTTATGCTTGTTTTATTCCATTTTTAGCATCGCTTTCATTTAACGATCGCGGCTCTATTGCTTCGGGATCAAGACCATTCCCGAGTGACCCATAGACTAACCCAGCCTGAGGATCAATCAATTCTTTCCCATTATAATAAACTCTAGGAGTCTTCCATAACGCTTTCAAAGCACTCGACATGGGCATCTCGTGATAAAGACTTGGCCAATTATCCTTTATATGCTTTTTCACTAAAGGATAATACTTAGAGCTTATACTTGGAAATATATGATGCTCTGTATGATACGAAAAATTAAAATGTAAAACGTCAATCCATTTAGGAACCGTCACTGATAAAGTGTTTGCTAGTGGATCATTTACAGGAACGTATGGATTCAACCGATGATTAGTAGAAATATACCCCATGACCATTGCATTCGCAATCAAATGTGGAATTAAAAAGATAAATACCCAGTTTGTTATTCCGACAAAGAAAACCAAACCTATCCAAACAACCCAAGGCACTAAAAACTGGATCCAAACAGCCCCCCGTTTTTTAGGCTGAAACTCTTTAACATAAGTGAAAAACATTCTAGTGGAGTGCAACGTGAATAAAAAGCACAAAGAGAAAAACTCCAGAAATGCACGGACTGAAAATGGCAATCGATAGATAAGTTTCAGCGCAGGTTTTTTGTCTAATTCATCTTTAGACATCCACGTATCCGGATCTTTCTCTTCATGTTGAGTATGAACATGATGGGTCATGTTATGCCATTTGCGCCAAAGTCTGGGTCCAGTAAGAAGAGGGAAAAAGAAAACAGCTCCTAGTAAATCACGCAATCCGGCTTTTTTCACTACCGTTCCGTGTAAGATTTCATGTCCTAAAAATCCCATTGCGGCAAAACTTGTTCCAATTACAAATGAAATGGCGGTGTTTGCAAGAAAGGGTAAATCATATACGCCAATAGCCAACATTCCTGTAATAGTAATAAGTAAATAGGCGAGACCACCAAGCAAACGTCCTGGTACCGGTTTAAATGCTTTTTTGGGCATATGCGGCGATACTTTAGACGCATACCAGCCAAATGAGTGAAATTCTTTATTCATACTATTCCTCCAATTAACAAGCAATTGCTTCTTCTTTTCTACCGATTAGGTGCGATCAAAAACTAGAGCAGCATGGACCAAACAAATAACCACCTCTATAAAGAGCGTTCTTTATAGAGGATTGGATGTTCAATATCTTTTACAAACGTTAAAATCTTCCTTACAGCGCCTTCTTTTCTAGCCTTCTAAATCTCACTTCTAAAACTTCAAGCAATCATTTCATGCATTCTGCTATCCTTTACTGTACAGGTTAATTCTACAAATTCATAATCATAACAGTTACTTAACCTTTCTTTATTCATTTCTCGATTTTCTCAATAAGCCATATATAGATGGTAGTAGGTTTAAAGGATTGAATTTTAATGAGGAGGTTAGAATGAAAATACAAGCCGCCGTAATACATGGAGTAGAAGAAGAAAATGAGCTTTAGGAAATGATGATGGTGTGTTCCGTATAGAAAGTTGATCAACAGCAGAAGGAATTCGAATCATTTAAGAAATTGAAGGTAAACTTAAGGAGGAAGAAGAATGGAGCAGAAACTAGCAGTAACTAATGATATTGTATTCTTTGCTTTTAAATATGCATTAGGCAGCCGTTCAGATATACCTGTACTTGTCATTGACACAATCAAAGAAAATATCAACCGTATAAAAGATTTTGATTTGAGAAAATATATTCGTGAAATATACGAGTATAGAAATTCAGGCATGATGACAGATGAAACTACTTGGCTTGATTTTGCAGATTATCTTCAGGAAGAATTAAGGAGCAGAGAGTAAAAAGTACCCTTTTAAGGTTTCGATACCTATAAACCATTTTGACTTTCCCAGTCTCACAAATTCATCAACTATTACAAGGTTTGGTCGGTCTAAGCGGACGTTGCCTTCAGATATCAACTCAGCAACTAAAAACCTTCGTTTCCTCCTATAAGGAAACGAAGGAACTTTATTTCTTCGCGCGAGCATTAAAGTCTTTTTCAATATCTTTTTTCCAACTACGATCGATCTTTTTTCCTGTTCGGAAAGAAGTGACGGCCTCACTCAATACATCATAGTTTAACTGAGTCCCTTTAGCATCTGCATGGTAGTTAACCGCGAACTCCTCTTTTACTCCGAATTGACGCGCTGTCGCGACTGCGTCAATATTCGCACCAAGAAAGATGAATTCCCAATGAGCTTCGTTTTTCTTCATCGCAATCAGTTCATGAATTTTTTTATACGTGTATTCACAGCTGGAATTTTCCAACCCGTCGGTCGTAATAACAACCATTACTTTATCTGCTCGCTGTTCTGGCATCGTGCTTTTTTGGACGTTGCTTATTTTTTGAATCGTCGAACCGATTGCATCGAGCAACGCCGTCATTCCGCCTACCTCATAATCCGCTTCGGTCAGCGCAGAAACGCCTTTTAGCGAAATTCGGTCATGCAGCAGTTCATACCCTTGATTGAACAGCACTGTCGTAACACGGACCTCCCCAGGAAGCTTGCGCTGTTTTTCAATCAAGGCGTTAAAGCCATCGATTGTATCCTTCTCTAGCCCCGCCATTGACCCACTTTTGTCGAGAATAAAAACCAATTCCGTCGCTTCTTTTTTCATCGTATATTCCTCCTCAAGTTTTCTTTACAACTTAAAGATACGACTTTCGACGGGCGAAATGGTCGCTTTTAAAGCGACATTTCAAGCACCGAGAAGCATTTGATCAAACGCGAACAAAGCCTCGTTGATTTCATGGATATTGTAATTCTTCTGCTCAATAAAATAAAGAATGATCAAATCGAATTTATGGCTGCGCGATAGCCTGTATCCGGCTTTTTCAAGCAAATCCTCTGTTTCAGTTAGGTCCAGTTCAAGAGCCACTGCAAAAGCGATAATCGTCTTTTTCATCGGTGTATAGCCAGGAGAATTACGAATCTTAGAAAATAGCTTTCGATCGATATTCGCCTTTTTATAGGTTTCTGTATCTGTCATCTCTTTTTCGTCAATAAAACGGAGCAGTCGTTGTGAAAAGGATTCATTCATATTTTCAAAAATATCCTTCAAACTCTTCTTCGTTTGGGATTCCACTTTAACTTCTGCTTCTACACTATACAAAGCGGATTCTGAATCGCTTTTTTTGCGATACCGTGTATCTCTCTTCTCCAGCGCACTTACTTCATTTTCATCAATAAAAGCCGCAATCGATCGGTATAGCTTTTCACTGATTCCAAAAGACTGCTTGTCGAACACCACAAGGTACACATGCATTTCATGTGTCATCAGAAACCTTTCAATTGCGAAAATCGCAATTTGCAAAGCAGGCTCTTTTGGATAGCCAAAAATCCCAGTAGAAATGAGCGGAAAAGAAATTGAGTCACAACCAAGCCCGTAAGCAAGTTTGAGCGAGTTGCAGTAACAGTTTCGAAGCAATACTTCTTCGTCATTACCACCTCCTTGCCAGACAGGTCCAACCGTATGGATGATGTATTTGGCATTTAGCGAAAAAGCTTCTGTACACACCGCTCCGCCCACAGAACAATGACCAATCTGGTCGCATGCTTCTTGTAACGTCTGAGCCCCTGCAGCATTAAATATGGCGCCGCACACACCGCCACCCATTTTTAAGCTAGAGTTTGCAGCATTGACGATGGCACCGGTTTTCATCTTCGTAATGTCGTTTCGTACGATTTCTAGTGGCATGCTTTCATCTCC
Organism: Planococcus antarcticus DSM 14505; assembly: GCF_001687565.2. Taxonomy (NCBI): domain Bacteria; kingdom Bacillati; phylum Bacillota; class Bacilli; order Caryophanales; family Caryophanaceae; genus Planococcus; species Planococcus antarcticus. The sequence continues at coordinate 2,060,410 of NZ_CP016534.2, forward strand.
CTTGGTGATTTAGTTTTTTTTGCAAACCCATCCATTTAGTGCATTAATCAGATACTTCCATTTTCGCAAAATGAACTTTCAGCATGTCTTTCATCGCTCTTTTGTTGTCTGCAAATTGCTTGTGGCGATGACCGTTGCCACCCGAAGGATGTGGGAAACCTGAGAGAATTTGCTCACTTGAAACGATTTCTTTCTTTACTAGATAATTTAAGGCGTTCGAGACAGTTACACCTAAAGGAATAATCAAAGATTCACTTAAATTTATTAGTTCTGCCGCAAAATTTCCTGTAATGTAGTTCTTCAACATCTCATTTTTCAACAAACTCGGAGTAGATTCGCTACAATTCTTCCCATTACAAAACACGGAATAAGCAAGTTCTGACGTCGTATGGACGAAGTGGATGGCTTTCTTAAATAGCCCTGAGCTAGAAGATAAATCTAAATGCTCATTCAACTCCTGATCATTCAGCATTTTCACTAAATTCTTACACATGGGCCCTTCAAAACTAGAGTTATTCTTTGCTTGCCGAAGAATCTCTTCATCATTGTGTCGTCTCTCAGCTGCATCTATCACCGTCGAAAACGATTTTTTCATTTGATGAAATCCAGGTGTAATGCCAACAATCACCACTTTAGCTTCTTCATTTACATATTCAAAAGACGCATAGTAGATCTCCAGGTGTTTCTTTTCATCTCTTTCTAATAAAAACTCATCATTAATTCTTCTTTTGTAAACGACACAAGTATAGATTGAATCTGTTCTTTGTACTGCTAGAACGTAACGTATTTAGCAATTGCCATGAATCCTACTCCCTTTTATAAGGATGCTACAAATCTTTCATTTCCAGCATACTCCCTTCCCTTTTCCCTGATAATATTCGTATAGAAAGAAAATCTCAATAAATGTTTTGGAAGTTCCCATCATATGCTGTGTGAAGTTACTGTCGCTAGGGTATTCTTATATAGAAGACCCTAACGACAAAGCTTTCAGTAAATCGTCTGATGACTTTCGAAATGAAATAATTATACGAGCTAACAAAAGCAGAAAGGGGGCCATACGTGAAACAGTTCGCTATTATTATTCCAGCATATAAACCAGATCAAAAGTGCTTGAATACTGTCCAAAAAATAATCGAAGCAGGTTTTGAACATATTATCGTTGTCGATGATGGCAGCGGAAAAGAGTATTCACCTATATTTAACACACTGGAATCACATAAAGAAATAACGATATTACATCATGCCATTAACCAAGGAAAAGGGCGTGCTTTAAAAACGGCTTTCCACTATATACTTACGAATAATCTTCCTTTTGAAGCTGTCATCACAGCCGATGCGGATGGCCAGCATTTGGCAAATGACATGGTGCAGTTATCGCAACAATTGCTCAAGACACCCGATCAAGTGGTACTTGGTGCCAGGGATTTCACTAAAAAAGATATTCCATTCAGAAGTCGATTTGGCAATCGCTTTACGCGGTTGCTGTTTAGACTTTCAACCGGCGTTGTCCTCTCTGACACACAGACCGGATTAAGAGGCATTCCGGTCAACTACCTCCCTCAACTACTCTCGGTAATCGGTGAGCGATTTGAATATGAAATGAATGTTTTGGCGTATTTAGGAAAAAATAAGATCGATATAGTAGAAGTGACGATTGAAACCATCTATTTAGATGACAATGAATCCTCACACTTTCATCCCTTGAGGGATTCTTATCATATTTATAAAGTTTTCATTTTCTATGGATTGTCAGGAGGAGCATCTTTTGCACTGGACATCGGATTATATTGGATGTTTATCCAACTGCTTAAAGACCCGGCTCCTGGTTTATTCATTATTTTGGCAACCATTGCGGCCCGCATCTTGTCTTCATTATTTAATTATTACATCAACCGCAATAAAGTCTTTAAGCAAGGATCCAGCAAGTCGCTCGTGCGCTATTATTTATTGGCTGCGTTTATCATGCTGAGTTCTGCCGGTTCAGTCCATTTGCTTTACGCAGAATGGCTCGGACGCGGAGAAATCATTTTGAAACTAGGTGTGGATACCATTCTCTTTGTATTCGGCTTTGTGGTTCAACGTGCTTGGGTATTCCGTAAAGAATAATTGTAAAAAAATTTATAGCCAAAACAGAAATGAAATTTTCTGTTCTGGCTATTTTTTGATGGCTAATAAGCTTCTGGTAAAAACCTAAGTCTTCTATGCATACTGTAAGGAAATGATGTCTACTTCTTTCACTCAGTTGATTTTCTCCTTCAACTGAAATCACTGATACGAAAAGGTAAAATACGTCAATCCTTTTCTTGTTTCGTAGAAGATGACATTCAATTTAGCAATGAGTTTCAATTAGTTGTTGAAATTGTTTTAATGATTCGCATTGTGTAATTTTCTCAGTTTCATCAAGCAAAATGCTTCGAGACAAACTAACGTTTTTATTTTGTAGAAATTTTGCCAATTCATAATTGACCGACTTGAAAGTTGTCGTTTGGAATTTTAATAAAAATTCATAACTGCTTAGAGTCAATGTTACTTTTCGATCTTTTTCGAAAATCCATAAAGTAGTCCGCTAGTATCTGCATACAAGGCCCCCACTACATATTTTTTGAGGATGTTATTTTCAATCAGATGAATTAACCCAAGTCTGTGAGTTTTTTATAGTGACTCAAAAGATGCGCCAGCTGGAATATTGAAATTTAATTGTATTTTTCTTAAATCTTTTTCGATTTGGGCTTGTTGCCCTTGAGAATAGCCATTCCGTAGAACCACATTCGAATACAATTTAGCAAAAGACTCTGCTAATTGACCAAAACTCACTTCTAATTCACTGGTAGTTTTGTATAAATTCTCTAGGATAGCTCTCAGCGAGACATATTTGTAGGAAGTTGTTTTTACTGTTTGAGAAGACAGAACCTTCATGCTCACTGCCCATAAGTTCGTCTTCTGAAATAGCAGTGTAAATAGCAGTTCCTTCTTTCAACTTCCATCCTTCTGTGATTGATAAGTCTCCTTTCTACAAACAAAAAAATAGTAGACCGAAAGTTAACTTTCAATCTACTATTTCCTGTAATTTAAACAGAATCATATACCCTCGTCCAACATCTCCAAAAACTCCGCTTCACTTTCAGCTCCCATATGATCCGCCGCACTCAAGCCGTCAGGTCCAGGCAATGCAGGATCTGCTCCGTTTTCCACTAGCAGCAATGCACTGTCATATTCTCCGTACATAACGGCTGCTCCAAGTGCTGTCGAGTAATCATCGTTCGTATTGGCATCCGCTCCGGCATCTAATAAATACGACATAATAGTCATATCTCCAGAATAAGCAGCGTACATCACTGCATCCGCTCCATCTGAATCTTTTGCATTTAAATCTTCTCCGTTTGCGATAGAGTCTTCAACTGCCGCAAGGTCACCCCTTGAAACAGCAGACATTAAAGGTGTTTGACCTTCTACTGCATAATCCTCTTCGTATAGAGCATCATCAAAATCCGGTAAGAATTGTGCAAACGCAAATGCGCTTCCTGCAAAAAGAGCAACCGTCAGGAAGTAAGCAGCACCGAGCACACCTACCATTAACATGGCACCTAACGCGATTTTGCCATGATCAGGATTATAAGTTTTTGCATCACTATTATCGAATTGCTCAATAGCCTGTATACGTTTTGGCAATCGTGGATGTGTCGATAGCACTTCACTTAACCAAACAACAGCGTTTGATTCTGTAGCAATTTGTTCACGGTATGCATCTTCATTTACTTCTAAATACGTCTTCTTGCCAATTCCAAGAAGCGTTAATGCGCGTTTCGCAGCTGACGCATTCTGAATCGTAAAGGCAGCGTGACGATCGCATGTATATTCGCAAGACCGACTATAGGCTTCGCCGAGGAACGGAATAAACCCAGCTGGCAAAATCAATAAGTTTTTCCAAACGTGGCGGCGTTTGATATGAGCCAGTTCGTGAGCAATGATAAAATCTAGCTCTTCTTGTCCCTGCTCGCGTGCCAGTTCAAACACCTCGGAATACAAAACGACCATGTCGCGTCCGAAGAAACGAGTTGCGAAAGCGTTGAGTGCCCCTTCAGATTGAACAACAAAAACATCTGGTACTTTTTTCAGTTCCATTTGTTTCGCTAAAATCTGGACACGCTCATATACATCTGGAAACTGCCGCTCATGAATCCGGACACCATTTCCACGAATCGAACCAAGCATGATCAAATTTGTGAAAAGTAAAATGACAAAAATGGTTAGGGCAATGGCAATACCGATAATCGATACTGCTGCAAGTGCGTAAATAACAATGCTGAAAACTAAGCTGATTACAAAATACGTGGTTTCTCTGTTTGATTGAATGTTCGTCTTGTTCATCGTTTACTTCCTCTCAAATTGGAATATCTTACATATAATAGCACACGACATCCATTTGGAGAATACAAATTTGATAAGTGCAATAATTATTTTCATTGTAGGTTTTGATAACAATTTAGTCTTATTTTGAAGGGTTTATGCGACCCACATCTTGTTGGCCAAAGCGACCGTCTGAAGAGATTTCTTCAGTTATATCTTTCGAACTATTATGTAAATACTTGCAGAAATTTCTAGACTGTAGTAATATTTTAAAGTACTTATTATATGCATCTGTATAACCTTAAGGATATGGCTTAGGGGTCTCTACCAGGAGCCGAAAAATCCTGATTACAGAAAACGACTTGTTCGTTTTTTGTAATCAGGATTTTTTTATGTTTTCTTATAAAGATCTTTGCCGTATTTAATTAGTGCATTCAAGAAAGGAAGCGTACGAAAAATGAATTTAAAAGTGTATATTTTAGCCTTATCCACAATCGCTGTAGGACTTGTAGAACTAATTGTCGGAGGAATTTTGCCGACAATTGCTGAAGAATTCGATGTATCTTTAGCAACGGCAGGACAGCTAATCACGGTTTTCGCCATGATTATTGCCATTGCCGGTCCCGTCTTACTTGTCGCCACCAGTAAATTTGAACGGAAAAAAGTTTATTTAATTTCCATGTTTGTCTTTTTTCTCGGCAACCTTATGACTTATGTTAGTCCTGACTTTACGTGGATGATGATTGCACGTGTAATCACTGCAGCGAGTACAGCACTTATTGTGGTCTTGTCTCTTACCATCGTTGCGAAACTTGTAGAGCCGCCTTACCGCGCAAAAGCAATTGGCTTTATTTTCATGGGGATCAGTTCTTCACTGGTTCTTGGTGTGCCACTCGGGATTCTCATTTCAGACGCTTTTGGATGGCGTTTTATTTTCCTCGGCATTGCTTTGTTGTCGATCGGTTCCATGGTGCTGATTGCACTTTATATCCAGCCAATTCCTGGTGGCACTGCGGTTCCAATTAAACAGCAGTTAAAAGCAGTCGCCAGTGCAAAAATTGGTACTGCACATCTTGCAACCTTGTTTATGCTGGCAGGACATTATACCGTGTATGCTTATTTCACACCGTATCTAGAAACGAATTTGCAGCTAAGCTCGACGTGGATCAGTATTTGTTATTTGCTGTTTGGTATTGCGGCAGTTAGCGGAGGCGCAATTGGCGGCGCGTTGTCCGATTGGATTGGCTCGAAAAAGAGTATTATCTTAGTGATCTCTGCGTTTGCGGTCATATTGTTTATCCTTCCGTTCACAACGTTTTCACTGATCGTCTTCTTACCGGTGATGATTATTTGGGCAGCGCTCAGTTGGACTCTTGCACCTGCTCAACAAAGCTATTTGATTGAAACGGACCCTGCAACGTCTGACGTTCAGCAAAGTTTTAATAACTCTGCACTTCAAGTAGGCATTGCACTTGGTTCAGCAATCGGCGGAATCGCTTTGACTCAAACCGGCTCGGTCTCAAGTATGCCGTGGGTTGGCGCTGTTATCGTTCTTATCGCTCTTGGCTGTGCGGTGTTTTCACTAACACGTCCTGCTATCAAGCGAACGATCAAACCGTCTGGCAATCAAAACTTTAAAGCGAATTTTGAGCAAAAGTAAGTAATTCTTATGCAGATAAAAGAAAGCCACTTAGGAAATCAACTGATTTTCTAAGTGGCTTTTCGTTTGCTCTCTTTATTTTCAACTTAAATTATCGAACAGCAAAAACAACCCCGTAAACAGCAAAATTCCATAGGTTACAAAGCGAAACGAAAGTTGGTCAATCCGCTTGAACAAGAGCTGTCCTAAATACAACCCAGCCAAAACAAACGGCATTGCCAAAGCACTTGAAACCCAAACAGTTTTGTTTGTGCCAGAAAAATAAAGTTGCAGCACGAGACTGATCGAATAGATAAACAGATAAAAAGCGAGAGTTGTTCCACGCAACTTCTCTTTTTGTATATTTGTCCCCGAAAAATAGAGCAAAAGCGGCGGTCCCGGCATACCGATGCTTGTCGTCAAACTTCCAGACACCCCACCGAAAAACCTGTCTCGTTTGTTTGTTTGGTTAATCCGGAAAGAGAAAATCAACAGCACCGGCAGCAATAATATGATCAAACTGATTGCTAACTTCAGTTTTTCTAAATCAACCGCCATAAAAATAGCGATTCCGACTGGCATACCAACGAGGCTTCCCACCACCAGTCTTTTCAAAACGTCCATATCAATATCCGAACGAATTTTAAAAATTAACGCTCCTGAAATGACGAGTGAAAAGATCAAATTGATTTGAATGGCATCCGTTACGCTAAACAGCAGCAAAAGAAAAGGTGTCGCCACTATCGAGAACCCAAATCCCGTGCTCGTCTGCAATACCGAAGCTCCTAAAATAATGACGATAAACAAAATAATTCCCACGACATCACCTGCTTATAAAAGATCTAGTTCAAATGGTACCATATCGCGAGAGTCCTGCTCAAAAGAGCGGAGGCAACTCTCAATAGCACTTTTTTGCATAATCACTTTCCCATTGCCTTCCTTCTGTAAAAAATATCAGTTATTCTTAAGATGTGGATAAAGACGTCCATTTTTTCGGTTATCTATGTAAATTGCTCATTCTAACAACGGTGTTTGTCAATATAGTTGTCGCATCTCTCTGTTTTCGAAAACTGCTATTTATTCCTTCTGCCGTTGAAGCAACTGATCCGTCCGCGCCTTCTCTTTCATCGGATTCAATGCGACAGATTCATACGGTTGCCAATTTCTTGTCGTTCTTGCCCACCGTTCCGGCCGATTTTGTTTCGCTTGTATGTAAACTTCATGCCGATTTTTCAGTACTTCCACGTGAACACCCGTGTGACGCTGTTCTGGCGTCACAAAGTTAATGCTGCTGTGCTGATGCTCATGCGTATGCCAGTGGACGAACCGAGTGGTCCATTCCCGTGCCTCTTCAAGAGAGGCGAATCCGTCAGCCGGAAATTCTGGCCGGTATTTAAGTGTCCGAAAAATGGCTTCCGAATACGGATTGTCGTTACTGACGCGCGGTCTGGAGTATGAACTTTGAATCCCCAGTTTCTCAAGCAACGCCTGGAACGTCGCGGCTTTCATCGGGCTGCCGTTATCGGAATGCAGTACCAGTGGCGCTCCGTGTATTTTTTCGCTGACGACGGTTTTTCTGATCAGATCGGCCGCATGATTGGCATCTTCCATTTCCCAGACTTCCCAGCCGACAATCTTTCGACTAAACAGGTCAATGATCAAATAGAGTCGATAGTAAAGCCCTTTCACCGGACCTTTCAGCCACGTGATATCCCACGTCCAGACCTGGTTCGGATCCGTCGCCAAATAGCTCTCCGGCAACTTCGCTTTCGGGCGTTTGCTTTGACCGCGGTGCTGTTGCATCTGTTCTTGGCGCAAGATACGGTACATCGTCGATTCAGAGGCGATGTAGATGGACCGATCGGCGAGCTTCGGCACAATCTGGGAAGGAGGCAAGTCCACAAATTCTTCTTTCTTAACGATTTGCAGCACTTCTTGTCGCTCTTCTTCACTCAGTTTATTTTGAGGCACAGGTCGCTCGGCGTCGGGGCGTTGATCTTCTTTCACTTCGCCACCGGAGACCCACCGTTCATACGTGCGGACATTGATATTCAATTCCTGACAGGCACGGGCCAAGCGGGCCCCGTTGCGGTTCGCTTCTTGGATGAGTTCAACCGCACGTCGGCGATCTGGCGGGCGGATCATTCGTCCTCTGGATCCCCCCAAATCGCTCGGGCCTTTTTTCGCAGAAGCAATAACGCCGCAGCTTCAGCCAGCGCCTTCTCTTTTTTTCGCAGATCTTTTTCCACTTCAGCTGTCCGCCGTTTTTCTTCCTTCAGTTCCTGAGAAAGCCGTTTGGTCTGGTTGATTTCACCAGTGTTGGCCCCTAGACAACTGATGCGCCAAGCATCAATCTGTTCTTTGTACAATCCCTTTTTCCGGCAGTATTCCGCGAGTTCCGTTTGCGTCATTGCGTAGGTTTCCAGCACCACCAGAAACTTATCTTCACTGTTCCAGCGTTCGGATGCTTGGTCATTTCCCGGTGTCGCTTGTCCGGCACTGCGTGCTTGTTTTCGCCATTTATAAAGTGTTTGTTTGGAAATTCCGAGATCTTCCGTGATGCTTTTAACGGATTCGTTTTGAGGGGGCATCATCCGTTTCAGGATAGCGTCCTTCTGTTCTTTCGTATAACGCGTTCTATTTTCACTCGTCATGTCGCACAACCTCCATCTAATAATTAAAGTATAACAGGAGAGTTTCGTACGACAACCAGCCTAACACAGGGGGACAAGCTCTCCTATATTAAAGCCTAACCAAGCTCCCAGGAACGGGAAAGGATAACTAGGAAAGTCCAACGTTAAAGAGTTAAAATCCGTAACAAATAATAAAACGGCAATACCCACACCTACAACACTAACAATGACAACTTCAATTATTTTGTTTCGCTTCCATCGCTTTTCTCCCAAACGATTTCTATCAAACTTTTGCACGCGTTTACTTGTTTTTGTACCAATAGATCTTCCCGTTTTTAGAGTGTACAAAGTGAGCACTACCATTATCCATATAAACACAAAAAATGTTCCTATGGTGAGCGCATGCTTTCCACTATCAGTAAAATAAACAAGAATCACGAATAACAGCAACATATAAATATTATCTTGAACTAGTTTTTTCTTTTTTAAGTGTTTAATTTCTTGTATATCCCATTCTTCTGTATACATATTGTCCTCCTTTTAAATGGAGCATCTGCTTTTATGTTGTTTAAGCATCAGGTTCTTGCTAGTAAGTTGCTTTAGAGTTTGAAAGATTTACAACTTTAAAACACGCTAATACCACGTACCCAAATACTAATCCGGCAACTGTTGGGACAGTCGTTCCGCCGAAAAGAAGAATGTTCGGAATAGAAAGCCAACCTTCTCCTAAAGGTGAAAACGGCAAGAAAGTCATCAGTACGATATAAAGCGCGGGTACTCCAATTGCTACTGGGAATAAAGCAATGTACGCTTGAAGCGGAAAAATAGTGAAAGTCATTTGAGATTTTTCAGCTACCTGTGCCTGTAGCTGCATTCCTAAATACAATATTAACCCGATAGCTAGTGTCCAAATAAAATCATATAAAAATTGCTTCAAACTAAACTCCCCCTTGTTATTTTATTGAATAAATCATTCTGATTCATAGACGTAAATGGGTGAGAACCGTTTCATTTCTTTGGAAACAAGCTTATTTACGCAGATAACTCCAATTTTTATCTTACTTCTGATAATCAGTGATATATAAACTAGATTTCATAAAATCTACTTTTACATCATTAGAACTTCCTTCGCTCGGTGTCCATAAGCAAAAATCTCGAGGGAAATTTATTTTTATTAGGATTTTCTAATTTGCAGATAAACTCTAAACTATTGCCATCTGGGTCACTAAAATGAATTTTAGCATGTGCATAATCACTATACGGCATAACAAAAGGCTCTGTCGGTTCAAAACCAAAGGCTTTTCTCAGTTCATATCCACGGTCTTTCAACGATTTTACAGTATTTTTCAATCCCTCAACTGAAACTTCGAAGGTAAGGTGTCTTATGGACGGATGATATTCCACTTCAACTTTCTCAGTTTTCCATAGACCCAACCAACTTTTGTCTTTTTCAATCCAAAGAAAAGCTAAATCATCTTCAATTTGATGATCGAACTCCAACCCTAATACTTTGTAAAATTCAACTGAATAACTTAAATTACTCACTGGCAAGTGTGCTTCATAAAGACCTTTAATCAAAACAATTATCTCTCCCTTCCTTTCTTTTCACTTTACTTGAACTGTTTCTTTCACTCTACACAACTTTTGATTGAAAATCGGATAATTCAGACATTATTATTCTTAACCTACCCATTACTTTATACTTTTCCAGGTGAAAAAGCTGAGGCAAATCCTTCGAATTTTTTACTTTCGCTAATATCCGACATGTAAACAACACTAATTTAAACTTTGGTCTTCTACTTGTTTTGTTAATTTTGCAATTATAAAATCTGGCCGATCAAGATGCACAGAGTGCCCCGACTTTTCAGCGCACATTAATCTGTTACTACTCGAAATCTCTGCTTGTTCTTTGATCAATTGTTCCCATGTATCTTCACGAAGTATTAATTCTGATTCAGGTAAACTTTCTTCCACTTTATGTTGAATAACGTATTTCTTGTCCCGCTCTATTACCAAAAGAGTGAGATTTGGAAACTGCTCTAGTTTTTTGATTCATATCTCATCAGCTTTTCAAACCTCCGCTTCACACTCCTCATCGCTTTATATAAGATGGGTTTCCGCTGAAATTTAATCAATCGTTCTTGTGTAGGTGAAGGCAATCTTTTCTGGTTTTCAGTTAAAGTCGACTGATTACTTCTGTTAAGTGCAGTTCCACTGAGATTCGCATAAGTGCTACACTCTTCATACCATTCTTCATCGGAAGACTGTTCGTTTAAGACAGGAAGATTTAAACTATCTAGTCTTTTCAAATCTTCGGAAGTAGAATCCATCAGAATTAACGTTTTCACTTTAAAAGGATATAGCTTCGTAAACTGCTGTGCCCACAGTCCACTATATAAGTGTCCAATCGGAATAATCAATTCATCTATTCACAGAATGTTTAACAACTGATTAACTTTTTCTAGTCCCATCGATGCGCCATTGAACATCAAAACGGCAGGCATCATGTTTTCTAGATTCGATAGATTTTCTACATCATCACCTAAAGATCTTATTTCTTGTTTATCTAAAGTGGATTCGATGATTTCATTGGATTCCATGTGAAGAACTTTCAATAAGTTTTTGTGTTTTTTGGATTCATAGCTTATCGTGTTATCGTTATCTAACTTAATAACGGCAGTGATTTCTCTTTCTGTATCGGCCACGTAGATGAAGACAACGAGTACGAGCACTGCCTTAAATAGCTCGATGTAGAAGTAGACAAAAGGAGAAAAGCATGGCTAATTAGCACCGCTTTTCTCCTTTATATTTGTTAGTAGAATAACTACTAGTTCTGATAAGATGCCACACATAAACTAGCTATTGAATAGTTTCAAATTACAAAATACACCATTTTAGTGTTTTGTTTATCGAGGACATAAACCACAAACAACTACTTACCAAATCGATTTGGCCCATTCTGGATGGTCGATGAACGGGTTGCGGTTGCCTTGGATGTCTTCGATTTTTTCGTTGCGCTGCTGTTCCCAAGCGCTGACAGGATCTTGTGCATGCCACTCCAGCAAAACGGAAATTTTGCCGTGGTAAGGCGTTGAACCATTATTCACCTGGTCATTCAGTTCCAAGTCCACCGCGTCACCCGACTCGTAGCGGACTACCATGTAAAACAGCATACGGGCGACGTCGCCTTTTACATCATCCGGTGGTTCCCAGGAAGTAGTTGTGCGCAAGCAACCATCGCAGCCACTCACTGCAGTGCCGCCGTAATCAAAGTCCAGGTTGCCACGCAGCCCGTTCACTTGTACATCGGTCGGGCGCAAATGATGGATATCCGTCCCCGCTCCCATTGCTGTTCCAAAGCTGCCATGAGACTTCGCCCATGTGTGTTCGCGATTCCAGTCGCCGACATTGCCGCCGTTCAAAGATTTCGAACGCGACTGTCCGCTATACAGTAAGAGGACGTTGTTCAAATTGTTCGGGTCTTCGTCCGTTATGTTCAATGCGTCCCATACTTGTGAATAACTGAGTTGAAAGTGATCATCGATGATTTCATGGAGTTCCGCTTTCAATGCTGTCCCCTGTAAACCATTTGCTGTTTCATAATAAGCAGATGGGGCTGGAGCAGGAGCTGGCGTTTCACCAAATCCATCCATCGTGTGACTCCCAAGGTGCTCAAATGTATCAACAGGATACGCAATCCAATCAGTCGAAGGGTCGAATGCGTCATCCACTACGCTGCCGCCAACTTGTATATCCGGATTGCGGACCAACGTGACATCTTTCATATTTTCAATGCGCGCTCCCACTTGGCCAATCGAATCGATTGGTACTCCATCTTTTTCCAGTATCAATGCATCATCGCCGTTAAAATTGATCACACTGGTGTCTTGCAGATTTCCTTTGCCTTGAATCACCGAATCTGCGCCGCCATGATAAAGGACTACTGTATCACCGCTAGCAACATTACCGGAAAGCGCCATCTCACTTTGCGCAGATGTGTTGCCATTTGCATACAACGCTAGTGAATAAGGACTCAACTCGATTGAAGCGCCTGTGCCATTGTAAATTTCGATGGCTTTGTTCAGGTTGCTGCCCTCAATATATTCCGAAATAAAAAGGTCGCTTGCTGGTGCAGCTGCTTGAACCGTCATCTGTGAACTCGGCGCCCACAGGCTCGCAGCGACCCCCACTGATAATAGCACCTTTGCTGATTTGTTCCATAATCTTTTGTCCATCGTGTCGTCGTCCTCCTTTTTTTGGGAAAAACGTTTCTGTTTTCCCTGCTGTTTTCTGTGACTGTCTTCCGATACATTTTGTGAATTATTAATATTTTTTTACTTTAATTTACATTTTTATATCCTATTGTTAAACTTTACCGAATGCATTCCTCAGAGTCAATGTTATTTAGCGAAAATTACATAAAGTTAATAAAACATAAAACGCTCTGCAGAAATTGTTTACGTAGCTTGCACACACAATTTCTGCAGAGCGTTCTAATACAATTTCCATCTAGTTGACGCGCTGACGAAGCGAATATATTATTTTTTCTGAACGATTTACTTGCCTTTCTTTCCCTTCGGAGTTCTTTGGAACAAGGGAGATGAGTGTGACTTATTTGCTAATAAGTTACACTCATCCACCGTTATGTAAACTGCAAATTCCAGATAAAAGTGCGATACTAAGAACTAAATAAGTTGAACGAATGATTCCAGGTTGTTAATGTTCCGCCAATCAGCTGCTAAGATCTGGCGCTGAACGAACTCGGGCCTGCCCGAGTGGATTTCTTTCCATGTCACTTGCGCTGCTCTCATAACAGTCTCCGCTGATTTGCTCCGTATCTTGATGACTTGTTACTCAAGGGTGCTTAGAAGAAAGAGCGCAAGTCGGCGAAGGGCAAAGATGTGCTCCTGCATCGCTGCGCTAGCTTCGTCGCAAAGCCGTTGCCCGAACTCTCTTCGTTCAATGACTTTCCTGCTGGAGCAGTGAAGCGACATCCTGGAGACCCCGCAGGAGCTTGCGACGAGGAGGCTGGGGCGAGGTCCTTGGCAACTGGCACCGCGACGTCCTGTCGCGCCAGTTGCATGACCCACATCCTGTGGGCCCAAAGCGTCCGTCTGGAGCGATTTCTTCGTTTCCCTACCTCATTGAGTTGAAAAAGCTGTTTCTTTAATTCAACTTATATAAATAATAAATTAACTACTCAGAGATATTTTACAATGCAAACCTCCTTTTAAATTTACTGGATGAAAGCTGAACTTAACATGTGTTTTCCTCAAAAAAGAATGCTTCGAGAATAATCGCTGTGACCATTGCATGTACCATCACTCGTTAGTTCAGCAAGAGTTCTAATGTTCTCTACGTTTATTTATCATTTATTTCGTAATACTCATTCTTATCACTGCTTAGAAGAGTCTTGTTCTTACCGAATTCTTCGATTACATCAATAACCTCCGTAGATCTATCTTTGTAGATTAATTGAATCTTGTATCTTGGTTCAGTTGCAATTTTATATTCAGCATTTAGGTGGCTTGCTTTATTTAATATGCCTCTAACAGCAGCTATCTTTTTTCTATCAGTTGTAGTTTTTTCCTCTTCAAATGCTTCAACAAATATAAAAACTAACATCTTCATTATCAGTATCTTTTTTACATATTCCTCCCCCTCTATTTTTAATCCCATCATCAGTTTTTCTTTTAACTTCTCGAGTTTTCTCTCTCGCATGCCATTTTTTCTTTCAGGTCGGTATTTAATAATAAGCTGGACTTTAAACTAATAAGAGCTTGAATGTAACCTAACTGCACTTATGTTACATTCAGTTTCAGTAATTCTGTGATTATTTTTCTTTTAATTCAGCTGCCCGTATCTTGAACCATTCATGTGGTATTCAAATTTGGAGATGTCCATCTTCATTAGCTTTTCTTTTATGAGAATATGGTCGAAAGTTTACTAGATAAAACAGTTCGTAAACGTGTCAAAACACTTTTCGATATTCTGCGACCTATTGACTTTAAAGAATTTTCACACGATACTACGAGCTCTAAACTCAAGCAAAATTACAGAATATCAAATTTGCTACTTACGAATATTCCTTTGTCATGTTAGTATGTCAACACACCAAACGAGACGACCAAAGCAACTCTCAACAGAGATTTTTTACCAACTATTTTCTCGTTATCCTACAAAAAAGTAGCTCCACCACTCCCTTTACTACCAACCTACCAGGCGTGGCGTGGCGCGTCCGTGGGCTAAGCGACGAGCTTGCGCAGGAGCAATCGTCTTTGCTCTACCCAAAGCGACCGAATCCGATCTGCTCTTTTATATCGGCCTTGGCCTCGAAGGGTTTATTGACAGCGCTAAAAATACACTTAGCGAAGAAAATGTGGAACTTGTCGCCACTGCTGATGCCATTTCCGATGAAGAATTAGAATCTGGTCAATCACATGGAGAAGAAAGTCTTGAGAATCACGAACATGAACACCATGACGAAGAAAATCACGATAATCATGCTGAAGAGGAAAGCCATGACGATGATTCTCATAAAGAAGAAGGTCATGATGAGCATGATCATGGGTCTGTAGATCCACATCTTTGGATTTCTCCAGTGTTGAGTCAGAAGCTTGCTGAATCAATTAAAAACTCACTAGTAGAGGCAGATGCAGAAGGCGCTGAACTATACGAAGCAAATTTTGATGAGCTTGTCAGTGAATGGGTACAACTGGATCAGTCTTTCGCTGAATTATCAGACCAGGTTGAAAACAAGACATTCTTCGTTTCACATGCTGCATTTGGATACCTTGCGGACACATACGAGTTTGAACAAGTGGCGGTTGCCGGGTTGAACAGCGAGGATGAACCCTCTCAAAAAGAATTGACGGAGATTGTTGATCTTGCAAAAGAGAAAGAAATTGACTATATCGTTTTTGAACAGAATGTATCATCCGATTTAACAGAAATCATCCAAAAAGAAGTCGGTGCGGAGGCGATTGAGATGCATAATTTAAGCGTCTTGACTCAAGAAGATCTGGATAACGGGGAGACCTATTTCACGTTGATGGAAAAGAATCGTGACGTGTTGGAAACCATTCTGAAGTAAGTCGAAGTACTGCGAAACTTGCGGTGCTTTTTAATATTTTACTTCTAGAAAAGATACTCGCACGGGAAAGGAGAAGATGGTCTATGTATAAATGGATAATTGTTGGTGGAGGAATCCAGGCGACTGAACGGATACCAAATAATCTATAGATTAAGCTTTCCTAACTATCCATGTATTGACTTCTAAAATAGGGTTCGGAACTCCAAAAATGACTAATCTTGTTTTCAAGAATTTTTGAAATCAACAATAGAAAATCACCCTCTGCAGAAAAACTAGTGCAAAACCAGCTTTTCTGCAGAGGGTGAATTTTCTTGATCAATAGTTATCCTTTTCCAGCTATACAAATCGTTTTTTTCTATAATTATAACAAGGTGAGAAGCGATCCGTAAATCACAATTATTCAAATTAGCAGTTTTTTAATAGACCAGCATGCTGGACAGAATCGCGTCCGATGTAAAATCCATCGACTCGCGTATCGAATGAGTCCGGAAGGGTTTATAGAAAGCACAAATCATTATGTGTAAGACTGCCTTCCATCAAAGATTTTTGATCTTTCGGTTGTTCCACAACCTATCGTAAAAGGCAAGAATTCTAGAATAGACAAAAAAGCCGACAGAAAAATCAGGGCAATCATAAAGAGGTCTCTCTGCCATCCGCTTTTAATGATTCCCAGATTAGCCACAAATGTGAACAGTAGAATTGAAACGGATTGCGTAGCACCATAATATGGTTTAACTCAAAAACCGTGGCCTTATCGCCACTTTTTTAGCGAAAAAGGTTATAAACAAGTATCAACAGCTTTTACTCCAAATGAAACATACTTTATTTCTAGACACTTCCTAACTACTATAACGCCCCAACCGACTGCTCTTTTGACACAGTTTCATTCTCCCCGATAAGATCATAGGTCAAACAAATTGGCCTTCCGTTTCGAGGACTCATTACAATTTCAGCATCAATATTGAATGCATCTCGAAGCACTTCAGAAGTCATGACTTCTGAAGGAGTGCCTTCTTTTACAATGTTCCCATTTTTTAGCGCAATCATGTAATCTGCGAAGCGGGCAGCGTGGTTCAAGTCGTGGATGACCATGACAATCGTCCGCCCCTCCTTTTCGTTCAGTTGTTGTAATAATTTCAAGACCTCCAGTTGATGGGCCATATCAAGATAGGTTGTGGGTTCATCCAGTAGCAATAAGTCTGTTTCCTGAGCAAGTGCCATCGCGATCCAAACGCGTTGTCGTTGTCCACCTGATAATTCGTCAATTGGACGCTTCGCAAAGGGCACCAATCCAGTCACCTCCATTGCCGTTTGAACGATCTCCTTATCTTTCTTGCTTAGCCGACCGAAACCGTTTTGATGAGGAAATCGCCCATAAGAAACCAGTTCAATCACATTCAATCCACTTGGGGCTTCAGGCGTTTGAGGAAGTATTGCCATCTTCTTTGCAATTTCTTTGGTGGATGTTTTATGAATGGCTTTCCCATCCAAGTAAACAGCACCGGTCTTAGCATCCAACAGCCGTGATATGGTTTTTAATATAGTGGATTTTCCACATCCGTTTGGGCCAATGATTGTCGTTACTTTCCCCTCAGGTATATCAAGGTTCAGTCCACTCACTATATCCAGATCCCCATACGCTACTCCAAGCCGTTCTGCAGTTAATTTCGTCATACGATCCTTCCTCTCTAGTTGGTCTTCATTAATAGATAGATAAAGTAAGGTGCTCCAATGGCCGATACGACGATTCCAACCGGTATTTCAGAAGGTGCCAGAAAGTTGCGACCAATCGTGTCAGCGATCAAGAGAAGCAAGGCCCCCATTATTGCTGCAGTCGGCAACATTATTTGGTGTTTAGGGCCCACAATTCTGCGAGCAAGGTGTGGAGCAACCAGTCCAAGAAATGCTATTCCCCCTCCAACGGCTACACAGCTTCCCGCTAGTGCTACGGATAAGACTAACAGCAATCTTCTTTCTTTTTCCACAGCAGCACCCAAACCCGTAGCAATATTATCACCCAGATTTAAAATATTTAAATAGCGTGCTTTATAAATCGCAAAAGGAACTAAAAAGAGGATCCACGGAAGAACGGCAGTAACAAATTTCCAGTTAGTGCCCCAAATACTTCCCGAGAGCCAAATCGTCGCCTGCATGAAATCTTGAGGATCCATTTTAAGTTGAATGATAATTAAAGCAGCCCCGAATGCGGCGTTCACACCTATTCCAACTAAAATTAACCTTATAGGCGTTACTCCTTTTTTCCAAGCAATTGTATAGATCATGAATGCGGCTGCCATTCCACCAAGCAGCGCAGCAAACGGCATCAAAAAAATCGAATCAATACCAAGATTTGCTGCAGAACCCTGATAGAAATATATAAATAGAACTACCGCTAATCCGGCCCCTGCATTTATTCCTAAAATCCCTGGATCCGCCAGACCGTTCTGTGATACCCCTTGTAGAATAGCTCCGGAAACAGCTAATCCCGCCCCAATCAGGAGAGCAATAACCATGCGGGGAAGACGAAAATCGAAGAGAACCAATTCATCCCTTTCAGTGCCAAATCCCAGCAACGTCCGTACTACATCCAGTGGAGCAATGGCTATCATTCCTAGATTCAAACTGACGAAAAATGTGATCAGGATCATAATCAATAAGACCGCAATTGCCAAAAATGTCTTTTTATAAGCTTGCATTAGAGCCCTCTCCCTTCATTTCGGGCAAGATAAAGGAAGAAAGGCACACCAATCAGAGCAGTTATTGCCCCAACTGGCGTTTCATATGGGGCATTGATCATTCGGGCTCCTACATCCGCAAAGACTAATAATAATGCGCCCAGGATGGCGGAGCAAGGGATGATCCACCGGTAGTCCATGCCTACCAGGAATCTTGTAATATGCGGTATTACAAGTCCAATAAAACCAATAGTTCCGGCCACACTCACTGCTGCCCCAGTCAACAACAGTACGACCAAAGTTCCCAGAATTTTCACCAGGACGGTCTTTTGACCAAGTCCCTTGGCGACATCATCACCGAGACTAAGCACAGTTATAGATCGCGACAGAACCATAGCCAAACTAATGCTAATGAAAGCGACAGGAATCATTAATTGTACGCTGATCCACTGTGTACCGGCTACTCCCCCCGCATACCAAAAACTCATATCCTGTGCAACATTGTAGTGAATAGCTATAGCAGAAGAGATGGAGCTTAAAAAAGCTCCAACTGCAGTCCCTGCAAGAGCTAGTTTTACAGGAGTCAGGCCTCCTTTAGAAAAGGCACCTATCCCGAAAACAATCGCAGCAGCTATACCCGCGCCCAAAAATGACATTCCCATCAGCCCTAAATAAGAAGTACCAGGTAAGAAAGCCAAGGCGATTGCGATCATAAAAGCTGATCCGGCACTAATTCCCATAATAGAAGGTGAGGCAAGTGGATTTCTTGTTATCCCTTGCATAATCGCTCCAGAAACTGCCAGGGAAGCACCAACTAATGCCGCTGCCAGAGTACGGGGCAAACGCAATTCATATATAATTTGATGGGTCGTTAAGGTTTCATCATATTGAAAAATTCCACTCCAAACCGTTCTAAAGTCAATATCTGCTGCTCCAAGGGAAATCGAAATTCCAAATGAAATAACCAATAAAGCAAGCCCGCCGATAAGGATAACCGAGGCAAATATTGGCCTGGACCTTATCTTTTCACTACCATCATTATCGTCCTCTAAAGTAGCAGAGGTAGTGTTATCCGGCTTTCTTTTTTGTAATATCATGCTGTATACCGCCCTTTGTAACTCTTTTTCCTCAAAATGAGAATCGTTATCATATATTTTATGATAGAGGAACGTTTCTGATACGTCAATAATGAGAATAATAATCATTTACAATGTGATTGATATCCCTTATTATTAAAGCGACAATTTAAAACAATATTAGGAGTGAACACATATGCTATCCGAAAAATTACAGGAATATCTGGAAGAACATTCCGTCACTATCGGTCACGAAAAAGATTCATTTCTCGTAAAAGATCTTATCGATAAGCCTGCTTTAGCAAAACAAATGATTCAGATTCAAACCCAACAGATGAATCAATGTACCCCGATCATCACTGGAACCATCTTTGGCAAAAGATATTCAGTTCTTGCAATGGTCTTTCTTGATTTATATATAAAATACGGCATTTTGCTCGACCTTCAGCCATCCAACGTAGGTATTGTGCTACGAAACAGCGGAGGTATGCGATATACGCTTGGGGAAAATGCGATCCCTCTTTCCAAGAACCTATCTTCTGTTCAAGAAAGAATGAAGATGAAGGTTTTTATCAAAGATCACCTTCTTCCTCTTTTTTCTGCCATATCGAAAGAAACTAAGAGCCAGGAAAGTCATATGCATTCCTTGGTCAGCCACAATTTTTTCCAAAAATCTTCCGCTTTAAAAGAATCTTCCCCCGAGCAATCATGTTTAATCGATGAAACACTTTCTTTTCTCTTATCAGAGTATGGAGTAAGACAAAAAAATGGAGAATTATACCGCCACGAATATCGCCTCTACAGCTCACCGGATGAGCCAGAAAAATTTTATTTACGCAACCATTGTTGCCTGTCCTATCTCTTGCATGACGGGGATAAAAACCGCTGCTGCAGAACTTGTCCTCTACTATCAGAAGATCAACGACAAAAAGGTTGAATTCCCAATTATGGGTATTCAACCTTTTTACATCCAGTGATTTTCTATTCTATATATGAAAGAACTTCATCGACAATCTGAGTTCGACCAATTACTCCCCAACTCTTGTAAATCCAAAAGTCTGTTTCTTGGACGTTACCCTGCTGAACAGCAGGGAGGCCTTGCCATAAAGAACTTTCTTTAATAGTCCCCATATTGTCCGGACCACCAGAAGAATCAACTTGCAGGAAAATATAATCTGTATTTATTTCTGGAATCACTTCCAACGATAAGTCTTTTCGTTCTAGCGGATCTGTTAAATCAGACGGTTCAAACCCTAAATCGTTGTAAAGCAATGTGTTCATTGGATGTCCCGATTCTGCATATAACTGAATGGCATCTTTTCGGATTCTAAGAAAGGCGAGGCCCTTGTTTTCAAGTCCACTGATTTGTTCCTTCCCATCCACTACTTTCTGGTCTAACTCTTTTATTTTTTGTTCTGCAAGTTCTATTTTCCCATAAATTTCTGCGATTTTCAAGAAATCCTCCTGCCAGAAATTCGGGTCATTTGAGGCTTCGGGATCCTCTGTACCTAAGACAATAGTAGGTGCAATCTTAGCGAGGTCATCATACACCTCTGAAGCAAGGTAATCATCAATGATGATTAAATCCGGAGATAAAGATAGTATTTTCTCCAAGTCAATAGAAGCTTGATTACCTACTATTTCAACCCCCTCTAATTGATCAGCAAGATACGGTATATATCCTCCTCCATATTGCTCTTCACCAGTTACTGCATAGGGTTTTTCTTCTAGAGCAAGAATATGATCCGTGAACGATGGACGTAAGGATAAAACTCGATCCAATTTTTCAGGAATTTCTGTTTCTCCATATAAATGCTCTATTATGCGTTTATCCTGAGCATTTGTATCTCCATTTGATGAAGAAGCTTCATCTGTGGATCTATTCTCACTACCGCATGCAGCTAAAAATACTAAGATTGTTAACATAGCGATTATGAATGGTACTATATTTTTTGTCATTATATATTCCTCCAGTTGAAAAATTTTTTATTCTTTGATAATGATAATCAATATCAAATATAAAAGCAAGGGTTATTTTTTTTATTTATCTTTCTGAATTAATTAGAAGCAGTGTTGCAAACATTGAATTTGTACCACTGCTTTTTTATGTCTCACCTTCGATGATTCAAAGCGTTCGTAAAAGTGGCAAAACACTTTTCGAACGTCCTTCTCGTACACCATGTTTATGGACAGAAACAAACGGTGGCTAGAGGGGCCGCTACCTGTGAATTAGGTAGTTCGTCTATCAAACTTTCCGATATTCTTTGACTCAATGGCTTCGAAGGATTTTCACACTATACTACAAGCTGTAAGCTCATAAGAAATTACAGAATATCAAATTTGCTACTTACGAATATTCCTTTGTCATGTTAGTCTGTCAACACACAAATCGCCGGCGCATCCACCGGCTAGGCAACGAGCTTGCGCAAGAGCAATCGTCTTTGCTCTACCCAAAGCGATTAAAGCGACTCTTAACAGCTAGCTCTTTCTCAACCAATCTCTAACCGCTTCAGAACCCAACCCAAACTTCCACACGGCCCCTCTTTCCAAATCTCCCTCTTTACTTCCTCGGCCACTTCCTCTACACTAAACCCATCGGGAACAACCCGAACACAAAAACCGCATACCGTTTTCTGCACTAGGGGTGCCCACTTTGGCTGAGATGCAAGCGCAAGCTTCGATCCCTCAAAACTCGATCAGGATAATACCTGCGTGAGGAAGTGCGGCGCATTTCTGAAATAATTCCTTTAATTATTTGTGGACAATGGCTGCATCTTCACGGATGCGGTCTTTTTTGTGCAAATTTTAAGGAGGAATTAGAACATGGAACCATTGCAATGCGGTACGAGTCCAATTGTCGGATTTCGCTTTTCACTGCATCCGATGACTAGTGATTTTATCAAAGTAATCAAAGGGGCGTTAAACGACACCGACACCTCGAACGTTTGGATGCATACGGACGATGTCTCGACAGTTATACGTGGTAAGCAAATTCATGTCTTCAATGTCGCTAAAGCATTAGCTTTACACACAGCGAAAACAGGCGAACATGTAGCCTTGTCTGGCACTTTTTCAATTGGCTGTCCTGGTGATTCAACGGGAGACGTCTTTTTAGAAAAGGACGACGTGCTATTGAACACAGATAGCACGAAGCAATACATCTCTTCTCAGTTTGCGCTATACCCGATGAACAATCCGGATTACATGGCAGTTATCTACCGTGAAGTCGACCGCGCTAAACAACTTGGCCTTTTCAATGACTCGATGCATTACGCTAGCGGCATTCACGGCGATATCCACGAGGTATTCGCTTTTTACGAAGAAGCATTTACTAACGCTTGCTCTGATGAACATCGCCATTTGGTGATGACGGTGTCCATGAGCATTAACAGCCCGTCTCACGGAGGTGCGTAATTTGCTGAAATCGTGGAAATTAAAAGAAGTGGTCTTGATGTCGTTATTTGCGGTCGTTTTCGGCATTGTCTATTTATTGTTTGTCCATGCAGCGAATATTTGGGCAGCTGTAATTGGTCCACTCGCTTATGAATGGATGTTCGGCATTTGGTTTATTGTGTCGATCATCTGCATGTATATCATCCGGAAGCCGGGAGCTGCTTTTCTTTCTGAAACGATGGCTGCGGCAATCGAAGTCCTCATTGGCAATGCGGTCGGTCCCCGTCTTATTTTGTCTGGTGTCATTCAAGGGCTCGGCGCTGAAGCGGCATTTGCGTTAACCGGCTATAAGCATTTCAATATTTTGGTGCTTATGCTTGCAGGAATCGGATCAGCCGTTTTTAGCTTTGTTTACGGGTACTTCATTTCTGGTTATGCGGCACTGGATCCGTCGTTCGTCGCGTTAATGTTTACGATCCGTGTTCTTAGTGGTGCAATTATTGCGGGAATCGGCGGGAAGTATATCGGAGACGCCTTGCTTGCGACCGGATCACTCCGCGGTTACGCCATTGCGCGTACGAAAAAAGGTGATGCTAATGCATGAAGAGATTTTCTCTTTAAAAGGGCTGTCGTTCCGCTTTCCTGAAGATGAAGAAAAAACCTTAAGGGACCTTTCCTTTTCGGTTTCCCGAGGAGAAAAACTAGTCATCTCAGGACCAAGTGGCTGCGGCAAAAGCACGTTATTGTATTTACTAAATCGCTTGTATCCCGATAATTGCGACGGCTCTATCGATGGTGAGATTCTGTTATTTGGGAAATCTGCCAGTGATTACGCACCTGGTGAAATCAATCACCGCGTTGCGACGGTCTTTCAAGATCCCGATTCGCAGTTTTGCATGCCGACGGTTGAAGAAGAGTTGGCTTTTACGTTGGAAAATTTGCATACACCGTTTGAAGAAATGGACCCTCGTATTGAAGTGGTTTTGGAACTGACTAGCCTTACGCATCTACGAAAGGCCGTTATTCAGTCTTTGTCCGGAGGAATAAAACAACGCATCGCAACCGCTTGTGCGTTAATCATGAACCCGGAAGTATTATTGCTGGATGAACCACTCTCTCACCTAGATCCTTATACCGCAAAACAATTTGTCGACTGGCTGGAGGAACTCCAGTTAAAATCTCGTTTGACAATCGTCGCGGTTGAGCATCGACTAAGCAGTTGGGGATTTTTTTTCGAACGGGAAATTCAACTAGATGGCGGAGGTCGTTTAGTGGATGATAATCCATTTATAACGAGAGAGCCGGTTTTATTCCCACAACGACAACATGCCATGCAAGAAACCACGGCGTTACGTGCTGATGAGTTGTCAGTCACCACCAAAGAACGACAATTGCTTTCGCCTTTATCCTTTTCAGTTGAGCGTGGCGAAATAGTCGTTATTGCCGGACCTAACGGCAGCGGTAAATCAACACTCGTCAAGTCGCTATGTGGGATCTACAAAAAGACAACCGGTATGGTTGAGTCGGATGGCATTGGCTATGTTCCGCAATCTCCTGAGTATTTGTTTTTGACACAGAAAGTTGATCAAGAAGTGGCGTATTCAGGAGCTTCTAGTGGCTTAGAACTGGCTGGATTGATGACGAGTCTAAGGCTTGAGGAAATCGGGGAAGCTCATCCTTTCGCTATCAGCCACGGACAAAAACGACGTGTGGCGATTGCCGCTATGCTCGCTGACAAACGGCCGGTACTGTTAATGGACGAACCGACTTCTGGGCAGGATACTGCTGCGCTTTTAGAACTATTCGAGTTGATTGACCAACGCTCTCGACAAGGTACGACCTTTTTGATTGTTACGCATGATATGGAATTTGCTGCGAGCCTTGCCGATTCGGTGCTACTGATCAAAGATGGCCAGCTGACCGGCAAATTCGCTGCAGAAGACGTTTGGTCCAGCGAAGAACTGCTAGCGTCTCACAATTTGCTGCCGCCGAAAGGAGTGGCTCGCCTTGCGGAATCTTTTGCATGACATGAATCCATCCGTCAAATTCATCTTGGTGACGGTGTCGATGTTTGCCATTGCGTTCTTTTTCAATCCATGGACGCCGCTGTTATTT
This sequence comes from Planococcus antarcticus DSM 14505, assembly GCF_001687565.2. NCBI lineage: Bacteria > Bacillati > Bacillota > Bacilli > Caryophanales > Caryophanaceae > Planococcus > Planococcus antarcticus. Next base: position 2,085,381 of record NZ_CP016534.2, read on the forward strand.
TGGATAAGCATTATCCTGTTGCAGCTCCTGATGAGTCGAATTAATTGGAAGTTGTGGCTGTTGTTCATGTTACCCTTTTCAATCGGTGCTTTCGGCTATTTGTGGACCACCGTAGTATTCGGCGCAGATACTGGCGGAACCGTCATCTGGTCGTTTGCCGGAATCGATGTGACCGATGAACAATGGGCACGCGCTTTGTCACTGGCATTTCGTGTGATGGCATTTTCAACGCTGTCCCTGCTGTTCGCCTTTACCACCGATCCGGTGAAATTCATCCTGAGCCTCATGCAGCAGCTAAAGCTTTCTCCGAAACTTGCCTACGGTGTCATGGTTGGTTATCAGTTTTTGCCGGTCATGAAAGATGAATTTACACAAATCCAACAAGCGCAAAGACTGCGCGGTGCAGAAACTGAAAAACATAGCTGGCAGCGGCTCTTGGCTATGCGTCGTGTGTTAATCCCTATGCTTGCAGGAGCCGTTAGAAAGGCTGAACGATCGGCATTTGCTATGGAAGCACGTGGGTTTACGGGGGAACCGAGAAGCGCTTATTACCGGCCCATTCGATTGGGGCGCATAGATGTCTTCATGTTCGGTGTTTTTATGTCGATTTTACTTGTCAGTTGTCTTGGTGGCAGTTGGTTGAGTTAGAAATCTCTGAGGAAAAGGAAATCCTTTTCCTCAGGATTTCCTTTTTTCGCGTCTTTCTTTTTATTGCTTGTTTTTTTGTTTTGAATTCTAACTTTTTTCCTTATGTAGTTTTTTACATGTGAATTTAGGTGCACCGTTTGTTCCCAGCCTTTCTATCGATTATAATGAAAGCAGTTACATAATTCGATTTTACGGGGAGGAATTTCTGTGAATGGATTTCAGTTGCTCGACGAACAAGACAACCGGATTTACTTTGTCTTTACACCGGATCATCCGCACCCATTTTCATTTTTTGAACAACATTTGGAAACCGTAATGGAAAGAGTGGAATCGAAAGCACCTTCCAGAGAGCGGTGTTTATGGATCCTGAAAAGAATTGCTATCATCTGCGAAGACAAAATCAGTTACTTCCCTGACAATGAGTTATTGATTGAACCGGATGTATTCATGGAAACTACTATTCAATTAGATTTCATAATATTATTATTCATTAAATACTCCCCTTCCGCTCCTTTTGAACTCCAGCCAGTCGAAACAATCGAAAGCCATCCAAACTTTGAAGATGCCCAAAAATTCGCAATCGAGCAAATAGCTCTCCTAAAAACCGCCTCTCCCGACATTGAAATAAAAGCATTGGGTGCCAAAATGATCTACAACGTCACTTTGAGTTAATTTTCTTCTATTGAAATGGATATGTTTTTCTATAACTGCATTAACACAAAAAAACCCATGCTACAGCTTGCTTACAAAAAGCAATTTGTGGCATTGGGTTTTATTTACAGCAAATTCTACATGGCAATCGGTTTGGCTCTCGGTACAGTTATCACGCTAGTAAATGATCCACATCCTGCACGCCAAAAATACAGCCGTTTTGAGAAATACAAACTATGAGAATCGTTAGTTCCACATAACTAGTTGGTAACCATCTTCTCTTACTCAATATCCTGCCGCTTTTTTCTATTGATCAAATAAACCAAAAAAGCGATGCACATTACGATGATTGCCGTTTCCCAATTGACTTGTCCCGCTTCTTCGTCCAAGTTTGCTTTGGCAACTTTCTGTTCCGCTTCAACTTTTGGCACTTCAAACTGCGTTTTAATAACTGTAACTTGAATTACTGGCTCCTGCTGCTTTATACCGCTCTCCACGGAGCTGGTTTTGAAAGAACGTGAGCTTGGCCACTCCGCAATTTCTGCGGGCAATAGCGATTCTTGCGCCCTACATTTCGCAGACACATTTATCAGCGCAATAACAGGTTGTACTTTGCTGACTGCGATCATGCTGTTCGCTGGTTTTTCATTTGTCACATTGGCCAAAGTCTGACTAGACATAAACAAGCTAAGCACCAGCAATAGCACTGTTTTTTTCATTTGCCTCCGCTCCTATTTTCAATGTACCGCATCGCTTAGTTTAATGGAAAAATTGTAATATTAACTAAAGACACACAATTCCTTTCGTTGCACGTCCGATAAATTAAAGTGGTGCTCTAGTAAAAATTGCTGTTCCGATGATGCTGAGCAGAGCATCTTCGAACAACAATTAGAGCTGAACCTTCTTAAATTCAGGCAAACAAAAAAATTTATATCCACACGGAATGTTTGAAATTCATTCCAAATGCAGAGTCGCCAAGTTCTTTATGCCATCTCGGCTATAATGCTCTAGTCTGACATTCTACAAATTCAGGGTCACGGCCTGTTTCTGCAGATACACCAGCTGTTTATTGCTTTTGCAGCAATCACATAAAAAATTTCTTTTATTCTGCGAAACGCTTCTGCTTTCTTATCTATCTCTAAGTTGTTGTTCTCAACTACCTTAACACAAGTGAGAATGATTATCAATATCATCTTAGAAATAAATCATACTTTTATTTATTGTCTTGATTCTCCCCACGTCCCCTTCTCCGAAAACGCAGGAACCCTTTCTCTTCATCCCAACTACACAGCTGGTTCACCGTTCACCCGAGCACCGATGCTTTGGGCTGGCAGAGCGATAAGACCAGCGGGTGAACTATGCCCAAAGCGACCGAAGCGACTCCCAACAGCAATTTCTTTCTCAACCACCCTTCCACTTTGTCGCCTCCGGAGAAAATTCGCTTCACTACTCTAACTCACACGATCTCAACAAGCGCCAGCGTGTTTGCAGGCTAAGCAGGGCGATAAGACAGGTGCTTTTCCTGGCTTGTGAGAGCCATACGCAAAGCGGCCGATGCGCCTTTTAACAGCGATTTCTTTCTCAACCTCTCTTCTACTCTGTCACCTTCCGTACATAAAAAAAAGAGAGCTGAATTTCAGCTCTCTACTGTTCCATAAGTGATATCATCTTCATCTCTCGCATTAACACCATTTTTCACATGGACAATTGTCCGCAAGATCAATTTAGCTTTTGGATGTTCCAGTACCCAGCGTTCATCCGGTACGATTTCAAACTGCTGCATGACCGTATCTTTAGATTTGACTGACCCTGCAAACTCCATTGTTTGCTTCGCGACGACTGTTTCATAAAAATTAAAGTCACTGTCATCTCGCGTATCCTCAACAAGTCTCACGACATTCAATTCAATAAAATCAATGGTTTGTTCTCCATCGCCGCCATCGAGATATATGGTGCCATTCAATGTTTCGCCTTCTTCTAAATGTGGCCTTTCAACAACTGTGTTCACTTTCAATGAACCTATGCCAATAGATGATAAAAAATCCTTGAACTTCATAACGTAGAAACCCCCAACTTTTGTTAATCCTTATATACCACAAATTTATGCTCTTAAAACAATCTTATAGTTCCGTATAATCATATTGGTTTTCCAAATTGATCTCGTGTTTGTTATAGCGGCGTTTAAATAGTTTGTAAAAATGAGAAACTAGCACGCGTAGCAGTGCATACATTGGTATCCCGAGTATAACTCCTACAATACCGAATAAGGAGCCTGCCGTCAAAAGAACAAAGATGATCGTTACAGGATGGATAAACAAAGTTTTTCCCATGACTTGCGGGGAGATTAAGTTTCCTTCCACCAATTGCACAACCGTCCAGACGATTGCCAGTTTAACAAGCATAAAAGGGGATGTAACCAAAGCAATTATGGCCGCTGGAGCTATGGCAATCGCAGGCCCGATATATGGTACCACACTGGTGACCATCGCCAGAACTCCCAGCAACAAGGCGTATTCCATACCGATAATCAAAAAACCGATATAGACCATGACGCCAATGCAAAATGCCACGATCAACTGGCCCTGTATATAGGCACCCAATTGCTTATCTGCTTCAGTGAACACTTCATGTGTATCGTCGCGGAATCTCGGCGGCAAAAGCTTCAAAAAATACTCTGGCAACTTATCTCCATCTTTTAATAGATAAAACAGGATAAAAGGTACGATAACTACTGACAAAATAACACCAGTAATAGTTGAAATCAACCCGGTAATTCCTGTAATGATGCCGGTCACTGTATTTTGTAGAGTATCGGCAATATTAGCAGGCAATGTAGCAAGCAACGTATCCACTGTAAAGTTGGATTCGCTGTAATAATCACCAATAATCGAAGTCCTTAAAAACGCATCCACGTCTGTCAGCAATTGCATGAAATACACTGGGAACTCTTCAATCAGTGTTTGAAATTGAGTTTGTAAAAAAGGAAATACCAATACAATCAGTAAAGTGATCAGTCCGACAGCTCCAAGAAAGATAATGATGATTCCCCAAATACGCGGAATTTTAAAATTTTCCAGCATGCGCAAGATTGGTCGCAACAAATAGAAGAAAATCAGCGCCAGAACAATCGGCAAAACGACTGTTTTCATAAAAACGCTGACCGGATGGAAGAGGAATGAAACTTCCCTGAAAATGTATACTACCAATCCAAGCAATAACAAAGAAATCAGCGTGAACAATGTATTTCTTCCACCCAAGAATCGGATATAACTGGTGGAAAAGAATGATGGCTTGTCTTCTGGCTGCATAAGCTTCCCCTTTTCCGAATAAACTTTATACTTCCATATTATCACAATACAGGTTGATTTAATCTAGGGGTTGCGATAAATATTCACGTAATGCCTGTCTGTTTTGTTCGATATCAATATCGAGAACCGATCCTGCATGAGAATAATTGCCATAGCTATAGCTGTTTTCCACAGGTAAAGTTAAGCGTTGTACTTCCTCGCTTCCGCCGGTTGCTAGCTGTGTCGCCAATTTTACTTGATCGGTCAAAGGCATATCAGTTTGGACATAACCTTGCAAGGCACCAGCTAATTTCGGATATTTTGGAATAGCGGTAAGACTGACCAATTCGTCTTTCATAGCCGCAATCACTTGCTGCTGACGACGAACCCGTCCAAAGTCTCCCTCTTGATCAGCCCGGAAGCGAGCGTAGCCCAACAGTTCTTTACCGTTTAGATTTTGGACACCAGGTGTCAAAGAAACACCAATTTGTTTAGACATGGCTTTTTCGACATCGATTTCCACACCATTCGGCGCAGCTACATCAACTAGACTTTCAAAACTTGAAAAGTCGATTAATGCATAATGATGGATTTCCACTCCGAACATATCTCTCAGCGTTTCTGCAAGAAGATCCACTCCGCCTAAATAATAAGCCGTATTTAATTTATAGGATTGATAGCCCGGAATATCAGCATAGATATCCCGCATAAAGGAAGTCAATTTAATTTCACCGTTCACTTTGTCATGCGTCGCAAGCATCATTGTATCTGTACGAGACTGCTCTTCTCCGCGCGAATCAACACCAAGCACCAGAATATTTTCATAATCTCCGTTTGCCGCATCTCCATCGAATGTTACGGGCTCTTGCTCTGAGTTGTCTGCTAAACTGACACCACTTCTGAATTGTATGAATGCATAAGCGCCAATAGCGAGTACGGCGACTAGGAGCAGGAAGATGATGCCGCGCAGTCGAAATCTTCTTTTTCTGCGTCTTTTTCTTTTAATGGGTTGTAGTTCTTCTTCCATAGTAAATACACTCCTTTCAACCTTTTACGTCAATAAGACGCCTAGCTATGCATTAAGTTTCGGTATTCTCACCAATTAGTTGAGTACGAACATAGAAATAGGCTTTTTATATCAGTTTGGACGATTTTGATGAGCACCAAAAGTTAGAATCCTATTATTATGAGCCACACAAGCAATTTTTGTTTATATCGCTTTAGCCGATTTGGGAATAAATGATTGATGAATCCCAAAGCATAATTGTTTCAGCAAGTAACAATTATCGCTCGGCTGATTTGAAACATTTTAATTGTGCGCAAACTGCTAGAGTGGTAAGATTTTTCTTATCTACTATAAGATATGGAAATAACGAACTTCCATACCGCACAGCAGCAGAGTGAGTTGATCAGATAAAAAGTCTGTTTACCTACCCGAAAGGAGACATTTTCATGACAGAAAAAGCCATATTCGCAGGCGGCTGCTTTTGGTGCATGGTCAAACCGTTCGATCAGTTTGACGGCATCGAGCAAGTCGTTTCAGGCTACAGCGGTGGACACATAGAAAATCCTTCGTACGAACAAGTGAAATCCGGAACAACAGGCCACTTGGAAGTAGTAGAAATCACCTTTCAATCCGATATCTTCTCATACGAACAATTGCTGGATATTTTTTGGCAACAAATTGATCCCACAGATGACGAAGGACAGTTTCAAGAACGCGGCTCTTCTTACCGCGCATCCATATTCGTCCAAAACGAACGGCAACGCACGATTGCCGAAAAATCAAAGCTAGAACTCAACAACAGTGGGCGTTTCGATAAACCTGTCGTCACCGAAATCCGGGATGCAGCGCCATTCTATGCTGCAGAAGAATATCATCAAAACTTTTACAAGAAGAATCCAGACCATTATAAGGAAGACCGGACAGCATCTGGCCGCGACAAATTTCTTTCTTCTATATGGTAAAAGTTGACGCTCTATGCGTCAGCTTTTTTTACCCGATTTTATTAACGGATTATTCCGACAATAAGAAAACCTATTCAATCTTCATTCTGTTTTCATTATCAGTTTAAGGAGGAACTCGATTGAAGCTCATTGAAGCTATTGATCCGATCGTCATGCAATTGGTGATTGTTCCAGCAATTGTCATTGGAATTGGTGTCTTGCTCGCTATTCTTACCAATAGAGTTTATTTGGGTCCGGTCACGACAATGTTTTTGACCTTAAGCTATAATTATTGGTATTTCAGTTCTTTCTTTCCCAATTCGGAGCTATCGTTCACCATGGTGTCGTCCTGGTGTATTATTTTCCCTTTAATATCCCTTTATCTTTCCTGGATGTTTGTGCTCCAGCCCCATGCTATTAAAGATTTTTTTCTGTCAGATCCTGAGGAATAGATTCACTTTTTTTATTGAGCAATACCGCAAAAACAACCATAAAAATGATAAAAACCAAAAACATCATCAAGGTGATGTCGTGATTGCCTGTTTGATCGTAGACAATTCCAATGATCAAAGGCATAAATGCCGAAATAATGTAACCGCCTGATTGCGTCATCGCCGTCCAGCTATTGGCTTCATCAGCTGAAGATGTTTCGTCGAGCGGCATCAGTAGGGCAATTGGAAACAGCCCGCCAAGTGCGACGCCAATAAAAGCAGCAGCCACCCAAATGACGGCGAGACTTCCAAACATCAACAGCAGGATCCCCAGTGTTCCACTTGCCAAAACCGTTATAATCCAGCCTAGACGGTTTGGAAACTTATTGAAAAACAGTGGAATACTGATGTTTCCAGCAATTTGTACTGCTGCCATCAATGTCAGAACACCCCCCGCCGCCAATACGGACATGCCTTTTTCGATTGCGATCGGCGCAAGCCAAGTGAGCATGGAAAAGAACAATGCCGATTGGCATCCAAAAAATAGCAGCATATACCAGGCCCGTTTACTTTTCCAAGGCGATACGCGAACAATTTCTTCAATCCCCGTCTTCACCGCTTTCACTTCGGTCGGCTGTTCCACACGCAGCCAAATCACCACGGCCACAACCGATAACAAACTCCAGCTCGCAATTGCCAGCGGCCAATCCGCAATGGTATAAAAGACTCCCGTCAATCCCGAAGACAAAGTCGCCCCAAGGCCCATACCAAAAGAAAAGACTCCAATCAGTGCGGCAGTTCGCATCGGAAAATCACGCTTAATCATCGCTGACAGCAGTGGGCTGATAATTGCTATCGCCAATCCGATTAAAAAAGCGCTGGCAAGTAGAACCGGATAGGTCGGAAAAAAGCCTCTAACCAACGTAAATGAGCCGATGACCAACAACAATATAGCAATAGACCGCTTCAGGCCAAATTTCCGACCAAACAAAACAGCCAATGGCGCAAAAAGTCCCATACAGAAGACAGGAATCGCCGTCAGCAGGCTAACCTCACTATTGCTTAAATTTAAATCTGCACGGATGGGTTCAAGCATTGGACCAATCGACGATATGGCCGGCCGCAAGTTCAGAGCTACTAATAGAATTGCCAAGACCATCATGCCCATTGCTGAATTTCTTTGCTTTTCAGACACGTTTTTTCCTCCTGTTACTAAAGTCGATTACTTTCGATCAAAATTTTGAAATGCTATACGCTACTCCAAATTGAAAGATTGGGTTGCATGCATTCAGGTATCACTATATTTCAGCTCACATTCCCGCTACAAACTTGTGTTCCCCCTACTTAATCGTTTAAAATAGAAGGGTGAAAGGCGGGTTGACAATGAAACTCGTAAATTGGAGTTACGCAAGACGCTATAATATAAAAGCGATTTTTGATGAATTTCCACATGTTGTTGTGTTGTTTCGCCAAATCGGAGGTTATTACTTTATTTATTCGATGAAAGGCCTGACACCGGAACATGTTCCAGGACGGCGCGATTATGTTCAGATGGAGTACTTGCTAAACAGAGAACTTGGCATGCTGGAAGCTTATTTACAGCGCAAAACAAGATAATTTATATATCCACTAATTATTTATTGTAAATACCATCGTGCAAAGAACATTGCGCAAATCGATTCCGCTTTCCTACAGAGCCAGTCTAGACGCTGTATGGAGCGAAGTGACCGGGTACACTTGTCGCTCACCAGTTGCATGACCCACATCCTGTTGGCCCAAAACGTCCGGCTGGAGCAAATTCTTCAGACTTTCTTTTCTTAAAAGCTTTGAAAAAGCCAATTCTTTTGTTCAACATATATCACATATATTTTTAGTTTATCCGAGACCACGGTCGATTGCTATCGATTTCCGCGGATTTCGTGGTATACTCTTCTTATTGTGAAATTTAGGAGGTACGTAAAAATGATAGCTGTAAATGACGTAAGTCTTCGCTTCGGTGACCGCAAACTCTTCGAAGATGTAAATATTCAATTCAACCCTGGCAATTGCTACGGATTGATTGGTGCCAATGGTGCAGGGAAATCAACGTTCATTAAAATCCTTTCTGGTGAACTTGAAGCGCAATCTGGAAATGTCTATATGGGATCAGGCGAACGCCTGGCTGTATTAAAGCAAAATCACTTTGAATACGAGGATCACGCAGTTCTCGAAACTGTTATTATGGGACACAAGAAATTATATGAAGTGATGTCTGACAAAAATGCCATCTACATGAAAGAAGATTTCTCTGATGAAGACGGTATGCGTGCGGCTGAGCTTGAAGGCGAATTCGCAGAATTAAATGGATGGGAAGCTGAATCTGAAGCGGCTATCTTGCTTCAAGGCCTTGGCATTTCAGAAGGCCTTCACGACAAGAAGATGGCTGAACTATCAGGGTCTGATAAAGTAAAAGTGCTTTTGGCACAGGCTTTGTTTGGCAAACCCGATGTTCTATTGCTTGATGAGCCTACCAACCACTTGGACTTGAAAGCCATCCAGTGGCTGGAAGAATTCCTGATCAACTTCACCAATACCGTCATCGTCGTATCACATGACCGCCACTTTTTAAACAAAGTATGTACGAATATCGCTGACCTTGACTTTGGTAAAATTCAGCTTTATGTCGGTAACTACGACTTCTGGTACGAATCAAGCCAATTGGCAACACGGTTGGCATCTGACCAAAACTCAAAAAAAGAAGAAAAGATTAAAGAACTTCAAGCCTTTATCGCCCGATTCTCCGCCAACGCTTCTAAATCAAAACAAGCGACATCGCGGAAGAAAATGCTCGATAAAATTGAGCTGGATGATATCCGACCTTCTTCCCGTAAATATCCATTCGTCAACTTTACCATTGGCCGTGAAATCGGCAACGACGTACTGACAGTTAAAGATCTTAACCAGACAGTGGACGACAAGAAATTATTGAATAATGTTGGCTTTAACTTAAGTAAAGACGACAAAATCGTCTTAATCGGTGATCCACTTGCAAAATCGGCGCTTCTTCGCATCTTGGCTGAAGAAGACCAACCAGAAACTGGATATAGCCGGTGGGGTGTTACAACTTCACGTGCTTATCTGCCGATTGACAACACCATTCACTTTGAAGGCAGCGAATTGTCATTAGTAGATTGGCTTCGCCAGTACTCGCCAGAAGATGAAAGTGAAACATTCCTTCGCGGCTTCCTCGGCAGAATGTTGTTCTCCGGAGAAGAAGTGAAAAAGAAACCTTCTGTTTTATCCGGTGGCGAAAAAGTACGCTGTATGCTATCGAAAATGATGCTGTCACATGCCAATGTTCTTCTGTTGGATGAGCCGACCAACCACTTGGATCTTGAATCGATTCAGGCTTTGAACAATGGCATGATCGCATTTAAAGGCGCCATGGTCTTTACTTCCCATGACCATCAGTTTATCCAGACAGTTGCCAACCGCGTGATTGAAATCCTTGAAGACGGTTCAATCCTCGACAAGCAATTAGGCTATGATGAATTTCTGGAATGGAAAGAAACACAAGGTATCACAAACTAATTTAACAATCTGTATGACTTATAGCAGGTCCACTCCTACGAGTGGACCTGCTTTTTTCCCTAAACAAAGAAAAGCTGAAGATCTTTGATGATCTTCAGCTTTTCTTTTTCTATTTTATTTTGTAAAACGTTTTACTAATCGGCCTGCAGGCAATTTGGAAACGTATTTGTTCCCTGAATTGGATACTTTCTTAACAAGCGCCAATAAGTCTTCGTCGCCTGCCCAATTTTCTGTAATGACTTCAGTCGGGAATTTGTTCAGCATGGTGTTGATGATAAACACCGCAACGACAACATCATCTAAGAATCCACCAGGTCCCACCAAAATTTCTGGCAGAAAATCAATAGGTGCGATGAAATACAAGATACCAGCACCAACTGCAGCCTTACTTTTCGAATCGATCCGGCTATCCAGCATCATCTTTGTCAGTAAATGGAACAAATCGGGTGCGAACAAGACATAACCACTGACCGTTCCAACCACTCCTGGTTTTCCATCCACCCAATTCTGCACTTTCGAGCGGAGCTTCTGGTAGAAGTCTGCTTGCTTTTCAACGCTTGGCATCGGCTTTTTTAAATGCTCATTAGTCATCTCTTCATCCCCCTTATACTTTCATTTATAATATTAATTGAGGTTCATAATCTTTAAAATACCAATGTCACATTTGTTGCCACACGCTCTTTATCGGCTACGCCTTCATAGACAGTAAATTTCACCGGTTGGCCAGAAACGAGCTTTCGAAAGCCTTCGACATTGATACTAATTTCCTCGAAAAAGAATTCTTCTCCATCGTCGCCCATGATTTTACCTATCCCCTTAATTTCATCAAATGATTTCACTTTACCTTGCATTCATAAAACCTCCCATATTCTCTTTCACCAGTCATTTATTTATACCCATCCGGTACCGAATAAAAACCTTTGCGGTGTCAGTCCAGACAGTTCGTTATGTAAAATGGACTTCTACTGCTGCATGAACAGAAGACTGCCGTATTTGAGACGCATCCGATAAAGTAACCAAGAGAGTTCCAAAAGCTGGTTTCCGCCCTAAATTGTCCATAGTTATAAAAAAGAACCGCTCCTGAGAGAGCGGTTCTTGGTTATTAGGCTTTAGTTACATTAGTAGCTTGTGGTCCGCGGTTGCCTTCTTCTACTTGAAATTCAACACGTTGTCCTTCGTCAAGCGTTTTAAAGCCGTCACCTTGGATTGCTGAGAAATGTACGAATACATCGTCTCCACCTTCGACTTCGATAAAACCAAAGCCTTTTTCTGAGTTAAACCATTTCACTGTTCCTTCTTGCATGTAAATTACCTCCTGTGGTAAGAAAAATTTTTAATATGGAATCTTTTCAAATAAAAAAATTCACATATTCCCGAAAGTACCATCACGTGCTGATCACTTTTGGGAATATGTGAATAGCTGTAATTGGTGAAGATTTCATATCGTTATTGTAATTATATCAAATTGACTACAAAAGTCAAACAAATCTAAAAACTTATCTGCGGTTTTCCATTAAAAAGCCAAATCAGACTATGGAATATCTGCAAATCCTCTTCACAAATTTCACAATATTCCACTTCTTCTTCATTCCAATAAGCGGTAAAGGCGAACTCTCTCTTCTCCTGATTAGAAAATCGACGGCTAAAATCCTGCTCTAGCTCTTTGAGGTACTGTTGCGCATTTTCCACTGTCTCAAATCTCTGACGTGAGACAACTTTATCTTCCCAGCCATCAAACATCCACCACGGTTCATAATCAGCTCGGATATAGACGATTTCGTGCATAGCGTTCCGCCTCGTTTCTTTCTATTTAGCATTGTGTCAAATCTTTCACGGCTTGTAAAGCGTTCAGCTCAATTTCCCAAGTGAATTCGAAAGTTTGTATTGACATCTCGTTTCACGTAAAATATAAGGGAAAGCAAGCGCTGAAATGAAACTTTTCAGCGTCCAGGACGTATAGATTAAGTAGCAGTGAAGGAGGTCCTTTGCATGAAGCCCTTAAAACCGATTGAAAACTTTATTAAAAGACAATCCGTCAGCCTCCCTTTGATGACAGTGATGTTCCCGGTACTTTATTTAGGCGCGGAAATCGGGTTGATCGCTTCTGGAGCCGTGGCTGCCGGAACATATATCGCCAGCAATAGTACTATTAAACAAGTTCAGATTTCCTCTGATTCCAAAAATCTTGGAATGACCCGTAGCGAATTTAAAAATGTGCGAACTCAGATAAAAGAAGGCAAGGAAAAGATTAAGCAGCTGCAGGGTAATTATTATAAAGTCCGTTCTATTTCATCTTTCAAGCAATTGATGGATATGACAAAAATTGCAAACAAAATTATCATCGTGGTTCAACAAAATCCAAGGAAGTTCTATTTAGCTGAACCGTTCTTTTATTCCCATTTGGATTCAGCCATTGAATTGACGGAAAAATATACCTTATTGGTCGGACAGCCGGTCAAAGATCAGGAAATGCGCGTTGCCTTGCAGGATACACGCGAAATGCTACTGTCCCTTAATAACGTGATGGAACAGGATTTAAAGCGTGTGCTCTCTAGCGATGTTGAAAAACTCCGCATGGAATTGGATTATGCCCAACTAGCTGTTGATCAGCACAATAACCAGAAATTACTCGTTCAGCCAGAGCCTGAACATGAGGGAGACGTGGAAGATGACAGAGAAACCATCAACTCGAAGTGAATTGGACAACTTACTGGAATCGCCTTTTGGCGTGCAATTGGAAAAACAAGAGCAATCGGTCGCCGAACAACCAGAAGGCCACCCTGTTACACTGATGAATCGCCTAACAGAAGAAGAACAACAAAAAGCACGCGAGCTCGCTAAGCAAATTCCAATCGGCGATAACGAAGCCATCCTGACTTACGGCTCCAATGCCCAAAACCAGCTGAGCCAGTTTTCGCACAAGATGCTCGACCATGTCCAGCGCAAGGATATCGGCCCTGTAGGTGATGTGCTACATGATTTGATGAAAAAGCTAAAAGAACTAAATCCTGAAGAGTTAACACAAAGTAAAAAATCAGGAATTCGTAAGATTTTCTCAAAAGCCAAATACTCGGTACAAGAAATGATGAGCAAATACCAAAAACTCAGCAGCCAAGTTGACCGAATTAGTATCCAGCTTGACCATTCCAAGCGCGGACTTCTCGATGACGTCCAAATGCTCGAACAGCTTTACGACCAAAACAAAACCTATTTTCAGGCATTGAATGTTTACATCGCTGCAGCAGAATTAAAGCGCGATGAGATCATGAGCGAAACGATTCCTGCACTCCATAAAAAAGCAGAAAATTCACAGGATCAAATGGTCTATCAGGAAGTCAACGATATGATGCAGTATGTAGACCGTCTGGAAAAACGCCTGTATGATTTGCAGTTATCGCGCCAAATCACCATTCAAAGCGCACCGCAGATCCGCATGATTCAGCAGACCAACCGAACCCTGGCGGAGAAGATCCAGTCATCTATTATGACTTCAATTCCGTTATGGAAAAACCAGATTGCTATCGCTTTGACGCTGAACAAACAGCTGAAGGCTGTAGAAGCCCAAAAGCAAGTTACGGCAACCACCAATGACCTGCTTCTGAAAAACTCAGAAATGTTGAAAATGAACTCGATTGAAACCGCCCGTGAAAATGAACGCGGCATTGTCGAAATAGACACCTTGAAGAAAACACAGGAAAACCTGCTTGAAACCATCGAAGAAACATTGCAGATCCAAGCAGAAGGCCGCAGAAACCGTAAAGCTGCGGAAATCGAAATCGGCCGTATGGAAGAAGATTTAAAACAGCGTCTTCTTGTCATTCATGACAATAACGAAAAGAATAATATCTAAAAAAGTCCCAGAAGCATTTTTCTTCTGGGACTTTTTGTATGTTTTATTTCATGGAAAGTATTTCAGCTGATTTGGAAAGTATTCTGTGAGCTACGGAAAGTATTTTGTCTCGTTTAGAAAGTATTTTATGCTTTTCAGAAAGTAAACTCTTGTACTGGAATTATACTTTTAATATATGTAAATATTATCCAAGAATATTTAAAAAATCAGCCAGATTGAATCACTAAATGTAAACTTCGCTTCAATAAACGCAAAGTTTGCTCAACAAATTGCTCTAAAGAATCAGCACTGACGGATTTATTGCCATACATCATCCGGTAAAATGCAGCTTGGTCTTCCGTAATCGAATCGCTGCTCAAAAACAGATGCAACACTTCAATGCCTTGCTTTTTTGCCTCCGCAACAGCGTTTGCAGTATCCACCACGCCGTTTTCAGCATAATTGTATGCAGATGGCTCTCCGTCGGAAAAAACTAGTAAAAAGCGGTGTTTTTCAGTTCGACGCTTTAGTCGGCTGTTCATCCATCGAATTGCAAAGCCGTCTCGATTGTCTTCGTGTGCATCGAGCGAAGCGATTGTCTGTGCATGATCTTTATTGCGGTCTTCGAACTTGTGCATCCATTCAAAATAATTTGGTTGTTCGGCGTCACTGGCTTCGTATGCATCTTCATAAAACAAGACAATTTCATGTGGCACATTCAAACCGCGCAGCACATCATGAAACAATAAAACTGCTTGTTTTGTTTCATCTAGCTTATCGAGCATCGATGCTGACCCGTCGATTAATAAACAAAATACCGCATCGAGTTCTTTTGAAGGAGCTGTTTTTCGATAAAACGGTTTTGGTCGTTCTTCAATAGCTAATGGAACGAGTTTTTTCGACAGCCTCCCCGCATTCAAATTGCTGCGGACGCCTTCTTGTTTTTGTGTCATGCGCTTTTTCAACTCTTTTAACAAAGCACGCACAAATGGCGCTTGTTGTCTTCGCCAGTTTTCAATGTTTATACGATGATCACCTGTCGTTTGCAGTCTCGCCTCATGATACACCACTTGATCGTTGGCAGAACCAAATTTCCCTTCCGCTGTTTTCGGTTCACTTTCCATTTGTCGATCTTCTGCATCGCTGTCTTCTTTATGCTCTCCAGTTGAATCGCCTTTCGCTGTTTGTTGAACTTCGCCTGCGCCTTCTTCTTCCCTGCCACCTTCAGCAAGTTGTGAATCGCCTCGCTCTAACTCAAACTCCATCGCAGGCGCTTCACTCATTTCCGTTTCGCTGTGCCAAGACTGAAACCACTCTTCAATGGTTTCAATTTCTTCGGGTTCTTCCGTTTCTTCCGCTTCAATTCCTTCATGGTAATGAAACGGCGGTACTTTTTCGAGTGCTTCGCCAAATGTATAATACGTATGGAGCGCATCCGATTCGAGAATAAATTCTGCTCGGTCCATCATTCGATTGACGATTCTAACTGAATCCGCCGTCGTTTTAGCATCAAACAACTCTGTCCAAATCGTTGATAAAGCTTGCGACAAGCTGCCCACACCTACTTCAACGCCACGCAATCGTAAATAAGCTGCATTGATTAAAAGATCTGTTTTGAATCCTTTTTTCAAATTTTGCTTAGACTGATCTTCATGAAACTCTGTATAAACGGTTTCTCTTGTGTCAAAAGCTGCAAGAGTTCCCGGTCGATCGGCTTTGATTTGTTCAGATAACCGAAATTCTTCCGCGCATAATAATAATTGTTCCCGGAGACTTGGTAATGCTGAGTCGCTTTTTTTAAATTCGCGCCATGTATTTAAATTGAAATGACGCCAAAATCCCGCTGCCAGTAGATAAATATCCGATAAATAGCCGTTGCGCTCAAGACGTTTAGTTCTGTGACGCCAAAAAACACTAATAGACATGGCTGATTCCGACGGACGGAGCTCTATTAGCTTTCGAGTTGTCACTTTTAAATAAGGCGCATCCGCTAATGCTCCAGCCAGAAGTTCCATTTGATGAAGCAATTTTGTATCGATGGTTTCATTATTAAATTGAATAAAGCGGTTAACTGATGTCATCTCTTTCACCTACTTTTTCCAAGTATGAGCCAAGTCCATGAACAAATCGCGTTCACTTTCATCATCCAGTTTTTCGGCAATAGCGTATTGCACCGCACGCAAAGGATCCATGTATTGTGCTAAAGCCGTGGCGTCCAGCAGGCTTCGGATTGAGGCGGCTTCTTCGGATAACAAGCCATTTTTCACTTGTTTCATCAAGTCTTCCGCCAAACTTAGCATAAACGATTTTAAGTCTTCATCCGCCTCGGGGAATTCACGGTCCCATAGCTCAGCTAGCTGCCCGCCGGTCAAATAAGGAATCGGATAAGCAATAAAACGGTTTTTCAATGCTTCATTCATAGGGGCTGTACCGATATAACCTTCATTGATTGCAGAAATCACTCCGAAATCAGGGTGTGCCTCGATCACTTCTCCTGTAAAGGGATTGGTCATCATGCGGCGATGATCTAAGGCGCTGTGGAGAATCGGCAAAGTTTCGGCTTTCGCCATATTGATTTCGTCAATATAAAGAAAATGGCCTTTTTTCATCGCAGTCACCACTGGTCCCTCGACAAACTCAATGATGCTTTGTCCATCCCGCTGGACCAATGTTTTAAAGCCCAATAACGCTTCTGCATCCAAATCCACTGAACAATTGATGCTTTGCATTGGCTGCCCGAAAAGAGCCGAAATGCTTTCAGCTAGCTTAGTCTTTCCCGCTCCCGTCGGTCCTTTCAGTAAGACAGGCTTTCGCAGGACAATCGCAGACAGAATATCTTGCCATAAGTGATTGTCTGGCGCGATATACCCTTCTTTCCCGATCAATTTATCATAATTTTCATGTGTCCGTTCTTTTCTTTTTATAATATCCCGTTTAATCAATGACATTCTTACTCCTCTTTTCCACAGAAAAGGCCGATGGTTGATCCATCGGCTTTTTGATGTTCTTTATGGCTAAATCAGCCATTTATTATTCGAAATATGTTTTGTAGAATCCGCCGATTTTGCCGGTATTATCTTTGACAAAAATAAATTCATCTGTTTCGTTCTTCACTTCGTATTCTTTACCTGCAGTCAATACATTGGAAACCAAAAACTTAGCTGCATCTGTGTGCTTGCAAGTTACTGTTCTGGTGGTCTCTTTTTCCAACCATTCATTGTGAATCATCGTCCTCATCCTTTTCTATCTGTCTATACCTTCAGTATAAGGAAAAACCAAGTCAATTTCAAACTGACTCTTGTTAACAATGTCTTTTTTGGCAGCAGCCAAAAAATCATTCTCGCTGTTTGTGCATCTCTTCAATGCCTTAAACACAAAAGCACAAAAGTAATTGATCGGCTAAGTGTTCGACTATAGAATATTAGCTCTATATATAATTCTTGAGTTCCACTTTTATCGTTTCTTCGTATAACTATTTCTATTACGATCTTAAAAATCACTACTTCTTTGCAAACTTGTTACTATATAGATAAAGTAGCAGCAAGACACTGACAACAAAAAACGACAACAAGATCAAAAAGACTTGTACATGCTCAAGAATGGTCTCGTATGCATAAGGAAAGGTCCTGCCCACATTAAAGTAAATAAACATCCAGACAAATCCTGCAGTATAGGCAAACAGCATATAACGCATAAATGGAAAACGATTGGCGCCGACAACGTACGGCATAGCCCAACGGATTCCTGGCAGGAAAAAGCTAAACGCAATTGCCCATTCCCCGTGTTTTTCTAAAAACTTGCTGAACCGGCTGATTGGCTGTTTTAAACGCGTGCGGTTCAAGCGGTTTAACAATCGGTGCCCTAGGCTGCGACCGATAAAATAAGCGAATGTATTACTTGAAATCAACCCCAAATAAGCCGCCAAAAAAGCGTAGACCGGCTTGAAATAGCTGATTTCGGTCATAACTCCTGAAAATGCTGCCGCCACTTCATTGGGGATCGGCAGCCCGAACAGCAGCAGCCAATTAAACACGAACATACTGAAATAGCCATATTCCTTCACTAATTCAATAAAAAACGAGATATCCATAGATTCTACCGCCTTTAGGCTGTTCTTTCCTTTATGATGACAAAAAAAAGATAGTCCTGCAACGCAGGACTATCGGTTTGACCATTTATTAAGATTCCAACAGTAGATCCTCTGGGTTTTCGATCATATCTTTGACCATCTTCAAGAAACCAACAGAATCGCTTCCATCAATTACACGGTGATCATATGAAAGAGCAACGTACATCATCGGACGAATTTGAACCTCATCGTCAATTGCTACTGGACGTTTTTGAATTGTGTGCATTCCAAGAATACCCACTTGTGTACCATTCAATATCGGTGTAGAAAGCAGTGATCCAAAGACTCCACCATTAGTAATTGTGAAAGAACCGCCTGTCATATCTGCAATCGAAAGTTTCTTGTCGCGTGCTTTTTTAGCAAGTTCACCGATTGTTGCTTCAATTTCTGCAAAGTTTTTCTTGTCCGTATCGCGAACGATCGGAACAACAAGTCCCTCTTCAGTTGAAACAGCAATACCTACGTCATAAAACTGTTTTAGTAAAACATCAGTTCCATCTAATTCAGCGTTAACATATGGGTATTTTTTCAAAGCAGCAGTTACTGCTTTTGTGAAGAATGACATAAAGCCAAGTTTGACATCGTTATTTTTAAGGAATTGATCTTTTTTACGGCTCCGTAATGCCATAACGTTCGTCATATCGATTTCATTAAACGTTGTCAACATTGCAGTGGATTGTCTTACTTCAAGAAGACGTTTTGCAATGGTTTGACGGCGTCTTGTCATTTTTTCACGAACAACACGCCCATTTTCTTCATCAGAAGAAGGCGCAGCAGCTTTTGGCGCTTCTGCTTTTGCAGCCGGCGCAGATGCTGCAGGTTTCGATCCGTGAGCTTCAACGTCCTGGACGCGAACACGGCCCATTGGATCTACTGGAGAAATAGCAGCAAGATCGATTCCTTTTTCGCGTGCCAATTTGCGTGCCGCTGGACTTGCGATTGTCCGGTCAGAAGAAGATTGCTCTTCAGCTGCTGGATCTTTTTCTACAGATTCTTGAGTTGCAGGAGCTTCTGTTTTAGCAGGCTCTTCCACTTTTTTCTGAGTTTCTTCTACTTTAGGTGCTGCAGCTTCGCCAGAACCTTCGCCAACAATCGCGATAACTTGTCCGACTTCAACTGTATCGCCTTCTTGCGCTAAATGTTCTTGCACAACTCCAGCTTCTTCAGAAATGACTTCAACGTTAACTTTATCTGTTTCTAGTTCAACGATGAATTCTCCCTTTTCAACTGTATCGCCTGGCTGTTTAAGCCACTGAGCGATTGTTCCTTCAGTAATCGATTCTGCTAATTCTGGTACTTTGATCTCTGCCACAAAAAATTCCTCCTTAGATTATCCCTACAATTTAGCTAATGCTTCGTCAATAATGCGAGCTTGTTCTACTTTATGTGCTTCTCCATCACCTTCTGCAGGGCTTTGACGATGGACGCGCCCGAAGTATTTCACTTCTTTGTCATCTGACAATTCACGCAGGTATGGATCTGCAAATGTCCATGAACCCATGTTTTGTGGCTCTTCTTGTACCCAAGCCAACTCTTTGGCATTTGGATAACGGTCAACGATAGCTTTGATCTTATCAGCCGGAAATGGATACAGTTGCTCGACGCGGACGATATGCGCCCATTCGTAGCCTTTTCCATCTTTCACTCGTTCTGCCAGATCAATTGCCATTTTGCCGCTTGCAAAAAGAACACGTGTTACTTTTTTCGCATCTTTGCCCATGTTTGGCTGTTCGATGATTGTTTCGAAATGTCCTTCCGTCAAATCAGTTAGGTCTGCGCCGACCATTGGATGGCGCAGCAAGGATTTTGGAGAGACAATAATTAACGGACGAATCGACTCTTCTCCA
This sequence comes from Planococcus antarcticus DSM 14505, assembly GCF_001687565.2. Classification (NCBI taxonomy): domain Bacteria; kingdom Bacillati; phylum Bacillota; class Bacilli; order Caryophanales; family Caryophanaceae; genus Planococcus; species Planococcus antarcticus. The sequence goes on from NZ_CP016534.2 coordinate 2,105,720, forward strand.
AGCATTTTGGCCTGGCGGCGTAAAATGTGGAAATAGTTCGCTGCACTAGAAAGATTTGCAACTGTCCAGTTGTTTTCAGCAGCCATTTGCAAATGTCTTTCCAAGCGAGCGCTTGAATGCTCAGGTCCTTGCCCTTCATAGCCATGAGGCAACAGCATAACTAATCCGGATTTCTGACCCCATTTTGCGCGTCCAGCAGAAATAAATTGATCAAAGATCATTTGGGCCATGTTGGCGAAATCACCATATTGCGCTTCCCAGATAACCAGCGCCTTTTCATTTTCTACATTATAGCCATACTCAAAGCCCAGTACGGATGCTTCACTGAGTGGGCTGTTGTAAACAACAAACGATGCCTTAGCATCTGAGATGTGGTGCAGAGGTACAAGTTCATTGCCATTTTTATCATCATGCAGAACAAGATGGCGGTGAGCAAATGTGCCACGCTGCGCATCTTGGCCAGTCAATCGAATCGGATTACCGTCTTGCAAAATCGACCCGAAGGCAAGCGTTTCAGCATGTGCCCAATCGATCTTGCCTTTATCATTGAACGGGTCTTCACGACGCTTCAAAATTCGCGCCAACTTGCCGAAGGCAGAGAAATCACTTGGCCATGACAATAATTCTTCGTTCATCTGCGTCAGAACATCTTTATCGACGCCCGTCGGCACTTCAGGAAAACCATTCAAGACGGCTTCAGGAATCTCAAGTTTCGGGAAATCTGCAGATTTGTTTTCCTTAACTTTGTCATAAGCTTCCTGCATTTCTTTTTGCGTATCTGTATCAAGGTTTTTAACATCCTCTTCAGATAAAACTTTTTCCGCTGCCAATTGTTTTCCATAAATTTCACGAACCGTATCATGCTGATGAATGCCATGGTACATTGTCGGGTTCGTCACCAAAGGCTCATCCATTTCATTATGTCCGTAGCGACGGTAACCAATTAAATCGATTAGCACATCTTTGCCGAATTTCTCACGGTACTCAAATGCCAACCGGGCAACAGCAACGACAGCTTCAGGCTCATCGGCGTTAACATGGATAACCGGCACTTCAAACCCTTTTGCAGGATCAGAAGAATAGTGAGTCGATCTGGAATCGAATTGTTCCGTTGTAAAGCCGATCAAATTGTTCGCGATGACGTGAATTGATCCACCTGTTTGATAGCCTCTAACACGGCTAAAGTTTAAGGTTTCGGTTACGATACCCTGTCCAGGAAATGCCGCATCCCCGTGTACAAGAATGGCGTAAGATTTTTTCGGATCTATCTTCGCTATACCCGTTTGATCAGTGAGTTCCTGTGCAGCACGAGTCTGCCCAGCCACAATCGGACTAACAATTTCCAAATGTGAAGGGTTATAAGCCAGTTTAACACTCGTCCCATTTGCAGATTTATAAGCAGCTCCCATATGGTATTTTACGTCACCAAACCAGCCTTTCGTGATTTGAAGCGAGCCATCTTCAGGAAGAAAAGCATCATCTCCAATATGTGCAAAGCCGGCAAACATCATTTCATACGGTTTATTCAAGATATGCGTAAGCACATTTAAACGACCGCGATGCGCCATCCCGATCATTATATCTTTGGTTCCCGCTGATTCGGATAGCTGAACAAGTTCGTCCATCAATACCACCAATGAATCGACACCTTCAATTGAGAAGCGCTTTTGTCCAACAAATGTGCGATGCACAAATTTTTCAAAGCCTTCTACACGTGTCAGCAAGTCAAGAACCTGTTTCTTTTTGTCTGCATCCAATGTCGGTTTGACAGCACCTGCTTCAATCTTTTCCTGCAGCCAGCTTCGTTCCTGCGGCTGGACCACATGCGAAAATTCAAAAGCAACTTTATCTGTATAAAGCGATTTTAAATAATCAATAGCTTCCAAGCCATTCTTTATATTGCTTGGTGCATTATTCAGAAGCAAAGATACCGGTACTTCCTTCAAATCCTGATCGCTGAGATCATATGTTGAAGACTCCACACGTGAAGTGTCTTTTGGTTGATCCTTAAGCGGATAAATATCCGATGCTAGGTGGCCATGTGCACGAATCGCTTCAGCCAAATGAACAGCAGCTATAACTTTTTCGAAATTATTAGGTTCCACAGTTTTTACAGCTGAAGTTTGTTGGTTCGTTGAAACTTCAGCTGGGGGTCCGTATTGCTTAAAAAGTTCAACGTATTCTGGATCAAGCAATTCCGGTGATTCTTGATACAGGTCATACATCTCCATTATGTATCCCAGGTTGGGGCCTGTAATGGAACTCCACGGGGATTTTGTATCTGAATAATTGCTAGACATTAAAAAAACCTCCAACTATATTGTTTGACGGCAGTCACTTTATTTGTATATGTCTCGTATATTTTATCACGCAACCCACTAGACATAAAGCAGAAGACGTTTTGGTCATAAAAGATTAAAATTCCCTATCCATCTTACTACTTCCATGTTAAAAAGACAAAGCCTTTCCGTGAAAATATTCACATAACCTAAAGTAAAACGTTTTCATCTTTTTTTCGATTGAAAATGGCTGTTTTTTAGGCCAGCGTCACACGGAAGTGTAGAAACAACTTTTTCCTTTTCCATTGCTTTTCGCTAAATAAAGAGCAGCATCTGCTTTTTTAACGAGATCATCAAAATTATTTCCATGGAGAGGATATACGGAAACCCCGACTGATGAGCTTGGTGTAAAGTGATGTCTGTTGATTTTCCATCCTTCCGCGAGTGTCTCATTGATGCGGCCGATAATCTTATCGATATGCAACTGGCATTCTTCAGGAAGAATGCCGCATAGCGCCACAAGAAATTCATCTCCACCAACTCTGGCAGCTAAATCGCCTTTTCGTACGCTCTTTTTGATTGCTTGACCAAAGTGATAGATAAATTCATCCCCAACGTCATGGCCAAACTGGTCATTAATTGATTTAAAATTGTCACCATCGATATACAGCAAGGCGATATGCTCGCCTTTTTCTTTTGCATGGTCTTTCATCTGCTGAAATTGCTGGACCATTAAACGGCGATTGGGCAAGGTTGTCAAGCCATCATGATAAGCCATAAAGTGGAGCTGTTCTTCCAGCTGCTTTCTTTCCGTCACGTCAAACAAAATCGACAGTACCTGATAGATCTTCCCATCCACATCGAGTAAAGGAATAATGGTAGCATCCACCCAGAAAACTTCACCATTTTTCTTTAAGCTTTTAAGTTGTCCACGCCAAATAGATCCCTGCCAAATAACTGTGCGAATCTTTTCGTATTCTTCTGCGGAAATGATTGCTTCTCCTATTTCGTAAGCATTTATTCCAATCAGCTCTTCGGGCATATAGCCGGTTAATTTATTTAAATTGTCATTAACGAATTCTATCGTACCAGACAAACTCCAAATGGCGACAAGCGCTGCGTAATTAAGCGCATCCTTGTAGCTCTCCAGAATATTCTCTGTTCGTTTCAGCTCATTTTTCAACAACAGTTCGCTGGTCAGTTCTCGGAACACGACATGAAATGCTCGAATAATGCCATTCTCATTGATAGGTGAATAGCTGACTGAAAACTTTGCCATCGTGCCATCTTGTTTTCGGCGTTGCATGATTATCGAGGTGCCCTTCGATTCGGAGTCGAATCTTTCCAGCAGGCTTTTGCCCGATTTGAATAACTCTTTTTGCTTTTCGGGTAAATTCTTGTAATAACGGTTGATCCATTCTTCTTTTTTCACGCCGAACGTTCTTTCATAGGCCGGGTTCAGATCGACGATCATGTATTCTGCTGAAATCATAATCATTGGATCTACTGAGTTTTGAACTAAAGACTCATAGAATAAATAATCCTCTTCTATCTTTTTCTGCACTGCAACGTTTTTCGTTACCGCCAGTACAAATCTCTGCTCTTCAAACTCAATCGGCGTCACTTCGGTTTCCATCGCCGTATCACGCTCACTAAACAGGCTATAATCACGATAGATATGCTTTACTCCAGCTTTCAAGGCAATAAGATACTGCTTTTTAATATCTCTTGAAAGTTCCAGTGGCATGCTCTCATCCAGCGTGGCTCCCGTTAGTTCTTTTTTAAAGATGGCTAGACACACTGGATTGACGTAAACATAGTCAAACGTCTCTCCATTTTGTTTCATTAAATAGACTGGGTCTTTGGTGTTCCTGTAAAGGAGATCCAACTGCTCCGTCGTAAAAGGCATGAGCATCTATTTCACCGCTTTCCATTATACAAATTGTTTTGATGCAGACGATATCTGCTCAATAAATTCTTCATAACGCGTCTGCTCTTCCAAGCGCTCAACGGATAGAATTTTGCTGTCTGCCGCTTTGACTGACCATTCAAATTCATTTATCGACAAGTATGTTGCATTTCCAGTAAGCTGAAGACGGATATTGTCTCCTTGCCTGCGAACTGTACACTTTACCATTCCCCCAGGATTATAGACAAAAACATCTCCATAGGGCATCAAACCAGTCATGCAACTAATCAATGCAGAAGCGGTCATCGCAGTTCCACAAGCATTGGTGAATCCGACGCCGCGTTCATAGGTACGGACGAATATTCCACCTTCCATAGGCGTCACATAACTGACGTTCACACCATCTGAAAAATATTCATTATTGCCGTTGAAATACTGAGCCCATTTTTGTTGATGACTTGTATCTTTCTGTAGATCAGCTGAAACAATGCCAATCAAATGCGGATTGGGAACAGCGACCGCGGAAAATGGAATTTTTTCTGAAACAAAAGACAAAGGTTTGTGAATCCATTCACTATTGCCATCATAGCTCAGTGGCAACCTGCTGAGCGAAAATGAAACCGGAGATATTTCAACCGCATAGGTTTCGATGCCTTCGTTCAAGGTCTCTTCTTTTTTTACACGCAGGGAAGCTCTCATAGTTTCAATTACTGCTTCCTTCACCTTGTCGCGTTCGCACACATAGCGGGCAACACAGCGAAGGCCATTGCCGCACATGGATGCTTCAGAACCATCATTATTAAAGACGCGCATTTTCGCATGTGCAATAACTGAAGGCAAGATCACTAAAATGCCGTCAATGTCTTTGTCCAATGCTGCAAGCTGGATCGCTAGCTGTGCAAAATCAGCACGACCATCCGATTCAAACATATAAAAGGTATTCATAGAGCCATGGACTTTTATCAATGTCATTTCCATTCTGGTCACCTCTTTAGAATAGTAAGGATTTACTTTGTATGTGACGCTACCAATTTTGCCATTTTAGCGGCAGTAATCGGTGATTCAGCTCGTGTCATTGCCTCAACTAATTGATCTTTATCAGCTTGCAAACGAGCCAGCTCTTCCATCAAACGGTCAGCAGACAACTCTTCTTCTTCGACCACGTGGGCAAAGCCTTGTTTTTCGAATAAATTAGCATTCAGTATTTGATCGCCGCGGCTTTTTTGCAAAGAAAGTGGCACTAACAGCATCGGCTTTTTCAATGCCAAAAACTCAAATATTGAATTGGACCCCGCCCGAGATACCACGAAATCCGTCATATGCAGCAAATGTGGCAGCTTATGTGTCACGTACTCAAATTGGCGGTAATTCACGTGGACGTTCAGTTCCACTATACTGTTGCCTTTACCGCATAAATGAATGATATTGAACCCTTCTAACAGCCGTTCCAAGTTGTCGCGGACAGCGGAGTTAATCATTGCTGACCCTTGGCTTCCGCCCATGACCATCAATACCGGCAGTTCGTTATCGAACGGGCAGATTTCCTGGCCTTTTTCTGCAGAGCCTTTCATCAGCTCACTGCGGATAAGTGATCCCGTGCACGTGGATTTATTGCTCGGCACATGCGCGAGCGTCTCTTTAAAAACGGTAAAAATGTGATCAGCGAAAGGCAATGCGATCTTGTTGGCCAATCCAGGCGTAACATCCGATTCATGGATAATGACTGGAACCGACATCATTCGCCCAGCCATTGCGACAGGTACAGAAACGAATCCGCCTTTTGAAAAGATTGCCACGGGTTTGGTCTTACGGATAATATTGACCGCCTGCATAAGCCCTGCTCCTACACGAAACGGATCCGAGAAATTCTTCGTGGAGAAATAACGTCTCAACTTGCCGCTGGAAATGGCGTGATAGGGAACCGACGGAAACGATTCACGGATCAGTTCGTTTTCAATCCCGTCTTTGGAGCCGATGTATTCGACGTGGAATCCCAAATTCTTCAGTTCTGGAATCAATGCCTGATTCAAAGAGACGTGTCCTGCCGTTCCGCCTCCGGTCAATAAAATTGTTTTGTTGTCCATTGCTTGTCCTACTTTCATCTATTAGTTTGGCGTAGCCGAATTGCTTTAAGCAAGCCTTTCTATGCTATACTGGATTTTATGTGTTAAATTGAAACAGAATAAGTTGCACTATTAGGTTGAACTTATGATTTCCACCTGTTGACATTCCGCAACCCAGCTCCGTCTTCCATCTGGCCTGCGCTTAGAGCGATCTCTTCAGACTTACTACGCTTTAATGGATTTAAAATCCAATACTTGAGTTCAACTTGTATAGGAAAATTGCGGGAGGAAAGACATATGTACCAAACAATAACCATGAAAGAAAAGTTACTGCTGTTAGTAAAAATTGTTTTTCCGATTCTCGTCACACAACTCGCGATGTACCTGGTGACATTTTTCGATATCTACATGACTGCTCGCTATGGAACAGAGGATTTGGCTGGCGTTTCCATCGGGTCATCCTTTTGGGTCCCTGTCTATATCGGGCTCGCGGGAATTCTGATGTCCATTACCCCAATTGTAGCACAATTGATGGGGGCCAAGAAAAAAGAACAGGTAAAACAAGCCGTACAGCAAGGGATTTATTTGGCCATGCTGCTGGCTGCCATCGTCTTCGCATTCTTTTACTTCAGCATCGATTATCTGTTGGCATTCATGGACCTCGAGCCGGTGGTCGCTGATGTCGCCAATCGTTATATCTTTGCGATGTCGATCGGGTTGATCCCGTTATTCGTCTATAATGCTTTGCGCTCTTATATCGATGCACTTGGAGCAACGCGTGTCACAATGGTCATTTCGCTGTTATCGACACCCATCAACATTTTCTTCAATTACTTGCTGATTTTTGGAAATTTCGGTTTTCCGGAACTTGGAGGAGCAGGTGCTGGCTTTGCTTCGGCCATCACCTACTGGCTGATCCTAGCGATCGCTGTGTGGATCATCCATACAAGAAGCCCGTTTAATTCCTATGGCATCTTCCGCAGTTGGCCGAAATTGTCACTGAGCCGTTGGAGTGAAATCAGCCGAATCGGTGTACCAATCGGCATTTCAATCTTTGTGGAAACAAGTATTTTCTCTGCCGTGACCTTTATGCTAGCTGTCTACGGCACTGTCACCATTGCAGCACATCAAATCGCTTTGAATTTTGCTTCTTTGCTTTATATGCTGCCACTCAGCATCTCCATGGGTGCCACGATCCTTGTTGGCTATGAAGTTGGCGCTAAGCGCTTCCAGGACGCTAAACAATATAGCTGGCTCAGTGTGGGTACAGCCGTTACATTAAGCTTCTTATCCGCTTGTATCCTGTTCTTCATGCGCAGTGAAATTGCAGCTTTATATTCCTCAGACCCTGTAGTGGTCGAGCTCGCTGTCCAGTTTCTACTGTTTGCGGCTTTGTTCCAACTATCGGACGCTATTCAAGCACCCGTACAGGGAGCGCTCCGCGGCTATAAAGATGTCAACATCACGTTCATCATGGCGCTAATTTCTTACTGGGTCATCGGTCTTCCTTGCGGGTACTTATTGGCAAACTTTACTGACTTTGGTGCTTTCGGCTATTGGATCGGCCTGATTGTCGGCTTGACAGCGGGTGCCATCACCTTGTCTGTTCGTTTACTGCTGATTCAAAAACGAATTTCTGCTCACTCGACAGTTCAGCACTACGCCACAAAATAAAAAAAATATAAAAGCAGAAAAAGAAAAATCATCTGATTTTCTTTTCCTGCTTTTATTTATGTTGGTTGATTTATTAACAACCTCCAGCTTTATGAGACTCTAATTTTTTATACAAAGCGGTTAAGCCCGTTTTTTCAGATTCCGACAAGTCCGACCCTTCGATTCGTGCGAGCGCCAGTGCCAGTTTTTGTTCTTTAGACTTTCGGACACGCGGATGTGTCAGTTCGTCATTCAATTCAATGAGTATATATTTTGCGAGCTCTTCCTGAGTGGAAATGCTTTCGGCAGCTGCCCGCTGCGGCCAAAGTTTCTGGTAAGATTCTATCATGGAAGCTTGACTCCCTCCAGCCCTTCTCCAATGACAACAATCTGATTTTGCATCTTGATGTACTCAGGAAGCCACTGCGCCATTCCGTAGGCAAACTGGAAGGCATGCGGATATTTATCGCCTTCTAGCGGCACATAACCTTTGATGCGGAAAACGGTATCCGGCAATGCACGTAGCCATTCTTCAAACTTTTCCCGCTGGATTGGCGCATCAAACTGCAGCACTTTGGTGTTTAGGTTCAGTTTCGAGATTGGTGCTGTTGCAACGTTTCCGGACGGGGAAGGCGTCAATTTATCTAATGCTGAAAATGGCACTTTGGCATGGACAGTCTGGATAATTTGCGCTGTCGGGTTCAGCGACTGAATCTCATAGACTACCGTTCCCTGTTCGCCATCCGTCAATAAATCCATTTTATTGGCCAGAATTAAGTCTGCATGGCGAACTTGTTCCAAGAACAAAGAGCGGATCTGCGGTGACAAGCTGTTGCGGTCCATCCAACGTTTACTGTCTGCGACGGTGACGATGCCTTTGAAATTTAATTGATCGGCAAACAAAGGTGAAAAGATGGCATCGAGTGCTTCCACGGGATGCGCCGCACCTGTTGTTTCAATCAGTAATACGTCAAAATCCTCTTCAGCAAGTAGCGTTTGAATCTGCGCTTCAGATTTCTCCGATCCCGAGCAGCAAATGCAACCATCGAGAATTTCTTTTAGTGGCACACCGTCTTCCACTGAATCGGAATCCATGTTCATTTTACCAAGTTCATTCATGAAGACCGCCGGTTTCAATCCTTGGGCTTTCATTTGACTGATCATCCCTTTTAGCAAGGTCGTCTTTCCACTTCCCAAAAATCCACTGAACAAGTATACGTCCTTCATCGTCTCACCCTTTCTTTTTTCCCTTAAGAAAAGGCCCGCTTAAGCGGGCCTTTAAAATTACTCTTCAGTTTCTTCAGATGCCGCCGCTGTAATTCCGGCTTCTTCCATCAAAAGTTCTTTAGCCTCTTGTAGTTGCGGATCATTTTCTTCAATTTTCTGACGCAAAGCATCCATTACTGCAACTGAGCTGTCTCCAGTCAGGATGCCATTCACTTCCAGTTCATTTTCTTCCTGGAAAGTTTCTACAGCTTCTGTCATTTGCTCTTCAAATACACCGTCTACATCTCCGACTTCATAGCCAAGTGCCTCAAGCATTTGCTCGGCAGTTTCTACTTGGTCTGAAATGACGCCGTCTTTCAGTTCCAAAGAAGTATCGAGAACTGGAAGAGAGGCGTATTCCGGATAAGCAACTTCTACATCCGGCTCGATTCCTTTTTCATGAATCCAATTGCCGTCTGGTGTCAGCCATTTAGCCGTTGTAAATTTCAGATTGGAACCGTCTTGAAGGTCATTCGCTGTCTGGACCGTGCCTTTGCCGAATGTTTTTTCTCCAACCAGTTGGATATCTGCCGATTCGTTCATTGCTCCGGCCAAAATTTCAGATGCCGAAGCGCTGCCTCCGTCAATCAGTAAGGTAACGGGCACTTCAATCTTCGTGCCCGGTGAAGACATGTAAATCTCCGGTTCAGCACCTTTTGCTTGAACTTCAAACAATGTTTTTCCTTCTTCAATGAACAAATCGGAAATATCAAGCGCCACATCCAGTAAGCCGCCGGGATTTTGGCGAACGTCCATAACGACCGCTTCCATTCCTTCAGCTTCCATTTTTTCTATGGCATCAAGCAGCTCTTGATAGGTGTTTTCTGAAAAGCTTGTGACTTGAATATGCGCCACCTTGTCCCCAATCATTTCCGCGTATACGGTCTCGATTGGTATATCATCACGGACGATGGTGATGTCAATCGGTTCCGTATTTTCGCCGCGCTGAATGGTCAGTGTAACTTCAGTTCCTTTTTCACCGCGAATCAGCATAACGGCTTCGGTTGTGGTAAAGCCTTGAATACTTTCTCCATCAACTGCTAAAATTTGGTCATTTGGCTGAATGCCTGCTTTTTCAGCAGGCGAATTTTTGATGGGTGACACCACCGTTACATATCCACCGCGCTCTTGCACTTCTGCACCGATCCCCTGGAAGCTAGACGAAATACCTTCCATAAATTGCGATGCTTCTTCTTCATTCAAGTAATCGGAATACGGATCTTCCAACGAATCGACCATGCCATTAATGGCGCCGTTAACTAGAACATCCCGGTCTACTTTCTCGAAATACTGGTCCTGGATTTGATCATAAGCTGTGTAAAGCTTCTCAAATTCACGACGTTCCGGTGAATTGACTTCCACCACTTTGTCGTCGCCAAAAGTTAATGCAAAAACGGTCAAACCTGCCGTTGCTATTATTAAAAGGAAGACAAGCATAATAAATGAGAATGTTTTCATTTTAATCGTGTGCGACGGCGACTCTTTTACTGGCGGAAGCTCTTCGTGCTCTTCCCCCGGACGTTTATCATCCATCTATTTCACCACTTTCATAATTGCTTGAGAACTGGAAGATATGAAAAGAAAAAGACTGTCTCGACAGTCTTTTTTCTAGTTTGAGAAAGGACGACTTTGTAGCTGTGGTATATTGTCCAGACTCCAGCGCCCAACTCTTCGGGTCATAAGTCAACCCGGCTGTGCGTCTAGAAACATGCCGCTTCACCGGTCTGCCTTGTGCCTGTCAGAGTTAAACCGGCGCTTGCGCTTTTCTTTCTGTCCAGACTCCAGCGCCCAACTCTTCGGGTCATAAGTCAACCCGGCTGTGCGGCTAGAAACAGCCGCTTCACCGGTCTACCTTGTGCCTGTCAGAGTTAAACGGGCGCTTGCGCTTTTCTTTCTACTCTTGGATCGCTGCGTCTAAAGCCACGACAATCATATCGTTGAACGTCGTTTGGCGTTCTTCGGCAGTTGTCACTTCGCCTGTCAATAAGTGATCGCTGACAGTCAGGATGGACAAGGCCTGGCACCCAAATTTCGCGGCCAATGTGTAAAGAGCTGAAGATTCCATTTCAAGTGCAAGTACACCATACTGTGCCCATTTTTCGTGTTCTGCAAATTCATTATAGAAAACATCTTCAGTAAAAACATTTCCGACGCGCAGGCTTAATCCTTTTTCAAGGCCAGCGTTGTAGGCTTTCAGTAATAGATTGAAATCTGCCGTTGGTGCATAGTTGACGCCTTTGAAAATGATTTCATTCATTTTTGAATCAGTTGACGCGCTTTGTGCTAAAATGACGTCGCGTACTTTGACGTCTTTGTGAATCGAACCACAAGTACCCACACGAATCAATTTCTTTACGTCGTATTCCTGCATCAATTCAGTTACATAGATGGAAATCGACGGTACGCCCATTCCTGTTCCTTGTACGGAGATGCGTTTACCTTTGTATGTCCCGGTATAGCCAAACATATTGCGGACTTCGTTGTACAAAGTAACATCTTCCAAAAAAGTTTCCGCTATGTATTTTGCGCGGAGCGGATCTCCCGGCAGTAAAATCGTTTCGGCAATATCGCCTTTTTTTGCATTGATATGAACACTCATCTAAAAAACCTCACTTTAATATAGTCGTAATAATCATACTGTTTTTTTTCTTATAGTGCAATGACAAGCCTTATTCGGCTGTATATTCTTCCCACATTTTATCAAAGATAGAGGCTTTCATGACTGGATGTGCCTTTTCTTCGACATATTTGGAAAGCTGGTCGAAGTCTGATGATGATTTAGGAAAAGAATGGTCCAGAAACATCGAATCTGCAAAGCTTGAAAAATTGTCAGCATCCATTTTCCCACGGTATTTTAATGCAAATTGATAAAATGATCGGTTCATGAAGGGCTCCTTCCGTATTTCAAGCAAAAAAACCCGGACAGTTGTCCGGGCAACCCATTATTCAAACAGTTTTTTGTATTCAGATAAGCCTTCTGCTTCCAATTGCTCTTTTGGTACAAAGCGGAGTGCCGCAGAATTGATGCAGTAACGCAGTCCGCCAAGAGATGACGGTCCGTCTGGAAACAAGTGACCAAGATGAGAATCAGCCGAATCAGAACGAACTTCCGTTCTTCTCATACCATGACTAGTGTCCAGGTTTTCTTTCACTTCAGAGCCTTCAATTGGCTTTGCAAAACTCGGCCAGCCACAATGAGCATCAAACTTATCGTTGGAACTGAACAACGGTTTACCGGAAACGATATCAACATAGATCCCGTCTTCAAAATGCTGGTCGTATTCTCCCTGGAAAGGTGGTTCAGTGCCACTTTCCTGAGTTACATGATATTGCATCGGTGTTAACTTCGTTTTCAATTCTTCTTTCATGATTGTTCCCTCCAGTTCTTTTCAATAAAAGCAGTCCGCCCGGAACCGACTGAATAACGGTTATAATGACCAGGATTTTTCTTATAGTAATCCTGGTGGTAAGTTTCTGCCAAATAAAACAGTTTTTCTTGAACAATTGGAGTTGCTACAGGATTTTTGAACCTGCCTGAATTGTTCAGTTCTTGCTTGGACTTTTCTGCAGCCAGCTGCTGTTCTTCAGAATGGTAGAAGATGGCCGTCTGGTAAGATTCCCCGCGGTCAAAAAATTGACCTCCTGCGTCTGTTGGGTCTATTTGTGTCCAAAAAACATCAAGTAATTTCTCATAAGGGAAGATGTCAGGTTGGAACGTAATTTGAACTGCTTCAACATGTCCCGTAGCATTTGAGCAAACCTGTTCGTAAGTCGGATTCGGCAATTCGCCACCCGTATAACCGCTTACTACTTCTTCAATACCATCCAATGAATCGAAGGGCTTGACCATACACCAAAAACAGCCTCCTGCAAATGTCGCTTTTTCCGTCTTCATAAGCTCACTCCGTTTCTTATGGTTCAATTGTCACCAACAATCGGATATCATCTTCTTGCAAGTTGAACGATGCTGCTCGGACAGAAATGCCGTCGTCCAACGGAATTTCTGTTAGCTTCAGCAGCACTTCTTCGTCCGCAGGCATTACTTCCATAAATTCTGGAAGTTCAACTGAGTCTCTAAGCAACTTTAGCGCAGATTCAGGGGGAATATCCAGCATTCCGACTTCCACAGACTTTTGCTCCAGCAATAAATTGCCATCTTCTTGAACAAGTGGTTCAAATTTCATCAAAATCGGTAAAGTTACAGAGAATATAGTAAGCTCTGTCGAAATGCTAACGTCATCATTGACCGACAGGGAAAGGGGAATTGGCTGATCTTTCATAGCCTCCTGTATATAGGTGTTAGCAATTCCTTCAAAGTCTGCTTTTGTGGTATTTACGACTACCGTGTTTCCGGTAGCCTGCGCATTTTTCAATGCTTGATAAGATGTATAATCTTTCGGTGGAGTGGTTACGTAAAATATGACTCCCACCAACGCCAATGCATTGAACGCTAACAGAATAAAGAAAGCGAAACGCCATTTTTTCATTTGTCACCATTCCTATTCTTCGTAGCTCATTCCGCATTCTTCCATCCGTTCCAAGATGCGTTCGGTCAACAAGTCGTAGCCTTTGCTGTTTGGATGGAAAAAATCGGAATGATAAACCAAATTTTTGTTGCCGACAAACAAATCACTAACAGGCACAAAGCAAGCCTGAGGGTCTTTCTCCACTCGTTCTTCCATGGCTTCATTATAAGAAGCGATAATCTGATCAAACTCTTCCACTTTATTTGTGACGAGCGAGAACGGATTATAGATGCCCATGACGACCATAGGGGCATTCGGGTTGATACTGCGGATTGTGGTGATAATCGTATCAAATCTATTTTCATAAAGGATCAATTCGTCCTCAAATGCTTTCATATTCAGTGAAAATAAATCGCGTTTGACGATTTTCATGACATCATTTCCGCCAATTGTCAGCGTAAGATAATCCGCTTCTGCCACAGGGCCAGCCAATTCGCCTTGCTGAAACATTGCCAGCAGTTTGTCACTACGACGGCCGCGTTTTGCGGTATTTTCAATAGCGACCCCTTCAATTCCTTGCCAAGTCCACATTTCAGCAGCCATCCTACCAGTATAACCACCCAAATTTTCTTCATCTCCCACGCCTTGAGACAAGGAATCTCCCAGCGCAGTAATGACCACCGCCTTGGGAATAAAGTTGGGCGGCACGGTGTACGGGTTGATGGAGGGCTCGTATCTAGGTTTTGCTTCTTCATTGCCAAAGATAAATGTTGGACTGCATCCCGCCAGTATACCCATGAACAAAATGATGATAAACAGGATGCGTTTCAAATTTGTCTCTCCTTTTTAGATGGGCATTACCGTTCAAGTCAATCCGTGTAGTACATGAAACCAATTGCCCCGATTCCTGTGTGAGTCGAAATGACTGGAGTTGTAAAATCGAATTTAATATCCGTAAAACCCGTTCCTTTAATTTTTTCGCGCAGCGGTTCAGCCATGGCTAGCCCATTAGCGTGGGCAATTCCAACACCTTTAACAATTTTACCAGCTGTGCGATCCACGAAGTCTTTCATAAGATATTCCACCACTTGCTTATGACTTCTAACTTTTGCCACCGGTGTATATTCCCCGTCGTCCAATGAGGCAATCGGCTTAATCTTCATCAGTGACCCCAATAATGCACGGCCTTTGCCTATTCGTCCACCTTTGACTAGGTTGTCAAGCGTATCTACTACAACAAAAAGCTTGGTATTAAGGCGAATCTGCTCCACCCGAGCAACAATTTCTTCCATATTTTTTCCAGCTTTCGCCATATCAGCCGCTTCAAATACCTGAAATGTCAAAGCATGTGAAATATAACGAGAGTCGATTACAGTAACGTCTGAATCCGTCAATTGAGCTGCTGCTTTTGCCGACTCAACTGTGCCGCTCATTCCGCCGGTCATATGAATCGAGAGAATTTGATCTCCATTTTCACCCAATTCGTCATATAGTTCTTTAAAGACGCCTGGAGCCGGCTGCGAACTTTTTGGCATTTCGTTGGAGTTTTTCATCAATTCCAAAAAAGATTCGGGCGCCAGATCAACACGGTCCAAATACGTTTTCCCACCAATTTGAATCGTTAACGGAACCACATGCAAATCGTATTTTTCAATGACCTGCGGTTTTAAATCCGCGGTCGAATCCGTGACAATATGAATTTTTGACATGAAATCACTTCCTTTTTCTATCTTAGTTTAAGTAATTGAACTACAGGAAACAACTGATAGGGCTGACGTCTTACTGCACATACTTAAAACGATCTTCAATTACTGCTTTTTTTTTGGGCAGTGATGAAATAGCTTCTTCGATTCTTGTCCGAACCAGTGCTATCGCTTTTTTAGAATCTAATTCTTGAATCCGTTCAGCCGGAACGGGATCCAGCAGTTGAACCGTTATCGTGGCCGGCAACACTCTGTTGTTATTTTTTTCCATAACATCAGAAGTTCCGTGAATGGCAATTGGAATGATTGGTACGCCTGAGTCTTTGGCGATGCGCATAAAACCGGATTTGAATTCGCCCATTGCTTGCCCTTTGCTTCTCGTCCCTTCAGGGAAAATCAGGATAGAATGGCCATCTTTCAATTTCTTAACCGTATCGGTGATTGATTTCAAAGCGCTTCGGCGATCGGTCCGGTCCAGAAAAACGCAATTCATCTCTTCCATATACAACGGAATGATCGGCATTTTCTTCACTTCTTTTTTGGAAATAAAGCCAAATGGTTTCGATATAGTCGACAGCAAAACTGGAATATCAAAATTCCCTTCGTGGTTGCTGACAAACAGGACTGGCCCATCAGGAAGTTTTTCCAAACCTGTGATGGAAACACTGCTTTTCGTCCGTTTCATGATACCGGTTGCCCATTTTTGGGGCTCTGTATGAACCAATTGATCATATTCCTCTACAGTCAGATGCGGTTTCTGCTTGATAAACTTTTTTAAACTCACAACACTAAATAGCAAATAGCCAAACAGAAATGAGAAAGTTCGGATCGAGTTAAGCATGATCTTTTTTCTTTTTCCGTCGTTCGTACACGAGGTAAGAAAAAGGAACTTCGTTTGAAATTTGCTGCTCCGATTCGGAAACGAGTTTCCATTCACGGCCGTATTCCGGAAAATATGTGTCTCCTTCAAAAGCCTGGTGGACAAGGGTAATATAAAGGCGATCTGCATCATCTAAAACCGAGCTGAAAATCTGTTCGCCTCCGATAATCATCACTTCTTCATGAAATTCTTTTGCCAATTTTATGGCATCTTGCAGATTATGGACCACGTCCACATTCTCGGCCTGGTAATCGTCGTTTCGTGTCACAACGATGTTGCGACGTTTTGGAAGCGGCCGGCCGATGGATTCGAACGTATTGCGTCCCATGATGATGCCTTTTCCGATTGTCTGTTCTTTGAAATACGCCAAATCGGCTGGGATGTGCCAAGGCAATTCGTTATCTATTCCGATGACCCGGTTTGGATCATGCGCTACCATCAATGAAATCATGAATCTTCCTCCTATCCCGCTTTCGGCGGGTGTTAACTTTGTTTGATAATATTATTAGAGTTGAAGAAATCGCTCCAGATAAACGCTTGCCACGAACACGGCTTCAGCCGCTTCTCTCACTCTGCTCAGTCCAGGGTCTTCAACTCGCGATGCTTCCGTAGGATTCATTATCTTCCACGATTTCTTTTAAAGAGTCTTGCAGTTCCAAACAACTTAAACTGCAACAGGCGCTTTGATCCGAGGATGGGGATCGTAGCCTTCGATTGTGATGTCTTCCAATTTTAGATCAAATATCGAATCGACCTCTTCATTGATTTTTAGAATTGGCAACATTTTCGGCTCTCTTGACAACTGTTCATGAACCTGTGTCAGATGATTTGAATACAGATGTGTGTCACCTGTCGTGTGGACAAAATCGCCCACTTCCAAGTTGCATTCCCGTGCAATAAGGTGCGTTAAAAGTGCGTAGGAGGCAATATTGAATGGCACTCCTAAAAAGACATCTGCGCTGCGCTGATAAAGCTGGCAAGACAGTTTGCCATCTGCAACATAGAACTGGAACATAATGTGACATGGTGGCAAAGCCATGTCGTCAATAAACTCTGGATTCCATGCAGTAACAAGGTGACGGCGGGAGTCCGGGTTTTTTTTGATTGATTCGATGACATTCTTCAATTGGTCGATGGTCCCGCCTTCTGTGGTCGCCCATGAACGCCATTGTTTGCCGTAAACCGGTCCAAGATCACCGTATTTTTCGGCAAACTCTGGACTTTCAATTACCTTTCGCTGAAAGCTTTGCATTTCCAGCTTGTACAGTTCCGCAAATTCCAGATCTTTCTGTGCGCGGCGGCCGAAATCGGTCATGTCAGGCCCTGCATACTCATCGCTTGCTATCCATTGCGTAAACGCCCATTCATCCCAAATATGATTATTGTCCTGTAATAAAGCGCGGACATTGGTGTCGCCTTTAATAAACCAAAGAAGTTCCGAGACAATCAAGCGGAACGCTGTTTTTTTAGTGGTCATGAGCGGAAATCCCTCACGAAGATCGAAGCGCATCTGATGGCCGAAGACACTCAATGTTCCTGTGCCAGTCCGGTCTTCTTTTGTTGCTCCGTTATGCAGAATGTGTTCGCACAAATCTAAATATTGCTTCATATAATTCGCCTCCGTTATTATGTTTAATCATAACAATACTACTGGTGTTAATAAAGATTTTAACTATATTAAGTTGAACTTAAAAATCTTTATCCCAGAATCCGCTTCGTCAGCTTTTGGGATGGCCCGCACGATGAGCCGGTGGACGCGCCGGCACTGAGTTTGTTACGCAGTGAAGTATCAGCTTCTGTTTTCCGCTATGACAAATGAAAAAATAGAACCAAACGACGGAGACGCCTGCAAAATTTCAGCAGTGATAGATTACTATACAAGTTAAACTAAAGAAATCAGCTTTTACCTATCGCTCAGGTCACTTTGGGCTAGGTGCTAAGAAATTTAGTGAATTCAAAGCAAGCCTATTTTTTCCCACAGTATTCATAAAAGATATGGAGCAAATCAGCGGAAACTCTCGCAGAGCAGCACAGCGACATCGGAAGAAATCTACTCGGGCGTTGTTAAGCTCGAGTTAGTTCGGCGCAAGCCCTTGGCAGCTGCCATCGAGACGTCCTGTCGCACTAGCTTTCGGAATATCAGCAGGCGTCTTTCATAGTTCGACTTATATTAATTTAGCAAAACAAAAAACCGCCACAAAGTGGACGGTTTAAGAAAGCCATTTCGGCGGTGTGTTTTTGGACCAGTAAATATCGCCCACAGTTATGTGTTTTTGAAAATCATCTTCGGCCAAATGGTAATGGAAATTAAAGGAATAGCCTACTTGCGGCTTTTTCTCAGTTCTTACATGGAAACGGATTTCATCTTTATTTGTTTCGGTATCATAAACATGAAAGATTTTTTCTGAGTGATCGCCTGATGGCTTCTCAGAGATAGCCAGTTTGCTCAATTGGCCGGTGTTAAGAGTCGCTAAATGAACGTCGATCGCTCGCTGAATATTCGGCAGGATCATGGTTTGGAATTCGTCTTGAATCACAGGACCAATTCGCGAACCGAACTTTAAATAAGACTGTTCTTCGGCAGATTGGTGAACCGTGTCGAGTATAGATACCTGGGTATCGTAAAACTCGCTCGGATCGATCCAATCATATATATACTGTTTGTTATCGCTTTCAGCTGCGTGTGATTTTGGTTGACCTTTTTCGTCCAGTAGCGACTCCCAAATTAAATGGTTCGGGGAAATTGCACCCAATGTCAAAACGGCAACTGCAATCATCAGCGACTTTTGCCACCAATTTTTCATCAACATCACCTTTTCATTTATGAACATTTTAGTACTATGCTTGCTTATTTATACGAATTTCATTGGTAAAGGTTTCATCTTCTTGAAATTCATTGTACAATAAAGTCATTAACAATGCCTTGTTTTTTTGAAAAGGAGGAATTTTCATGGATGCATCATTATTGATCGGACTGGGTCTCCTGTTTATGCTCGGATACTTGACTTCACTTTCTTTTTCAGACTAATAAGCAAGTAAAAAAACCTCCTGGATGCCCAGGAGGTTTTTTTACTTGCTTATGTAACGGCACTGCACTGGATGACACCGTAATGGAATTTTGTATTGGGCCGCAAGCGCCGTGTAAAGCCAAAACCTTCAAAATCCTGCGAACGAAAATGCGCTTTCAAGACGATGGTTTTACGCGCCACTCTTTTTGCTTGGGCTACCCAACACTCCGTCAATTGCCCATGATCAGCCGTTCCTCTCAATGGAGTGAAATTTGATGCTTCTGTAATTTCCTCGGTAAACATCGGATCCATATAAATGACATCGACTGAATTGGTTTCCAACTTTCCCAGAAACGAAACGGCATCAGAAGACACCACTCTGATGCGCTTCATGGCCTCTTCCAAATGCGGCATTCCCTTGTACTCTTTTAATCCCTGCTGAATAACATACGCAAGGACAGGATGACTTTCACATCCAAGAACCCGCCCTTGTTTGCCAACACGCTGAGAAGCCACTAGTGAGTCTGAAGCCAAACCCAATGTACAATCCAAAAAAGAATCGCCCGGTTCGAGTCCAGAAACTTCAATCAAAGGATCTTGCTCAAGCGGCCTTTTCGTCCGGAAAGCCGCTGAATTCGGATGAAAAAAGAACGGCTCACCTTCACCCATTGGATAAAACTCGAGCCGTTCTTTTAAACAGACCAGAAGATCCGATCCTTCATCTGTATGCATTCTATCGATGGAACGTTTATTGCGCGGAACCTGTGGAAGTGAAAGGTCTGCAGAAACGCGATTGGCCCACTCCAATATAGACGAAGTAGGCCGGTACGCCGTCGTAACAACTGTTTTCACTGAGCAGCCACCTGTTCAAGAACATGTGACAAATGGTCACGGATTTGTTCCATCGGATAGCCTTCAATCTGTTCACGTGGAATAAAATAAGCTAATGCGCCATCTTTCAATACCGCGATTGATGGCGATGATGGGGGAACTTCTTCAAAATAATTGCGCATTTGAGCAGTTGCTTCTTTGTCCTGTCCTGCAAACACCGTAACTAAATATTCAGGTTTCGCTTCTACTGTCTGTAGTGCTTCTATAACTGCCGGACGCGCCAAACCTGCAGCACAACCGCAAACCGAGTTGATGACAACAAGGCTTGTTCCTTTAGAACTGCTCATATGTTCATTGACTTCCTCAGCCGTCAATAACTCCTTAAATCCTGCACCCGTTAGTTCTTGGCGCATCGGCACGACAATGCCTTTCATGTACTCATCATATGCGTTCATGCTTTTCCCTCTTTTCGTTTAGATTATGTTGCTTAGTGTATAACTAGTGTAACCTAGATGGCTTGGAATTTCATAGGTACCGATCTATATGTAAGTTTCTTGCGAGTAAATATAATTTTTCACAAAAGAACATTTTGCAAATTTTTTCTATATACTAATTTACAATAGGCAATACTACCTCGAGAATCCTTGTAATATTTTTGAAAAAATCGAGGAAACAAGGAGATACATGATGAAAAAGCAGAAGAAACAGAAAAAAGATGAAAATTGTTTTGTTGATATGTTTAAAAATCTTAGTTTGGAAGTTGTTGCCCAGATCATTTTTTCTGCTATATGGAATATTATACTATTCATACCAAGATTGATTATCCGATTTTTCAGCAACATTTGAGTTTACTTTTAAAAAAGACCTTGAATTCAACTGAATATAAGCTTACCTATTTCGAAATCCTCTATCTCATAATTTTAAGAAGTCTCTATTTCTTTTAAGCCCACAGAATTACGGATAGAGGAATGGCGCAGTAGCAAATAATTTTTTCCACACTTTCGAGATAGGCACTCAAATACAGGAATTTCTTCAGACAATCCAGCTAGGTAGAATCGGTTCTTCGGCTTTTTTCGTAGTCACGTTCCTCCTTCAGGTAGCGAATGTAACTATTTCCGAATACGATCAGTGACGTGATCCAAAGTGAAATTACAGCTGCATTTAAGATCATGAACATAATTATTCCTCCTCTTTTGCTAATTAGCAATCTGGTCGAATAATAGATCAAAAATCATCTTAAATAGTTCTTGCAATACGTTATGGTGTTTCATTATTTTTAATTAGTCGTGTTTAGACATGAAAAAGTTTCTTTTGCATAAGAAAAAGAGCGCCCATTGGATGCTCTTTGAGTTAATTATCTGTTGAAATGCTAGTATACATATTTTTAAGGTATTTATCTGGATGAGGCATTGGGTGATTTTTGCCTCTCTTGGTATTTCGTTGGTAACTTTCAAAAGCGGAATTGATTAGCTCCCAATCCTCTGGATGATCCCTTTTAAAATTAATTTTAAAAGTATGCCAAGTCATATTTTCGCCATACTTGTTAATCATTGCTTCTAGTTTTTTCTTTTTTGCCGGAAATACTGCACTACCCATAATATCACTCTTTTCTCTTACCAATATACAACAAAAGAGGCATTTTGAAAAGAATGATAAAAATCGTTTTTTTTTGCTGTTTTCCTTCTTCTATTACGAAGGATTTATTGCTGTGCCGCAAACAAAAAAGGACATAAATCAAGAGCGTTTTGCCTTCAATTTTCATCCAAGTGGAGCTATTATGTAGTAAAAATTGTTTATTTGTCGCTGTAAAGCTTTTCTTCTAAAGTCTCTTCAACCTGTACACTGTTTCTATTTTCAATAGAATTGCGGTTCCACAAGTAAAGCCCACTAAATGGAACTCGCCTCGGATTCTTATAAGTGAAGCAGCTCAATGCAATATTGAAAAAGAACGATTTTATGAAGGTGAGTCATTATGAAAGATCTTTTACGTATTACGCACACTTTAATTTTTTTCCAAGTCGAACCACTAAATTTTAACTGCTAAATTTTTTCAAAACGACTGGACCTGCCGAAGACGTCTCCGCTGTTCTGCTCATTTCTTCTAATATAAGACCCCTTAAAGAAAGAGTGGATGGCGGAAAACCAAATGCTCCTGATCGCTTCGCTAGCTTCGGCGCAAAAGAGGTAGCTCAATCTTCCTTTGGACCACCGCTTTCCTCATCGCCCGAAAGCGTCCGCCTGCAGCGATTTCTTCACCTATAGGTCAGTTTTATACTTTTTTGTTTACAGCAACTAAAAAGTGAGCCACCTGAAAAGGGAAATCTCTTCCTTACATTCTATTCATCAGCTTTATATGGAGCAGCGGGCATGATACCGATGTCTGGGTGCGAAACACTTGTTGCTACGCCGTTTTACGCAGGAGTCATTCCCTTAGAGACTCCATGTCAAGCCCACGAAAATCCACCGGCTTACAGACTAATTTATGAAAAATAATACTGATTCAATGGCTCAAATTTTAATTGCTAAGTGGTTCTTTATCAAGTGCGAAATACACTTTTTTCTAGACAAAATAAAAAGCCATCCCTCAGGATGACTTAAATAGTGATATTTGAATTCCTTCAACCGATGGCGGGCGAAGAATAATTGAATTTCCTGATTCTTCTACTGTATAGTTCTTCAAGAACTCTTCTACATCTTCCGCATGCTCTGCCACTTGTTCTCTTATAAGCTCTTTTATAATTAACGCACTTCTTTTTTGATTCAATATGACCCCATTGACTGTAAGATTCACCTGTAACCCTCCTATGTATACTTAAAAGATATCATAAATTTATTACCAGCAAACGTATATAAGGACCTAATAATTTATAATAGTTTTTAGTAATATTGGTAAAATAATGTCTTTTGATATAGAAAGTGATATAAAATACCTAATTTATCCTAAATTTATAATAACCCCACCCCACTGCCGCATATTCCTGACAATAAAAAACTACCCAAAATGGGTAGTTCCCAAAATTTCAGTATTATTTTTCTTTATCAACCTCAACCTTACTGAACAGTCCTGGCACCAAACGGTTGACTGCAAAACTTTGCGTTAAGCCGCAATGGCCACAGCCCGTGACGATTAAAGGAAATTTGCCTGATGTCGATTTTCCGAGAAACAAAAGTTCCTCTACAATGACGGGCTCTTTTTTCCCGCAGGCAGAGCACACTTTACTGACGCCTCTGTCATTTAAAGTTTTCGCAATAACTTCTAGCTGATCTTTGGTGAGCCTCATTTTTTCACCATCCTTTTAGTCCTGATCGTTCTACTCAATTTTGTCGTACTCTTTGTTAATAAAATCAAGCATTTTGCTAAAGATATCGTATTCAAACCATTGATAGGAGGTATCCTGATCGTATTTTCCGTCATCTTTGATTTTCAGGTTATTAGAAGAAAGTTGAACGATTTGCGTATCTTCCACATCTTCTTCCTGAGCACTTACTTTTTGGCTTGCAAACTGACCAGCCACTTTTGCATAAAAGGCATCCCGTTTTTGGCGGTCTTCAAATTCCCAAGACTCATACTTTCCGCTATATAAGATTTCCATTGAATAAACACTGTTTTCCATCCCGAATTCCTCCCATTAAATGATCACTCCGTATTTTCTATCGTTTACGAGCACTTTACCTCTTAATGGACATTCGGAAACATTTAATTTGACCTTGAATAGAAAAAAGACCGGCGACTAAAGAGTCACCGGTCTTTTCCCTATTCGTCTTTCATCGCTTGGCGCGCTTCGGTCATCTGTTTCCAAACTGAACCTTTAGCATCTTCGCCTTGTTCAATCCGTGCAATCGCCATTCTAATTTGCAGCTTCACTTCAAACTCGGGATCATTCTCAGCTTGCTTGAGCGCTGTCAATGCTGCTTCTGTGCCAGTCTCATACAAGAACATTGCCGCTCTCCAGCGAACCAATTTGTTTTTGTCCTGTAAGGTTTCCATCATAATCGACTCGAATTCCTCGAAACCCAGATCGCTGATAGTGTCACCCGCTGTTCTGCGGACAGCCCAGCTCTTATCTTTCATCGCGCGTTCAACATAGGGGACCACAGCCTTGTCCTTAATATCTCCAAGGAAAATAGCTGTTTGTCGGCGGATAGACATTTTTTCATCATCCAGTGCAAGTGACAACAACGAAAGGTCATCAACATCCGCTTCAATCATTTGATCTAGCAGTTGGAAACGGGTCTCCCAGTCGGGTGCATCGAATTCTTCCACTGAAATTCTGCGGCCAGGCGGTGCTGCTTCTTGCTGTTCCGCGATTTCTTTTGTAGTAGTCAGTACATCTAATCGCTCTTGCGGATAAGCGGCTTCGATTTCCTCGACTATGCTTTTGCCAATTTCGGCTTTATCGCCGTAGCGTATACCATAATCAGCCCATTTCCGCTGTAACAGGTAGTTTTCTTCTGTTGGGTCCATAACTAGTTGCATTGCCGTGACGAAGCGCTCTGGCATGCCAAAACGCTCTTCTGAGCTATTATCAAAAACTTTGACTTGCAGCGGAATCCCTTTGAACTCTTGAACATGCACGTAGACTTCTCCGTAATGCTCATCCAACTCGATTTCTTCACCGCTGTGCTCCCGGTCTTCACCAAAGACATTGCGGACCTGCGCCAAAATCGCTTCCCACTCAAACTTGGAGATGCGCTCGACAGCTAAAAAGTCAGCAACGTGATAAATACCTTTCACTCCGTCAATCGACAGCAACTCTTGTACTTCTTTCGGGGCATCTTCGATGTTGTTTTTGTTGTAATTATGGCTTTTGCCAAACGGCAATTCCTGATCGATGATCACTTTCATCGTATTCGGGCTTGGTGTTGGTTCAATAGTTATGATTTTCAAAAAAATCCCTCCTGCAATTAGTAGATCACGCTTCTGCCATTTCCTGAAGATGCGTCCAGCGTTCAATCAATGCATCATACTCGGCTGTCAGTGTATTAATCTCTTCTGTCAGCTTCTGCAGTTTATCGTAATCCGCACCAGCCAGAGCTATTTCTTCTTCGCGTGCTTCAATTTTCGCTTCCGCTCCTGCAATCTTTTCAAGAATACCATCGTATTCCTGCTGTTCTTTATAGTTCATTTTCTTTTTAGGTTTTACCGGCTCAGCCACAAAATTTTCGACAAGTTCCTGTTCAGCCAGTGCAACCGGATTGTTTTTTTCTTTTATAAATTCTGAGTACAACCCTTGATATTCTTGGATTTTGCCAGTGCCTGTTGTCCATAATTTCCGCGCAATGCGGTCAAGGAAAAAGCGATCATGCGAAATCGTAATAACGACGCCTGGGAAATTCTCTAAGAAATCTTCCAAAACAGAAAGTGTTTGGATGTCCAGGTCGTTTGTCGGCTCGTCCAAGAACAGCATATTCGGCTGTTCCATCAATAGTTTCAATAGATATAGACGCTTTCGCTCGCCACCGGACAATTTGCCAATTTGCGTACCGTGGCCATTAGACGGGAACAAGAAGCGTTCGAGCATTTGAGTCGCCGATAAACGAACTCCCTTTTCGGCTTCAAAATCACTAGACGTTTCCTGGATGTATTCAATCATGCGCTGAGACTCGTCCATTTCCGGTAAATGCTGCGTGAAATGAGCAATCTTCACCGTACTGCCGTATTCCATTTTGCCGGTAGTCGGCTCGAGTTCACCAGCTAGCATCTTCATCAAAGTCGATTTGCCGGCACCATTTGGTCCGACAATACCGATACGATCTCCGCCCTGCAACAGAAAATCAAAGCCGCTGAAAATCTGCTTGTCCCCATAAGCAACGCCCATGTCATTGCCTTCGATGATTTTTTTGCCAAGGCGCTGGCTTTGCATCGACAGTTCAAGTGATGTATTGTCATTTTCTTTTTGAACATTTTCTTTGATTTCATCAAAGCGCTGAATCCGTGCTTTTTGTTTGGTCGAACGCGCTTTAGCTCCCCGTCGAATCCATTTTAGTTCGGAACGGAAACGGTTTTCGAGTTTTTGCTGGGACGAGGCGTTCATTTCGTCGCGAATTGCTTTGTTTTCCAAATAATCGCCGTAATTCCCTTTATGCGTATACATGGTCTGATCTGCAATCTCGAAGATGTGCGTGGAAACAGCATCCAAAAAATAGCGGTCATGCGTAACAAATAGCATGGCCGAACCCATACGCAACAAAGTTTCCTGAAGCCATTCTGTTGAAACGGCATCCAAATGGTTCGTCGGCTCATCCAAAAGGATTAAGTCTGCCGGTTCGATCAAAGCTTTGGCTAATGCGACGCGCTTGCGCTGGCCGCCTGACAGCTCGCTTATTACCTGGTCGTACATATCAATCCCCAGTTTGGACAAAGCAGTTTTCGCCATAGCGTTAATATCCCAGGCGTTTTCCTGCTCCATTTTTTCCTGGATGTCCATCAGTTCGTCCTGTAATTGCGTAGAGCTTGAATCAATCATCATATTTTTTAACGCATTTTCATATGCTCGGTTCAACACCAATATCGGAGAATCACCTGAGAACACCGTCTCGAGTACGGTCAAGGACTCATCAAATTCAGGTTCCTGCATCAAATACGTAATACGGTATTTTTTCGGGTGGTCCATTACGACCTTATCCGCATCCATACTACCAGCCAGAATTGACATCAAAGTCGATTTACCTGTTCCGTTCACGCCGATCAATCCGGCACGCTCTCCAGGATACAACGAAAATTCGACATCCTTGAATAGCGTTTTGGCTCCAACTGTTTTCGTTAATTTTGTAATATTTAAGTGGCTCATTTATTCCCATCCGTTTCTGTTTGTAGTTGCTTTAAAAAGGATAGCATAAATTCATGGCGTTCTTCAGCCATCTGCTTACCAGTTTCCGTAGTCATCTGATCTTTCAGCAATAAAAGCTTTTCATAAAAATGCGTGACGCTACTCGTCTGGGCTTCCCGGTATTGTTGCTCGGTCATCTCTGTGCGCGCATTTTCGTTCCAGTCGTACAACTTTCGCCCTTTGGCTCCGCCGAAGGCAAAGGCCCGTGCGATGCCGATTGCCCCGATGGCATCCAATCGGTCAGCGTCCTGCACGATTTTCGCCTCAACGCTTGTTGCTGGTTTGCCGTTGCCGCCTTTAAAGGAAACCGATTCAATGACATCTTGAATCTCTTGCCGCTGAGCTTCCGGAAGCTTCAGACAATCCAGAATTTCCCGCTCCAGGTCTTCCTCAGGCTTTTTGTATTTCGGATCCGAAACGTCGTGAAGAAGTACTGCCAATTCGACGATAAATGCATCCGCCACTTCTTGCTCTAAAATAGTTTTGGCATTTTTCATGACACGTTCAATATGTTGCCAATCGTGACTAGCATCGAACTGTTCGTAGATTTTTTTTACATCGTTCCGGCATTGCTTGATTTTTTCCTGATCCATACTTCCGCTCCTATCGCTTGTTTCTTCTATTATAACCTGAAACCACTCTAAAATGCCTGTATTCCCAACGATTATTGACGTTTCCATAGGCTTCATGTATAGTATAGCCATCCATAACATGGCGTCTATAGGTCCATGGCATACTCAATAATAGGGGGAACTCGCATGCACCAGGGAACAGTGAAATGGTTTAACTCAGAAAAAGGCTACGGATTTATTGAGTATAATGATGGTGATGATGTATTTGTTCATTTTACAGGCATCCAAGGCGATGGGTTTCGAACATTGACTGAAGGCAAAACCGTATCGTTCGATATTATTGATGGCAACCGTGGACCACAGGCTGCAAATGTTATTCAAATCGATTCAGAGTAAACAATAGAAAAAAGCAGGAACGGAGATTTCCGTTCCTGCTTTTATTTTTTTAGATTAAAACCACGTATAATTTTTGCCCCAGCTTTCACGTGCCAACGTTTCTATTTTTTCCACATCGGAATCTTCCACCATAATCAAATCGCCTTGTTCGTAAGGATTGTAATGGAAAGCATACATCCGGGAAGTAAATTGATGGAACGGTAAGGAGGACTCGCCTTCGTACTCCCCATTTCCCTGTACACTCGTCAAGATACCTTGACCCCAATTCTGTCCACTGTCATTGTTCGGATTATAAAAATAGACGCGATATTCGCCATTTGGATCTTCAGCAATCCGCTGAATCGATACTGCGTGCAGTCCGAGAAGATTGCCGTGGACATTAGTAATATAGATTCCTACTGGATTCGGATAAATCATTTCATAACCTTCATTGTATTCGGGATGGTGCGTAGCATAGAACAACCGGACAAAAGCTGCATAATCAGCCACATAACCGGTCAATGGGTCGATGATATTGGCAAATCCGCGAGAAATCCATTCTCCGTAAAATTCAGGGTTGACCCACTTATGGCCATCTTCTCCACGAAATATAGTTTTCTTCATCATCTCATTGTAAATCTTGTCCAAATGAGGCACCAGCACAATTGAAACAGGGTCCAAATCCTGGTGAATTTCTTCAGCTACTCCACCAATTACCATATTGGAATGGATTGGTTCCCCTTCAAATGTCATATCGATATCATTTTCGCGAACAGCACGTGCAATGTATTCGAGTAATTGGCCAATCCCATGCTGCGACCACAAGCTCAGAGCTCTTGCCGACTGACATGTTGGGTTCAGTCCCTGGCCAATGCCGAGCGGCTGTCCGAGAACGCTTATGACTCCACCCACCAAAATACCGTTCGCTGTGATGCCGCCTTTTCTGAATTCCGGTCTCATCAATAACTTTTTAACTTCCGGTTGAATATCGATTTCAAAAAGTCTTCTGAGAGCCGGCAGCAAAGGCTCTTGTGTCAACACACCGCGGTCCAGCATTTTCGACAGCCCATAAACAACTTTGCTGGTCTGCGGGTGGACGGAAATCTGGATCATGTCCCGAATCAATTCGGGATTAGCATTCAAGCTTGCCTTGCCCTGTTCAGTCAAGCTCAATGCTTCACTCAGCAGGTGAGGGTATTTCCGGTTAAGGTAATGTACAAATACAGCATTGGCTGGAGACACCAGTCCGGTTTCATTCATGGACTTTGCAAATATTTGCGCTTCTTCGAGGAGGCTTTCCTCACTTTCTTTCATCAATCGTTGGCGGTATGATTTCAAATCCGTATACTGCTCACTTAATGCAGTCGGATAAGTAATGGCTTTCTTGAAATACAGCAACCGATCTTTCGTACTATCGGAAATATTTTCATCAATCATACGAGTGGCTGTTTCGATCATTAGAACGATGCGATCAACCATAATGGGGCGCTGGACCGTCAAACGCTCGATTTCTTCGACAAGTTTATCAGCCACTGCCTTATAGGAGAGCTTGCCACCAAGAAAACGGAAAAGGCGCTCGCCTCTTTCCAAGTGTTCGCCTCCACCAGCTACTCTCGCTTCCTCTGTTTCTGGAGGAAACAAAAGATCCAGATTTAATGCCAGCACTTCATTCAGAAATGTGGCGGCTTCTTCCTTAGGAACTTCTGGATTCTGGTATGTACCTTCAGCTATTGCCAACATGCGGAGTTCACTCAGCATCTCCACTACCGAATTGATGCCTTTTAATTTTAAAGACCCTCCAACAAATGGCGCTTCCAAATTGGAGGCATCTACCCAAGGGCCCCCATGGAATACGCCCGCTTGATCAAATTGCGGTGCAAATTCATATAATTGGACCATGCCTTCTTCGGTGGAAGAGAGTTCAGTGGCCAATTGGAAAACCTCTGTCTGGTACATGCTTTTGGCAAATGGCTTTGCTACTTCGAGCGTCTGAAGCGCATGCCCGAATTTATCTTTGGTCGTTAATCCTGTCGACATTGACATTCCTCCAAGAAATTAATGATAAAAATCATAGTCCTCATAATGCTTCAGCAATTCTTTCATGTGATCGCTGTCTTTTCCAAAAAAGAACAAGGTTCCGTAATGATTGCCAAATCCTACGCGTTCTGCAACTTTCGATGTGATTGGTATGAATAGATTGTGCTTTTCGAAATACGGATTTTTTTTTAATTCTTCTGGAACATCCAACTTCTCAATCAGACGAACACGAGGATAAACCATTAAACTTCCCGCATAGCCTTTAGCCGATACGACTTCTTCTGGAAAAAAGTTATCCAATTCTTCCGACGAAGTATCAGGATCGCTACAAAGAATTTGTGCTTGGAAAGCATTAAAACCGTAAGCTCGTTCGATTAAATCAAAAATATGGCCCCCTGGCACTCGTGCGGCCACTTCACCGAAATTCAAAGTTCCATCATGGGAAATAAAGTATTCGGGATGGATGACACCGTACTGGATTTCAAACGAATCGACCAATTTTTGGACCTGCTCAAGGATTTGTGGCCGCCATTCTTCAAGTGCTGGAGAGGCAGGAACAAAGTTGGAATGTCCCAATCTCACGTATTCCGTAATGTTGAGGAATTTCACTTGGCCATTGTGAATAAACGCTTCACACGAAAATTCCTGTCCGTCCAAGTGGCTTTCCATAAGATACGGAAATTCCTGGTCCCCGATCTTATCGATATCACTAGCATCCCGAATCATCATATGTCCCACAGTTCCTGCTTTGTTCAGCGGCTTGATGTGAATTGGATCATTTAAATCGCCATCTATTTTAATCAAGGCATCATTTACACGTTTCAGGAAACGATGAATATCATCTTTAGAATAGGCTTCTTCAAAAACCCCTACTTTGATCCCTGACATTTGGGCTTTACGTTTCATCAATCCTTTATCACGCAACAGTAAAGATCGGTTGAAGATTCGTGGGTCATCGAAAAATCTAGCATTTAGTGCCCCTGCCCATTCTACCGTTTCTTCGTAAATAGGAACCGCTACTTTTGTATTCAATTTCTCTAACCGTTCATAAAGCTCATCTGAGCCTTCATTGAGCCGGTCAAAATCCCATGCAATAAAACTAATGTCATTTTCTTCAGCAAATGACTGGAAATCAGGTGGTCCCACCACTACAAAAGGCCGATTTAGCTTATCAATCGCTTCGACCGCAGGCAAGCTCCATCCTAATAGCGCTGTAATCTGTTGTTGCTCGTTCGATTCCGCCATAATAACACTCCTTATTCATTAATTTTTGATTTGTTCCTACTCAATACTAGTACCTTGATTGAATATTGTAAACACATAGTCTATTCTCTCTTATTTCTGTTATTAGTTAAAATCCCAAATTTTGTTAGCCGACTGCATTCTTATTTCAGCTTTTCGAAAAGAACCAGCTTATGACATTCTTCGATTGTCCGAACAGAAAACTTCTAGCGATAAAAAAAGCCTGAGACAAGATTTCTGTCTCAGACTTTTACCATATTATTTATCGCCGGTTCCGACTTTGTTGAGTTCATTTCCTAAGAATTGCAGTTGGGTGCCGACTGTACAGTTGCTGATGCAGAACCTGTGGGCAGCGGTTTTTCCTTCATCTTTGCGAAGTTGGGTTTTCACAAAGCAACCTTCACAGTACGTAGTCAGCATTTCATCAATTTCGTTGATAATGGAAACTTTTTTCACTTTGTCACCTCTTAGCAAATCGTCATTTTCTCATTCTACTACGCATTTGTTTTTTATTCCAACAATAGTTATACTAACTGAGGACATTTTGAAGATACAATGCGGTTCGCAAATTCCCGCTTTATCAAAACTAAGGAGGAAGTTTTTTGTTTAATGAATTTTGGGGACTCGGCTTTGCCTTGTTCAATTTCGTACTTTTATTGATCATGTATAAATTTTTTGGAAAGACCGGCTTGTTTGCTTGGGTAGCCATTTCGACTGTTCTGGCCAATATTCAAGTCACGAAGACTATTGAAATTATTGGCCTGACGGCAACATTGGGAAATAGCCTGTATGCTTCGACTTTTCTGGCGACCGACATCCTGAATGAAAAATATGGTAAAAAAGAAGCCAAAAAAGCGGTATGGCTCGGCTTTTCTTCGCTGCTTATCATGGTGCTGGTCATGCAGTTTGGGATTAAATTTATTCCGGCTGAAAGTGATTTTGCACAAGGCTCTTTGGAAACGATTTTCGGACTTATTCCTCAAATTGCGATTGGCAGCATGGTCGCTTATCTTATCAGCCAGCATTTGGATGTTGTCATCTTTAGTGCGCTGCGCAGAATGTTTCCAAAAGATAGTCAATTCTGGATCCGCAATAATGGTTCGACATTGATCAGCCAACTGCTGGACACACTTATTTTTACGTCCATCGCTTTCTGGGGTGTGTTTCCGTTCGATGTATGGCTTCAAATTTTCATCTCGACCTAAGTACTGAAGTTTATTGTCTCGATTCTGGATACGCCGTTTGGCTATCTTGCGAAAATAATTAAACCCATTGACGAAAAGTAGGTGATCTGATGCTAGAAGTGTTTGTAGATGCGGCAACTGCTGGAGCTCCTCAAGTCAGCGCAGTAGGCGTTTTTATCCGCGGTGAAGGTCATTTGATCCAGTGGAGCGAATATGTAGGGGAAATGGACAATCATACAGCGGAATTTACTGCGTTGGTAAAAGGATTAGAGCTTGCAAAAGACTTGTCGTCGGGTATGGTGTCGATCAAGTCCGATTCACAGGTGACCGTGGACGCGTTTGAAAAAGGATCGATTAAGAACCCAAAATTCAAACCTCTGCTAGTCAGGGCGCTCGAGCTTGGTGATCAATTTGAATTCTGCTTTATCAAGTGGATTCCTGACTCCCAAAACCATGCAGCAGATGCTTTGGCGAGAACCGAGCTGCGTAAACACAAATAATCTGTCCAATCTGTGGCAACTATCTTTGTCTTTTATAGGCCGCTGTTTGGGTTTCTGT
Source organism: Planococcus antarcticus DSM 14505 (assembly GCF_001687565.2). Taxonomy (NCBI): domain Bacteria; kingdom Bacillati; phylum Bacillota; class Bacilli; order Caryophanales; family Caryophanaceae; genus Planococcus; species Planococcus antarcticus. The sequence continues at coordinate 2,138,576 of NZ_CP016534.2, forward strand.
GCATACTCTACAGTGAAAGTCTGATAAGATTAACTTACTATCTTTTATTGGAGGAACTTCATGAGAACTAAACTTGGTACTGCACTCGATATCTTCATTCTGGTCATTGGGCCGTGGATCATCTACACACGAATCCTTGAAATTATGCAAAACGGAGCCTCTGTCTATCCGGTAGTTTCGGTCGTTATTGTAACCGTAGCGGTGATTTTTTCCGTCTATAACTTGTATTTACTGGTTACTCGCAAACAGCAAAACCATACGAAAAAATAATCGAAAAGAGGCTTTCATCGTGAAATCGGTTTTGTTTTATTTTATACCGTTATTGATTTTTGCGGTAATCAACAATACAATTGCCGTATTATCATGGCCACATTACTTGGTATTGTTGCTGGCGTTTTTAGTTTTTCAGTTGGCGCGCCTGCGTTATCCGAAAGACGGCATACCGCCTATTGCCAAAATCACGCAGGCAGCCTTTTACATACTGACTGTCGCAACGATATTCCGGGATGAATTTTTGAGCCCACTGATTATTAATGTGCTGCTGGGTGTCACATTCGGATTAGTGATAGCCGAAATTATCCAAACGAAAAAAAAGCCAGCCTGAACAGCTGCAGACCATGAACAGACTCGAACGATTCGAGCTGCTTCTGGTCTTTTTTTGTTTGTAGGCGTGGCAGTCAGCTTTAGTATATAAATTTTTTATGCATATTTTTTCCGACAGTTATTGGCGTAAGATTGATTTTTTACATCGCTAGGACATTTTGGTTAAGGGTCCCCGCGATAGGCAAGGAAAACAACAGTGTTATCGCTTTGTCCAACTTTTTAACAGACAAGAGTTCTTTTTCTTTCTTTAAGATTTTGATGGCTCTGAAACAATATTTTAGTTTGTAAAATACCAAATCAGCACTAGAGCGATGGCAATTGCAATCCAGGTGATGATGCGGATAAGATTTTTCTTTTTGCGGATTTCTTCCTGTTCTTTGACGTCTTTTAATAACGGCATGACCTCACCTCCCTCACTATATTATTTCCTATCGGCGGATGATTCAATTAAAATGGAAAAAAGGAGGTTTTTTTCGTGAAAAATTTTTTAATCCCTTCATTTTCCCTGTTGTTGCTGGCTGGCTGCAACAATGCTGCTCCAAATCCAGATGAAGCGACTGCGCCGTTCGAAGCGATTGCGACAGGACTTGAAGCTCCTTGGGCAATCAACAAGACGGGTGAAGAATTCTATGTTTCTGAACGGACGGGCCACGTTGCCTATATAGACGAAGATGGTACCATGACACGCCAGGATGTCAATTTTTCCGATTCTCTTTCCGGTGCTGCAGAGGCTGGATTTTTAGGCTTTGTTTTAAAACAGGATTTTGAAGAAAGTCAGGAAGCCTATGGATACTATGTCTACGAAAGTGACGGCAATGATTACAACAAAATTGTCACCCTGGTTTTAGAAGACGGACAATGGCAGGAAAATGAAGTTTTGCTTGAAGGAATTCCTACGGGCAATGTTCACCACGGTGGTCGCCTGGAATTGGATCCAGACGGGACTCTCTTTGCGACAATTGGCGATGCGTCTACTCCCGAGCTGGCTCAGGATTTAGGTTCGGTTAACGGCAAAATATTGAAGCTCAACAGCTCCAACGAATTTGAAATTTATTCGCATGGTCACCGCAATCCGCAAGGCATTACTTGGGACGAGGACACCATGTTTGCTTCTGAGCATGGCCAATCGGCTAATGACGAAATCAATATCATTGAAGAAGGCAATAATTATGGATGGCCGACCATTGAAGGCGACGAGTCCCAAGAAGGCTTGGAATCGCCTTTTTTCACTACTGGTTCTGATGACACATGGGCTCCGAGCGGAATTGACATGCATGACGGTTCACTTTATGTAGCTGTCCTTCGGGGAACCGCCATTAAGGTTGTGGACCCTGAAAGTGCCGAAGTGACGGACTCGATTGAAGGGTTTGGCCGTGTCCGGGATGTCTTTTCAGACGGAGACTCTCTCTATTTTATCACCAATAATACAGATGGCCGTGGTACGCCTGCTGACGGTGACGACAAGCTTTACAAACTGAATGAATAGCAAAAGGTGTATTGGATAGCCCCAATACACCTTTTCTCTTTTTTAAATTGCCGCTAAATAAATTTTACCATTAAATTTTCATCAATGTATTTTTCCGGTGTTTTCATTGACCATACTTCAGTTCCGTATTTTTCAAAGCCACATTGCTCGTACAACGCGATGGCTGGGAGATTTTCACTGGCCACCATCAGATCCAAGCGCTCCAGCCCTTGCCAATTCGTGGCGAATTGAAGAAGTTCCTGCATCAATCGTCCAGCAAGTCCGTGTCCTCTCTCGTCAGGCGTCACGTAGACAGCCACCACTGATGCTCGGTGATTTAGCTTTGGTGCTGTATTGCGCACTAAGGTCAGATTCCCCAGTAGCTTTCCAGCTTTAAAAGCACCAAAAGTAACGGCATTCTCTAAAGCCAGATTCTCCGCAGTCTTTTCAACAGGCCTTTGGAGGGCATCTTTTAGCTGTGTACTAAAAGCGTCTGGACTGTCTCTTAACGCTTCGATGCGCAAATCATAATACGCCGGTGCATCATTGATAGTCAGTTTCCGAATTTCCACGAGCAGTCACCCTTATTAGTTAAATTTCTGTACTACAGTTCCTTTGCCGTCTTTGACCTTAATTTCTGCATACGCACCGTTAACGAAAGTGATCTGTGGAGGTACATGGCCCAAATCGATATCATAAGCAATTGGCAGGCCGAGATCTTCAGCCAGATCCTGGTACATCTTTTCGACGGTGTACCCCTCGACCGGCTCATTTGCCGAACTTCGTCCAAATACAATACCCGAGCAATTCTTAAACCAACCCGCATATTTCATGCCTGTCAGTGACCGTTTTAAATCCGAAACGGACATTTCGCAGTTTTCTAAGTACCAGATAACCTCTTCATCAGGGATGTGTTGGTCTCTGAAGGATTGAACTTCTCCATACGGCGTTCCGATAAGATGCCGAATCACATCGATGCACCCGCCAAGTAGACGACCTGAGAAGTTTTCCTCCATGCCTGAAACGGTTTTCCAACTGGTCGGTTCGGTTAAATGAAAGATTACCGGAGAAGGGCTGGAATGATTCCATTCCTTCTGGTAATGCATCGACGAGTTCTGTGCAACAGTTCCCCCTGCAACTGTTTCCAATACCGACAGCCAACGCCCTGTCGTTTCGTCGCTCATTTCACCGCGCAAATCCACGATATTGGTGCCATGCGCTGTGGCAATCCCGGTTTTTAAAGTAATGGCCAGCAGTAGCATACTAAGATCTGAATATCCAAGAACCCATTTTGGCTGCATCTGATTAAAATTCAGATATTCCAGTGTTTCAATCAACAGTTCACCGCCCCATGGCGGAATAATTACATCAATCTCAGGGTCGTTCATCATGTCCATGAACTCTTCCGCACGTTTTTTGGCAGGTGCTGATTTAGCCAGCTCCTGCGTCCACGCGGTGTCGCCTGTCACTACATTAAAGCCGTTTTGCTTTTGCCGGGCAATTGCCTGTTCCAAAATGCCGTGCTGTTCGGTTCCTACGCCTGAAGATGTTGCAGTGATACCGATTGTCTTGAAGGTGTTAGCAGGATAACGAATCATCCAATAGTCCCCCTTTTGGTTTAAACAAAATAAAATAAAGAAAAAATCATAGCCAGTAAAATCCCGATTCCTGCAAAGAACCACACCGCATAACCAAGCATTTCAAGGACACGGCTTGGCTCCTTGTCCAATCTCTCCCCCTTAAACTGAGAAAAATCAGGTGGTGTTTCTCGCCTTGGAGTCTTTTGTTTCAGATTTATCGTCTTTGTTTCTGTCATCGGGTCCATTATGTTCCTCCTAGATTTAGCAACAGTAAAATTATTAAGATATCTATCATTATACTAAACTTAACTTAAGAATATAGTCCCCTTTTTTACTAATTGTCATTTTTCAGAATAAACCAAGAGAAGCTTCGCTTGAAATAGCCTTCTCAGGGTATATGATGAAAGAGAATAGAAAAATTTGAGGGGCTGATCAGGATGAAAGTATTGGTAGTAGGGGCGAATGGACAAATTGGACGGCATTTTGTAAAAATGCTGGTGGACAGCAAAGACCATACACCAAAGGCGATGATCCGCAAAGAAGAGCAAATTAGTTTTTTTAACAGTTTGGATGTGGAGTCGGTTCTAACCAGCCTCGAAGGCAGTGTCGAGGAAATTGCGGTTGCGATGAAAGATTGCGAGGCAGTCGTATTTGCAGCTGGCAGCGGTGGCGCTACAGGGGCAGACAAGACCTTGCTCATTGATTTAGATGGTGCCGCTAAAACGATTGAAGCGGCAGAACAAACTGGCACTGAGCGCTTTCTCATGATCAGTGCCATCAACGCTGACAAGCGAGACATGTGGAAAGAAGACATGGCCCATTACTACGTAGCCAAGCACCACGCCGACAATATTCTGCGGGCTAGTGGATTGGTCTACACTATCATCCGACCTGGCCTTCTGACTAACGATCCTGGTACCGGCAAAATTTTAGCGACAGAAAATCTCGATTCCGGCCAAATTCCACGGGAAGATGTGGCCCGCGTGCTGCTGCATTCACTTGATAATGAACATGCTTTTAACAAGACTTTTGAAATCATTTCCGGTGAAGACGATATTGGAGATGCACTCGACCGCCTATAGTTCCTGTTCGGTATTCAACGAAAAAAGCTTCTGCTTGTATTTTTTTAGATCGCTAATTTATGTATAATGCTGAAATAGATGTTCAATTAGGCAGTCTAATTGAACATCTATTTTATGTTGATCACTCAAAAACTACTTTTTGAAAGATGTGATTTCCGACAATTGGAATTTAACGATTCTGTTTCTGCCTTAATTAGCAATACATTATATTCATAAAAATGCTCTTCAACTAGAAAAGTGATCGAGTAAAATTTTGATTTATTCTACTGCTATAGTTGTTTCTTCCCTCTGTTACTTATCAAGAAAAAAGCCCCTATAGTTGCCATCCCTAGTAACACTAGAACAACAAAGACTGTATTTTTTGGTTCAATTTCATTAGTATCGACATTCTGTAAGGCTATCTCTTCTTTATCAGCTAAAAATTCATCTGCTATCCCAATATTATCTGTTGTCGGAGAACAAAGAGGATGCACCCATTTCCCCCCTTCTTCGTTGAGATAATACAAATACTCTATGCCCAGCCGGCTTTCACCCCAAGTGATGTCTTCTCCTGCTGTAATAGTAGTTTCATTTACGCCTTTAAAGCTTTTAACAACTTCTATCACTAAAACTCTTTTGTTGCCATTTTCTTTGATTTTTTCAACTGTACCTATTATCACCGCGTCATATTTATCATAAGAAACATCTGTTTGAGAAGGTTCCACACACGATAAAGCAAAGCCTTGTTTAGGAAAATAAAACAGAGAAAGTAAACACACTGCAATCATTATTCTTCTCATAGGACTCCCCACTTTCAAAGTGCGTTTTTCCATTATCACAAATATTTACTTACTATTTTTGTTAAATTGTTCTCACGTTTTCTTTTCTTACAAGCCCTATTTTTTAATCGATTAAACAATTAGCAATAAGAGACGAAGGTAAGTTAAAAAGCAGGGGCTCAAAATTTTTTTGGGGGATTACTTATCCCCTCATAGTTTTAGTCGGCTACCAACTAAAAAAGTTGCATATCAAATTTGTTAGTATATAAGTTGAACGAATGATTCCGGCCTGTTAATGTTCCGCAAATCAGTTGCTAAGAGCTGGCACCGAACGAACTCTGCCCCTTTCCATGTAGCTTACGTTGCTCTCATAGGAGTCTCCGCTGGTTTGCTCCGTATCCTGATGATTAGTTACTCAAGGATGCTTAGAAGAAAGAGTGTAAGACGGCGAAGGGCGAAGATGTGCTCCTTCATCGCTGCGCTAGCTTCGTCGCAAAGCCATTGCCCGAACTCCCTTCGTTCAATGACTTTCCTGCTGGAGCAGTGAAGCGACATCCTGGAGACCCCGGAGGAGCTTGCGACGAGGAGGCTGGGGCTTCGTCCTTGGCAACTGGCACCGCGACGTCCTGTCGCGCCAGTTGCATGACCCACATTTTGTGGGCCCAAAGCGTCCGTCTGGAGCGATTTCTTCGTTTCCCTACCTCATTGAGCTGAAAAAGCTATTTCTTTAATTCAACTTATATAGGCTTGGGTAAACTTTAAATGGTGAATTAAAACTCAACTTTTCAACCTGGTTTAAGGGACCGAGTCTAAAGAAATATCACAATATTCTTTGCTGAAAGAGGTGGAGATTTAATCCAGCATAGTAACCATATTTAGCGAGAGCTGTTTTTTTTATTTATTTGAGTAAATTCGCTAACGAACTTTACTGCTTAAATAAAGACATGCAAAAAGCACCACTAAAAGCGGTGCTGAATGTCGGGTTTTGCGATTAAAAAATGAGCTACTCCATCATAGACCAACGTTTTCCGTACCATTATGATGCTGTTTTAAGGTTCCTAATGCCCATAACTACCTGAAACACAAACGCAATCGAACAAAAAATGATTGCGGTATAGCCGAGTCCACCAATTGGCGTTAATTGAAATGTCTGGATGACCAATAAGGCCATCATCATGGCGATGCCAAAATTCACAATGTACGGCTTGTCGTAATATTTCTTGGAAGCGATGCCTACAAAAATCGCCACAGCAATAATTAAAATCAATAAAAAACTCCCCATCGTTCTCCCTCACCCTTTTGCTTTGTTTTCCATAAGTCTAGCATTTATCCTTTGTATCCGATAGAGTGCCCGGAACTTTTCTATAAGCCATTTTTTTGATGACTTGCTCTTGCTCGGGATAAAGTTCGAGTAGCTCCGACTGCGGCAATAATTCAAAATCAGCAAAGTCAAAGCCCGGAGACACCATGCAGCCAACTAATGAAAATGTATTTTTTGCTTCAACTGTCGAGCCGAAAATACTGCCTTTTTCAACTAGCACCTGCGGCCGTTCTTCTGCTGCTAAATCCAGTCCCAGCTTTTCAGCACGATAATTTCCTTCCGCATCCAGGATATGCACCGTAACAGCATGGCCCGCATGAAAATACCAAAGTTCATCCGATTTTAACCGATGAAAATGAGAGACATCCTGTGATCGCAGCAAAAAATAAATACTTGTGTACAGGTTTCGCTCTCCCGAATGTTCGGCTGTCATGATTTTTTCAGGAGAAACGAACGACTGCTTATAGTAGCCACCTTCGGGATGAGCAGTCATATCTAAATGGGTGATCCAATCTTCTGCATTCATCATGTCCATCTCCATTCCTTTTTTCGTTGCATGACAATTGTGAAACTTTCTATGTCTAGAGACGTATTCATTATATAACATAAAACCATAGAGAAACGAGGAGGAATAAAGGATGAATAATCATGAAATCGATTTTAAACTGCACGGAGACGATATGCAGTTCGTGGAAGTAGAACTGGATCCGTCAGAAACCGTTGTTGCAGAAGCAGGCGCCTTGATGATGATGGAAGATGGCATCACCATGGAAACGATTTTCGGCGATGGCTCTAAAAGTTCCGGAGGCAGTGGCTTAATGGGCAAACTGATGGGAGCGGGAAAACGGATCATCACTGGTGAGAGCCTGTTCATGACAACCTTCACTAACAACGGAACTGGTAAACGCCACGTCTCTTTTGCTGCGCCTTACCCGGGCAAAATTATTCCTATGGACTTGAGCATGATGAACGGTAAAATTATTTGCCAAAAAGATTCTTTTTTAGCTGCCGCTAAAGGTGTCTCAATCGGTATTGAATTCCAACGCAAATTGGGCGCAGGATTTTTTGGTGGAGAAGGCTTTATCATGCAAAAACTAGAAGGCGATGGTTTAGCATTCGTCCATGCCGGTGGTACCATTTACCGCAAAAACCTTCAAAAAGGCGAAGTGCTGCGCGTCGATACCGGCTGTTTGGTGGCGATGACTGGAGACGTTGACTACAACATTGAAACTGTACCGGGCATTAAAACAGCCTTGTTTGGCGGAGAAGGTTTGTTCCTAGCGACACTTCGTGGACCTGGCAGTGTCTGGATCCAGTCGATGCCATTCAGCCGTCTGGCAAGCCGTGTATTTGCAGCTGCTCCGCAAAACCCCGCTGGTCGCTCAAAAGGTGAAGGCAGTGCTGCTGGTGGTCTGTTTGACTTGTTGGGTGGAAGATAAGTTTTAAAACAAGAGTACTTTCATGATAAGAAAACTTTAAGCTGGCCATGAAATATATACGCAAAAATCAAATAAAAAGTTGATTGATTTTTAAAAAATCAATCAACTTTTTCATGTTTCAGTTTTTTTACTGTATAAGTTGAATCTCAGAATACAGAATACCAATAGATCTGGGGTCGCTTAAATTTCAGCATTGACAGGCTCTAATGGTTTTTGAGTTTTCATATTCTGTCGATTAAAACCGAGTAGTCTCATTGCATTTAAGATAACAATCAATACACTGGCTTCATGTATGAACATGCCGGACGCCAAATGAATGGACCCCATTAGTACACCGCCCAAAAGAACGGCAACAATACCAACTGCAAAGAAAGTATTTTGTTTCATATTCCGGATTGTGGCTTTGGATAACGAATAAGCATGGGAAAACTGCATCAATTTGTCAGCCATCAATACGACATCCGCAGTTTCCATTGAGATGTCAGTACCGCCTTCGCCCATTGCAAGTCCGATATCTGCAGTGGCAATTGCTGGCGCATCATTGACCCCGTCCCCTGCCATCGCGACTACATGACCCTGCTGTTTTAATTGCTTCACGAATGCGACTTTGTCTTCAGGTAGCAATTCCGCATGGAACTCATCCAGTCCGAGAGCTATAGCGACCAGCTCCGCAGTATGCTGATTATCGCCTGTTAACATGACCATTTTCTGAATACCATTTGACCGCATCTGCGCTAGTGCAGGTACCGCATCTTCACGGATTTGGTCGGCAATTGAGAAGATTCCAGCCACTGCTCCATCCACAGCAGCAAAAACAGCAGTGTTCCCAGCTTTTTCCCGCTTTACTGCATATGCTTCTATTTCTTTTGATATGTTAATTTTTTCAGCGTTCATGAGTTTTCGGTTACCGATTACTATCTGTCTTTCGTCCACAATGGCAGCTAGTCCGTTGCCTTTGATGACTCTGACTGCTTGTGGCTGTCTATTTAACGCTATTTTCTGTAACTCAGCTTCTTTAACAATCGTTTTACCAAGATGATGTTCAGAAACCATTTCCACTTGAGCGACTAACCGAAGCAACTCTTGCTCTTTATACAGATCAAAAACTTTAATAGCTGTTACTTCCGGCTTGCCTTTGGTCAAAGTACCGGTTTTATCGAATACGACTGTATCGACTTTAGAGAAACGGTCCATCACTTCTCCGCCTTTAATGAGAACGCCATTTTTCGCGCCGTTACCGATACCAGCCACACTAGAAACCGGTGCCCCAATAATCAATGCGCCTGGACAAGCGATCACTAGAAATGTAATTGCTAAATGAAAATCTCTTGTTAAGACATACACCACAATCGACAGAACCACGACTGCAGGTGTATAAACATTTGCAAACTTATTTAAAAATTTTTCTGTTTTGGATTTTGATTCCTGTGCTTCTTCTACCAATTCAATGATTTTTGCGAATGTTGTATCATCTCCGACTTTTTCAGCAATGATTTCGATATATCCTGAATCAATGACTGCACTGCTAAATACTTTATCTCCTTGCTTTTTCGAGGCTGGTATGGATTCTCCAGTAATGGCAGCTTCATTCAATGAAGCGTGTCCGCTAATGATTTTTCCATCTACTGGCACTTTTCCGCCTGTCCGAATGATGACTTGATCTCCTTCAATGACTTCTTCTACGGGTACGGTTGCTTCGATGCCTTCACGAATGACAGTTGCTTCTTGTGGTGCCATATCCACTAATTTTTTTAATGACGACCGAGTTTTTTCTAAAGTATGCACTTCCAAGTAATCACCGAACAAGAACAAGAATGTTACAACTGCCGATTCTACATATTCTCCGATAACCAATGCCCCTATTACAGCGATTGTCACGAGCATTTCAATACTGAATGCCTTCATCTTTAATGCTTGAAACGATTTAATGGCAATTGGAATTCCCGCGATGACTGTTGCAAAGATTAAAACAGTTTGCCGCATATCCGTATAGCCCGTAAGATGAAGCACCAACGCCAAGATCAGTAAGAAACCTGCTACAAATGTGATTGTTTTTTTATTTTTATGAACAAGTGCAAACATCTTCCCTCAGCTCCTCTTTCCATATTTTTATGACTCATGTCTAGATATCTTTATATTAAATCAATTCATTTTTTTATAAATTGACGTCCATCAAGTATTGGATAGCTAAGAGAAAGAATTTGTTTCAACTTTAGATTCTTAGATCTTTACAAGCAGAAAAGTCATTAATGAAGAGAGTTCGGACAATAGCTTTGGGACAAAGCATGCGCAGCGATTCAGGAGTATGTGTTCTTAGGAGCTGGTTTGCGAAATATCGACGGACTGAAATATATAGTTACTTACCAGATCCTCTGATTTTTTAGAAATGAATACACATAAATTGTTGCAATATACATGGAGTAAGTTGACGTGGGTCAAGGAAGTACTCAATTGGAAATCCTATGCTGAAGGTAGTAAAAGAAAGGAATGATCTAAATGACTTTAGTTAAATTCCAATTAGAACCTTTGACTTGCCCTTCTTGTATTAAAAAAATTGAAGGGAAAGTCGAAAAAATGGACGGTGTGGAAGAAGTAAAAGTATTATTTAATTCCAGTAAAGTAAAGACGGTTTTTGATAAAGACAAAGTGACTTCCGAGGAATTGAAGAAGGTCATCGAGAAACTCGGTTATCCAGTGGTGGCTTAGCAGCAGTGAACCAGTTGGCGTCACTAATCAACTAAATAAAAAAATCAGCAAAGAATTATTTTCTTTGCTGATTTTTAATTTCGCACCTTTTCTTATAGTTTTATTAGCAGCAGACAGAGACAGGTCAGACACTACTTTCATGATGGATTCGATTTCAAAATAGTTATTAGCATTTCTTCTTAACTTGATGTACATCAAGTTTTTCTTTAGAAATTCGCGATAAACTAAAGATAGAAGATAAGTCAGAATCAGGAGTGATTGCTATGTTACAAGTGCTCATTCTCTACACCAGCTCTACTGGTCATACAGAAGAAATAGCCGATTTACTGGAAAAGCAACTGGATTCAAGGATGTGTAAAGTGACTTCGGAGAATTTTGAAATGGGTGATATGGAAACTCGACACTTGCTTCAATTTGACGGTATTCTATTTGGTACCTATACGTACGACGATGGAGATCTTCCTTTTGAAACAGATATTTTTTGTGACACGCTGCGAACCGTCGATTTAACCGGCAAAGTGGTCGGTGTTTTCGGATCAGGTGATACTGCTTACGAACAATTCTGTTCAGCAGTTGATTTGATGAAAATGGAATTTACGCAGCAAAATGCTCAAGTAATCCAACATTCCGTCAAAATCGACTTGTCTCCTGACACGCAAGAAGACTTGCAATCCATCAAAAAACTAGCAGATGAGTTTCAACAAACTACTTTAAATCTAATTTCCCTTAAAGAAACCAGAAATGTTTAATTTACACTTCAAAAAAAGGAGGAAACAATAATGAAAAAACAACAGTCCGGTAGCTGTGATTGCATTCAAGAAATAGATCGTATGATTGATGAAGGATTAAGCGGGGGTACGATTAATCCAAAGTACACGAAAGTTCACAGGAAACTAAAAGAAAAATACCAATCTCCGTCTTTTGATTTATCTGTTGAATTACCCAAGAAAGGAGAAGAAATAAAATGAATGCGCTTCAGTTAATTTCAGCTTTATCCGTTGATTTTACCTTTGATACGCTTTTGCATGAGCATAGTGCCTTTTTGATTATCGGAATTTTGGTTCTTTTCGCATCAATCGTGATGGGTGCAGCTAGGTTTGTAATCATCCAAACGATTGCTCTGACTCTTTTCTTTGTCACCGTCGAGACATTCTCCAATCCAACTTACCTGGTACTGGTTGTTTTGCAAGTCGGATTTGGCGTGTGGATGATTTGGAAAGTAAAAACCGTAATCGATACAAGTTATTATCGACATTCCGAAAAAACGCATAAAAGACCTCGTGATATTACAAGAGGCGGCAATGCAGGAACAGGTCATGTACTCTATTGAAGAAGACTAGATAATCCATAAAAACGCCTATTCATTGCCGTCAAAGGCGCTGAATAGACGTTTTTTGATGGCCAAAATTATTCTACAGCAAACGCTGACGCAATCGAGATTTCAAAAAAAGCTTGTTCTTGTGTCAAAAAGGTTTTGACAAGTCGATACTCACCTGGAACTAAAACAATCCCTAATTTTTCAATAGAAAATACCATAGTTGTTTTTTGTCCGGCTGATAACACATTACCAAAGTCAGTCATATTCGGGTTATTAATAAATACAGCATCAGAATGAGTCAAAATATACCATTCACCGTCTTTTTTAAATTCAATATGAAAATATTCTCCGAAACCAAAGTCCTGCATACTGTCATTCTTAATAGTTGTGACAATAACAGAAGGCGTTTCTGCAAAAATTTGCTCATCCAGAAGCAGCGACAGCCCCGATTTACTGGAAGCCATTTCTTGATCGGGCGACGGATCTGTCAAAGTCGTCATCGGTGGTTCTACACCACAAGCTGCGAACAAAACCGCAATAAGCGCGAGCCCTATTATTTTTTTCATAATTTCCACCTCTATCTTTAGCATAACTCCTCAATTGCCAGATTACTTTGACGCATATCAAGTCTGTAGAAAGCCAATATATGCAACGTTAAATTTTAAAAATAAGGGATTGATAAAAAAATTAGCCCGCGAAATTATAACCTAACGATCGTTAGGAAGGTGAAGAAATGAAAGCTGATCTTATTCTCCAAACTGCTATAAGCCATTTTGCTAAAGAAGGCTACGAAGGTGCTTCACTCAGCAAAATCGCTGAAGAAGTAGGAATCAAAAAACCATCGATTTATGCCCATTACAAAGGAAAAGACAATTTATTTTTATCTGCATTGCAGTACTCGTTTCATACTCAAAAAATTCAATTGGCAAGCTATTTTGATTCCATGCGAGAAGAATCTTTGGAATCTCTGTTATTGGGTTATTTTGAATGGTTGGCAAAAGAAAGCAGAGACAATGAACGAACGAAGTTCATCTTGCGTGTTGCTTATTTTCCACCACTTAAATTAGAAAAAGAAGTCGGTGAGTTGTTTAATCCATTTTTTGACACGATGCATCAGCATCTTACTCGGATATTACGAGAAAGACATCGCTATGAAAACGTGTTACATTCTGTGGATTTTTCAAATACAGCGTTAGCTTATCTGACCGTAATCGAAGGAACGATGTCTGAACTTGTCTACAGCGGCATCGAACGATACGAAAAGCGACTTCAAGCTATCTGGCCGATTTTTTGGCGCGGCTTAATCAATTAATATACGGATGGATTTCATTCTGCCCACAACAGACTAGAAACACCTATTAAGCACGAAGATTAAAAGGAGATCACTACATGAAAACAAATAAATTAGTTCTTTCAACTTTACTACTCAATCCATTTATCGCATTTCTAGGGATTGGACTGGTCATTCCAGTAACCCCGACCATTATGAACGAATTAAGCATTTCAGGAACCGTTGTCGGCTATATGGTTTCTGCTTTTGCTTTAGCCCAGCTCGTCGCCTCACCTATTGCTGGGCGATGGGTAGATAATGTCGGTCGTGAGCCGATGATCATTATCGGTCTGTTAATCTTCAGTATTTCCGAATTTTTATTCGGTATTGGTGAAACGGTAGAAGTGCTGTTTGCCTCTCGTATTCTCGGGGGTGTCAGTGCAGCCTTTATTATGCCGGCTGTTACTGCTTATATTGCCGACATTACGACAAGCAGCACGCGACCAAAAGCTTTAGGTTATATGTCTGCGGCGATTTCTACCGGCTTTATCATCGGTCCAGGAATTGGTGGTTTCTTAGCTGATATCAGCACAAGACTTCCCTTCTTCTTTGCAGCAGGATTCGGTTTGTTTGCGACGATTTTGTCACTTATCACATGAAAAGAACCAAATCGCAGTTACGAAGTTGAGGAAAAACACCAGCCCCTGCCAAAATCAGGATGGAAGCGAATTTTTTCGCCGATGTATTTTATCGCCTTTATGGTTATCCTCATATCGTCATTTGGTCTGGCCGCATTCGAATCGCTGTTCGCTTTATTCGTTGATCACAAGTTCGGCTTTACGGCAAAAGATATCGCCGTTATCATATCACTCGGCGCAATTGTCGGAGTCATTTTTCAAGTAGGTCTATTTGATAAACTGACGCGGTGGCTCGGTGAAATCCGCTTAATTCGTTATAGTCTTCTTGTGTCAACCATTCTGGTATTTATTATGACATTCGTTACGAGTTATTGGTCAATTTTGCTCGTAACCATGGTCGTGTTTGTCGGCTTCGACTTGATGCGTCCCGCTGTCACCACTTATCTGTCACGAATTGCCGGGAATGAACAAGGCTTTGCTGGTGGAATGAACTCCATGTTTACAAGCATCGGCAATATCTTCGGTCCGATTATTGGAGGCATCCTGTTCGACATCGATTTAAACTATCCGTTCTATTTTGCTACAGTCGTCTTAGCAGTAGGAATTGCATTGACGTATTTATGGAAACGTCCAGCGTTTTCAGAACCAAAAAGGATCTAAACCTTCTTTTAATTAACTCCCAGCAGGAAACGATCTTCATTTGTTTTCTGGTGGGGGGGTGTATTAACTATCTGGCTTGGAGAATTCGTGTTTGTTTGCGAGATAGTGGGTGTAGTTTGCGGAATTCCAGCGTTTGTTTGCGGAATATCATGTTTTGTTTGCACAATCGGAAATCCCCTCGCTAAAGTTCGGCACATTCACTCCTACGATTTCTAAAATAACTAGGTATTGATCGAGCTGGAGAAATAACAGCGTTTATTTTCAATTGTGATTTTTTAATTGAGATCTTTAGTAAGATTACAGTACGGATAGATTGCTTCGTTAAATTTTTTTACCTCTCGCTCACCATCAATTCGTATAGCTATGTATGCTATGATTTGTTTACGAAATTTCTTTAAGTAGGAGTGAGTATATGAAGATACGCAAAGCCGAACTAAGAGATGCACCGGCCATAGCAAAAGTACACGTGGATAGCTGGAGAACAACTTATAAAGACATTTTGCCAAGTGGCTTTCTAAATAGTTTATCCTATAAAAAGCGGACTGCATTATGGGAGCAAAACCTTGCAGAAAAAGGAAATTATGTACTAGTTGCAGAGACTGATGAAGGCACTATCGTTGGCTTTGGCACTGCTGCAAAGAGAGACACCAATAGAGTCGACAGATCGGGCGATTTGACTTCTATTTACTTGCTTGAAGATTATCAAGGGCAAGGCATTGGAAAAATGTTGTTGAAAAATTTGTTCCTGCACTTCAAACAATTAGATTATGAGAGAATCTTTGTGGAAGTGCTAGAAGACAATAAAACACGATTTTTCTATGAGTATTATGGAGCAAAACTGATCCATACAGTTCAGCTGAAATTTGATGAAAAAATACTAAACGAATTGATCTATGAGTGGGAGAATCTAGACAAAGTGCTGGAGAAACTTTAAATCGTGTTGTATAAAAAGAAAACCGTCCTTTAGCTAAAGGGCGGTTTTTGCTTATTGCTACGGCTAGAGCATTTGCGTTAGCTGAATCAGATTGCCGCACGTGTCATCGAAAACAGCTATTTTGACAGTGCCCATTTCTGTCGGCACTACAGTGAAAATTACACCGTGTTCAAGCAATCGCTCATACTCTTTTTGGACATCATCTACGCCAAACATCGTAGCCGGAACGCCTTCCGCGAAAATCTTCTGTTGGTATTCTTTGGCGGCCGGATGAACGTTCGGTTCAAGCACAAGCTCTGTTCCTTGTTGATTGTCTGGAGACACAACTGTAATCCACCTGAATTCTCATATAGGTAAATCGTGCTTTTTCACAAAGCCGAGCGTTTCCGAATAGAATTTCAATGCCTCGTCTTGATCTTCAACAAATAGACTGGTTACGATGATGTTCATACTGATTTGCCTCCTTTGATATGTGTTAACTACTTGATCCAATCCTCAAGCAAATTTTCCAATGTTTTTTTGTTGAAAGTTAGCACCTGGCACTTCCCCTTTCTAGTTGATTTCACCAGCTCTGCTTCATCTAATATGGAGAGGTGTTTTGCGATTGCCTGCCGAGAAATAACGAGATTGTGCTTCGTAATCAGGCGAACTGTTAGTTCGTATAAAGTCATTTCATTATGTTTGGACAGTTCGTCCTGTATTAATCGCCGTGTCGAGTCATTGAGTGCTTTGAATATTACGTCTTTGTTCTACATGCACCGATTATACGCAACTATTTAGTTGCATGTAAAGAATGATGAAAGACCAAACATCCTAGGCATTCGGTCTTTTGACTATCTTGTCTGGTACTGTTGCTTGGTTAATTCCCAGTAAATCACATCATCCGTATTCTTCACCTTTTCCATCCCTACTTTTTCCAATATGCGTATGGAACCGACATTATCCAAATTTGTTTCTGCAATTTTTTTCTACCGCCATCGTATTAAAAGCCCAATCTATAAGCCCTCCAACCGCTTCAGTTCCATAACCCCTACGCCAAAAAGATTCAAGAAACCCATAACCGATTTCTACTTCTCGTTTAGCGTTCGGTTTTCCTTTGAAACCCGCATCTCCAAGAAACACGTCATCAGATTTCCGCAGAACCAACCAGCTTCCCCAGCCATATAAAGTCGGATCGTCCGCCAGTTCTTTCACATGATTGGCAACTTCAGGACCGTTATCATAATTTTGAGTTGCCATCAGTGAGACAGAATGGCTGTCACTCGGAATCATTTTGAGTCTTTTAGTTTCTATTTGCACCTTTCATTTCTCCTTTTATTTGAATGATGTTGTTGCTATTCACGATGTCTACCACCAATAATTTGCTGGCGTGTTATTGTCGATTGAGCTGTTATTTCCCACGTATATGTCCAAGTAATAGACGCCGGCCGCTTCAAGAAGAAACTCCATTTCATAAAAATTCCTTATAAGCTGTAGCCTTATGCAAAACTACACAGTAGACTTATGTAAAACTTCAAATAAGATTCCTCAAAAAAATGCGATTATCCATTAATTGAAGCTAACTTTTCTTGAGACTCCCTCTCCTCTTCCTCGTACCAACTGGAATACTTCGGATTTAAAACAGCTACGGTGTACAACACAGTGGTAATTAGCATGATTATTGCAAGTGAGCCGATTGTTAACTTTAAAGAAATAAAATCAGCCAGCAAGCCAATGGCTAGGATAAAAAAGATTTGAAAAAAACTTTGGATCAGACCAAAGATACTCGTCACTCTGCCCATAATGGAAACCGGAACATTGTTTTGATAGAATGTCATGATTCCTGCATTTACGAAAACGTTAAAAAACCCGAGGATGACAAAGCCCACTGTAACGGATGCGAAAGACCAGGAAAATGCATAAACGACATAACCGGCCGTCATCATCAGCATTCCTATGACAATCATGTAGCGAATCGAAATCTTATTTGCAAACAGAGAAAGCAACAGCGCACCACTCACTGAACCGATGCCTGTGATACTGATGAGCAGACTGTATTCTATTTCAGACAGGCCTATCACTTGCTGGGTGAAGACAACCTCTTGAGCATCCATGGCAAAGGAAAACAGCATAACTGTTAAAAACCCTAGATAAATCACTGAAACATATTTCCTGCCGTTCATAAAATCAAATACGACTGTAAAATCTTTGGCTACTTGAGAAAGAGTCAAAGCAGGAATCTTTTCTTGTTGATTTTTTTCGGTTTCCGGCAAAAGGATCAAAAGAAGTGCAGCAACCAAAAAGAACCCGGCGTTCAGCCATAAGGTCACTGAAATATTGGTCAACAAAATAAGCGATCCCCCTATAGCCGGCCCGATGATAAAAGCGCCAGAAGATGTAAATGACCACAATGAGTTGAATCGCTTTCTCTTTTGCGGAGAGACCAGCACCGCGACATAGGTCATGGACGCCGGTCCAAAAAACGATTTAGCAATGCTCAGCAGAACGAGAATCGTGTACACTGCAAAAAGAGTAGCCGCAAAAGGAATCATTGCGATAAAAGCCGCTCTTAAAATGAATGTCACCACCACTATATTTTTCTTACTCCGGTAATCTATAAAGCTGCCTGTCCAAAACTTTGTCACAATGTTGGTTAATGGACTGACCACCCACAAACCTGCTACTGCAGCCGCAGATCCTGTCATTTGATAAACGATGATATTAATTGCAATCAGATAAATAAAATCGCCGATACTAGCAATTCCCAGAGAACCCAGTAAAATGACCGGTACCTTCCATTCTTTTAAATTCAGTTTCAACCAACTCCTCCTCCAATTGTAGACTTCAATGACCCGAAATGTTTTTTAGCTTGTCCTAATAGCTCTTACGTATCATTTCGTTCATTTTATATTGAATTAAAAGTGATAGCTCGATGCTACTAAACAATAATCATGTTTGTTTGCAGGGTATTGAACTTTGTTTGCGGAAATTTTAGGTTTGTTTGCAGAATGTAAAAATTTCAGTCTTTCGAGCTCGGAACAATCACTCTACTGCAATTTCTCCTTGCATTCCTTTCTTTAGTTGCCACTCTTCTTTGTCCTTCTATTCTCCGGTTGCTTCAACCAATGACGCAATCCCTTTCCGGCTAACGGCTCATCATTATAGCGAGGAATAACATGGAAATGACTATGGTGAATAGACTGATTCGAAGCTTCTCCAACATTCCACCCTAGAGTGAAGCCATCTGGTGAATATGTTGCGTCTATGTATTCTTTAGCTTTTTGCAGCAAGTCGTATGTATCGTTCCATTCCTCTTTTGTTAAGTCAAAAGTGACTGCACGATGTTGCTTCGGGACAATTACGCCACTTCCCTCCAGCACATCCTGCTGCTCGTCATACTGTAAAAAATAACAGGTTGTATTCTCAAATACAATTTGTTGATTATGGTCTTTATACGGGTTGCAAAACGGGCAGTGTGCTTCGTAAGACATGTTTTATCCACCTTTCAAATTTCTTTTCACAATTTTCAGTTGCTTTTATTTTTGTATCGAGCCAACTTCTGATACATCTCTGTCCAAAAAAGAAAGCAACATTTCCTGATCTTCAGGATAATCATGCTGCATCGTTAAAAGATCTTCGGATGTTTTCCAGGCAATTTCTTCAATCTCTTCATCCGGATCTTCATAAGAAATTTGTCCTTCAGTGATTTCACAAAGAAAGTAATAAGTAGTCACATCGTAATTTCCGTTGACAAGAGTTTTGGTGTAAATGGCCTGTTTGACTTTGACCTTGAATCCAGTTTCTTCCCAACCCTCTCTTACACATGCCTGTTCAGTTGTTTCACCTTTTTCAATCTCTCCCGACGGCACACTCCAACTCTTCGTTTTTTTTCTTTCACCATCAGGATTTTTTGTTGTGCCACAACAACTCCAGCAGCACCAATCCAGGCTTTTCTTTCATTATTCACTTAAAATTCTCCTTTCGGAATCCGCAAAACTGAATTTACTTGCGGGATGGCAGGCTTTATTTTCGCAATTTCAGCGGTTGTTTGCGGAATATCACCTTTTGTTTGCAAAACTAAAAATCCCTCGGCAAAATCGTAATCCATGCCTTTCGATGTCGCCTCCGTAAAGTTGGCTCTAAAAATTAATGTATGCCACTGAAAATGTCGATTTTGTCTCTCCCTACGAACTGATCATTGATATAAGCAGGAAAATTAAGAGCGTTCCCTACGTCGTATAACTTCTCATATACATAAATTCCGTTCTTATGGTTACATCTTTCTTGTCGTCTTTCTAGCTAAACTCCATACTGCTCCTACGACAAAACAAACCAACACGACTAGAATGAACGTAAATGGATTAAAAAATAGATGGTTGGAAAATACGTTGAACATAGGAAATTGCGCTGGCTTGTTGTATGCATCTTTCGTATCCACAATATACATGCGGAATCTATCTGCTACTCTAATCGTCCATAGAGATGTTGCTAAGATATAAGCAAGGCTTAGTGAAATTCCGAAAACTATCTTTTTTTGGCTAAGCCATCTGTCAGCAATCCGCATCGACAACTCTATCGTTCCGTATAGAAAATATAGAATAAATGGCATTAGAACAACAGGAATGAAAAAGGCAAGATGCCCGTTGCCTCCCCAGAAATCATCATTTTTCACGGGTGCATTAAAATAATTCATTCCATAAAAAGCAGCAATAAGTAGGATTGCAGAAAGCCCGTATAGCAACATAAATATTTTGTACATGATACTCCTCTGCTGTCAGCACTGACTCAACGACTATATGGTTATATTCTCCATTTCTTCAAAAACTCCTTTTAACAACAATTTACAAAATAAAAAAAGAAGCTATTTTTCAGCTTCTTTTCCTCCACTCCCCGTCTTTATTTCAACCAGCTATTCAAAAACTTGCTTTGGTCTTCTTCGAAATATTCTTCAAAAAATTCTTTAAATTCTTCCGTATTTACTTGTCCAAATTGAAATTCTGCGTAATAGGCAGATAAGAACCTTAAAGCAGTCTCTCTTCCACCGTTCTCATCAAAATACGCTTTTAGCACCATTGGCACCTTGCCGTAAATTGTCGAATAATAAGTATTGTCATCAAATTTATCCAGCGGCAGATTCACGTAGGTTTCTGGCGGATAATACTGTTCGGCTGTTGAAGCGCCCCAGAATCCGTATTCATCATCGTCATAGAGGTCACTAAGAAACAAGGAACTACTGAATTCCGTTATCCCTTCGTCTAGCCATGACTCGTTATATGGATCATTCGTCACTATAAAATAAAACCATTGATGAGCTATTTCGTGTACAAGGACAGATTCCTGAGATCCCTCGTCCGCTGCCACTTCAATAATATTCGGATATTCCATATAGCCGTCGTTCCCAATAATGTCCAACTCTCCAAATGGATTATCGCCGATGTTTTCTTCGAAATATAGATAAGATTCAACAGCCAGTTCAGATGTCTCTTCCAGCATATTCGCTGAGAGGGGCGTAAATACGCGCAACGCCGTGTCGTTAGCTTGTACTGTTTCAGTTTCCCACTCGTCCGGATTCATAATTGCCAAGTAAAAATCTTTGATGTTTTCGCCTTTCACCGTGCCGGTAGATGCAGCTTCGATTATGCCATCTTCAGCCGAACTAGCGACCAAATAGTCTTTTGGCAAATCATAACTGACAGTAAAATCACCATAATCCGTATCGTAAGACTCGCCTGTCGGATTGTAATCTTTAATATCCCAGCCATCTTGGTAGTGGCCGAGCATTGGATACCAATGTGCCAGATAAAAATTGTCGTCCACTTGAGACAAGCGCATGCCGTTCTGCGGCAAAACCATTGAATAATCGACTACCACTTTCACCGCAGATTCTGGTTCCAGATTTGTATCCAACTCCACTAGAAACTCATTATTGTCCAGTTTATACTCGGCATCCTCCCCGTTAACGGATACGGAAGAAATTTCAATCAGCAAATTTTCATCTTCATACAACGGTGTTTCTTCCGAATTCATGGCATTGGGAACTAAATAAAATCCGAGTTCTGACCAAGAATCGGCTGAGTCGTTTGTTACGTTGATCGAAGCTGCTACTTGAAATTCTTTTGTCTCGCTCAGGGTTAGCTTCAAATTATATACCGCGTTGGTTGCGTCTTTTTCAATTTCTGTTTCCTGACGATTACATTCTTCGCAAAAGACAGTAGCTCTCAACATTAAAAAAACACTGACTCCAACAACAACTATTATTACTGCTGCCCAACCCTTTAACTTCATTGTGCATCTCTCGTTTCTTCAATTTTTTCATAATTCCCTGCAGTTGCTTCTGGTAGATTTCGGCAAGAGACTATTGTTTCTAAATTTTATCATTTGTTCCTACAACTGGCTTGTAGTTTTTTTATTTCGTGAAATTACTATCGAATTTTTATAGAAAACCGCAGTCTTTTATCTAAAGCAACTTCCTTTGATGAATTTGTATAAAAAGAGCAGAAATGAAAATCTGCTTCTTCCTCCCAAATATAGATCAAATCTTCAGTAGTAGACACTAAAAAAAGAAAATCATGTGGGGTTCGATTCAGTCTGAAATTTAATCGGATTTCCTTACTATATAAGTTGAACGAATGGTTCCGGCCTGTTAATGTTCCGCCAATCAGCTGCTAAGAGCTTGCGCCGACCGAACTCGAGCTGTCCGAGTGGATTTCTTTCCATGTCGCTTGCGCTGTCTTCATAGGAGTCTCCGCTGTTTTGTTCGGTATCCGAATGATTTGTTACTCAAGGATGCTCAGAAGAAAGAGCGCAAGACGGCGAAGGGCAAAGATGTGCTCCTGCATCGCTATGCTAGCTTCGTCGCAAAGCCATTGCCCGAACTCTCTTTGTTTAATGACTTCACTGCTGGAGCGAGAAGGCTCAAGCGACGTCCTGTCGCGCCAGTTGCATGACCCACATCCTGTGGGCCCAAAGCGTCCGTCTGGAGCGATTTCTTCGTTTCACCACCTTATTGAGTTTAAAAAGCTATTTCTTTAATTCAACTTATATAGATTCCTGTACAGCAACTGTTTCGTTGGAAACTCTGTTCTTCATTTGGAACTGTCCAGA
The DNA here is from genome assembly GCF_001687565.2 of Planococcus antarcticus DSM 14505. Classification (NCBI taxonomy): domain Bacteria; kingdom Bacillati; phylum Bacillota; class Bacilli; order Caryophanales; family Caryophanaceae; genus Planococcus; species Planococcus antarcticus. Next base: position 2,161,433 of record NZ_CP016534.2, read on the forward strand.
TAGTTTTTTTACTAATGAACAATCAATCAAACGATTTCAAATTATCTTTATTCACTTACTTACCACTAAGTAAACCAGTAAATTTCGTTGTCGTATACTCAATTATTTATAATAAAAAAAGACAAATATCGTTTTCTTTTTGACTAATATAGTTGTCATTTTGAAACGAATCAGTTACACTTTATCTATAAAGAGGTGAAGACATGAAAACAAAATTAAAGGAGTTGCGGGCACGTCTAGAAATCAACCAGACAGATTTGGCAAAACGCGCGAAAATTTCAAGGCAAACTGTGAGCTTGATCGAGCGCGGGGAATTTATGCCCTCGTTGCTCATCGCTACGAAAATTGCACGTGTCTTTAACGAACCCGTTGAAGAGATTTTTCAATTTGAAGAGGAGGAATTGGAATGAAGAAAGTTTTTAAAACAACTGGTCAGTTGATCATTGGTGCATTGATTGGATTTTTCGGGATGCTAGTTATACTCCAAGTAGAATTCCGCATGGATTTCTCAGCTTATGCTTATCCTGTAAATTTAGCTATTCTAACGATTGGGACAATTCTTGCCATCTTCTCGCTCTATCGCTATTTTAGCATTCAGTTTCTTACCAAAAAGAAATTAACTGGAGATGAAGAAGATGCAGCGGAAGGACAAATGTACAGACAATACTGCGATGCCACGCTTTGTTCCAATTTAGCGATGCTGTTGAGTTTGGCATCCTTAAGCATAAGTGCTTTAGCATCTCAGCCGTTTTGGATGCTAGTGTTCGGTCTTGTTTTAGTGTTCTTCGGCTTTTTTATGTCTTTTATCCTTCTGAGCCTTTTACAAGAAATGTATCCGGAACGCAAGCTTCCATCGGTCAGCGATAAAAATTATGCTGAAAAATTGTTAGATGTTTCGGATGATGGTGAAAAGCATGTCATGCTTGGAGGCCTATACAAGACCTATCTCACCATGAACTCTCTTTTGATTGGAGCTGTTGTGCTGCTTCTTTTCTACTCGATCGTGTCAGAATCGTCCCAGCTTTTCAGTATATTTGTTGTTGTCGTTATTTTGGTGGTTACTAACACACAATATCAGCTCAGTTTACGAAATAAGTAAATTCTGTACCCGTAATTGTTGCAAAAGGAAGACTCAATGCTTATCGGCATTGAGTCTTCTTTTATTTTTATGTGCGATACCAAATCACTTTATTGTTTTATTCTTTGTGTTAATTTTCTATTTACTAATGTAGTTTATTCCATAACTATTTTTCTATGGCTACTGCCTATTTTAACATGTAGAAGCCAACAAGTTTTAAAACCAGATCGCGTAAATTGCATAAAGAAGACCTGTTACTGGGATACCAAACCTAGAGTCACCAGTATGATTTTTGAGTTACATTTTCCATTCAAAAAAAGTTTTTGCCAGTACTAGTAGAGTTAAAGTGATAAAAGAAAACCACTTGAGCTTGCACATAATATAATACGAAGGTTCAAACCATTGATAAAAAACAAACAGCGCAACTGAGAATTGTGGCATTAGCATAGGTATTGCACAAATGAGCAAAAATAATCGCAACAACATCAATCAAAGACTTATGAGTCCACCAGGGCTATCCGGTTTCAAGCCGTCTTTCATTTTCTTTCAGATGAAAAATTTTACCGTAGTTAATAAGATAATTATTATGTGAACTCCAACAAACCCGTATATCTATAAAATTTTTTCAATCTAGTAAGGATCGCCTATTTCAAGAAAATTGCCCATGCGCCACCTCCCGTAATATACTCTATGCCATTTCAAGATTGCACACATTTTTTGTTTCTTGGCTATTTTATAAAACCTTAACAAAAGATACCCAGTAATAAAATTCATTCTGTCATGTGCAATCATAAAAAAAAGTACTGATTTCTGTGAACAGAAATCAGTACTTTACTTATTCGCCGCGTGGCGTTTTTGGTGGTTGGCATACGTCACATTTACGTTGGTTTTTCGTATTAAACTTCGTAAATGTTTTTTCAAAGTTATTGCCGCATACGCATTTAAACAGCAGCTTTTGAGAAAAACCGTGGTATTCCGTCGACAGTAATTTACTATCTGAGTTTTTTTCGACAAATGCTTTAATTTCTTTAAAGGTCCATCGTTTATTCATGTTGCTACACCTCCATATTTTATCGATAAGCGGAGGCTTTTGGCATCCGTTCAATTATGGGCAAAACAAGTGCCCTAAGTCTTTCATTATAGCATGGGCTGTTCTAAATTTATAAAAGTTCTTCCTTATTCTCACCTTTTCACATGAAATGTGACTAATTCATGCTGTCATTTCAGACTAAGAACTTTCTATGTAAAGCCTCGTCGCTATCCCCACCACATAACAGTTACAAAAAATGCCCAGACAGAAGCGCTCGGTGCTGTAATACATAGTAACATCAAATAGATTTCTCGATTTTCCGAAACGAATTCCTTTTTCCTGAATAATAAAAACACCAAAACTCCTGTTACCAGGTACAGTGCAATGCCAAGAACCGTCAATCCCGTCAAGTAATAGATAGGCGCAATCGACCAGACATAATCATTTAAAAAATAAGCGATCTCTTGCCCGAAAACACATATGATTGTAGCAAATATAAAACAGATAATTGACCAAACAGATAGCTCTTTCATCCATGGACCTCTCTTCTCTATTTTCCTTCACCAGTAGATTTTTCTTAAACAAGTTCATTTTACTTTGCTGCATGTATTTAGCTTAGCAGACAACTTTACGCCTCATTGCTTGGCCCTGTTAAAAATCACTTTTTTACTAATTTTTTTTATTTTATTAAAATTAGAATGTTAACTTTTAGTTTACTACTATTTTAAGTGCGATATATGGTTGAGTTACCAGATGTACAAAATTGCTCGGCTACCTTGTGGTTTATTTTATTTTCTTACGATTGGTTTCATAACTCCTATAGCCCCCCCAAAAAAAGCGGTTCGAGCATCCCATTTGATGCGTAATTCTTTTTCGTCTGCTCTTTGCCCAAGCCTTTGAGCTCTTGCACAACTTGAGTTAGATCTTTCGCTTCTATTTCTCGCACAGTGGAAGATTTTGTTGAACTAGTATCTAGACTAATGAAACAAAAGAAAGGAGGATGCTATTGTTTAGCCTCTTCCTTTCTTAAATAGGTTAATTTTTCATAGCAATATCTATAACTTGGAGTATTATCTCGTTTCTCCAAAAAATATTTGGATGCGTGGCAGTTAGGGAACTAGATTGAGGCAGCATTCCATTTTCTATCATATTGACTGAATATGCCGGGGGCCGGTCATCATTAAAGCCCAGCCATGAAAATATCTGCTGAAAACTCATAAAATCGGTGAAACCAGCTTCGCAATGTCCTGTTTCACTTTTTCTGTCCACGATTGCTCATCAAATGTCTTTTCTGTCAATTCAACAGATAGCTTCTTATCTCGTAAAAAAAGTTGCTCCATTTCCAATGCTGATTGCGAATCATAAACAAAAGCGTTCAATTCAAAATTTAAGGCGAAGCTGCGGATATCCATATTGGCTGAACCTACCGAATAAGCTTTCTGATCAATTACCAACGTCTTTGCGTGCAGAAACCCATTGGTATAGCTATAAACTTTAACGCCATCTTGAAGCAATTCGCGAACATATGACAATGTAGCCGAGTGGACAAATATGTGGTCTGCCTGATGGGGAATCATGATTTGAACATCAACACCACCAAGTGCTGCTGTCCTCAAAGCATCCATAATAGACTTATCTGGAATAAAATATGGAGTCTGCAGGTAAACAGAATCGCGGGCATGGTGAATCATTTTCAAGTAGCCATTCTTAATGTCTTCATGAATCTCCAATGGGCCACTCGCGACAATCTGCATGGCAATGCCTGTTGTATTGGCCATCTTTGGAAAAAAGTTTTCGGCATACTTTAGCGGATATGTTTCGGTTGCTTGATTCCAGTCGATGAAGAAACGGTTTTGCAGAGAATGCACCGTCTCTCCTTCAAGCCGGAGATGTGTGTCACGCCAATAGCCGAATTCCTTTTTCTTTCCCAAGTATTCGTCACCGACATTAAAGCCCCCAATATAGCCAACCAAACCATCCACAACAACCAGTTTTCGGTGGTTTCGGTGATTTAGCCGTGGATTTATACTAGACAGCACAGCTGGAAGAAATGCCGCAGTCTTTCCACCGGCTGACTCCAACTCATCAAAAAACCTTTTCGGTAGATTTCTAGATCCCAAATCGTCATACAAAAACAATACTTTTACACCTTGCCGTGCTTTTTCTGCCAGCAGTGATATCAAATGACGCCCAAGATCATCATTATTTAGGATAAAATACTGTAGATGGATATGGTCTTTTGCGTGGCGTATATCTTCAAACAAAGCATCAAATTTTCTTTTACCATCGTTGAAAATCTTTATGTCAGTGGCTGTCGACAATGGGGCATCGGTCCTTGCCACATTCATTTGGATGAGATCTAGCCATTCTTCCGCATCCTTAAAAGACGGCTGGAATCTGCCATCTTTCATTTGGTTCAACTGCCGATCCATCATGTCCCGGAAATCCTCATTCTCGTAGGCAACCGGACGATTCAGTCGCTCTTGTCTTAATGATTTGCCAAAAAGCACGTATAAGATAAAGCCAAGGATCGGTACAAAAAAAAGAATTAATATCCACGCCCATGCTGAAGAAGCCGTTTTTCGTTCAAAAAATAAAATAAAAATAGCCAGTACCACGTTCAAAATGATAAAAAAATTGCTCAGAGCGCTTAACCATTCGAATGAAATCTCAATCCCTCCTCAGTCTTCGTCTGATTTCTATTTTTCGTATAGCTTTACTTTTTTTCATAATCATACCCCAATGACTTTAATTATTACCACCTAACCAAAGATAGAAAAGTCAAATGAATGGAAATCAAAAAGCCATCGCATGTTTTTACGCGATTGGCTCATTCATTCTTAGTCTTCTTCTCCTTCTTTCGGTTCTTCATCCGGAATAATCTCTTCTTCTCCCTCTTCTGGTGTTACATCTATATCTTCATCCACAGGTTGTTCGTCTTCTGAATCGCCACAGGCTGACAACATTCCGACGGACAGAAAAGCAGCTGCCCCCAGTTTTACCCATTTAGATTGTGTCATTTTGAGTTCTCCCTTCATTTTTACAGTATATTTTTCGGTTTAACACTCTTTTACCCTTTACCCCATCTGCATACATTAAACACATATATGCAATGGTGACCGTCCATATACGTCAATTTACAGCTTCCGACATATTATTCTTCTTCCCGGTCGATCTGGTAATTGCCTCCCTTTAACCTGTTTAAACAGCCAGTCAGATCCGCTCTGATATCAAATGCGAAAAGGTTGTTTTTATATGCTAATTCATCTTTCTATTTTGGAGATTCGACTGTTATTATCGATTCACATTTTTAGACGTTGTCATTTCCATCCAATATTTTACACAAGATAAAGTAAAACTGATATTATAGATTTATGTTGTTTAGGTATTTTTACAGAGAAAGAAAATCAGATATACTGGGGAGGTTGGAAAAATCGAAAATTATTAAAGGCAAGTACAGCGATGCAAAAGTGTTTACAAATAATATTGATGAGATGACTGTGTCTCAAATTGAGGGGTTTATGAATGAAGAATTGACGGCAAACGCACGGGTGCGTATCATGCCTGATTGTCACGCGGGTAAAGGAGCGGTCATCGGCACAACTATGAAAGTGAATGATCGCGTTGTCCCAAATTTAGTCGGAGTGGATATTGGCTGTGGCATGCTGTGTGTAGAAATTCAGAAGCAAGAAGTTGATTTTGTAAAACTTGATGCAGCGGTTGCTACATTAGTTCCTTCTGGTCAATCCATTCGAACGGTTGCACACGATTTCACGGAAAATATAGCACTGGACCGTGTATTAGCCAATTTTTCAAAAGATGTGGCAATCCATTCTCTTGGCACTCTCGGTGGAGGTAACCATTTTATCGAAATGAATAGAGCAGAAGATGGTCGGTTATTTTTAGTTATCCATAGCGGAAGTCGTCATTTGGGCGTCAAAGTAGCAAATTTCCATCAAAAGAAAGCCATTGAGAGCTTAAGCAATGACAAACAAGGACTTGATGAACTGATTGCTCAATTGAAGATGCAGGACCGACATAAAGAAATAAGCGACGCCATTAAATCCTATAAATCACTACAACCTATTATTCCAAATGAACTCGCTTACTTGGAAGGTTCGCTCATGCAGGATTACTTTAATGATTTGAAGATTGCTCAGGAATATGCAAAATGGAACCGTTCGGCCATGGTGCAAGTTCTCTTAGAAGCAATGGAATTTAACGAAGTCGGCCGGATCGATACGGTGCATAATTATATTGATTTAGAGCATATGATTTTGCGAAAAGGTGCGATATCAGCGAGAAAAGACGAAATGGTGTTAATTCCCATCAATATGCGCGACGGCTCCCTCCTTGCTAAAGGCAAAGGCAACAACGATTGGAATCAGTCGGGACCTCACGGAGCTGGCCGTATTCTTTCGAGAACGAAAGCAAAACAACTTCTTCAGTTGAACGATTTTACAGATACAATGAAGAACGTCTACACAACGAGCGTTAATCAAGACACGATTGACGAATCTCCATTCGCTTATAAAACCATGCAAGAAATTATTGACAATACGAAAGAAACCATTGAAATACAGTCTATTTTGAAACCTATCTATAATTTCAAAGCGGCCGAATTCCAAGGCTGGAGAAAAAAATAATGACAGAGTAGCTTGATTGTTGCTCTTTTTTTGTGCTGAATCCGCTAGTTAAACTGGAAATCCAGCCAGTGGAAACGGAACACGTTACGTTCGTATTAACCAAGTCGAAGTCCCAAACCAGCTGTTATTCATCGTCATACAAAGTCACTTATTGCTTTAGTTAAGCAACTTGCTATATAAATTGCTTGTGCTTGATTCTTACATGGGTACTGTAACAAAATTACTTTTCCATGCAGTTGTTTTGTTTGATCATTCTTTTAATCCGTTATTTGCTAGCTATTTCGCTTTTTCTTTTATAGACACAACCGAATTGCATTCCTCAAGATGATATCTTCTATCATCACAGTGAACCATTGCTTAAATCCTTTTTCTTGATTCATACAAAAAAGATGCTCTATTCTGCTGCAAGTACGACATAGACTGTCATCGATTTTGCTCCTGTATTTTCTATGCTAATAGTTTGATGCGCATTACAGTGTACGATGTCCCCTTGTTGAATAGCGGAATCGATGTCATCCAAGTAACATACGCCTTCTCCTTCGATTACAAATACATAAGCATTTCTGTGAGAATGTCCATGCTTCGGCAGCACTTGTCCTGGCAGAAAGTTAAATACGATGGTTTTGCTTTTTTCTTCATCGAAAACAATGTTTTTTGTCAGCTTTGTTTCGTCATACGTTTGAAGGTCCTTCAGTTTTTTTATCGTCATGATTCATTCTCCATTCTTCTTCAATTTTTAATCATATTTCTATTTTACTCTTTAACTCTTTAACTCTAGTCAACCATGTGGTCACTTCCAAAGAAGTTACGAAACATTTGCACTGTCGTATCGCGGTTCATGGATGAAATAGAAGTGGTTAAAGGGATGCCTTTCGGACAGGTTTCCACGCAGTTTTGTGCCATGCCGCATTCTTGGATCCCACCCGGTCCCATCAGTAAATTTAAACGGACATCTTTATTCATGGCGCCGGTTGGATGTGCATTCATCAAGCGGACTTGTGAAATTGGAGCTGCTCCAATATAATCGGATTTGTCATTAACGTTCGGACACGCTTCTAAGCAGACGCCACAAGTCATGCATTTCGATAACTCATATGCCCATTGGCGTTTGTGCTCTGGCATGCGCGGACCTTCGCCCAGGTCGTGAGTCCCATCAATTGGAATCCATGCCTTTAACCTTTTCAATGTATCGAACATGGAACTGCGGTCAATGATCAAGTCACGGACAACCGGAAATGTTTTCATCGGCTGAAGTCGAATGGGCTGTTCTAACTGATCGACTAATGCTGTACAAGATTGGCGTGCATAACCATTGATAACCATTGAACAAGCTCCACATACTTCCTCTAGGCAATTCATATCCCATGTAACAGGCGTAGTTTTTTTGCCCTCTATATTGACAGGATTACGCCGAATTTCCATCAAAGCAGAAATCACATTCATATTCATCACATAAGGTAATTCGAACTTTTCCCAATACGAATCTTCATCCGTAGAATTTCTTCTTTCGATTTCAAAAATAACCGTTTTCACTGTTTTCTCCATGATAAATCAGCCCCTTCTTTCATGTGTATACAAAATAATTCAACTTTACAATGGCATTTTGTTAACTCTATAATGCCTTTCTTTTGGGATTTCTAAATGCTTTAGCTGAAAAACATCGATTCTTTTAATCTCTACCTTATTTAATTTCAGTTGAAAGACATTTAAGACGCATTCGAAAGTGGGAATAACTCAATCTTACCATATTCATCAGAAAATTTAGAGAATATGTTATAATGAATTAAAGATGACTGTACATATGGTCACCACTTTTTTTATTTCTGCTTTAAACATACAATTTCTGCGCTTTAAAAAACTTGACGTCCATCAAGGAGAAATCAGGTGATTTAGAGAACAGTAAAGTTTCAAGCTACTTATTTTCATTAAATGCAATCAGCGCCGGCGCGTTAATGGGCTAGGTGAAGATAGGAGACGAGCGATTTTCTCAACTAATAGCATGAGCTAAGGAGGGACTGGACGATTCTGAGTCCTCCTTTGCGACAAGTTTACACAGGAGCAATCATCTTTGCTCAAACCAAAGCGGCCAGATCGGTGTATACGAGAAGGATTCTTTAGTTCAACTTAAATAATTGCAATAGGATTCAATAAGATCGCTTATTATAGATAAATAAAAACGACAATTTGAGGAGGAAGTAAAATGAAAGACCCACGCCAAACAGCTGTTGATCGCTTTAATGCAATAGATCGGATGATTAATGAAGGATTGGGCAGCGGTTCGATCAACCCTAGCTACACGGAAGTGCATTTAAAGTTAAAAGAAAAACAAGAAGCGCAGTTACGTTCTGCTTTGCAGCTTAAGCCCTCGGAAAAAATAGATGACAATGACTGAGTACGTTAAAATCAACTTCCTATTAAATGATTTAGCTCCATAGTCCAAAAACTGCAAAAAAAGAGGATCAATCCATAATAGATTGATCCTCTTTTTTGCAGTTGTACTTTAATATAGTGCAAATTCTCAACTCATTTATTCTTTTGCCTATTTCTTTTTGATTCGATTGTCAATATAAGCTAGACAATTCCAATTCGTCTACGTCCCTCAAAAATACTTTCAAGGGAGTCCGGTAACCCCCCGATTTCCTAGGGATGTGATTCCGCTTATCGGCCACCATTGACACGAAAGCTTGATCGACTTGGTTAAAATCCATGTCTTTCGGCAGGCCGTCCTTTCGAAGCAGGCCGTTGGAATGTTCATTCAGCGCACGTTGCGAAGGTGCCGGATCTGCAAAGTAAATAGCGATGTCGTGCTGATTGCACACCGACTTCCATTTGGAGAATTTCTTGCCGCAATCAACTGTGATTGATTTGACCAAATTTCTTGGAACCCCTTGAAACCCATGGTTCAGTGCGGCTTCAATATCACACGCTTTCCGTCTTTTTGGCTTTAAGGCGATGATGACTTTGGACTGTCTTTCGACCAGCGTGATCACGGCACTTTTATGGCGGATGCCTACAATGGTATCTCCTTCAATGTGCCCGAACTCTTTTTGGAAAGAAGGATCATCGGATTCCCTTTCAGAGATGTACCGTTTGAACGCCTATTTTCTATGGCGTTCCTGGTGACCATTTGGTTTTCGTTTCCCTTTCATGGGAAGGATCGCTACATCGAATACCCATTCTTTGAACCGGCGGTAAAGCGTACGCATGGAACATCCGATGACCCGCTCTTTCCGTCCAACAATGACATCCGGCGTCCAGCCTTGCATGACTTTTTTCTGGTTGTCGTCCTGTTCTTCCTTTGGTAAGACGATTTTCTGCCGTCCGCATCGCTTTTTGTTTTGCTTATCCTGTTTGGAGTAGTCGATGGCTGTATGGCACCGTTTCAGAAAGTTGATGACGTTATAAATTGGCTGTCTGGAACGGTTCAGGTGTTCGGCGATTTTCGTCACGGGAGTCTTTGAGTGGCGCAAGCTTCTATCATCACCAGTTCATCCTTAGTAAGGTGTGAGTAGGTCATTCGTGGTCACTCCTCTGTTCTCTTTAGTCGGAAATACAGGTTGAGTGTACCACGAATGGCTTTTTTTAATTGTCTAGCTTAATTTTACAATCGGCGAAATGTAATCTAATTGGCCTCTTTCTGCGTTCTATAAGCAAGAACAAAAAATGAGGAGGAGAAAAAAATGATCAACAAGAAATTTGGATTTATTCTTGCTACAGCCGTTTTGTCGTTAGCAGCTTGTGGAGAAGAACAGTCTACAGCCGAGGATAATACTGAAGTAGCAGTAGAACAAGAAAGCGCTTCCGAAAAAGACAGCACTTCTGATGAAGAAACAACTTCTGAAGAGGAAGACACTTCTGATGAAGAAACAACTGCGGAAACTGCAGAAGAGGAACCTATGGAAGAAAGTGCACCTGAAGCGATGAGCGGTACTGCTTCTGATTTACTATCAAATGGTGAAATGACGAGTTTTGTGTTTAATGAAGCAGGCGAGTTCTCTATCTTTTGCGAGCCGCATCCTGTCATGCAAATGACGGTTGTAGTAGAAGAAGGTGCCGAATTAATGGGTGAAGTGGAAGTGGACATTGCCGACTATGAATTTGGCGAGGAAACCATAACGGTGGCCCCGGGTACAACCATTGTGTGGACTAACCAAGATCAGGTTCAGCATAACGTGGCCATTAAATAAGGAATCACCCTTGAGTGTGACGATTTACAATAAACTAGCACAGGCACTTGCTCTTCCTTGCCTGTGCTAGTTTTCTGAGTTTATGATTCTTCGAAATATGCTGTGTCTTATCGGATATTTAAAATAACTCCAATAAAGCACATAATCTAATAACTTCGCAAAATTTGTAAAGAGATAGGAGGTTTTCTGATGAAATACAAACACTTCAAAAGCACTATCGAGCATAAATACAAAACATCATTGAAAGAATTACTATACACCGTTTGTGTAGTAGAAAAATTGAATGCTTTAAAAGGTTCTAAACAGCTTGGGATAGCCAAAGAAGTATTTGTCTACTGGCGGCATTACTATCGCTTTGAAGAAAGACAACGATTGTTTGACCAAACTGTAAAAGAGATAAAGGACAAGCCGGTTTTTTATGCTGAAGAAGTTAAAAATGTTATCGAATGCCACAACTCCAATAACTAAAAACCGAATTTTTTGCTATACAGAAGATTACAAGAGAATACAAAAGCAAGGGTATTAAAAAAGATAACTCCGATTTAATACCGAAGTCATCTAATCGCCGTGTAGTTTTAAAGTAATTCCAAGAAATTTGCTGAATCGGAAAGACGGATCCACACGATTGCGAATCTTTAAGAAATCCCCATCTTCTTAAGTATTACGGAGAATGATCTCCAATAAATTCTTCCCTTACTAAAAGAACGTCAATTCAAGAAAAATCACATGCTGATGTTCGAAAATGATGAAAGTGAAGATGCTTGCGTCATCCGCTCTGGAAAACCGAAAATTTTCCGCTTACATGAAGATAATTAAATCGTTCTCAGCTTTTCACTACCCAGAGAAATCTTAGGAGAAGTTGAAGTCTTATCTCTTTTACAAAAAGTAAAAAAAGTCATATGGTATAAACTTATCTTCTTACTTGTTACCATATAAATTAAGAAAAACACCTTTGAAAAAGACGTTGAAACTTTTAGCAATCAAAGCAGTAGATAACTGGCTTTTAATTTACTTATAATTTAAAGCAAGGATTTTGCCAACCGCCTGCTCTGCTGACAGAAGTGCTCCTTCTAGATGGCCACTGGATTGTGAATTTGTCTCTGTCCCAGCAAAAAATATTTTTTCTTCCCATTCTCCTGCTGCTGGCGGTTGACCATAGCTGCTGTAATTTTTGAAGGGGCTGGAGTCTTCTTCAACGGCCGTTTCCATATCGCTAGACCAGTCTTTATAGAGGATTGCTTGTGGGGTTTCAGCTCTACTTCCAAAAAGCTTGACTAACTGTTCAGAAACCAGCTTTATGACTTTTTCTTGACCCATCTGTTGACGTACTTCTGAAGAAATTCCGAAGAAACCGAATAATGCACCAGCCCCATTTATAGGCGAAGCATCATAAATTTCTTGTAAAGGACCAACAGAACTTAAGACCAGTCCAGAGAGTCCGGTTTCCCTCCAAAATGGGCGGTCATAGACAGCAACAGCCTTGGCCTGTGCCCCCATCCAAGTAGGCTTTTCTTCTATGTCAGCCATAAGATTTTTAGGAAGAGTCGGAGAAAATTTGATCTGACGTGCCACTAGACGAGGTGGTAAAGCCAAAATAACCGCAGCTGCGAGAATATTTTCTATAGTTCCATCAGTCTTCTCTACTTTGATCTTGATCTCTCCAGTCTCGACCAAGCAGATCTCTTTAACCCGAGTTTCCAGTTCAATGATTTCTGGAGGGAGTGTCTCTACTAATGCGTCAATCATCGACTGCATTCCTCCCGTTAAACGTACGCCTCTTGCATCAACATGTTCTTGCATTTTACAGCGCTCTGGAGGTTTAGTTTGAAACCGCTCTATAAGCATTTCGCCTTCATTGTGTTGAACAAAAGTTTCCAAATTCAATTCTTCTACAAGAGCTGCCATATTGCGCTCATATTGTGGCCAAAACCACGTCGGCCCGAGGTCAAACCTTCCTAGGTCTGATTGGTTTGGGACAGAAGCACTTAAAACCCTGCCGCCAATTCTTTCTCTAGCTTCAAGTACCCTACAGTTTATTCCTTGTTTAGTGAGCAGTGATGCAGCACTTAGACCACTTAAACCCGCCCCTACAATAATAATTGGATTGTTCACATGTATTCCTCCTACTGCCTATTTCGGATTATGAAAATTCTTCTTAAAAGCTATCTTCATCATTATAATACTAAAATTTTCAATTGCACTTTCCATAGACTATTCAGTTTGAAAATGATCATCATACTTCAATCGAATATACAAGAACGCTTACAAAAAAAAGAAAAAAGCTCACGCTAGAGCTTTTTCTCTTTTTTGTATAAGCAGCCATATGTAAATCACAGAAACTTAATTACTTTTTTTTCCGGGCCAGTATGGATCACTTAGCACATCAGCGAACGCTAATTGTTCAATTAATTTCTTCCGCAAGAGCATTTAGCTAAAACCTAAGAAGATCGATTAACTGAAAGTCATTAAAGGTAATCCGATTTCCGCATCCTATGCACGTAAAGCTCATTTCAAAGTCAATGGTTTCCGAAAATGCATTTTCGGAAATCTCCTCTTCTAGGATGTCCCTTCTTTCTTTATTCGAAGTCGCCTTGCCTAGTTTGCTGACGAATTCTTCTTGGAAATTTTCAATCACTTCATTTTTCCAACTCAATCCTATTCGAAAACTTTGTGAGATTGAATGAATTCCTACTTCCCCATTTTTCTTTGAAGATTTAAACGCTCCAATGGTTTTGCAATCTTTACATATAACATGAATTTCCATTTTCACTCCTCCAAATTCATAGTGTACGGAGCCTCTTTCAACTCTTTGTTTTTCAATAAATAATTTGGGTTTAAGCTTTTAAGAGCTTGGCATTAATCGCCACTATGATTGTGCTCAAACTCATGAAGACAGCTCCAATTGCCGGGCTGACAATAACTCCCCATGGTGCCAGCACTCCAGCTGCCAGTGGAATAGCGAAGATATTATAGCCTGTCGCCCACCATAGGTTCTGAACCATTTTCCTGTAAGTCTTTTTCGATAAATCAATCAATGTTACCACATCGTTCGGATTGCTTTTTACTAGTACCACATCGGCTGTTTCCATCGCTACGTCTGTTCCAGCTCCAATGGCGATTCCAAGATCAGCAGTTGCAAGTGCCGGCGCATCATTCACTCCATCACCTGTCATTGCGACTCGCCAGCCTTTTTCTTTTATTTTCTTGATTTGCTTAGCTTTATCCTCTGGCAATACTTCCGCATAAACTTCATCAATTCCTACTTGTGCAGCTACCCAATTCGCCACTTTTTTGTTGTCACCTGTCAGCATAATTGAGTGAATTCCTCTTGCTTTTAATGCAGCCACAGCTTCTTTCGCAGTATCCCGGACAATATCCGCAAGGGCAATCATTCCAGCAAGTCGATCTTCCACTAGTACAAAGACTACGGTTTTCCCTTCTTCTGATAGCTTATTAAACTGAAGGTGATTGTAGGTCAATTGATTGCTGTTTACATAACCTGGACTTACCACATTGACTTTCTGTCCTTCTATTTGTCCTTGGATTCCTTTTCCAGTAATCGATTCAAAGTCATTCACTTTCCCAATCGTAATCCCTTTTTCTTTAGCAGATTTCACAATACCAGTGGCAATTGGATGTTCTGAATTTTGTTCAATGATCGCTGCTAGCTGCAAAACTTCTTTATCTGAATAGCTGCTTTCGGAGATAATATCGGTGACACCGAATTCACCTTTTGTCAGTGTTCCTGTTTTATCAAACACCACGGCATTCAAATTGCGTGCTCCCTCGAAATCTGCACGATTCCGAATCAACAGTCCTTGTTTTGCAGAAATAGATGTTGAGACGGCGACGACCAATGGGGCTGCAAGTCCCAAAGCATGCGGACATGTAATAACCATGACCGTGACCATACGTTCGATGGCCACATCAAATGAGTAGCCCAGCGAAAGCCAAGCGAACAACGTAATGAATCCTGCTATTAAAGCTAGGTAAAACAACCATTTTGCTGCTCGATTCGTCAAGTCCTGCGTACGGGACTTGGATTCCTGAGCTTCTTTAACCATTGTGATAACTTGAGATAAATATGATTCTTCTCCTGTTTTCTCTACTACAATTGTTAGTGATCCTTCCTTATTCACCGATCCACCGATTACGGAATCGCCTTCTTGTTTATCGATGGGAATGGACTCTCCTGTCAGCATTGATTCGTCGATTGTCGATTTCCCTTCTATAATCTGTCCATCTACAGGAATTTTTTCACCTGGTTTGACCAATACGCGATCCCTATTCCGAATCTTTGATAAAGATACATCGTAAACTTGATTGCGCTCATCCAATTTATGCACTTCACTTGGCATCAGCTTCACTAGCTGTTCCAGCGCATTTGAAGCGCCCATAATAGAGCGCATTTCAATCCAGTGGCCAAGCAGCATAATGTCAACCAATGTCGCCAATTCCCAAAAGAGCTGATTGCCCTCCCACCCGAACACCACTAGCGTGCTATAGCCATAGGCAATTGTTATGGCCAAAGCGATCAATGTCATCATACCCGGATTTTTTCCCTTCAATTCACTGATGCCACCGGTTAGAAATGGCCAGCCTCCGTAAAAGAAAACAATCGTAGAAAAGGCAAATAAAATATACATATCATTGTTAAAGCGCAAGTCGAATCCAAGAAAATGCTGGATCATAGGAGATAGCACTAGAATAGGAAGCGTGAGAATCAAGGAAATAAAAAACCGCTTCTTAAAATCTGCCACCATATCTCTGTGGCCCTGGTGTTCATGGTTCGAATGTGTTTTTTCTTGGTGATTTTCTGTCTCCTCTTGAAGTTGCTCAGAATGGTGATTGTTCTGACTAGTGTCGTGAGCGTTTTTTTGACGATCTGCTTCTTTTTTTGACAACGGAACTCACCTCTCGACAATTTTTTTAGCTTCATTTCCCTATCTTAGAACTATAATATCGAGAAACTGGCGAGAAATCCGTTACATTTACAAAGTTTATTCAAAATTCCGAAATTTCTATTCGAGTAAAGTTGTATTGGAAAGTACAATATTACCCGATCGATTATTTAAAAAGAGGATTAATAAGGCGATGATAGAGTTGAATCCCCGTTCTAAGAGCTCGAGACTGAGTGGATGGACATGTTTTCGATAATCTTCAACAGCTTTATCTTATATTATGCGATTCCCTGATCTGATATAAAACAGCGCCTTGACATCTCTCTTGTATGCTTCTGCTCATTTCCCTATCGCATGACTGTCTTCCAAAGATTCGAAAAAAGTCAAAGAAGACCTTTCTTCAGCTTTATACAAACTGATGAAGGGTCTTCTTTATTTCATAAAGAAATATATCTTTGCTTAAAGTCAATTCTGTCTTCATAAATGAAAAGGCGAGTTAAGTGATGACTCCATAATTGATAAGACCATAACTTTCACCTAGATCTCATGCCTCCTTTTTTCTTCGGTGCATCAAGATCGGATGATTGCTATATCATTCAAATAAATAAATTATCTAGTTAGTCAATCCTTCCAAAATGGTGTTAATATTCCATTCCATCATTTTGATATACGTATCCCCGTCTTCTCCTGGCTTCCCAATCGAATCCGTAAATACTTTTCCTTTAATCTCCATGCCCGTTTCTCTTGATACTGTCTTCATGCTGCGGGGATCAATGCTTGTTTCTAAAAATAAGCCCTGAATTTGTTGTTTTTTAATGGCATCTACAACCTGTGTAATTTGTGACGGTGTTCCTTGGTTTTCTTGATAGATTTCCTAAATGTATTCCGCTTGGAAATCATAAGCTTTGCTGAAATATTTAAAAGCGCCTTCACTCGTTACAAAAATGCGTTTTTCTTTTGGAATTTTGCTGTATTGATCGATGGCTTCTTGGTGAAGCATTTCTAATTGACTGATGTATTCTTTTGCATTTTTTTCGAATTCTTCTGCATGTTCTGGGTCGACTCTAATCAATGCATCTCTTGCGTTTTCTGCATACTTAATGCCATTTCACACATCTAACCAAGCGTGAGGATCTTCTTCGCCTTCTTTTCCTTCAGTTGTCAAATACATGGGCACAACACCTTCGCTCATTTTGTAGATAGGTGCCGAGTCTCCATTTTTACCAGCGGTATCCATTAACTTTTCAAACCATGAATTTTTTGCCTCTAGGTTTAAGCCATTGTAAAACACCACATCAGCGTCTGTTGCTTTTTGAACATCAAGCGGCAATGGTTCGTATTCATGGGATTAGAACCAATTGGTGCCAAACTGTGTAAGTCGATTCTGTCTCCGCCAACATTTTTAACGATATCGTAAAGAATCGAGTAGGTTGTTACGACCTGCAACTTGTCTTCGTTTGTATCGCTATTTTCACTTGCGTTGCTCGAACAGCCTGCTAAAAAAAGCAGCATAGCGATGCTGATGTTGAAGATTATATTTCTTTTTCTCATGGCTAGTCTCCTTTATATCAAATTTTGTTGGCTAACTCTCTGTTTTTCATCGCACTTATTTTCCGCCATAAGATTCCTTGTTTTGGCGAAAAAAGAAAAGCTATTACAAACAACGCTGTCGCAGCAAGCACAATTGTCGCGCCTGACGCCAAATTATAAGTAAAGCTGAAATACAATCCAATTACAGCTGCACTTGCATCTATAGAAGCCGACAAGAAGATCATTGTTGATAGACGATCTGTCAACAGATAAGCTGTTGCCGCGGGTGTGAACAACATAGCAACTACGAGTATAATACCAACTGTCTGAAGTGAAGCTACTGTAACCATTGTGAGTAGCGTCATTAAAAAATAATGGATCAGTCTTGCTGGGAACCCGTAAACTTGTGCCATCGTTTCATCAAAAGATGTGACGAGAAGTTCTTTATAGAAAACGTAAACGGAAACCAATACAAGCAATCCGATAGCTAAAGTAATCCACATGTCTGAAGGCCGTACAGCCAACACGTTACCAAATAATATATGATACAAATCCGTACTACTTTCAAGCACTGTTATGAGAATAACACCTAAAGCAAATGCAGCAGTAAACACTATGCCGATAGACGTGTCTTGTTTAATGCGGCTATTTTGGCTTACAAAACCAATTCCAATTGCTGTTAACACGCCTGTAAATACTGCACCGAAGAAAAAATTGATTCCGAGTGCATAGGAAATTGCTACCCCCGGTAAAACCGCATGTGAAATTGCATCTCCCATAAGTGCCATTTCTCTTAAAATGATAAAACAATCGATGACTCCGCAAATAACTCCCACCATGATTGAAGTAAGCAATGCCTTTTGTAAAAAGTCATATTCGATAAGTCCTTCAATAAAAGCCATAATTAGTTCACCCCAACTTCAAATAGAAAAGATAATTCACTTTCATAGGCTTTCCGCATTATTTCTGGACGCAAGACTTGCGGAGGAACCCCAAATTGAATCACTTGTTTATTCAATAAAAGCAATTCATCAAAGTATTCGTTCGCTTTGCTTAAATCGTGGTGAACGACCACCACCGTTTTGCCTTGATCTCGCAAGTCTTTCAAGAGCTCGACAATCATTTCTTCACTAGATACATCAATCCCGACAAATGGCTCGTCCAAAAAGAAAAGATCTGCCTTTTGTGCAAGTGCTCTGGCAAGAAAAACACGCTGTTGCTGTCCACCGGATAGTTCCCCTATTTAGCGGTTAGAAAATTCTTCCATGCCCACTTTTTTCAAGCATTCATAAGCCCACTCTTTATCTTCTCTCTTTGGACGTTTGAATATCCCCAAATTCGGATAAGTCCCGATTAAGACAGCATCAAGAACATGAATCGGAAAATCCCAATCATATTGATTTCTTTGAGGCACATA
This sequence comes from Planococcus antarcticus DSM 14505, assembly GCF_001687565.2. Lineage (NCBI taxonomy): Bacteria > Bacillati > Bacillota > Bacilli > Caryophanales > Caryophanaceae > Planococcus > Planococcus antarcticus. The sequence goes on from NZ_CP016534.2 coordinate 2,180,222, forward strand.
AGCAATTCGTTTTCGATTTTCTTTTAACGTTTCACCAAATATTTCAATCATACCTTTATCGATTGAAATAAGATTTAATAATGCTTTTAATAAAGTAGATTTTCCACCGCCGTTCGGTCCAATAATTCCCAGGACCTTTCCTTGTTCGAGTGTTAAGTCAATTGCTTCAATAGCTGGTTTGCCGTGATAAGAGACTTTGACATTGTTCAGGCTAAGTGCAGGAATCATCTTTTTTCCCCCTCCACCATTTATTTTCATTTTAAAAATATCTTTCCCGAAGGAAAATTTTACTTAGTTTAGCTCTTTTATGAATAATTGTAAATAGAAAAGTTTTATCAGGCTCGTTTATATTTTAGGCATGAGAATAAAGAAAGTCTTTGCTAAATCGATAAAGGCAAAAAGAGGTTTACTTCTTTTAATGAACTTATCTATCCAATATTTGATTTTCACTTAATATGATTGGTTGGTTTCTAGTAGTTATCAGTGCTCTCTTATTCGTTATTTTCTTCTATATGATAAATGTCCAGAACATCGGTCTATACGACATATTAAAAATGATATGGACGCAAATGTTCTGTATTACCAAAATTGCACTAGTCTTTTCGATTAAGTTGAGTCAATCAATTCGCATCAGCTGACATGCCGTTTAGCTTATCCGCTACAGTAACAATCCAGGTGTCGACTGTTTTCCTAGTCATCGGATTTATTGGCGCTACGTTATTTGGCATTCAAATTAAAAAAGTCGAACCGCTGCAAGCGATTCAACAAGGAGAGGTTTAATATGACCATTTTCACAGCTCAAGAAGTCAGAAAAACATTTACCAATGGTGAAGTGGCAGAAGAGATTTTAAAAGGCATCGCGCTTGCTCTTCACACAGGTGAAATTACTGCATTTGTCGGAACTTCAGGTTCTGGCAAAAGCACATTGCTGACTATTGCGGCAGGACTGCAATCGGCGACAGACGGTCAAATCATCTTCGGCGTCAAAAACTTGACCGATATGAATCCAGAGCAAATTCGACAAATTCGTGCAAGTGAATTCGGCTTTACTTTTCAATCAGCCCACTTGGTTCCTTTTCTGACAGCACAAGAACAATTGCTGCTAATGCTTGAAATATCCGGAACCAAACTGACAAAACACCAGCAAAAAAAGAAGTTAGCGAACTACTAGAGCAAATTGGTGTGACTCACCGAAAAGATGCTTATCCGGCATCCATGTTCGGCGGAGAAAAACAGCGTGTAGCCATAATCCACAAACCCAACATGCTATTTGCTGACGAGCCGACAGTAAGTTTAAATTCTAAGCGCTCTAAAGAAATCATGTCACCGATCCAAAATTTAACTACAGCTCTAGGTATTACTACGTTGCTAGTAACTCATGACGAAGAAATGCTGTCGTATGCGTCCCACATCATTACGATGAAAGATGGCTTGGTTGAATAACTGGTATTTTTCTGTTAGTGAACTCGACTAGCTTTAATGCACCATAGTTATCTGTAGTTATTACTTCAAGAGCTAATTCGAAGCAATTCCAAGACGTATTTGAAGTATGAATCAAAATAAGCCGGCAATTTCGTGTGAAAGATTGCTGGCTTATTTTGTTGAATTAAACAGCAATATTTCCACATTATCACCATGGAAAATATCCATTCATTTACACCAAAATCTTAACGATAAAAAAGAAGAAGCTCATTCTAAAGCCTCTTCTCTTTCGATAACCGATAATATGCAAACTCAATTTCACGGAGAAACCACTCAAAATTGAACTTTCCAGTTTAAAAATATTTCTTTCTTTAATTGCCTCATTTGGTGATTCGACTCAACTCCTCTTTAAGTCCAATAAATAGAACCCTAAACTCTTTGCTGGGTCAATGCCTTTGTAGATACAATAAGAAATTTTCTTCTTAAGAAACTTCTTTACGTTGTTTTCCATTTTCTTTTATTAAGTTTAAGATCTGTAACCCATCACTTGGAAGGCCACCTAAAAATGAAGGGTAGTTAAAGGGAATTAAGGAAGTTACGAATAGAAATAAATTAGCGCCGGCAGTATTGATAATGATATTGCCTATCGTGCCAGAAAAGAAATGAGAGGTGAAATATAGTGTTATAAAACCCAATGATGAAGCAATCGGTCCACCCACGAGGAAAATAAGTCTTTGCTTATAAGTAGTTGACGGTAATTTTTCCGGGTTCGCAAGACGGCAGAACCCGGAAAGGGCGATGGTTAGATAGCTGGTGATTCTTCCGAGATTTAGCTCCAGCTTTTTCTCTTTACTTGATGAACCCATATAGACTTCGGCCTTCGCTTTCTTATTTCTTAAAATTGCTGCAATAGCATGGCCCATTTCATGTATAAAAAGTGCCATGTTGATAATAAGCAGAATTATAACCACTTCAAATAACATCCCCAAAACGTTCCCCCTTTTTCCTATGAGTAATATTATTTGTTACAACGATCCTATATTTCCTAAAGAGTCTGAGTTCAAGAATGGGCTTCACAGATCAACCCGACTTTTTTATTTTCTGCTTTTTAAAATTCGACCAGTCAATGAAAAAATTTCCTGGATTTATCCAGGTTGCATATTCACCTTCTTTTCTTCTCTGGGTAATGTGTATGTTTAAACAATTAATTAGCTGATAGAATATTTTGAAATCACATACTTGTAGTTTACCATTTATTATAACAAAATCTATTATTTCCTTTTTACTCAAATGACACTAAATTCGAACACTTAAATTAAATGTTCGGAAAAGCACATTTGTATGAACGCACCAAATCCATCAAAAAGCAGAACAAAAAAAGGTTCGTAAAGGAATCAAAACACTTTACGAACGTTCACTTGATGACCTATACATTTACGAATATCATATGGTTATTTTAATTCTTTCGCTCTTTCATTTCCGCTACGGCAGTGTTGAATTTGTCAAAATCAAACTCAACACTGCCTGGCTTGTAGAAAAAGAGAATTGACTCTTTTTCGCCCTGAGCTAACAAAAAGGTGACGACAGCTTTCGGGCTGCTCATATCGATTCCTGCCTGATTAGCGTCGGACAGCTTGATTACTATATTTTCTGGTGTATTGCTCATTTCAAGCCTCCCTTTCTTGCTTGCGGTAAATTACGGATGTCCAAAATGGTCGGCAGTTCTTTGAAATCCGGCCTTTGGGTCATTTCCATCAGCCATTTCGCCGTTTCTTCTGGACTGCTGAGCAGCCCACTTTCTTTGTAATCCAAGAACTTTTCGATCAATGGGAAATCTGCTGCATCGCTTTGGCGAATTTTTTTCTGCATACCGGTATCGATGATTCCTGGTGCTACAGAAACTACTTTGACACCTTCATATTCCACATCCAGACAAGAGCTGAAATGGTCAAGTCCCGCTTTTCCAGTACAATAAGCACTCCAGCCTTCATAGACTTTGCGACCCGCTCCAGATGAAATATTGACAATTTTTTTCTCAGCCGAACTATATTCCAGCTGTCTAATAAATGCACTGCACAGCAACATCGGCGCCGTCAAGTTGAGGACGATGCTTTGGCTGACCTGTGCTGCATCATTTTTATGAGCGAGTCCGATTGGCTCGATGGTCCCGGCGTTATTCACTAAGACCATCGTTTCCGTTTCTTTTGGTATCAGCTTTAACGCCTGTGCGATGATTTCTTCAACCGCCTCAAGACATGTCAGATCGAATGACAGGAAATGTGCGCCTGGCCAGTTTTTCGCTTCGGTGCGGGCAATTCCAATAACCAGATGTCCCGCTTCACTAAGCTGCCGGCTCCATTCAAAACCAATTCCCTTAGATGCACCGGTAATGATATATGCTTCTTTTGCCATTATTCCTGACTGCCCCGTTGATACATGATTTCTCCTGCTACTACTGTCATGACAGGCTGAGCTTCCAAAATTTGTTCTTCATTTCCTGAAAATAAATCCCGGTCAAAAATAGTAAAATCGGCGTCAAAGCCTTGACGGATAACACCGCGTTCAGCTTCCTTGCCAATGGCTGCTGCACTGCCGCTAGTGTATAGCTGAATGGCCTCGAAGCGGGATAATTTTTCTTCAGGCTGGTAGCCTTCATGCGTTTCATATGGCTTTCTGCGTGTCACGGCAGCATAAATACCTAGGCGCGGATCAGCCTCTTCGATCGGTGCATCTGATCCTCCAGCACAAATCAGTCCGTGGTTTAATAGCTTTTTCCAGGTATATGCCCATTCCAGACGGCTTTCTCCGAGACGTTCCACGACCCAAGGGAAATCGGATGTCACAAAACTTGGCTGAAGATCCAAAGCTACATCAATCTTTTGCATCCGCTCTACTAAATCTTCACGGACCACCATCGCATGAATTAGACGGTCACGTTTGTTCGAGGGCACCGGATGCGCTTCGATGGCGTCTAACGCCATTTCCAGACCAAGGTCACCAATAACATGAATCGCTACTGCCTCTCCATGTTTCCGCGCAATAGAGACCAGACGTTTAAATTCTTCGTCTGACTGGATAGCGACACCGATTGTTGATGGATCATCGTTATATGGCTTGCTCAGCAACGCAGTACGCCCACCAATCGAACCATCCGCAAAAATTTTCATTGGGCCTGGATCGACAAATGGTTCTGCGTAAGAAGCCTTTTCCACCATTTCTTCAAATGCACTATGAGCTCTGAGCAAGTGCGAGCGGAATTTCAGCTGTTCGCCAATGACGTTTTTGAATGCTTGCAACGGCCGTGAATAATGACCATAATAGCCCATGTCTTCCGTATGGGCGCCGGTTAAACCGAGTGACAGCAAATGATCCACTGATTTTTGTAGGGCGCGCGTCAAGTATTCGACACTGACCTCGGGAACCTGATTGGCCACCAGATCCTGTGCTGCATCCAACAAGTAACCAGTCGGCTCTCCATCTGCATCGCGCACAATCACACCGCCTTCAGGATCCGGACTATCTTTTGTAATGCCAGCAAGCGCTAATGCACTCGAGTTAGCCAGGATTGCATGTCGGCAAACCCGTTTCAGCAGCATCGGCGATAAACTGATTTCATCAAGTTCATGTCGATGAAATATTTTACGGTCGGCAAAGTTGTTTTCATTCCATCCTTCACCAATAAACCATTCACCTTTATTCAGTTCTTTCGTAGACTCGACCAATTGCTCTCGCATTTCCTCTGAGCTTTCGATTTTCGACAAATCAACGCGCATTAATTTCTCGCCGTGGCCAATCATGTGCATATGGCTATCAACTAATCCAGGATACATACTCGCTCCTTGCAGATTGATTTCCTTATCAGCGAATTGTTTCAATTCTTCATATGTCCCGATTTTGTCTATGTAATCGTCTGACACCAAAACTGCTTCCATAGTAGCGCCTTCAGCTTCCATTGTATAGATTGTTCCCCCATACCATAATACTTTCATCGAACCACTCCTTTTCTCTCTTCTCATCATATGTTTAATTGCTACTTCATTCAATACGTTTAGATTGAAATTTTCATTGATTCACACACAAAGCAAAAGCACTTGCATATATGTTATACTGTTTTTACTTATAGAAAGCAGAGGTGAACCCTCCGAGTCGGAGGGACGTATTGGACAGTATACCCATTCTCAATTTGTTATTGGTCGCTTTTTTAATCGGGCTGACCGCTTTATTTGTTGGATCAGAGTTTTCAATAATTCGTGTCAGAAATTCCCGTATTGATCAACTCGTATCAGAAGGCAATCAAAATGCCATTTTGACAAAGAAAATCATCAGCAACTTAGATTATTATTTGTCCGCTTGCCAATTAGGAATAACGGTAACGGCGCTTGGTCTTGGCTGGCTAGGTGAATCGACTGTCGGACGAATTCTACATCCAATTTTTGAAAACTTCGGGATCGGAGAACTGACTGCGTCGATTTTTTCCTTTCTTATTGCATTTACCACCATTACTTTCTTGCATGTGGTAATCGGCGAACTTACTCCTAAGACACTGGCGATTCAATATGCAGAGAAAATGGCTTTCGTCTTTGTTCGTCCACTTTACGTGTTTGGAATCATAATGGCACCATTCATTTGGCTTTTGAATGGCTCTGCCCGTTTGCTTCTCCGTGCCTTTGGCATTGAGCCCGCAAAGCATGAACAAGCTCATTCAGAAGAGGAACTGAAGATCATCATGACACAGAGTTATCAAGGCGGTGAAATCAATCAAACGGAATTATCGTATATGCAGAACATTTTTTCTTTCGACGAACGACTGGCAAAAGACATCATGTTGCCGCGAACACAAATGGAGACCATTTCACTTGAAATGAGCCATGACGACTTGATGGAGATTGTACGCGATCATCAGTACACTCGTTATCCAATCACCGAACAAGGTGACAAGGACGACATTCTTGGCTTTGTGAACGTCAAGGAAATGCTAACCAATTATACCTACAAACAGGATTTGAACGATAGTATCGTCGTCCACGATATCCCTTTTGTCCATGACATGGCGCCTATTCAGGATGTGCTGCTGAAAATGCAGAAAGAACATGTTCATATGGCGATTGTCGTCGACGAATATGGCGGCACTGCTGGAGTCATCACAATGGAAGATATTTTAGAAGAAATCGTCGGGGAAATCCGTGATGAGTTTGACGAAGACGAGAGAGATGAGATCAAAGCTGTTGACATCAATAATTATTTATTGAATGGGCGTGTGCTCTTATCGGATCTAGAAGATCGCTTTGCTATCGAGTTTGATGACAGCGAAGACGTCGATACCATTGGCGGCTGGATCCAATTGCAAAATACTGATATCAATGAAGGGCAATCGGTCGAATTGCCGAATCACACTATCACGGTCCGTGAAATGGAAAATCACCAGATTATCCGCGTACTGTTGACACGCAATACTGATCTTTAGAATAACCGAAAAACCCTGGACAGCACTTCTGCTGTCCAGGGTTTTTTATTTTCCTTCTAATAAAGATTTCTCGTACTCGAACTTTTTCATCAGCATTTCGCCTGAATAGCCTTCTGCGATCAAGTTTGCCAAAATCTTTTTGGTTTCATCATCCGCTGCTTCCGGATGTTCGCCGCGGTCAAATTCAACGACATTTTCTGCGTCTGTAATCCAATCCGAGTAACTACCCATGTATAGTCTTAGCTGGTCGTAACCTTTTTCAGACATGATGGCATACAAAGCAGCTGCCGTGACACCGCTGCCGCAATAAACAACAGCGGGTTCATGCTTCTGAACAATATGGCTAATATCTTCACCCAGCTGAAATTCTCCTTCAGAAACGAATTGCATCCAATCCAAATTCCGTGCTCCAGGAATCCGTCCTGCCACTGGATCAATTGGTTCAACCAGTCCTGCGTAACGCTCTGCAGAACGTGCGTCAACCAAGACACCCAATTCATCGCCACTATTGATATTTTTCACAAATGTTTGGTCAGCGAAAATGTCTTGGATAAAATCTAGCTTGACTTCAGTCGGTTGGTACTGCGATACCTCCATGTTGACGTTAATTTCTTGCTCTTTCAGCTGGTTAAAGCCTTTTTGACTGATATAGACCTTCTCAAATCCCGCGTATTTCAACAACCACCAGGCACGTGCCGCATAAGGCGAGCCGCCCTGATCATAAATGACGATGGAATCACCGAAGTTCAAGCCGCTTGACCGGATCAATTCCGTCAGCTGTTGATTGGACGGCATAGGATGCCGTCCTTCTAGAGATAACATGTCCGACATGTCTATTTCCAGATCCCAAAAGATCGCTCCTGCCACATGTTCTTGCTCGTAAAGGTTCCTACCGACCGATGAATCTTTCAAATCGAATCGTGTATCAATCCATCTATGGTTTTCGGTATCGGTTGTTTCAATAAAAACTGACATCGTCTACACCCTTCCATCCATCAAATTTACGTACAGTTCTTTCCATTGTGCCAATCTTTCAGATTGCTGGAGCAACGTCCGCTCTGAATCAATCTGGTCGACTGCCTGTCGAAGAATATGTTGGCGCAGTCCCTCCGCTTCTTGTTCAATCCAGAATTCCGCCCAATTGCCTAACTCTTTTTTCTCTTTTTCTAAATAACGCAAAGCATCGGGTTCCATCATTGCTTGCAGTGCATCTCGAAGCTTTTCTTTTTCATTTTTTTCGAAAAAGCTTTTGTTATTCTTATAATGTGATTTGACTGAAGAATAGTCAGATTCCGTAAACGGTTTAGTAATGTCTAGCGAACCTGCTTCCTGCACTTCATACGGCGTGAATGAAAATTCTGCATTCTGCTCTTTCAATTTGGCCGTATCTTCCTTAAAACGCGATTCAAGTTTCTTTTCGATGAACTGGCCAAGGCGGAAATTAGTGACACGCAATTCCTGTTGGAAATCAAAGCCCGTCATTTCGTTCATATCCTGTAGAGCAGTATCCAGCGCCTGCTGTGCTGGTTTATTTGAAAAGACCGACGGATTGAATGCTTCCTTAAAGAAGTCATTAAACCGATAGAAGACCCGCTGATTGACGTAATGCAACAATTCATCTAATTCCTGAAGGGCCTCGCGCTCCAACAGTTTGGCGATTGATGCACCGAACAAGATGCGCAGCTGCTGCTCAAGATGCTTGAGTTCTTCCAGTCGCTCATCTTTTCGCAACAGGTTTTTTTCTGTTTGTTCAATCAGGCTTCGGAAACGGTCAACCGTTTTTTGCTCTTCTTCGGCCAATGATTGAACAGCCATGCCTTTCAGCTCTTCTTTCAGGAAATGCTGGAACGCCTCTTCAAATTGTGACATTCCGGAACGCTCACGGTCACGCAGCGCCAAAAGACTGGAAACACCAAATAGTCGAGGGAAACGGAGGCCAAAGCGTTGCAATTCGTCCTTTACATATGTAACGACCGCATCTTTTTCCTGCTCGTCATTGGCTAGATCGATAGCATTGACGATAAAGAACATTTTATCCATTTCAAAGGCATCCTTGACCCGTCCGAGCTGAATGAGGAATTCCCGATCAGCACGCGCGAACGCATGGTTGTAATAAGTAATAAAAAGAATCGCATCAGCGTTGCGGATATATTCGAAGGCAACATTGGTATGACGCGCATTGATAGAATCCGCTCCTGGCGTATCGACGAGTGTCACGCCATTGCGCGTCAGTTCACAATCATAATAAAAATCGATTTCATCGACAAAACAGCTTTTCTCCTCTTTTGCCACGTACAAACTAAATTCTTCACGGTCTGTACGGAGGATTTCGCCCAATCGGTCCTTGAATTCTGTATAACCTTTGCTAAAGGCCAGAATGAACGATTTATGGACTTGCTGTTCCGTCGGGATATCTTCTGGCAATTTCAGCGACTTGGCATAGGCGTCTTCTAGTGAAGCCACTTCAATTCCCAGCACATGGAAAGAGTTTTTGACGTCTTGCGTCATTTGAGCGAGAGTCTTCAAGCGCACGTCTGCGGTTTCGTGTGGATGCTTGTCTGTGATTGGACGGATCCGGTTAATGGTTGCCGTCGTCGGATTCGGAGACACTGGCAGGACGGTTTCACCCATCAAAGCATTGGAAAACGATGATTTCCCTGCACTGAAAGCGCCAAATAACGCAATAGTGAATTCCTGTCCTTCTAGACGGCCCGCTTTGCGTTTCAAGTAGGCCGCTGTCTCAGCAAAGCCTTTGATCGGGTCAATGACTTCAGCTGTGCGTTTGGCACGCTCGAGCACAGCCATTTCGTCGAATGCTGCTACTTCTATCGTTTCAGCCCGCCGCGTCTGCTCTTGTTGCTGTGGATCACTCTTTTCAAGCATCGCTGGATCAAATTCTGTCATTTCTTCAATGGAAACTTCAAATTCCTCCAGCCATTGATCCACTTTTTCTTCGGCTGCCGTTTTTTGTTTCGGCAGCATCGCTGAATAAGATTTTTTCACTTTATCGATTTTGCTATCCATTTCTTCAAGAGTCTGGATAGCCAGTACTTTTTTCGATAAGATTTGCGCTTTCATGTCTATTTCTGTGCTGGCATCGTCTGTAAGACCAGCAAACTTTTCTTCCTGTAACTTTTTCCAATCCTCTGTTTCACGGATAAACCAGCGCTGAACAGCCGTTGAAATGCTGTTGGCAAAATTCAACACCGCATCACCCGTCATCGAAGCGCCAGTTGATGTTTGTTCTTCAACAACGGAAAACGGAACGGAAAAAATCATATCATCTATCGCCAATGACTCATTGTCGGTCAATAAGCCAGCATCCTTCAAAGAAGATTTCATCAGCTTTTTTAGATGGTTGGTGATTTGCGAAGAGACGGTTGACTCCAGACGGATGACCACTTCTTGCTGCCTTTTTTGCCGTTCCTCTTCCGTCTTTTTGCCGCTAAACAGCATACCAACTTTGAAATTCGGCTGAATTGACTCCAAGTAATCGGTCAATGCGCTGCGCAATTCGTATGGCATGATGTTCGAGTTTTCTAGCAATTCTTTACGGCTCTTTTCGAATTTCGCCTGCCAGTTCTCAAAATCCTGCACAGACATTCTGCGTGACACCAAGGCATTTTCCTTTTTTAAGTCTTCGCGCGTTTCCCACTCCTGCGGATCGAGAATTTCTGAAAATGCCTGTAGACGTTCTTCTTTTTCATCTTCTAAAAACTTAATGTGTTCGTCTTTTAATTGGTTCAAAGCTAGATCCGAAGCTTCGCCAACATGGCCTTTCCAGTCCTGCATAGTTGAAGAAACCAAGCCTTTAACCTGCTCAAAATCATTGCCAGGAAAAGCAAAATCTTTCAAAGACGTAAAGAAGATACCTTTTGGAACAACTCCCCATGCTGAAAACGAATCATGGACTGACTGCTGGAAATCCGTAAAGCTCATTTCGCTGCTTTGATGCTTGTCGATTTGGTTGACGATCAAATACAGCTCGGTATATTTCTGTAATTCTTTTGTGAAATTGAAATTCAATTCGGATTGGACGTGGTTATAGTCCATGACATAAAAGACCATATCCGCCACATGCAAAGCCGATTCTGTCGACATGCGGTGCGCATCATCCGTGGAATCAACGCCAGGCGTATCCATAACGGTGATGCCTTTTGGCAGGACAGAAGACTGGTGGCCGATATCGATTTGCGTGACATCCCCACTTTTGCAGAATTCCTTGACAGCATTGAAATCGTAATTCTCTGGAAAGTAGACGGGCTTCTCGTTCCGCATATTGACGATGGCGAAGTCTGTATCCGCTTTCTGGACATTGACGATATTGGCACTGGTCGGAATTGGGCTGGATGGCAATAGAGTTTCACCTGTCAGTGCATTAATCATAGATGACTTGCCAGATGAAAAATGTCCGGCAAAGCCGATGATGAAATTATTCTTTAAGATTTTCTTCGCAAACAAATGAGCTTTCGCTTCCCGTTCGGTGTCTTCGTTATCTTTAAAGATCCGGTAAAGGTGTGCCGTTTCAAGCAATTCTTGTTTATGATCAACTACTGTCATTTAGAAATCTCCTTCTCCGCGTACTGTTCTCTATCATATCATTTTTATCGGAGAACGAAAAACATCCTTCCCGATTTTGGGAAGGATGCTGTCTTTCTTATGAAAATCCGTGGATGGACATGCCGCCGTCAACGAAAAGCGTCTGGCCGGTAATGTAGCTCGCCGCATCTGAAGCCAGAAAGACGACCGGCGAGGCTACTTCCGGCAATTCTCCGACACGTTTCATTGGAGTTACTGCCAGTATGGAATCCAGGTATTCCGGATTGCTTAAAATCTTTTCCGTCAAAGGCGTTTTAAAATACCATGGTCCGATCGCATTGACTCGGATATTTTTTGGTCCCCATTCCATGGCCATAACTTTGGTCATCTGGATAATTGCAGCTTTTGAAGCAGCGTATATCACACCAGTCTTCAAAGCACGGTCGCCTCCTACTGAGCTGATGTTGATGATGGAGCTGCCACTGTTCATTTTTTTGACGGCTTCTTGCGAAAACATAAAGACACTTTGTGCGTTGGTATCCATAATTTTATGCCATTCCTCGTCGGTTGCATCAGTTAAGGAAGACCGGATATTCATACCGGCATTATTGACCAAAATGTCAATTGCTCCAAATTGCTGCATCGTTTCCTCTACTGCAGTCTGAATGTTGTTGCGCTTTGTGATGTCTGCAATCGTATAGGCTGTGCGGTCGTTGCCGATGTCCTCCTGGGTTTGAAGCAGATCTGATTGGGTCCGCGCCACCAACATGACATTGGCTCCTGCTTCTGCAAGCGCCATGGAAATCGCTTTTCCGATTCCTTTGCCTGCTCCTGTTACAATTGCTGTCCTGCCTTCTAGACTGAATGATTTCAACATTATCTATCGCCTCCATTCTCATTATAATCAAAATATTCGCTATTTGTCCTGCGCTATAAGAAATTCGAGCATCTAGATTGTTCCGATAAGCGTTGGAGTAGAGAACGAGTAGAATGAACTACCAGTTGCAATTCTTGAAGCTACGAAAAACCGCCACAAAAATTCGCGGCGGTTGATGATTACTTTTATATACGTTGAACTAATGATTTCAGCCTGTCGATATTCCACAAACCAGCTCCTGAAAACCAGTGCTCCTGCGTGGCTGCGGTGGCTTCGTCAAAAAGCCATTGCCCGAATTCTCTTCGTTCAATATCTTTCCTACCGGAAGCCGTGAAGCGACGCCCTGTCGCGCCAGTTGCATGACCCACGTCCTGTGGGTCCAAAGCGTCCGTTTGGAGCGATTTTTTCGTTTATCCACTGTTATTGAGATAAAAAAGCTGCTTCTTTAGTTTAATTATCGAGTTGATAAATCTTGGAATACTTCTCTTCCAAGTATTCAGCTAAATAAGCTGGATTCAATCCTTCTCCAGTAACATCCTTCAAAATATCCAATGGCTTTTTGAAAGCACCATGGTGATGGATATTGCTGGTCAACCATTCACGGATCGGGTTGATATTGCGTTCCGCCAATAGCTCGTCGAAATTCGGCAAATCCTTTAGCATGGCACCCTTGAATTGTGCGGCATACATATAGCCAAGTGCATAAGATGGGAAATAACCGAAGCTCGCGCCTGCCCAGTGAACATCCTGCAAGACACCTTCTGCATCATTTGAAGGTCGTACACCCAAATACTCTTCGTATTTATCGTTCCATAGCTTAGGCAAGTCACTAACTTGGAGATCGCCGTCAAATAGCCCTTTTTCAAGCTCATAGCGCACCATAATATGCAGAGCATAAGAAAGTTCGTCTGCTTCGATGCGTATCAACGAAGGTTTGGATTCATTGATTGCCCGCACGTAATCTACCAATTCAACATCGGCAAACTGCTTAGGCGCATATTCTTTCAGCAAGTTGAAATTTTGTTGCCAGAAATGTTCATTGCGGCCAATAAAGTTCTCACAAAACAAGGACTGTGACTCATGGATGCCCATCGATGCGCCTGTTTCAATCGGAAGACCTGACAATGCCTCTCCCAAATTCTGCTCATACATGGCGTGGCCACCTTCGTGAATGGTACCGAAGACAGCAGTTCGGAAATCATCTTCGTCGTATTTCGTCGTTACGCGAATATCCTGTCGATTGATCGAGATCATGAATGGATGAACTGTTTCGTCCAGTCTTCCTGCTTCAAAATCATAGCCCAGCTGTTCCAGCATTTGACGGCTGAAATCTTGCTGTGCCTCTTTTGGAAAATGCTCGTATAAAAATGACGTTTTCGGTTTATTCGGTGAAGCCGCGATTTTTTGCACCAGCGGCACAATGCGTTGACGCAGCTTGCCAAACACTTCATCTAGAATTTCAGTAGTCATACCGGGTTCATACTGATCGAGCAATGTATTATAGGGACTGCCGTTTTTCTCACCCCAGTAGCCAATCATCTTTTTTGTGCTGCTGACCAACTCATCCAGATAAGGAAGGAATAAAGAAAAGTCCGAATCTTCTTTGGCAGTTTCCCATACCGACTCTGCTTTGGATTTCAAAATGATGAATTTCTTATATTCTTCCGGAGGAACTTTTTTGCTCAAATCATATTCTTTTCTAGCTTCTTCCACGGAACGCCGGACAAAAGGATCCAACGTTGCCTGTTCTGCTTCCAAAGAAGATAGCAATTCGCCGAATTCATCTGATGTCGATAAATTGAATACTTCGGCAGACAAGGTACCAATGCTTTCAGAGCGCAATTCAACTCCTTTTTTTGGTGCACCTGTGCGTAAATCCCAATACAATAACGCAATTGCTTCTTCATAACCTTTGATTTTGCTAAAATGTTCAGTAAATTGCTTTTCGAGTGACACAAAAACCCCTCCAATGTTTGATGAGACTATCGTATCACAAGCATGGCATTGCCTTAAAAATTTTCAGCAGAAACCGGAAGAATTGTTTCCCATAGATGCTCTACACGCAATTCGTCCTCATTGAGCAATAAATGGATTTCACCATAATCATTAGACGTACGGATCAGACGGCCGATTCCTTGCTGTAGACGTAGCTGCATGAAAGGCAAATCGATTTCTTCCAGCGGATTGTTACTGAATTTGCGCTTGGCGTCAAAAACAGGATCTTTCGGTGGAAATGGCAAATCGACGACAATAACTTTCGTCAGTGCTTCACCGGGAAGATCTAGTCCTTCCCACAGATGATACGAACATAAAATTTGGAATTTGCCTTCCTGGAATTCCTTGACAACCGTCGACAGCTCACGATCCCCTTCGAATTCAATGGCGTATTGATGGTCTAAAGGCAGCGACTTCTTAAAATTGTCCATTTCCATCTTCGAAGTGAACAATACCAGTGATTGATCGCCTGTGCTGAATAAATCGTAGACTCGTTCAAATTTTTGGTTTTGTTCTAATGGATGTTTAAAAATTTTCATGACATCCTCATAATCGAATGGAGATGGCACGGAAAATGACTGGTACTTATCGATTCCTAGACTATCTGACAAGTAGGTGAAATCTTTTTGAATCGACAAGGTAGCGGAAGAAAATATGATTGGAATTTTTCCATCAAACAGCTTTTCGTCCAAAATATCCGTAACGAGTCGCGGCATGATGACCAGCGTCTCGATCTCGTCTTTTATTTCCAGCCACGTAACAGCGTCGCCTTCTTCCACAAATAAACGCATCGAGAAAGTATATTGTTCGAAATACTCCTCTGCCAGGCGCAGTTCGTATTCAGGAATAGTGAAAAGTTCACCTTCAAAGACAAACTCCTCCATCATCAAGTCGATGTGGCGAATCAGCATATTGCCGACATTAACCAGTTCCGGATCTTTGGTAATTGCCTTCCGGTCTTCATCACTTTTGACCGTGTGGATACGCAGCAAACGGAAAAAGTCGTTGTGAAGATCGATCGTCTGCTCGATCATGTTCAAAGTTTTTTCACGCATACCATCAGAAAGAATGCTTTCGGTAACGTCCTGAAGCGTACTTTCTTGCACTTCATAAGTCAGTGCACGTTGTGCTGAAAATTCCAGCAGATGACCTTCATCCAACACAATTTGAGAAAATTCAGGAAGCAGTGGCGTCTGCCCTTCGCGTTTGCGTGTTTCTTTTGTCCAAATATGCTCCATCAGGAAATCATGCGAGCAAATGACCAGATCCGTCGCCTGGCGATAATGGTTTCGGTGGATGGTCTGTCCGCATTTATTGCGTAGTTCGCAGGCATTGCAATTTTGGATCGGGTGGTAATTGACCTGCTGCCATTCTTCATCTGTGACTTCCGGATAGCTTGAACGCTCGCCGTAAGGATAGGTATTTTGCATAGAATAGGTTTTGTTGACGAATTCCGGCAGGCTGTCTTCGATATCATAAAGAAAATCGGCATCACTGCGCTTTTTTGCACCCTCTAGACGCTGCAGACATAAATACTGGTCACGTGATTTTGCCAAGCGCACATCAAGATTCAAATCAAACAAATCATTTAGTCGGTCGACATCTCCGCCTTTTTTGACTAATTGCTCGATCAGTGTTTCGTCTGCGCATGAAATAAGTGCCGGTTTGCCGGTATAGCGTGCATAAGCGATGGCCGGCAACAAATAAGCCATGGTTTTTCCTGTACCTACTCCTGCTTCTGCAAATAGCACCGCCTTTTCTTTTAATGCCTGTTCGATTTGGAAAGACATGAAAATTTGTTCATCACGCAAGTCATAGCCTTTTTCAGGCAGTTCATCGTAAAATACATCGCCGATCCAGTCATTGAGCGATTCAAAGAAAGTTTTGTCCTTTGTTAAAGGAAATGGTAGTGGTTGTCTCATAAATTCTCCTCACAGAGAAACGGAAGAGCCGCTGCCCTCCCGTCTCATCTCATTTATTTTTTAGAACGTTCTCCCCAGAATTGGAAAAGATCCGTACGGATGAATCCATTGAATAATTTACGTTTTTTCGTAGCAGGTTGTCCGTACAGCGTTTCAAAACGCCCCATCGATGACAACATATAAATGGACCATGTTGGATGCTTGGCAAATACGCGACCCATATCCTCAATCATTTCTTCAATGATTTCAATTTCACCAAGACGTTCCCCGTATGGTGGGTTTCCGACAACAACTCCGTTTTCTTCAGTTGCAATAAAATCCTTTACCTGTCGTTGCTCGAATTGGATCAAGTCAGCAAAGCCAGCTTCACGGGCATTTTCTTCCGCAATTTTCAGCATGCGGTGGTCAATGTCCGTTCCAACAATATGGAGGGGCTGGTCATAATTTGCCAACTCTTCCGCTTCTTCACGGACTTCATCCCAGATTTCTTGGCCAATCCATGGCCATTCTTCACTATCGAAATCACGGTTATAGCCAGGTGCCAAGTTTTGTCCAATCATCGCCGCTTCAATGACAATTGTTCCTGAACCACAAAATGGATCCACGAATGGACGGTCAGGGGTCCATCTTGATAATTTCACAAGTGCTGCAGCAAGTGTTTCTTTTAGAGGCGCTTCACCTTGGTCTAAACGGTAACCTCGTTTATGCAGACCTGCTCCGCTCGTATCGATAGATAATTGCACTTTGTCTTTTAGGATCGACACTTCAATTTTGAAGCGAGGTCCTGTTTCATCCAAAAAGGAATTGCGGTGATAAGCTTTTTTTAGGCGCTCGACAATTGCTTTTTTAACGATTGACTGGCAGTTTGGAACACTATGCAAAGTAGATTTAACTGATTTCCCTTGAACTGGAAATTCAGCATCTACCGGAAGGAATTTTTCCCACTCGATTTCTTTTGTGCGTTCAAACAATTCATCAAATGTGTATGCATTGAATTCACCAGCAATGATTTTGACGCGGTCAGCTGTCCGCAACCATAAATTTGTCTTGGCGATATCTCGTTCATTGCCTTCAAAAAATACTTTGCCGTTCTCGGTTTCGGTTTCATATCCTAATTCTTTTACTTCGTTTGCCACGATCGACTCAAGGCCCATTGCAGCTGTTGCGAGCAATTTAAATGTTGTCATAACGACTCCCTCTCCAGTTGTTCACTATTTCAGATTTCGGTGTTCGTTTAATATACTATTTTAAATCTGTCGATAGTCCGCAAAACAGCTGCGCTTGCCGCGGGCGAGCGCCAAGCCACTTCGCTCCTGCAGGGTCTCGGCTGTCTCGCTTTCCCGCAGGCGTCTCCGCTGTTTTGCTACCTATCTTAAACATAACGTTACGATCAAATATCACTATTACAGCGTTATCGATCTACACGCAATAGTAGTGCTTCTAAAATCTTCAATTGTACTGTTATCTTTTGTCGTATCATTTAAAAATAGATGCCTCTAACAGGCATTAAATTAAATAGAATAAAATATATAGATTTCTAATAAGAATTCATCTCATAATATGAAGAAAAGCTCCCCTGACAGGAGAGCCTTTGGTAAGTATTTTAAGACCATGTGAAATTCTATAAGCCATGTTTTGTTTCCACGTACTCAAGCGGTTTGCACCTCGTACTGGTGGACAGCAACCATCTATCTGCAAGCTTGTGCCTGCCTCTTCATCGGTTCATTTCCTTCAGAAAAGTGCCCCTACCATAATTTGGGTTTCTCGCTCGCGGGGTTTACCTCGTTCCACCTGCATAATTTCTTATACAGCTCCGTCACTGTGGCACCTTCAGGGTATTTAGGCCATATCCATAGACTTAGGCGTTCTACCCGCCGTCAGCTATTACTAGCTGCCCCAGCTTATTGTTTCACTGAGCGCGATCACTACGGTCATCTCAGAGCCGTGCGAGCATGGACTTTCCTCTCCGACAAAAAGTCAGAGCGATTGCCAGAATTTCAAATGGCTTTATAAGTATACGTCATTTGGCACAATAAAACAATCGTTTTAGTTATTGTCTAACTTGTTGCCAAATACATGGTTTTCCAAATGGGACAAGCGGCGCAGGATATCGAAATTCGTCGTCCCTGGAGCCGGTGTCGCCTGTTTTCTCGGAGTATCTTCCAATTCCATACGCAAGCGCTTGTTTTCATTTTCAAGTTGTTCGATCCGTTTCGCAAAAGCCTCATAATCCTGTATGACTTCATCCAGAAAATGGTCTACTTCGTCTTGATTGTAACCGCGCATCGCTGTTTTGAAATCTTTTTCCAATATATCTTTAGATGTAAATTTATTGTCCATTCCAATCGTCCTTCCATAAAAAAACTACCTTATGCTAAGTATAGCATAAGGTAGTTTTTTCGTGTTTAGTTCTCTGCAACTTCCGGACGTTTTTTTCGCTTTTTCTCTCCCAGGCGCGCCTGCCTTTTGTGGATATCCTGAATGAGTGAGTGGCGCACTTTCGTGTGTTCGCTTGCTTCTCTCGCAAAACTGGCCATGATCACCGCCTGATCCAGATCGCGCAATTGATGCTCGTAAAGTTTAGCGGCATGGATCCATGCTTCTACTTCAATGCTTCCCCGCAGATGAGGTGCCGCTTCCTTAAACAGTTGGACAGCTTCTTCATGCTGTCCAACTCTTTTTTTCTGAATGGCTAATAAATAGCGAGCTAACGCAGAAGAAGCACCTCTTTCAACTGTTACGTGTTCGAGGTAAAATGCACTTTGCTCAAACTGTTTCAAGTCCGCATACCATTTCCCAATATTTGTATAAGCGCCGCTCGTTTCCGATTCCATATCTTCCATTAATAAATTAGACGATAATACATATAACGATACAAGCGACAAGATATCCAACTCATTATGATAGAGGACTTTTGCCAGCCCATCTGGAAAACCGCTTTTCACTGCGTCCAAATAGATGGCAGGAATCAAGTAGCCTGGTACATCTCCTTCGCGCGTGAAGCCCAACTTCTCTTCTTCAATAGTACTCAGCTTCATGCGAGCCAGCTCGTTTTTCCAAATCCGTTTAGTACCATGAAACAAATCGATTTGGCGCGGAACCGGCAACTTCGGCAAAATCTGCCGGTGCATAGTCCAACGAGATGTCAGCTGAGGCCAGTCAAAACTTTTGCCGTTATAGGAAAAGATGATTGGATCATCCGTTTTCCATAAACCTGTTTCATAGAGAAACGCAGCTTCTTGTGAGGGATCCGGCATGATATATTGCATCATTTCAAAATGGTCGCTTCGCTTTACCAATAGACCGATTAAAAAGATATAGGCACCGGTTCCACTAAGTCCCGTCGTTTCCGTATCAAAAAAAACGAGTGGGTCCTGTTCTTTCAGCTTGAAGGGATGTTCGAAATCCACATTTCCCCATGCCTTTAGCACGGGATCTAGTTCACTCAAAACCACCAAACCATGACGTGTATCGAACGGATAGATGATTTTCTTCCGGAATACGTAGCCGAATTTATTCTCGACAAGCTCAAGTCCTATTTTATTCCATTTGTCTTCATGCAGCGGCCGTTCTGCGGCTCTCGGCTGCTGTTTTTTGGCTGGCTGTTTTTTCAGCAGGCCTTTCATCTGGAGAAGTTTGTTTTCAAACGACATTCCTCTTCACTCCTCTTTACGAAGCTCATCCAACATCCGAATAACATGGCTCTTCATGCTGACAGCGGCATCTTGTGCACCAATACATGATGGGCACCCGTCAAGGCACGGACACTCGGAGACGTGTTGCTGCGCTTTATCAAGCAAAGGCTGCCATAGGTCGTAGATCCGTTCGCTGATGCCAATGCCACCTGGGTAAGAATCGTGTATGAAAAAAGACGGCATGTCGTTGTGTGGAGATTTCACTTGAGGCACGACATGGACATCCCGACGGTCACATTGAACGAATATTGGAATGAATGACTCGATAGCATAGGCTGCCCCGGTCATTGTGTCTGACAATTCCGCCTCCGAAAAATCTTCTGGTTTCGTAAAACTCAACCAAGTGGACGAAGTATGAAGCTCTTCTGCTGGCAGCGAAATCGGACCAGAGCCGATATTGTCATGCGAATCAAAACGGATTTTCTTGAATATAGTTGGCATCGCGAGGACAGCGATATCGCCATAGAAAACTTCCGAGCCGTTCATTTTCTTGTCTTTGTCTTCACTCATCACTTTTAATTCCACCGCTAGATTGGCATCCGTGAAATAATCAACATCGACTTCTCTGACATAAGCTTTCTTTTCTTCCCAGTCTAGAATTTCTACTTGAAACTGTGTGCCCTGATGCAGGTAAATTGCTTCTTCGTGCAATAAGGTCATGGCACTAAAGCGGTCCATTTCTCCAATTACGCGCGTATCCGCAGGAACAGACTGGTCGATGATTACGACATTTTCTTGTGAAGCGGAGCGCAGAGATATATCGTGTGCCGGAAAACGGTCGCTCATCCAATGCCAACGATCTGACGTGCGAACGAGTACGCCTTCTTCCTGAAGATACTCAAGCAGTTCCTGGACTTCAAATTCCCCGTATTGATCATCAATCCGAAATGGCAGTTCAAAAGAAGCACATTTTAAGTGGTCCATCAGAATGATGATGTTTTCCGGATGGATGCGCGCTTCTTCTGGCGACTGGTCCAGCAAATATTCCGGATGATTGATAATGTATTGGTCGAGCGCAGTGGATTGGGCCACATAAATAACCAAGGATTCATCCTGACGTCGCCCTGCACGTCCTGCCTGTTGCCAGGCGCTAGCAATATTACCGGGATACCCCGTCATGATGCACGCCTGAAGTTGGCCGATATCAACACCAAGTTCCAGGGCATTAGTGGACACCACGCATTTGATCGAGCCGTCGCGCAATCCTTTTTCGATAGCTCGCCGCTCTGTCGGCAAATAACCTCCGCGATAACCTTTGATCGAGTCATCTTGCAGCTTCATCTTGGTGATCGCCTGCAAATAGGTCACCAACATTTCGACACGGACACGGCTTTTGGCAAACACGATTGTCTGGATGCCGTTTTTTATCAAGTGAGTGGCAAGGTCGCGGACTTCCAGTACGGCGCTTCTGCGGACGCCGAAAGTCGGATGGATAATCGGCGGATTGTAAAAAACGATATGCTTTTTGCCGGAAGGTGCACCATTTTGATCAATTAGCTTATGTGAACTGTTCGTCAGATTTTCTGCTAGCTCTTTAGGATTGGCAATCGTAGCGGATGTGCAAATAAAGACCGGATTGCTTCCATAAAACTTACAAATTCGTTTCAGCCTGCGAATGACATGCGCTACATGTGTACCAAATATCCCTTTATAAGTATGCAGTTCATCGATGACAATGTAATGAAGGTTCTCAAAAAGTGAGACCCATTTTGTATGATGCGGCAAGATGGCGGAATGCAGCATGTCCGGGTTGGTCATGACAATCTGTCCCGCTTTGCGTACCTTTGTACGTATTGCGGGTGAAGTGTCCCCGTCGTAAGTATATGACAAAATGGCTTCTTCCGTTTTTTCAATCAAATCATGCAAATCGCTTTTCTGATCTTGCGCTAATGCTTTTGTTGGAAATAAGTACAAGGCACGTGCACCGGGATCATTTAAAATCTTGTGCAACACTGGCAAGTGATAGCAATAAGACTTGCCCGATGCTGTCGGCGTAACTGCCGTAAAGGAATTTCCAGCTGTCGCCAAATCGAACGCTTCGCGCTGATGGGTATACACTTGCTCAATACCTTTTTTTCGTAAAGCTGCCTTTAGGCTGCTGTGCATTTCCGGAGGAAACTCGGCATATTGTGCAGATTTTTCTTGTCTCGTGTGCCAATGAACGATCCGTTCCATCATGTCCGGTTCTGTTTTCCATTCTTCCATTAATGCTGGCAAAGTTTTTCGCTTAATCATGCTTGGCACTCTTTTCGTCTATGGCCAGTATAAAAGTCTGGAGCGTGTACTGTGCCGCCTGTATTGTCTGAATAAAGCGTTTCTTGCTGGTCTCTTTATAGAAGCTCTGAACAAAAAACTGAGTCATGCCTTCCGCCGCTGTGTCGATTGTTGGCTTGTGGGCATACTTCGGCCGTTCCTGCTGAATATACAGCAGCGATTCCTTTTGCCATTCATTTATTTTGCTGTGCCAGTAATCTGCATATGGTTTAACATCTTCATAAAAATCCGGGACCGCGTCCGTTTCACGCATTTCATAAAACCGGTCCAGGCATTTTCCACATTCGTCGTATAATGCAGAAGAGAGTTCTCTAACTGTCATTTTGCAACCCCTCCATTGTCATTAGTTTATCATATTCAACAAAACGACACGACTTTTATCGAACAGACATTCCTTCCAGTTGGAACAAGAGGAGAAATCCGCTATCATTAGAGAATGTATAGAAAATGAATCAAAAGAGCATTTCCTAAAAGCCGCTGAGATATGCTGTGGATTAAAAGCAAGCCAATGGTTTACTGTTTTTCAAAGAATAGTATACAGCGTAAGCAATACGACGATCGAACTCACGCTAGCAGCATTGTGAATGACAAGAACTTACCCACTGCTCTTTATGTCCACACACTGCGGAACTAAATGTACAGAACTGCTTTGAGAAATACCAACAAGCGAGGAGCATTAACTCAACGCAAATTGTTGAAACCTTTCATCATATCAGTCGTCTAAAAGCTTGTGATATGATAAAGTAAGCGAGGTGTATCACAATGGCAATCAATTACCCGAACGGAAAAAAATTCAGTCCTTCAAAAAATCAGCCTGTCAAAGGACAGTCAACTTCAAAAAAAAAGAAGGATTTTTCCTTCAGTAACCGCGGCAAGACATTGGAAGACGAATTGAACGAAACCAATGATTATTACCTTCAGCTGGGATTGGCTGTCATCCACAAGAAGCCGGTACCTCTTCAAATTGTCAAAGTAGAATATCCTTCCAGAAGTGCTGCTGTAATTCGGGAAGCTTATTTCCAGGCCCCATCTACGACAGATTATAACGGCGTTTGGAATGGCCGTTACATCGACTTTGAAGCAAAAGAAACAGAAAGCAAAACCTCATTCCCGCTGAAGAATATTCACGATCATCAGATTCACCACATGTCCCAAGTGGTCAAGCAAAAAGGGATGGCGTTCATGATCATCCGATTTTCTTCTTGCCAGCGGTATTTCATCATGCCTTATGGAGAACTTGAAGTGTTTTGGAACCGAATGATCACAGGCGGAAGAAAGTCGGTTACTTTGCAGGAAATTGAAGAAACTTCATTTGAAATAGCAACTGGAGCATTTCCCCGCATCGATTATTTACCTCTTCTGAGCAAGCTTTAAGCAGCATCATATATACGAAAGTGAGGAACCGATCTTGAGCGATAAGCAAATTTCGCGTGAAGAACGCCGCAAAGCAATTGAACGACAAAAGAAAACCAATAATAAAAAGAAAAAGAAATCTCCTGCAGTAACCTGGATAAAACGCATCGTACTAGCTATTGTGGCCATTGGTATAGCAGGTTTTGTTTTCGGAGCTTCCCTGTTTGTATTTTATGCGAGCAGCGCACCGGAGATTGACGAAGAACTGCTACGTGATCCAATCAGTCCAACTTTCTATGCAGCGGATGGCGAGACGGAAATCCCCTATATCACCGCAGAGAACCGTGAGTATGTAAATTACGAAGACATTCCGAAATCGATGGAAGCTGCTATTTTAGCAACCGAAGATAACCGTTTTTATGAACACTCCGGAATCGATGTTATTCGACTGGGTGGTGCTGTCATCGCTAATATCACAGGTGGCTTCGGCTCTCAAGGAGCGAGTACCATCACCCAGCAGGTCATCAAAAATTCTTTTTTAACTAATGACAAGACCTTAAAAAGAAAAGCTCAGGAAGCATACCTCGCGTTCAAGTTGGAGCAGGAATACGAAAAAGAAGAAATATTCGAAATGTACTTCAATAAAATCTTAATGTCCGGTAATATTTACGGCTTTGGGACAGCCTCAGAATATTTCTATGGCAAACCGTTGAGTGAGCTGACTCTTTCTGAAACAGCCTTGCTTGCAGGAATGCCGCAAAGCCCGAATGGCTACAACCCATTCAAAAATCCTGAACGTGCTGAAGAACGACGCAATGTTGTCTTAAGCCTGATGGATCAGCACGAAAAAATCAGCACAGAAGAAAAAGAGCAAGCACAAGCAGTTCCTGTTGCCGATTCATTAGTGCCTGAAGGCGAACGCCAACAGCAAACACCGAATGTTGAATATACGGTATTCATGGAAATGGTTGAAGACGAACTCGAAGCGTTGGAAGGCGATTACTCGTTGGATGAAGGCTTGACAATCTACACCACATTGGAACCTTATGTCCAAACAAAAGTAAATGAAGCCATGGCTTCTGATTTATTTTTCGATGACACTGTCCAATCTGCTATGACCGTCGTAGACACCAAAACTGGCGGAATTAGCGCGGTTGGTGCGGCACGTGAATATACCGGCGATGTCCGTCATAATTATGCAACAGCTAAAGACCGCGCTGTCGGATCAACCATTAAACCATTATTGGATTATGGACCCGCCATCGAATACTTGGATTGGTCCACTGGCCAGACAGTGGTGGATGAACCATATTCCTATGAAGATAACGACCAGGAAATTCGCAATGTCGATGGGGAATTCCTTGGGACTATGACCATCCGCGAAGCGCTTTATCGGTCACGCAACATTCCTGCTGTTAAGACTCTGCAGGAAGTCGATACAGAAAATGCAGGCGAATTCATGAGCAAGATTGGCCTTAATATGGAAAACATTTATGAATCTACAGCTTTAGGAGCTGCTAATTTTTCTACTGTTGAAATGGCAGGTGCCTATGCGACCTTTGGAAATCAAGGTGAATTTAACAAACCGCATACTATTAAAAAGATTGTTTTTCGAGACGGTTCTACTGAACAAGTTGTAGCACCTGAACCGGTTCAGGCAATGAAGGACAGTACGGCGTTCATGGTCACTGATATGTTAAGAGATGTTGTAGACTTAAATGTCCCTGGCGCTACCGGTAAAGAAGTCGCCATCAATGGACTTGACATGGCTGGAAAAACCGGTACTACCAATTACTCCGCTGAAAAACTTGAAGAATTTGGACTAGACTCGAGCTCTGCGCTAGATGTATGGTTTGCGGGTTATACAACAGACTACTCCATTTCAGTTTGGAGCGGTTACCCTGACCGTAAAACACCAATTGACACAGCATCTAATGAACGTCTGTTATCTCAACGTTTGTTCAAAAATGTCATGTCAGAGATTTCATCTCCTGAAACAGCACGTTTTGAACAGCCAGAGTCCGTAACTGAACAAGTCGTTGAAGTGGGCTCTGAACCATTAAAACTGGCCAGCGCCTTTACGCCATACAGCTTGAGAAGTTCTGAACTGTTTGCACGTGGCACGGAACCGAATTCAGTATCACAACGCTATATTGTAGAAGACTTGGATACACCAACCAGATTGCGCGCAACTGTTGAAGGCGATTCAGCTGAGTTATCCTGGAACTATAGTGATAATGATGTGTCGTTTGAAGTGTCCGTAGAAGTTGATGGATCTCGCACTGTACTTAATACCTCTTCAAGCCAGTCTTATACTTTTAACGGACTGGAAGAAGGAAAGAGCTATACTTTCCGCGTTGTGGCTGTTAACAGCACGCAGCGAAGTGATCCAGCTTCGACTGTAGTAGAAGTTGCTGCAGCTCCCGAGGAACCTGAAGAAGAACCGGCTGAAGAGCCAGTTGAAGAAGAACCGGTTGAAGAAGAACCCGTTGAAGAAGAGCCAGTTGAAGAAGAGCCAGTTGAAGAAGAGCCAGTTGAAGAAGAGCCAGTTGAAGAAGAACCGGTTGAAGAAGAACCCGTTGAAGAAGAGCCAGTTGAAGAAGAACCGGCTGAAGATGCGCCGATTGACGTACCGGAAGATCCAACTGAAGAAGAAGAAAATGTAACCCCTTCTGTCAATAGCAGCGGCAAGTCGAATAGAAATGAAAATGATGATGGTAATAGCAGCAATGACAATGGCCAAAATGGCGATAGCATCAACGAAGATAACAACTAACCCATCAAAAACCCCCAAATGCATAGGCATTCGGGGGTTTTCTCGCTCTATTTGGTTAAACGTTTGAGTTCGATTCGCTTTCTCGCAATGGTTTTTTTCAGTTCCGCGAACAGCTTATCCAACTGACGGTAAGCAGCATACGTACCAGCAGAATCTTCGACAAACGACAGGCGCTCTGAACCATTTAACGGCTCGAATTCTTCATCCTTCAACGCATCGCGACAATGAGCCAATAAGTGAGTATACACTTTAAGACCTTCCTGAATGGCATCTTTCGCCCTTTTATCCCGCTGGCTGTGAAGCTTAGCCAAATCTACCGCAATTCTATCCCATTTCAAAAAATGCGGATCAAGCTGTTCTTTAGTTAACTTCTGTGACAATTTCACGTTTGATGAGTCCTTTTTTCTGTCGCTTCTGCCCTTCCCGGCATCGATCAAACAATGGGCAGATGTGGCATCCAGGTTTCTGTGATTTGCAGTGATAGCGGCCAAAAAAGATGATTTGGTGATGCGTTTTCGACCAGTCGTCTGCCGGTGTTTTTTTCATGATGGTTTCTTCCACTTGAAGCGGATTATCTTTCCATCGATTCAAACCCAGACGTTTAGCGACGCGTTCTACATGGGTATCCACTGCCAGAGCTGGAATTCCAAAAGCCACTGAAACTACTACATTTGCCGTTTTACGTCCAACTCCCGGCAGCGTCATCAGGAGGTCGCGGTCAGCCGGTACGATGCCGCCTTGTTCATCGATCAGGATTCGGCTAAGCGCCTGGATGTTTTTCGCTTTATTGCGAAACAAACCGATTGAGCGAATATCCTGCTGCAATTCCTCCAAAGAAACCGACACATAATCCTCGGGCGTATGGTATTTACGGAATAAATCAGCGGTCACCCTGTTCACCAGCTTGTCTGTACATTGTGCGGATAGGAGCGTCGCAATCAATAAATCAAACGGATTGCGGTGTACCAATTCACAATGAGCGTTGGGAAACATCAAGTCCATCTCTTCGAGACAGACAAGCCATTCTTTTTTAGACATCATCCAATTCACCTTCTAATTGCGGTCTTCCAGCCAATTGTAAAACTGAACTTTTTTCGCAACGTTCTCTGTCGGCTGAATCCGAATATTTTTCTCTCTGAAAGAGCTTGCGTGTTTAGTTACCTGAGTAGAGGTTGTTATGTTCTTCTTTTTCCATTCGAATAGGATCCGATCCACATAACGCAGGCTGATTTTTTGCGAAATAACCGCTTCTTTCAGCGCCATCCGAATTACTTCCGGTGTATGGCCGTCCTGGTCCATCCACATCGAAATAGTCTCAATTTCCATTGGAGATAGGAATCGTCCAAATTCCTGTTCGAACAATTGGAAGATTTCCCCTTCCAACTCCTTTTGGCTGTTTTCCTTCACTTCATGCTGCTCTTTAAATACACAGTCTAACAATCGATCCCATAAAGGCTGAAGCGAAATGATTTCTGTCAGGACATCATTTTCAGTCGTTTGTTCAATGGCTAAATATCCTTGCTGCATCAATTTTTGAAGCATGGTTGTTACACTTTTTTGCGAAGTCATCATGCGTGCACCAATTTCATCAGGCGTTGGAAACTGGTTTCCGGTTTGTTGAAATGCTTGGATGTGCATGAGTAGCATGGCTTCTTCATCTGTAATCTTCAGTTCTTTGTAAAACTGAAAAAAAAGCTGGGAAATGTTAACATTCCCATGCTCGATCCATGTTTGCAGTCGATTAGGTTGTATCATATCCCAACCACCTTTCCATTCATTTTTTTTAAGGGTATAACCTGTTTAATAGACGAGGGAACGGAATTGACTCTCTGACGTGTTCAACGCCACTGATCCATGCGACCGTCCGTTCAAGTCCCAAGCCGAATCCGGAATGTGGAACTGCTCCGTATTTGCTTAGATCTAAATACCAGGCGTAGGCGTCTTCATCTAAACCATGTTCTTGAATCCGTTGTTTCATCAAGTCATAATCATGGATCCGCTCAGATCCACCGATGATTTCTCCGTAGCCTTCGGGTGCGATCATATCTGCACACAGCACGACATCGTCGCGTTCCGGGTGCGGCTGCATATAGAACGGTTTGATGCCGATTGGATAATTAGTGATGAAAATTGGCATATCATAACTTTCTGCCAATGCCGTTTCATGCGGCGCACCAAAATCTTCTCCCCATTTGATATCATTAAAGCCATTTTCATTGAGCCATATAATAGCGTCATCATAGGAAACGCGCGGAAACGGTGCTTTTATTTTTTCAAGTTTCGATACGTCTCTCTCCAAACGCTCCAATTCTAATTTGCAGTTGTTCAATACGGACTGGACAACATGGGAAACATATTGCTCCTGCACTTCTAGGCTTTCTGCATGCTCTACAAATGCCATTTCAGGTTCAATCATCCAAAATTCGATGAGATGGCGGCGTGTTTTGGATTTTTCTGCACGAAAAGTCGGACCGAACGAAAATACTTTTCCGAGCGCCATTGCAGCAGCTTCCATGTAGAGCTGGCCCGACTGCGACAAATATGCGTCTTCTTCAAAATATTTCGTTGCGAACAATTCGGATGTCCCTTCTGGAGACGACCCCGTCAAAATTGGGGGATCTACTTTTACAAATCCATTTTCATTGAAAAACTCATAAGTTGCACGAATGATTTCGTTGCGGATTTTCATGATGGCATGCTGTCTGCGTGAACGCAGCCATAGATGACGGTTATCCATCAGGAATTCCGTGCCATGCTCTTTTGGTGTAATTGGGAAATCCTTTGCTTCTTGGATCACTTCGATGTTTGTTACAGCCAGCTCGTAACCAAATGCAGAACGCTCATCTTCTTTTACTTGTCCTGTTACATAAAGAGAAGTTTCCTGCGTCAACGCTTTCGCTGCTGCAAAAATTTCGTCACCGACTTCAGCTTTTACGACAACGCCCTGTACGAAACCAGAACCGTCGCGCAATTGCAAGAACGCAATTTTTCCACTTGAACGCTTATTGGCGATCCAAGCTCCTAATTTAACTGTTTGTCCATTATATTTAGCCATTTCGGCAATGGTAATTTTTTTCATCCAGCGATAGCCTCCAAAGATTAATGTTGTCTTAGTCTTTCCATTTTGATGACACGAATTGATGGATCCGTTCTACAGCTGTGGTCAACGTTTCAAGCGACGTGGCATAGGACAAGCGGATTGTCGAATGTGCGCCAAATCCTGAACCCGGGATGACCGCTACGTTCGCTTCTGTCAATAAAGCCGTCACGAAATCATCAACTGACGAGTAACCCGTTTTTTCTGCTGCTTCTGAAACATCTGGCAACAGATAAAACGCACCTTGTGGCCGTAGTACTTTGAAACCTGGAATTGCCTGGAGTTTCGGGAAAATAACATCTAAGCGCCCTTCAAATGCCCGACGCATTTCCTCTACTGTGTCCTGTGGCCCGTTATAGGCTTCAATCGCCGCATATTGCGATGTGGTTGTCGGATTCGACGTAGAATGGCTTGCCAAGTCTGTCATAGCTTTGATCAGTTTGGCGTCGCCAGCTGCATAGCCGATACGCCATCCAGTCATCGAGTGGGATTTTGAAACACCATTGATCACAATTGTGCGTTTTTTTGCATCTTCCGAAAGAGTAGCGATTGAAGTATGTTCAACATCCCCATAGATTAATTTTTCATAAATTTCATCCGAGACGACTAAAATATCAAACTCGCGGCTGACCTGCGCCAGTGCCTCCAATTCCTCTTTTGAATAAATCATGCCTGTCGGGTTGCTCGGCGAGTTGATGATGACAGCTTTTGTCCGGTCTGTCACAGCTTCTCTCAATTGCTGAGGCGTGATTTTGTAGTCCTGGCTGGAAGTCGCTTCTATGTATACAGGAACGCCCTGTGCCAGTTTCACCTGTTCCGGATAACTGACCCAATACGGAATCGGGATAATCACTTCATCGCCTTCATTCAACAATACTTGGAATAAGGTATATAGTACATGCTTCGCACCGACGCCGACCATAACCTCATTCGGCTGATAGCTCAACTGCTGATCTCTTTGAAGTTTATGGATGATGGCTTCTTTCAATGCCGGCAGTCCACCTGCTGGCGTATATTTAGTCTTGCCTTCTTTCATTGACTGGTAGGCGGCTTCGAGGATGTTTGCCGGTGTGTTGTAGTCCGGTTCCCCGGCTCCCAAACCGATGACGTCCACTCCTTGTGCTTTCAATTCGTTCGCTTTTGCAGTGATTGCCAAAGTTGTAGAAGGTGTTAAATTTTTTACACGATTTGCTAAATTGATCAAATTTTTTCCACCCTTTCACAAATTCAATATGCGTTTCCACCAAGTACCGTCATTCGCTGACAAATAGACATAATTTAAACTGTCTTCTTTATTTAGAAATGCAATTTCCCATACCGGACCATCACTTTCCAAACCAAGTTTAGTATGAAGAATTTCTTTAACGTCCATTTCAGAAAGAGCAATTTCACGTGCCTGTTGTGCAGTTATTTTGTCTTCCAACGGAGTTGTCTGCATCTCACCGTCACCTTTCGGAACAAAAACTGCAGTTAATTCACCTTTGCTGTTTGTTCCAAGCACTGTTACGGAAGCCGCGGTGTTGGTATAGACGTAAGACCGTTCCACCTCTTCGATCAGCTGCTCGCTTTTCGCACGATCAATTGCTTGGTCTTCGGTTTCCGAGTAAGGTTTATTGCCAACATACAAAACCAGAATAATGATAGCAACTGCCAAAAAAGATAAAAAACCGAGTATGAATGTAATCCATTGTCTCATTTCATCACCTATGTTTTATATATTGTAAAAATCGCTTTTTCAGAATCTTCTTTGTCGAGAGCTAATCCGAACATTAGATTCTTGTCTTTCAACGTACGATTCAAGGCGTCCACCACTTTATATAAATCTTTTTGATACGTAAGTTCCACTGTAGAGATCACTTCAATTTTGGATTCCATGTATGTGCCCACCCTTTCGTTATATCATTGCTTATTATACCAAGCTTCAATATCGGTTACCATCTTTTCTAAAGACACTTTGGATACTTTGACTTTTGGCAAAGCGTTTATAAATTCCTGGCCATATGATTTCGTTTCGATTCTCCGGTCCAGCACGATGAACAGCCCCTTATCATTTTTCGAACGAATCAGCCTGCCAAATCCTTGACGCAATCGAATCACTGCTTCGGGCAAGGCATACTGCAGGAACGGATTGATTCCTTCACGCGAGATAATTTCAGAGCGTGCCTTGAAAATCGGCTCATCCGGTGATGTGAACGGCAAACGCACCACTACCACTGCACGAAGCGCATCTCCTGGTACATCGACACCTTCCCAGAAACTATTGGTGCCAAACAGCACCGATTTTTGAAAACGCTGGAACGATTTTAATAATTTCATTCGGCTGCCCGATGAAATGCCTTGTGCAAACAGCATATAATCATCCAGCAAGCCTGTGTCTTGAATCAAATCCACGGTTTTACGGAGCATATCCTGTGACGTGAACAGGACAAAACAACGGCCTTCTGTCACAATCACGGTCTGAATCACCGCATCCGCAACTGATTCGATGTATTCACGCTGAGAGACATGTTGGATATCTGGCATGTCTTCCACAATATATACATGCGCTCCTTGATAAAAATCCTTTGGTGGCTCGAACTTTAGGATGGGCACACTCTGTGGAATGCCAATTTGGTTGACGATAAAACGGTCATTAGCAGGAACTGTCATCGTTCCTGACAGCCAGATGATCGCTTTGTCTTGACGTGCAGAAGCCACGACTTTGTCGACCAAAGATGCTACAGCAAACGGTCGCTTGTATAAAGATAAACTGGTCGGCAGACTTCTCAAATCCCCTTCAATCCAGCTCACTTCATCTGTCAGCGGAAAGACAAAAATTTCACTGAACTCGACCGCCTTGACCATCATTTCCTCTGTCCAATAGCGCCAATCAGCTATTGTCAGCTGGTCCTGGATGGTTTTTTCCGTTAGCCGCTCAGCTTTTTGCAAAATGAGCTGCGACAGATCGATCCATTCATTCAAATAACGCAACATTTTAAGAAAGCGGTTGTCTTCAAACGACAGCTCGTTTAGGAGCGATGCATTCTTTTTGTGGCGACTCCCTGAAAACTTTGCCGCAAACTCAACTGCCAATAAACTTGAAACTTCATCGAAAAGCGATGTGAATTTTTGAAACAGCGATTCCAGCTTAAGCAATTCAGGAACATTCGAAAAACCGGTTCGGTCAGCTGTCTCAAAAAGAGCTGCAAATAATTGCTGATCATCCAGACTGCCAATCTGACCAAAAATGTATTTCCACTGGGTATAGACAAAGGTTTTTTCGTGCTGGGAGACTGCCGCCTGGACAACTTGATGTGCTTCGTCCCATATATAGGCACCGACATTGGCCAAAATCGATTTCTTACTCAAATGCTGGTTTAGCAAGAAAGCATGGTTGGTGACGATGATATGAGCATGCTGTGCCTGTTTCAGCGCATACTCATAGAAATCAGTTTTCTTTTCCTGCTGAGATAGCTTTCGCATATGGGAACGCCGAATCTTATCTAGCACAAATTGGCCGCCGCTCGATGAATTGATTTCATTTAAATCACCCGTTTTTGTAGCTGCCAACCAGACCAACACTTGCATGATAGTGAAGGTCTCGTCATAGGATTCATCGTCGCCTTGCAGCAATTCGACGAAGCGGGCCAAATCGATGTAATGCGATAAGCCTTTGATCAATGAAATCCGAACCGGCGAACCGATAAAGTCCTCTACCATCCGCCCTTCTTTTAGGACAAGTTGATCCTGCAGATGGGTGGTATAGGTGCTAATCATGACTTGCTTTCCCGTTTCAAGTGCATAGTTGGACGCCGGCAGCAAATAGGCAATTGTTTTGCCCATACCTGTCGAGGCTTCGATGACCAATTCTTTTTTTTGTGTCAAAGCATCTTCAATCGAGGTCATCATGCTAAATTGGCTCGGACGCCTTTCAAAATTGGGGAATACTGCTTCAAGTCCATCCCGCCAATCACGCGGCAGGGATTCAGGCTGTTTTGGATCTGCTGCAAATGAAATTCTTGGTTTGAGTGGAATTCCGTGAAACCGGTCGAACTGATCGGCTCGGACGCTTCTCTTTTTCTGTGTCAATTCAAAGAACAAGCGGGACAGATCTGATTTCAGTTGGAAAGATCGCTTATGAAGAAACGCCAACGTATCATAAGGCAATGACTCCAGGTCAGCTTTAGCACGCAAAAACAACAGCGCAGTCGCCATAGCATCGTCGTCTGCACGGTGAGCACTTTCAAGTGGAATTCCTAATTCTGAGGTAATGTCCTGTAATTTAAAGCTGAATGCCGTCGGATACATCAGCCGAACCAACTCGACCGTATCCATTGTGATTCCCTGCCATTTCGGCAAGCCGCTACGCTTTAACTCTGCCTGTAGAAATGGCAAATCGAAATTGGTATTATGCGCGACAAAAATAGCATCTTGCATTTTTTCGTAAACCGCTTCTGCGTAGAATTCGAAAGCCTCGGCTTCTGCTACATCGTCATCTGTAATGTTCGTTAAGTCTTGTATAAATAATGGGATATTGCGCCCCGGATTGATAAATTTCGTATATGTATCAGTAATTACTTCATTTTCAATCGTTACCATTGCCAGTTGAATAATCCGGTCACCTTTTGCAGGGGAATGGCCCGTTGTTTCAATATCGACAACGACATACTTTTGCATGTTCATCTTAGCCCCTCTTTCTTAGGTGATTGCCTAAAAAAATTGTAACATATCCTACCGCTTTCCGCTTTCAAGATGAAAATTCAATCTTCTTCCTCCACCTTCAGTCAAAAGAAAAACAGCCCCGAAAATTCTCGGAGGCTGTGCTTTTTACATGACGGTCGCTTCAGGTTCGTAATGGATGATTTCTTTGATTTGATTGTTGGCATCCATTATGGCAACAGTGGGCTTATGGTCACGAGCATTTTCATTCATGACATAGGTATACGACAAGATGATGACGATATCCCCTCGTTGGACGAGACGCGCTGCCGCTCCGTTGACGCAGATCACACCGCTGCCGCGTTCTCCTGCGATGATATAGGTTTCGAAACGCGCACCGTTATTATTGTTCACAATATGCACTTTTTCGTTCGCCAGCATTCCCACTGCATCCAGCAGATCTTGATCGATAGTAATGCTTCCTACATAG
Organism: Planococcus antarcticus DSM 14505; assembly: GCF_001687565.2. Classification (NCBI taxonomy): domain Bacteria; kingdom Bacillati; phylum Bacillota; class Bacilli; order Caryophanales; family Caryophanaceae; genus Planococcus; species Planococcus antarcticus. Next base: position 2,214,764 of record NZ_CP016534.2, read on the forward strand.
TTCAGATCAGCTTCGGTCACCGTTGCACGGTGGATTTTTGAATTGAGCATCATTCTAAGCATGGGTCAGTTCTCCTTTGAGTTGAAAATAATATTATCGATCAAACGCGCTTTTTCAAACTGTACGGCCAGAGCCAAAATGGCATCACTTTGGATATCAGTCGTCAATGTTGGATAATCCAGAAGCTCAATGTAATCGATCTTTCCGGATGTCTGTTCACTCAAGTAGGCAGTCATAGATTCGATTGGCTCTCGTCCCTGCAAAACTAAGTTTTTGCCCATTTCCAATGCTTTTTTCAAATGAGCTGCTTCGTTACGTTCAGTTTCACTCAGATAAACATTGCGGGAGCTTTTCGCTAAACCATCCTCTTCCCGGATGGTCTCACCTCTACGTATCGTCATCGGGAAATTAAAATCTGCCACTAAGGACTCGATGATTGCCAATTGCTGTGCATCCTTCTGACCAAAATAAGCCAAATCTGCTTCTGTTAAATGAAATAGCTTGGTAACCACTTTCAATACCCCATCAAAATGGCCCGGTCTCTTCGCCCCGCAAAGTACGTTGGCTTGCGCACCAGCTGTTATTTTGATTTGGCTTTCACGCGGATACATTTCTTCAACACTTGGCACAAAAACAGCATCGGTTCCTGCCTCTTTGGCAAGTTTTCGATCGCGTTCTAGGTCTCTTGGATAACGATCAAAATCCTCACTCGGACCGAATTGAGCCGGATTGACGAAAATGCTCATAACCACTTTGTTGTTTTCCGCTTTCGCTTTTTCCACAAGAGACAGATGCCCCTCGTGTAAAAACCCCATAGTCGGCACAAGACCAATGGTATGGCCTGCTCTTTTGGTTTCTTGAACCCAATTTTTAAGTTCATCCACCGTCTGTAAAATCAACATTTTTTCTCTCCTCTCAGGAAGAAAACCATATAAAAAGCCCTTCCGTCGAAAAAAAGACAGAAGGACAGTAAATGTGCGTTTGGTTTCCTCCGTCCCTGTCGTGTAAGTGATCAAGGCAGAACTGATTGCTATGAATTTTGGGTCTGTTGCAGTTGTTCGGTGCAGTTCGAAAGCGATACCGCCCATTAAAAACACTATACCAGAAATTCAGAAAAAAACATATTTCATGCTTGGCTTGTAGACAAAAGAATATTCATGATAGTTAAGGAATGAATCCTCATTTTATCGTGTTTTATACTGGATCCTGCGCTCCAAGCGGACGCTTTGGGCCCACAGGATGTGGGCCTGGCGCACAGGATGTGGGCCTGGCGCACAGAACGTCGCGCCAGTTGCCAAGGACGTCGCCCCAGCCTCCTCGTTGCAAGCTCCTGCGGGGTCTCTTGGATGTCGCTTCACTGCTCCAGCAGCAAAGTCATTGAACGAAAGGAGTTCGGACAATGGCTTTGCGACGAAGCGATGCAGGAGTACATCTTTGCCCTTCGCCGCCTTGCGCTCCGGATCCTTGAGTGACGTGATTACCAGGCTTATGGAGGTTATTTTTAGTGGGAAATGGACTAGCAGGCTGCTCTCTTTGATTAGAGCCGCATGCTCCCAACCGGGGGCTTGCCACGAAGACTCCTGTGGAACCAGCGAAAGCTGAAGACCCCGCAGAAGCGTCAGTGACGAGGAGGCTGAAGCTGACATAGCTGTCAACTTAAGAAATGACGTAGAATGTTGGCGATAAAATTGTGTGGGGGAAGGGTTTGAACTTGGAGGATTGCGGAAATGGAGATACCTAAGAACGCCAAATAACCCCCCCTTTTTTAGGAGGCGTTTGTTGGATTGTTCTAAGTGAATTGAAGGCGTTTTAAGGCAGTCCCTTTAGCGGAATTCGGCTTCCGTGCGGTCCTGATGAGTAATTGGGTAATCAAGGGGACAAAGCTTAAAAGCGTCTTCTTTTTTTGTTTGATGGCTTCGTACATTTGCGCCAAAAATTCACAGGCGATACTTCGAATCGCGATGGTTTCACTGATTTCTTTCTCTTCTTCTTCCCAAATCGTATTCCGGATTTGATAAGCAATCAATTGGCTCAAAAGAAAAACGAGTAACGTGGCATAGAAATGGCAGAGCCAACGTTCCTGTTTGACCAATCGGAAATGATCGATTTCCAGATAAGATTTCATCGCTTTGAAATTCAATTCAATTTGCCAACGCAGCCGATACAATTCGACAAGCTGCGAACCTGAAACAGGTTCAGGCAAGTTGGTCATATACCCCGTCATACCGGCTAAATCGTGGACCAGTTGCTTGGGCTTTTTCCCCGTTTTTGATGCCCGTCGCTGAAGCTTTTGCAGGCGTTTTTGTTTCTGTTCGTCGCTTTGGGAGAACAGCACACACCGTGCCGGAAAATGAGCATCTCGACCAAAGTAGACTTGTTCAAGTTCCAAGGTTTCCCCCGGCGCCATTTTCTCGCAGAGCTGAACGAGCTCAATGCGCTGATACTCGCTACTCTTAACGACGGATCCATCCGGATGATGATCAGGAAACGAATTTTGATAGGCCAAATAAGCATCGTTCCGAAACTTCGTGAGGAAGTAGTTGTTTTTTTCATGAATCCGTTCGAACACCTGAAAATGAAAATAGCCGAGATCTTGTAGGCACAACTCTTGTTCATCAAGAAACGGCACCCGTTTCGCTCCCATGACGGTGTCGTTGACGTTTTCAAGATCGACGCGCAAAAAGGTAAGCCGTCCTGTCAATACATCAAATTCGTGTTGGATTTTCACTGAAGTCTGGCGTGTTTTTTTGGCGCGGGCTTTCAGGGAATTGGGCACATGGATGTGCGTCACATCTAAGACCCGTAAGCTGGTGAAAGGACAGTCCGTTGCGAACGCATGCTTAGCGAGTAGAAGCTGTTGCTGAATCAAGAACAGTTCTTCTACTAATCGCTGAAGAAAGTGGACAGCTTTTCCGGTGAATTTCTGATCCACTGCCGTACGGCTGATCGCGATTTCCTGTTTGGAAAGGAGCTTGGTGCTGAGTTCTTGCAAGCTAGGGTCGATCAAATTCCCATGAACCTGAAAAAGCAACGACAGAAAATCGCTGGCGGTCCATTTTCTTTTCCGTTGGATGAACCCCGTTTCTTTGGCGAGGGCATCCACCTTTTCCGGTTCAAGAAATGCAAATAACGGGTTGAGGTAGTTGGGAGTGACTTGAGCTACCATAGAAAAAACTCCTCTCATTGATGGGTAGTCTTCCATACCATCTTTCGAGAGAAGTTACTCCTTTTTCTTAAGTTGACAGCTATGGGCTGAAGCTGAGCTCACGGAAAGCGAAGTGGCCGGACCGGTTGGGGTTATACAGCGCTTTTCATTTTGGTTAGACTTTGTCTACAGTCTGAGCATACTCTATGCTTTTGGAGTGTTGAATAAGTTAATAGCTCACTTTTTTACAAAAAACGAGTACTTTTCCCATATCAAAAAAGTGAACTGTTTAAGTATTTGGAGAAGCATTCGCTCGACTCCTGTGGGAGCAGCGAAGCGACGGGTTTGAGAGACCCTGCAGGCCGCAAAGCGATCGGTAAACTTCGGAAAATACCATGAACGATACTTTCTCGAAAACCCGAAGTATATTCTACGCTTAGTGAATAGATAATCTAAAGATACTCCACAAGTTACTATTGAAAAACCGACGCAACTCTTTACTGCGTCTTCGTATGTTAGTTAGTCATTTCGATGTCAGCCGAATAAATACCGTGAAGTTTGCCGTCCGCTGTCCGCAATTGCAGGACACCGTCATCGGTAATTCCTTCTGCAATGCCTTCAAGTGTTTGATTCGTCATCCGTGCCCGAACCGGCTGGCCGATGGTTGTCGAATAGCTTTCCCATAGAATTTTCAGCATGCCGAAGCCTTCTTCAATATACAACTGAGTATAGATTTCCATATAGTACAGCAGAGACTGAACGAGTTTTTGACGGCTTACCGTTTCCCCACTTTCCAGCTTCAGCGAAGTCGCAATTTCTTGGACTTCGGGATCGAAATCTTTTTTTTCCTGATTAACGTTCAGCCCGATACCGATGATCAAAGCCTGTATCCCATCCGCGTCTGACTGCAGCTCCGTCAAAATGCCTGTACATTTTTTGCCGTTCAGCAGAATGTCATTCGGCCATTTGATTTTCGGTTGTAGCCGTGTCACTTCTTCGATGGCTCTAACGACTGCCACAGCCGTTACCAGCGTAAATTGAGGTGCTTTTTGAGGCACGACATCCGGGCGCAGGATGATGCTCATCCAAACGCCTTTTTGCGCTGCAGAATCCCATTTACGGGCCAACCTGCCACGTCCGGCTGTCTGGGTTTCAGTAAGTACCACTGTGCCATCTGGAGCACCTTCCTGCGCTAGTTGATGAGCAATGATCTGAGTTGATGGGCAGCTTTCGACATATTCGATTTTCTGGCCGATTCGTTTGGTTGTCAATCCTGTTTGAATCCCTAACGGCTCTAATGTATCCGGAATGGCAACAATGCGGTAGCCTTTTTTCTTAATCGATTCAATGGTATAGCCCTTTTCCTCTAGCTCTTTAATGTGTTTCCAGATAGCGGTTCTGGAAATGCCGAATTCATCTGCCAATTGCTGGCCGGAAATGGCTTGACTCTGCGATTCGATCAATCGCTTTGCTAACTTATGTGTGACGGCGATATTCATTGACAAACCAGTCCTTTATGAGTTCTTTGTCGTTCCTTAATTCACCGTAAATAACCAGCTTTTCCATTTTTTCAATCCATATTTTCAGCCATGGACCCGGACGATTTTCGCTCCATTGCATCAAATCCCGGCCACTTGCTGCAAGATCTGATTTAGACTGTATGGGTAATTGCTCTTTGGCTACTGCAGGATCCATATTTTTTCCAGTTACGCAGGAAGCCATCTCTAGTTGGTCGATCGAATACTGATAAATCGTCCATTGATCCCAGAACTCAAGCCTAGCCAGTTCCAGGCTTTTTTCAATGAGTCGCTTTTCTTCATTCGAAAACCGGTAATCACTTACTTCCGAAAACGACTTACTTTGCTTATACAGCAGATAGAACCACCCATAGACAGCTTTACCGGTCGGAGTGTACTGCGTCCAGTCTATTTCGAAAAGATAGCCAGCGGGCAGGTATTCAGTTAAAGTGGTATCTCTCAAATAGTCCATACTTTTTCGAGTGAACGGATTGACGAATATCTTATCCATTTCCGACTTTAGCCGTTCGACTGCAATCGATCGGATTAACTGCGCATGACGCCGAATCGAGCTGACGGTTTCCACATCAATTACAAAATGTAGCTGCCCCGAAAAACGCACTGCTCTCAACATGCGCAGCGCATCTTCTTGAAAGCGCTGGTCCGGATCACCGACAGCTCGGATGATTTGCTTCTGGAGATCGTCTTTACCTCCGAACGGATCGATAATATCCAGATATTCAGTCATCGCCATCGCATTAATGGTAAAATCACGACGTTTCAGATCTTCTTCAAGCGATTGAACAAACTCCACTGAATCGGGTCTTCGGTTATCAGAATAGCTGCCTTCTGTACGAAAGGTCGTCACTTCAATGCCTTCGCCACCTAGCAACACCAGCACAGTTCCGTGTTCAATACCGGTATCAATGGTGCGCTTGAAATAAGCCTTGACTTGCTCGGGTGAAGCCGATGAAGCAACATCGATATCGTGTGGCGTTTTGCCGAGCAGGAAATCGCGCACAGCTCCCCCGACCATATAGGCTTGGAAGCCGGCTTCTTTTAATGTTCCAATTACTTTGATTGCCGTTTTCATTGTTTTTCATCCCTGTTCAGCAATTGTTCATACAAGCCTTCGTATTGTTCCAAAATTTTAGAGGAATGAAAACGATCGGACACTGTTTTTAATGCTCCTTGTCGCAGTTTCTGCAGTTGTGCTCTATTACTCAACATTTCGACCGCGTACTTAGCAGCCTGCTGCGTATCACCCAATTCAACAAGATAGCCGTTGACGTCCGGCTCAATAATTTCGGGCATGCCTCCGATATTGGTGCCGATCACCGGAACGCCGCATGCCATGGCTTCCAGAAGCACCAGGCCGAACGCTTCTTTTTCAGACATCAGCAGTTTGATGTCGCTGATATTGTAAAACTCGGCCACGCCATCTCGCTTACCAAGAAATCGCACATGATCATTCAATCCAAGATCTCGCACCTGCTGGATGATCCGTCCCATTTCAGGTCCGTCCCCCACCAATAATAATTTGCAGTTTATCTGCTGATGGGCTAACGAAAAAGTTTCCACGACATCCTGGACACGTTTGACGTTGCGGAAATTCGAAACGTGGATCATGACTTTCTCATCAGCGTCGATGCCTAACTCTAATTTTAGCTTTGTTGAATCCTGAGGAGAATACTCCCTTTCATCAACAAAGTTGTATACAGTTTCAATCATTTTGTCAGGGTTGATGAGTTCATAGGTCTGGTCTCTCAATGAATCAGACACTGCTGTAACAATATCTGATTTTTCGATACCATAGCGGATAGCTTCCTTCAATGAAGAATCAGATCCCAATACAGTAATGTCTGTGCCGTGTAAAGTTGTCACAATGCCGATATTCGAGTCTGCCATATCCCGTCCAAGAATAGCACAGACGGCATGGGGAATTGCATAATGAACGTGCAGAAGATCCAATTCCTCATTTTTGATTACTTCAGAAATTTTTGTTGCTAAGGCAATATCATACGGAGCATATTGGAATACCGAATACGTATTGACATCCACCTGGTGGCTAAAAATATTGGCATAAGTTCTGCTCAAGCGGAAGGGGGTGCTGGACGTGATAAAATGCACTTCATGTCCTTTTTCTGCCAGCATTTTCCCTAATTCAGTGGCAATGACACCTGACCCCCCAACTGTTGGATAGCAGGTGATCCCGATTTTCATTTTTTGCACAGTATTCTCTCCTATCCTCTTCGTTCTCCGAGCAAACGCCAATCGATAAAGCCATGTTCCAATCCTTTGAGCAAGACTTCGGCGGTTCCCATATTAGTAGCCAACGGGATGCTATAGACATCACACAAGCGAATCAATGCTGTTACATCAGGTTCATGCGGCTGTGCAGTCAACGGATCGCGGAAGAAAATAACCATATCCATTTCATTCTGAGCGATCATCGCACCGATTTGCTGGTCGCCTCCAAGCGGTCCGGATTGGAAACGAATGACCTTAAGATCGGTTCCATCAATTATCCGTTGACCCGTCGTTCCTGTTGCATACAGCGTATGTTGAGACAAAATCTGTTCATAAGCCGTGGTGAACTGAATCAGGTCGTCTTTTTTCCGGTCGTGGGCAATCAAAGCGATTTTCATGTCATCTTCCCCTTTAATCGATTATATGTTCCAACCCATAAATCAGTTCTTCTTTTTCCATTACGGTCTTGATGGATAAAACGACACCTGACATAAACGAACCCCGGTTAAAGGAATCGTGGCGAAGCGTTAGCAATTGGCCCTCGCCGCCAAGCAGAACCTGCTGGTGGGCCACCAGTCCAGGCAACCGGACACTATGAATGCGCATACCGTCATAATTGGCACCTCGAGCACCCGCAATGGTTTCTTTTTCACGAACCTGTCCTTGTTCGTGAATCGGACGTTCCTGTGAAATCAAATGAGCTGTCTTCATCGCTGTTCCAGAAGGCGCATCCAGCTTTTGATCATGATGCATCTCGATAATTTCGATATCCGGTAAATATTTAGCCGCTTGTTCAGCAAACTTCATCATCAGTACGGCTCCGATGGCAAAATTTGGTGCAATGATGCAGCCGATTTTAGTTTCTTTTGAAAGATCCTTTAGTTCTTTCAGTTGTTCATCCGAAAAGCCGGTTGTTCCGACAACCGGCCGTATGTTTAATTCCAATGCTTGTTTCGTATGCTCGTAGACAAATTCCGGCGTGGTTAAATCCACTAGAACATCCGGTTTAGTTTCTAAGTAGAGTCTCTTCAGGTCGATAAAAATTGGTGCAGTATAAGTAGAAGGGAATAAATTCGTTTCAGACAAGGTCTTTCCGACTTCTTTATAGTCCAGAACAGAAACCAGTTCCATTTCCGGATTGTTCATAACTGTATGTACGGCTTCTTTGCCCATCTTCCCTCTTGCCCCTGCAATTGCCACGCGAATTGTCATTGGTCTATTTCCTTTCTGGTCCAACGGTCTTTGTCTCTATTGGTAAATTTATCTATCACAAGGTCATGGGCATGCGCCAAATCGATATCCATAGAATTTGCCATACAAATTAAAACGAACAAGACGTCACCCATTTCTTCTTCGATACTGTTTTTAACTTCGGAACTTTTCTTTTTCTTGGGTCCGTATTCATGCATTACTTCTCTGGAGAGTTCGCCCAATTCTTCTGTCATGCGAGCCATCATTTCCATCGGCTGAAAATAGCCTTCTTTGAACTGTCCTATATATTCATCAACGTCCTGCTGCAGCTGTTTCATGGTTTTCTCTCCGCCCATTTCATCACACTCCTCAGTCAATCGTAAAGAAAACTGGTGATGTTGTCAAAACACATAATTTGAACGATAATACAGAAGTTGATATTTAAGAAAGGAGCTTGATTTAATTGAAAGAATTAAAAATAAAAAACATATTTTTTATTCTGCTAGGTGCTGCCATCTATAGTTTTGGATTTGTTCACTTTAATATCCAGAACGAATTAGGTGAAGGCGGATTCGCCGGAATTACGTTGATATTGTACTTTATATTCCATTGGGACCCGGCGTTGATGAATCTGCTTTTAAACATTCCTTTGTTTTTCATTGGATGGAAACTTCTTGGCAAAAAGGTTTTGCTTTATACCATAATCGGAACGGTAGCGGTTTCCGTATTTTTGAAGATTTTTCTGGTCTACGAAATTCAAATCAACTTGCAGGATGACTTATTCCTGGCGGCCCTATTTGCCGGTGTTTTTGTCGGAGTTGGACTCGGAATTATTTTCCGCTATGGCGGAACAACCGGAGGCGTCGATATTCTTGCACGCCTGGCACAAAAATATATCGGGTGGAGCATGGGGAAAACGATGTTCATGTTTGATGCCGGAGTCATCATGCTTTCTTGGTTAACGTTCCTCGACCATCGTTCGATGATGTATACGCTAGTTGCTGTTTTTGTTGGCGCGCGTGTCATTGACTTTGTACAGGAAGGCGCATATGCAGGACGAGGTGCTTTGATCATTTCGAACTCTCAGGAAGAAATCGCAAGCAGAGTAGCAATCGAGATGGACCGGGGCATCACGATTCTTCGAGGCTATGGCCATTTCACTAAAGAAGAGCGTGAAGTCCTGTACTGTGTCGTAGCCAGAAACGAAATCGTCCGCTTAAAGAACATCATCAATTCTGTCGACCCTCATGCGTTCGTTTCTTTGATGGAAGTCCACGATGTTATGGGTGAAGGATTTACCCTTGATGAAGAAAAGCGGCCGATTGAGTAATTCACGAAAATCCTGGGAACTAAGCGCTGGCGTTTAGACAATAAAACAGAGGTGGAAACGTGAACATAGAAAAAACGGCCCGTTTATCGGGCCGTTTTTTTATGAACGGTTCATACCTGTATAAATCAAAATCAATCGTGCCAGTTCGAGAACCGCGACTGCAGTTGCTGCGACATACGTCATCGCGGCTGCACTTAACACTTTTTTTGCATGGCGTTCTTCTTCGTTTCGGATGATATTATGCGACAGCAATTGGTCCATCGCGCGACTAGAAGCATTAAACTCAACCGGTAATGTCACCAATTGGAAGACCACACCGGCTGCCAACAAGATAATTCCAATCAACAATGCTCCACTCCATGCAGAGAAGAAACCGATCATGATGAAAACCCATGACATATTCGATGAAATATTGACAATCGGCACCAGACGATGGCGAAGGCGCAAAAACGAATAGTCTTCGGCATCTTGAATCGCGTGTCCGACTTCGTGGGCCGCAACTGCAGTTCCAGCGACAGAAGCTTCATGATAATTATGGCTGCTGAGCGCTACCACTTTCGTCATCGGATTGTAGTGATCGCTCAGCATGCCGCGGCTCTCTATTACTTTAACATCCTGAAGGTTGTTAGCGTCCAGAATGGTCCGTGCCACTTGTGCACCAGTATGACCGGATGTTGACCGAACTTTTGAGTATTTCTTGTATGTTCTTTTTAATTTAAATTGCGCCCAAATCGGGATGATCAGCAAAAGGATAAAATAGAAGATATAACCACCTATACCCATCTGTAAATCAACACCTCTTTCTTTCTGCTTTATACACTTATTTTACTTGAGTTAGTCAGCTTTGGTCAACTGAAATGGATTGTGGTCTGTTCAGATAAGCAACATAAAAGGCGAAACTGACACAAGCAATAGACAGCCAAAATGTAAAGTAACCGATTTGGCTGCTGTATTCACTCAAAGTGCTGTAAATGGGCATTTGTCCAAAAACATAATCGATTACATCATTGTGCAAAGTCCAAACAGCAGTTAACGCAACCGATAGCCAGCCAAAGCGAAAATGCTCAATATACAAAACGGCTTGAAGTGCCATAGCGAAATGAGAACCGATCAGCATCCAACCGATCCAACCAATCGAACCAGTCTCCCAAAGCGTCAGTAAATTCATAGCCACTGCCCATAGACCATATTTGATCAATGTGATTAATGCCAATGCTTCAAACAGCCGGTTCCGTTTACCGAAAATCCACAGCCCCAAAACAATAGTGAAAAATAAGCTCGCTGTCGGACTGTCAGGAACAAAGATTAAAAAAATCGGCTCCGTAATTTTCAGCTGCCAGCCGTACCATATGTATCCATAAATCGTACCACCCAAGTTAATAAAAAAAAGCAAGATCAAAAATGGACGATACATCAGCCAAGCGGAAATTTTTATCGCAAAAGAAAGCATCATTTTCCGTCCTTTCAGGGTAGAAAAAAAGAGCCGGTTTCCCGGCTCTTTTTCATTTTTATTATTCAGCTTCAAGTCCTGAAATGAATTCAGCTAAGACTTGCAGATCTTCATCTGTTCCGTCCCATGCGGCAGGCATTACTAATGCTCCATCTTTTTCGATACCATTGACAGCAATGTCAGCGATTTCTTCGGGAGTCAATCCAGTTCCAACAAGTGTTGGTCCAACTGCTCCTTCTAAATTATCGCCGTGGCAACTGATACACGCTGATGCAGAATAAACTTCATACCCTGGGTCAGCTGTATCGATCTCCACTTCTTCGGTAATTTGTCCTTGCGCTTCAGCGGCTTCCCAGTCATGGTTTGCTACCGATTCCCATGTCAGGAATATGATAGAAGCAATTGCTAGAAGCATGAACCCTGTAGGCAATGGACGTTTCGAAGGACGTCTTTCCGGTCCGCGATCCAAGAACGGAGCCAACATAAGTGCTCCAAAAGCAAGCCCTGGAATGATGATGGCACCCACCACGTTGAATGGTCCGGAAGCGAATTCGTATTTCAGTAATTGATACAAGAACAAGAAATACCAGTCTGGCAAAGGAATATAAGCTGTATCAGTCGGATCTGCCTGACCTTCAAGAGGTGACGGATGAGCGACAGTCAAAAGCAAATAACCGATCAGGAAGACTGAACCAATCATCCATTCTTTCAAAAGGAAGTTTGGCCAGAAAGCTTCTGTTTTACCAGGGTATTCGGAGTAATCTTTAGGAACATTCGGTTTACGGAATTCCATACCTGGAACACGCGAATCCTCTACAAATTTCATCCCTTTTCCGCGATGCATAGTGTTCCCTCCTTAAAAAATCTTTGTTGCGAAATAAATTATAGCGGTCCTGAAATACCCTGTCTTCTAATCATGATAAAGTGAGCAGCTAGCAACCCAAGCAACGCTGCGGGTAAGAAGAAGACGTGGATAGCGAAGAAACGTGTCAATGTCTGTGCACCAAGGATTGTTGAATCCCCAGCTAATAGAATTTTGATCGCTCCACCGATTACCGGTACAGATGCTGCAATTTCAATCCCAACTTTTGTTGCAAACAGAGCTTTCATATCCCATGGAAGCAAGTAGCCTGTGAAACTTAGTCCAAGGACAACGCCAAATAGCAGTACCCCTACGACCCAGTTTAATTCACGAGGTTTCTTATAAGAACCTGTAAAGAATACTCGCAGTGTATGAAGGAATATCATAACTACTACAAGAGAAGCTCCCCAGTGATGCATTCCGCGCACAATTTCTCCAAAAGCGACTTCATTTTGAAGATAATAAACCGACTGCCAAGCATTTTCAATATCCGGTACATAATACATTGTCAAGAACATACCAGATAAGATCTGAATCACTGTAATGAAAAATGTAAGTCCCCCAAAACAATAAACAAATGCTGAAAAGTGGTGTGCGGGGTTTACGTGCTCAGGTACTTCATGGTCAGCAATATCACGCCAGATAGGCGTGATGTCTAATCGCTCATCAACCCAATCATATAACTTGTTTAGCACTGGTGTCGTACCCCCTAACTATTAAACTAATGTGTTTTGTCTTACTGCACCGATGGCAACAAAGCCATCCTGTTCTCGTACTTCGTACTCATCCAGTGGCCCAAGCGGCGGTGTTCCTGCAATGTTCTGTCCGTTTTTCTCATAACGGCCTGCGTGGCATGGACAGAAGAATTGTGTCGGCTGTTCTGGATCTCCCGCCCAGTTCACTGTACATCCTAAATGTTTGCAAACAGGTGAAAGCGCGATTAACTTATCGCCTTCTTTATACACCCAAGCTGAATTCGTCACTTCAGATACGTACCAGGCATCTGTTTGTTCAAACGTAAAGTCGACGCGTACTGGTTCTTCAGTGATATCAGCTACAGCTTGATCAGTTAAAACGAAATCTCCGCCTTCATGCTGCTGAAGTATCGGGTCTACCGCAAAACGAACCATTGGCATCAACATTCCTGCTGCCATAAATCCACCTACACCGGTTAAAGTGTAGCCCAAAAATTGACGTCGTGATACACGATTATTACTCATCCTTTTCCCCCCTCTAACATTCAAGGTCAGTCCAATGGACATACTCATTCAAATATAATTACTAGGACAACCTAATGATATATCAATCAAATCTTTAGGTCAATATCGCAATCAGCGTATTCAAGCAGTTTGTGAACATTTCATGAATGATGTGACCATTCTTTCGTAAATAGCGGCAATACCTGTCTCAACTGGTCTTCCATGACCGATCTTTTGAAAGATTGCTCCATATCTTCAGTGGGAATTGCAGGTAGCCACAAGACATTTTTCAGACTGTCAATGGTCCGCCATTCTGAATCGGTCGTCAGATAAAACACGTGCTTGAACGCTGTCTGCTGCAGTTCTTCCGATAGCTCATCAGCAATTCGCTGCCGATTTGCTATTTTGGCATAAGAAACGGGCGGAAGCAAAAGTATCCGCCCTTTAAATTGCTTTTCCAATAAAGCAGTCAAGGTTTGCAGGTACTCAGAAGCTCCTGCACTCGGCTTCATCCCGTTAGCACTTAAGTCCAATTGAAGCAGAGGGACAACGACAGTATCCACGTAGTCCTGCTGGCTTAAATATTGATCTATTTCTTTTCCAATAAAATGCATAACCCTCATTCACTCTCCGTCTTTTTAGAGACTTTAAACACTTGAAGCATCGCAGATAGTTCAAAGAAACGGTCACGATCATCGGTGTCTAATGCCTCATCAATTTGCTTATATATTGTTTCTTCTTGGAAGGTCAACATGCTTTCTTCAAGGATCTTCTCAGCAGTCAGTCGATCTTGTTCGTTAACTGATGCATTTTGAGGCATATACGGATTTTCTTCCAGCACTGATAAATAGAGCGATGGCGGTGGCATGATCGGAAAATTCAATTGAACGTACAGATCATCATCGGGATTCAGGCGCAAATCATGAAACGACTTTTCCGCATCTGCTGTCATCAAGTTTCCTTTATAGAAACGAAATGGTATTTCTTTTGACTCGGTTGAGGACATGACCATGGCACGTGGGCAATAATGTGCTTCTTCAACGAAATGGGTTTTTTCTAGCAGATCTTCGTTGCTCAACATATAATTAAGAATCCAAATGCATTCACGTCTTTTCATCTTGTACGATTGCAAAAACCAACGAACGAATTGCTTTTTTTCACCTATCGATACTGAAGCGGTCATGAAGTTTCCTCCTTTCATTCAAACGACTGCTGCCAATCAAACCATTCTGGATTTTCCGGTTCCAATGCCTGCAGCTCTTTAATTATTTCGAGGGCTGTTGCTCTTTTTCCTTCTTCTATTAAAAATAAGGCATATTTTTTAAGGAAAGCAGAATCATCTTTGAAGGCGGGATATGCTTTCTCGTAATAGACAGTCGCTTGTTCATAGTTTTCAGAGCGTTCATAAGCTTCGGCAATCATCGGATAAAGGCCAGCCCAGTCATCACCACTTTCAACCACCATTTCTGCAAGCTCAAGAACTTCTACATCTAGCTCTTCTGCATGAAAATATGATACCAGCGTGTAGATGGCTTCCATGTATTCTGGATCCAGGGCGATTGCCTGGCGCAAATGGCTCACGCCTTCATCCGCCTTGCCAAGTTTCATTGCCAGCTTGCCTGCGAATAAGTATAGTTCCTTATCAAATTCATCTCTGGCAATGCCTTCGCTAATCGCCTGATAAGCAGCTTCATAGTCTTCCGTCATATTTAAGCTTTGTGCTTTTAGTAAATAAGCAGAAAAGTAGTCCGGATCAATCCCGATTAATTCGTCAAGCCGACGAACAGCCATTTCATATTGGCGCGTCTGGAAAGCTGCAAAGGCTGCTCCAAAAAGGACGTCCGGTACAGCCAGGTCTTCAAGTGCTTTCTCGTAATAAGGCAAGGCTTCTTCATACGCGGCTCCCGCACTATAAACTTCAGCCAGCCGTTCAGAGAGATTGACGCCTTCGATGACAACTTGCTGAGTTTCCAGTTGTTGATAAATTTTCGCCGATTCTAGGTAACGCCCGGAGTCCAGCAGCAATTCCGCTTTTGCCTGTTGCAGTAACGGTTCATCCGGCATTAGTTCTATCGCTTCGTTTAAGCGGTTCTCTGCGGCTTCAAGCAAGCCCTGCAACTGGAACAAGTCTGCCAGTGTTACGAGTGCCTGTGCATAGAGCTCGTCGTCTTTGGGCACTTCCATCAGTGCATTCAACGCGTCATCTTCACGGTCGGCGTCAATCAACAGATTGGCCCGGTCGATAATCAACTGCGCTTCTTCAGGAAAAATATACTGTAAGTGCTCGAGCACCTTGATTGCTTCTTCAACAAAGCCGATTTCCGCCAGCCATTCCGACAAACCGTATTGCTCATCGGGATCTCCTTGCAGCAAATAACTATCCAATAAGGTGTTCAGAAGATTTGGATCTCCTTGTTCTACCGCTTTTTGTATCTCTTGTAAGTTAGCCATTGTATCACCTATTCCTTCACATTCTCACTCTCATCCTACACGAAAGGCTCTTATTATCATAATAAAAAACTCTCCATCAGGAGAGTCTATTTGTCAGTAAATTTAGTTGTTCAAAAAAGGTTGGGTAAGAAATCGAAATGCATTCGGGATCATCGATCACAACTTCACCTGATGCTACCAAAGCGCCGATTGCTGCCGTCATGCCAAGTCGATGATCGCCATAAGAAGTCATTTCAGCACCAGTCAAAACCGTCGGACCATGGATAATCATACCGTCTTCTGTCGCTTCAATGTCCGCGCCCATTTTCGACAATTCTTTGACGACTGCAGCAATTCGATCTGTTTCCTTGACCCGTAGCTCTTCTGCATCCTTGATCACAGTCATTCCTTGTGCCTGCGTCGCAATGAGGGCGATTAAAGGTATCTCATCGATCAGTCGCGGAATTAGCTCACCACCGATTTCGATTCCTTTCAAACCACTGGATGATATGGTTAAATCAGCCGAACGTTCTCCCTGCGTGTCGTTTTCTTCTATTTCGATAATGCCACCCATTTGCTCGACCACATCCAAAATGCCTGTCCTCGTCGGATTGATACCGACATTCTTTAAGGTTACTTTGCTACCTTCCGTAATCAAAGTAGCACCGATCATAAACGCAGCAGATGAAATATCACCAGGTACTTGAACGTGTGCTGCGGTCAGCTTTTGACCGCCTTCAAGCTTAATCAGGTCATCTTCCCGCGTTATCGTCGCGCCAAAATGTTCCAGCATGATTTCCGTATGGTCACGCGAGGCAATCGGTTCATGAATGACCGTCTTGCCCTCTGCCTTTAATGCAGCCAATAAAATAGCAGACTTCACCTGGGCGCTGGCAACCGGCAGCGTATAGTCAATCGCCTTCAGCCCGGTTCCTTGAACCGCTAAAGGTGTATACTGTCCGTCCTCTCGTCCCCGAATATCGGCACCCATTTCGCGAAGCGGATTGATAATTCGCTTCATCGGGCGTTTGGCGATCGATTCGTCACCAGCCAAAACTGAATGAAAACCTGTCCCTGCCAATAAGCCGAGCATTAGGCGCGTCGTAGTCCCCGAATTGCCAGTGTCCAACACTTCAGAAGGCTCTTTCCAGGAATCCTCTCCTTCGCTTTGAATGGTCACTATCTTGTCAGTAATCTCTATTTTGACTCCTAGCTTTTTAAAGCATGAAATAGTACTTAAGCAGTCATCTCCCATCAGGAAACCTTCTACTATTGTCGTACCCGTTGCCATGGATCCAAACATAATTGCTCGATGAGAGATCGATTTGTCCCCTGGAACTTGGATGCTGCCTTTCAGGGATGGTTTTTTATACGTAAGCGATAATGCCATGGGTTTATCCATCCTTTCAAGAAATGTACGAATCGTAAACTGTTCGTGCAGCGATGCATTTCTGTGCACGGGCCCGGTCTTCGGCTGTTTGAAAACTAATGACGAGAATGCCGAATACATCTTCTCTCGTTTCCAGAATCCGGAGGTTGACGATACTAATTTGTTCTTCTGCCAAATAGCCTGTCAACTCCGAGATGCTTCCCGGAACGTCTGGTATATCAATGTAAAGATCGAATACTGAAAACATTGCTCCATGTCCTGCAATCGGAAGTTCGTCTCGTACTGTTTTGGCATGCGAAAAAAATTGCTGGATCGGTTCTGGATCATTCTTCATAAGCATGTCTTTTAATTGATCCATCTGTTCCATCCAGTTGCTCAATTGCTGGACGATCATGGCGTTATTCTGCGTGGTGATATCCCGCCACATTTCGGGGTTTGCCGAGGCAATGCGCGTTGTATCGCGGAACCCCCCAGCTGCCAGTTGCCGGGCAAAGGGGAATTTTTCCTCCTGGTCTAGCTGATGGACCAGTGAAGCCGCAATCAAATGGGGGAAATGACTGACTATAGCTGTCATATGGTCATGCTCTTCCGCGTGCAGCACTTCAATTTTTGCTTTTGTAACCGACAATAAGTCCTTCAGAAACTGCAGACGCTCTTCATCGGTGTTGTCGCCGGGTGTTAAAATATAAAAGGCATTCTCAAATAAGACTTCTTTTGCAGCCTCGACACCGCTTTTGTGCGAACCGGCCATTGGATGGCCGCCTATAAACAAATAGTTAAGATTTTTAGATTTTTCCATAATTTGTATTTTAGTGCTGCCTGTATCCGTCAAAATAACATCGTCTTTTAAACTCCAATATTTGCTTTGCTCCATTAGCTTGATTGTGGCACCTACTGGCGTAGCAAAAACGATGACATTCGCTTCAGAAGCAGCTTGTTCCAGCGACGGCGGTGAACTATGTATAATACCCATCTTAAAAGCTTTTCTAGCAGTCAATGGATCGGCATCATATCCCGCCACGTGGACATCACCGTTGCGCTGAAGCGCTTTTGCTAACGATCCGCCAATCAATCCCAATCCAATGATTAAAATATGCGTTGTCACGTTGAACTCACCTGGCTTTTAGCTGCAAGATCCGGACGAAGTTTCATGGCTTCATTCAAGTAAACATGATGAATTTCCTGCTGGCACTGCTCCGTATTGACGTGCATCATGACACGAATGCATAAAGGCATACTGCCAGGAACGTCCATTTCATGTGTGCACATGACCGGTACATAGGTCCATTCCTCTATTGTCCGGACTGCTTTTGCAGGAAAAGCCGACGAGATATCAGTCGTCGTCGAAATAATGACAGATGCGACATGGTCCGGTTCAATTTTGTTTTCTCTGGCCATTTCCAAAACTAAACGCTTTGTTTCTTTCAGGATTTCATCCGGCTGATCTACAGAAACCGTAATTGCACCTCTTACTCCACGTATCATCAAATCACTTCTCCTATCTGCAAAACTAATTTTTCATATGCTGCACTTGCACGCTGCACTTCTATTTTTTCGATAAATGGCTTGCCTGTTTGTTTTAACAAAACAAAATTCAGTTGACCTTTTGATGACTTTTTGTCTTTTTTCATGTAAGGCAGTAAAGCATCAAAATGAATTTCCCCAAGCAATTGAAGCGGATAGCCATTTGCAACGGACCAACTAATAAATTTATCTAATTTACTATGCTCTGACAATAGCAATGCGTAAGACATTCCCAGCACAACGGCCTCTCCGTGAGTAAGTTTTCCATAACCAAGGTGGCCCTCTAATGCATGTGCTAACGTATGACCGAAATTCAAGTATTTGCGAACGCCACTTTCAAATTCGTCTTCTTCGACAATAGCTGCCTTTACAGCAATTCCTTTTTCCAAGTGGTGATTCAGATCTTCTTCAGTTAAACTACTGAAATCCCTTATAGCCAACAGGTCCTCCAGCCATTTTTCATTAGATATAAAAGCGTGTTTGATCACTTCTGCCATTCCGGAACGAACTTCTCCAGGTGGCAAAGTGCTTAGCAACTTGCTGTCATATAAAACAGCTTTTGGCTGATAAAAGGTCCCAATCATATTCTTGCCCAATTCATGATTGATTGCGGTTTTACCGCCTACTGCACTGTCATGGGCTAGAATGGTGGTAGGAAGCTGGATAAATGGGATTCCACGCATGAAAGTCGAAGCGACAAATCCTGCTACATCACCCGTAGCTCCACCTCCAAATGCTAGCAACAAGGAATCTCTCGAACAATTTTCGGATAACAGAAAACTGTGACAAGACATAAAAGTTTCAACAGATTTCGCACTTTCCCCGGCTGGAATCGTCAAAATACGAACATCCCAGTCTGTCAAAAAATCCAATAAATACGACAAATGAAGTTCCGCTACCCGCTCATCTGCGATGACAACAATTTGGTCTGCTGCATCTAGCAAGGAGCGGTAGGCATCAGCGAACAAATCGAACGCACCGGCACCAATATGAACTGAATATGGATGGTCAGCTTCGACCTGCAATTGCTTCATGCTCAAAACTCCTTCATATACCGCATGTAATTTTTCAGGTTATCCGACAAGCGTGGCATCTGATCTGCATCGAATTGATCCAACAAAGCATTTGCCACTTCCCACGCCACTACATGCTCAGCAACAATTGAAGCGGCCGGGACCGCACAGCTGTCTGAGCGTTCAATGCTTGCCTGAAATGGTTCTTTCGTTTCGATATCTACACTTTTGAGCGGCTTGTACAAAGTCGGAATTGGCTTCATGACTCCTCTTACAATAATTGGCATCCCTGTTGTCATGCCACCTTCAAACCCACCTAAATTGTTGGTTTTGCGCGTATAACCATTTTCTTCATCCCATAAAATTTCATCATGGACTTCACTGCCAGGTTTTCTGGCCATTTCAAAGCCTAGGCCAAATTCCACACCTTTGAAGGCATTGATGCTCATGATTGCCGCAGCCAATTTGGCATCTAGCTTTCGGTCGTAATGGACATAACTGCCAATTCCAGCAGGCATGCCTTCCACAATCACTTCCACTGTACCGCCGATGGAATCCCCGTTTTTCTTCGTTTGATCAATCAAATCCGTCATTTTCTTTGTTACCGTTGGATCTGCACAATAAACCGCATCGTTTTCAACGATTTCTCGGATCTCATCAACAGATTTTCCAAGATAGCTTTCAGGGTTTACTTTAATGCCGCCGATTTCAGTCACGTGGGAGACGATTTTAATGCCCAGTTCAGCAAGCAATTGCTTTGCCACTGCCCCAACTGCTACACGCACCGTCGTTTCGCGCGCTGAAGACCGCTCTAGAACGTTTCTGAGATCCCTGTGGCCATACTTGATGCCGCCGTTCAAATCTGCATGTCCTGGACGAGGACGCGAAATTTGCCGCTTTACCTCTTCTGTATCTTCAATTGGTTCGATTCCCATAATGGAAGTCCAATGCTTCCAATCGTCATTGGTGACGACTAAAGCAACAGGAGAGCCTAGCGTCTTGCCATGCCGAACGCCAGAGACGATTTCAACCAGATCTTTCTCGATCTGCATTCGTCTTCCGCGGCCGTGTCCGCCTTGGCGCCTTTTCAACTCTTTATTGACCAGTTCTGCCGTCAAAGGCAATTGCGCCGGCAACCCCTCTATGATGGCAGTCAATTGTGGACCGTGTGATTCTCCTGCTGTTAAATAACGCATTTACACTTTCTCCCTTCAACGTGCTAAAGTATTTATGTACCACTATACCATAAGACATTTCTTCAATTCTATATGAAAGCAAGATAAAGTGAAACTTCAATCAATTGAGAATAACTCTCTTCATTATTTATTCATTTCCAACGAAAAAAAGAGCCGCCCCAAAACGGGACGGCTCTTTCAGCAATTATAGAAAAAGCGGCGATGCCACTTTTTAAAAGGATAGATTAGTTAACCCAGCTATTCATTGTTTTTTCGTATGATACCAATTCTTCTTCTTTGAAAAACAAGCCGATTTCGCGTTCTGCACTTTCAGCAGAATCCGATCCGTGAATCATGTTTTTGCCAACAGTAACTGCGAAGTCTCCACGGATTGTTCCTGAAGCTGCATCTTTAGGGTTAGTAGCGCCCATCATTTGACGTGCAGTCAAAATAACGTTTTCACCTTCCCAAACCATTGCAAATACAGGACCTGATGTGATGAATTCTACCAATTCACCGAAGAATGGACGTTCTTTGTGTTCGCCGTAATGCTCTTCAGCCAGTTCAGTAGGGATCTGCATCAATTTAGCACCTGCTAAATGATATCCTTTTTTCTCAAAACGTGCGACGATTTCTCCGATTACGTTGCGTTGAACGCCATCTGGTTTAACCATTAAAAATGTTTTTTCCAATGTAAACACTCCTCTATTAAAAGCTCGGGCTTTTTGCCCACCTTAAAAAATACTATCATTGTCGAGTCATTTGTCAACAGACAACTTAAAAATTGCGCTTACCAATAAAAAATGCAATTTTGCGCATCGTTTTTACTGCTTGCCCCTTTGGCAAAAAGGAAAGTTCCCGCAATGCCTTTTCTAGGTAGCGCTCGCTCATTGCTTTCGCTTCATCGATAGCGGAACTATTGCGGATTGTACGAACAATCATTAGCCGTTCTTCATTAGACAAGTCTTTATTTAAATTAGCTTTCAGCGTGGCATAAATTTCAGGATCTTTGCGTGCGCATAAAATGGGCAAGGTAATATTCCCTTGGATAAAATCGCTGCCAGCCGGTTTCCCTAATTCTTCGTCCGTTGACGTAAAATCAAGGATATCGTCAATAATCTGAAATGACATGCCGATAAAATAGCCAAAACGGCGTAAATGCGCTGCCGTCTTCTCATCAGTACCTGAGACAAGCGCACCCAATTCACAACTGGAGGAAATCAGCAAGGCTGTCTTTCGTTTAATACGCCGGAAATAATCCCGTAAATTCTGGTCCAGCTTGTATTTGTCTTGGATTTGAATAATTTCACCACGACAAACTTCAATCAACGTTTTCGACAAGATTTCGTGAATACGCGGTGACTCAATTTCAGTAATTCGTTCCAGAGCTCGAGCCAAAATAAAATCACCAGTGTACATTGCTACACTGTTGTTCCACTGTGCTTTGACAGTCGGTCGGCCTCTTCGGATTTCCGAATCGTCGATGACATCGTCGTGAACTAATGAAGCCATATGAATCAGTTCAAGCGGCACGGCCACACGTTTCATAACATCGATATTGTAATCACCAAACTTTCCAGCAAGCAAAACAAAAACAGGTCGGATTCTTTTCCCTCCGGCCTGCAATAAATGAAGAGACGCATCATTCAAAAGGAGAGATTTGGAATCCACTGCCTGTTCCAATTCCTTCTCGATCATTTCCAATTCCGGTTTAAGGTCGGAATAGAGCAATTTCAACTTCATCTTTTCCACTTAAAATCCTTCTCTCGCTAATTTACTTTTTTATTCCCATATGGAGGGCGGCGGCGCCTCCTGTGTATGGCTTATATTTTACTTTCTCAAATCCAACTTCCGTGAACAGCTTCGCCAATTGCTTCATACCTGGGAATGATTTTGCCGATTCCTGAAGCCACGAATACTCTTTGTAGCTTTTAGCGAATAATTTGCCGAATACCGGCATGATGAAACGGAAATACATTCTAAAAAACGGTTTGAAAACAATGTTTTCAGGTTGTGACGTCTCCAGACAGGCGATCATTCCACCTGGCTTCAATACACGGTGCATTTCAGAAAGGACTTGTCGATAATTTGGTACATTGCGCAAACCAAAGCCGATTGTCGCAAAATCAAAAGAATTATCTGGATACGGCAACAACATTGCATTTCCCTGGATCAACTTGATCTGAGGCATATCCTTAGTTTTTTCGTGTCCAACATTCAACATGTTCTGGCTAAAGTCGAGTCCGACAACCTGTCCGGTTTCGCCGACTTCTTTTCCGATTGCAATGGTCCAATCAGCAGTACCACAGCATACGTCGATAGCAGCAGCCCCTTTTGGCACCTGCATCTTGTACATCGTATCTTCGCGCCACTTGTTATGCTGCTGGAAACTAATGACCGAATTCATCTGATCATAGTTTTCTGATATTTTTTCAAATACTTCGTGGACTTTTTGTTCTTTTGTTTTAGGCATATCAGTCATCCTTCTCGGGTCAGCTGCTCAGCTCTATGCTGGTGCGGGGTTATTTGATGGAGCAAAAATTGTGCCAGTTCATAATCCAGCGAACAATCCGCTATGGACACCAATATCTGTCCATGCAGGCTATCCAGTTTTTCTAGTAACCAGTGTTCTGTATAGATTTCATGTGCCAGGTTTGAATTAAGTTCACGCAGGAAGTTCGTATAATGTTTAGATTGCAAATACTCCAACTCTTCGGCATAGCGTAAATAAAGAAGCGTCTGTTCTGCAAGTAAAGTATATTCGGAAAAACCATAAAATCTATAATATGATAGTAAAAGTTCAGTTTCGATAATGATAATGGCTTCTTCTATTTCGTCCAATGGTCGGATTGCTTCTTCAAAAAAAGAAGTTTTCTTTTCACTCACTTGAATAATTGCTGATGCCAATTGCTGGACCATCGCTATATTTTTGGAATTGACCAACATCTGATAATAGATTCCGCTGTATAGATCGCCAGCCAACACGGTCAACTGCTGCTCTTTGATGATGGGAACATCTTCTTTTATTTTATCATGGGCATGCAAAGCAGCATAAACAATGGAAACCGTTTTAGCAGAAGACTCTATTTCAGCCGACCAGTTTTTACCGTCGAAAAAAGGTAATAGCAAAAAGAACAAACGCGACTCTTTTATGGACGGGCCTTCTGTAAATTGATCGAGAGTCCGCTGTTGCACAGCATTCAAGACTTCGACTTCCATAGAAATAATTTTCGATTGTATTTGATGTCCCTTCATACTGCTTGCTCCATTCATGATTTAGCCATACTACAATAGTATATCACAGGCAAAGCCTTGCCTTCATCCAATATCGTTTATTTTTTAGCTTCGCTTTCAACGATACCGTGGGCAGAATGAATTTCCGCTTTCCCGCGGATTTTCATGGCCGAAGTGTGCTCGGTAAATTGGGCTATCATCACTTCGCCTTTATCCAATTTTTCAGTATGGTGAAATTTTGTGTCGTTGCCACGAGTTAAACCTATTACGTTCACGCCGTCTTCCTGTGCGCGAATGATAATATATTCTGTCTGAGCCATTTTTACACCTGCTTTTCATTATTAGTTCATATTGATATAAGTGATTACTTCCGAACGCTTGACATCGTCTGTTTCGAAAACCCCTCGTGACACAGCCGTCACCGTTTTAGACCCGGGCTTTTTGATGCCCCTCATGGTCATACACATATGCTCCGCTTCAATCATGACGTATACGCCATGCGGATTTAACGTTTCCATCAAAGAATCTGCAATCGTCGAAGTAATGCGCTCCTGAAGTTGTGGTCGTTTTGCGACCGTTTCCACAGCTCGCGCTAATTTGCTTAATCCGGTCACAATTCCGTCGCGAGGAATATAGGCAATATGAGCTTTACCGAAAAACGGAACGAGATGATGTTCGCACATCGAGTAGAAGGGAATATCTTTGACGAGTACTAATTCTTCATGGCCTTCATGAAAAATTGTTTTGAAGTATTCTCTTGGATCTTCCTTCAATCCAGCAAATACTTCTGCATACATCTTAGCTACCCTTTTAGGCGTATCCTTTAATCCTTCTCGGTTTACGTCTTCCCCAACCGCCTCTAAAATCATCAAGACAGCTTGTTCTATTTTATCAAGGTCTACTTTTTGCGCTTTCACATCTATCATTCTGTTTCCCCCTGTTGAAGATGAATCGATTATTTGTTTGGCAGCAGAATGGCCACCGGTGGATAGTTTGAGTGAATCGAAATTTTATGTAATGCATATACTTTTTCATTTGTAGCTCCGGCGATCAAATCTTCGGGGGCATAAGCCATTCCACCCGTGTGGCAAAAGACGCCACTTCGGCGGTCTGTCTTATGCCCGTCGGATTTTGCTCGATCGCCTACGCTTTTCTCATTGTCTAGCTCTGAAAGCCAGCCCCTCGGGGTCATAAGTCACCTTGACTGTACGGCTGAAGAACGCCGCTTCGTCAAGGCGCCTTATGCCTGTCGGGTCTTGACGGCTTCCTGCGCTTTTCTCACATGAATCGTAGCATACGCACAGGTGTTTCGCAAAATTGTTGGCTCAAAAAAAGGATGACTTTTGCAAGATTGTGTCTCGCAAAAGTCATCCTATGTACAGAGGCTAAAGCTTACTTCACTGCGTCTTTAAGCGCTTTACCTGGCTTAAATGCAGGAACTTTGCTTGCAGCGATCTCAATTTCAGCACCAGTTTGTGGGTTACGTCCTTTGCGGGCCGCGCGTTCGCGTACTTCAAAGTTACCGAAACCGATTAACTGTACTTTTTCACCTTTAGTTAAAGCGTCTTGAATTGTCTCAAATGCAGCGTCAACTGCTTTGGCAGCGTCTTTACGAGAAAGTTCAGCTGCTTCAGCAACAGAGTTCACTAATTCTGTTTTGTTCATGCTATTCACCTCCTCTCAAAGGGGATGCAACCATCAATCCTGTAAAAAGAGTATCACATCGAAAATCGCATAGCAACAACAAACAGCCCTCTTTTTCAATAAAATCACCAAATACTAACAAAATTTTCTAGAAAGACGTTATTTCCATCAAAAACGCGCTAAATCAATGTTTTTACTCAGTTAAAAATATTGGTTCATTTTCTTCATTAATTGTATATGGCAATGAATAAGCAGGAACCACGGGATGGTCTTCATAAAGAATAAAGCGGATATCCTGACCAGATTCCAGCTCTCCTTTGTATTCCTGAAGTGCAGAATAAAGATCCATCGAGTAATCGATATAAACATCTCCACTGCCTGTAATCACCATTGGCAGATTACGGCCGCTATAAGGGCTCACCACTGTCGGTTCTTCAGAAAAACCCATTGCTTCATAGTTGAACTTATAGACATTATCCGCAAGAATCTCGGAAATTGGTGCTCGCCCTCCATTGGCACTTTTTCGCACGTTAACGGATCTGATCGCTTCTGCCGCCTGCAGATCAACTAGTTTCACCGTCGGATTTTCTTCAACATCCATGAGGACGTACTGAAAAATACCGCCGGTTTCAAATGCGTTCGTGGGAACTTCTGCCGTGTAATCAGGAACAATCTTTGAGAAATCGATTGGGTATTTGATGTATTGGTCCATATCTATATCCCGGGTTTTGATCGGCAGGAGCCCGCCAGAAGCACCCCTATACTGATTAACTGCATTTTGCACAATAATCAATTGGTCTTCATATGGAACCTGATTTTCTGCTCTTTCACTTTGCGGATATCCGCATGCAGCCAGAAATCCGACAATCAACAAGAGCAACATAAGCAATACTGTTTTTTTCATTTTTCTCACCTCAAGCGCCGCCGGTAGGGCCGCTGAATACTGTGAATATCATGATAAAAAATCCAAGAATCAGCAAGATATATGCAACTAGCGCGAAACTAAATTTAAGGATGCCGTTCTTCAGTTTGTATCTGCTCAAATAGATTAAGCCCATTGAAATCATTAAAAAAGCAATCCCAGCAAATGATACCCACATTTTATCTAAAGCACTCATAATTGCCCGCCTTTCGTAGTGTTTCAGTCAATAGTATAGCATAAAAAAAGAAGAGGTAGCTTGTAGCATCCTCTTCTTTTGTGACAATTAAAGCAAGTTAATCAAATCTTCCATTTCGTTCTTCTTCATGCGTCCCATCAGCTTTCCAACCGCATCATCTGTTGACACATTGTCAAAAAGAACTGCATACAGTGCAGCCGTAATCGGCATTGGCACATCATACGCTTTCGACAACTGATAAGCGGCTTTAGTGGTCCGAATTCCTTCGACGACCATACCCATTTCTTCCAGCACTTCGTCCAAAGATTTTCCTTTACCTAGCATATTTCCTGCCCGCCAATTACGTGAGTGCACACTTGTACAAGTCACAATTAAATCACCTACTCCGGTTAGTCCGGAGAAAGTTAAAGGAGTTGCCCCCATCTTCACGCCCAGTCTTGCAATCTCTGCAAGCCCACGTGTCATAATGGCAGCCTTTGCATTATCTCCAAAACCTAATCCATCAGTGATTCCAACGGCCAAGGCGATGATGTTTTTTAAAGCACCACCGATTTCAACACCGATTACATCGGTATTCGTATACACCCGGAAATAATGGTTCATAAATAAATCTTGGATTCGAATAGCAGCTGCGGTATCCTCGCATGCCGCTGTAACAGTGGTTGGGTGCTCTTGAACTACTTCTTCTGCGTGGCTAGGACCTGACAGTACAACTACTTCTTCAATCCACTGCTCCGGAATTTCTTCTCGAATCATTTCACTGATTCGTTTCAAAGAATCCGGTTCAATACCTTTGGAAACATGAACAAACAGAATTTTTCGATCCAGGGCTTCTTTTATGTCCCGGCACACTTCTCGAATCGCTTTTGTCGGAACAGCCAGCACGAAAATATCCCCGTGGTCAACAGCTTGAGCCAAATCGCTTGTCGCTTTCAGACTTTCCGGCAGCTGTACCTCTTTTAAATAGCGTTTATTTGTATGCTGGTTGATTTCGTTAGCCTGCTCCTGGCGATGTGTCCAAAGCAACAATTCATGACCATTTTGAGCCAGTACGTAGCTCAGCGCAGTTCCCCAGCTTCCTGCTCCAAATACTGAAACTTTTTCCATAAGTTTAAACCACCTTTTACATTAAGTACGCGCTCTTGTTATCAAGCGAAGAGGAGTTCCTTCAAAATCAAAGCTGTCGCGAATCCGGTTCTGCAAGAAGCGTTCATAGCTGAAGTGCATCAGTTCCGGTTCATTGACAAAGACAACGAACGTCGGCGGCTTAATCGCCACTTGAGTTGCGTAGTAAAGACGCAAACGACGGCCTTTGTCCGATGGTGCCGGGTTCATAGCAACAGCATCTTCAATGACTTCATTAAGGATGCTCGATTGGATACGTCTTGAATGATTGTCATTTACTTTATTGACAATTTCTAAGATGTTATGCACACGCTTGCCGCTGATTGCAGAAACAAACATGATCGGCGCATAATCTAAAAACAAGAAATGCTCACGTATTTTGCGCGTCATGACGTTCATCGTTTTTTCATCTTTTTCAATAGCATCCCACTTGTTGACGATAATGATGACTGCTTTTCCAGCTTCATGTGCATAGCCGGCGATTTTTTTGTCCTGTTCCTGAATGCCTTCTTCCGCATTCAGGATTACTAGAACAACGTCTGAGCGCTCAATGGCACGTAAGGCACGTAAAACACTATACTTTTCTGTCGTTTCGTAGACTTTTCCTTTTTTACGCATTCCAGCCGTGTCAATTATGACATAAGGCTGTTCGTTATATTCATACTGTGTATCTACAGCATCGCGCGTGGTTCCGGCTACTTCGCTGACAATTACCCGTTCCTCACCCAAGAAAGAGTTGACTAAAGAGGATTTACCGACATTTGGACGGCCGATCAATGAGAATTTTATAACATTGTCCGGATACTCTTCGTCATCGTCTTTCGGGAAGTTTTTAGCCACCTCGTCCAATAAATCCCCTAATCCCAAACCGTGGGATCCTGAAAGCGGGAATGGCTCACCCATTCCTAATGTATAAAAATCATAAATCATGTGGCGCATATCGGGATTATCGATTTTATTGACGGCCAGAATCACCGGTTTTTTTGCACGGTATAAAATTCGTGCTACTTGTTCATCCTGAGCAGTGACACCATCACGTCCGTTGACTAGAAAGATGATAACATCTGCTTCGTCCATAGCAATTTCTGCCTGTTGACGGATTTGTTCAAGGAATGGCTCGTCACGAAGATCGATGCCTCCTGTATCTATAATATTAAATTCGTGTGTCAGCCAATCTGCCGAGCTGTAAATGCGGTCACGCGTTACTCCTGGAATATCTTCCACTATGGAAACTCGTTCTCCTACCACGCGATTGAATATCGTGGACTTACCAACGTTCGGCCGGCCAACTATTGCTACTACCGGTTTTGACATAATTCATTCATCCTTCCACTTCTGATATGCCTATTATACACGAAAAAGGCGATGGCATCTCTTAAATGTCCATCCCCTTCAAATGTGAAATATTCAGTTTTTCCCAGGGTTTGCATAAGATGCCGTGCTGTAGCCTCTTGCGCTGAGATATTGCGCCAATTCTCCGGTGATAACTGCCGGACATTTCTGCAGATCTGCCAGATTTTCAGCACCAAGAGCTGTCATCATCATCGCTAGATCCTCATAAAGCGCCTGCACATCACTGATCAATTGTTTTTCGCCTTGATGCATCGCTGTCTTCAAAAACGATCCTGCAAGGCCTACTGAATCAGCTCCCAAAAAAAATGCTTTGATTATGTCCTGGGCATCCTGAATGCCGCCTGAAGCGAGCACCGTTTTGCCAAAGACACTCTTCACTTCCACAATCGCTGCCGCTGTTGGAATGCCCCAGTCTTCAAAATAGGCCAACTTTTTTTTGCGGCGCTCATTTTCAATCAGTGCAAAATTCGTTCCACCAAAACCACTGACATCAATTGCAGAAATACCCGTATGCTTTAATTTTTCTGCCGTTTCACGCGACACGCCAAAGCCAGTTTCTTTAATAATTACAGGAACGTGAAGCTGCTCTGCAATCGCCTGTATGCGTTCAAGTGCTCCGCGAAAATCGCGGTCACCTTCGGGCATGGTAAGCTCCTGCACGACATTGAGGTGGATTTGCAGAGCATTTGCTTCAATCATATCAACCGCTTCCCGTGCCTGATGAATCGTTGCTTCGCTGCCAAGATTGGCGAACAGAATACCATCTGGATTTTCTTTCCTGACAATAGCATAGGATTGTCGCTCGCTGCGGTCTTTGAGCGCAGCCATTTGCGATCCGACAGCCATGGCTGCCCCTGTTTCCTTGGCAACCCGGGCAAGCAAACCATTCAACTGTTCAGTGTCCCTGCCGCCACCGCCCGTCATCGCATTAATAAAAACAGGTGATTTTAAGTTCAAATCACCTGTTTTTGGTTTTATGTTGATATCGGAAACCGCTGAATCAGGCAAAGCCTGATGGACAAACCGAATATCATCAAACATGTTCTTCTTGCTTTGTCCTGTAGATAAAGCAAATTGTATATGATCCATCTTGCGTTCGGCTCTCGACATATTATTCGGATTTAAACCCTTTTAGTTTATCACCGATCACATCGCTAATTGAGAATCCAGTCGACTCTTCAGGCATATTGTAATTCGAGAAATCCTGGTCACCTTCTTTTTCCTTCAATTCCTTAATGCTGAGAGACAAACGCTTGTCAGTCTTATTAACTTCAAGCACTTTGACCTGTACTTCTTCACCTTCTGTCAACACTTCATTCGGTGTGGCGATATGCTTATGTGCAATTTGAGAAATATGGACCAAGCCTTCAACGCCAGACAGAACTTCCACGAATGCACCATAGCTGACAAGTCGCTTGACCATTCCGGTATGCACAGAACCTTTAGGCGCCTTTTCATCAATGGAATCCCATGGTCCGGGAAGAGTATCCTTTATAGACAATGAAATTCGTTCTGAATCACGGTCAACAGACAGTACTTTTACTGTGACTTCCTGTCCTTCCGTCACCACGTCAGAAACCTTTTCCACATGTTCATGTGATAACTGAGAAATATGGACTAACCCATCCACTCCTCCAATATCAACAAAAGCGCCAAAAGAAGCGATGCGCTGCACTTTTCCTTTTAACTCGTCCCCGGCATGGATTTTTTCCATAACTTGAACTTTCTGCGACTCTTTTTCTTTCTCAATAACTGCTCTGTGAGAAAGAATCAGACGATTATTTTCTTTTTCCATTTCGACAATTTTAAACGTTAATGTCTTTCCCTTATAATCTTCGAACGACTCAACAAAATAATCCTCCACTAAAGAAGCTGGAACAAATCCGCGCACGCCCAAATCTACTACTAGGCCGCCTTTCACGACATCTTTTACTTCAGCTTCGATGATCTCGCCCGATTCGAATTTTTTCTCTAGTTCGTCCCAAGCCTGTTCGGCATCGACTTTGCGTTTGGATAAAACAAAATTTTCATCTTCCACTTTTGTGATGATCAAATCCAGTTCATCTCCAACCTCAACGGAGTCTGATGCTTTTTCGATATGCAAGCTCGATAATTCACTAATGGGTATAATGCCATCAAAAGGCGCCCCTTCAATTGTTACAGTTACAGCTTTTTCTTCTATTTTTGCCACTTTTCCTTTTACGCGATCTCCTGTTTGGAAGTCACGGTTTTCCATCATATTCGTTTCCTCTGACATAAGTAGCCCTCCTTCACAAACTATCCATCTTCTATTTTATTCGAATTCTCTAATAAAAACAAAAATTATCGCTTATTTCCATTGTTGTCGTCAAGAATTTTCTGAATACTGAACATAATAGCTTCAGTCACTTCATCCACTGAAGCTTTTTGTTCGCGGAACGGTTCCATCCGAATCGGTTCGCCGTAAATTACCCTTACTTTCCGAAACGCCTTATAGGGTCCAATAATGGCACAAGGCATAACATCTGCATTGCCGCGTAATGCAAAGAATCCTGCTCCGCTGAGCCCTTTTTTTAATACGCCGTCTGTAGAACGTGTTCCTTCAGGAAACAGCCCTACAACTTCTCCGCTTTTTAAAATCTTCAGCGCAGTGCGCAAAGCCTCGCGGTCGCTCATCCCACGCTTTACGGGAAAAGCGTTTACTTTAGGCAACAATGGCCCAAGAATAGGTGCTTTGAACAGCTCTTCTTTAGCCATAAAATGAACAGTTCTTGGAGCTGTCATTCCCACAACCGGAGGATCAAGTGCATGGATATGGTTGGAGCACAGAAGAATGCCCCCTTCTTTCGGAAAGTTTTCAGCTCCGATTACTTCAAAGCGATATAAAGGGCTTAATACTGTTTTCACAAGTCCTTTGCCAAATGCGTATAAATTCACTTTACAGCAACCTTTCTTCAGCAAGTTTTAGTATTTCTTGTGCCGCCTGAGCAATTGTTAAATCAGTAGTATCAATGAAAATTGCGTCATCTGCTTGGCGTAGCGGGGAGACTATGCGTTCGCTGTCCATCTTATCTCGTTTCGCGATTTCAGCTTGAAGCTCCTCGAGCGGCGTCAAGATATTCCTTTTTTTATTTTCCTCAAACCTTCTTCTTGCCCGCTCCTCGACGGATGCTGACATGAACACTTTTAGTGCAGCTTCGGGCAGGACATGGGTTCCAATATCCCGTCCATCCATGACTACTCCGCGCCCATCAGCTAATTGCTGTTGCAGCTCGACCATACGTTGTCTCACTTGTTCATGCGCGGCCATCTCTGATACTGCCTTTGTGACATGCTGCGAACGAATCGCTTCTGTGACATCTTTTTTATCAAGAAAAACCAACTGACCGTCTCCTGAAGGCTGCAAATCAATTTCTGTTTTCGATAATAATTGGCCAGCTTCATCATTACTGGCCATATTGATTCCTTCTGTTAAAGCTTTCAATGTGATTGCTCGGTACATAGCGCCGGTATCGATATAGATGTAGCTCAGCTTTTCCGCTACGATTTTCGCTATCGTACTTTTTCCCGCAGCTGCTGGTCCATCGATTGCTATTTGTATCGGTTTCGTCAAAATAGTCACCTCATCATATGTATTCATCATATTTTAACATAAGAAAAGCGCAAGTGCCCTTGTAGATTCGACGGTCATAAGATGCTCTTGTGAAGCCGTTTTTTCTGTCGCATGGCCAGAGTAGCTTACGACTCTAGGAACCGGACGCTGGAGACTGGACACTGTTCGAAAAGCAAAAAGCTATACTTTTTTAAACAAAAAAAAGTCTTTATGCATAAGACTTTTTTCTTTAAATATTCATTTCATTCACTTGAATCCACTAATGGATTGTGATCATGATAATGCGTCAGGGAAAGTTGATGGGCCTGCTTTACTTTCCGAAGACCGAACCACCAAAGGAACAGCATGAAAGGAATGGCTCCATACATAATATTATCGTATAAATATAAACTTGAGTTATAAGCAAAGTGAAGAATCACTGAGCTTGCAATTGCCCAGCCAATCCAACGCCAGCGCTTACTGCTGTTGCTGAACTTTGCCTTGCCGAAATAGTAGCCCATGACTACGCCAAACAAAGCGTGGCTTGATACTGGCAGGAAGGCACGTAAGAATGCGGTCTGCAGTCCAAACTCTAACAAATACAAAATATTCTCGACTGTCGCAAACCCTAAAGAGACACTGGCACCATAAAGGATACCATCATATGGATCTTCAAAGTCGACATGACGATAGACCGCAATCAACAACACCAGCCATTTGAAAAATTCTTCCACAACACTGGAAAAGAGTATGTTTTGTGCAAAGTTATTGCTAAAGACGCCTTCAGCATCGAATACATATTGGACAAAAAGAATTGGGAAAGTCAGAGCAGCTCCGTATAAAAAACTTTGGAACAACAGCCTTGAAGGTTCACCTGCAAATTGGTCGCGTAAATACAAGTAACTGAAAAGTGCTAAGCTCGGGGCAATTGCTACAGTTAATAGAATGATCATATGCCTACCCCTTTGTTTGTATTACAGTTAGTGTAGCATGTTTATCTGCGTTATTTTCAGCTTTCCTGAACCCTCTCAGGCGATTTTTTACCTGTCAAAAGCATCTACTTGTATGGCCTCATTGGCAGATAATAAAACCGATAGTTTAATGCGTGCTTTTTTGCTGTCATAGTCACTGCCGAGAATGACACCGCGAGTCAACAAGTCGTGCGCGCTGCCTGGGTAACTGTAAGCTGGATATGTATTGCCTTCTTCAGCACTAGTCGTCAAAACGACTGGGATTCCTTGTCTTATTGCATGATCGACCGACTCTACCATATGAGGAGATACTTGTCCTCTGCCTGCCGCTTCTAGGACAATCCCTTTGCAAGGGCCGGAAACCAGCATATCAATCAAATAACCATCCTGTCCCGAATGACATTTGATAATATCCACTCGTGGCAATGGCCCATTGACCGTGTGTACTTCATGCATCACTGGCTTTTGGTAGACCCGCACTGTGTCATTATCAATAATGCCAAGATAGCCATGCCCAAATGAATCGAAGCCTTGCAGATTGCTAGAATGCACTTTTTTGACGTATTTCGCACTGTAAATTCTTTCGTTAAAGACGACGACTGCTCCTATCCCCCTCAAACTATGATCTACTGCTACATAAATCGAATTACGCAGATTGGAATAGACATCGGTTCCGACTTCCTCAGGGGAACGTTGTGAGCCTGTAATGACCACTGTTCGGTCATCGTCAATTGTTAGGTCCAGAAAATAGGCAGTTTCTTCTAAAGTATCTGTGCCGTGCGTCACAACAATGCCCTCGACTTCCGGGTCCTGCAGTTCCTGAAGAATCGCTTCTTTAACCGTCAGCATTTGTTCGAAGCCGATATGCATGCTTGGCAATTGGAAAACATCAATTACTTTCACTTCAATTTCTTCCGGAAGCTGGCAGAGCTCAGCTAGTTCTTTCCCCGAGATAGCGCCCGATTTCAATAACCCATTAGAAATTTCTCTACTGGCAATTGTTCCGCCTGTAGTGATCAGTGATACTTTCTTCTTCATAATCAAACTCCCTTTCCTGTTCCGGGTTTTCCGCATTTCATTTCAAAACAAAAAAAAGAAAGCACAATCAAGATGTGCTGAGCTTATAGACAACAAAAATTCATGATATTCAAAAAATGAATACTCATTTTATCGTGTTTATACTGGATTCTGCGCTCCGGATCCTTGATTGACGTGATTATCCGGCTTGTCGGGGTACTTTTTATTGGGAAACGGATTAGCATGCTGCTCCCTTTGATTAGAGCCGCATGCGCCCAACCGGACGGGCCACGAAGACTCCTGTGGGATCAGTAACCTCGCAGGAACCTCGGTGGCGAGGAGGCTGAAGCCTGAGCCCATGGAAAGCGAAGTGACCGGACCGGCTGGGGTTAAATATACACCGCTATTCTTTTTCGTTAGACTTTGTCTAAAGTCTGAGCACAATCAAGATGTGCTTTCTTTTTTTGCAATGGCTTCTGCAATTTGCTGTCCATGAAAGCGCCCATTTTCAATAAAGATTTCATTGGCATTATTGCCTGCTGCAATAACTCCCGCAACATATAGATTATCCACTTCGGTCTCCATCGATTTTTCCTCGAAAAATGGCCGTCCAGAAAGCGGATCGATGGAAATGCCCATTGATTGTAAAAACTGATGGTCTGGATGATAGCCGATCATCGCAAATACAAACTGATTAGGAATCGTTTCTTTTTGATCATTGACTGTCAGCTCTACACTACTGTCCGTAATCTTGTCGACCATCGAATCAAACAACATCGTGATTTCTCCTTTTCTCACCAAGCCATCAAATTCCGGCAATATCCATGGTTTGATGCTCTTAGAATAGCTTGTTCCATGGTAGGACACCGTCACACGGCTTCCTGCCTTATGCAAAGCGAGCGCAGCGTCAACAGCAGAATTTTTGCCGCCGATGACTAATACATCCTGGTCGAAATAAGGATGACCTTCCTTGAAATAATGCATCACCTTCGACAGATTGGCTCCTTCCACTTCGAGCGTGTTGGGCTGGTCGTAATAACCTGTTGCTGCAATTACATACTTAGCCTGGTACCGGCCTTTTGACGTAGTTACTGTAAACAGACCGTCCTTTTCTACTCTCTCCACTGTTTCGAAGGGACGCACTTCGATTCCGCTCCGTTTGACAACTTCGCGGTAATAGACCAGAGCTTGGTTGCGCTTTGGCTTGCGCTCTTCTATGATGAATGGTACATCACCAATCGACAGTTTTTCACTGGTGCTGAAAAAGGTTTGATGCGTCGGGTAATTAAAAATCGCATTGACGACATTGCCTTTTTCGATCACTAAAGGATGGAGGCCGAGTTTCTTTAATTCGATGGCAGCCGATAAACCACAAGGACCACCTCCAATAATTATTGCATCTACATATTCCATTTCAAAACATCTCCTGTATTTGATCCTCAACTAAGCATAATGGATGGATCTATGTTATGACAAATTTCATCTGACCACTTTGGTTTTCGGACGAATGGTCAATACATGATATTCCGCCTGAGCACCAAGTCGTAAATGCAAAGTCGTAGTGCCAAAGCCGTTGCTGATCAGTTCAATTTGTTCCTTTTTCACTTTCATTGAACCTTTTTTAAATAATCCAAATGGTCCGATTCGAATTTGCCCACCATGTGTATGTCCAGCAAGCAGCAAATCTGCTGAAAATACTCCTTTTATTTTCCAAAAATCAAAAGGAGTATGGGAGACAAATAACACTGTATCATGGTCTTTTACGTCTTTAAAAGCATTTCCAAAACCATCTGGCTTATAAGCAAAATGGTCAAGACCGACCAGCTTCAGCTGTTCATTGCCAAACAGCGGCACTGACTGATCATCCAATACAATTACACCAGACTGGTCGAAAATTTTTCTGAGAGATGTCTCATCCACTTCACGGTCATTATTGCCCCACACAAAATAGACCGGTGCATGAGCCATCAATCTTTTGACGTTTTCCGCTACTCGCTCGAGCGGCACTCCTTTTTCCACCAAATCGCCTCCGATTATGACGATATCAACAGGAAAATCGATCAAGTCGGCTTGAATAACTCTTCTGTGAACATCGGCTATAAATAGAAGCTTAAATGGTTCAAACGGCTTGTCTGCAGGCAGTTCAATCGTTTTTTGAACAAGTTTTTCTGAATGGGCGTTTCGTACCATAAAAAGAAGCAGCACTGCAGCTGCCATAACTAAACGAATTATATGTTTCATGTAGGGCTTCCTTCCAAAAGAAGAAAAAAACATAAGCCAGGCTTATGCTTTTTCATCTTGTTCTGCTATTTATCTTCCGCGATATCCAAAACACGGAAGCCAGATTTTTCTAACTCTTTCACAAAACGATCGACATTGTCCTTCTTTTTAATTTTCAAGACAATGCGGCGAACCATTTTATTGGTTTCGTCAAAAGTAACCAAGGAAATGACGGATTCCTTGTATTTTTCAATAATTTCCCCCAGCCGGCCAATTCGGCCTTCTGACTCCACTGATGTGAACGTGATACGGTAGCCTGGCTGATTCATTCCAAAAGCACTCTGCAATTGGTTGACAATATCAAATCGAGTTACAATTCCTAAAAACTGGTGGTTTTCAACAACTGCAATAATCGGGAAATCATTTAGTTCAACCAATGCTTTTTCATAAACGTCATCAATATTTAAATAAATTTTCTCATTCACCATCACGTCGCTGATCTTAGTCGAATTAACAAAGTCTTCATTCGATTTTCCAGAATAGAAAAATGCTCGGTATGCATGGTACCAAGTAAAGATCCCTTTGTATTCCGTTCCTTCAACCACCGGTAATGCATCAATCGAGTGCTTTTCAAGCAAGTCAAAACCAACTTGTACAGAATCTTCCATTTTAACTGTAAAACATTTTTCTCTTTTAACCATCGCACTTTTAACAAACATCTGCTCGCCCCACTTTCTGATTTCTTACTGTTATTCCCTGTCTCTCCACTCACTAATCAACAAAATCGGCTATGGCAAAATCAAGGATTGTCCTGGACTGATGCTATTTGAACTCAAGCCGTTTGCCTGTTTGATTTTTTCAACAGCTGCTGCCGCTCCTGCTGCTCCGTAGTTATTAACTGCAATGCGGTAGAGCGTTTCACTGGATTGTACGACATATGTTTTACCAGAGGCGCTCGATGCTTCCTCTTTTTTCTCAGCTTCAGCTTTTGCTTTTGCTTCTTTTTTGGACTGTGCATCCGCCACTGCCTGAGCTTCTGCTTTGGCTTCTGCTTTGGCTTCTGCTTCAGCTTTTTCCTGTGCTTGCGCTGCAGCAGCATCAGCTTCGGCATCAGCTTCGGCATCGACTTTTGCTTTTGCTTCGGCTTTTGCGACAGCATCAGCTTCCGCTTGTTCAGCTGCTTCTTTTTCTGCAGCAACTTTGTCTTTTTTAGCCTGTTCTTCTTCTGCAGCTACTTTGTCTTTTTTGACTTGTTCTTGTTGTTCTTTTTCTTCGTCAGCCACAGCAACAGAAGTGCTCGATGGCTGGGAATTCATCTCGAAACTCACTTCGTTTTCTGCG
Organism: Planococcus antarcticus DSM 14505; assembly: GCF_001687565.2. Lineage (NCBI taxonomy): Bacteria > Bacillati > Bacillota > Bacilli > Caryophanales > Caryophanaceae > Planococcus > Planococcus antarcticus. The sequence continues at coordinate 2,252,834 of NZ_CP016534.2, forward strand.
GGTTTGGCTGTCAACGAATCGTCGGGTTCAAATAAGAAAGCTACATAAATCAGCAAAGAAACCGGTATTAATATGAAAATAAAAAATAACGTAGGCATCAGGAGACTTTTGCTTTTTTTAGCCTTAGGCTTTTGTGCCTGTCTCTGAGCTGCTCTGGACAACGCCGAATTTTTGTCCGCCGATACTTCCTGTCGATTCTTTTCAATCGACTCATGATAACTATAATTCCCCATACATGACTACCCCTATCTGTACTAATATCTCTATTATGACGAAAAAAGGCTCATTTGTAAATGACAGTTAATGAGATTGTTATATGGGTAATATTACATGCAAACGCTCTTGCCACTCAAGTGTTATCTGCTTTTCTTTTGAGTGCATAAAAGCTTCAAAAACGTCATAATCAATCCCATCGTTAGCACAACAGTTTTCAGGTTTGTCTACAAGCTGCTGATCAAAGCATTGAATAATATAACTGCGAAGACATCCTTCGAGTCCAATTAATTCACGAATTTTTAATACTTGTAGTCTTTTACCATTCCTTAAAAGCTCCATCTGCTTAATGACGCCTTCCATAGGCAATTGTGTCATCCAGTAAGCAACTACTCGAAACGCCGTCTCTCTTACGATTCCTTGCTCAATGATATGCGTTGCAGCAACGCCGTAACGGTATACTGCCTCTATTTCATGTTGTGTCGGCAAATCATCCATCACCAAGCTTTCGAGCAGCGCCTCATCGCCTTGTGCATACAACAGCGTAGCCAAAGACGGTTCACCATCCCGTCCTGCTCTGCCTACTTCTTGGACATAGCCTTCTATGGAAGTCGGCAATTGAAAGTGGATGACGTGACGAATATTCGGAATATGCACACCCATACCAAAGGCATTTGTTGAACAAATCCATTGCAATTCTCCATTCTGAAATTGTTGCTGGACAAAGACACGGTCCTGGTGCTCCATTCCACCATGATAAAATGCTGCTGAAATTCCTTGCTCCGTTAAAAGCATAGAGAGTTCCTGGGACTTTTTTCTTGTACCCGCATAAATAATTCCAGGACCACTGAATTTTCGAATAAATCCTTTTATAAACTCAATTTTATCTCGACTGTCATCAAATTTCTTTAGATCAAAAACAATATTTTTTCTATCCATAGGATGGCTATAAACATAAGGCTCCTTCAGCGCAAGGTATTTTTTTATTTCTTCAGTAACCTTATCTGTTGCAGTCGCAGTCAATGCCAACACCTGAGGGAAGTTCAAAACAGGCAAAACCTCAGAAATCCGAAGGTAATCCGGCCTGAAATCAAATCCCCATTGAGAAATGCAATGTGCTTCATCAGCAACTAGCAAAGATATTTTTATCTGTTGCAGTTTTTTTTTGACAAAAGGCTGGACGAGCATTTCCGGAGAAATAAAAATATACTTATAAGAACTGAGTGTATTCCAAATTTTCTCTTTATCTTCCGGCTTTAGAAATGAGTTGATCGCGACAACCGACTTCTCGCCCATTTTTTTTAATTGAGCCACTTGATCCTGCATCAATGACAACAAGGGAGAAACGATCAAAATACTATCCGGCAAAACTTTCGCTGGCAGCTGATAGCAGATTGATTTCCCCATTCCAGTCGGCAGCAGCGCAATGACATCTTCACCAGCCAATACCTGTTCGATGATTTCCCGCTGTCCTGGGCGAAACGAAGAAAATCCGTAGGCAGAATACAGTAATTTTTCTAAATTCATCATTGGTCCTCCCTAATCGACAGAGCCATTCGGATTTGAAAATAACTGGCTTCCGGCAGTTGCTCTTTTATTTCCCGCAGTCTTTTTGTGTCTCTCCGCCGGCTTTCAGCAATAATCGCCTCGTAAAGAGCCGAATTTAAAAAAGGCGTGTAGTTGAAATATGGATCGTTCATTGCCAGTTCCACAAAATGATCCTCGATGGTACTGGTCTTTAGTTGGCGAAGCGAAGCAATCTGTTCGAGTGAAAATCCTTTGTCGAATAATTTTTCTGTGCGCTGGGCTGTTTCTGTCAAAGAGGATTCCTGGATGATGCCTTCCATTAGACCTAAGAGCATCGGTGGTTTAGACTGTTCTATTATTGCCATCCAGCCGTGCAAGGCTTCTACAACCATTAATTGAACATCCAAGAGCGACAAGTTTTTCGAATCTGCAATTTGCTGCCATGTTAATCCGCTCAACCCAGATCCTGTTAAACGTTCCATAATGATCATTTTATGGGTTTCAGAAACCTCAGTATCGGTTAATGTACTTAAAAGCTCTTCTTTAAAGGCTTGTGCTACCGCCAAATCGCGAAACCCAATCCGCTTTAAATATTTTTTCACCCAACTCTGTATTTCTTCATTACCGACAATGGGATCAAAGATTTTTTCCTGCTGGCTGATATGAGAAAAAGTTTGAACAATTAGTGACAAGCGGTTAAAAAAAAGATTTTCGTTACCACGGTATTTCCAGCCATTCAGCGATGAAGCAGCAATGTCTAAATCAATCGCTTTTTGGGACAATTCGAGCACTTGTTCATTGACCACTAGATAGCTTTGTGAAAATAAGTGTCGAACCGCTTGATCATAGGCTTTCTTATCCAATTTCGGTAGCACGCCAAAATAAGGATACAAGCTGAAATAGCCAATATCCTGTATAGTTTGTCCAGACTTCTTTCCTTTAATCAAATGATATGGAGAAGAGATAGTCCGCTGCCGGTTGACGGCCTTCATAATGGCCAAAATGAGTTCGGTGAATAACAAGCTTGTGCCCCCTAGCGGTTTTGGGTTGAAAAAATACTCAAACACCTTTAGAATAAATACGATAGCCTAACTGAACTTGTTCGGAGATAAAGGAGAGGAAAACATTATGGCTAAGTATACCATTGTCGACAAGGATACTTGCATCGCTTGTGGTGCTTGTGGTGCAGCTGCACCTGATATTTACGATTACGATGACGAAGGAATCGCTTTTGTTATTTTAGATAATAACATGGGAACAGAACAAGTTCCAGATGAACTCGAAGAAGACATGGAAGATGCATTTGAAGGCTGTCCAACAGATTCCATCAAAGTTGCAGACACATCTTTTGAAGGCGATCCTTTAAAATACGAAGACTGATCCAAATAAAAAAGGCGTTCGGCAGTGATAAACTGCCGAACGTCTTTTTTATGATAAATAATAGGAACGCTGCTTTTCGATCCACGTGTGCATACTGCTGAACATTAGCAGCACGACTGCAGTCAAGAGCAGGCCTTTGATTAAGTTAAACGGTAAAATTCCCAGAACGATGGTTCCGAATAACACACTGCCTGTCTCAGCTGGCATGTTAAGGAAATAAGTGTACATCGGCAGAAACACCAAGTAATTTAAAATACTCATGCCGATTGCCATAGTCAATGTTCCAAAAGCCAATCCAAAAATCATCCCTTTTTTAGTTGCTACTTTGTGGTAGATGAAATAAACTGGCAAAATAAACAACAGGCTTGTCACAAAATTAGCCATATGGCCAACCGGAACTCCTGTAGGACTTCCTGCAAAAAGCCAATCCAGTACATTCTTAAAGAATGCCACTAAAATCCCTGCTACTGGACCCATCGTAATCGCCGCAATCAATGCAGGTACATCACTAAAATCCACTTTCAAAAAAGCTGGTAAAGCTGGCAGTGGAAAGTTGAAAAGCATCAATATAAACGAAATACTGCTTAACATCCCAATAACGATCATCGTTTGCAGCTTCTTGTTCTTCATATTCCTCTCTCCTTGTCGTGATTCACCAGAAGAAAGGCTTGGACTCGCATTTACATATAAAAACCCTTAAGCACCAAGTACTTAAGGGAGAAAAGGCACACTTAAAAAGCGTTGCGTTTACATGTAAACGACAAACGTCCGCACCTTCACCTTCTCCCATCCAGACTATACTGTCGGCTTTGGAGTTACACCAAATCCTGCGTTTTACGGCTCGCGGGCTTATGAACAGAGTTCAATTACCGCCGGTAGGGACTTGCACCCTGCCCCGAAGATGAATCGATATTTTGTTATAGCCTAATCGTAGTATAAAAAAGAAGCGTTGTAAACAAATTTGTTTACAACGCTTCTTTTCCTCATTCCAAAGACCACTCTAGCAAGTTAGGTGCTACTGGAACTGGCAGTGGCTGGCTGAAGTCAAATCCGTTCCAACTCTCAGGCTGTAGCCCTATGACTTCCACTTTCTTCCCAAACGTATCAGCGGTCAACGCAAAACTTTCTATCATTCGAATCGTTTCCAAAGTGTCCAGCGAATTCAGATCAAGTGCATCCTCAAATTCAACTTGTACAAGGTCTTGCGTCTCAGAAACTTGATAATCCACATTTTTCGGGACTGTTGGCCCGTAAAAATCGCTCGGGCTTTCAGTAAGTCCCCCTATGGCTTCACTCGCTGAAGTGAGCGGCATATCGTACCCAGGAACAAGATAAACATCTCCATTTGAAGAAGTGAATGAATAATAGGCAATGTCTTCCTGAGCCGGAATAATCGGCTCAACAGGACCGATTTCAGAAAACCCAGCGGCTGAACCATCTTCATTGGCCACTTCAATTTCTGACACGTCTGAAAATGTCTCTGAAAGAGTATTGAAATAAACTCCAATACTGGCAGAAGCCATATCGTATTGGTGATCCTGAGGCAGCATGTGGCGAATGCCTTGCGCCGTTTTCTCCAAAGTTCCAACATACGGATGGTACTCATCAAAACCTAGCTGTGTTTCATCGATTTCGTCTGCGTATTCCTTATACAGATCAAGCGATGATGGAGTTTTATCTCCAAATGCAGCTTCTACCTGATCACTTGGAATCAGAAAGGAGACCGGTACAACAACTGCATTTTCTGTCAACCCGATGGTCATCAATGTCTGATTGCCGATAGTTTCATCGTAAACTGCCGTTCTTACTGGTTCTTCTACTTGTGCTATCGAGAACTGGCCCGACTCTCCAGTTCCGGATTCTTCAGCATCAGGCAGACTTTCCAACTCTTCGTTCTCTTGATCCTCAGTTGTTGCAGTTGATTCTGTGCTTGAATCTGATTGATTTTGAGTGGTATCAATGCCAAGTTGACTAATGATGGAGGCAACCAATATTCCAACTGTAATAAATGCCAATGCAGCTACCAACAATGGCAGCCACTTTTTGGGACGTTTTTGGACTTTTTGTTTCTTGGCCAAGCGATTGTAAACTTCTTCTTTAGGCCGATTATCTTTGATTGCGGGGAAATCCTTTAACAAATCTTCGATGGATTCATCGGTCCATTTGTTATTCGGCATTTTCATCTCCCCCTTCCTTCGCTTTTAATTTTTCACGCAAGGCTTTGATTGCGCGATGCTGTGTCGTTTTCACTTTTCCTTCTGTCCAACCTAAAACATCTGCAGTTTCTGCTATCGATAAGTCCTGAAAAAAACGCATGATGATAACCATTTTTTGGTCTCCTGTGCAGGTATCCAATGTCTTATACAAAAGAACTTTGTCTTCATTCAATAATGAGACTTCTTCAGGAATTCGCTCCGACGAAACCAATTGTTGTGTTTCCCAATCAAAATACTCCATCGAATGCTTTTTGCGTACCGCCATTTTTCGAAAATGATCGATTGCCACATTTTTGGCAATCGAAAAAAGCCATGTTTTTTCAGAGCTTTTTCCTTCAAAACGATCATAAGCCCGAAAAACACGAATATATACTTCATGCATCAAATCTTCCGACAAATGCCTGTTTTTTACTAGATAAATTAAAAACTGAAAAACATCCTGGTGATATTCTTCGTACAGCCGATGAAAAACGGAGTCATTCAATATACTCCCCCCGTTCTTAGGATTAGTCGTCTTTGTCTTTGTAAAGTTACATATTCTTTAAAGGCAGCAAAAAGACAAATGAAGTACCTTGTCCAATGATGCTCTCTGCATAAATTTTGCCTTCATGCGCTTTAATGATATTGCTGGCAATTGCCAGGCCAAGACCTGTTCCGCCTTTGCCGAGTGTTCTTGCCTTATCTGCTTTGTAGAATCGTTCGAAAACAAATTCCAGATCTTTTTCTGAAATTCCTACTCCATTATCGTTGATTGAAATCTTTGCGTACTCCTGTTGTTGTTCGACACGCACCACCACTTGCCCTTCTCTAGGCGTATGTCGAATTGCATTATCTATTAAATTGGTCATAACTTGTTCTATCCGATCCTGATCAATTTGACTGGCCGCCCAATCATCAACAGTCGTTTCAAACGACAGTTGAACACCATTTTCTTTAGCGATTTGCGCAAATTTAAGAGTCATCCGCTCAATGGAGTTATTCAATTGGACAATTTCCTTGTAAAGACGCATGTGACCCGATTCCATCCGTGCTAGGTTCAATAAGTCTGTGACCAGTCGGCCCATCCGCAGTGATTCTTCATAGATAATTTTTGTCATTTCGCGACGTTCTTTTTCTGTCGCTCCAACATCATCCAAAATCGCTTCGCTATAGCCCTGGAGCATCGCAATTGGAGTTCGCAATTCATGAGACACATTAGCGATAAAATCTTCTCTCAGTTTCTCTAGACGATGCTGCTCCGTCATATTGTGCAAAACGGCAACAGCACCCCGGATCGATTCTCCGCTATATAAGGGGCTGAAGTTGATGGCATAATAAGCCCCTTCGATTTCCAGCTCATCTACAATCTCTTCTTCAAAACCCAGAACGTGGTCAAGCATGTGGAGCATTTCTGCAGGCAGCGGTTGGGCTTCAGTAGAGCCATTTTTAAAGACCCATTTCTGCAATAATTTCTCTGCTGGCGGATTGCTCAATAGGATAGTTTTGTCCTGATTGAAGGTGATTACAACGTCGGCCATCGATGTTAGTATGCTTGATAATTGTTCTTTTTCCTGATTGATCACTTCGACATGATGCTTTAATTGACGACCCATTTGATTGAAGGCTGTAGCCAATTGACCAATTTCATCACTGGAAGTTGCTCTAACTTTTGTATCGAAATTACCTTTTGCCAATTCAAATGCACCTTCGCGCATTTTCCGGAGCGGCGACGTAATTCGCGATGATAAAAAGAATGCAAAGAAAGTAGTCAATAAAAGTGCAATAAATGCCGAAAGGAATACAATATTAGTTGTTCGCTCCGCTGTACGATCCATCACTTCCAATGATTGGTAGATAAATACAACACCATGCTGTTCTTCACCTGTCTGCAGCGGACTAGCTAGGACAATATAAGACTCTAGACGATTCTGTTCTGTTAATGATGGCAGCAGCATTTCTTTCATCACTGTTTCGCTTGTTTCAAACACCTTTTGAAACGAAGGTTCGTTTAATATTTTTTCACGTGTTTCAGTTCCATTTATTCCGTCATGAATATAATAATTGCTGTCAAAGGGCTCTTCAGCAATGACCGCATTGGTCTCAGTTCCTATAACATCCTCGATAATTTCTAGTGAACTGGCCACTTCATCATGGTCATTGAAAATATTTGCGATCATATTCGCTTCGCTGTTCAATGTTTCTTCCACTGTTTCGCTATGATAGTTTCCAAGAAACTCCAAAAGCAAAACTGTCACAATAAAAAGGACAAAGGAAACGAGAAGCAGGATCGTAATCCAAAGCTTCCCGACGACACTATTCCATATTCTATTCATTGCCGACCTCAAACTTGTAGCCTACGCCCCATACAGTGACAATCATCTTCGCTGCCGATTCCGAAACGCGGTTCAATTTTTCACGCAAGCGCTTGACGTGTGTGTCGACTGTTCTTAAGTCACCGAAAAAGTCATAATGCCAAACTTCTTTCAGCAAATGCTCTCGGTCAAAAACTTTATCCGGTGCTTTCGCTAAAAAGTATAATAACTCATATTCTTTTGGTGTTAAGTTCACTTCTACACCGTCAGCAGTGACGCGATGTGCGTCGTGATCAATGGTCAGATGGGGAAATACTACCAGGTCTTTTGAGACGGTCGAATTGGAGATGGGAGAATAAGCCGATGATCGCCGCAAAATTGCTTTGACACGCAGCACCACTTCTCTCGGACTGAACGGTTTGACGATATAATCATCTGCTCCAGATTCAAACCCTTCCACGCGGTCGGCTTCTTCTCCTTTGGCGGTAAGCATGATGATCGGAGTCATTTTCGTTTCACGCAATTCGGTAGCCACTTCGACACCATTTTTTTCGGGCATCATCAAATCTAGCAAGATGCAGTGATAATCTTTTTCCATCGCCATCTCTAGTGCCTGAACGCCATCTTCAGCTTCTTCCACCAAGTAGCCTTCACGCTCTAGGTACATTTTCAGCAATCGCCGGATCCGTTCCTCATCATCTACTACTAAAATCGTAATCTCTTCAGACATGCTAACCCCTCCAACTTTCTTATATCTTCTATATATGTCTCATTGTACCGATAACCCTGTCAAAAATAAAGAAAAGCGTAAGCGGCTAGGTCAGGATGCCAAACTAAGTGTGTGACATCCTGTCAGCTGACCCGCATCTAGACCATACCTTCGATGATCTAAGTCACTCGGGCAAAGTGGTTTACAAGCATTGAATCTGGACAATAAACAAAAAGGCCTTTTCCGGTACCGGAAAAGGCCTTTTTGTTTATGCGTAAGAATGCAACCCGGCGATTATTAAGTTAACAACGACCAGATTAAACATAATGATTACAAAGCCGACAACTGCCAGCCATGCGGATTTTTCACCTTGCCATCCTTTGCCTAAACGTAAATGCAGGTATGCAGCATAGAATAACCAAGTAATCAATGCCCATACTTCTTTCGGGTCCCAGCCCCAGAAACGGGACCAGGCAATTTGTGCCCAGATCATAGCGAAAATCAATGCACCTAATGTAAAGATCGGGAAGCCGATAATAATCGCACGATAACCAATTTCATCCATCAACTGCAAATTGACATTTTTAACGAATGGTTTCAATATTGCTGCAATGCGCTTTCTAGAAACCAAACGAATCAACCAATAAAGAACCGTTCCGACAATTACGGACCATAAAACGGTTGTCAGTTTTCCGGCATTGACGATTGCAGGTGTTTCGATAAGAGGCGTCATCGCTTCGTCCGTTAAAGCAACATACTCATTCATCCCAAAAATAGGAGGCATTGTATAAGTGATGGCAGCTTCTTTATCTTCTTTATCTACATAAGTAAACTCTGCCTCGTAGCCTGTTGCGGAAAAGAATGTGCTGACTGCTACAAACCCGAGAACTAGTACCAAAGAATACATAATTGCTTCTAACCAAAAACGCTGTTTGGATTTTTTGGTTAGATCTATTACTTTCAATAAATAAATCAAGCCTGCAGCTGCACTAATAGCTAGGATTCCTTCTGCAATAACTACAGTACTGACGTGAATTGCCAACCAGTTTGTCTGAAGAGCCGGAATAAGCGGGCTAACTTCACTCGGGAACATACTGGCAAATGCGATAAGCAATAACGCGACAGGCAAGACAACCATTCCAAGAACCGGTGTTTTGTATAAGAAATACAAAATAATAAATCCACCAACTAAAGTCATGCCGAACGCTGTCGTAAATTCAAACATATTGCTGAGCGGTGCATGGCCAGTCGCGCCCCATCTAGTAAAGAAGTAGCCAAGATTAGCGGCAAAACCTACAAGGGTGATAATAATCGCAACTTTGCCCCATCGTTTTTCTGATTTGAATGTGCCTTCTTTGTTGCCTTTAACGGCTCCTCCGAAAACGAATGTTGCAATCAAATAAGCAATAAAGGCTACATATAATAGATTTGAACTTATATCAGCTAATGTCATGACAATACTTCACCTTCCTTTTCCGCTTTCTCTTTTTTGTCGATTTCATCCTGCTGATCTGAGTAAGCGGGCAATGATGCATGCTCAACAACTTGATCAAGATCTTTCTTCAAGCCGAACCAGTTTTTATTGGTATGCCCCGCAAGCAAGATCGTACCATCAGCTTTCTGTTGAATCCAGAAACGGCGATGGTTAAAGTACATCCCTTGTGCCACACCGATCATAAAGATCAAACCGCCAAGGCCGAGAATCGGCAAGGTACTGTCTTTTCGAACCGTAAGACCTGATACATCACGTGTTTCGACACTTTGGAAAGCCAGTTTAAAGTCATTTTCACCTAAAGGTTCTACTGTATTTTGAATCGTGATAAAACTTGTTTCTCCTTCTGGTGTTTCAGGAGTAGTCAATTTCACCAGGAAGCCTGGATTGTTTGGCAACGGTGTTGCAGTTTGCGGTTCACCGTTTTCAAAGCCTGAAAAATCCGGATAATAACCAAGCAATTCAATAGTTGAACCGCCTTCAAGCTCATAATTTTTTTCTGGGTCAATCAAATCGATGGTGAGTTCACCAAGAGCTTCTTCCGTTTCTTTATTAGTCAAAGCAAACGTCATTGTCTCCAGTTCATCTAAACGGTAGTCCATTTGGTAAATGGCATAACCATCAAACTTCAGAGGCTGATTGACACGGATTGGAAATTCTTTAACGACTTCTTGTCCGTCGACTGCACCTGGCAACGCTTCTTCTTTCTTTTGATACAAAACGACATCCGTCTGGTAATTTTTCGCTACTGTACCAACACGGTCTAGGGCTTCACCGAAGATTTCTTCTCCGCCTTCGCCCGTATAAACTTCCAGCTCAAAATTTTCACTTTCTAGATAATAGCCTGGTACTTCAGGAATGGCTCTCGTTTCGCCTTCACGTATCCATAAGCTTTCATCTATATAGAATCCAGGAATCATACGAAGCATAACACCAAACAAAAAGATAATCAGCCCAATATGATTGACATACGGACCCCACCTGGAAAAACGACCTTTTTCAGCCAATAGGCCGTTTTTATCCGTACGCGTGTTGTATTTCAACTCTTTTAACTTTGTTTCTGCTTTTTGCAGTGTATCTTCTGAACCAGGTCCTTCGGCATAAATTCGCTGTTTATCCATAAAGCTCGGGTGACGCAGAACTCGCTGGTTTTTCAGCGATTTATATAGTGGCACAAAACGGTCTAAGCTGGCAATTACTAAAGAGATAGCTAGCATCCCGACCAACGCAATAAACCAATAAGAACTGTATAAGTCATGAAAACCAAGAGCATGATAGACGCGTCCAACACTGCCATAAGTGTCGATATAATAAGCCTTGATCGTTGCTTCCGTACTTGCCGGAACAAACGCTTGCTGCGGAAGGATTGTACCAATCGCTGCAGCTACTAGCAGGATTATAATAATACTGACACCCACTTTGACACTTGAAAAGAAATTCCAAATTTTATCGATAATGGATTTATTATAAGTTTGTGAACGTCTAGCCGTTCCTTCATAACGCATATCTACCAGTTTGCTATTTTGTTCTTTTTCAGTCAAAGACCGCCCACACGATTCACAAAGTTTCGTGCCAGGTGGATTTACATGACCGCATTGACATTGCAAATTCTCCATCCCAAAAATCTCCTTAGTCAGGTTTGATTTCTTCCATAAACCCTTCAATATCCTGTTCCGTCATTTCACCTGTAATGATGCGTTGAATATTTCCTTCCGGATTAACAAGAATTGTGGTTGGCAATGGCCTGATATTGTAAGCCGTCATCACACTCTTTGTTTTATCGATCACTACTGGAAAAGACAAGCCGTATTGATCCGCGAAAGATTGGACTTCAAAATCTGATTGAGCAATGTTCACTGCGAGTACTTGTACGCCCTCATCTGAAAAGACCTCATATTGCCGATCCATGGCCGGCATTTCTTTCGCGCATGGTTTGCACCAAGTACCCCAGAAGTTCAAAAAGACTCCTTGACCTTCGTAATCTGATAATTTATGATCTTCACCTTCTAGATCTATTAAGGCAAAGTCAGGCGCCTTGTCACCGACTTTAAGCAGGCTGATATCCTCAGCTGTTGCACTGTTATAAATGGTGTAGCCAATAGCAGCTATTAAAATCGCTAGAATAGCCGCTCTCATCACAGCTCTTTTTTTCTTTTTGTCGTTCTTTATTGGTACCGCTCGTTCATCCATACTTGTTCCTCCTTCGAGGTATATTATGCAAACTTAATTATATCAAAGTTTAAACAGTAACAAGTCTGGAGTTTTGAATGGTTTGTGAACGTTAGACGCGTTTACCCGTATCAGCTAGTACACGCAATAATTTGACTTCGTGTGCAGAAAGTTCTCGCGATTCGCCTGCGTTCAAACCATGCAATGTCAAAAAAGCAAATTGTTCACGGCTCAATTTCTGTACCGGATAGCCGATAGCTTCGAACATTCTGCGGACTTGGCGGTTTCTTCCTTCGTGTATCGTGATCTGTACAATGGCCTTGCCTGTCTTTTTATCTCCTGATAGAAGCTTCACCTTAGCTGGGGCTGTCATTCCATCCTCGAGCTTGATGCCACGTTCCAATTTTTTCAGGTCATCTTTTTCTGGAATTCCTTTTAAACGAGCTACGTAGGTTTTATCAATTTCGAACTTTGGATGTGTCAGCATATTGGCAAATTCTCCATCGTTCGTCATGATGAGCAACCCCGATGTATCGTAATCTAATCGTCCGACTGGATAAATCCGTTTTTCAATATCCGTAAAAAAGTCAGTTACGACTTTGCGATTTTTATCATCCGAAACAGCTGAAATGACGCCGCGTGGCTTATACAATAAGTAGTAAACTTTCTGTTCTTTTTCAAGTTGAACGCCTTCTACTTCAATTTTATCGGTGCTTGAAACTTTAACTCCCAATTCCTTGATCGTTTTCCCGTTGACTCTTACTTTACCGTCCAAAATCAATTGTTCTGACTTACGTCGTGATGCTACGCCTGCATGTGCAAGTACTTTCTGTAATCTTTCCATAAATAAGTTCACCTCATTAGTATTTTTTCGAAAAGCGTACGCGCTTGTTCAACCCAAGGGGCTAAACGCTGCAGCAGAGCAGACCAAAATGCGCAAGTGCGTTTTTTTCAGTCGTTCCTCGCCAAGTACTGCAAATGTATTACAATAACTCGATATGCCGTTCGTTCCTCTCGAAATTATGCCACATTTCCTCTTAAAGCGGAAGCGCTAAGCTTAAAAGAAAAGAAGACTGTCAATAGCACAGCCTTCCAAAAATACCTCACACTTTTATTTCTTCTTTGAAGGTTTGTTGAAAATTTGTCATGAAAAGATCTGTATCGTCATCCTCATCGCTTGCAGATTCTTCAGGCAAGGGCGGAAGTTCGTCTAGATTCTTCAAACCGAAATAATTCAAGAACTCTTTTGTCGTACCATATAGAATGGCACGACCTGTTCCTTCAACCCGTCCCGCTTCTTGAACCAGGCCTTTAGCAGCCAGTGTGTGGAGCGCTTTTTCACTTTTTACACCGCGCAAGTCTTCAACTTCTATCCTTGTAATTGGCTGCTTGTATGCGATAATTGCCAAAACTTCCAAAGATGCTTGAGACAATGCCTGCACGGTGGGGTTTTCCACCAGTTTTTGAATCGTTTCTGCCACTTCTTGCTTGGTCACTAGTTGAAAGACCCCTGCCAGTTCCTTGAGACAGATGCCACTGACGGAATCGACATAGCGTGTTTCTAATTCTTTTATGCCCGCCTGCAGCTCTTCACTGTCCACTTCCGTCAAAAATTGAAGTTGCTTCGGTGTCAGCCCATCGTCTCCTGCCACGAAAAGCAGCGCTTCTATTCTACTCGAAAGATTCGTCTTCATATTCCCACTTGTCCTTTCTGAGTTCCACCATCAAATTGGTGAAGTTGGTTTCCTGCTCCACCGCAATGACCTGCCGTTTCATTAATTCCAGAATCGACAAAAACGATACCACCAGCACAGTTTTATCATCTGAAGGGAACAGTTTGTGGAAAGATGTCCGTCCCTTTGCCAACTTCAATTGATCGACGATCAAAGTCATTTGATGTTTGATGGAAATCTCCTGTCTTGCGACGCGCGCAGATAATGGCGCTTTTAATTGCTTACGGCGAAGCATTTTTTGAAAAGCCCCAAGTATATCATAGGCATTTACCTCGAGATCGACTTGATCGTAAGGAATAGTTGCCTGAATTTCCGATAAATCCATTGGCGCTTTCGTATAGATAAAGGAACGATTGCTTTCAAGCTCCTTTAAATTTTCAGAAGCGTCCTTAAATTTCCGGTATTCCACAAGACGTGACACCAGTTCTTCACGTGGATCTTGTTCATCGAATTCGTATTCAATTTCATCCAACTCACCTTCGTGAACCGGCAGCAATGTTTTGCTTTTGATTGCAAGCAATGTGGCCGCCATAACAAGATACTCACTCGCTTCATTCAATTCTAGAACTTGCATCGCCCGTATGTGTTCCATATACTGTGAAGTAATCTGTGAAACAGGAATATCGTAAATATCAATTTCCAAACGGTGGATTAAATGCAATAATAAATCAAGAGGGCCTTCATAGGCCTCTACTTTCACTTCGTACGACATAACTGTACCACCTGACTGTTAAATACTCATTCATCCCGATTAATGGGCAATTAACCTTTATTATAGTAGAAAGGGGATCAAAATGCATCCACTTCATCATCCACTGTTTATTCAATACATTATTAATTTTAACGAAGAAAAAGATTATTTTGAGTGCCATGAAGTTGGCGAAGAATACTGGAAAGCAATTGCACCTAAAGACAAGATGCATCCCCTAACAGGGTGGATCCAATTAGCGGTCGGCATGTACCATTGGAGAAGAAGCAATTATCCAGGAGCCTTGCGTTCTTTTATCCGTGCCAAAGTCAAATTGGCTGCCGGCGGAATATGGGTGGAAGGATTCGACCATGAAAAACTGATTCGCATCTTAAGCGATTCGATCGAAGCTGTCACAGAACGAAAACCATTTTCGGTTCAGAAAATCCCGATTGTTTCAGAAGAGCTAAAACAGGCAGTGGAATCCTATCATTCTGCACATCCTCTGACACAGCAAGATCCCTATTACCTTATGCATAAGCACAGGCTACGTGATCGTACTTCCATCATCAGCTTGCGTGAACAAAAAAAAAAGGCGGAACCTTTAAATTAAAGGTCGCCTTTTTTTATTGGGCATTTTTTTAGGAATGGTTCGGTTTCTTCTGTCGCAAGCATTTTCCGATCTTGCATGAGATTCTGAATTTTTTCTACCATTTCATGGCCGATTCCATCTCCGCGATGCGAAGGATTCACTGATAAGTGGTGAATTGTATAGGATTTTTCGCTAACTTCCACGCCTAATAATCCGACAAAATCATCCTCTTTTTTCCAAAGAAATAACTGCCAATCCGGATTTTCTTCATAGATATGCATGGTTTGCTGTAATTTTTTCAGTTCTCGCTCTTTCGGCATGAATGACATCAGCCCCATAGCGATTTTCTCGAATGATTTCTTATATCTGAACAACATAATTAAATCCCTCATTTTCGTCTAAAAGCGGCTTTAACCATATTACTATAGTTCCCCTGATAACTCAAGAGAGCTTTCAGCCACCAATGACATTTTCTGCAAAAAAGACCCAATAGACGATTCCCCAGGCAAGGGCCATCGCCAAGATGAAAAGCAACAAGACCAGATTCCCTTTTTTCATTTCTGGATAGCCTTCTGCGAGTAGGATAAGTCCTGTTTGACCAAATCCGCATTCGTTTCACGTTTCACAACTAGCTGAGACATACCATTTTCTACGAATACAACGGCCGGCCGTGCAATGCGGTTATAGTTACTGGCCATTGAGTAACCATATGCACCCGTGCAGAAAACACCTAAAAGATCTCCCGCTTCCACAGTCGGCAAGTCAGCTTGTTCAATTAGCTTGTCTCCTGATTCACAGCATTTCCCTGCGATTGTGTATTGCTCAGTCGATAAGGCATTTGCTTTATTGGCCAATAGCGAACTGTACTTTGCTCCGTATAAAGCTGGACGAATATTGTCTGACATTCCTCCGTCAACCGCGGCATATTTGCGCATCTTTGGCACTTCTTTCGTCGATCCGATGGTATAAAGTGTCGTTCCAGCATCGCCAATTAATGAACGGCCCGGCTCGATCCAGATTTCGGGGATTGGATAACCGAGATCTTCAGAGGTCTGTTTAACGGTTTCAATCATTTTCTTTACATAGACAGCCGGTTTAAGTGGCGCGTCTTCTGCTGTATAGCGAATCCCGAAGCCTCCACCAAGATTTAATACGGGGCATATATAGCCAAATTCCTGTTTCCAGCCAGACATTTTCTGCAATAATTTCTCAGAAGCCAACTGGAATGCGCTGGTATCGAATATCTGTGAACCAATGTGACAATGAAGTCCTATTAGTTTCAAATAACCGTGGTTATAGGTTTGGTTAAATGCATCATCTGCCTGGCCATTCTTCAAATCAAATCCGAATTTTGAATCTTCTTGTCCGGTCGTGATGTAATCATGTGTATGAGCCTCAATTCCGGGAGTCACACGCAACAAAATATTCATCGATTGTTTGTTTTGCTCGGAAATTTTCTTTAATAAGTCGATTTCGTGAAAGTTATCGACTACGATGCAACCGATTCCTACTCGAAAAGCCATCTGCAATTCTTCTAGGCTTTTATTGTTGCCGTGAAAATGGATTTTTCCAACCGGGAATCCTGCTTTGACGGCCGTATACAGTTCTCCAGCAGAAACCACATCCAATGACAGATTTTCTTCTGCCGCTACTTGGTAGATTGCAATGGTTGAAAAAGCTTTGCTGGCATACGCGACCTGATAGCCAATTCCTGCTTCTTTGAAAGTTTGTTGGAACGCTCTGGCGCGATCACGGAATAATTGAATGTCATAGACATAAAGTGGTGTTCCGTAATTTTTAGCTAACTCCACTGAATCGGTTCCGCCGATTGTCAAATGACCTTGCTCATTAATTGCTTGTGTGCCGTATAAATGCAATAAAAGCCCCTCCTAATGATATGTTATTCAATGATTCTAAGAAGAAAAAGCAGAGTTATCCACTGCTATCCAGTTAAAAAAACACTTCTAGTTTCACTTATGTATATGAAAAATCTTGCTGAGCAATTACCCAGCAAGATCTTCTTCAGTCGGTTATCAAAGCTGAAATCAGTTTGATTTTTTCAACCGGCCTACTTGTATATTCGACACTATTATATATCATTTTAGAACATTCTGCGAGCTCTTCTGTATTGGAATAAATCGTAGCAATGGACTCGCCAGTCTTTACAAAGTCTCCAACTTTTTTATGAAGAACTATACCGACAGCCAAATCGATTACCGATTCTTTCGTTGCTCTGCCTGCACCTAGCACCATAGCAGCTGTGCCAATTTCATCCGCTTCCATGAATGAAATATAGCCTTCTTCTTTGGATGGTACTTCTGTTGTAAATTTAGCTTGTGGCAATAATGTGACATCATCTACCACCGCTGGATTGCCGCCTTGATCTGCGATAAATTGCTTAAAAATTTCTAAAGCTCGACCATTTTCAATTACTTTTTCAAGCATTGCTCGTGCTTCTTCTAAAGTCTCTGCTTTGCCACCAACTACGACCATTTGGCTACCAAGCACCATGCATAATTCCGTTAAATCTTCCGGACCTTTGCCTTGTAGCGTTTCAATCGCTTCTTTGACTTCTAGTGCGTTGCCAATAGCAAACCCAAGCGGCTGGCTCATGTCTGAAATAATGGCCATTGTTTTTCTACCCGTTGCATTACCAATGCCGACCATTGCATGTGCCAGTTCTTTGGCATCTTCCGGTGTTTTCATAAATGCACCTTCGCCTGTTTTCACATCCAAAACGATGGCGTCTGCTCCAGCTGCGATTTTTTTACTCATAATTGAGCTCGCAATTAAAGGAATACTATTAACTGTTCCCGTTACATCGCGTAGGGCGTATAATTTTTTATCCGCCGGAGTCAAATTGCCACTTTGCCCGATTACCGCTAGTTTGTGATCATTAACTTGTTTGATAAAATCTTCTGTTGAAAGTTCTACGTGGAAGCCGTCAATCGCTTCTAATTTATCAATTGTTCCTCCGGTATGACCAAGTCCACGTCCGCTCATTTTTGCAACCGGAACGCCGCATGCAGCGACTAAGGGTCCAAGAACCAAAGTCGTCGTATCACCGACACCGCCAGTAGAATGCTTGTCGACCTTGATGCCTTCAATCGCTGACAAGTCGATTTGGTCGCCTGACTCTGCCATGGCCATTGTCAGATCTGCCCGTTCGCGCTCTGTCATATTTTGAAAATAAACAGCCATTAGAAAAGCGCTCATTTGGTAATCCTCAATTTCGCCATTTGTGTAACCGGTGATGACGAATTTGATTTCCTCGGTCGACAACTCATGGCCGTCTCTTTTCTTTTCAATCAAATCTACCATTCTCACGAATACTACCGCCTTTTCAGTTTAATTTTCGATCAGTTGAACTACTCATAATGATGACAATTCATTTGTTTAAGCGAGACAAAAAGCTTTTGCCGAATTTAGGCATGTCTACTGAAAAGTTCTCAGCGATAGAAGCACCGATGTCCGCGAAGGTTTTGCCTGTTTCCAGCTGCTCTCCGCCATCAAAGCGCGGTGAATAAGCTAAAAGCGGGACATATTCACGTGTATGATCAGTACCCGGGAATGTTGGGTCATTGCCGTGATCTGCTGTAATGATCAACAAATCGTCCTCCGTCATCTTTTCAAGTACTTCTGGCAACCGGACATCAAATGCCTCTAGTGCATTCCCATATCCCTGTGGATCTCTTCGGTGACCATAAAGTGCATCAAAGTCTACCAAATTCAAGAAGCTTAGTCCACAGAAATCTTCACCAGCAACTTGCACCAGTTTATCCATACCATCCATATTATCTTTTGTGCGGTAGGATTTTGTGACACCTGCACCATTGTATATGTCATCAATTTTCCCGATAGCAATAACGTCTTTTCCGCCATCCTTCAGTTCGTTCATGACAGTCCGGTCGAATGGTGCCAATGCATAGTCGTGGCGATTTGTTGTCCGCTTAAATGCACCTGGCTGGCCAAGGAATGGACGTGCAATGACGCGGCCTACCAGGTATTCCGGCTCCAATGTCAATTCGCGGGCAATTTCACAAATGCGGTAAAGCTCTTCCAATGGAACGATTTCTTCATGAGCCGCAATCTGCAAGACAGGATCAGCAGATGTATAGACGATAATAGCTCCTGTCTCCATGTGCTGCCGGCCGAGCTCATCTAGAATTTCGGTCCCGCTGGCCGGTTTATTTCCGAGAACTTTACGGCCTGTCTTTTCTTCCAGCTTTTGGATCAATTCTTCCGGAAAACCATCCGGATAGACTTTAAAAGGCGTATCGATATTCAAACCCATGATTTCCCAATGGCCTGTCATCGTATCCTTCCCGACAGAAGCTTCTTGTAGTTTTCCATAGAAAGCCGCTGGTTTTTTTGCGGCTGCAAGCCCTTTCACCGGAACGATGTTGGCTAGGCCTAATTTCTCCATGTTTGGCATTTCCAATCCGCCTACTGCTTCTGCGATATGACCAAGCGTATCTGATCCAGTATCTCCAAAGGCTTCAGCATCGGGCGCCTCACCGATGCCTACCGAATCCAATACTACTAAATGTACGCGTTTAAATGGTTTTTTTGTCATAAGTCTTCCTCCTTATTTTCGCTTTTATCTTACCATATACCCACTCCTTGTCGGAAGTCAGACATCTTCTAAGCGCGGGGATGAAATTGGGAATAAACATCCTTTAAGCGCGTTTTGCTGACATGAGTATAAATTTGTGTTGTGGAAATGTCCGCATGGCCTAGCATTTCCTGCACCGCTCGTATGTCTGCTCCATTTTCTAGCAGATGTGTGGCAAAGGAATGGCGCAAGGTGTGCGGCGTCAACTCTCTTTGTATTCCTGCTTTTTGAGCATGCTGTTTGAGCAGCTTCCAGAAGCCTTGGCGAGTCAATCGTTTACCGCGCTGGTTCACGAACATAGCATCCGTTTTTTCTCCGCTTTTAAGCAAATCCATTCGACTTTTTTCTAAATAAATTTGGCAGGATTTTAATGCCGATTTCCCTAAAGGGATGATGCGTTCTTTCCCACCTTTTCCAGTACAGCGAACAAACCCCATTGTTAAGTGGACATCTTCTACATCCAGATTGATGCATTCACTAATGCGCATCCCGCTAGCATACAATAATTCCAGCATAGCCTGATCACGCAAACCATTTGCTTTATTGGTGGCAGGCGCCTGTATCAAAGCGTCTACTTCCTCAATAGACAGGATATTCGGCAGCTTCTTGTCCATTTGAGGCATCTCCAAGTGAACAGTTGGATCGGTTTCGACAATGCGTTCACGGATTAAAAATTGGTGAAAAGAACGAATAGATGAAATGTGGCGTGCGACAGTCCGCGGTGTGTTCGTCGAGTCTTTCAAATGGCGCAAATGATTCAGTATATGCACCCGTTCAACTTTCTTTAAGGACTCTAGTTGCTCTACTTCTTTTAAATACTGCAGGTAAACCTTCAGATCTCGCTGATATGAAGACAATGTATTATCCGCAAGCTGTCTTTCAACACGCAGAAAATGCACATAATCGTCGAGTGCATCTTTGCCAAAATCCATGCGTCTGCCCCCTCATAATTTATGTTTAAGACAATCATTCCGTTCAGATAAGCAAGTTCGTTTACGCATAAAAAAAAGACGACCTGAATGGGCCGTCCTTTTGGCATCAGTTATTCTGATGGATTTTGAGAGCTGCTGTCGTTGCAGCGCCAGCAGATGCCATGGAAAGTAAGACGGTGGTCTTTGATTTGGAAATTCCAGCGTTTCTCTACGATATTCTCCACATCTTCTAGAAGATCTTCCTGAATTTCATCCACTGCTCCACATTCCAGACACACGAGGTGATGGTGGAAATGTGCTGCGCCTTCCTGACGCAGATCATAACGCGAGACCCCATCCCCAAAATTTATTTTGTCGACAATTTTTAATTCTGTTAAAAGCTCCAATGTCCGGTACACAGTCGCCAATCCAATTTCCGGTGCAATGTCTTTTACTAAAAGATAGACGTCTTCCGCACTTAAATGGTCTTCTTCATGGTCTAACAAAACTCGAACTGTCGCTTCACGCTGTGGCGTCAATTTGTAACTCGCAGCGTGTAATTGTTTTTTTATCCGATCAATTCTGGTTTCCATGCGACGCCCTCCCTCAAACTGTTTCTATTATATCAAAAGGGAGTTCTCAATTACAACAATACTATCCACCTTTATTTATAATCGTTATAAAGAGATAATTGTTTTAATTCTCAATTGATATTCGTTGCTTTGCCCACAATACTGCAAATGCTGTTTTTGCGTCATAGATTCGTTCATTCTCAACCATTCTTTCCGCGTCTTCAAGTGTCACTTCCATTAATTCCACGAATTCGTCATCATCAAGTACCGCACCATTTATCGCTTTGCTCAATCCGGTAGCCGCAAACAAGTGGACTACTTCGTTAGCAAATCCAGGGGAAGTCGCAAAAGTTTGGATTTTAACCAATTTTTCTGCAGTATAACCTGTTTCTTCTTCCAGCTCGCGCATTGCAGTATATTCAGGTGCTTCTCCAGGCTCGAGCTTGCCAGCTGGAATTTCCACAAGAGATCGTTCTAGCGCTTTTCGGTATTGTTCGACTAAAATGATTTTGTTCTCATCTGTAATGGCAATGATGGCAACCGCTCCGGGATGCTCGATCAGTTCTCGTTTTGACGTGTGACCATTAGGCAGTGACACATCATCAACTTTCAAGTTAATAATTTTCCCTTCGTACAAACGATTGGAGTGGATGGTTTTTTCTTCAATTTTTTTCATTGGAGTCCTCTTTTCATTTGTGGTTTCTCTGAGAAAAAGTATACCATATAAGATACAACAGACTAAATGAGGTGGAGAAATGAAGAAAAGCTTTTTAGGCAACAGTGGAATTGAAGTCAGTGAAATCGCTTTAGGCTGTATGTCTTTACCGACAGAAGCAAAACAAGCGGGTATCATTGTTGACGAAGCAATCGCACAGGGCATTAATTATTTTGATACTGCAGACTTGTATAATAAAGGCATCAATGAAGAAGTGGTTGGCAAGGCGCTGAAGCATCACCGAAAAGAAATCGTCTTAGCTACTAAAGTAGGCAATCAATGGAGCGCTCAATCAGACGAAGTCAAATGGAATCCGACTAAAGCGTATATAAAAGAGCAGATCCACGCTAGCCTAAAACGTCTCCAGACAGATTACATCGACCTGTATCAATTGCATGGCGGCATGATCACTGATGATGCAGAAGAAACCATTGAAGCTTTTGAAGACTTGAAAAAAGAAGGCATGATTCGCGCCTATGGTATTTCTTCCATCCGCCCGAACGTTATCAAGCGCTTTCTGGATAAAGGGAACATTGCTTCCATCATGATGCAATACAGCTTGCTGGACCGGCGACCGGAAGAATTGCTCGACAGCATCGGTCAAGCCGGAAAATCAGTCGTTACTCGCGGCACCTTGGCAAAAGGATTATTGACTAGCGAAGGACTACAGCGGGCAGGTAAAACGGACGACTTCTTGAGCTATAGCAAGGATGAATTGAAAAACACCTTGAAGAAGCTGCTGGCGGTCCACGATAATCTCCATGCCTTGGCGCTGCATAGCATATTGCAGCACGACACGATCCGTTCAGTGGTGGCTGGCGCCAGTTCAGCAGATCAGATCAATGCAACCATTAAAGCCTACGAAACCTCGGTTTCACCTGAGCAAATCACGCAGGCAAAAACGATAACGCGACAGGATATCTATCAAGAACATCGAGACAAAGTAACTGGGCCATAAAACTAGAAATACTTTTTTACTTCTTGCGAGAAAAAGACGATGTAAATTGACCTCAAGAAATCTACTTTTAAACACCTCTATGGGCATGGCTCACACTAGCTGCATGACACATATTCTGTAATCTGAAAGCGAAACAGATTTCCGGAATATCCATGTCAGCGACGTTGGTGTCATATGTGATTGGTTCGACATAGATAGTTCTATTCAGAATAGCTTATTCATGACAATGGATATAAAAAAACCCAACAACAATCCGCTTTAGATTAGCGGAATTGCTGCTGGGTTTTATTTATAAAGCGACAAGGCTTCCATATTTATAATTTGGATCGCCCTTTGGTCATATTGTTGTATCCAGCCTTCATCCTCAAACTTAGCTAATTTTCGGCTAATGGTTTCAGGTGTTGTTCCGAGAAAAGACGCTAGATCTTTCCGTGACATTGGCAATTGAATCTCCCGACTTTGACTAGATTCAGCTTGCTGAATTAAATACAAGGCAACTCTTGTCTCAGTATCTTCTGTCGTGAAACTAGTCACTTGATGCTCTGTTTGATCCAACCTCAATGAAAATTCTTTGATAACCTTTAATGAAATCTGCGGGTATTTCAAAAATAATTCACTTATATCTGGGCCACTTATGGTGCAGAGCTCAGCATTTTCCATTGCTTCTGCATATGAGTCATGAATGTTGTCTATAAAAAGAGCCAGTTCTCCTGTAAAATCGCCTGGCTGCAAGATTCGAATCACCTGTTCTTTACCATTTTCAGTCAGACGATATATTTTCAATTTACCTTTATGAATAATATATAAAGAACTCGATTTATCGCCTGCTCTGTATAGAACTTCCCCTTTGGACAAATTCCGGTGTCTTGTGGTTTTAGCAACTTCCTTTAGTTCAGCTTGTTCAAGATGATTGAAAATTGGTACGATGGAAACGCAAAGATGCTCCTGTGTTGATGATGATTGCAATAACCCATTATTCTCCATGAAGTTTCTCCTTTTCTACTGTTGGCATTATACTATAGTTGCTTTCTGAACCAGTTAACCACCAATATAGGACATACCAATTTTTTTACGAGCTTTAGCACTTTCTTCAGTTCGTTCATCAGAATACCGGTCTCTTCTGCCGCTCCAGACTGCACTGATTGCTTCGAGAAGCTGTGAATCGCTCCAGTCATTTCGGAGAAGTTTACGGATATCAAACCCTTCTGTAGCGAAAAGACATGTATAGAATTTGCCATCAGACGATAATCTCGACCTTGTACACGATGAGCAAAACGATTCAGAAACTGATGTAATAAAACCCACTTGTGCGTTGCTGCCTTCATAGCTGTAACGTTTGGCCACTTCACCAAAATATTCTTCCTCAACACCTGCTAACTTATAAACAGTTTCGAGCTTGCGGATGATTTCCTTTTTAGTTACGACTTTTTTGAAACTCCAATTATTGTCGTTTCCAACATCCATAAATTCAATAAACCGAAGAGTGATTTCTCGTTCCTTGAAATAGGCTGCCATAGGAAGAATTTCTGATTCATTGACATCTTTCTGAACTACCATATTGACTTTGATTTCAAAACCAAGTGCTTTTGCATAATCGATTTGCTCCAGAATATTTTCAGAGCCGACGCCTCTTCCGTTCAAACTTCCGAACAATTCAGGATCGAGTGCATCCAAGCTGATATTCAACCTTCTTAATCCTGCATCATACAAGGCTTGGCCATGCCGTTTAAGCAATAATCCATTGGTCGTCAATCCAATATCTTCTACTCCTTCGACAGAAGATATTAGTTTAATCAATTCCGGCAAATCCTTGCGCAATAAAGGTTCCCCACCTGTCAATCTTATTTTTTTAACTCCCATTGACACAAACAATCTGGTGAGTCTATAAATTTCTTCAAAAGTCAGCAATTCTTGTTTTGGCAAAAATGCATAATCGTCGCCAAAGACCTCTTTCGGCATGCAGTAAGAACAGCGGAAATTGCAACGGTCTGTAACAGAAATACGCAAATCTCTCATTGGTCGTCCTAGTTGATCCGTCAATGGTTGATCCATCTTCATTATTATATTCTCCTCTCTTACGTACTTTCATTTATATAAGTTGAATTAAAAAATTAGCTTTTTCAACTCAAGGAAGTTAGGACAACGATGCAGGAAAACATCTTTGCCCATCGCCGTCTTCCGCTCTTTCTTCTTAGCATCCTTGAGTAATAAATCATCAGGATACGCTGCGAACCAGCGGAGACTCTCAATAGAGTAACATAGGCGACATGAAAAGAAATCCACTCGGGTATAAAGCTCGAGTTAGTTCGGCGCAAGCTCTTGGTAGCTGATAACGCGACGTCCTGTCGCATCAGCTTCAAGACGCACATGTGTGGGCCCAAAAGCGGAGCTGGTTTGCGGAATATCAACAGGCCGGAATCATTTATATAACTTATTTAGCAGATTTTTTTATTCATCGGTACTACTTCACGTAGTTAAAATTCGATTAACCTCTTTTTTTTTCTGATATTCCGCAGTGATATCAGTAAAAGTTCCAACGTATCGAACGGCTTCTCCCGTATCATCTTTTACTGCGCTGATATTCAACCATTGAAGATATTCCTCGCCGTTTTTGCGCCGGTTCCAAATTTCCCCTTGCCACATGCCGTTTAGCCCAATTTCCTGCCACATTTGTTTATAGAAGTCTTTTGGCTGTCTGTCTGATTTCATAATACTTGGATTTTGTCCGACGACATCCGATTCTTCAAATCCAGTCAGTTTAGTGAAAGCAGGATTAACCTTTTTGATTTTACCTGAGGTATCTGTCACTAGTATGCCCTGCCCTGTCGAGTTGAAAACTTCGGCGGCCAGTTGCAGACGGTCTTGGTAATACATCCAAACAACCAAGACAAAACTCGCCAATGCCACTTGAGAAAGAAGCATAAAGCCGATGGAGTATTGACCGGTTATTGAAAAGATAACCGATAACATAATGGGTGGAAAAAATCCTCCGAGTCCACCCATCATGGAGACAATTCCATTTGCGATACCGGCTTGTTTATTGAAATAAAATGGTACAAGCTTGAAGATGACACCGTTGCCAATGCCGGCACTTACTGCAATAGCCAGGGTGCCGACTGTGTAAATTCCAATCGTCGGAGAGAAGGCCAATACAATAGCAGCAATAGTATAGACGAAGAAAGTCCCCATCAACAACAGCAACGGCTGCAATTTATCCCCCAGCCATCCGCCTACCGGTCGTAGAAAAGTCGCAAGTGCGATAAAGCCTGCAGTCCGCATACCAGCATCTACTTTGTCTAGCCCAAAATTGCTGACAAGAAAGTTAGGTAAATAAATAGTGAATGCTACAAAAGATCCGAATGTGATGAAATAGAATAAAGAAAAAAACCAAAGTTTTTCGTTCTTATAAACACCTTTAATTTGCTCAATAATTGGGGTTTTTACTTTTGGTTCATGACGGTCACCAAAGAAGAAATTCAATGCTGCAAAAATCAGCAACAAGATCAAGTAGATTTTGATAGTGGCTGACCAACCAATTTGCGTTGCAATTAATGGAGCCGAAAATGTCGTGATGGCTGTACCGATATTTCCCGCACCATAGATTCCGTTGACAAATCCGTGTTTTTCCTTCGGATAGTATTTTGGCAGCGAGGTAACACCTACAGAAAATACAGCGCCCCCTATTCCCAGAAATAACCCACTAATAATGAGATCTGTAAAACTCGAAGCTTCACTTAAATAAAATACTGGAAATAAAAGAAGGATAAAACTTATCATAAATATAATTCGTGCCCCAAAAACATTGGCATAATAGCCTAGTGGAATTCGCAGAATAGAGCCCAGAACAACTGGTACAGCCGTTACCATAGCCAGCCTTTCGGGAGCTATGGCTATATCTTCGCTGATAAATGGAATGAGGGAAGATATAATCACCCACACCATAAAACCAACCACTAGATTCATTGTTTGAAGGGGCAATTGTAGTTTCTTGATCATCAAAATCACCTTTTCCGTTGAATTTTCTTTACGATTTATTTCATGTTGATTCTCTGTCTTCATTGTATCTTGAGAATGCTGTCTTTTTAATAAGGGAGTGCCCTCCTACTGAGAGGGGAAACCCTTAAAATAAAAAAAGCCACTTCCTTTTGGAAGCAGCTGGATCAATTCAGGTAATGAGAGTATTTAGTTTTTTGTATAATTCATCTTGATCGATCGCTTTCATCGCTTTTTCAGCCATTGGGAACAAAACGGTTTCCTCTTTCATGAAATGGACCGTCAAAACTTCAAACGCTTCTGCTGCGTCCTGAGTGACTGTTTTCATTTGTTCCAATGTTAGCAGATTGATATTGTCACGGGTATGATGAAAAAAATGACCAATATAAGCATCGATTTCCTGATGCTCATCTTGAATTCCGACAAGTGGACCCTGCTCGAATCCAATATAATTTCCAAGCGCTGGAAAAAAGAATTCTTCTTCTTTATCGGTATGATTTTTAAAGGGTTCAACAAATTCAAAAAGTTTCTGGCGTAAAAGCTTCAAATTTTCACGTCCCGCTTCTAGGCTTAGCCCTTCATCTTCAAACGATAAGACCAGTGCATGCCACTCGTTCATTAAAAAGCTTAAATACGCATGTTCATTTTCCAATAACCTCATACCAGGTTCTTTAAAACGAAGCTCAGATTTTTCTGTCATCAAAAGATCCACTCCTAGCTATTCGTCAAAAATTTAATAATTTTTTCTTTAACACATATTCTACTAATTCAGGTCGGCTCTTTAGTTGCAGCTTTTCCATAATTTTCGCTTTATGTGCCTCTACTGTTTTCACAGAGATAAAAAGCTTTTGGGCAATTTCCTTATTGCCGTAGCCTTTAGCGACTAAAGGAAGAACTTCGATTTCTCGTTTAGATAATAATTCAAATGGATCCGATTCTTTTACTTTATGATCTTTGTTCAGCAGTTCACGAACCAATGAAGTGGCCATATTCGGATGAATATAGGTACCCCCATTATAGATGACTCGAATGGCCTGCAGCAATTCTTCGTCAGGAGCGCTTTTCAGCATATATCCTGAAGCTCCATTTTTCAACACATGGAATAGATATTCTTCATCGCTGTGCATCGTTAAGACCAAAATTTTGGTTTCCGGAAAATCTTCTTTAATCTTACCCGTTGCCACTAATCCACTTTCACCCGGTGGCATACTCAAATCCAGCAACAATAAATCCGGGTGATGCTTGGCCACCATTTGATAAGCTTCAATTCCATCTGCCGCCATGGCAATCACTTCCATATCCTCTTGGAAATTGAGGATCATTGAAAAACCGCTGCGCACAATCGCGTGGTCATCCGCTATGACAATCTTCAAATTGCCACCTCCCGCTTTTCGTCTAAAGGAACACATAAATGAATGGTTGTTCCTTTGTCAATTTCAGAACTAATCGTTACATTTCCCAATACCAATTCAGCTCGCTCGTTCATCCCATACAACCCAAGTCCTGTTCCTACAGGATGTGCCCCAAGAATAAATCCGACACCTTCATCTTTTACAATTAACTGCAAGGAATTCTCCTCTTCAAACAAATGCACTTGTACAGTTTCCACTTGTGCATATTTTATCGCATTGAAAACCGCTTCCTGACAGACACGGTACAAGACTGTTTCTATTTCACTTTCATAACGAGTGCGCTTAATTGTCGATATAAAATCAATGTTTAAACCAAAACTTTCTTCCAAGCGCTTAAAATGTGAACGAAAAGCTGCTTCTAATCCGAAATCATCGAGAGCTGATGGACGCAATTCAACAGACAGATTACGGATATCATCCATCAAACGGATCAGTGTAGCTGTGCTTTCACTAGTTTTTTTCAAGACTTTCTGGTCATCTGTCATGTATTTGAGGGCACGTAAATCAACGACTGCACTCAAAAGTTCCTGAGCGACGCTATCATGCAATTCTCTTGAAATCCTTTTGCGTTCGTTTTCTTGTGCTTTGATGATATTTTTCATCATTGTGTTTTGCTGCAGTTTGGTTTGTGTTTCAAATTGAATCGATAGATCTCTTAAGATGAATACCCTAGTGCCTTTTTCAGCATCGATGACATGGAATGTAGCAGCATAGGGAACTATGCCTTTTCCGACTGTTTCCAAAAATACCTGAAAAGAAGAAAAATCTTCATGGTTGGAACTGGTGAAGTAACAGTCTTTGCAGGTTGTCAGATCGCTTTCACTAGTATATCCTCTGCAGACATTGCAGAGGGCATTTTCCGCGCCTATTTTAAGTTGTTCGAGAACATGAATACTCATTATTTTTTCCGCTGCTGGATTCATGGAAATGGTATGGCCTTCACTGTTAAAAAAGAAAATTGCTTCCGTACTGTTTTTATACATCTTCAGCATCAGGTCAACTAATTGATCTTTTTTTCCAGAAATCAATTCCACATCAATTCCTTCCCATCCAGCGTACCAATACCGGATTGTGACATGCTGATTAGCATTTGCAATCTTTTCGGCGTCATTAAATGAGGTTCGCGAAACCCGCCTAAAAGCACACCTACCACTCTTCCACTATGCCATAAAGGCGTAGCGCCAACGCTTTTTAAGTTTTCTAACTTCAAAATCGGGTAGTTGAATAGATTGTCTTTGGCAGCAAATTCATTTACATCTGCCACTAGTAAGGGCTTGCCATTCTTAAAAACTCCTCCAGCAATTCCTTTTCCTGACTGCAGGACTACTTTCTTGATGCGCTCACTTATATTTCCTGAAATATATTGCCATTTTAGTACATGCAAATTTTCCGCTGGCTGAACTAAAGCAAGCGCAATAATATCACAACTAAGAGCTTCCCGGATTTTTTCAATCTGCAATTGGTAGTCTTCTGTATAATCCATACTTTTATCTCCTATTAAAATTAAAAAGAGTACATCTTTTTAATTTGTTGGTTTATGTCTTCTATACAGGATATAACTTCTGCCTACATAATTCAACGGAACACTCCATACGTGTACGAGACGTGAGAATGGCCAAAAAGCAAATATCGCGAAGCCTGTTAATACATGAATTTTAAAAGACAGTGGCACATTTGCCATAATGGCTGGATTGGCTTTGAATAGGAACAAATCGCGGAACCATATCGATATTGTCATTCGGTAGTCAAAATTCGGCTGTACCACATTAGTGACTAATGTGGCATACATCCCTACGACAACGATGAACAACAAAAGAGAGTTGACTGCTAAATCAGAAAAAGAACTTAATTTCCTTACACTGGTAATGGAAAAGCGACGAAACGTAAGAATAATCATACCGAACAATGTCATAAAACCGAAAATTCCTCCGATGTAGATAGCTCCAATATGATAAAGATGATCATTAACCCCTAAGGCGTTCATCCATGAAATTGGAATGACCAATCCACCGATATGACCAAAGATCACGGGGATAATTCCCATATGA
Source organism: Planococcus antarcticus DSM 14505 (assembly GCF_001687565.2). Lineage (NCBI taxonomy): Bacteria > Bacillati > Bacillota > Bacilli > Caryophanales > Caryophanaceae > Planococcus > Planococcus antarcticus. Next base: position 2,283,068 of record NZ_CP016534.2, read on the forward strand.
AACAATAAACTACCGATCATCAGCTGTTTTTTTTCAATAAACTCACTAGATTTTGCTGTCCATCGAAATTTATCAATGCCGTACCGGTAGAGATGTCCAAAGATAAAGATGGCCATACAAAGATACGGAAAGACCACCCAAATAAATTTATCTAAGGTTTCCATCGACAGGCACCTCCTGCTCGATGCATACTTTAAACGTTTCGCGCAATCCTTTAACGAGATGGAAATAAGGACTATTCTTTTTCTCTAATGATTTCAGCAAGTGATATGTTCCATCTTCTAGTACAGCAATTAAAATAGTAAAAGTTTGGGGAGCACGTGGGTCTCCTATCCATTCTGCCGCATATAAAAACTCACAAATTAAAGGCAAAAAATCCGATAACTCTGAATCCGGCATTTCAAGACCGAACATTTCATATGACACTTTTAATTTCGCTAACATTTGTCCGCGTTCTTTGGCATCTTCAAATTTAAAATAGGTCATAAACAAGGTGCTATCTTTATCAAAATCAAAAATATCAGTGTACATTTCTTGTATTTGATCCAAACTCATTTCATGCATTAAGTTCCAATATCTCCAAGCATGCTCATATGCTGGATGATCTACGTCAAACGATTCCTCGATTTGCGAAGGATGAAAATCGAGTTTTTCGGGATAGGTCAAGTGATGGGCTACAAAACCGAATGACTGTTTATAACGATAGAGTTTCTCTAAATTAATCACGCCATATACCTCCGTAGAAGTTTTCTTCGTAAATTTCTTTCCCCGTCTTCGTAGCTGTTCCAGTCGGGCTTGAAGAAGTTGCTGGACCACAACTGTCACAAGATCCACCAGAATCGGTTCCCCAGCCGCCCATACCTTCAGTGTCATAGCCTTCCATCCCTTGAGCACGGTATGGGTTTACGCGACCTTCACGATGCGTAGTTGGAATAACAAAACGGTCTTCGTATTTGGCAATCGCAAGTAATCGATACATTTTTTCTGTTTGATGAGCCGTCATGCCAATTCGTTCTAAGCGGCTTTCATCAAACTCTTTTCCTGTAGTTTTAGCGCGCATATAAGAACGCATCATCGCCATACGTTGCAGAGATTTTTTTACTGTTTCTGTATCTCCAGCTGTCAGCATATTTGCCAAATACTGAATGGGTGTCCGCATTTCTTCAATAGCTGGGAAGATCATATCTGGATTTTTGATTGAATCTTTTCCTTCAAAATAATTCATGATTGGGCTAAGTGGTGGCACATACCAAACCATTGGCAAGGTACGATATTCCGGATGAAGCGGAAAAGCCAATTGATGTTCAATTGCTAATTTGTAGACAGGTGAATTTTGAGCTGCTTCGATCCAATCTTCTGAAATGCCATCTTTTCTAGCCACAGCGATCATCTCAGGATCGAACGGATCGATAAACAAATCACATTGCGCTTTATACAAATCTTTTTCATCCGGTGTAGAAGCAACTTCTAAGACACGATCTGCATCATATAGAAGAACCCCTAAATAACGAATGCGTCCTGTACATGTTTCCGAACACACTGTTGGTAATCCTGACTCAATACGTGGGAAACAGAATGTACATTTTTCGGCTTTATTGGTCTGCCAGTTAAAGTAAACTTTTTTGTACGGGCAACCTGTCATGCAATAGCGCCAGCCACGACAAGCTTCTTGGTCAACTAACACAATGCCATCTTCTTCACGCTTATAAATTGCTCCAGAAGGACAGCTTGCTACACAGCTCGGGTTTAAACAGTGTTCGCACAGTCTTGGCAAATAAACCATAAACGCTTTGTCGAAATTGAATTTAATTTCTTCTTCGATTTTTTGGATATTTGGATCAAGCGGGCCTGTAATATGCGCTCCTGCTAAATCATCTTCCCAGTTCGGACCCCATTCAAGGTCCATTTTTTTCCCAGTAATAGCTGAATGTGCACGTGCCACCGGTGAATGTTCCAATTCACCGGCATTGGTCAAGTGCTCATAATTATAGGTCCAAGGCTCATAATAATCTTTCATTTCTGGCATATCGGGGTTGTAAAAGATTTTCCCTAATGCAATTTTCGATAATTTATTGCCTGACTTTAACTCTAACTTCCCTTTTCGAAGTTGCCAGCCGCCTTTATAAAGCTCTTGGTCTTCCCAGCGCTTCGGATAACCAATACCCGGTTTTGTTTCTACGTTGTTAAACCACATATACTCGGCACCTTTACGGTTGGTCCAAGTTGTTTTGCATGTGACACTACACGTATGACAGCCGATGCATTTATCTAAATTCATCACCATTGCTACTTGTGCTTTAATCTTCAAGCCAGTCAACCTCCTTCATTTTTCGAACTGCTACGTATTCATCACGCTGATTGCCGATGGGGCCATAGTAGTTAAAACCATAGCTGAGTTGAGCGTATCCGCCGACCATTTGCGTGGGCTTCATATGGATGCGTGTCGGCGCATTATGACTGCCGCCTCGTGTATCCGTAATTTCAGAGCCTGGTACTTGAATATGCTTGTCTTGTGCATGGTACATGAACATTGTGCCTCTTGGCATACGGTGACTGACAACAGCACGGGCCGTAACTACACCGTTTCGGTTGTATACTTCGAGCCATGCATTATCATCGATATCGTGTGCTTTCGCGTCTTCGTTATTAATCCAAACAGTCGGACCTCCACGGAATAACGTCAGCATATGCTGATTATCTTGGTAAGTAGAGTGGATATTCCATTTTCCGTGAGGTGTTAAGTAACGCAGGACGAGTGAATCTACGCCACCTTTTATTTTTTTATCGTTCTTTCCAAAAACCATTGGAGGCAATGTTGGTTTATATATTGGCAGTGCTTCCCCGTATTGCTGGAAAATTTCATGGTCAATATAGAAATGCTGTCTGCCTGTCAATGTCCGGAATGGTACCAAACGCTCAATATTGGTTGTAAATGGTGAATAACGTCTGCCCATTTTGTTTGATCCACTAAACACGGGTGTTGGAATAACTTCACGTGGTTGAACCGTAATGCTTTGGAAGGTGATTTTCTCTGCCGCGCGATCGGCAGAAATATCTCTCAGTTCGACACCTGTATCTTTTTCAGCTTCAATATACGCTTTTTGTGAAACTCGGCCATTCGTTGCTGAAGATAAATTCAACATAGCATCTGCCACTTGTCGAGCAGTTTGGATTTTCGGTAAGCCGTTTTTGATTGAGTCATCGAAATGGGTCCCATTAATATGCTTCAATTCTTCATACTCTTCTGCTACAGAAAAACTCACACCGTGTGCACCGGTTTTACCAATGGATAAATTGGGTCCAAGTGTAATGTATTTATCATAAATCTTCGTAAAATCTCGTTCTACGATACTGAAGTTTGGCATAGTTTTTCCTGGTATCGCTTCGATTTCTCCCTTTGCCCAATCTTTCACGACTCCCATAGGCTGTGAAATTTCACTGATCGAGTCATGCGCAAGAGGTGTAATCACGACATCTTTGTAAACACCAGGTAAATGGGTTCCTGCCATTTCTGAGAATTTTTCAGCTAATTTCGCGTAAATGTCCCAATCAGAACGAGACTCCCAAAGTGGATTTACTGCAGGATTAAATGGATGAACAAAAGGATGCATATCAGTTGAAGATAGATCCGTTTTTTCATACCAAGTTGCTGCTGGTAACACAATATCTGCATACAGTGGTGTTGACGTCATCCGAAAATCAAGTGCCACCATCAAGTCCAGTTTTCCTTCTACATCTTCTCGCCACACAATTTCTTCTGGCTTTTCAGTAACGTTCGGTTCAGCCAACAAGCCATCTGAAGCGCCTAAAAGATGCTTCATGAAATATTCTTGACCTTTAGCAGAACTTGAAATCAAGTTTGAGCGCCAAATAAATAACGTTCTCGGGAAATTTTCCGGTGCTCCTGGATCTTCTATTGCAAATTTGGTTTTGCGTGATGTCACTTGTTCTACCGCGTAATCAATAATTTCTTTATTCGTTTTAGCACCTTTTTCAGCGGCTTCTTCTGCAAACAGCAAGCTGTTTTTGTCAAATTGTGGATAAGAAGGAAGCCATCCTAATCTTGCTGCTAATACGTTGTAATCAGCCGGATGCTGATACGCAACATCTTCAGCAAGTGGTGAGGTTAATGCATCTGTGCCGCTTTCTTCATATCTCCATTGTTCAGTTGCAAAGTAAAAGAAAGAAGTCGCATTTTGCAATCTTGCCGGACCTTGCCAATCTTTGGCAAAAGCAATCGATGACCAGCCTTCAATCGGACGACATTTTTCTTGTCCAACGTAATGAGCCCAACCACCCCCATTAACACCTTGAGACGCTGTCAAAATAACTAAGTTTAAAATCGCACGATAAATCGTGTCGCTATTAAACCAGTGGTTGATTCCTGCCCCCATAATAATCATGGAACGTCCACCCGTATCAAGTGAGTTTTGCGCAAATTCGCGCGCAATTTGTGTCACAATTGACGCTTTTACGGAAGTGACTTTTTCCTGCCAAGCCGGCGTGTAATGGGATGTTTCATCATCATAACCTTTTGCATTATGTTCACTGTCGATGCGGATAATTCCATATTGACTCATCATCAAGTCGTAGACAGTTGCAGCGTAACGTTCGGTGCCATCCGCTAACTGGACTTTTCTAGCTGGAATGACACGTTTGAAGACACCGTTTCCTTGATTATCAAAATACGGGAAAACGATTTCCTTCCATTCTTCTTGGTGACCTTCAACACTCATCGCTGGTTCTACTTTTGAACCATCTTCATTTTCAAGAATTAAGTTCCATTTCTTGTCTTCTTCCCAACGCTGCCCCATCGTTCCATTTGGAACAATTAATTTATCAGCTACTTCGTCAAAAATTACTGGTTTCCACTCTGCATGTTGCGACGTGTCGCCCAAATCACTAGCACGCAAAAAGCGTCCACCTTTCAACGTGTCTTCATGCGGATCTAATAAAATCATAAATGGCATGTCTGTAAATTGTTTTGCATAATTGATAAACATCGGTTCTTGACGTTGCTGATAAAACTCATCCAAAATAACATGCGTCATCGCTTGCGCTAACGCAGCATCCGTTCCAGGGTGAGGAGCTAGCCAGTTGTCCGCAAATTTTACGTTTTCTGCATAGTCAGGCGCAACAGATACAACTTTCGTTCCTTTATAGCGAACTTCTGTCATGAAATGCGCATCCGGCGTTCTGGTCATTGGCACGTTTGAACCCCACATCATTAAGTAACCTGCGTTATACCAATCTGATGATTCTGGTACATCTGTTTGTTCTCCCCAAATTTGAGGAGATGCCGGAGGAAGATCGGCGTACCAGTCGTAAAAACTCAACATTTCTCCGCCGAGAAGCGAGATGAAACGCGCTCCCGAAGCGTAGCTGACCATAGACATCGCGGGAATTGGTGTAAATCCAGCCACGCGATCTGGTCCATATTTTTGAATCGTGTAAATTAATTGTGCCGCTATTAATTCCAGTGCATCGTCCCAATTGACACGGATATGACCGCCTTTTCCGCGTGCAGATTTGTAAAACGTGGCTTTTTCAGGGTCTTCTACAATACTTGCCCAAGCATCCACTGGATTCGAGTGACTCGCACGAGCTGCTTTCCAGAGTCTCCAAAGTCTCCCGCGCATATAAGGATACTTAACGCGCAGTGGACTATATTCATACCAAGAAAACGTAGCACCCCTTGGACAACCGCGTGGTTCAAATTCCGGCATATCAGGTCCACAAGATGGATAATCGATTTGTTGGTTTTCCCAAGTAATGATTCCGTTCTTCACAAACACTTTCCAACTGCATGATCCTGTACAGTTTACACCGTGTGTTGTGCGTACCACTTTATCGTGTGACCATCTTTGGCGATACATATTTTCCCAATCTCGACTTTTTTCCTCCAAGATCGACCAACTGCCCGAATAACTTTCGACAGGCTTAAAGAAATTTAAACCAAACTTTTTCTTCATCGCTTATACCACTCCTTCTCAGAATGAAAGACATTGAAGGGAATCAATTACAAATTCATTCGTATACCTTTATTATGTTAGTCACCAATACAAGTTCACATTAGGGAATGTCCTATAGAACCCCCGGAATTCCCTTGTTCATTGAAAATTGAGACTACCCTATTCTGTCTATTTCGTTATTCATTAGCTTATTTTCGATAATTTTCGAGAAAACGCTCCGAGCATTATGTTTATTTTCTACCTTCAGCTATAAATAGAAAACGTCATTTACTAAACTAGTTGTTCACTTTTATGAAGTTCAACTTACAGAATACTTAATTTCCCTAGAATCTCTTATCGCTTAAACTCTTATTCCAGATACCCGATTAGGGAGTTCCCTCTTTCGACAAAGGAAATGCCCTAGCTAGAAAATCAAGAGTTTTAGTCATGTTATACTAAAAAAAAATGAGGGGAATGAATGATTATGTCAGGACCATCTTTGCGCCAGTTGCATGCGCATCATGCCATCCATCAAGGCGCCTTATCTGGAGCATTAACAAAAACCGAAGAAGTAGAAGACTTATTGAGAGCAAAAGAATTTGAAGTTGCCCGTCAAGCAGCAGATCATTTATTGGAGTTTTGGGAAACGCGCATAATCAGCCACGCTGATGCGGAAGAAGAAGGATTTTATCAAGAAATGATCCAACAAAATTCAGAACTCAAGAAACCTGTTGCCGATTTAACGCGCGATCACGATATTTTGCGTATCATTGCTGCTGATATTAAACAATTACTTGTCGAAGAAGGACTTAGTTACGAAGTGATGAAACAATTTCACGCGCTACTCGTAGTGAATGCCATTCATAGCCGCGAAGAAGAGCGCATGTTGCTTCAGGAGCCTTCGGTATGATCAAGACAATTGGAAGAAACGACTTATGTCATTGCAATAGCGGCAAAAAATACAAAAAATGCTGTGGAGCAAACCATTCTTCAAAACTAATGATGGAAGAACAAAATAAAGTGCTACAGGGATTGTTACAGGAATTTTTCGAAAATCACCCACGATCATCTGAGCAGAAAGAGTTGCTGAAATGGAAAGATCAAGTTGAAAATATTCTCGTCCCGCTTTATGGAGAAGATAAAGCCAATGGTATTATTGGAGACATCTTTTTCTTTTCAGAACGTGTCGATGTATGGAATTCTTTTATCGAACTTAAAATCCTTAAAGAAGCGCGAACACAGATAAAACAAATTCTCAACTCTTGGATCAATCCTTTGTTTATGGCAGGAGAAGTTCTATCCATTTCTAATTACTGTGCGCAAGTTCGCGATTTATTATCTGAAGAAATTATGGAAATTGAAGTGAACGAATCATTCTCTGTAGAAGTTGGAAATATTGTTACTGGATTTTACTTACCGGATGTTCGAGTCGGAAATCAATTTTTAATGGTACTAAACAGCTTAACTGTTGCAGTTGATGTCAACGATGGCAGCATTTCAAAACTCAAAGAAATGTATGAAAGCTCTGAACTCAGTACAGTGCCAGATTTTTATAAATACAATATACTTGCTGTTTATCAAATCTTAAGCAGCGGTCTTCTTGGCGCTGAGCAAGTATCTTCAACAGTTCTTGAAAAGGTTGAAGAACTAGAGAATTTTCTTATTGAACATGATTTAAAAAGCGATGAATTAATCGAAGTCTTTTTCCATTATTTAGAGCCTCTTGCAGAAATCCCTAAAGAAGCCATTGCAGGAGCGATTCAATTCGCTATCGATCACCAATTAGTCCAATTGAATTGGAACCTCGAAAAAACAGCTCACTCCTTTTCGGTAAATACCGAAAACTTAACTCGTTTTAAAGATGAACTTGGCTCTTTTTATCATGTGGCTATTCGCAATAAAGATGATGATGAAGAAAAAGAAGCCGTTTATGCATTTGAAGTAGGAACAGATCCAAAAGGCAATGAATTGCAGAATTGGCAATTGTATATGTATCTAAAAAATGCGACTATTACGAGTGAAAATGAATTAAAACGCCAAATGGAGTATTATCACGGTAAATCTTATGAACCGAAAACGAAAAGTGAAAATGCTCAATTACTTGCCTACGCTGCTTACACAAGCATCAATCGTACTGAGGATTTAGAAAAAATTCAGCAACTAGATCCGAAAAACACGGATGCTTTACTATTAGAAGCTGAAGTAGAAATTGTTTTAACACGGAAAGAGCAACTACTTGGACAAGCAATTGCTAGCGGAAAAGAATGCTTTGAACCAGAAATGGATGTGGCATGGCTTTATGTTCCAAACCGCCCCTATTTACGTGCGTTGTTTTTACTTGGAAATTTTTATTGGGAGCAAGCACGATTTGAAGAAGCGTTTCCCATTTATTACGAAGTGCTGAGCTTAAACCCGGGTGATCATCAAGGAGCAAGGTATTTAGCCACCTCCACGTTAATTGCGCTTGGCCGTCTTGAAGAAGCACAGAGTCTTATTAGCCACTATGAAGAAGAACTCAGTGATAATGCTTTCTACGCTTGGTTTAAATGGTCTATTGAACGACAAAAAGGCATACTTTCTCAAACGGCTCAAACTCTTTATGAAGAAGCCATCGATCAAAATCCCTATGTAAAAAAATACGCAGAAAAATGGAATGCTGCTTTGCCTTATCCGAAATCAGTTGTCATTACCCCACGCTCTCCTGAAGAAGCAAAATTAATCTGGACATTTTTAGCCCCGACTCTTGAAGGTCGATAAGCATAACACAAGCAACTTCAGGAAAATTAAAAATTTTAAAAGGCTGCATCTTCTGAAATAGAAGATGCAGCCTTTTAAATTTGTCTTTAAACATTCAGCTATTGATTGAACTTGTTTGATTATCGTCTTTCGCAGAATCAAAATTACCTTGTCCGACTCTGCGCCGGATTTCTTCTTCTGTCAATTTACTGCCGATGGGTCCTGTTGGAATATTAGTAGAGCTCCCTTCTGTTTCTGCACGCTCAACGCGAGCAAAGCCAGCATTTGTTTGACGCCCGATACGCTCTCTTTCGGTCCTGCTTGAATAGGTTTCTTCTGGTTTTTTTTCAGCAGCCATTGAAATTCCTCCTTCTAACTAATTGCTTTGCAAATTTCACAGAATTTTAGTCTACCAGAAAAATGAATATATACACACTTACCATAGCATTTATTTTCTGATTATTCAAAACAAAAAACTTTAGCCAGCCTGCTAATTAGTAATTGACTAAGGTTTTCCCTTATAAGCTTTTAAGGATTCATGATTGAATCGGTCCTTCCACAACAATTTTTCCGATTGTCTGTCCAGTCAAGAGGTTTTCATACGCTTCTTTTAAAGTAGCGGGACTAAGAGGCGATAAATGCTGGGTCATCGTCGAGCGGATTTTCCCCTCTTCTACCCAATCAGCCAGTTGCTTCAAAATATGATGTTGGGAAACCATATCTTCTGTCTGGTAGACCGAACGTGTATACATGAGTTCAAAAGAAAAAGTTACAGATTTCGAAAACAATGCGGGATGGAGCGGCTTAAAGACCGGCAGTATCGAACAGATTTTACCTTGTGGCAGTATCGTTTTCGCCATACACTCCATATGATTATCCACATTCGTCAAACAAAAAATATAGTGAACCCCCAAAAATCCGAGCGCCTCCAATTGCGGTTCAAACGGCTCGTGGTGGTTGATGAGGTAATCGGCTCCATGATTCAGTGCCTACTCCCTTTATTCAGGACGTGAAGCAGTTCCCACTACAGTCAGTCCAGCAAGTTTCGCAATTTGCGTTGCAACCGAACCTATTCCTCCAGCCGTACCAATGATCAAAATTACTTTCCCTTTTATTATCAGCCACTTCTATAGAAGCACCAAGCCTATCAAAAAGCGCTTCGCAGGTCGTGATGCTGGTCAAAGGCAAAGCTGATGTTTTCCGGCTTCTTCCCGACTATCCGTTCATCCACCAACTGAACTTCACTAAGACTTCCTTTCAACCCGTTCAAAATTAGGTGCTTCTGTCTTCGAACCGGGTTTATAGAAACCCAATATCCTCATTTTGTCTTGGTTCAATATATTTCGCCTCTTTCCAACTTATTGATCAATAATAATTGAATGATTATTCAATGTAACTGTCCATCAGCGTAGGTTCAAAAACCCGGCTTATTTTTTCCTGAATAATAATACAGCTTTCATACTGAAAAATCCATGTGTATAGGGGCTATGAGCTTTTTGTCCTTATAATTATTATTAAATATTCTAAATATATGGAAAATTAAGTTGTTTTTTATTTTTTTTTTGGTATCATGAATAAATAGGTTCACCGTTTGCATTAAAAATAATATATATCCCTACAGACGTAGTATTATGTGCTCAATTTTTAAGGAGGCCTGAGAAATTTTATTTTTGATAGTAACATCCATTAAAGGAGGACGAAAAATGATAAAGAAAATTTTTGCCACTACAGCCGTATTAGCTTTAGTATTAACAAATGCGTCATTAGCACCTTTGGCAGCAACCAGCCTGGAAGAACCAACAAATGTCAAACCGGCTAATTATGCAACAGACGTCAGCCTCAACGCCACTTTGGAAGCAATCGTCAAGGATTCTACCGGAGCCGGCATTAAAACAGTGGATTTTAAAAAAGGATTTACATATGACTTTGCGGGAAGCAACAGCATATCCGGCTTCCAAAACGACTCAGTCGACAACCCAATCTCTGTCCCCATCCAAACAGATGCGACAGCGTTAACAAACGAACAAAAAGGCGCGATAGCAGCAGATGATGATAAGACAGCTGTTACACGAAGCAGCAACGGGTTTCCTTCTCAACGCTTTGAAGTCGATGTATCAAAAGACTTGGCAGCTAGTAATACAATAGAGCTCTACTGGGAAGGTAAAACACTAGCAAGCGGGTTAGCCAATCTGTCTGCATGGGATTTTAAAGCAGGAAACTGGGTAGCTTTAAGTCAAGTGGAAGGAAATGCAACTGGCGATGAGATTGTCCTGTCAGCGGAAATTGACAAAGAAAGATTCGTTAAGGACGGCAAAGTTCAAGCCATGGTCCACGATTCTGGAACGCTTACAGACTCTAGAGACAAAGACTTTACCATGCTGTGGTTTACAGACACACAGTATTATGCACAGGATTATCCCGAAGTCTGGACATCCATGACGGACTGGATGATCGATGAATTCAAAAAAGGAAGTTACGAATATGCCATGCATACCGGTGACCTTGTCAACGAGGTACTTGATGAAGCCCAATGGAAAGTTGCCGATGAAAACTTAAATCGCATGGATGCAGCTAACATTCCGTATGGCGTACTAGCTGGAAACCACGATGTTGTTATCGACAAGCTCAATAAGACCTATGATTATACGATTTTCAAAAGATATGCTGGAATCGACCGCTTTAAAGATAAACCGTGGTTTGGCGAGGCAATGAATGACGAAAATCAGAACCATTATGATTTGTTCTCATTCGGCGACCATGATTTCATATTCCTTTACCTCGGATTCGGCCGAGATGGAACAGCTGAAACTGTCGAATGGGCAAACAAAGTCTTAGAGCAGCATGCAGACCGTAATGCCATCGTCGGCATGCATGAAAATATCAATTCCGTGGCACAATATGTGACAGCAGAAGCAAGAACCGTCAACAGAGAAATTGTCGTTCCCAATGAAAATGTCAAGATGGTTCTCAGCGGACATCACCATGGTGCAAACTATCGCGTGAAAAAGCTTGAGAATGAAGACGGCTCAAATCGGGAAGTGTTGGAAGTCTTAGCAAATCACCAGGGCAATTTGCCTTCAGACCGCGGACAAGGCTATTTGAAGATGCTGACGTTCGATCCAACAAATGAAACTTTAAATTTTGTTTCATATTCTCCATTTCTTGATGATAAGGATTTCGAGCAGTTTGACCCTGCAAAAGAAAGCTTTACGGCACAATTTGATTTAGCAGAAGTCGAAGCCAAGGAAAATCCTAGACAAATCGAAACAGATTATATGGCTGTCAATATTTATACCGCTCAAGCAATAGGTCAAGATAAAGATCTTAAATCGGGAGATACGACTTCTGTCGAATGGAAAGATCTCAGCAAAAACACAGAATATTACTGGTATATGAATATAACTGATAATGTCGGGGAAAGTAAAAAGTCAGAAATCTATCAATTTACGACAGGATCAACAGAACCTGTTCCAATTCCAGACCCGGATCCAACACCAGATCCGGATCCAATGCCGACCACTCCAACATTTCCAGATGTCACACCTGATAAGCCTGATTGGGCTTATGAAGCAATTGAAAGAATGGCTGGCAGAGGAATTATTGAAGGCTATCCAGATAAGACCTTCAGATGGAAAAACGGCATTGAAAGACAGCATGTGGCTATCATGTTCACTCGTGCTTTACCGGAACTAAAAAAAGAAAGCAAGCCTCCTTATAAACTGTTCAATGATGTATCTTTGAAACATAAATATTTTGAAGAAATCATGGCAACTCAGCAAGCTGGGATTTTCGAAGGATTTGAAAATAATTTTCGTCCTTTCGGCAAGTTGACTCGTCAAGAAATGGCTAAAGTTTTGGTGATTGCTTTTGATATCGAAGAGGTAGGGACGCACAAATTCCCGGACGTTGACAAAGACGGATGGTCTGATCCATATATCGACGCGTTATATGCCGCTGGAATTACAATCGGTTCACCCGATGGCAAATTCAATCCAAAAGCGGATGTAACAAGAGCTGAATTCGCCGTCTTCATGGATAGATCATTAGAATATACGGAAAAACAGTAAGTTTTAAAAAGAAGAACCCTCGGCTACGGGTTCTTCTTTTTTTATATAACTCAACATCAACATCTATAAAAAATCTATAATGAAGTTACTGAAAGCTACTATTCGGATCCTGCCGTTACAAGGAGATCGATCAATGATTACCTGCCGCACAGCCATTTCACTTGGTGTGTCTCAGCTTGTATTCTGGAGAATTCCCTATTACTTAATTGCTGCTTTCAGTTCACAAATTGCTGAAGATCTTGGATGGAGTGGAGCCATTGTCTACGCGGGATTTGCAACTGCATTAGTGATTATGGCTTTGGCATCTCCACTGACTGGTCGATCGACCGCTTTGGTGGTCGAGTGATCATGACTATGGGTGCAATATTGTTGGCGTTGGGCTGCAGCGGTATTGTCATCTCTTATTCTATGGGAGTTTAATACGCCTTTTGAATGAACTAGCTTCCACAGTTTTTTTGCCGGTCGGCTTCTTTTTAATTAAAACTCTGGGGTGGTAGGTAGATATGTAGCACAGATTCATGAAATGAAATTATCCCGATGCCCTATGCTTAGGCTCGATAGCTCTAAGCCAGTCGTAGAAGTATCAGTATTTCTTAGAAAAAATTTCAATGCTCGGAAATATAAATAGCCCACCTCGATTAAAATCGAGGTGGGCTATTTTACTACGTATATCTTCGGCAGTAAAAGCCCGATTAAAACTTATTGCCTTGATCTCCATGCCGCTCCAGTAATTCAGCAAACGACAGGTTCTTCTCACGTTCCTTACGTTCAAATAAACGCTGAGCTTCTTTCTCTTCTGACAGCCTTTGTTCTTCTTTAAGCAATTCGTTTTTTGTTTCTTTCAGTTTTGCCAAAATGTCTTCAGGTAAGACACTGTTAGATTCTTCTTTTCTTTTAGCCACGAATTTTCTCTCCTTATGAGCGTTTAATAACAGTCGCAATTCCTTGACCACCGCCGATGCACAAAGTCGCAAGACCTGTCTTGGCATCGCGCTTGATCATTTCATGCAGCAGTGTGACGAAAATGCGTGTGCCGCTTGCGCCGATAGGATGCCCAATCGCAATCGCTCCCCCGTTAACATTTAAGATGTCATGGTTAAACGCTAATTCGCGGTCTACTGAAATCGACTGAGACGCAAACGCTTCATTTGCTTCGATCAACTCGATATCCCCAAGTGACATGTCTGCTTTACTCAAAGCATTTTTCACTGCTTGTACAGGACCAATTCCCATTACAGCAGGATCTACTCCAGCAGTACCACTTGCTACGATTGTTGCGAGTGGTGTCAATCCTAATTCGTTTGCTTTTGCTTTTGACATAACAACGACTGCCGCTGCACCGTCATTGATACCTGATGAGTTACCAGCTGTCACACTGCCCTCTTTTTTAAATGCCGGACGCAACTCCGCTAATTTTTCTTCATTGGAAGAACTTTTAACGTATTCATCTGTCTTAAAGATGACTGGCTCTCCTTTTCGTTGCGGAATTTCTACTGGTACTATTTCATCATCAAATCGACCCGATTCAATCGCAGCTGTTGCACGCGCTTGTGAACGCGCCGCAAATTTATCTTGCTCTTCACGCGTTATATCGTAACGATCACATAAATTTTCTGCTGTAACGCCCATATGGTAATCATTAAATGCACACGTTAATCCGTCGACCAACATACTATCAACTAGTTTCTGATCGCCCATACGGAAACCACTGCGAGCGTTTTCCATTAAATAAGGAGCGCGACTCATATTTTCCATGCCACCTGCTACAACGATTTCTGCATCTCCAGCATAAATCGCTTGAAAAGCCAATTGGATAGATTTTAATCCAGATCCGCAAACTTTATTAATGGTCATAGCCGGTACACTTTCCGGTAGTCCTGCATGAATTGATGCTTGTCTCGCTGGATTTTGACCAAGTCCTGCTTGTAGTACATTGCCCATAATGACTTCAGAAACTTGATCTGATTGAATTCCTGCACGTTCAATCGCTTCTTTAATGACAATTGCCCCTAATTTTGTAGCTGGAATATCCTTAAGCGCCCCTTGGAATGAACCGACCGCTGTTCGGACAGCGCTTACAATAACGATTTCTTGTGACATATACTTTTCCCCCTTGTTTGATTGTTTGCTAGTTGCTCTTTTATCCCTCTCCTCTATACAATGGTAAGTAGGGGGGATACTATGTTCAGTTTACCAAAAAAAGCAACGATTATCGAGGTTGGGCCACGAGACGGTCTTCAAAATGAAGGGAAGCTTGTTAAAACCGAAAATAAGCTCCAATTTATAACCGCTTTACAGCGAGCTGGGATCCAAGAAATGGAGTTAACATCCTTTGTGTCGCCAAAATGGGTGCCGCAAATGGCTGATGCCAAAGAAATAGTTGCTCAGACAAACAAAATCGGACGCCAGTTTGTGTTGACACCAAATGAACGCGGTATCACAGCAGCTCTTGATTCAGGCGCACAATCACTTGCCGTCTTTGTCGGCGTTTCCAATAGCTTCAATAAGAAAAACATTAATAAGACCACTGAAGAAAGCATGGGAACATTAAAGCCGTTGATCCTAAATCTTAAAAACCAAGGTATTTTTGTCCGTGCTTGCATTTCAACAGCATTCTACTGCCCGTTTGAAGGCGCTGTATCACCAGAAGCGACAATTGCGCTTTGCCGCCAATTTGTGGATTGGGGAGTTGATGAATTGAGTGTTGCTGATACGATTGGAATGGCGAATCCAAAAGAAAGCTATGAGTTGTTCACTCAATTGTTAGAAGCATTTCCGGATGTTTTGATGACCGCGCATTTTCATGATACACGCCGAATGGCATTAGCTAACATCACAGCAGCTCTTCAAGCTGGCGTAACCCGCTTTGATGCTTCTGCAGGCGGTTTGGGCGGTTGTCCGTTTGCACCAGGCGCTACCGGCAATGTTGCAACAGAAGATGTCGCCAATATGCTTCACCAGATGGATATTCGCACTGGCATTGATTTGGATCTTCTTTGCCGAGCCATCGAAAAGATTGAACCTCACGTGACAAATCCTGTGGCTACTGGCATGTACACACTATACAAAAATCAGGCTTAAGGAGCTTACGCCATGAAGAAAAGATTGCTTTGGACTTCCGCTATCATTTCCAGTGTCCTTACAGCATCAGCTACGACTGTAGGCTTTATTGCCAGCAACCGGCTGATGTATGTAAAGAAAAAAGACGAACAGCTGATTTTGGAAAGGGAAACCACCGCAAAACGCTACGATGAAGTATGGTACGTCAGTGTACCAAAAAGCGAACAGTGGATTGAATCCCAAAATGGCTACCCGATCAAAGCCATTTTTTTAGAACCTCACGACACCAATCGCTTTGTTATCATCTGCCACGGTGTTACTGAATCAAAAGTCAATTCCTTTAGGTTTGCACGCATGTTTGAACGACTAGGATTTAACTCGGTCGTTTACGATCATCGGCGCCATGGCGATTCCGGAGGCAAAACCACCAGCTTCGGTCATTTCGAAAAATTCGATCTAAAAGCTGTAGTAGAGGCATTAAAACTGCATGTCGGCACTGATTTATTTTATGGTATCCACGGCGAATCAATGGGTGCCGCGACAACACTTCTTTATGGTGGTATGGAAGACACAGCGGAATTCTATATTTCAGATTGTGCCTATTCCAATATTTATGAACAGGTTCTTCATGTCATGAAAACCACCACACCTCTTCGCACCACCTTGGCCCTTCGGCTCGCTGCGTTATTTATGAAAATGCGTGATGGCTATTCGATTACAACTGTATCGCCAAGGGAAACCATCAAAAACATTGAAAGTCCTGTTCTTTTTATCCACAGTGTCCATGATGACTTTGTCCTGCCGAAAATGAGCGAGGAACTTTATGCTTTAAAACAAGGACCAAAAGAATTGAAACTATTTGCAGAAGGCGCACATGCACAGTCCTTCAATAAGAATCCTGATGAATATGAAGAAACAGTCGCTGCATTCTTAATGAGCTATGGACTGCTGACACCAACCCAAGCAGCAACGCAGCAGGCTACTATTTCGCCTCAGATAAAATAAGAAAAAGCATTCTGCAGAGTGCTTTTTCTTATGGATTTTTCTTTTTGTTGAGAATCAGCTTCATACCAGCTTCACCTTCAACTCCGATGAACAATTCGGTGATGGGTCCACTTTTCACAATGCCTGTAACATGAAGTTCGATGGTATCCAGATTGTAATCAGTCATATCCTGTACTAATTCTTGTATCTTATCCAATGATATTGGAAACGCTTTTTTCATATTCGCGTTTTCCAGATGAAACTTTCCTGCCTCCTTGCCATCTTCTTCTATAACCGGTAAATAAAACATCAACTCTTCACGTTTATCCATATACATCCCCTCCTCTATTTTCTGCACATAGACAACAGCATTGAAAATGAAATCTTACTGTCACAATACCCGTTATTTTGAATTTTAATAACTGAAAAAAGACAAATAAAAAAAGCACTCCGCAGAGTACTTTTATTTTTTAGCTGGTTTGCCAGGTTTAGTTGACGCTTTATTCATTTGAGCCATCATTTGGTTGATTTTCTTTTGAGACGGTTTTTGTCCCATTTGCATCATCATGATTCGCAGCATTTCTTCATTGATTGGTGGGTTATCTTGCAAATATTTCATCATATATCGACGTGCGATAAAGAATCCAAGTGCAACACCTGCGAGTAAAGCCACGATAACGATTACGATCCAGATCCATGTATCCATTCTTGTTACCTCCTTCGTGTTGCGTAAATAAGTAATGCACCACAATGGATTATACTATAAAAAAAGATTTGTGACCATAAGCAGGAAAATAATAGAGAGAAATTTTACTTAGAGTAGGGATTTTCCCAACTCCATTGAGTAGTAATTGATCCTTATCCTTTAAAAAGCGAAAAAATGGAGGCATCCAATGCCTCCATTCTACAATTTAGTTTTCGTTGATTAAGTCTTTCACTTTACTTGCTACATTGTCAGCAGTGAAACCGAGCTCTTCCATAATACGGTCGCCCGGTGCACTTGCGCCGAAACGGTCGATTGCCAGAATGTCACCTTCATCACCAGTGTAGCGATCCCAACCGAATGAAGTACCAACTTCAATAGCCAGACGTTTTTTAACTGTTTTTGGAATAACAGATTGCTTATATTCCTTATCCTGTTTTTCGAAACGATCCCATGACGGCATAGACACAACAGATACTGAAATTCCTTCTTCAGCTAATTGTTTCTGTGCCTCTACAGCCAAACTTACTTCGGAGCCAGTCGCCAGCAATAACGCCTGTGGATTTTTAGCAGGTGATACGACATATGCACCTTTTTCCACACCCACTTCAGCAAGTTCAGCACTATTTTCCAAAATCGGCAAGTCCTGACGTGAAAGCACCAATAAAGTCGGAGTAGTTTTAGCTGTTAGCGCTAAACGCCAAGCCGCTTTCGTTTCATTGGCATCGGCAGGTCGGACAACGCTCAAGTTTGGCATTGCACGAAGAGAAGCTAATTGTTCGACAGGTTCATGAGTTGGGCCATCTTCCCCTACTGCTACGCTGTCATGTGTGAAGACATAAGTCACAGGAAGTCCCATCAATGCAGCCAAACGGATCGCCGGACGTACATAATCACTAAAGACGAAGAAAGTTCCGCCGAAGACATGAAGGCCTCCGTGAAGAGCCATGCCATTCAAGGCAGTGCCCATCGCAAATTCACGGACACCGAACCAGATGTTGCGGCCTTCAGGATGTTCAGCATCAAAGTCACCAGCATCTTTGATGTTTGTTTTATTGGATCCAGCAAGATCGGCACTGCCGCCGAAGAAGGAAGGAACCGTTTTCGCGATTGCGTTGATCATATCTCCAGAAGAAGAACGGGTTGCCTGCTTTTTACCAACTTCATAAGTAGGGAAATCAGCATCAAAGTTTTCTGGAAGTTCGCCGCGGATCGCCATCTGCAATTGCTCAGCCAACTCTGGGTGTGCTGATTTGTATCGTGCATACAATTCGTTCCATTCAGACTCGGCTTTTGCACCAAGCTCTTCCGTTGCCTGTTCGAATGTTTCATACACTTCTTCAGGCACATGGAAGTCTCTATCAAAAGTCCACTCGTAATATTCTTTAACTAATTTCATTTCATCTTCGCCAAGTGGTGCGCCGTGAACGTCCGCTTTACCGGATTTGTTCGGAGCTCCATAACCGATCACCGTTTTCACTTCAATCAATGTCGGCTTGTCTGATGCGTCTTTGGCTTGTGCTATTTTTTCAGACAAATCATCCAAGACATTGCCGTCATCTACGCGCAAATAGTTCCAGCCGTATGATTCAAAACGCTTTTGAATATTTTCAGAGAAACTTTTACCGAGTGGACCATCTAATGAAATGTCATTGCTGTCATACAGCACGACCAATTTATTTAATTTCAAATGGCCAGCAAGAGAAATCGCTTCTCCAGCAACGCCTTCCATTAAATCTCCATCACCGCATAATGCGAAAGTGTTATGATCCACGACGTTTAAGCCGTTTTTATTGTATGTAGCCGCTAGATGGCGCTCAGCCATGGCCATGCCAACTGCCATACCAATTCCTTGACCAAGAGGTCCGGTTGTTGCTTCAACGCCTGTAGTGTGGCCATATTCTGGATGTCCTGGTGTTTTTGAATCCCATTGGCGGAAGTTTTTGATTTCATCCATTTCCAAGCCATAGCCGCTCAAATGCAACAGGCTGTATAAAAGCATCGAACCGTGTCCTGCCGATAACACGAAGCGGTCGCGATTAAACCAGTCCGGATTTTTCGGGTTATGATTCATGTGTTTAGTCCACAATGTATATGCCATTGGAGCTGCGCCCATTGGCAATCCTGGATGACCAGAATTTGCTTTTTCAATAGCATCGATGGAAAGTGTACGAATTGTAGTCACTGCAAGTTGATCTGCGTGGGTTGACATAGTAACATCCTCTCTGAAACAAAAATTTAATCCCTTTCTAGTTTAGTCAACTATAGAAAAGAATACAATGGAAAAGAGAATAAGTATTTAATTCAAATACTTATTCTCTCGAATATTTTTGACCTTTTCCGGCGTTACGTCGTTTCCGTTGGGATCAATCACTTTTACATTTTCAATTGTACCGCGCATTGTTTTACGGAAAGTCTCTAGGTATTCCTGGCGCAAAGAAGATTGCTCTTTCGCTTCTTCCTTCGATAACCCAGAAGTTTTCGATTTACGTGACAGTTGATTTATTCGACTTAATTTATCTGGTGACAACATAGACATCCACCTTTCTTCTTTTCATATGGTACAAAAAAAGTCAGGTTTTCGCAACGTTTTAGTCTTCCATCAGCTTTTCATACTCTTTATATCGTCGATGAACTGTCGCTTTGCTCGCCTGGTAACCAAAGCCCTGGAGTGTAACAGCGATTTCGCTGAAAGTCAGTCCATTGGTCTTCAGACTGACAATTTGATCAATGGGCAAATCTAAACGCTCTCGACCATCAGGATTTCCTTTTCCTTTTAAATTCCTCTCTGGTTTATAGCCATTTTCTACAGCGCGTTTCATCCCACGTTTAATTTTAGCATTATGTATTTTACGCTGATATTCTTCCACAATCGCCAAAATTTCAAGAACCATGTCGTCCATATCATTTAGTGCAATTGGCCCTCGATCTGATAAAGTATAGACTTCTACACCATATTTTTTCATGACATGTAAAAGTGCTATCCTGGCATGTCCCCTGCCCAAGCGGGTTTCATCCTGGATAAATACTGCATCAATCTTTTCTGTCTTGATGCTGTTCAACATCTCCAACAGCCCTTCACGGTCCATTTCGTATCCACTGTGTTGATCGACAAAAATACCGTCTACTTTATAGGATTTTTCAAATGCAAACTTTATCAGCTCTTCTTCCTGTCTCTCAAGAGATGATTCCTGTGTATCTTTGGTCGTGCTGACACGGCAATAAATTAATGCACTTTTCTTCATTCAGCATCACCTGCAAATTTAGTGGTCTCATCAGGAGCAAATTTTAATTGGTCACTGGGAATCTTAAGAGATTGCCCTGCAATAATTTGGGGTGTAGAAAGATTATTTTCTTTCATAATCTCTTCTATCCATTCATGATGAGGAGTTGTACCGCTGAACGATTCTGCTAAAGTCCAGAGTGTATCGCCTTCTTCTATTTCAACTTGGCTCATTTGTGCACTAATTGTATTATGGGACAGGATTGCATAAAAAGTAAACACCATAATTAGAACGAAAAATAAGATTAGGTAAGAATTTTGTCGGATGATTGTCATTTAAATCGCCTCCTGAGAATGTGTGTTCGGAATGTATGTTCTCATAATAAAGCGAACAAGTGTTTTTGTCAACAATAAAATTCGAACCTATGTTTGCATTTCATTGCCCGAGTTGGTATACTATTGGTAGAAATCTAGTAGAATTACTCAAATGAGGTGAAACTGTTGAAAAAAGTATCCAAACGCCAAGAAGACATCCTAACGTTCATAAAAGAAGAAGTTCGCCTAAAAGGCTATCCACCGTCCGTTCGTGAAATTGGTGAGGCAGTTGGTCTGGCATCCAGTTCGACTGTACATGGGCACTTGGCACGACTTGAAAGTAAAGGCCTGATCCGCCGGGACCCAACAAAACCGAGAGCAATTGAAGTAATCAGCACTGATGAAGCATTAATTGATAAAAGTCCGGTTTTACATGTCCCGTTGATTGGTAAAGTAACTGCCGGTATTCCGATTACGGCAATTGAAAATGTTGAAGAGTACTTCCCTCTTCCTCAAAGCTACGGCACAGAAGATGACCACATCTTTATGCTAGAAATCGCGGGTGAAAGTATGATTGAAGCCGGCATTCTAAACGGCGATTATGTAGTCGTTAAACAGCAGCAAACTGCCAATAATGGTGATATCGTTGTAGCAATGACAACAGAAGACGAAGCGACAGTGAAACGTTTCTTCCGCGAAGAAAATTATTTTCGCCTGCAACCCGAGAATTCGTCAATGGATCCAATCATTGTGGATCAAGTTTCCATTCTCGGAAAAGTCGTTGGCGTTTACCGTCAGATACACTAAAAAACACCGGGAAAATTTTCCCGGTGTTTTTTATATTCTCCCTATGTAAACAAAATTGTTTGTTCACTGCTTGCTGCAGCTAAAAGCTAAAATTACTGGAATCCGCTTTCTTCTAGTGAATTCTTTATCATCCTCGAAATTCTGTTGTTTTGGCATTCCTTCTTGGAGATCTGTAACAATGAATCCTGCCTTTCTTAAAGCCGTGAAATAGCTTTCGGTGGTCCTATGATACTTGACCACTATTTTATCAATCCACGGTTCTTGCCGTTCCCCTTCTTCAAAATAATCATCAACTATCCAGTTGCTTCTTCTCTCTCCAGAGTTTTTACTTTCAAAAGAACAAGTCGTCAGCGGATGCTGGACACTAAAGACGAACTTTCCTTTGGTTTTTAACGTGTGGTAAATTTTCTTAAACAACTGCTCTATGTCGGGCAAGTAATGGACCGCCAAGCGCGAAGCGACAATGTCATAGCTTTCTTTCGGATATTCGAATGATTCTATTGTGGTCAACGTAATGCGCGCATCCAGCCCCTCCAGATTTTGTTCTGCCAGACTTCCCATCTTTAGAGATCCTTCGACCCCGTGGTAGTAATCTGCACCAGCCCGCAGAAGCTCTTTCCCAAACAAGGCATCTCCACAACCTAAATCCAGTATTTTCTTTTTTTTGAACGCTCCAAGGAGCTCAAAAATCACTGGCTTTTCAATGCTGTTATTTGGACTATCAATTCGATTTCTTCTTTGCAGGTAGTTTGCTAAAAAATCTTTTTCTTCGTATGCGCTTGAACCTTTGAAATTCATCTAATCCCTCCACCGTCAGATTGATTGCTTTAAATATGGGCTCAAAAAAAAGGGCTGCACTGGCAGCACCTTCCGCACAGCTTACCGAGAAGAAACCTTCTACAATTCGCTGACTTTTATATATTTAACCAAATTGATTGTAATACGATAAATATGGCCTGTCTCCACATTAGAAATTTCATAAGTACCATTGGAAGGAATTTTACTCAATGCCGACTCTTTGTCCACGGCCTGGACATTATGAACAATGGTATTTCCATGATCAAAATTAAATTCTACTTGAAATGATTTCATGCAATGGCCTCCTTCAAACTATTTACTTTGTCTCCGTAAATTAGTTTACCATATCCCAGGCGTTATTGCTGTTTGTATAGTTCCTTATACATGATCACTTTTAGCGCCAGCATTTCTTCTTCACTTAGATCTTCTTCCAATTCCTGAATCACTTGTTCTGCGGACATTGTGCCATCTTCAATCCCTGACTTCATTTTAGCTAAGTTGCTTATCCCCACCTTTTTAATCACTGTACCGGCAGCATCACCGCTTGTTTTGAATGGTAAGGCTTTGCTCTCTTGTTCCGCGACTTGGGCTTCTTCTACGTATTCTAGCATTTCCGGATCATTTTCTACATACTCCACTATTTTCTCCATCTGGCCACTGTCTCGCAGTTTCTCGGTCGCTTCTGCAACAAAATGATCTGTTGAAAGATCTGGACCTATAACATACACGCCTATTCCTCCAAATGAAAAGAATATTAGGAAGATAATAATTGCCATCAGAAAGCGCATGCTGTCCCCTCCTTCTTTTTTAGATTATTATAACATTTTACGAAAATAAGTGTATAAAGTTACCAAAAAAGAAGAATCCCGTTCCTAGTTCTTTACAGAACAGGAGCCGAGATCCTCTTTTAGTTAAGCATATGCATTAATGCATCATCGTTTCTGCTGCTCAGCAATCCACCAGTCAATGTGTTCTAAGTTAAAAATCACAACATCCTGGTACGCTTTGCGGTGCGGAATCTTTCTTTTAGACATTAAATCTGTAATCTGCTCAGCAGCCAACGGATAATTTACAGATTCCAAATAATCTACCAGACTCGGAAGCCCTTGAATTTTCCTCAATTTAATCCCCTCCCACAAAATCTTCCTTCAACAAATGTTAAAGAAAAATTCAGTATGAGTTATTAAACATTAAGGCTGCACTTAATTATAACCCGAAAATTGCTCCTGTAAACAAATTATATAAGTTAAATTAAAGAAACAGCTTTTTCAACTCAACGAAGTAGGGAAACGAAGAAATCGCTCCAGACGGACGCCTTGGGCCCACAGGATGTGGGTCATGCAACTGGCGCGACAGGACTTCTCGCCAGTTGCCAAGGACGTCGCCCCAGCCCTCCTTGTCGCAAGCTCCTGTGGGGTCTCCTGGATGTCGCTTCGCTGCTCCAGCAGGAAAGCCATTGAACGAAGAAAGTTCGGGCAATGGCTTTGCGACGAAGCTAGCGCAGCGATGCAGGAGCACATCTTCGCTCTTCGCCGTCTTGCGCTCTTTCTTCAAAGCATCCTTGAGTAACAAGTCATCCGGATACTTAGCAAACCAGCGGAGACTCTTATGAGAGCGGCGTAAGTGACATTGAAATAAATTCAGACAACCCGAGTTCGTTCGTCGCAAGCTCTTAGCAGCTGATTAGCGGAACATTAACAGCTCGGAATCATTCGTTCAACTTATATAGGCAAAGATATTTTAATCGGTTTTATCGATGTCTATTATCCTTTTTTTAAAGACATTACTGGAGATGCAGTTTTTGGACATCTATCCAGCCTTTTATTAACATAGCTTAGGTTCTGGTCTTTCTATCTTGCTCCAATTAAATCGTTCATAAAGCATTTCTTTGCTTACCCAAGCCTATAGCAAAACAATAACCTATTCATTTCGATTTAGTAGGAGAGGTTTAATCTCTGTTCTTTTAAATTTGGAGACCCTTAAATTTCATACCTAAAAAATTGATATGGAACTAATGTATATTCGTGTAAGCTGTATTGGCAGCTAGACAAAATGAAAGAACGGAGAGTTGAAATAAAAAAAGCATCCTTCATTTACAAAATGTAAATGGCTATATTGATCCTTATTTCACTAGTTTTGTCCGTCCCTCAATCCAACAATTCAATTTGTTAAATTGGGTGATCTGGGGAATATTTATGATTGACTATACGGTAAGATCAAACCACTCAAAACAGAAATGGACTTATATCAAATCTCATCCCTTTGAGTTGATTGCCATTTTCCAGGCAGCCAGATTCGTAAGGGTCTTCCGCATAATTCGTTTGTTCGGGGTTAGAACCCGTTACACTATACCCATCTACGAGGTTCTCCGGACGAATGGTCTCGATAAATTGCTTATAGTCACAACCATCCTTTTATTTCTAGTTCCTATACCGGTCATCATGGTAGAACTAGACATCAATACATAGGTGGGCAATCGTCCCAATTACCATAGTGGGCTACGGAGATATCTCACCCACTACTCTTCTTGGCCGCATTCTGGCCGTTCTGTTACTGATCATCGGTATCGGCATTATCGTTACTTTTACCAGCTTAATTTCAAGCTATTTCACAAGCAACAAAGAACCAATACATGAAGAGTTGGTGATTTCAGTTGTTAAAAACATAAATAAAATGGATGAATTTTTTTCAGCTGATGAAGAAGTGATTTTAAATTACCTTAAGAGAAAGACGGATTAGTTGGAAATTAGCCAAGCCTTGAAACATTGTGGCCATATACAATTTCATCGAGAAATCCTTTAGGACGATTCGTATGATTAGGGATTGACCCTGCAGCGTTTTCAAGAGAGAGTGTCTCCTTGGTATGACGCCAACAACTGCGATCAAAAGCCACATTCGATGTAATCCATAGTGACAAGACAGCATCATTCCATACTATTAGCACTAAACTACTTTTTTTAGTACCGAATTATTTTAGCCCATATTCAATACTAACTTAGAAATTTCTTGGCTAATGAAAATTTTTCATCTCACTTCCGTATTAATTATGAACAATTTCTTTTTATATTAGCAGGTAGATTCATGGGTGCTGCAGTAATCCCTGCATCGTTAGTCATCTTTTTAAGTCTTTATGCTTTCTCATCCAAAAATAGAAGACGGACTCAGAAATAAGGAGGTCATTTTATGAATGGTGATAAAAAACTCCCGAAGAACAAAAATGACAATAATAAGCGTGAAACGAATATGGGTGTTGGTATTGCCCTCGGGGTAAGCATCGGATCCGCTAT
This sequence comes from Planococcus antarcticus DSM 14505, assembly GCF_001687565.2. Lineage (NCBI taxonomy): Bacteria > Bacillati > Bacillota > Bacilli > Caryophanales > Caryophanaceae > Planococcus > Planococcus antarcticus. Next base: position 2,308,999 of record NZ_CP016534.2, read on the forward strand.
TGGGATTGCAATAGACAACTTAGCTATCGGTCTTGCGATGGGGATGGGTTTAGGCATTATATTTGGGACCACTATACCCATCAAATCAAAAAAGTAAGAGAGAAAGAAGGTCTGAAAAAACGGTCTTTTTTTCTTCTCTCACCACCTTCCAATTCCACTCACCTATGCGAACTTTTGTACTTGAAATCTAGCTCAACTTATCCTGTCAGGAAGGAAACAATCATCACGACAGTCCCAATGATGATTATTTTTTTCATTTCAGTGCCTCCATTTTATCCTAAAATTCCTGCCAAACTTTCAGCCTAATCAAGTCCAAATAACTCAAGCTCTGAAACATATACAGCTACAAACTCACAGAAATAGAAGAATGTTTAATCGAAAAATCCGACGAATATATGTGCACTTTTTAAATAAAATCGGGGAAATAAAAAAAATTGCCAATTGGCCCTTTCTATAAAAAAAGAAAAAACCGTTGGAGCCATAGAGCCCCAACGGTTTTCAACTTAATACATTTTCAAGTATTGCTCACGTTCCCACGGGTGTACGCTTGTGCGGAACATGTCCCACTCAATTTCTTTCGCTTCGATAAAGTTGTTTAAAATGTGTTCGCCTAACGCTTTAGTCATTACTTCATCTTCCTGCAATTTCTGGAGAGCTGAATACAATGTTCCCGGCAGGTCTTTGATGCCGACTGCTTCGCGCTCTTTTTTGTTCATTGCATAGATGTTGCGGTCTACTGGTTTTGGCGGCGTCAGTTTTCTACGGATGCCGTCAAGACCAGCACCGAGCAGCACTGCCATTGCTAGATATGGATTTGCTGCTGGATCGACTGAACGTACTTCAACACGTGTAGACAAACCGCGTGATGCCGGAATACGGATCAACGGGCTTCTGTTTTGACCAGACCAGGCAATGTAGCAAGGTGCTTCGTAACCTGGTACTAGACGTTTGTATGAGTTTACTAATGGATTTGTTACAGCTGTAAATCCTTCAGCATGTTCAAGAATGCCCGCAAGGAATTGGTATGCTGTTTCACTTAGTTTCAATTCACCGTCTTCGTCAAGGAATGTATTGCGGTCTCCATCAAACAAGGAAACGTTCATGTGCATACCTGAACCGTTGACACCGAATAATGGCTTCGGCATAAATGTAGCGTGAAGACCGTGTTTACGGGCAATTGTCTTAACAACTAGTTTAAAAGTTTGGATATCGTCGCATGCTTTGATTGCATCTGCATATTTAAAGTCAATTTCGTGCTGTCCTGGTGCTACTTCATGGTGAGAAGCTTCAATTTCAAAGCCCATCTCCTCTAATTCGAGCACAATATCGCGTCGGCAGTTTTCGCCAAGGTCCATAGGTGCCAAGTCAAAATAGCCGCCATGGTCATTTAATTCAAGAGATGGCTCGCCTCTTTCATCAAGTTTGAACAAGAAGAATTCCGGTTCTGGCCCAAGATTGAAATGCGTGAATCCAAGCTCTTCCATTTCTTTCAATACGCGTTTTAAGTTTGTCCGCGGATCCCCAGCAAATGGAGTACCATCTGCACTGTAGATATCACAGATTAAGCGTGCTACTTTACCTTTACCTGTAATCCAAGGGAAGACAACCCAAGTATCAAGATCCGGGAATAAATACATATCAGATTCTTCGATGCGAACAAATCCATCGATAGAAGATCCATCAAACATCATTTTGTTATCGAGTGCTTTGTCCAACTGGGATGTCGGTATTTCAACGTTTTTAATGACCCCAAGAATATCTGTAAATTGCAGGCGGATGAAATTAACGTCCTCTTCTTTTACTAATCTTTGAATGTCTTCTTTTGAATACTTGCCCATGTTCGCTTCACTCTCCTATTATAATTGTATGTAAGCCCACTTCAATTGAAGAAACGGGATAAATCACCTGATTTAAAGCCGCCTTTTTCAAGTGGACGGGCCTGGTGTTTCAACTCTTCGTAGAGCAGCTTGCGCAACTCAGCATCGCTTAGATTTTTGGGTTCTGCTTTTTCATTCTCAGGAGTCTCTCTTAAGTCATATATTTTCTTTATACCAGCCATGTTAAGCCCTTGATCCAGATAATCCTTAATTTCAAGCAGGGTATCAACGTCATTCAACGAAAACATACGCTTATTGCCTTCTGTACGTGCAGGATTAATCAAATCGTGCTCTTCGTAATAACGAATTTGTCTCGCAGTCAATTCCGTCAGCTGCATAACTATGCTGATTGGAAGAAGCGGCATCGTCCGTCGCACCCTGTTCGTCATAAGTTTCACCCATTTCAAATAATTACTACTTTTACAGCATATAGCACGTTAGGTTATTTGTCAATAACGCGTTAGGTTTTCTGACACAAAAAAGGTTTCCCACGTTTGGTACGCGGGAAACCTTTAAAGTAATTTTAATTTTTTCAGCGCATCGACCGAATTTAGTACAGCAATTTTGACATGCTCATACGTAAGACCACCTTGAACAAACGCTGTATAAGGCGCGCGGATCGGACCGTCAGCTGTCAGCTCAATACTGGAGCCTTGCACAAATGTTCCGGCCGCCATGATGACGTCGTCTTCATAACCAGGCATATAAGCAGGTTCCGGCTTGAATTGTGCATTAACCGGTGAGCTTGCTTGTATGGTTTGGCAAAAAGCGATCATTTGCTCAGCTGTTTGAAACGACACGGATTGAATCAAATCTGTTCGCCGATCACTCCAATGAGGAGTGGTTGCCATTCCGGCATCTTCCAGAAGTGCCGAAGTAAAAATTGCTCCTTTTAATGCTTGAGAGACAATATGAGGAGCCATGAAAAATCCCTGGTACATATCAGGCAGTGCATTGAGAGAAGCCCCAGCTTCTCTTCCTATACCCGGTGATGTCATACGGTAACCGCATTTTTCGATTAATTCTTTTCTGCCAGCTATATAGCCACCGATTTTAGCCAGTCCACCGCCAGGATTTTTTATAAGAGAACCCGCAATCAAATCTGCCCCGACTTCAATCGGCTCCTGTCTCTCTACAAACTCGCCATAGCAATTGTCCACAAAAATGATGGTCTCCGGTTTCAGATAGCGGATCTTCGCAACCATCTCCCCAATTTCTTCTATGGTAAAGGAGGGGCGCGTATCGTAGCCTCTTGAGCGTTGAATAGCAATTACTTTTGTTTTGTTACTGATTGCTTTTTCAGCTGCTGACCAATCGATTTTATTGTCAGCATTTAATGCTGTATGCTGGTAGCTAATACCGAAATCCTTCAGTGATCCGGTATCTTTGTCCCCACCCGAAACGATAGAGTCCAACGTATCATACGGCTTCCCTGTAAGATACAGCAATTCATCCCCAGGGCGCAGTACACCAAACAGGGAGATGGTGATGGCGTGGGTTCCAGAGATAATTTGTGGACGAACGAGTGCGGCCTCGGCTTTAAAAACGTCAGCATATACACATTCAAGCGTATCTCTCCCTTCGTCGTCGTAACCATAGCCGGTCGATGGATTAAAATGGTGGTCACTGACCCGTTGGCTTTGAAACGCATCTAACACTTTCTTCTGATTTACATATGCAATTTCATCAGCTAGCTGCAGCTGCGCTTGGATAGTTCTTTCTATGGTTTTAATCGTAGTAAACATGCAATTCTCCATTCTCTTGTACTTCACTCCCTATTATGCGGCATGACTTGAAATAGCGTCAAATTCTGATACAATTCATAGAGTTGCATGTTAAGGGGGAATAGGCTTATGGCTTGGGAAGTACTGAGCGCCATTGGTACAATTGCTTTTGCAGTGTCCGGCGCCATTATCGCCATGGAAGAAGAATACGATATTTTTGGCGTGTACCTTCTCGGCGTTGTCACTGCTTTTGGCGGCGGCGCCATCCGAAATTTATTGATTGGAGTGCCTGTTTCGGCGCTGTGGGAGCAGGAATTCATGTTCCAACTTGCCCTCATATCGATTACGGTTGTATTTTTATTTCCACATAAATTGCTTGGACATTGGAATCGCTGGGGCTATTTTTTTGATGCCATTGGTTTGTCGGCATTTGCCGTCCAAGGTGCTATATACGCTGTCGAATTGGAATTGCCGCTCTTTGCCGTTATTGTGGCTGCGGTATTAACAGGCTCAGGTGGGGGAATTGTGCGCGACCTATTGGCTGGACGAAAGCCGCTTGTCTTGAAATCAGAGATTTACGCTGTCTGGGCAGCCTTGGCCGGATTGTTCATTAGTTTTGATTTGGTGGGCTCCGATCTCATGCTATATTCACTATTCGTACTGATTACGATTTTGCGAATCTTGTCCTATACGTTTAAATGGCGATTACCGGCACGTAAAATCCAGATATTATAAAAACAGGCCATCCGGTAGAAATACCGGATGGCCTGTTTTTTGCTTATGCAATTGTTTCACCGTTCCATGAAGTCATGCCGCCTTCGACATTGACGGTATTGAAGTCACTTGACTCTAGGATGCCGCAGGCCATTTCACTACGGCGACCCGCACGGCATACCATGTAGTATTCTTTGTCGGCATCCAGTTCCCCAATGCGTTCTTCCACTTCACCAAGAGGGATGTGTTTAGCTCCAGGAATCATACCTGCAACCACCTCATCTGCCTCGCGAACGTCGATGATATTCAAGTTTTCTCCAGCTTCTACTTGTTGTTGCAATTTATCTGCTGTAATCGTTCTCATGGGTACGCCTCCTGAATTTAAATCCTATTCATCTAAAAATGCTATACTCCTAAAAGCCAACTGTCAACTAGAAAAGCGCAAGCGCCCGTGTAGATTCGACGGGCATAAGACAGACCAGCAGTGTGGCGCTCTTTGCCATGCAGCTGGGTTGACTTATGACCCTAGAATCTGGGCGCTGGAGCTGGACAATCAGAAAAGCGCAAGCGCCCGTGTTTGTCCCATCTACTCAGTCAAAAAAACCGGACTACATCTGCAGTCCGGTATCCGTTTATTCTTCGTGCTCAATCGCTACAGGTTTTGACGGAGAAAATGTTGAGATCGCATGCTTGTAGATTAATTGCTGCTTGCCTTCAGTTTCTACCAACACCGTAAAATTGTCATAAGATTTAATAGTTCCTTTTAATTGGAAACCGTTAAGTAAAAAGACAGTAACATAAATATTATTTTTACGAAGCTGATTTAAATAGACATCCTGAATATTGACCGGTTTCATATAGATCCCCCTATCTCTCTACTTGTGTTTGATTTGCCATCAGTTTATCAATTCGACAGTTTCTGTCATTTTCCTGCATAAGCGCCGTTATTTCATGGAGATTTTTTTCGCGATCGCCCAGTGCATCGATCCAGAAAATCGGTAGTTTATTTTTAAAATAAGTAAACTGTCTTTTAGCGTATTTGCGTGAGTTTTGCTTTAGCTTTTCGATTGCTCTTTCAAAACTTTCCTGCTCATCTAGATAAGCGTAGATTTCTCTGTAGCCAATGGCTTGGATTGACTGAACGTCGCGTATGCCTCTTTGCCGTAAGGCCTGAACTTCTTCGACCAAGCCACGCTGAAGCATCGTATCCACTCGCTGATTAATGCGTTCATATAGGATGTCTCTTGGCATGTCTAAACCGATAATCACTTCGTTGTACATTGGCGACAACGCTAAATTACGGTCTCCTTTTTGCTGGCCACTCATCAAAATTTCAACCGCCCTCACAACACGGCGCGTGTTGTTTGGATGAATGTCTGACTGTGGATCCAACTTCAACAATTTTGCATACATCTGTTCGGGACCAGTTTGTTCTAGTTCCTTATTCAAATCGTCTCGTAGCTGTTGATTAACAGGCTCTTCTGAAAACCGGTAATCAAATAGCACAGCCTGCACATAAAGTCCTGTCCCACCGACGATAATCGGTAGCTTGCCGCGCGAGCGAATTTCAGCAATTTTCTCCCGCACCAATAGTTGGTATTCAGCTACCGAAAAACTCTCGTCCGGCTCTTTAATATCCAGGAGGTGATGAGGAATTTCTGCCATTTCTTCTGGTAAAATTTTCGCTGTCCCAATCGTCATATCCCGGTAGATTTGCACCGAGTCACCATTGATGATTTCTCCGTTTAGCCGCTTGGCTAATTCAAGGCTCAGCGCGGTCTTCCCAGATGCTGTAGGTCCAACAACGGCCACCACATCAATCATTTCCGCACATCCAATCTCCTATCAACTCAAAATAGTCTTTATAATTGAGTTCATTTAGCAATTCATGTCGCCCTTGTTCTGCCAGATAGACTTTGACGTGAGTCATCCCCGCTTTGTTGAATTGTTCGGCTGCGGCGAAAACACCTTTGCCGTTATTTCCGACAGGGTCCATAGAACCGCTGATGAACAGAACCGATAAGTCTTTCCGAATCTTGGCGATTTCTGCAGGCTTATTTAGTCTTGCAAGCCCTGAAAATAAATCAATGTAAAACTGATTAGTCGATTCAAATCCACACCAAGGATCCGCTTCATATTTTGCAACAGCCTCTTTATCTCGGCTCAGCCAAGCATACGGAGAACCTTCTTCCGCAAAGGGTTTATTGAAATTGCCAAAAGTCAATTTTCCGAGCGCTTCGCTGGGTTCTTGCTTTCCTTGTAATTTTGCCGATGCGATCGCTACAATCTTTCCAAGTTTACCGGAAATGCCTGGGTCTCCACCCGTCCCGGATAAAACAGCACGACTGATTTCTTCACTGTGTAATTGCATGTAACGACGGGCTACGAACGATCCCATGCTATGACCGAATAGGAGCAATGGCAGTTTGCCCGTCGCCTGCTGTACTTCCGTAATGACTGTATGCGCGTCTTCGACCACTCGTTCAAAGCCTTTATCGTCTGCAAAGTAACCTTGAATCCCGTTACGTTCTGCAGTTTTCCCATGTCCACGTTGATCGTGCGCAGATACCACAAAGCCCCGCGACGCTAGGTATTCCGCGAACTCTTCGTAGCGACCGATATGTTCAGCCATCCCATGGATAATATGGATATGCCCAATAGGACTTGGTGGCTCGTAACGCGCATAAAAAAGTTCGTGTCCATCAGAAGCACTCATGTAATCTTTGGTTACCTGCATCGTTTACACCCTTCCTCACTATACACTTATTCTCTATTTATACCCGAAACACTGGCAAATTAGACGCCAACGTTTAATTCATTACACGCTTGAACATTTTCTCAACATCGTATGTTCTGAAATGGATGATCACAGGACGCCCGTGCGGACAAGTAAAGGGTTGCTCTGCTTGTTTCAAATCTGCCAGTAATCGTTCCATATCGTGTTTCTGCAGAAAATGGTTTGCTTTAATCGATCGTTTGCAGCTCATCATAATGGCTGCATCTTCCCGTAATTTCTTAATATCCACTTTCCGCTCGTTCAAAATCTGTTCGATCAAATCTTCAATAACTTCCTGTTCAAAACCTTTTGGAAACCAAGTTGGATATTCCCGAACAATAAATGAAGTATCGCCAAATACTTCTAAAAATACTCCACTATCAGCCAAAACAGCTAAATGATCTTTTAACCTTAATGCCTCATCACGGCTGTAATGAAACGTCAGCGGCAGTAACAGAGATTGCCGTTCGTTACCGTCGATATCTCCCACTTTTTCGCGAAAGTATTCGTACTTGATGCGTTCTTGTGCTGCATGTTGATCAATCAAATAAAAGCCATCATTGCTTTGCGCCACAATATACGTACCATGAATTTGACCAACTACTTCTAGTTCCGGAAATTGAGGACTTTCTTGTTGTTTTTCCTCGTGTTCTGCCAGTGGCGGCAGTTCTTCAACAAAAGCGATTTCTTCTTGAAGTGGTTTTTCTTGTTGTTGAACAAATACTGTTTCTTTTTCAACAGGTAGCTCTGACCATTCTTGTGCTGGTAATTGCTTTGGTTCTTGAACTGTAAACGAGCTTTTCCACAGATCCAATTGCTTAGTCGGCGATTGTTTGACCGGTTTTGGTTTATCAATAATCGGTGCACGCGCAACTGAACTAATCGTGCGTCGAATCGTTTCATGGATCAATTCCATCAATTCTTTTTCTTTGCTCAAACGGATTTGTTGTTTAGATGGATGGACATTGACATCTGTCAAATAAGGGTCCCCTTCAATATTTAATACGACAATCGGCTGCCGCTCGAGCGGCAAGAAAGTATGGTAAGCCTTATGAACCGTATTGGCAATAGCGTAATGTTTAACCCAGCGTCCGTTTACGAACAATGAAATATAGTTTTTATTGGCACGGGTGATTTCAGGAAGCGACGCGTAGCCTGATACTTTATAGTCATGTGACTGTCCTTCAAACGGAATCATTTTCTTAGCAATCGCGACGCCGTAAATGTCGGCTAACACACGCTTGATTTCTCCACTGCCTGAGGTTTGCAGAATAACTCTGCCGTCATGCATCAGTTTAAAAGCAATACCCGGATAGCTCAGCGCAAAGCGGTTCAGCAAATCGATGGTATGACCAAGTTCTGTCTGCAATGTTTTCATGTATTTTAAACGCGCAGGCGTATTAAAGAATAATTGATCGATTTTAATATCCGTTCCTTTTCTAAGAGACCCCGCACGTTGCTCGGTTAAACGTCCGCCTTCCATTTTCACAAAAGTTCCGCTTGCACCATTTGATGTATGCAAAGTCACTTTAGAAACCGAAGCGATACTCGCCAGTGCTTCACCGCGAAACCCAAGCGTCCGAATCCGGAATAAATCATGTTCGTTGGCAATTTTACTCGTGGCATGCCTAGAAAATGACAACAACGCGTCATCGGCATCCATACCCTCACCGTTATCAATGATTTGGATGGAGGTTAGCCCCGCTTCGACGAGTAACACTTCGATGGCTGTACTTCCAGCATCGATGGCATTTTCCACTAATTCCTTAACGACCGAAGTCGGCCGTTCGACTACTTCACCCGCGGATATTTTATTAGATAGAGGTTCGTCCATCAATCGAATGATGCCCATTCGCTCACTCCTTAGTAGTTAACTTTTGTTGCAAATCGTTAAGTATCTGCAAGGCTTGCAGAGGTGTCATTGCGGATACTTGAACGTCCTTAATAGTCTGTAAAATTTCGTCTTTTTCTGTATCTGCATCATCAAAAAATGATAATTGTTCGATTGTTTTGGGCTGCTTCTTTTTATCTTCTTCAAAGGTTTTTAGCAATTCACGTGCACGGGCAAGGATTGGTTCTGGCAAATTTGCCAGTTCAGCGACATGAATCCCGTAACTTTTGTCTGCTGGCCCTTTTTTCACTTTATGAAGAAACACTACTTTGCCCGATTGCTCCATTGCTGCTACATGGACATTATGAAGTTTGTCCAGCGAATTTTCCAACGCCGTCAACTCGTGGTAATGCGTAGAGAATAGTGTATTTGCGCCAATCTCTCTGTGAATGTATTCAATCATCGATTGGGCTAATGCCATGCCATCGTAAGTTGATGTACCGCGACCAATTTCATCAAACAGTAATAAGCTGTTTTTTGTCGCATGCGTTATGGCGTATTGCGACTCGAGCATCTCGACCATAAAGGTGCTTTGTCCAGATACTAAGTCATCAGCCGCTCCAATACGCGTGAAAATCTGATCGACTATTGGTAAATTCGCGGATTCAGCAGGAACGTAACTGCCAATTTGCGCAAGCACGATCGTCAACGCCACTTGCCGCATATACGTACTTTTACCCGACATGTTCGGCCCTGTAATCAACAGCATGTTTTTATCTTCTGCAAGAACACAGTCATTCGGCACATAATGTTGCTTATTGAGCATTTTTTCCACAACCGGATGGCGTCCTTCAATAATCGATATCTCCGTAGAATCATTAAACTCAGGTTTGACGAAACGGTATTTTTCTGCCACATTAGCAAAACTCAAAAAGACATCCAGTCCACTGAGAGAAGAAGCAAGACGCTGAATACGTGAAATGTATTGTTTAACTTCATCTCGGATCGCCACAAACAACTCATATTCAAGTGACAAACTTTCTTCTTCAGCGGTTAAGATTAACGCTTCTTTTTCTTTCAGCTCATGAGTCGTATAGCGTTCTGCGTTAGCTAGCGTTTGTTTGCGATCATACCGTTCTAAATCAGCTAAATGCATATTGGCTTTAGAAATTTCAATATAATAGCCGAAAATGCGGTTATAGCCAATTTTCAAAGATTTAATGCCAGTTAATTTGCGTTCTCTTTGTTCAAGCGCTGCAATCCAGTCTTTACCGTTACGCGAAGCATCTCGGTATTCATCAAGTTGCTGATGAAAGCCGTCTCGAATAACGCCGCCTTCTTTCGAAGACAATGGCGGACTTTCGCTAATCGCTTGCAACAATTCACAAACCTCTATGCAGCGGTCTAACTTGTCACTAAATTCCTGCAATGCCGGATTACCGGAATTCGCCAACTCTTCAATTAGCACAGGAACTTTCTCAAGAGAACTTCTGAGTTGCGCTAAATCACGTCCACTGGCACTACCAAAGGCAATTCGACCGGATAGGCGTTCTAGGTCATAAACTTCTTTTAATAGCCCCTGGAGCTCTACACGCACGAAATACTGGTCAATCAATGCTGCCACCATTTGCTGACGTTCTTCAATCATCCTTTTGTTTGCTAACGGCTGATGCACCCATTGTTTTAGCTTTCGGCTACCCATCGCCGTCGTGGTTTCGTCCAGTAGCCAGAGCAAGGTCCCTTTCGTTTCACTGCCACGAATCGATTGCAATAATTCCAAATTGCGCTTTGAATGAAAATCGATACTTAATAATTGATTGTTTTCTTTATAGGAAAAAGCTTGGATATGATCGAGTGATTGTTTTTGTGTTCGGGAAATGTACGTTAGTAACCGGTGACTGCTCATCCGCAGATCTTCCGGACAGTCGGCGACTTGTTCTGGTGATAACGGATAGGCATTTTCCATCGTCTCAATGGATAACACCAACCCCTGTTCTTCTTCAGTTAGCAGAACAAATAATTGCTCTGAAACGACCAGCTCGCGAATATTCAAAGACTGCAACTCCTGCAACAAAGCTTTTTCCGTCCCCATTATGTATGTAGCTGTTGCTTCGCCTGTGCTGATATCGACGTAGGATAAACCAAATCCATCAGCTAGTTCATCAGCTGCAGCTAAAAAGACGTTCGATTTGGAATCAACGTTTTTTCCTTCTGTATGGGTACCTGGTGTAATCAACCGGACAACTTCACGCTTAACAACGCCTTTTGTCAGTTTCGGATCTTCTACTTGTTCACAAATGGCAACTTTATGGCCTTTTAAAATTAATTGATCGATATAGTTTTTCGCCGCATGATGAGGAACTCCACACATCGGAATCCGGTCATCCCCAGTTCCGCCACGGCTTGTTAACGTAATTTCTAGTATTTGCGAAGCGTTAATCGCGTCGTCGTAGAACAACTCATAAAAATCGCCCAAACGGAAAAATAAAAAAGCATCCAAGTATTCAGATTTCACTTGAAAATATTGTTGCATCATCGGTGTCAGTGCCATGTTAAAACCTCTTTCAAATCGATTGTCGTTTCTTTATTGTACCAAAAACTAAGGCATAAAAGAAAAAACTGAAAGAGCTTTGGCTCTTTCAGTTTACTTCTTTAAATACTTTTCAATTCGAGCTTGCATTTAGCTTTATGGGCCGGATCGTCTTATGCCGTCGGAGTTAAACGATCGTTTCCGCTTTTCTTGTCTAGCTCCGATGCCTAGTCCCTCGGGGTCTTAAGTCAGACCGGTCAAGTGGCACAAACACGCCACATGCCCTGTCCGCCTTAAGCCTGTCGGGACTAAACGGGCACCTACACTTTTCTTGTCTAGCTCCGATGCCCAGTCCCTCGGGGTCTTAAGTCAGACCGGTCAAGTGGCACAAACACGCCACATGCCCGGTCCGCCTTAAGCCTGTCGGGACTAAACGGGCACCTACGCTTTTCTTGTCTAGCTCCGATGCCCAGTCCCTCGGGGTCTTAAGTCAGACCGGTCAAGTGGCACAAACACGCCACATGCCCGGTCCGCCTTAAGCCTGTCGGGACTAAACGGGCACCTACACTTTTCTTGTCTAGCTCCGATGCCCAGTCCCTCGGGGTCTTAAGTCAGACCGGTCAAGTGGCACAAACACGCCACATGCCCGGTCCGCCTTAAGCCTGTCGGGACTAAACGGGCACCTACGCTTTTCTAGTTACCCGCAGCTTCCTGGTTTGTCGTTGCGGACTTTTGATCCGGTCTCGCCACGTAGCAGGTCGCCGCCTGTTTCGGTGATGATATTATTCGTTACTTGATTAGAGATAGCTGTTGACACCATCTGCAATAAAGAATTGACGTCGCTCTGGGATTGCTTGAATTCCTGAACAATCGGCACAGCGTCGATTTCTTCTTCGATTTTGGCGATCTTTCCTTCAATCAAAGTCAATGCTCGTTCTTTTCCGTATGCCTGGAAGTTAACGGCTTGTTTCTGTAGGCTTTTCAGACTGGCAATTTTTTCGCGGATTTGCTGATTTTCGTTAATTTGTGCTTCCGCACGCTTAAAGAAATCTACTTCTTCTGTTGCTGCGATCATATCTGCTACTTCGCGCGCTTTTGCGACGATTTCTTGTTTTGTATACGTCATTTTTAGACACCCATTTCTTGGCCTGATACGACTTCTATAACTTCATCGTTCAACGACCATGTTTTAGTTTCAGTCATTCACTTTATTTTTAGGCGCAAAACCTAACAAGATATATGAGTACGTCGAACAAGGTTTATACCTGTTGCTAGCAGTTTAATCGATTTATAGAATTTTTAACGTGTCGCGGGTTCTCGTTCGCGACGAAATTCGTTTTAAACGCTACCTTATTATACTGAAAACCAGGCACGTACTTCAAGGTGTCTGCTTGAATTGTCGGAGTTTCGTCAAGAAGTTGAAAGTTTAGCCCAGGAATGGATAATCCTCATTGATATATACGCGCTCAAAGCTTGTCGCTTTACCGGTTTGGTCGTCAATTTCTGTGAAAAATCCGCTAACTACTGAACGTCCACGCTTTGGCACTTCAAAACGTGTTGGCATGTTCGTTTTGAAACGATAAAGCACAGCCTCTTTATTCATGCCCAAAATTTCATCATACGGTCCCGTCATCCCAACGTCTGAGATATAGGCAGTGCCGTTCGGCAAAATGCGTGCATCGGCAGTTTGAACATGGGTATGGGTACCAGCAACAACCGAAGCGCGGCCATCTAAATGCCAACCCATCGCGATTTTTTCACTTGTTGCTTCTGCGTGGAAATCCACAAATACGAGCGGTGAAATGGCTTTAGCTTCAGCCACTAGCTCATCCGCTTTTTGGAATGGATCTTCATGCGGTGGTAAGAACACACGGCCATGTAGATTAATGACCGATAAAGTCTGGCCATTTTTTGTGACAGTCGCCATGCCGCGTCCTGGAGCATCGTCTGAGAAATTTGCTGGACGGATCAAGTAATCGACTTCATCAATAAAATCAAAAATTTCTTTTTGATCCCATGTATGATTGCCCATCGTTACCATGTCTACTCCCATAAACAAAAGATCCTGGTAAATGGCTTTGGTGATGCCACGTCCTGCTGCTGCGTTCTCTCCATTGGCGATGATGACATCCGGCGAATATTTTCTTTTCAGTCTCGGCAAATACGATTCAAGTGCATCTCTTCCGATTGATCCTACAATATCTCCAATAAATAAAATTTTCACAAACTCACCTTTTTCCATAAGAAAAAGGCTTCTTTGAATAGACATTCATCGAAGCCTCACCCTTATTATTTTGCGTATTCAACTGCTCTAGTTTCTCTAATAACCGTTACTTTGATATGACCTGGATAATCCAACTCTTCTTCAATCCGTTTCCGGATGTCACGAGCCAGACGATGTGCCGTCATGTCATCGATTTGTTCAGGGCGAACCATGATACGAATTTCGCGTCCCGCTTGAATAGCGAATGATTTCTCAACGCCTTCATACGATTCAGAAATTTCTTCTAGTTTTTCTAAACGGCGGATGTAATTTTCCAGTGTTTCGCTTCTTGCACCTGGGCGGGCGGCAGATAATGCATCTGCTGCTGCCACAATGACCGAAATGATGGAAGTCGCTTCTGTGTCACCGTGGTGAGAAGCAATACTGTTAATAACCACCGGATGTTCTTTGTACTTAGTTCCGAGTTCCACGCCGATTTCTACGTGGCTGCCTTCTACTTCGTGATCGATTGCTTTGCCGATGTCGTGTAGAAGACCAGCACGACGAGCGAGTGTAACGTCTTCTCCAAGTTCTGCTGCCATCAAGCCTGACAAGAATGCCACTTCCACAGAATGCTTCAGTACATTTTGTCCGTAGCTTGTACGGTAGCGAAGGCGCCCAAGAATCTTGATCAAGTCAGGATGCAAGTTGTGCACACCTACGTCAAACGTGGTTTGTTCACCAATTTCACGAATTTGCTCATCTACTTCACGCCTTGACTTCTCAACCATTTCTTCGATGCGCGCAGGATGGATACGGCCATCTGATACCAGTTTTTCAAGGGCCAATCGCGCTGTTTCACGGCGAATCGGATCGAACCCTGATAGAATAACAGCTTCTGGCGTATCATCGATGATTAAATCGATTCCCGTTAAGGTTTCAAGCGTTCGGATATTACGTCCTTCACGCCCAATAATACGTCCTTTCATTTCGTCGTTTGGCAAGTTAACTACTGATACAGTAGTTTCAGCCACATGGTCTGCTGCAAATCGCTGCATGGCCAATGACAAAATGTTTTTTGCTTTTTTGTCCGATTCTTCTTTGGCACGAGCTTCAGATTCTTTCATCATTACAGAAATGTCTGTCGAAAGTTCTTTTTCAACATCTTGTAAGATGATCGATTTCGCTTCTTCGCGTGTCAAAGATGAAATACGTTCCATTTCAGATTGCTGCTGTCGAACGAACTCCTCGGCTTTGCTCTCCATCTGCTCAATATGCTGTTGTTTTTCTGCGAGTGCTTCGTCTTTACGTTCCAGACCCGCTTCTCTTTTGTTTAATGCATCATCCTTGCGATCCAAATTTTCTTCTCTCTGCAACAACCGATTTTCTTGTCTTTGTAGTTCAGATCGGCGTTCCCGAATATCAGATTCTGTTTCAGTACGCAATTTATGATTTTCGTCTTTCGCTTCCAATAAGGCTTCTTTTTTCAGCGCTTCAGCTTCACGTTTCGCATCTTCGACTATTTGCTTCGCAGAGTTTTTAGCGCCTGCAATATTGGAATCGTTTGCTTTTTTCAATGCAAAATAACCAACAACTACACCGACGATGATACCAAGCAAAGCGAAGATGAACTCATTAATACCCATTCGGACACCTCCTCTTGCTATTGATT
This sequence comes from Planococcus antarcticus DSM 14505, assembly GCF_001687565.2. NCBI lineage: Bacteria > Bacillati > Bacillota > Bacilli > Caryophanales > Caryophanaceae > Planococcus > Planococcus antarcticus. The sequence continues at coordinate 2,324,326 of NZ_CP016534.2, forward strand.
TTTTTCATTTTAAAGAAGAATAATGAAAATTTCTTTCACTAAAACAATTTAAAAATTAGTAAATTATACAATTTTAATTGTATAGATGGACTTATGTCGTGTCAACCCAGGAAAAGCGGAAGCGGCCACATAGCTCCGACTGGTGTAAGACAATCTGACAAAGCGGCATGTCTTCAGTCGCACAGCCAGAGAGTCTTATGACCCCGAGAGGCTGATCGCTGCAGCTAGACATCAGGAAAAGCGGAAGCGATCGTCTAGACTCGATGGGCATCAGGCGCTTTGGCGAAGCGACATGTCTCCAGTCGCACAGCCAGAGAGTCTTATTGAAAACAGCGAGCAAAGTGTTTGTCATCCATCCCTTATTCCCTACTCCTTACTTTCAGCGTAGTAGAAAAGCCGCTAAGCATAAGCTCAGCGACTTTTCCGAATTATTGTGACAGTGATCTTATTCGTCATCTTCGTCAAGCAATAGATTGAAATCTTCAGGTTCTTCTTTATTGCCAGCAATCGTATAGGAAGCTGCGGTCATCCCGTAAGATTCACGGATTTTTCCAGCAATTTCATTGCGAACTTCTGGATTTTTCAAAAGGAACTGCTTGACGTTTTCACGGCCTTGACCAATACGTTCGTCATTATATGAATACCAAGAACCGCTCTTTTGGATGATTTCCAGTTCAGAACCGATATCCACGATTTCACCTTCACGGGAAATTCCTTTTCCGTACATGATGTCAACTTCAGCTGTACGGAACGGTGGAGCCACTTTGTTTTTTACAATTTTGATCTTCGTTCTGTTGCCAATAATTTCAGTGCCGGATTTCAATGCTTCTGCACGGCGTACTTCTAGACGGACAGATGAATAGAATTTCAACGCACGGCCGCCAGGAGTTGTTTCTGGATTCCCAAACATAACACCGATTTTTTCGCGGATTTGGTTAATGAAAATAACAATAGTATTCGATTTGTTGATAATCCCTGACAATTTTCGAAGAGCCTGTGACATCAAGCGTGCCTGTAATCCCATATGGGAATCGCCCATTTCGCCTTCGATCTCAGCTTTTGGTACTAATGCAGCCACTGAGTCGACAACTACGATATCGACTGCTCCGCTTCGGACAAGCGCTTCAGTGATTTCCAAAGCCTGCTCGCCAGTATCTGGCTGAGACAGAAGCAATTCATCGATATTGACGCCAAGGTTTTTTGCATAAACCGGATCCAATGCATGCTCTGCATCGATGAATGCGGCTGTTCCTCCTATGGCCTGTACTTCTGCAATTGCATGAAGAGAGACTGTTGTTTTACCTGAGCTTTCAGGGCCGTAAACTTCAATTACACGTCCCCGCGGATAACCGCCTATTCCCAACGCTGTATCCAATGCCAACGAACCACTTGAAACGGATGATATATTACGGTCGGTTTTTTCCCCCAATTTCATGACAGAACCTTTACCGAATTGTTTTTCTATTTGTTTTAACGCCATGTCTAATGCTGCTTTACGATCGCTCAAAAGAAATCCTCCTCTAAATGAAAACTAATTTTCTATCTGTTTCTAGTATACTAGCTTATTGAGAAATTTACAAGAAAAAAGCGAACGTTTATTCGCTTTAATGCTTTGGAATTTCAATTTTGTAGTCTCTATATAGGTCATTCCCCATTTTTAAGTAAAGAAAAACACGCAAAATTAAATTTTGCGTGCGTCTTCTTCAGTTAATGTTCGAATCACATAATGCAATGCCAGTTTTACTGCACGCAAGCGATTCGTATTACGCATGCCAGACAGTTGAAGACGATAGGATTGGGTTCCCCGCTCGGTAGCGATACCAATCCAAATAGTACCTGCCGGCTGGTCACCATGACCATCGGGACCAGCTGCTCCTGTCAGCGAAACACTGATATCAGTCTTGAATTTGTCTCGTACAGCTTCAGCCATCGCCAATGCAGTTTGTTCGCTAACAACTCCATATTCAGCCAGCAATTCAGCAGATAGTCCGAGCTGATGTACCTTCATTTCTTCATTGTACGTGATAACCCCACCCGCTAGAACAGCGCTTGCTCCAGAGACAGAAGCCAATTCGGATTGAAAAAGGCCAGCAGTCAAACTTTCTGCTGCTGAGATTGTTTTGTCTTGTTTCTTTAATAGCTCAATCGATTTAGAAGCAAGTGAGTCGTTGTCATAGCCATAGAGATACTGACCCACCAAATCTAAAATTTCATCTTTTGCACCATTGATTAATTGCCATGCTTCTTCTGTAGTATTGGTTTTTGCAGTGATGCGTAAAGTTACTTCTCCGTCAGCTGCTAGCGGTGCGATAGTTGGGTTAGACTGCTTGTCAAGAATATGATGCAAGCGATCTTCAAGTTCAGCTTCGCCGATTCCGTAAAAGCGCAATACATGCGACAAGATGACATCTTCTTTATTCAACAAATGTGCCAGTTTTGGCTTCGCCTCAAATTGGAACATCGGCTCCATTTCTTTTGGTGGACCCGGCAACAGTATGTAAACACACTCAGCTTTTTTGTACATCATGCCCGGTGCCATGCCGTTATAGTTAACGAGAATATCGCTGTCTTTCAGCACCAATGCCTGCTTTTTATTATTTTCAGTCATCGGACGCCCTGCACGCTCAAAGTACGCCACAATGGAATCCAAGGCTTCCTCATTCATCTCAAGTGTTGTGTTCAGATGCCCAGCAATTGATTCTTTTGTCAAATCATCTTTGGTCGGACCCAGTCCTCCGGTAAATAAAATGAGATCAGCACGGTTTTCCGCAATTTTTATTGCATCCTCCAAACGGTCGGGGTTATCGCCCACAACCGTGTGATAATAAACATTAATGCCGAGTTCTGCTAAATGATTAGACAGAAAACGAGCATTTGTATTGGTAATCTGACCCAATAACAATTCCGAACCTACTGCAATAACCTCTGCATTCATCTGTTCAATCCCCTTTGTGTAAGCTCATTTTGAAGTCATTAATGCACGACGGTTGGCATAAAAATAATCCCATCCTGACCAGATCGTGAAAATCAAGGCGATATAAAGCATGATGTCACCGAATGGCAAGCCGACTAGTATGAAAATGGTATCATGCAGCAGCAACGCGGATATTGCCAAAATCTGAGCTGTCGTTTTAATTTTCCCTAACCCTCCTGCAGCAACCACTTCACCTTCGCCCGCAAGTACTAAACGCAATCCCGTGACCGCAAACTCACGACTGATGATGATGATGACAATCCAAGAAGCTGCAAATCCCAATTCCACTAAAATGATTAAAGCAGCTGATACCAAAAGCTTATCAGCTAAAGGATCCAAAAACTTCCCGAAAGTTGTAACCAAATTGTATTTCCGGGCATAAAAGCCGTCCACCCAATCCGTTAATGATGCAAAGATAAAGATAAGTCCTCCGACAAAATGAGTGACGGGCAAAGAAGCTCCAAAAAGCGTCATGGTACCCCAATCAAAACCAGCCAGCATGATCACCATAAATACTGGAATCAATAAAATTCTCGAGATGGTAATCTGATTTGGTATGTTCATTGCTGTTTCTCCTTTCGAACTTTCATAAAAAATAGCCATCCAAAGATGGCTATTCGGAGTTTGTAAATTGAATAACGACATTTTGGGGTTGAAGTTGCTGTTCATACTCAATCGGCTCACCGTTCAAAGTTAAATCTACGTTTGAATAGTCGCCAATGCGCAACCGGACAAAATCCACTTCCGACAAATCAATTGTCTCCGTCTCCTCGGCTTGCATAACACGCGCTCCAGATGTTAGCTCTTCTTGGTTCTCGTCAGTAGCCGCAATCCAGGATGGACCATTCGCGGCTATTTCAAGCTGGCGGTCAGCCGGACCTTGCCATGAGTAAGTCGTAGTCTCGCCTTGGGTTTCTTCGACAGCAAGCACGGACTCTGGCCCGGCAGGTTCTGCTGCTGGCTCTTCAACCGGTTCTTCGGACGCTTTTTCTTCCGGTTCTTCCGGCGCAGCAGGAGCGGATTCCTCATAAGAAATTCCATCGCCTTCATCCTCCGGAAGATTTGGCGAGCCACTATTGGTCGAGGCACTGTAGAAATACCAAACTACTGCAAGAATCAGGACGATAAACAACGCAACCAAAAATTTGGGCATGAATTCGGCATACGCTTCACTCGAAGCTGTTCTGTTCACCGAGCGATTCCGGGAAGCAAGCGCGCTTGGCATAGGCGACCGAGCAACCGGTTCGTTGACCGGCATTTCTAATTTGTGCTGTTCTAGCAATTCTTCCCCGTTCAATCCGACTGCTGCTGCATATTGCTTGATAAAAGCACGCACATAGAATGCACCCGGCATCATGCTGTGATTGCCATCTTCTATTCCAGCTAAATAACGCTTCTGTATTTTAGTCAAGTCCTGTAAATCTTCCAAACTATATCCTTTGGCGATTCTGGCCTCTTTCAGCTGAGTACCCAACTCACTCAAAACGATCACCTGCCTACTTAGAAGTTGAATCCGTCCCCAAACATATCTCCTTGTGATTTTTCGTCCATAAATGTGTTTTTCTCCAACACTTCATAGGTGATTTTCTCTTCCGGATGATGGCGCAGTTCAATAATATAATCAAAATCGTCGATGCTGTATTCTGATTGCTCAACAAATTTATCGGGATGCTCCACCACTTTAATCGTCGGCATGCGCATCATTTCTCGCACCAACTGCATATGGCGCTCATCGGCCGACCGGCGTGTCACTATGCCATCTAAGATGAAAATATTGTTAGCGTTATGCTCATCGCCCATCAGCTGGTTGCGAACGGTCTGCTTGATCATCGTCGAGGACAAGAAAATCCATTTTTTATTGGCACTAACACTCGCCGCCACGATCGATTCGGTTTTCCCGACGCGGGGCATGCCTCTTAAGCCTACCAGTTTATGGCCTTCCTGTTTAAAAATTTCAGCCATAAAATCCACTAGTAATCCCAATTCATCGCGCACAAAACGGAATGTTTTTCGGTCATCAGCGTCCCGCTGAATATACCTGCCGTGCCGTACTGCCAGAATATCGCGCAGCTTCGGTTCCCGGAACTTTGTCACAGCAATGGTTTCGATAGTTGACAGGATCTGTTCAAAACGCGCTAGTTGGACATCGTGTTCTGCGCGTAGCAGCATTCCGCGACGCCCCTGGTCCACACCATTGATCGTCACGATATTAACCCGCAGCATTCCCAAGAGAGAAGCGATATCGCCAAGCAGACCAGGACGGTTGACTTGAATTTCGTATTCGAAATACCATTCTTTCATGCAATATCCAACCTTTCTCCAAAGAGATCTTTAGTTAATAGGATAGCTGATTTGACTCCATTGGAAAAGGGCATATAGTTTCATGAAAAGTAGCTAAACGCCCTCACATCAGCCATCCGCCATTGATGCGCAGTGTTTGCCCTGTCATATAATCCGCTTTGCCGCCTACAAGAAAATCAACAGCATCCGCTATATCCTGAGGAGCACCAAGTCCGAGTGGAATCTCTTCTTCAATTTCCTGAAGTTCTTTTGCTGTAAGGGAAACATTCATTTTTGTTTTGATAAAACCGGGTGCGATAGCGTTGACACGGGTGCCAGACGCTGCCATTTCCTTTGCATAGGCTTTAACAAAAGCAAGCTGTGCCCCTTTTACGGCTGAATACATCGTTTCCATCGAAGCACCAGTTTCTCCCCAGATAGAAGAAATGAAAACGATATACGATTTGGCATAGCGGTGGAAAAATGGAGAAATCATTCGAATTGCCGAAATCGGATTTTTCACATGAACCCGCCACAATGCTTCCATATCCTCTTCTGTAGTATCAATTAGCATCTTGACCAACGATTGCCCGCTGGCGACAATGACGCAGCTGGCGTCATAGACATTTCCAGCAAGCTGCTGCGCTCCTGTTTGGTCAGCAAAATTTGCCTGTACAGTGATAAATTCTTGTTCAGGATATTTTCCCACCAACTGTTGCGCCAGCACATCTACCGGATTACTGTTCCAATGCAAATAGAGAGACCATCCATTTTCCGCCAATTGAAATGCAATGCTTTCGCCAATTTCACCGGATGCTCCGAGTAAAACAGCAAACCGTTTCACTAGGCGTCCTTTTTCGTAGGCATAATCGTAAAGACGGAATGCTGGGATTCATGGCTGACCAATGCGAAAGCGTTTTGGAGATCAGCTACTTCGAGCCCTTCTAGTACAGGAACCACATCAAATAAATTCATTTCGTTAAAAGCGTAATGAGTAAATTGGTTTGCAATGTATTCCGGAGAATTTAATGCTCTCAAGAAAAAGCCGATTTTTTTGCGACGTACTCGATCAAGATCTTCCTGTCCAAATGGCCATTTTTCGACCGCTTTTTGAAGCGTCTGCTTGATTTCCTTTATCAAGATTTCCGGCTTATGGGTATCAGAGCCGATCAAGGCATAGCCAAATCCATTTTCCAGTGAATAATCAAAAGAATAGGATTCATCGATCCAATCGTTTTCGTAGGCATGGTGATAAAAATCAGAGGTACGTCCAAACAGCAATTCATAGGCTAATTGAGCAGCTAATTCATGCTTGAACATATCAGTCCCAATCATATCTACCTTCTCTGGTTTGATGCCGTAAAAGACTTTCGGTTTCTGGACGCTCATTTCCAGCACACGCTCTTTTATTGCAACTTCTTTCGGTTCATCTGGATAAATTCGTTTGATTTCTGTCGGCTCTTCAAACGTTTTCTGTGCTTGGTCTTCTTTTACCAATTCCATCATTTGCTCTGGGTCGACATTACCGACTATGAATAAGACCATATTGGACGGGTGATAGAAAGTGTTGTAGCAGGTATATAAATGTTCCGCCGTGATATTTTGAATAGATTCCACTGTTCCGGCAATATCAATCTTCACTGGATGATTTTCATAAAGGTTTTCGATGATACCAAAATACAGGCGCCAATCCGGCTGATCGTCATACATGGTGATTTCTTGTGCAATGATGCCTTTTTCCTTTTCCACGGTCTTTTCCGTAAAATAAGGAGTTTGAACAAAGTCCAATAAAGTTTTGACATTTTTATCGATTTCATCCGTTGCCGAGAATAGATAGGCCGTCCGCGTAAATGAAGTAAAGGCGTTTGCTGAAGCTCCCTGCTTGCTGAACTCTTGGAAAACGTCCCCTTCTTCTTTTTCGAACATTTTGTGCTCCAGGAAATGGGCGATGCCATCTGGCACTTTGATTGCTTCTGTTTCACCTTGAGGCACAAAATGATTATCAATCGAACCGTATTTAGTGGTGAACGTGGCAAAGGTCTTTGAGAATCCTTTTTTAGGAAGAATGTAAACATTCAAACCATTGCCTAGCTTTTCATGAAAAAGCGTTTCTTCTAATTGCTCAAATTCGACTTTATGCATCTTTTTCATCCCCCTTGCCTGATAGGAAGTAGGTCATTTCCAAAGAAAGTTGCTGAGCCACAGCAGCGATGTCTTCTTTCGTAACATTCTTCCATCTGTTAATCATGAATTCCGGTTCGAATTTATCCGTCAATTCCATGTACTGATCGTAAATTTCAATTTGGCCGCGAGCTGAATCAAGTGCCTCTTTTAACTGATTTATCAGCAGAGCTTTTGTCTGACCAAGTTCAATATCAGATATATTTCCTTTTTTGACTTCTTCTAACTGCTCTAGAATCAAAGTCACCGCTTTTTCTTCTAGTTTTGAATCAATTCCTGCCAGAACGAACATTAGGCCGAATTGCGAAGCGAAAGAGCTTGACACATAATAGGCCATACTTTCCTTTTCTCGGATGTTAACGAATAATTTGGAATGCGCATAACCACCAAAAACACCGTTCATCAACTGCATAACCGGGAATTTTTCGTCGCGGAATGTAATTGGCGTAAAGAATGCCATATGAAGCTTCCCTTGTTTCATATCTTCGTATTCCAAAACATGCGACTGCTCCGGCTTAACTAATTCCAACGGAGGCACAGCGATCGATCCTTCTCGATCTTTAAAGTGGAAGAATTCACGGATATGCGAAGCGATCATTTCCGGCGCTACATCCCCTACTGCGTATATTTCGATTTCGTTCTCGGTTACCATTTCTTTGTATTCAGCAACTAATTGTTCATTAGTAACGTTCTCCACGTCTTTGATCGTTCCATTTGAAGTAATGGACGCCGGATGGTTTGGTAAAGCCAATTCCATCATGCGCTGCTGCGCGTAACGCGTCTTTTCATCAAAGACGGATTCTATCCGTTGGACAATCGCATTTTTTTCGCGTAGAAAAATCGACTCTTTGAACAGTTCATGCTCAAAATTAGGTTTAAACAGGACAATGTACATCAAATTCAATACTTTTTCAAGAACACCTTTTTCGGACAAGTATTGATCGTTGACCGTTTCAACATTCAAGGTCACAACATGTTCATTGCCTCGTTTTGAAGAATCTATGTAAAGAGAAGTTCCGTAAAGATCATCCAATACCATGCGAAGTGCGGTGTGTGACGGATAGACCTCATTGCTATGCTGCAGTACGTTTGCCAAAATCGAACGGGCAGACGCTTTCTCATTGGTTAATTTATCTTTGAATTTAATTGAAAAATTTATCGTTTTAAACTGTGTCGTCTCATTAACGTGCACGTTAACGCCTTTAGCAATGTTAATTGTTTCAAACATTTGGAATCCCCTCTCGTCGTTCATGTTCTAACTATACCGAACCTTTTCCGTTAATTGCAAATAAAGAAAAGCAAAAGCAGCTGTTTAGATTCGACGGGCATAAGACAGACTAGCGAAGTGGCGCTCTTTGCCACATAGTCAGGCTGGCTTATGACCCTAGAATTTGGTCGCTGGAGCTAGACAATAAAAAAGCTGCAAGCGATTGTTTATCAAAAAAATAAAAAGAACCGTCGCAATGACGGCTCTTTCAAACACTTTATCGTTGACCCTTGATGTATGGCTTTCCATTTGCAAGCGGCGCATTGGCGCGACCGATAAATCCGGCAAGCGCAAAGATCGTCAAGACGTATGGCAATATCAATAGGAAGACGTTCGGAATTTCTTGAATATATGGAATGGACGACCCGACGATGCTCAAGGACTGTGCAAATCCGAAGAATAAAGCAGCTCCCATGGCTCCAAGTGGATGCCATTTACCAAAAATCATCGCTGCCAGTGCCATAAATCCCTGGCCGTTGATGGTGGCGTGCCCAAAATCATTGGTGATCGTCTGCGCATAAATCGCACCGCCGATTCCTGCTAACGCACCAGAAATCATTACGGCAACATAGCGCATTCTTGCTACGTTGACCCCCATTGTGTCCGCAGCCATTGGATGTTCCCCAACAGCCCGCAGGCGCAAGCCAAACGGCGTCTTGTAGATGACAAACCATGCAATAAAGGCAACCGCAATCGCAAAGAACGATGTATTGTAAACAGAGGTAAAGAATAAAGGTCCGATAAACGGAATGTCCGATAGGAACGGTACATCATAGCGCGCAAAGCGCTCTGTAATAAAGTCTGTCTGCCCTTTATCAAAAATCCGTTTCACTAAATATAGAGACAATGCAACAGCTAGCAAGTTGATGGCAACACCTGATACAACTTGATCTGCCCGGAACGAGATGGAGGCAACGGCGTGCAGCAATGAAAGTAGTAAAGCCGCAACCATTGCTGCTATTAGCGAGATCCAGGGTGTAGCTGCGCCAAATGTATCAGCAAACAATAAGTTGAACAAAATCCCGACAAATGCACCCATGACCATCAGTCCTTCAAGACCGATATTGACGACACCGGATTTTTCCGAGAATACTCCACCAATTGCCACTAAAATAAGCGGCGCCGCATAGAAAATTGCTGAAGGAATGATGAAGTATAAAACGTCAAGGAAAGTCATATTACTTCGCCTCCTTCTTCTTAGCTGACGCACGTAGCAGCAGCAAGCGAATAATGTAGCCAGAAGCTACAAAAAAGATAATAACTGCGATAACGATTTCAACAATCTCAATTGGAATACCAGCAGCATTCGGCATGTTCAATGCTCCGTATTTCAAGGACCCGAACAAAGTAGCCCCAAAAATGACACCAAGCGGCGTATTCATGCCGAGCAAGGCAACCGCGATCCCATCAAAGCCGATACCTGTAAATCCACCCTTAGAAGAAACATACTCGAAAGTTCCAAGTGCTTCCATCGCTCCGGCAAGCCCTGCAAAAGCACCAGAGATAACCATTGCCAATATAATGTTCTTATTGACGTTCATGCCTGCGTATTGAGAGGCATTCTGGTTAAAACCAACAGCTTTCAGTTCAAATCCTAATGTTGTTTTCTCTAAGATAAACCACATGACTCCGACTGCGACTAATGCAAGAATGATGCCATAATGCAGACGCGAGAATTCTGTCAGGTTCTGCAAGAACTCTGAACGCAAAGAAGCACTTGCAAAAATATTTTCCGTGCGGTCTCCCCCTTCGGAAACTGTCCGGATTAACGCGTTCGTAACATGAAGTGCGATATAATTCATCATAATCGTTACAATTACTTCATGAACACGGAACTTTGCTTTCAGGAGGCCTGGTACAAAGCCCCATAATGCACCGGCCACAGCAGCCGTAATAATAGCCAAAGGCAAGTGAATTATTTTCGGCAACTCTACAGCTACCCCTACATAAGCTGCAGCAAACCAGCCGACAATCAATTGTCCTTCCACACCGATATTGAAAAGACCTGAACGGAACGCAAAAGCAACCGCAAGACCGGCTAATAAGTAAGGAGTGATTTGGCGAATCGTTTCACCAATCGTATACAGGTCTCCAAAAATTCCGTTCCAAAGGGCAGCATAGCCTTCCAGTGGATTGTAGCCACTGACCAGCATGATCACCGCACCGACAAAAAGGCCTAAAATAACAGAAATTAGAGGGACCAGAATATTCGTCACTCTATTCGACATGCTGATCCTCACCTTTCTTCGTCAAATCCTGTGTTTCCTTATAATCTGTATGCCCTGCCATGAGCAAGCCCAATTGCTGTTCACTGCTAGTTTCTGGTGTTACGATATCCACAATTTCGCCATCATAAATAACAGCAATACGATCTGAAACGTTCATGACTTCATCCAGTTCAAAAGAAATTAACAGAACCGCTTTACCGTTGTCGCGCTGCTCAATCAAGCGGCTATGGATGAACTCAATCGCACCAACATCCAATCCCCTAGTCGGCAATGCTGCAATCAATAGATCAGGATCACGGTCGACTTCTCGTCCAATAATTGCTTTTTGCTGATTTCCTCCAGATAGGGACCGTGCTAATTCTGATGGCCCTTGTGTCCGAATATCAAAGTCCTTAATAATCTGCAAAGCTTTTTCATTAATCTTGTTGTAATCAATGATGCCTGATTTAGAAATCGGTTTTGTGTAATAAGTTTGAAGCGAGATATTATGACCGATTGGGAAATCCAATATCAAACCATGCTTATGGCGATCCTGTGGAATATGTCCAACTCCCGATTCTGTTACTTTTCGCGGTTTCATATTGGTGACATCTTTACCATTGATAAAGATCGTACCACTCTTCACTTTCCGCAGACCCGTAATTGCTTCGATCAATTCGGATTGTCCATTGCCGTCTATTCCCGCAATTCCGACAATTTCACCTTTGCGAACGTTCAGATTCAGCCCTTTCACTTTCTCTACTCCACGATAATCCTGTACCACCAAGTTTTGGATATCCAAAATTTCTTCACCTGGGAATGCCTGGCCTTTCACTGTCGTGAATTCTACTTGGCGCCCGACCATCAATGAAGCAAGGTCATTCGGATTGGTTTCAGATGTAATAACTGTGCCAATTCCCTGGCCTTTGCGTATAACGGTGACCCGGTCAGAAACGTCCATGATTTCTTTTAATTTATGCGTGATCAAAATAATGGATTTGCCTTCAGCAATCAACCGTTTCATGATTTGAACCAGTTCCGTGATTTCCTGAGGTGTCAAGGATGCGGTCGGCTCATCAAAAATCAAAATTTCGGCTCCGCGGTACAAAGTCTTCAAAATTTCCACCCGTTGCTGCATGCCTACCGAAATATCCTCAATGATGGCATATGGATCTACATTCAAGCCATATTGCTCAGACAGTGCTTGAACTTTTTCAGCCGCGTCTTTTTTATTGGTGACACCGTATTTGGTTGGCTCACTTCCCAAAATGATGTTTTCAGTGACAGAAAAGTTTTCAACCAGCATAAAATGCTGATGAACCATTCCGATACCAAGATCGTTGGCTACGTTCGGATTGGTAATATCCACTTTTTTTCCACGAACTCGGATTTCTCCGCCTTCCGGCTGGTACAAACCGAATAGAACGTTCATCAAAGTTGATTTTCCTGCTCCATTTTCCCCTAATAATGCATGAATTTCTCCCTTTTGCAGTTGCAGCGTAATATTGTCATTGGCGACAAATGTACCGAACTCTTTACGGATATTCAGCATTTCGATTACATACTCCACTGTTGTCACTCCCCCGAAACTACTCACTTCTTGTAAATTAATTAATACAGGAAAGGCTTCCGTTGCCAAAAGCCTTTCATCTATTAATTTCCAGCTTATAGGCAAAAAAAATCATAAAGACCGGTTCAACCGGTCTTTATGATGACCGTGCTACTGATTGACTATTACTCTACTGTTTCAGGAACAACGATGTCTCCATCGATAACTTGTTGCTTATACTCTTCGATTTGAGCCATTTTATCTTCAGGGATTGCTCCACGTGAATCTGCAAGGCCTACACCCTCGTCAGACAAACCATAAGTGATTGTTTCGCCGCCTGGGAATTCCCCAGCCATCGCCTGCTCAGAAATATTGATTACAGCTGTATCAACACGCTTCAATACGGAAGTCAAGGTAACATTAGCATCGCCAGTTTGGCCTTCATCGTATTGGTCAGCATCTACGCCGATAACCCAAATATTTTCATCTGGATTAGCTTCTTTACGTTCTTTTGCTTCAGTGAATACACCGTTTCCTGTACCGCCAGCAGCATGGAAAATGATATCTGCTCCTGCAGAGTACATACGGTTCGCAGTTGTTTTACCTAGTTCCGCTTTATCAAAAGCCCCTGTGTATTGAACATCGACTTCAATTGTGTCATCAACTGCTGCAACTCCTTCAAGGAATCCTGCTTCAAAACGCTCGATTACCGGAATTTCCATTCCGCCAACAAATCCGATTTTGTCAGTTTCTGTCATTAAAGCTGCTGCTACACCCGCAAGGAATGCGCCTTCCTGCTCTTTGAACAGAACGCTAGCAACGTTTGGAGCATCTACTACAGCATCGATGATCGCGATTTGAGCCTCAGGTTGCTGTTCAGCAATTTCAGCTACAGCACCTTCCATCAAGAAACCGATACCGAAAACAACATCGAAATCACGACGGATTAAGTTATTCAAGTTCGTGTTATAATCCGCATCTGATGCCGATTGAAGGTAATCAAAGCCGCCATCGCCTTTTTCAAGGCCATTTTCTTCACCAAATTGCTGGACACCTTCCCAAGCAGATTGGTTAAAGGATTTATCATCCACACCGCCAACATCTGTAACCATAGCAACAGAGAAATCAGCAGCTTCTTCTGTGCCTTCTTCTCCTCCGCTCGTTTCGCCAGTTGACGTATCTTCTTCGCTTCCGCAAGCAGCAAGCATCGTACCAGCAGCAAGCATTAATGATAAACCAAGACCAAATTTACGTTTTGTCAATGTAATAACCCCCAAGGTTTTTTGATATTAGCAGGAATTTGATGTTTTACACGCGTTTGCGAACCACATGAAAGCTGAACTTATCAGCTCTGAAATAATTCTTTGAATAAAGCACCAGTCGATCGTCCTCATCGTAATGGAGCTGTTTTAATACCAGTAATGCCGTTTCTGGCTCACATTCTAGGATTGGTGAAGCTTCTTCATGATATCCGGTCGGATCGATAAATGTCACCGCGTAGGATATATGAATATCTCCTGATTCCTCAATCGCTGTAAATATAGAACTCTCAGTGCGCCCTAAAAAATCTGTCGGCAAATAATCCGAAGGCACCTTGTCAATGCAATAAACAACAGGCTCCCCGTTTGCCGTACGAACACGTTCAATAGTAATAATGGTATCATCGCCAGTGCAATGAAAGCGTTTTATATCTTCTTCAGAAGAAAGGGTTTCCGAAGTGCTCAAATAGATAGCACCGGGTTCCATTCCTGCCTGGCGGATCATATCAGAGACACTCGTCAGTTGCTCAATACCGGAAGAAAATAATGGTTTTGAATTGACAAATGTTCCGACTCCGTGGCGTCTGACGATAATATTATCTTCTTCCAACAGCCGAAGCGCTTCTCGTAAAGTCGCACGACTGACTCCTAGTGTTTTCGATAATTCGAATTCGGACGGCAACTTCTCTTTTTCTTTGTAGACGCCCGCAGCAATATCCTGTTTCATTCGATCGATCACTTGAAGGTACAACGCACGATGATCCGATTTGATTGTCATACGATTCACCACCCATGACAGAGATCAGACATCTGATGTAAAACATTCCTACTAATCAAAATTACTATACCACTTATTAGAAATGAAATAAATAGTAATTTGTCGAATTTAGCGAATTTTCGCTTGTTTATTATCTAAAATACTAATCATTTTGTCACAAAGAAACCCCAAATGTTCAGTGATCTTCCTGCTTTGGAACTAATACTGTACGTGGCTTACTACCTTCATACGGTCCAACTACTCCGCGCTGCTCCATTTGGTCTACAATACGCGCAGCACGCGAATAGCCGACTCGAAATCGCCGTTGCAACATCGACACAGATGCTGTTTGCATTTCTGTGACCAATTGAACGGCATCATCGTAAATTTCGTCTGTTTCTTCATCTATTTTCGTATCATCAATTTCACTTGGAATCATATCTTCCTGGTATTGCGCTTTTTGCTGTTCGATAACAAAGTCGACAATTTTTTCGACTTCTGAATCAGATAAGAACGCTCCCTGGACACGCACCGGTTTTGATTGGCCTGCTCCGAGGAACAACATATCTCCACGTCCTAGTAGTTTTTCAGCACCGCCCATGTCCAGGATGGTCCGTGAATCGATCGAAGATGACACGGCAAAGGCGATGCGGGACGGAATATTGGCTTTGATAACGCCTGTGATGACGTTGACACTTGGTCGCTGTGTGGCGATGATCAGGTGGATGCCTGCCGCACGAGCCATTTGAGCTAAGCGCGTAATGGCATCTTCCACTTCGTTTGAAGCGACCATCATCAAATCAGCCAATTCATCGACGATTACCACAATGAATGGTAATTTTGGGTGCTTGTCTTCGTTTTCTTCATTGAATACACGAACATATTCGTTATAACCTTCGATGTTGCGAGTGCCTGTATGTGAAAAGAGTTCATACCTTCTTTCCATTTCGGAAACGATTTTCTTCAATGCTTGCGCTGCTTTTCGTGGATCTGTGACAACAGGTGCTAGCAAATGCGGAATACCGTTGTAAACGTTTAGTTCGACCATTTTCGGATCAATCATCATCATTTTTACTTCGTGCGGTTTTGCACGCATAATGATACTCGTAATGATGCCGTTAATGCACACCGATTTTCCGCTACCTGTTGAACCCGCAACCAGTAAATGCGGCATTTTATTTAACTCTGTCATCACAGCTTGACCTGTCACATCTCTACCTAATGCAAATAATAGTTTGGCATCTGGCCTGTTGTTTTCTTCAGACTCTAACACTTCCCGCAAACTAACAATCGATACTTCCGTGTTTGGTACTTCAATTCCAATCGCAGATTTCCCTGGAATGGGTGCTTCAATACGAATATCACGTGCAGCTAATGCTAATGCCAAATCATCGTGTAAACTGACAATTTTACTCACTTTGACCCCTGTGTCCGGCAATACTTCATATTTCGTAACAGCAGGCCCTAAATGAACTTGTGTCACTTTTGCGCGCACACCGAAACTTTGGAACGTTTTCTCAAGTTTTTTTGCGTTTTTTTGAATTCCTGAATATTCGCCACTTTGGTCATGGTGCGGCGGAAGGGTCAGCAAGCTAAGAGGTGGCAGCTGATATTCTTCATTTTCCAACTCTTCTGCCGTCGACAGCAATTGGGTTTCTTCAGCCTTTGGTTCCTCAGTAGATTTCGGTGAGGTTTCTGCCTGTTTCGATTTGACGTTTTCGGTAAATGCTGAAATAATTGGCTCTTCCTGTTTCGGACGGTATAGAAGATCCTCTTCTTCTTCCTCTTCATAAGCTAACGACTCATTGACCTCTAGCACTTGTTCAGGCTCCGATTTTTTACGGGGCGCTCGCAACTTTTTGGGCT
The DNA here is from genome assembly GCF_001687565.2 of Planococcus antarcticus DSM 14505. NCBI lineage: Bacteria > Bacillati > Bacillota > Bacilli > Caryophanales > Caryophanaceae > Planococcus > Planococcus antarcticus. The sequence continues at coordinate 2,340,666 of NZ_CP016534.2, forward strand.
TATCCCGTTGGAAGTGGCTTAACAGCGAATCAATAGCCGGACGGGCACTAGGAATCTTTTCAGCAATAAACGGAGCTGCCGCTTTTCCTGTCAAAATAATAGCACCTATTGACAGCAGAATGATTGCCACTACCCATGTACCGGCTGTATCGAACAGTACATGCAGCAGTGCATACAGCAAGGCACCGATGATTCCACCACCTGTAGCCAAATAACTGTTCCAAATCGTACCAGTCATTTGTGTGGTACGAACGGTCTCGGAAAGGACATTGGCTGAAGTGATTGGCAAAATCGTTCCTGCGGCCCAAATTAAATGACAGATTAATAAGATGCCGATCAGCATGAATGCGGATCCAAAAGCCACTTTTACTCTTGGTTTTGGCCATTTTCGCTTGACCATTACATACACAGCCACATAGATAAGTGACAGTGGAATCAGAAAGGCCATATAGCCTGCCAAGAATTCAGCCATATTATAAAACATCTTTCCAATAACACCCAATTGAAACACCATCAATACAGATATCCCTAATAGTACCAAACCAATCACTTCATAAGCGATCATTGGCATTGGTTGCCGTTTTCTGTTTTTCGACTTCGTTTTTGGTTTTGCTTTTGCTCTCGCTTTGGGTTTTGTCTTCGTCGTTGCACGAGCCCTAGTCATTACGATCCCTCATTTCCTCCATAATCGAAAAAGGATTTCCTCCGATTAAATCGGTATGGAAATCCTTTTGCTTTTTTTCTTAGTATTCCATAATAATTGGGATAATCATCGGACGACGTTTTGTCTGTTGGAATAGATAAGAATTCAACGTATCACGAATTTCCTGTTTAATATTATTCCATTCAAACGCGTCTCTGGTGACATACTTTTCGACGACCTTGCGTACAAGTCTTGTGGACTCCTCCATCAGCTCTTCTGATTCACGAACATAAACAAAGCCGCGTGAAATCATTTCCGGACCGGAAGCAATTTTCTTCTCTTTGCGGTTCAGTGTAACCACAACGATAAAAATTCCATCCTGTGACAGCAACTTACGGTCACGAAGAACAATATTTCCGACATCACCGATCCCAATTCCATCAATTAGCACATTTCCAGCTGTAACACGTCCACTCATCCGGACCTTGCCGCCTTTGTATTCCACGATATCGCCTTTATCAGCAATAAAGATTTCAGACTTATGCAAGCCGACTTGCTGTGCCAATTTAGAATGAGCGATCAACATTTTGTATTCACCCTGGATGGGAATGAAATACTTGGGTTTCATCATATTTAGCATCATTTTCAAATCTTCCTGGCTGCCGTGTCCTGAAACGTGGACTTTTTTGCTAGCCGTCAAGACGTTTGCACCGGCTTTTGCCAGTTTATTCATTGTTTGGAACATCGGAACTTCCATGCCGGGTGATGGTGTGAATGTGATCAATACGGTGTCAGTTTCTTTGATTTTAACGTCTTTATGCTGTTTGCGAACCATTTTGTCTAATGCTTCCAACGGTTCTCCTTGGTTACCCGTAACGATAATGACAACTTCGTCATCGCGGTAGTTCTCCAAATCCTTCAAGGAAATGACTGTATCCTCATGGACAGTCAAATAGCCAAGGCGCAAACCGACTTCATAGCTGCTTTCCAAACTTCTTCCTGCTACTGCAACTTTTTTGCCTGTAGCAGCTGCAATATCAAATACTTGCTGGATGCGGATAAAATTTGATGAATACAACGATACCAGTACACGGCCTTCTGCTGCTATGAATGCTGACAAGATATGATCAGCAACCACAATTTCCGAGGTCGTGTAGCCAGGGCGTTCAGCTTCAGTTGAGTCAGACAACAGCATAAGCACGCCATCTTCTCCTAATTTCGCCATTTTTGCGATGTCAGGTCGATAGCTGCCTTTGGCTGATTGATCGAACTTAAATTCACCTGTGTGCACGATGGCGCCTTCAGATGTGTGGAAGACGATGCCAAGTGCATCAGGAATGCTATGTGTCGTATGGAAGAACGTCACATGTGTTTTATCAAAGTTCATGCGGCTTTTATTGGTCACTTCAAAGAACTTGACATGCTTTAAAGAGCCTTGTTCTTTAATGTGCTCTTTGGCTAATGCAATCGTCAGTTTCGATCCGTAAACCGGTGCCTGGATTTTCTTCAATAAATAAGCGATGGAACCAATCGCATCCTCGTGGCCGTGTGTCAAAAAGATTCCTTTAACCCGGTCTTTGTTTTCTTCAAGGAAAGTCATGTCCGGAATTACGATGTCGACACCTAACATCTCATCTTCTGGGAACATCAATCCGCTGTCCACAACAAACAGATCTTCGTCAATTTCTATTACATACATTGCTTTGCCAATCTCGCCGACGCCCCCTAAAGGGATAACGCGTATTACTTCATTTTTTATTTTACTCAATTTATTTCCTCCTAAAATTCACCCGTACACATCCATATAGTTCATTATACGGGAATCACCGGAAACAGTCCAAAGAAAAAATAAACCAGCGCACAATGGCCGGTTTATTTTAAAGGTTTATGTGCCCTGTTATATGATTTTCTCCTCGATTAATGCTTCTGCAATCTGCACAGAATTCAATGCCGCTCCTTTGACCAGGTTGTCTGCAACTACCCACAAATGAAAGCCATTTGGATTGTCTAAGTCCTGACGAATACGTCCGACAAACACTTCGTCTAGGCCAGCAGCCATTAAAGGCATCGGATACACCTGATTTGATGGGTCATCCATCAATTCAACGCCTGGTGCATCTTTAATCGCTTGTTTAACTTGCTCGACAGTCGCTGCACGTGCTAGTTCCACATACACTGATTCAGAGTGGCCTGTGACTACCGGAAGACGTACGCATGTAGCCGCTACTGCCAAAGAATCGTCATGCATGATTTTCTTGGTTTCATTGATCATTTTCATTTCTTCGAATGTATAGCCATTATCGGCGAATTGGTCGATTTGGGGAATGACATTAAATGCAATCGGGTAATGATGCTCGGCCGATTTAACCGGCAGCATTTTTGCTTCTGCATCTTTGGCATTGTCAAAATCAGCTGCTTGAGTTTTTAATTCATTAATCGCGTCGAGACCGGCTCCAGAAACAGCTTGATAAGTCGAGACCACGACTTTGGTCATCCCGAATTGTTCTTTTAACGGTTGCAACGCGCAAACCATTTGAATAGTTGAACAGTTTGGATTGGCGACAATCCCTTTTTGGAGGCCAAGATCACTTTTGTTTACCTCGGGCACAACTAACGGCACGTCTTTGTCCATTCGGAATGCGCTTGTATTATCAATAACGACCGCACCTCGTTTGACAGCTTCAGGCGCAAACTTTTCTGATACACTGCCCCCGGCGCTGAACAACGCAATATCGATGCCTTCAAACGATTCAGGCTTTGCTTCTTGAACTATGAATGTTTTGCCATTAAATTCAATTTCTTTTCCGGCAGAACGGCTCGAGGATAAAAACATAATGTCTTTTATCGGAAAGTTCCGTTTTTCCAATTGCTCTTTCATCTGCTGACCAACTGCCCCTGTTGCTCCCATAATCGCCACGTTATATGTTTTCACACTATTCGCTCCCTCGATGTTAATTTGAGTTATTGTAACATAATTTAGTCTGCTAAAGAAATGAAATAATAAAAAAAGCTCCCTTAAACTAAGGAAGCTTCTTTCGGTCGGATGATGGAGACGGCTGGTGACTCCACTAGAATTTCTAACAACTCCATTACTTTTTGGAACGATACTTGATCGATTTGTTCGAGCACTTCATCATAGGACTGGTGTGTGCCCAGCAGTAATTCATGTCTGCCGTTGCGACTCATTCGCGCACTGGTGCTTTCGAGTCCAAGCATCAAACTACCTTTTAACTGCTCCTTGGAATCTGTGATTTCTTGTTGCGTGATTCCGCCATTTTTCAATTCCTTCAGCAAGCGCATAATCACTTCCTGCATTTCAGTCATCTGTTCATCTGAAGTTCCTCCGTAAATTGCCAGAGTCCCATGATCGGAATACGCCGAATGGTATGAGAAAATCGAATAGGCTAATCCTCGTTGCTCTCTGATTTCCTGGAACAGCCTTGAAGACATGGAGCCTCCGATAATATTGTTCAAAACAGTAACATTGTAAATATCCGGATCATTTAACGCTAATCCTGGAAAACCAAGACATAAATGACCTTGTTCTGTCTCTTTATTTTTTAACGAATAGCCTGGTGCAAACAAAGGAAATTCATATTTTTTAGGATTCTCTTCTTTTTCAAAATCACCGAATAACGCTTCAACCTTCTCTAATAACGCTGGTGTGATATTGCCGGCCACCGACACAACAATGTTCGCCGGAGTATAATGACAATCCATATAATTACGAATTTTTTCTGGTGTAAAGCTTGCCAACGTTTCCGATGTTCCGAGTATCGGCGCACCAATTGAATTTTGCGGATACATCACGCGCCACAACTGCTCATGCACATCGTCATCCGGCATATCTTCGGTCATGCTAATTTCTTCAAGAATGACTTGTCGTTCTTTATCAAACTCCACTGGATCCATCTGTGAATTGAACAGCATATCAGCCAGTACAGTTACAGCGTGCTCTGCATGATGATCCAAAATTTTTGCGTAATAGCAGGTGTATTCTTTTGAAGTATAAGCGTTGATGTCGCCACCAATCCGGTCAAATTCGCGGGCAATTTCTTTAGCAGTCCGTGAATCTGTTCCTTTAAACAGCATATGTTCGATGAAATGAGTGATGCCGTTTTCTTCCGACAATTCATCGCGGGATCCGTTATTGACAAAGACCCCCATCGCTACGGAATGAAAATGTGGAATATGTTCGGAAACGATGCGCAATCCATTTTTGCAAGTCTGTGTAATCACCATGTGCATGTTCCTCCTCATAGTAAAAAATTGCCGACAAAGTCGACAATTTAAATGATCAATTTTATTCTTGTTGTTGTTTTTCAGCTACTTCTTTTTGTTCTTTCAAAACAATCTTACGTGATAAGTTTACACGGCCTTGACGGTCGATTTCAATTACTTTGACTTGAACGACTTGATCCATTTTCAAGACGTCTTCTACTTCTTTCGTCCGTTCTTCTTGGATTTCAGAAATATGAAGAAGACCGTCTTTGCCAGTGAACAATTCAACGAATGCGCCAAACTTCTCGATTCGCTTCACTTTGCCTTCATAATATTCGCCAACTTTTGCTTCACGCACGATGTTTTCAATCATCGCTTTCGCTTTCGCATTCATTTCTTCGTCAACAGATGAAATGAAAATTGTCCCATTTTGTTCTGTATCAATCTTAACGCCCGTTTCATCGATGATTTTATTGATCACTTTGCCGCCAGGTCCGATAACATCACGAATCTTGTCAGGGTTGATCTTAACCATAATAATTTTCGGTGCGTATTTAGAAAGAGTCGTTCTCGGTCCAGCGATTGTCGCAAGCATTGATTCAAGAATGTGGATACGGCCGATTTGAGCTTGCGCCAATGCCTCTTCTAGGATCTCACGGGAAAGACCGTCGATTTTAATGTCCATTTGAAGAGCGGTAATGCCTTTAGCTGTACCAGCTACTTTAAAGTCCATATCACCAAGGTAATCTTCCATTCCTTGAATATCCGATAACACTGTATAGTTTTCGCCTTTTTTAACAAGACCCATTGCAATACCTGCTACCGGAGCGGATAAAGGAACACCGGCGTCCATCATCGCAAGCGTCGACGCACAAATACTTGCTTGTGAAGTTGAACCGTTCGATTCTAGTACTTCTGCAACTAAACGGATTGTGTAAGGGAAGTCTTTTTCGTTTGGAATAACAGCTTCTAGTGCACGTTCTCCGAGTGCTCCGTGACCGATTTCACGGCGTCCAGGTCCACGAAGGAATCCAGTTTCACCCACTGAGAACAATGGGAAGTTGTAATGGTGCATAAAACGTTTTGTATCTTCAATGCCAAGGCCGTCAATAATTTGAACATCACCTAATGCACCAAGTGTACAAATACTCATCGCTTGCGTTTGACCACGAGTAAACAGTCCAGAACCGTGTGTGCGGTTAAGAACGCCGACTTCAGAAGACAATGGACGGATTTCAGAAGGTCCACGGCCATCCGGACGGATTTTTTCGTCCGTAATTAGACGGCGTACTTCTTCTTTGACCATTTTTTCAAGAATCTGGCCCGCTTGTTTTTTAACTGCGTCCTCTGATTCTTCGTATGCAGCCATAGCACGTGCTTTAACTTCGTCAATGGCTTCATTGCGTGCTTGTTTTTCGTTGATTTGAACAGCAGTATTCAAGTCAGCTTCTACAGCTTCTTTAATAGAAGACGTCAATTCTGCATCTAATTCATACAGTTTGATATCTGTTTTTTCTTTACCAACTTCTGCAGCAATCTGTTCTTGGAAAGCGATCAATTTCTTGATTTCTTCGTGACCGAACATAATAGCTTCTAAAATGATTTCTTCAGAAACTTCTTTCGCTCCTGCTTCGACCATGTTGATGGCATCTTTTGTTCCCGCTACGATCAAGTTGATTGAGCTTTGTTCAAGCTGTGCATTTGTTGGGTTGATGATATACTGTCCGTCGATTAAACCGACAATTACTCCAGCAATCGGTCCGCCGAAAGGGATATCCGAAATCATTAAGGCTAATGAAGAACCAAACATTGCGGCCATCTCTGATGGGCAATCCTGATCCACGGACATAACCATTGAAATAACTTGAACTTCATTACGGAAACCATCCGGGAATAGGGGACGGATTGGACGGTCGATCAAACGGCTTGTTAACGTCGCTTTTTCAGATGGACGTCCTTCACGTTTGATAAAACCGCCTGGAATTTTACCGACAGCGTATAGACGTTCTTCGTAGTTGACAGTCAATGGGAAGAAATCTAAAGGTTTCGGAGTTTTTGATGCGGTTGCAGTAGATAGAACTGCTGTATCACCATAACGGATCAATGCTGCTCCGTTTGCTTGCTTTGCCAATTGACCGACCTCAACTTGCAATTCGCGGCCTGCCCAATCAAGTGTGTAGACTTTTTTTGTTTGCTCCATACTATCGAGCTCCTCTCTCTTACCCTGTTTCTTTTTACTATATGTATCCATTAGTAGTGTATCAAAAAAGCATCAAGTGTGCGATGCGGCAGATTAAAGTTTTATCCATAAAGAAAAAGCGGGACGAATCCCGCTTTTACTGTTTGCTATTATCGGCGTAGGCCAAGTCTTGCAATTAACTCACGGTAGCGAGCTACTTCCGTTTCACGTAAGTATTTTAGCAAGTTACGACGGCGTCCAACCATTTTGAATAGACCACGACGTGAGTGATGATCTTTTTTGTGAGTACGTAAGTGCTCATTCAAGTTGTTGATGTCTTCTGTAAGAATAGCGATCTGAATCTCTGCAGATCCAGTATCAGTGTCATGCACTTTGTATTCACTAATCAATTCATTTTTGCGTTCTTGTGTGATTGCCATACTGTTTCCACCTCCTAATTTCTGATATCCCCAATTACTGAGCAAACGTTGGTGATTCGATTTGCCAAGCAACGGTTTGTACATTCAGTACTCATAAATAATAGCATAAGGCTTTTTCAAAATCAACTGCACCGTTTAATTTATGCCTGCAAAAAATTGCTTAGCTGTCAGCTTATCCCGCTGAATCTGTGCCTTCAACTCGTCGATACCCGAAAATTTCTGCTCATCTCGGATTCGTTCATGCCATTCGACTTCTACCATTTCTCCGTAAATCGACTTATCAAAATCAAAAATATGAACCTCAATAACTTGTTTTTTGATATCTGGATTATTGAAGGTCGGCTTATAGCCGATGTTGCAGACACCGTTATGGAATTGCCCCTGCACTTGGATTTTCACAGCATAGACTCCTCGGCTTGGTACGACTGCACCGAGTTCTGGCTCTACGTTGGCTGTTGGAAATCCGATTGTGCGGCCACGCTTGTCTCCATTGACGACAGTGCCTATTACTCGGAATGGACGACCCAGCAGGTAGCATACTTGTTCGACTCCGCCTTGCTTCAATAATTCTCTGATGCGGGTCGAACTGATTTTTTCATCACCGTCTTCCTGCTTATCGACGACTGTGACGCCATAATGCCCTTCACCAACTTGTTTCATCAAAGCCATATCGCCTTTGCCCTTACTGCCGAACGAAAAATCAAATCCTGCCGTTACATGGACTACATGGAGGCCTTTAACGAAAAACTTGATAAATTCCTCTGGCGTCAGTTTCGCGAACTCGGATGTAAAGCGGACGATAAAGCAATAATCAATGCCCATTTCCTCCAAGATTTCCATCTTCTGTTGCATCGGTGTAATATAGAAGACTTCTTCCTTGCGACCGCCAAGCACCAATGAAGGATGCGGGTCAAAGGTCATGACTGCTGACTTGACCTTTTTTTGGTGTGCCTGTTCGATTGCATCGCCTATGACACGTTGATGCCCTTTATGTACTCCGTCAAAAAAACCGAGCGCCAGCGACAAAGGACCCGTCTCATGATTAGGTTTTACATGAATTGGATAACTTAAATGAATAATTTCCATATTACACCTCGTCCACTGTCGGAAAACCGAACATTTTTTCAGGTTTCATCTTGTCCGCTTTTTCGGGATGATTTTTATAAAGCGCTACAGGCTGCCCCTGATGCGTCAAAACCACAAAGCCCGTTTTGTCGAGAATGGCATGCCGCGCCAACACTTGACCATTTTTCACAGCAAAAATCTGTTCCGATTCAATTTCCATGAAAGGAAACGCACTTAAGCCGTAGCTAAGCGGTTTCAAAATGTCACCAATATCTCCATTTTGAGCAAGTTCTGCCACTTCAGCAAGTGTTACACAATCTTTTTTGCTGAATTTCCCAGATTCTGTTCGTGTCAATTTCGACATATGAGCAGGATAACCTAGCGCTTCACCAATTTGTACAGCTAGTGTCCGGATATATGTTCCTTTACCGCAGTGTATGCGAATATTGAACTTAATGCACTCCCCAGACCACTTCGAATCGTCATCTAGCAATTCGATCGAATCAATACGGACTGTTCGTTCTGGTCGTTCAACAGGAATCCCTTGCCGTGCATATTCGTATAATTTCTTCCCATTAACTTTGACTGCCGAATACATAGGTGGTATTTGTTTAATGTTACCAGTTAACTGAAGCAAAACTTCTACCACTTGCTCACGTGTAATCACTTTTTCCGAAATATCGGTATCAACCGTCTCCCCTGTAGCATCTTCTGTTTCCGTCGAATAGCCGATTGCCACTTCTGCTTCGTAGGTCTTGCCTTGATCCGTGATGTACTCTGCCACTTTCGTGGTATTTCCAATACAAATTGGCAATACCCCATCCACTTCGGGATCCAGTGTTCCGGTATGCCCAACTTTTTTCGTTTGCAGGATTTTCCTCAATTTAAAGACACAATCATGAGAGGTCATCCCTTTTTCTTTCCATAATGGAAGAATTCCGTTCAGCGCCATTTTGCTTAGCTCCTTTGCTTGATGCAAAAAAAGCCTGCTATCTAAAATAGACAGCAGGCTTTGATTTCAGTCTTCTTTTGGTTCTTGAATGCCACGCAATAAAGTATCAATCCGATTGCCGTATGCAACCGATGAATCGATTTCAAAAGACAATTCAGGAGTTTTACGGAGACGGATCCGCTGCCCGATTTCAGAACGGATAAATCCTTTTGACTTCGTCAACCCAAGCAATGTCTGTTCTTTTGCATGGTCTTCGCCTAATACGCTGATATATACAGTTGCCTGCTGGAGATCCCCTGTAACTTCAACATCCGTTACAGTGACAAATCCGATACGTGGATCTTTCAGTTTTCGACTGATGATATCACTAAGCTCTTTTTTCATTTGCTCAGCTACACGATTCGCGCGCATTGTCATTGATAGTCCACCTCGTTCTTACAAATATTCTTTTTCAAACTCCAAGCATTCCCATGCAGGATTACTTTCCAAATAGTAGAGAACCTGTGCCATTTCCTTGTCTGCCACTTCTTTCGATGAAGAGACAAGAACAAAAGCAATACGGGTTCGCTGCCAAACATTCTGGTGATCAATCTCTGCTGCAGAAACGTTGAATTTTTGCCTACTACGGGTCAGCATGCTTTTAACCACTGCCCGTTTATCTTTTAACGAATGTGCCGTTGGAATGAAAAATTCACATTCCATGTAAAGGATCATTTGCGTTCGATTTCTTCCATAACGTACGCTTCGATGATATCTAACTCTTTAACGTCATTGAAATTTTTAATGGTAATCCCGCATTCATAGCCTTTTGCCACTTCTTTAGCATCGTCTTTAAAGCGTTTCAACGTGTCAATTTCACCTTCAAATACGACGATACCTTCACGAATCACGCGGACGCCACTATCTCTCGTAATTTTGCCTTCTGTTACATAGCTTCCGGCAATGGTACCTACTTTAGAAACTTTGAATGTGCTACGGATTTCAGCTTGTCCAATGATTTTTTCTTCAAATTCTGGATCAAGCAATCCTTTCATAGCAAATTCAATTTCTTCAATCACTTTATAAATAATACGGTGTAGACGGATATCCACGCCTTCTGCATCAGCTGTACGTTTCGCGTTAGCATCAGGACGAACGTTAAAGCCGATGACGATGGCATTTGATGCAGCTGCTAATGAAATATCGGATTCCGTGATAGCACCAGCGCCTGTATGAATGATTTTGACATTGACGCCTTCTACATCGATTTTCAGAAGAGACGCAGCCATTGCTTCGACTGCTCCTTGAACATCAGCTTTAACAATCAAGTTCAATTCTTTCATTTCACCTTGCTTTAATTGATCAAACAAGTTATCAAGCGTTACACGTGTTTTTTCAGAACGTTGAACTTGAAGAGCTGAAGTTGCACGCGTTTCTCCAACTTGACGAGCCGTTTTTTCATCTTCAAAGACAACAAAACGGTCTCCTGCTTGCGGTACATCATTTAAACCAGTAATTTCAACTGGTGTTGATGGACCTGCTTCTTTTGCCCGACGGCCAACATCAGATACCATGGCCCGAACACGGCCAAATGTATTCCCGACAACAATCGGATCTCCAACTTTCAGTGTTCCATCTTGCACAAGAAGTGTCGCAACTGAACCACGGCCTTTATCAAGCTCTGCTTCAATAACTGTTCCAATTGCACGGCGTGCAGGATTGGCTTTTAATTCGCCAACCTCTGATACTAGGAGGATCATCTCAAGTAATGAATCGATGCCTTCTCCTTTTAATGCAGAAATCGGTACGAAAATCGTATCGCCGCCCCAAGCTTCAGGAACTAATCCATGATCAGTTAATTCCTGCATCACACGGTCAGGATTTGCACTTGGCTTATCCATTTTGTTAACTGCGATAATAATTGGAACTTCTGCTGCTTTAGCATGGTTAATTGCTTCGACTGTTTGTGGCATAACACCGTCATCAGCTGCTACAACAATAATCGCAAGATCTGTCACTTTTGCTCCACGTGCACGCATCGTTGTAAAGGCAGCGTGTCCAGGAGTATCAAGGAATGTGATTTTCTTGCCGTTATCGACAACTTGATAAGCACCTATATGCTGCGTGATGCCGCCTGCTTCTCCAGCCGTCACTTTCGTGTGGCGGATTGAATCAAGTAAAGTCGTTTTACCATGATCAACATGTCCCATGATGGTCACAACTGGCGGACGTTCTTCGTTGAGGCTTTCGTCTTCTGGTTCAAAGTAAACTTCAAGATCAGTTTTATCCACCAAGATCTCCTCTTCTACTTCAACCTCATACTCAGCACAAATCAATTCAATGGCATCTTTATCCAGCTCTTGGTTAATGGTAGCCATTACACCAAGCATAAATAATTTTTTGATAATTTCAGACGGCTCGCGTCCCAATTTTTTTGCTAGCTCTGCTACTGTCAAAGACTCACTGAAAGTAATTTTAGCCGGCAATTCTTTTTCTCTTTTAGGCATAGGTGGCAACGGATTTACCGGTTGCTGCTGTTTGCCTTTACGATTACGGTTTTGGAAGCCATTGCGGTTTCCGCCACCAGGACGTCCTGATGAACGTTGGCCTGGACCAGCCGTAGGTTTGGCTGCTTTTGGCGTAAAGTTCGATCCTGTTTTGGCTGGTGCTGTTGGTCTTTGGCCATTCCCCTGTGAACGGGATTGACCTTGACTAGGAGCTACTGCCGGACGGGATTGACTTTGTCCTGATGGACGAGATTGTCCACCTTGCGACGGGCGAGATTGTCCGCCTTGGCTTGATGGACGCGATTGCCCTTGCGTTGGACGCGATTGACTTCCTGGTCCTGATGGACGAGACTGTGCTTGCGCCGGACGGGATTGGCTTGATGGACGGGATGGCGCTTGTGGGCGCTGTCCAGCTGAAGTATTTTTGTAGATACTATCTAATTTCGTAACATCAGCATCTTCTAATGTAGCCATATGGTTTGGTACTTTAACATTAAGCTTTGACAATTCATTGATGATTTCTTTACTTGGCTTGTCTACCTTTTTAGCGTATTCATGTACTCGAATTTTGGTCATCTGCTCGCCCCCGATTAATTTCTTCGAATAAGCTGGTTATTTTTTTTGCAAAACCTTTATCGGTAATTGCAATCACTACCCGCTCTTCTTTTCCTATCGCATGTCCCAATTCGAAACGGGATCCAAAAACACGGAGTTCTACTCCGTTCGATTTGCATTTATCATGCAATTTCTTGCTTGTATTGTCTGAAGCGTCTTCAGAAATTATTACTAATTTCGCTTTACCTTTTCGAACTTCGCTCACGGTCATTTCTTCTCCGGAAATGGTCATTCTTGCTCGTGTAGCCAATCCCAGTAATTGAAGAATTTTTTGTTTGGTCATTATTTCAACTGCTCTCTGAGAACGACGCGAATTAACTCATCATATATTTCGTCTGGCACCTTTACTTCTAATTGCTTATCCAGCACGTTCTTTTTGCGGGCAGTCGCGATGGCATCTTCCGATTTCGAAAGATATGCGCCGCGTCCTGACTTTTTGCCTGTCAAATCGACGGATACTTCGCCTTCTTTTGAGCGGACAATGCGGATCATTTCTTTTTTAGGATGCATCTCGCCTGTAGCTACACACTTCCGTAATGGAATTTTCTTTTGCAGAGCCAACGGACATCACCTTTTCTACATTATTCTTTTTCTTCGTAAAAATCAAAGTCGTCCAGTTCTTCACCGGATTCCACTAATTCAATATCAGCGTTCGGATTTGGATAGATTCCAAGTTCACGTGCATCTGTCTCGCTTTTGATGTCAATTTTCCAGCCAGTTAATTTCGCTGCCAAACGGGCATTTTGTCCACGTTTACCAATCGCAAGAGATAATTGATAATCTGGAACGACAACCGTCGTCGATTTCGCTTCTTCATTCACTTGGACATCCAGCACTTTAGATGGGCTAAGCGCGTTTGCTACAAAAACAACTGGTTCTTCGGACCATTCTACGATATCAATTTTTTCTCCACTCAACTCATTAACGATTGTCTGAACACGGCCGCCTTTAGATCCAACACATGACCCGACTGGATCAATGTCATCGTGGTGGGCAAAAACAGAAATTTTTGAACGGTCTCCCGCTTCACGCGCAATAGACTTAATTTCAACAATGCCATCATAAATTTCAGGCACTTCGTTTTCGAATAAACGACGAAGCAGTCCTGGATGAGTACGTGAAACAAAAACTTGCGGTCCACGTGTCGTGCGCTCTACTTTTGTGATATAGACTTTAATGCGGTCATGCGGCTTGTAATTTTCATTCGGCATTTGTTCTGTCTGAGGAAGCACAGCTTCAACTTTGCCTAGGCCTACATAAAGGTTTCGTGCGTCCATGCGTTCGACGATACCATTGACGATATCATCTGCGCGATCAACAAACTCTTCAAAAATCAAGCCGCGCTCAGCTTCACGGACGCGTTGAGTAACTACTTGTTTTGCTGTTTGTGCAGCAATGCGCCCGAAATTGCGTGGCGTCACTTCTTCTTCCACGACGTCTCCAAGCTCGTATGCCGGGTTGATCACTTTGGCGTCTTCCAAAGAAATGTGAAGGCGTTCGTCTTCGACTTCCTCCACTACATCTTTACGTGAATAGACTAGCATCGTACCCGTGTTCAAGTTCAAATCCACACGGACGTTCTGTGCTTGGTTGAAATTTCGTTTGTATGCCGTCACCAATGCCGCTTCTATCGCTTCAATTAGGACTTCACGCGAAATCCCTTTTTGTTTCTCCAATACTTCAAAAGCATCCAATAACTCACTGCTCATTTTATTCACTCCCAGGTTCTTCAATCAGGTTTAACAGAAAAATCAATGGCCAAACGGATAACTGCAATTTTTTCTTTTGCAATGTTAATTATTTTTCTCCGTGTTTTGATTTTGATTTCAATTTCTACTTGTTCATCGTCATAGGACTTTAAATAACCTTCAAACTCTTTTGCATCTTCAACCGGCTCATAGGTCTTGACGTAAATAAATTTACCGATAGCCTTTTCGAAATCTTTCTCCTTTTTCAAAGGACGCTCTGCTCCCGGTGACGAAACCTCCAGGAAATAGTTTTGCTCAATCGGATCTAGCTGATCCAATATTTCACTTAACTTTTCACTGACTAATGCACATTGATCAATATCAATGGGTGCTTCTGGATTGTCCACATATACCCGTAAAAACCAGTTGCGGCCCTCTTTCAAGAATTCCACATCTACGAGTTCCAGTGCCAATTCACTGGTAATGGGTTGTACGATTTGTTCGATTTGTTCTGTAATTTTGCTCATACATGCCTCCCGCCAATTTTATGCCATAACAAACAGAAAAGAGCGGGAGAACCCACTCTTCTGCGACAGAGCTATTCAGTAAATGTTACTACAATAATACCATAAATCGCGCCGTGGTGCAACCTACTAGAACAAAGACAGCTGATTGGCATCCGGCATGCCTTCTAAGCAACCGTGGTCATCCATGTATTCGATGATTGTTTTTGAAACACGGCCACGTTGTTGCAGGTCTTCCTTGGACAAGAACTCTCCATGCTCGCGTGCAGCAACGATTGATTTTGCTGCATTGGTTCCTAATCCTGGGATCGCATTGAAAGGTGGAATCAGGCTATTGCCTTCAATGATAAACTGATCCGCAGATGATTTATACAAATCGACTTTTTGGAAAGTGTAGCCACGCTCAACCATTTCGAGCGTCAGTTCCATAACCGTTAATAAGTTTTTTTCTTTCGTTGATGCCTCTAATCCTTTGGCATTAATTTCGCTAATAATGGTGCGTATTGCATGCGATCCTTTAGCCATAGCATTGACGTCGAAATCTTCCGCACGAACTGTAAAGTAAGCCGCGTAATAAAGAACTGGAAAATGAACTTTGAAATAAGCTATCCGCACAGCCATCAACACATAAGCAGCGGCATGAGCTTTCGGGAACATATACTTGATTTTTTTGCAGGACTCGATATACCAATTCGGCACACCTTCTTTTTTCATGGCTTCTTCAAACTCAGGCGTCAATCCTTTTCCTTTTCGAACCGACTCCATAATTTTAAATGCTAATGAAGATTCAAGCCCTTGATAGATCAAGTAAACCATGATGTCATCTCGGCAGCCAATCACATCAGACAACTGGCAAGTTCCGTTTTGGATCAGTTCCTGCGCATTGCTCAGCCATACATCCGTCCCATGAGACAGCCCGGATATCTGAACCAACTCTGAGAATGTATTTGGTTTCGTTTCTTCTAGCATCTGGCGCACAAAACGTGTTCCGAACTCAGGAATGCCGAGCGTTCCAGTTTTACAACCAATTTGTTCTTTAGTTACGCCAAGCGATTCGGGTCCGGCGAAAATTTTCATCACTTCAGGATCATCAGTCGGGATGGTTTTTGGATCGATGCCCGATAAATCTTGCAGCATGCGAATCACTGTCGGATCATCATGTCCAAGTATATCTAGCTTCAATAAATTATCGTGGATCGAGTGAAAGTCGAAATGCGTCGTTTTCCATTCGGAGTCTTGAGCATCCGCCGGGAATTGTATTGGCGTGAAATCGTAGATGTCCATATAATCAGGTACAACAATGATTCCTCCTGGATGCTGTCCGGTACTGCGCTTAACGCCCGAACAACCTTGCACAAGACGATCAATTTCTGCGCCCCTCATAGTCATGTCTCGATCATTAGCGTAACCACGTACGTAACCATAAGCTGTTTTTTCCGCTACTGTACCAATTGTCCCTGCACGGAAAACATTGTCTTCGCCAAATAATTCTTTCGTATAGTTATGAGCTTTTGACTGATATTCACCGCTAAAATTCAAATCGATATCGGGAACTTTATCCCCTTTGAATCCTAAGAACGTTTCAAATGGAATATCTTGACCTTCTTTTTGATATGGGATATCACAATCTGGACAATTTTTATCTTTCAAATCAAATCCAGAGCTAACCGAACCATCATCGAAAAACTCCGATTTTTTGCATTTTTTGCAAATATAATGCGGCGGTAATGGATTTACTTCTGTGATTTCAGTTAATGTCGCAACGAGCGAAGATCCAACCGATCCACGGGAACCTACTAGATAACCATCGTCCAATGACCTTTTAACAAGTTTATGTGAGATCAAGTAAATAACCGCAAATCCGTGACCGATGATGGATTTCAATTCTTTTTCAATACGTGCTTCTACAATTTCAGGTAAAGGTAAGCCATAAATTTGCTTAGCCATATCGTAGCTCAATTCACGGACCTCTTCATCCGCACCTTCAATCTTCGGTGTGTATAGTTCATCTTTAATTGGTTTAACGACATCAATCATGTCTGAAATTTTCAATGAATTTCCTACAACGAGTTCGCGTGCTGTCTCACTGCCAAGAAAATCAAAAGCGTCCAGCATTTCATTGGTTGTCCTAAAATGTACTTTCGGCAATTTTTGGCGGTTTAACGGGTTAGCACCACCTTGGGATCCAATCAATACTTGACGGAAAATAGCATCTGTTTCATCGAGATAATGAACATTACCAGTAGCAACTAGCGGAATTTCCAATTTGCGGCTGATTTTCACCAGCTTGCGAATGATATCTTCCAAATTCCATTCATCACGAATCATTTCGCGTTCAATCAAGTGGGAATAGACTTCTTTTGGATGAACTTCCAAGTAATCATAGAATTGCGCTGACTTTTCGACTTCTTCCATCGACTTTTGCATAACTGCTTCAAACACTTCACCTTTATCGCAGCCAGAACCGACTAACAGTCCGTTCCGGTGCTTTTGGAGCAGTGAACGTGGAATACGTGGCACTCGGTAGAAATAATCAATATGTGAAGCAGATACTAGCTTGAAGAGATTTTTCAATCCTTCATCGTTTTGCGCTAGCAACGTACAATGAGTCGGCCGCGAACGTTTATAGGCATCTCCACTACCAACATAGTCATTGATTTGATCGTGATAAAGAATACCTTTTTGATCAGCTTCTTTTAACAGGTGCATCAATAAATACGAAGTCGCTTCGGTATCGTAGATTGCCCGGTGATGCTGAGTTAGCTCAATGCCGAATTTTTTAGCCAAGGTGTTCAACCGGTGATTTTTCATTTCCGGATGAAGCATTCGTGCTAGTTCTAGTGTATCAATGGTTGCGTGCTTTTTATCAATGCCATATTTCTTATAGCAGACATACAAGAAGCCCATGTCGAATGAAGCGTTGTGCGCAACCATAATATGATCGCCTGCCCATTCGTGGTATTTACGGATCACTTCTTCCACCTCTGGTGCGTTCTTGACCATGTCATCTGTAATACCGGTCAAGTCGATTGTCGTCGATGACAGCTCATGGTGCGGATTAGCAAAGCTCTCGAACTTATCGATGATTTGGCCACCTCTGATCTTCACTGCAGCCAATTCAATGATGGTATCGTAGACGGCGGACAAGCCAGTAGTCTCCAAGTCAAACACGACAAAGGTTTCTTCTTCCAGTAAGGCATGGCGTTCTTCGTAAGCAATCGGCACTCCATCATCCACTAAATTTGCTTCCAATCCAAAAATCGCTTTAATGCCATGCTTCTTACTTGCAGCATAAGCATCCGGAAAAGACTGCACACCGGCATGGTCTGTAATTGCGATGGCCGGATGTCCCCATTTAGCTGCTTGGCTGACCAGCGATTCGACAGACGAAACTGCGTCCATTTGGCTCATCGGCGTATGCAGATGCAGTTCAACACGTTTTTCTTCCGCCGTATCCCGCCGAAGCTCCGGTTTGATTTCGACCATATCTTGCGCCATCATCACCAAATCACGTACAAAAGTATCCGTTTGGATCGAACCGCGCGCT
The DNA here is from genome assembly GCF_001687565.2 of Planococcus antarcticus DSM 14505. NCBI lineage: Bacteria > Bacillati > Bacillota > Bacilli > Caryophanales > Caryophanaceae > Planococcus > Planococcus antarcticus. The sequence goes on from NZ_CP016534.2 coordinate 2,359,026, forward strand.
TTCAGCCACATGCCTTTTTTAGCATTGGCCATCAATTCGGCATCTTCCTTGTCACGAGAGAACATCTTCACGAGAATCGAATCGGTATAATCCGTAATTTTAACAGTTAATAGAGAACGACCACTTCGAAGTTCTCTAACTTCTGCATCAAAGACATAGCCTTCAACTGTAACGCGGCGTTCTTCGTCAACGATAGATTTAATCTCAGAAATGGTTTCATCTGGTTTAATGGCCGTACCCATCTGGAATGGTCCTGACGGTGCGCCATTTTCTTTCTGACTGGTTTCCCGTTTTTTCATGTCTAATAATGCTTTTCTAGCCATTTCTTCTTCTTCACGCAAGCGTTCTGCCATAAATGCTTCATGAGCGGCTTCCTGATTTTCGTCTGACAGTTGGAAATCGATCGCGACGTGAGGAAAACCAAACTGACGGTATACTCCTGCTAGTTTATCGCTATATTTTGATTTTAAAGCCATCATTTCATGCTGATGGTTGCATTGTAACAATAGCTTATTGCCGTTCCAGACAGGTGCTTGTGATAGGAGACGCTCGCGCAATGGTGGTGCCATATCCGCCAATTCTTCAACGGCGTATTTCCAATAAGATAACACCAAATTTTCTTGCGCCGTTTCCTGTGCTGTTTCAATATTTAATTGAATGGAAGCAATCGGAGAAAACGTGCTATAAAGGCGTTCTTTAAATAATAAGTATAGGTCAATCGGCAGGATATTCTTCAGTTTCACAAGAAATTTCCATGACCGCTCTTTTTTATGGACAGTCATCCGTGTCAATTCAGCCTCTTCGAAAAAAGGCATATGCACATCGTCCGTTAAGTCGAGATGCTGAAGCAGCAATTTGAATCGCATCTTGGCGTCTTGTTCGTTTGTCATAATTATCCCCTTCATGGTAGTGATTTAAGAAAAGCGCTGATGTCTGTATTTAAAGATAGAGACATCAAATTACTTTCAAGCTTTTGTTCCTTATGAATATGTAGCAAACCAACTACGCTTTCCTGCGGGCTAGCGCCGAACTAACTCGGGCATAAGCCCGAGTTAGTTCGGCGCTTCGCTATTCCGCGGGAGTCTCCGTTGGTTTGCTACATATCCTAAGAACATACTTAATATAATTTTCATCTATTTAATTCAAGAGAATAAAATTTAAATTCCACATCATTTAAGGTGATATAAAATATGTTTTTGGTGAAAACTGGCTACTTAACCCATTCTTCTGCATCATTTCACTATTTCGCAGGAGTCCTTTTTAGTTTGCTCCATATCCTGACAGTTACGCAACAATGTATTTTTCACTTATTAATGTCTGTATAAGATGTAGAAGAAAAAGCGGAAGGCGGCGAAGTGCAAAGGTGTGCTCCTGCATCGCCGCGCTAGCTTCGCCGCAAAGCTATTGCCCGAACTTTCTTCGTTCAATGGCTTTCCTGGAGATCAAGGCGAGCTGAAGACCCTGGACTGAGCGCAGCGAGGGAAGTGGCAGAAGCCGTGCCACTCGGAAAGCGTCCACCTGGAGCGATTTTTTCATAAAAACTAAAAGTTACATCTCCTGAAGCAGGCAGAAAAAGAAAGGAAAGTACATACTGTACTTTCCTTTCATCATATCAGATTTCACTGTTATTTTTTAAAAAACTGCTGCAATTGATCGAGTAATTCTTCGCTCGTCCACTCAAGTGTTTCACCTGTCCGTCTTATTTTCACTTCTAGAATTCCTTCAGCAGCTTTTTTGCCAATGGTAATTCGGATTGGCAATCCAATTAGATCGGCATCCGTAAATTTCACGCCTGCACGCTCTTTACGGTCGTCAAGCAACACCTCGTAGCGATTCGCTTTTAGTAAGGCATAAAGTTCTTCGCCAAGTTTACGTTGAGCATCGTCTTTGACGTTTACTGGTACAAGATGAACTTCATATGGCGCGACAGCATTCGGCCATGTAAACCCATTTTCGTCTTGGAATTGTTCAGCCACTGCAGCTAATACACGCGATACGCCAATTCCGTAACAGCCCATAATGTAAGGCATTGCTTTTCCTTGATCGTTTAAGAACGTTCCTTTTAGTGGAATGCTGTAAGTCGTACCTAGTTTAAAGATATGTCCTACTTCAATTCCCCTAGCAAAATGAATCGTTCCTTGACCGTCCGGAGAAGCATCTCCTTCTTGAATAAAACGCAGGTCATGAAAAGCTGGAACCGTAAAGTCTTTTCCGGGCGTGACATTTTTATAATGATAGCCACTTTCATTGGCGCCTGCAATGCCATTGACCATGTTTTCTACTGCATGATCTGCAAATAAGCGAATGTCTGCCGGTAAGTTGATTGGTCCAAGTGACCCGATGTCGCATGACAATAATTGCTGTACTTCTTCTGGTGTCGCCATTTCAATCACTTTAGCGCCTGTCGCATGCTTGACTTTAACGTCATTGACTTCGTGATCACCTCTTGCCAATACGACCACCATTTCATCATCTGCTTTGAAAACCATCGTTTTAAGGCATTTTTCAGCAGTCGTTTGGAAGAAATCTGCTATATCTGCGATAGTGTTCTTGCCAGGAGTCGCAACTTTTTCCATCGTTTCAGGTGTTTCATCTGAAACTGGATACGCTACGTTAACTGCAGCCATTTCGATATTAGCTGCGTATGAAGATGTATCAGAATAAGCAATTGTATCTTCGCCGATTTCCGATAATACCATGAATTCGTGGTTGTCTTTACCGCCAATAGCACCGGAATCCGCAATCACGGCACGGAAATTCAAGCCAAGTCGTGTAAAGATATTCTTATACGCTTGCATCATGACGTCGTAAGTTTCATCTAAACTGTCAGGCGTAGCATGGAATGAATAGGCATCTTTCATCAGGAATTCGCGTCCACGCAATAATCCGAAGCGAGGACGTTTTTCATCTCTGAACTTTGATTGAATCTGAAACAGATTCAACGGCAATTTTTTATAAGATTTAATTTCATCACGCAATAAGCTAGTGATGACTTCTTCATGCGTTGCCCCTAAAGCGAATTCACGGTCGTTGCGATCTTTTAAACGCATCAATTCATCGCCATACGTGTACCAGCGACCTGATTCCCTCCATAACTCTGCCTGTTGAAGTGCAGGCATGAAAATTTCGACGCTGTTCGCAGCTTCCATTTCTTCACGGATGACGGTCTCGACTTTTTGAAGTACGCGTTTGCCAAGCGGCAGAAATGAGTAGATTCCACTCGTATTTTGGCGAATAAAGCCTGCGCGCAATAGGAGCTGATGCGATTTCACTTCTGCATCGGCAGGAGTTTCACGTAAAGTAGGGATAAAAGTTGCTGTTTGTTTCATTCCAGAGTACACCTCAACTGACTATAGGATTTTATTAGTGAACTAAAAGTTCAAGACAGGCACTAGTATGCCTGCCCGATGATGCTCAATTGCCTATATTAAAAGAAATACTTTTGTATATCGTTCCAAGTGACGACAATCATCAACAGCATGAGAAGCATGATTCCTACGAAATGAACCATTCCTTCTTTTTGTCGGTCGACTGGTTTGCCACGCACGGCCTCGAGAATGAAGAACATCAAGCGACCTCCGTCCAATGCAGGGAGCGGTAGAAGGTTCATAATCCCTAAGTTGATACTGAGCATACCCGCCCAGCTCATCAAGGTAAAGAATCCATACTTTGCTACTTCTTCAGTCGTTTTGTAGATTCCTACTGGACCTGATAAGGCATCTATCGTAAATTGGCCTGTTACGAGCATTCCCAATAGACGGAAAATTTCTTTGAACCAAAAAATAGTTTGTTCAGCACCATAAGCAAAGGAGCCTAGAAAGTCTTTTTCAACCGGACTTTGGTAAAGTACGCCAATCACACCAATTTCTTCCGTTGATTGTTCTGAAATTTCAGGTGTAATGGTAAAGTCCAAAGATTGACCGTCTCGTTCAATATTAAATTCGAGTGGATTGCCGGCATTGTTTTGAACCGATTCAACCAGTTCGTCCCATGTCGCAATCGAATTCCCTTCAATTTCAGTTACTAGATCGCCATCCTGCATTCCAGCTTCTGATGCTGGGCTTTCTTCCGTCACTTCGGTGATGATAGGTTCAAAAGTCGGAACGCCCTGCATCATGCCAATCGCTGTGAAAATCAAAAATGCCAGGATAAAATTGAATAATGGTCCCGCAAAAATTGTCATGAAACGTTTTCCAACTGATTTCGAATCAAATTGTCTGTCATAGGGAGCCAAAATGGTTTCTCTGCCGTTCTCCTCAACAACCGCATCGCGCGCAACTTCAATGCGCACTAGCTTTTCATCTTCATCATAGCCCTTGATCCACAACTCTTTTTCCAAATCTGCTTCTTCTACTTCAAGAAACAAGATTTCTGGATAAACATGCTTTTGGTTCATGATGATCTTTTTAGCCTGTCCTTCTTTATTTAAAAGAACACCGATGCGATGGCCCGCTTGAAGATGGATGGTATCCATATCTTCGCCTGCCATGCGCACATAACCGCCAATCGGCAATAAACGCAACGTATAAAGCGTTTCACCTTTGGTAATACCCAAAATTTTCGGACCCATACCAATCGCAAATTCACGAACTAGAATACCCGCGCGCTTTGCGAAAAGAAAATGGCCAAATTCGTGGAAAAATACTAAAGCCCCGAAAATTATGATAAACGATATAACTGTTTCCATTTTGAACCCACCCTTTTAAAGAGAAACTCGCTCAGTAGGTTTTTCAGCGCCTACTGAGTGTTAGTTGATCCACTGACCGTTAAAGCGGGAAAAACTTATTCGGTTTTGATCTTTAGTTATTTTAGCATGTTTTTTACAGATTTTCTTGTTTCAGCATCCACATGCAAAATCGTTTCGAGATCTGGATTGGCAAGAACTTCATGTTGGTCCATTGCACGTTCAATTATCTCTTCGATCTGTAGGAATTTGATTTCTTCATTGAGAAATAACGCAACTGCCTGTTCGTTGGCCGCATTGAGTACTGCCGTCATTGTTCCGCCTGCAATGCCGGCATCAAAAGCCAACTGTAAAGCACGAAAGCGTTTGTAGTCCATCTCCTGGAAATTCAACTTTCCGATTTCAGCCAAATTCAAACGCTTCGCTTGCTGGCGCGGCAACCGGTCCGGATAAGACAAGGCGTATTGAATTGGTACGCGCATGTCTGGTGTTCCGAGTTGCGCCATCACGCTGGTATCGTGGAACTCAACCATAGAGTGAATGATGCTTTCTCGATGAAGAACCACGTCAATATCCGCATATGCAAAATCAAACAGAATATGTGCTTCGATTACTTCAAGCCCTTTGTTGACCATGGTGGCAGAATCAATGGTGATTTTCGATCCCATTGACCAATTCGGATGATTTAACGCATCTTGCACGGTAACATTTTTGAGTTGATCGCGAGTCAAATCGCGAAAGCTGCCACCAGAAGCGGTTAAAATTAATCGACTTGCTTGCTCTTTCTTTTCACCATTGAGCGCTTGGAACAATGCGGAATGTTCGCTGTCCACAGGAAGAATGACTGCGCCGTATTGTCTGGCACTGTCCATGACTAAATGGCCGGCTGTAACGAGTGTTTCTTTATTGGCGATTGCAATGGTACGGCCAAGTTTAATCGCTTCCAACGTTGGCTCAAGACCAACACTGCCCAGCACCGCATTAACCATTATATCTGCATCACGAACAGCAATTTCTATTAACCCATCGGCACCTGCTACGAATGACACGGCAGGATATTCGGCTTTCAGCATTTTAGCATCTTCCGATTGCTGTACACATACAATTTCCGGCTCAAATTCAGCAATCAATTTACGTGTAATATTCATATTTTTTCCGGCAGAAAAGCCGATCAATGAAAATTCATAGGGATGTTCTCGGATAATATCTGCTGTTTGGACTCCGATTGAACCGGTAGCACCTAGCAGGATAATTTTCTTTACCATTTTGCAAGTTCCTCTCTTAGACGAAATGTAAAAAGTGAAGCAATGGCATAACGAATAAAATACTATCAAAGCGATCGAGTATCCCACCATGCCCTGGCAAAATCGCCCCTGAATCTTTTACGTTAAAATGGCGTTTCAAAGCAGATTCCACTAAGTCACCCATCTGGCCAAAGACCGAAGCGATAATCGTCACGATAATAATTAAGATAATCGAATGGTTTAATGGAATGAAATAATTAAAAACCAGTGCAATCCCAATCGCCCAAACGATACCGCCCACAAATCCTTCAATTGTCTTATTCGGCGAAATTTCCGGCCATAATTTCCGTTTCCCAATCTTGCGTCCGGTAAAGTAAGCACCTGAATCAGTGAACCACACCACCAATAACGCAAAAACTAAATAACTGAGGCTGGCTTCACGTGTTTCGATAAAATAAAAGAAACCGATACCGACATACAAAGTTCCTAAGATGGCAAACGCAGCATCATCAAAAGTAAAGCTGTTTTTTACAATTACAGTATGTATCAAAAGAAGAATGACAGCTAAAAATGCAAACTCGACTTTCTCATAGCCTGTCCATTCGTAAACTTGTAGTGCCCATTGATTAGGCAGCATAAATGCATAAAGCGCCAATAGCGAAATAAGGCCGGGAATGCTCCGTAAGCTCCGGCCTTTCATTTTCAAAAGCTCTTGCAATGCTATTGTGCCGAGCAAATAAACCAGTAAGATAAACGGTACACCGCCGTAAACAACAAAAGGGATAAAAAGAGCAGCCGCAATGACACCCGTTATGATCCGTTGTTTCATTTCACTTCGTCTCCTTTCAACCCTCCATACCGGCGATTGCGTTTTTGATAAATCTCAATCGCTTCTAGCAAGGAATCTTCATTAAAATCGGGCCACAAGGTTTCCGTGAACCAAAACTCGGTATAGGCCAATTGCCAAAGCATAAAATTACTTAAACGAACTTCGCCGCTTGTACGGATCAGCAAATCCGGTTCAGGCAGACCTTTTGTCATCAACCCTCCAGAAATAAGGTCTTCGTTGATATCACAGATATCCAATGTCCCTGCAGCCACCTGTGCCGCAATATCTTTCACAGCATCTACAATTTCTGCACGGCTGCCGTAATTCAAGGCGAAATTCAGGATAAGTCCAGTATTGTCTTTAGTAGCCTCTTTCGCTTTTTTTATGGCTCTAAGTGTGTGCAAAGGCAAGTTGTGGTGATAGCCCATCATTTCCACACGAACATTTTCTTCAATCAATTCAGGCAGAAAGGTTGTCAAAAACTCTTCCGGCAAGCGCATCAAAAAATCCACTTCGATTTTTGGCCGCTTCCAATTTTCAGTGGAAAATGCATATAAGGTCAAAACACTGACCCCGAGTTCATTGGCAAGCTTGGTCACTTTGCGGACAGTCTTCATTCCTTCATGGTGTCCGGCAACTCTTGGAAGCGAACGTTTTTTTGCCCATCGCCCATTGCCGTCCATAATGATCGCAATATGAGTCGGGACTGCTTCGTTCGAAATCAAGACTGAGCGATTTCCGCTTTCCGAAACCAAATCAGTATTTCGTTTTAATAGTTTATTAAACATAGTTAATCCTCCACCTATTACAAATCGGCATGTCTATTGCTTATCATATCAAAAAAAACAGTATTGTGCTCTTCTTTCAGGAGACAGCGTCAATTTTTGGCATAAAAAAGCGTCCTGCTTAACAGGACGCCCAACACGAAATGAGGTTCGATTTAAACTTCCATAATCTCTTTTTCTTTACCTTTAGCTAGTTCATCGATTTTTGTGATGTTATCATCCGTCAATTTCTGGACGTCATCAGAATAGCCGCGCAGGTCATCAACTGTGATTTCACTTTTCTTTTCTAGTTTCTTGAACTCGTCATTAGCATCTCGACGAATGTTACGGATTCCGACCTTCGCTTCTTCCGCTTCTTTTTTCACTTGTTTCGCAAGATCTTTGCGGCGCTCTTCCGTCAATGCCGGAACTGCCAACCGGATTACCGAACCATCATTTGACGGGCTTAAACCCAGGTCAGATTTCAGGATGGCTTTTTCGATATCTCCAAGAACCGATTTATCATACGGCTGGATCATAATCAAACGAGCTTCAGGAATCGAAATTCCTGCGACTTGATTGACCGGTGTTGGAGAACCGTAATAATCGATTGTCAACTTATCCAGAATAGATGGAGTTGCACGTCCAGCACGGATAGAAGATAGGTCCCGAGAAAAAGCCTGGATTGCATTGGTCATTTTAGACTTAGTATCATTCATCACTGATTTCGGCATTATATTGTTCTCCTCACTACTGTCCCGATTTTTTCTCCGAGTACAGCTCGTTTTATATTTCCATTTTCCATAATTGAGAATACTACGAGTGGGATATCATTGTCCATACAAAGTGTGGAAGCTGTCGAATCCATAACCTGTAAGCCTTGTTGAATCACTTCGAAATAAGAGAGTTCTTCATATTTTACTGCTGTAGAATCCGTCTTCGGATCAGCTGAGTAAACGCCATCAACATTGTTCTTCGCCATCAAAATGACGTCGGCTTCAATTTCTGCCGCGCGCAATGCTGCTGTTGTATCAGTTGAGAAATAAGGGTTTCCGGTACCTGCCGCAAATATGACCACTCTCTTTTTCTCAAGGTGGCGGATAGCTCTTCTGCGGATGTAAGGCTCAGCTACTTGGCGCATTTCAATGGATGAAAGAACGCGGGTTTCCACATCCTGCTTTTCCAATGAATCTTGTAAAGCCAATGAGTTCATCACCGTTGCCAACATGCCCATGTAATCAGCTGTCGCTCGGTCCATCCCCATTTCAGAACCGACTTTACCTCTCCAGATGTTGCCGCCGCCTACAACTACTGCGACTTCCACTCCGAGTTCGACCACTTCTTTTACTTGGCTTGCTACTGATTTGATAATTTCAGGGGACAGACCGAAACCTTGTCCTCCTGCCATTGCTTCACCACTTAGTTTTAATACAATGCGTTTATATTGCTGAACACTCATCGGTACCCTCCATTACACTTTTATTGAAAAATAGGGAACACATTCTCGTGTTCCCAGGATGAATCATATAATAAATGGTCTTATTTTTTGTTAACTTGGCTCATAACTTCATCAGCAAAGTTGTCTTCACGTTTTTCGATGCCTTCTCCAACTTCATAACGGATGAATTCTTTAACAGACCCACCTGTAGAAGCTGCGAAATCACGGACTTTTTGATCTGAGTTCTTGACGAACGCTTGATCAAGCAAGCAGATATCTTCGAAATATTTGCCTAGACGGCCTTCAACCATTTTAGCAACAATTTTTTCAGGCTTGCCTTCGTTCAAAGCTTGCTCAGTCAATACTCCACGCTCGCGCTCTACTTCTTCACCAGAAACTTCGTCACGTGAAATGTATTTAGGATTTAATGCAGCGATGTGCATAGCGATGTCGCGAGCAGCATCCGTATCCGTAGAGTTTTCAAGAACAACAAGAACTGAAATCCGCCCACCCATATGAAGGTAAGGACCGAACGCGTCAGCATCTGTTTTTGTGCGAATTTCAAAGCGGCGCAAAGTGATCTTTTCACCAATTTTTGCGATTGCGTTTGAAATGTGATCAGCAACTGTCAAACCATTAGACATTGTTGAAGCGTTAGCTTCTTCAACTGTAGCTGGTTTAGTGGTGATCAAGTGTTCGCCCAATTCTTTTACTAGTGTTTGGAAGCCTTCGTTTTTCGCAACAAAGTCAGTTTCTGCGTTTACTTCAAAGATAATCGCTTCGTTTTCTTTTACAAGAATTGAAGTTGTTCCTTCAGCTGCGATGCGGTCCGCTTTTTTAGAAGCACTTGAAAGACCTTTTTCACGCAAGAAATCTAGAGCCGCTTCCATATCTCCGTCTGTTTCCACTAAAGCTTTTTTACAATCCATCATACCTGCGCCAGTTTTTGCGCGCAATTCTTTTACCATTTGTGCTGTAACTGCCATGATTAAATTCCTCCTCTATAATTTGTAGCCATTTTCTCAAAAAAAGGTGATAAGAGGGGTTGGCCGCTTATCACCTGTTCAAATCGTGAATTACTCAGCAGATTCAGCTTGAGTTTCTTCATCTTCTTCCGGTTTCGACTCAAGTAAAGCATCCGCCATTTTACCAGTTAACAATTTAACTGCACGGATTGCATCGTCGTTTGCAGGAATAACATAATCGATTTCATCCGGGTCACAGTTCGTATCAACGATACCAACGATAGGAATGTTCAATTTTATTGCTTCTGCAACTGCAATACGTTCTTTACGTGGGTCAACTACGAACATTACGTCCGGTAGTGAATTCATGTCACGGACACCGCCAAGGAATTTGACAAGGCGTTCGTGTTGTTTTTTCAACTGAACAACTTCTTTTTTCGGTAGAACTTCGAAAGTTCCATCTTCTTCCATGCGCTCGATTTGTTTTAAACGGTTCACACGTTTTTGGATTGTACCGAAGTTAGTAAGTGTTCCACCCAACCAACGTTGGTTGATGTAGTAGTTGCCAGAACGCTCTGCTTCTTCTTTGATCGCGTCTTGAGCTTGTTTTTTTGTACCGACGAAAAGTACTTTTCCGCCTTCTTCGCCAACTTGTTTCATGAAGCTATAAGCTTCTTCCAGTTTGCGAACTGTTTTTTGAAGATCGATGATGTAGATACCGTTACGTTCCACGAAAATATATTTTTTCATTTTCGGGTTCCAACGACGAGTCTGGTGACCGAAGTGAACACCAGCTTCTAACAATTGTTTCATTGAGATTACTGCCATGATTTGTTTCCTCCTGATAGGTTATTTTTTCCCTCCGCATTTTTCTTCTCTGAACCGTTACCCAGATGGGCACCCACGACTCAAATCGAAATGCGTGTGTATTTAACACCATTTGAAATTATACCATGCTTAGTCTTTAGACCGCAACAAGTTTCTCTCATAAAACGAAAAAGGCAGTCTGAAAAGGTGCCGGAATAATTCCGCCACCTTTTCAGACTGCCGAGAAACTTCTAACAAGCCGTGGTTTCTCGAAACTTACCGCTCGGCCCGCATCCTGCGAGCCCGTATGCGTCCGCCTGAAGCGAAATGAATGTATCAAAACTTTTTCAACAAGCTAAAGGTGCCGGGAAATTTCCCAGCACCTTTTAAGAGTTGATTAGTTCATTTTCAATTGTTCAAGTTCTGCAAGGAATTTTGTGTTCAATACTTTGATGTATGTCCCTTTCATTCCTAGAGAGCGTGATTCGATAACGCCAGCACTTTCAAGCTTGCGAAGTGCGTTAACGATAACCGAACGCGTAATGCCAACACGGTCAGCAATTTTAGAAGCGACAAGCAAACCTTCGTTGCCGTCAAGTTCTTCGAAAATATGTTCAATTGCTTCAAGCTCACTATAAGAAAGTGAAGAAATCGCCATTTGCACAACAGCTTTGCTGCGTGCTTCCTCTTCGATGCGGTCGCCTTTTTCGCGAAGGATTTCCATCCCTACAACAGTTGCGCCGTATTCGCCAAGGATTAAATCATCGTCATGGAATTCTGCATCAACGCGCCCAAGAAGCAATGTCCCAAGACGTTCTCCGCCACCGTTGATTGGTACGATAGTTGTCAGGCCGTTTTTGAACAATTCACGCTCTTCCACAGGGAAGATTGTATGTTCACTGTTAACGTCCAAGTTTTCTGTCGTTTCGGTGATGTTTGAAAGTTTTTGTGTGTATTCAATCGGAAATTGACGATCTTCCAACATCCCTTTCATACGTTCGTTCTCAATTTGCTGATTGATTGCGTAGCCCAACACTTTACCTTTACGGCTAACGACGAATGCGTTGCACTCAATCACTTCGCTCAATGTTTCAGCCATATCTTTAAAGTTTACTTTTTTACCGCCGGCTGCTTCCAGCATAGAGTTGATTCGTCTTGTTTTTCCTAATAAATTCATTTAAATGAACCTCCTACATAATTCGTACCGTATTTATTCAATATTCTAAAGGTTTTTACTCTTTAATGGAACTAATTTGCCTTATTTTACAGAATAAATTGTGACAAGTCTTTGTTTTTCGCCACATTCTCGAGTTTTTCGTTCACATATTGAGGGGTTATATCAATTTGTGCAGGTGAAATCTCAGAAGCTTCGAAAGACAAATCTTCCAACAGGCGCTCCAGTATTGTGTGAAGTCTGCGCGCGCCGATGTTATCTGTGTCCTGATTTACTTCATATGCAATTTCTGCAAGTCTGACTATTGAGGCATCATTGAATTGTACCATAACTCCCTCTGTTTCGAGAAGGGCTTTATATTGATTTATTAAAGAATGTTTTGGTTCTGTTAGAATTTTAACAAAATCCTCTACTTCCAGCTTCTGCAGCTCGACCCGAATCGGGAAACGGCCCTGCAGTTCCGGAATTAAATCCGATGGCTTCGACATATGAAAAGCTCCGGCAGCAACAAACAATACATAATCCGTTTTGACCGCTCCGTATTTGGTGGAAACTGTCGAACCTTCAACGATTGGCAAAATATCACGCTGAACACCTTCTCGCGAAACATCCGCGGAAGAAGAACTGCTCTTGCTGGCTATTTTATCCATTTCATCGATAAAGATGATGCCATGCTGTTCAGCACGTTCGATTGCTTCCAGCGCCACTTCCTCATCATCCACTAATTTAGCCGCTTCTTCAGTTGTTAAAATTCTCCGCGCTTCTTTCACTTGCAAACGGCGTTTTTTCTTTTTCTTCGGCATCAGTGATGAGAACGCATCCTGCATGTTTGCACCCATCTGTTCCATTCCCGACCCTTGCAATGCATCAAACATAGAACTTGAATTTTCAACCACTTCAACCGTTATCCATTCGTCCTCTAGTTGACCTGCCTTCAGGTCAGCGGTGATTTCTCTTCTTTTGACACGGACTTCCACTTCGGCAGTAGGTTCTTCCTCTTCTTGCTCAAGCTTCTGACCAAAAAGCATCTCCAGCGGATTCTGGTTCGTTTGTTTTTTACGCATCGACGGTGCCAGTAGTTTCACGATTCGTTCATTAGCGGCTGATTCCGCCTGAAATTGGACCGCTTCAAATTTTTCTTCCTTGACGATCCGCACAGCAGCTTCGACTAAGTCACGCACCATAGATTCAACATCACGGCCCACATAGCCTACTTCAGTAAACTTCGTCGCTTCCACTTTAATGAAAGGCGCCCCCGTCAATTTAGCAATCCGGCGTGCGATTTCAGTTTTCCCAACGCCAGTAGGTCCGATCATCAAAATGTTTTTGGGGATAACTTCGCCCCGCATCTCTTCATCCAGCCGACTTCTGCGGTAACGGTTGCGCAATGCGATGGCAATCGAACGCTTCGCATCTTTTTGGCCGACAATATAGCGGTCCAGATGGTCAGTAATTTGTCTCGGCGTTAAATCAGATTGATTTTTCATTAGGACAATTCCTCCACTATGATTTGATGATTGGTATAGACACAGATGTCTGCTGCGGTCTCCAGCGCAGATTGTGCGATTTGTGTAGCAGTCATATTATCTCCAGCATATTTTTTCAATGCACGACCTGCCGCCAATGCATAGTTTCCGCCTGAACCGATGGCCAGAATTCCATCATCAGGTTCGATGACTTCCCCGGTGCCTGACACCAACAGCAATTCATCTTTGTTCATGATGATAAGCATGGCTTCTAATTGGCGAAGCATTTTGTCTCCCCGCCATTGTTTTGCCAGTTCGACTGCCGCGCGCTGAAGATTGCCGTCATACTCTGTCAGCTTGCCTTCAAACATTTCAAACAGCGTAAAAGCATCTGCAACCGATCCTGCAAATCCAGTCAAAACCTGACCGTTGTATAATTTACGTACTTTTTTTGCTGTATGCTTCATGACCACAGCGTTGCCAAATGTAACCTGTCCATCTCCTGACATGGCGCATTTGCCGTTATGTTGAACCGCGAATATCGTGGTTGCGTGGAATTCTTGCATATTGAAATTCTCCTTTCTAAGCTCTCGGATGTGAATTTAAATAAGTATTCCGTAAATGTTCTTTGGTGACATGCGTGTAAACCTGTGTGGAACTTAAATGGGAATGCCCAAGCAATTCTTGGACAGTCCGAATATCGGCTCCATTATTTATTAGATGAGTTGCAAACGTATGGCGGATCATATGCGGATAAATAGAAGAATTGACAGAGGCCTTTTTCATGCATTCGCTTAAAATATGGCGAACACCTCGATCAGTTACGGTCTCTCCCCGGCTATTTACAAACAAGTAATCGTGTTTTTGGTTCTTCATGAGTTTGGGACGCGCATTCTCTATATAATGTTCCAGGGCGTCCTGTGCAAATTGACCATATGGGATATAACGTTCTTTGCGCCCTTTTCCCATCACTTTGACAATCTGTATTGTCTGATCCAGGTCACCCAGGCGGATAGAGACGCATTCACTGACACGCATACCTGTCGCATACAGCAACTCCAGAAGCGCTGTATTGCGAATCGATAGTTTGTCTTCCCCCAGAACCGACTTGAAAAGCTGTGCCAGCTCCTCCTCATAGAAAAATTGTGGCAATCGCTCTTCTTTTTTCGGATGATACAGCGATCTGAACGCGGCCTCATCCAATCCAAACTCACGATTACCGTAATGGAAAAAGGAGCGGATCGCAGAAATTTTCCTAGAAACAGTAGTTCGCGATAATTTGGCATCGTATAGTTTTGTCACATAGTTTCGAGCATGTATATATTCGACTTCTCTGATATCAGGTACGCCTTCTGCATTCAGAAACAGAAAAAAATCCGCCAAATCATGTGCATAATGCTGGACGGTGTGTTCAGAATAATTCTTCTCCAGTTGAATATAGGTCATAAAAGATTCAAGCATCTTTTCTTTCTCCATATACGCTCCGCCTTTCACCAAATACAAAAGCCTCTAAATTATACCAACATTTAGAGGCTTTTATCAATTAAACCGTTACTGTATTCATATAATTTTGAATTGAATCAAGTGCCCGGTTTGCGTGTCTTTCTGCACGTTCTTGTTTCGAGCGAATCCGTTCACCCAAATCCGGGAATAAGCCAAAATTGACATTCATCGGCTGGAAATTCTTGCTGTCCGCTTCTGTAATGTAACGAGCCATGCTGCCCAAAGCCGTTTCGGCTGGAAAAACTAGCAATTCTTCGCCCAATGCTAATTTCGCTGCATTGATTCCTGCTAGTAACCCGCTTCCTGCAGATTCTACGTACCCTTCGACTCCAGTCATTTGACCTGCGAAGAAGATATTCGCATCCGCCTTCAGCTGATACGTCGGTTTCAGTACGCGTGGTGAGTTGATGAACGTGTTACGGTGCATCACACCATAACGCACAATTTCCACATTCTCTAAACCAGGGATTAATTTCAATACCTCTTTTTGAGGTCCCCATTTTAAATGCGTCTGGAATCCAACAATGTTGTAAAGCGTTCCAGCTGCGTCGTCTTGGCGAAGTTGAACCACCGCATATGGCCGTTCACCTGTTTTTGGATCTTCCAACCCAACCGGTTTCATCGGCCCAAACGTTAACGTTTTTTCACCTCTTGCTGCCATTACTTCAACCGGCATACAGCCTTCAAAATAAATCTCTTTTTCAAATTCTTTTAATGGCACGACTTCCGCTTGGACAAGTGCGGTATGGAACCGCTTGAACTCTTCTTCTGTCATCGGACAGTTTAAATAAGCCGCTTCTCCTTTGTCGTAACGAGACTTCAAATATACTTTATCCATATCGATGCTGTCTTTTTCAACGATTGGCGCTGCAGCGTCGTAAAAGTACAAGTATTCCTCGCCAGTCAATTTGCGGATCTTTTCAGCAAGTGCTGGTGACGTCAGCGGTCCAGTTGCGATGATCGTAATGCCTTCCGGAATTTCCGTCACTTCTTCGTTAATCACTTCTACTAATGGATGATTTTTTACTTTGTCAGTAACTGCCGCCGCAAATTCGTGGCGATCCACTGCAAGTGCTCCACCAGCCGGGACAGATGCACGGTCAGCTGAATCGATAATCACCGAATCCAATTTCCGCATTTCTTCTTTGATGACTCCCACCGCATTGGTTAGAGAGTTAGCGCGCAATGAATTACTGCAGACTAACTCGGCAAATTTGTCTGTGTGATGGGCTGCAGTTTGTTTGACAGGTCGCATTTCGTATAGACGGACGTTAACTCCGCGTTTTGCGATTTGCCACGCTGCTTCACTACCAGCTAATCCTGCTCCAATTACGTTTACATATTTCGCCATTTTGAACACCTCTATAATATTATTGAACTTCTTCTTTATAATCACAGTTCGTGCAATTGATCTGAACGCCTTTTTTCACTTTTTTCTCAACCAGCAATTCGTTGCATTTCGGACAAGGACGTTCGATCGGTTTGTCCCATGATACGAATTCACATTCCGGATAGCGTTCACAGCCATAGAAAATCCGGCGCTTCTTGCTTTTTCTTTCAACAATCTCGCCTTCTTTGCATGTTGGGCATTTGACGCCAATATGCTTGACGATGGCTTTTGTATTCCGGCATTCTGGAAAATTGCTGCACGCCATGAATTTGCCGTAACGCCCCAGTTTGTAGACCATCGGCGAACCGCATAACTCACAATCTTCACCTACAGGCTCATCTTTAATCTGGACTTTTTCCATTTCCTCTTCTGCCACTTCGACGTTTTTCTCAAATTCAACGTAAAATGCGTCGATAATGGAGCGCCAATCGATTTCACCTTCTTCAACGGTATCCAAATCATGTTCCATTTTCGCGGTAAATTCGATATTCAGAATATCCGGGAAAAATTCGAGTACCAGCTGATGGACGATTTCACCCAACTCGGTTGGAATGAAACGCTTAGCATCCAGCGTCACATACCCGCGCTTCTGGATGGTATCCAGTGTTGGCGCATAGGTTGACGGACGTCCTATTCCAAGCTCTTCTAGTGTCCGTACTAAACGAGCCTCTGTAAAACGCGGAGGCGGCTGCGTAAAATGCTGATTCGGCGTAACTTCAATCGCTTTCACGACGTCACCTTCAGCCATTTCTGGCAAAATATTATCTTTTTCTTCTTTTTGATCGTCTGTACCTTCAATATACAGCTTCATGAAACCAGGGAACTTAACTTGTGAACCGTTTGCGCGGAACACTGCTTCGCCGTTCTGCAATTCAGCCATAACCGTATCCAAAACTGCCGGTGACATCTGGCTAGCAACGAAACGATCCCAAATTAGTTTGTACAGTCGGTAAAGGTCTCGTGACAGAATACTCTTCATCGATTCGGGTGTCCGCATAACACTTGTCGGACGCACGGCTTCGTGGGCATCCTGTGATTTCGCTGACTGCTTGGCAGCAACTTTTTGTGTAACATATTGTTCACCATAGTTCTCCACGATAAAGTCGATTGTATCTTTTTTCGCTGTATCCGAGATTCGAGTAGAGTCTGTTCGCATATACGTGATTAAACCGGTAATGCCTTCTTTCCCTACCGAAATGCCTTCGTACAATTGTTGCGCGAGCATCATTGTCTTTTTAGCTCGGTAATTTAATTTGCGGGCAGCTTCCTGTTGGAGTGAAGAAGTTGTAAAAGAAGGGGATGGATTTCTTTTTCTCTCTTTTTTCACCACACGGTTTACTGTAAAGTCTTTGCCTGTCATCGAAGACATGACTGCTTTAACGTCTGCTTCATTGTGCAGTTTCATTTTTTCTTTTGTATTGCCATAAAATTGTGCTTCGAATGTCTTCTTGGCTTTTTCAAATTCTCCAGTGATCGACCAGTATTCTTCAGGTTCAAAACTCTTGATTTCATTTTCCCGATCGATGACTAAACGGAGTGCCACTGATTGTACGCGTCCGGCTGATAAGCCCTTTTTAACTTTTTTCCAAAGCAAAGGACTAATGCTATAGCCAACGAGGCGATCTAAAATCCGTCGTGCCTGTTGTGCATCGACCAAGTCCATATCGATTTTGCGTGGATGTTTAAATGACTCTTTAATGGCGTCTTTGGTGATTTCATTAAAAACGACACGGCAATCCGAAGTTTGGTCAATGCCGAGTGCCGTAGCCAAATGCCATGCAATTGCTTCTCCTTCTCTGTCGGGGTCAGCCGCGAGAAAGACTTTCTTCGCTTTTTTTGCTTCTTTTTTAAGATCTTGTAATATTGGTCCTTTACCTCTTATCGTAATATAACGAGGTTCATAATTGTTTTCCACGTCTACACCCATTTGACTCCGGGGCAAATCGCGCAAATGTCCAAGTGAAGCACGGACTTTATATTTCTTACCCAAATATCGTTCGATTGTCTTAGCCTTTGCAGGCGACTCAACAATCACTAAAAAATCCGCCATAACCATTTCCTCCTCATAGAGGCTTCTCAAAAATACTTAAAAGAATTACCTGTTGCAAAATGTATAACAGATTTTGGCTTAATGCAAGGCTTTTCGTTTTTTTCATTCTTTTTCAGCTGTCATTTGCTGGTATTCTTCTAGTACCTGCCAGCCATTCCAGACCGGTTTTGCCCCTTCTGAAATTAATTTATGCGGCCCTTCGGATAAAGGCGATCCAATATCACCTGGAATCGCGAAAATATCTTTTCCATGGTCCAGCGCATGTTCAATTGTACTCAAAGTACCACTTTTGACTTGAGCTTCAGTCACGATAATTCCTTTAGACAAACCACTGATAATGCGATTTCTCATCGGAAAATTCCATTTCCGTGGCTCCATATAGGGAGGATATTCAGTTAAAACTAAATGTTTTTCTTCTATTATATTATTTAATACAGCATTTTCTTTCGGGTAGGGATGGAGAAAACCACTGCCTGTGACAGCAATTGTCCGGCCGCCCATTTCAATCGTTTTTTGATGTGCCATGGCATCCGCTCCTCTTGCCAGTCCACTGACAATGACAAAACCATTTTCAACTAGCGGTGGAACGATTTTTTGCAGAGCCTTTTGTGTATAGGATGAGGCTTTTCGTGAACCGATAATGGCAATCTTTTTGGGTTCTGCCAATAGTGTGTGGTCTCCTTTGGCATAAAGAACAGCGGGTGGATCAATCAGTTCTAGCAGGCTCTCAGGGTAGAGGGGATGCTGATAAGATATGGGGAGTATCTTATATTTCTCGTAGGTTTCACTTAAGGGGAATGTTAGAGATTGTAGATAAGAAGCTTTCAGTTTGACTGCCTGCTCGATCTTCACATTCAAGAGCCACATCAACTCATTCGGTGATTTCTTTTCAAGTTTTGACAGATCGTGGTCTTCTGCCAGCAACGGCAGTAATTTCTGTAAGCTTTTGGGATAGACGTAGTGCA
The DNA here is from genome assembly GCF_001687565.2 of Planococcus antarcticus DSM 14505. NCBI lineage: Bacteria > Bacillati > Bacillota > Bacilli > Caryophanales > Caryophanaceae > Planococcus > Planococcus antarcticus. The sequence goes on from NZ_CP016534.2 coordinate 2,378,305, forward strand.
ACGCTAATAAACGCTCCGTGAATTCTTTGTTCATTTTGTTCCTCCTGTTCTATTTTTAGTTAAAAATCAGGTGCAGCAACTAGGTTGCAGCCTATCTCCATACTAATTGGTTTTACCCTAGTAGTAAACCTGCAATACATTGCCACAATTCGTACATTTTTAAATCCCTAAAGCAGCTAGACTTTGACCATACCTTATAAACAACTCTTTTAACCTGTTTCACAATTTCTGTCGGAGCCCTTATCCTTTTAACTACAATTTTCAATGTTGTTACACTTTTATCAATGCTAAAATATACCCAACGGCTTTTGCTTACAAGGATTTCCCGTAGATTAAACCGACAAAGCTAACAAAGAATTTCTGAGGTCCAATTTCGGCGCTGAAATACGAGCAAGGAAAACATTGAAAAAAGGCTCAAAACGTCGCATTATCAACGTTTTGAGCCTTGATTTTGTATTAATGAGTTTTACATTTATCGTATAACCCTTTTTCTCTAATAACTTGGATCAAAGTTTCTCCGATAACAGATGGAGTGTCTGCAACTTCGATTCCAGCTTCATTCATTGCTTTGATTTTATCAGCAGCCGTTCCTTTACCGCCAGAAATAATCGCACCGGCGTGGCCCATACGTTTTCCTTCAGGTGCAGTTTGTCCGCCAATAAATCCTACTACAGGTTTTGTCATGTTCGCTTTAACCCACTCAGCAGCTTCTTCTTCAGCTGTTCCGCCGATTTCACCGATCATAACGACTGCGTAAGTATCTTCATCTTCGTTGAATTCTTTCAACACGTCGATAAAGTTCGTGCCGTTAACTGGGTCTCCACCGATGCCGACAGCTGTCGACTGGCCAATTCCCTCTTCAGACAATTGGTGAGTTGCTTCATACGTCAATGTACCTGAACGTGAAACAACGCCAACGTGTCCTTTCTTGTGAATGTATCCAGGCATGATGCCGATTTTACATTCGTCCGGAGTAATTACGCCCGGGCAGTTTGGTCCAACAAGACGTGTTTTCTTGCCTTCCATGTAACGCTTCACTTTGACCATATCCAAAACTGGAATATGCTCAGTGATACAAATTGCCATATCAAGCTCAGCTTCAACAGCTTCAAGAATTGCGTCTGCCGCAAAAGGTGCCGGTACGTAAATTACAGATACATTCGCCCCTGTAGCTTTAACTGCATCTTCTACAGTATTGAAGACAGGTACGCCTTCAGCTTCAGTTCCGCCTTTACCTGGTGTTACACCCGCAACGATTTTCGTTCCGTATTCAAGCATTTGCTTTGTATGGAAAAGGGCAGTTGACCCTGTAATTCCTTGTACAAGCACTTTTGTGTCTTTGTTAATGTATACACTCATTTTTGTCCCTGCCCTTCTTTAGCCTACAAGTTCTACGATCTGTTTAGCGCCATCTGCCATTGTTCCAGCAGCTACGATATTAAGACCTGATTCATTAAGCAGTTTTTTACCGATTTCTACATTTGTTCCTTCAAGACGGACTACAAGCGGTACATCTAAGCTTACTTCTTTCGCAGCTTGGATGACGCCTTCCGCAATGATGTCACACTTCATGATACCGCCGAAAATGTTAACGAAAATTCCTTTTACATTCTTATCAGAAAGAATGATTTTGAAAGCTTCCGTTACTTTTTCAGCGGTCGCACCGCCCCCAACGTCAAGGAAGTTAGCGGGTGTTCCGCCGTAGTAGTTGATCGTATCCATTGTTGCCATAGCAAGTCCGGCGCCGTTAACCATACAGCCGATGTTCCCATCCAAAGAAATATAGCTCAAGTCATACTTGGAAGCTTCAATTTCTTTTGCATCCTCTTCGTCGAAATCACGAAGTTCCACAATGTCTTTGTGGCGGTAAAGAGCGTTTTCATCGAAATCGAATTTCGCATCAAGTGCTAAAATATTGCCGTCGCCAGTTTCAACTAACGGGTTGATTTCAACGATTGACGCATCTTTTTCGATGAATACAGTGTATAGGCCAAGCATGAATTTCGCTGCTTTGTTGACAAGCTTCGGCGGAATGTTCATGTTGAAAGCCATGCGGCGTGCCTGAAAACCGGTCAAACCGATCACTGGATCGATAATTTCTTTGAAGATTTTTTCAGGAGTATTCTCAGAAACTTCCTCGATATCGACTCCGCCTTCTTCAGAACCCATAAGAGTGACACGTGAAGTTTGGCGATCAAGCACCAATCCAACATAGTATTCTTTCTTAATGTCAGATCCTTCTTCGATTAAAAGACGTTTAATTTCTTTGCCTTCTGGGCCTGTCTGATGAGTCACAAGAACTTTACCTAAAAGTTCTTTTGCGTATGTACGGACTTCATCCAGGTTTTTAGCGATTTTAACACCGCCAGCTTTGCCTCGTCCACCTGCGTGGATTTGTGCTTTTACCACGACAATATCCGTACTCAGTTCTTTAGCTGCCTTTACTGCTTCTTCCGGAGAAAAAGCAACTGTGCCGTAAGAAACTGCTACGCCGTATTGTCTGAGGAGTTCTTTTCCTTGATATTCATGGATATTCATCTGTCATCCTCCAATCAAACATCTCTATCGTAATTTTATTACCTTTACCATTGTATTAAAGTTGTCATAAAATGTCCACCGTTGTTAGCTGTTCCGACAAAACTTCATCCGTTTAAAACAGTGAATTTTTCGTCAAAATAGATTTGATTGGTTCGAACGTCGTTCGGTGAATTTTACAAGGTCCGTGCTTTCCAAGTGCCGCGACATGTTCTTTCGTTCCATAACCAGCGTGCTTCTCAAAACCATATTGTGGATATTGAACTGCGTAGTCAGCCATAAGGGCATCTCTTCCCGTCTTAGCTAAAATAGAAGCCGCCGCAATACTCAAGCTCTTAGCATCGCCTTTAATGATGGACTGACATGGCATTGGCAGCTCCAGCATCATGGCATCAGCCAGCACGACAACCGGCTTCGGAGACAGCGCCAGAGCCGCTTCGGTCATGGAGCTTCTTGTCGCCTGATAGATATTAATCCGATCAATTTCCTCGGGCGGCTGGACATGGACTGCATAGCTGACAGCAATTCTCTTGATAATTTCTGCAAACTGATCACGTTTAGCTCTACTTAATTGCTTGGAATCGTCCAATCCGATTAGACTAGAACAATCTTCTGGTAGGATTACTGCGGCGGTAACGACAGGACCCGCGAGCGGCCCTCTGCCTGCTTCGTCAATTCCTGCCACAAAATCGGAATTCAACTTTCTGTACAGATCGTCGAATTGCAGTTTTAAGTTGTGATTTTCTAGCAACTTTTTCCGCTGCACTTGTTTTCGTTGCCAAGATGCCAATAAAACTTGAACACTTTTTCGCGAATCATCTGTGAGCTCATCCATCCACGGCTGCCATTCCGTTACTCCATTCAATTTCTCTTTTATTTCAGTTGTCGTTTGCATTTCTTCAACTTCTTTCTTTACTGATTTCTTTTAAAAAAGGATTGTCTATTGCGGTGCTATGTATCAGCAATGATTTTATTAACAGGACTCTCCAATTGGCGCAGTAGTCTTTACTGGAATCAGAGAGGTTGATAACGGGTTGATTCGCTTTCCATCATATCAAAAAAGCCATTCCCCGAAATCGAGGAACAGCTGGTTATCTGATAGGGGGACCTTCACCCCTCTTCTTCTTCAATCATTTCGTCTCTGTAATCAAACGTCACTTTACCCAGATGCTGGTTCCGAATATCCCGAACAATCACTTCAGCAGTTGTTTCATAGTCGATTTCGCCATGCTGGTCAAAACAACGACGCTTTTTGCCGATATGATCGAAAGTATTGACGATTTCTTCGTCAACATGGTCAATACCGTATCTCTCCATCATACGTTCTGGGTAGCGCTCTTCCAAAAACTTCAGGGAATAAATGGCGAGCTCTTGCATTTGAATGACCGAATCTTTAATTGCTCCCGTGACGGCTAATTTTAATCCAGTTTCCGGGTCTTCAAACTTCGGCCATAAAATACCTGGTGTATCCAATAGCTCAATTTCTTTTCCGACTTTGATCCATTGCTGCGCCTTTGTGACACCTGGCATATTTCCAGTTTTGGCCAAGCTCTTTTTCGATAAGCGGTTGATAAGCGTTGATTTCCCAACGTTCGGGATTCCGACTATCATGGCGCGAATGGCACGGGGTTTGATGCCTTTGGCAATCATCCGGTCCCATTTATCTTCTAGTATTTCTTTTGATGCTTTCGTCACCAGCTGCAGCCCTCTGCCTTCAAGCGAATTTATGGCTACTGCTCGGCTACCTTGATCTTCAAAATAACGAATCCACTTTTTCGTTTCACCTTCATCTGCCATGTCCATTTTATTTAAAATAATGAGACGCGGTTTTTGCTGAATCACTTGATCGATCATCGGATTTCGTGAGGATAAAGGTAGCCTGGCGTCAACAAGTTCAAAAATAATATCCACCAATTTCAGCTTTTCGGTAACTTGTCTTCGCGCTTTCGCCATGTGTCCAGGAAACCATTGTATCGTCATAAAACCACTCCTTATTTTACAATTCCCGCTTCAGGCAAAGGCCAAAAAACGAAACTTGTGTCCCCGATTACTTCCTCGGTCGAGACCAACCCGATATGGCGGCTGTCTTTGCTTGCACGGCGATTATCACCCATTACAAACATAGAGCCTTCGGGTATAATGCTTTCGCCGGTAACATCTTCCAAAACAAAATCTTCTGTCAGCGTACCGGTGATTCCTTGCTTATAAATATCCAGATAAGGCTCTTCTACTGCTTCTCCATTTATATATAACTGGTCGTCTTCATAGGCTACGTAATCACCTGGCAAACCAATTATGCGCTTAATATAATCTTTTTCCTCCGGCGCATGAAAAACGATGATGTCAAAACGGTCGGGCTCCCCAACTGAATAGCCGATTTTGTTGACGATCATTCGGTCTCCATGCTCCAGTGTCGGCATCATTGACTCTCCATCTACGACAATCGGTGTGAATAAAAAGAAACGGATAATTGCTGCCAAACCGAAGGCGATCAACAAAGCTTTGGACCATTCCCACATTTCATTCTTCTTCTTCACTTCAGTTTCCACGCGTGTTCCTCCCCATGCTTACTAGCTTAATTGTACAAGGAATCAAAGTTTTTAGCAAAAAGAAAGAGGGCGCAAGCGCCCTCTTTCATTGATGCAATCTTATCGAATTTCTTTGATACGAGCTGCTTTACCGCGTAGGTCACGCAAGTAATACAATTTCGCACGACGTACTTTACCACGACGAGTAACTTCAAGCTGTGCAATTTTTGGCGTGTGTACAGGGAATGTACGTTCAACACCAACACCGTAAGAAATTTTGCGAACAGTGAATGATTCACTGATTCCGCCTCCGCGACGGCTGATAACGACTCCTTCGTATACCTGAACACGTTCGCGCGTGCCCTCGACAACTTTAACGTGGACGCGGACAGTGTCTCCAGGACGGAACGTTGGAAGATCCGTACGAAGCTGTTCTTTAGTGATTTCTGTAATAATGTTTTGCATTATCTTTTCTCTCCTTCTACAGATGCTCTTACACCCAAATAAACTGTTGCAGCGGAACATCGTGATCCTGTACTTCACATAAAAGTACAGTATCCATAATACCATTGATCAGTTGTGCGTGCAAGGGCAACCTGAATTCTATTGTTGTTCTTTCAATTGATCAATTGTTTTTTTCTGGTTGTCGTTCAAGTCGATTTTATCAAGCAGATCCGGCCGACGCTCAAGCGTACGTTTCAAGGTCTGTTCTTCGCGCCATTGGTCAACTTTCCCGTGATTGCCGGAAGTCAAGACGTCCGGAACTTTCCAGCCCCTGAAATCAGCTGGACGCGTGTATTGTGGGTGTTCTAGGAGTCCTGTTGAGAATGAGTCACGAACCGGCGAGTCGGCGTTGCCAAGCACCCCTGGAAGCAGCCTGACGACACTGTCAATGACCGTCATCGCTGCCAGCTCTCCGCCGGTCAACACAAAATCGCCAATGGAGATCTCATCTGTCACCAAGTGCTCGCGTATCCGTTCATCATAGCCTTCATAATGGCCACAGATAAACACCAATTCCTGCTCAGCTGCCAGCTCTTCCGCTTTTTGCTGCGTAAAACGCTCGCCTTGAGGACACATTAAGATGATGCGCGGCTTACTGTTTTGCATCAAGCTTTCTACGGCATTGAAAATTGGTTCCGGCTTTAGCACCATTCCGGCGCCTCCGCCAAATGGATAATCATCCACCTGCCGCTTATTGTCCGCGAATTCACGGATATCCACGACATTAAGACTGACGGCATCTTTTTCCTGAGCTTTTTTCATAATCGAATGCTGAAATACACCTTCAAACATGGGTGGAAACAGCGATAGGACATTTATGTTCATCAAGACAACAAACCTTCCATCACTTCGATAATCACTTTCTTTTCATCGATATCAATTTCTTTGACAATATCTTCGATATACGGGATGTAATGCTTTTTTCCAGTTTTCGGCGTAACTTCCCAGACATCGTTTGCTCCAGTCTCCAAAATTTCACTGATCGTCCCGAGTTCCTGACCTTCAGTCGAAAAGACTCTACATCCAAGAATTTCATGGTGGTAAAACGCGTTATCCTCTAGTTCCGTCAAGTCATGTTCTGCAATCTTCAGATAAGACTCTTTGAGTGGTTCCACATCATTAATGTTCGGGTAGCCTTCAAAAGTCACCAATTCAAAATTCTTATGCTGGCGATGGCTGGCGATTTTTACCATGACCGGCTTTTTTGCATCCGGTGTGAAAAGGCCAAGCTTCGTACCTACCGCAAATCGTTCATCCGGAAAGTCGGTACGCGACAAGACGCGCACTTCACCGCGGATTCCGTGGGTGTTGACAATTTTCCCTACATTAAACCATTGCACAAGCTAACATCCTTCCACTGCTATTTTTCTGAAAAAAAAAGAAGGAACCTGGGCTCCTTCTTTCTTCTTAATCCACAATATCGAGGTAAGTTTTCTTCTTATGATAACTGCCTGCTGCTGAGTACACAATTGAACGGACAGCTTTCGCTACACGTCCCTGTTTCCCGATTACTTTCCCTGTATCCTCAGGATGCACAGAAAGCTTGTAGACAATTCGGCTTGCGTTTTCGTCGATATCGACACGAACTTCTTCCGGATAATCAACCAACGGTTTCACAATGGTCTCAATCAGCTGCTTCATAAGAAAATCTCCCTTACTTGTTTAGTTTTTCGTTATGGAATTTCTCCATAATGCCTTTTTGAGAAAACAAGTTGCGTACTGTGTCAGATGGTTTTGCACCATCATGAAGCCATTTCAACACTAGATCTTCGTCGATTTTAACTTCAGCTGGAACTGTCAGTGGGTTGTAAGTACCTACTGTCTGGATTTGACGGCCGTCGCGTGGAGCACGTGAGTCAGCTACTACAATACGGTAAAAAGGAGATTTTTTAGCTCCCATACGTTTCAAGCGAATTTTTACTGCCATTTCTTAAAGCACCTCCGAATAGTTTCACACAAGATATTATATTAGCAAGCTTTAAATAGTTTGTAAAGTATTTTTTCTTAACACCTTAAAATTTTACTTAAAAAGTGAGTCTAGGCCTGGCATTCCCATTTTCTTTTTGCCTTTTTTTGTGTTCATGCCAGTCATTTGCTTCATCATTTTCTTCATGTCTTCAAACTGTTTCAAGAGTCGGTTAACATCTTGAATGGTTGTTCCTGAACCTTTGGCAATCCGTTTTTTTCGGTTCGCATTGATGATTTCAGGCGTAGTTTTCTCTTTTTTTGTCATGGAATAGATGATGGCTTCTACGCGATCCATTTGCCCCTCATCTACTTTTGCGTTTTCAAGACCTTTAATTTTATTAGCACCTGGGAGCATTTTCAGAATTTCATCCAGTGGTCCCATCTGTTTGACCTGCGTCATCTGTTCAAGAAAGTCATCGAAAGTAAAAGATGAGGTTCTGAACTTCTCTTCTAGTTCTTTCGCTTTTTCTTCATCAACATTTGATTGCGCTTTTTCGATCAACGAGAGCATATCACCCATGCCAAGGATTCTTGACGCCATGCGCTCTGGGTGAAAAGCTTCAAGTGCATCTAGCTTTTCGCCCATCCCGACAAATTTAATCGGTTTTTGGGTGACCGTTCGGATGGACAGTGCCGCACCACCTCGCGTATCGCCATCAAGCTTCGTCAGCACGACGCCTGTGATGCCGATTGCTTCATCGAAGTTCTGAGCTACGTTGACAGCATCCTGACCGGTCATGGAATCAACCACAAGGAAGATCTCATCTGGCTCTTTGAGAGCTCGAATATCCTTCAATTCCTGCATCAAGGCTTCATCAACGTGCAAGCGACCTGCCGTATCGATGATAACCGTATCCAAATGCTCGGTTTTTGCATGCTCAATCGCCTGGCGTGCAATTTCCACTGGAGACATATCTGTTCCTTTGGAAAAAACCGGCAGGGACAGCTGCTTGCCAATTGTTTCAAGCTGCTGGATAGCTGCCGGACGATACACATCGGCCGCTACCAATAACGGCTTGCGGTTATGTTTTCTGCGCAACAGGTTGGCAAGTTTCCCAGAAGTGGTCGTTTTACCAGCGCCTTGCAGACCGACCATCATGATAACAGTCGGCTGCTTTGTTGAAAACTCTATTTTTCTTTCTTCGCCGCCCATCAATTCAGTCAGCTCATCTTTGACGATTTTAACGACCTGTTGGCCCGGTGTCAGACTATCCATAACATCCTGGCCGATTGCCCGTTCGCTGACTTTCTTAACGAATTCCTTGACGACTTTTAAGTTGACATCCGCTTCGATTAAGGCGAACCGAACTTCGCGCATCATTTCCTTAACGTCTGCTTCATTGATTTTCCCTTTGCCCTTGATCTTTGTCATAGTGCCTTGCAGGCGTTCGGACAATCCTTCAAATGCCATTCTTTCCGCCTCCTAGTCCCATTCCTTCAGTTCGCCCAAAAATTGCTGGACGCGCTCTTCTGTGAATGGCTGTTTTTCAAATGACGAAACCAGTTGCTGCCGTTTCTGAAATTTCTCAAAAAGCTGCAATTTGCGTTCATATTCTTCTAGCATCGCTTCCGTCCGACGGATATTGTCATAAACTGCCTGGCGGGTGATGTTGTATTCTTCGGCAATTTCACCTAGTGAATGGTCATCTAAATAATACAGCATCATGTAGCTCCGCTGCTTAGGTGTCAGTAGCTCCTGATAGAAATCGAACAAATAGTTCATTCGTGTTGTTTTTTCTAGTCCCATCATCGATGCTCACCCCGCTCATTCTATTGCTTAGATTACTGAAAATTGATAAAGCTGTCAAGTAATTTTACTTGTCTACCTCAGCATCTTCTAGTTGCTGTTCTTTGTCCAATCCTTCTGCAAATAAACCATAGACGTATTTTTGCGCGTCGAAAGGCTGCAAATCATCCAATTTTTCACCTAATCCCACATATTTAACAGGAATCTTCAGCTTATTTCGGATGGCTAAAACGATTCCGCCTTTCGCCGTCCCATCAAGTTTCGTTAGAACAATACCTGTAACATCCGTAACTTCTTTAAAAGTCTGTGCCTGAAGCATGGCATTTTGACCAGTTGTGGCATCAAGAGCCAATAACACTTCGTGAGGCGCTCCTGGAATTTCACGTGAAATAACGCGGTGAACTTTCTGCAGTTCATTCATCAAATTGACTTTGTTTTGCAGACGTCCTGCCGTATCACAGATTAGCACGTCTACTCCACGGGATTTAGCTGAACGCACAGCGTCGTACATGACTGCCGCTGGATCAGAACCTTCGCTTTGCTTGATGACGTCAACACCGACGCGCTTGCCCCAGACATCCAATTGTTCGATTGCACCTGCGCGGAATGTATCACCGGCAGCTAGCATAACGGTTTTCCCTTCGTTCTTGAAGCGGTGAGCCAATTTTCCGATGGTCGTTGTTTTGCCGACACCATTAACGCCGACCATTAAAATAACTGTCAATCCGTCAACAAAATTGATTTCATTCATTTCTGCTTCGCCTGCCTGATATATATCCACCAGTTTTTCTGAAATGACAGATTGGACGTTGGAAGTGTCCTTGACATTTTTCCGCTGAACCTCAAAGCGTAATTCATCCATCAATTCAATGACAGTTTCAAAGCCGACATCCGCCTGCAACAGGATTTCTTCCAATTCTTCGAAAAAGTCTTCGTCAACTTTGCGATATTTCGCCACCAAATCGTTAATCTTAGACGTAAAACCGGTACGAGTTTTGGTTAATCCCTCTTTGTATTTTTCAGTTGATTCTTCAGCCTCGGCGTTTCCGGCAAATTTATCTTTTAATTTTTTAAAGAAACTCACGTGACCACTCCTCTTTTACATTTTTTCTTCCAGTTTGACCGAGACCAATTTTGAAATCCCTGACTCCTGCATGGTAATTCCGTACAGGACATCCGCGCCTTCCATCGTTCCTTTGCGGTGCGTGATGACGATAAATTGGGTATCTTCACTGAACTTCTTCAGGTATTGACTGTAACGTACGACATTCGATTCATCAAGCGCCGCCTCGACTTCGTCAAGTACACAGAAAGGCACAGGGCGCACATTCAGAATCGCGAACAATAAAGCAATAGCGGTTAGTGCGCGTTCTCCTCCTGACAAAAGACTCAAGTTCTGCAGCTTTTTACCAGGCGGCTGGGCGATAATTTCCACACCAGTCCGCAGCATATCCTGTGGATCGGTCAACACTAGGTCAGCAGAGCCTCCGCCAAACAGTTCTTTGAAAACACGCTGGAATTGCGTACGGATGGCATGAAAGGTGTCATCGAAACGGCTGGTCATTTCTCCATCCATTTCCCGGATCAATGTCCGCAATGTTTCTTTTGCTTCGTTCAAATCATTGCGTTGCTCTGTTAAAAAGCCATGGCGATCGGAGACATGATCGAACTCCTCGATAGCTCCGATGTGTACTGGTCCCAATTCCTCGATAGACTGCTTCAGCAACTTGACTTTTCTACGGACGGCCGCTTCCTCGTCGACCATATCAAACTGCTTGGCCTGTTCGAGTGTCAACTGGTAGTTGGTTTCGAGCTGTGTGATTAAGCTTTGGATTTGGACTTCCAAACGCGTCGTTTTGACTTCGCAGATCCGAATCGCTTCAACATACCCTTTATAGATGCGCTGCTGCTCTTTTAGGTCTTCTTCCAGACCATTCAAACCGGCCTGCTGCTCTGCACGTTGTTCTTTGGTTTGGTCGACTGTTTGCAACATTTGCACTTTTTTCGTTGACCAGGACTGGATTTCCTGAAGAATTTCCTCGTCTGAATAGACTTTCGCTGCTTCCTCTGATTGAATCCACTGCAATTCTTTTTGATGCTCCTGCAGCTTGCGATTGCTTTTCTCCAAGCGTTCGAAAAGTTCGTCTTCACTGGCAGTCAATTGAATAACGCGTTCTTTTGTGACGGCATACTGAGACTTCTGTTCCGCCAACTTCTCCAAGACCTGATCACGGGCCGATTCGTTTTGCTGCTTGAATAAGGTCAGTTCGTCGATTTTCACCGTAATGGCACGCAATTCCTCAACGATGCTTTCAAGCCGTGTAGAGGCCGTTTCTTTCCTCCCGGTGATTGCCGTTAAATCATATGCCTTGTTCTTCTGTTCGGCTTCGAAAAGCTGGAAACGCTCTGAAGTGGTCTTTAACACCGCTTCGATTTCACGAAGGATAATGGAGTTTTCTGCTTCCATACCCCGGTATTTTTCACCTTCGGTCCACAGGGTCTGGATGGATTCTCCAGTTGCTTTGACATCTACTTGTTCTTTCTGAACTGTTTTTTCAGCATTTAGGATTGTATCTTTTAACTCTTCCGCTTGAACAAGCAATTGTTCAAGTTCAGCTTTTCGTGAAAAGAAAGAAGCTTGCGTTTTATTGGCGCCACCGGTCATCGACCCACCTGCATTGACGATATCACCTTCAAGCGTTACGACACGGAATCGGTTTCCTGTTGCTTTAGCGATCGACGTCGCGCCTTTCAGATCCTCAGCGACAATGACGTTGCCAAGCAGATTTTCTATGATCATCGCATATTGAGGGTCGTAATTGACCAGTTCAAAAGCCATATTGATATAGGAGGGGTGCTGACTCAAGGTGGCCAAAGTATGCTCCGGAATTTTCCTTGACTTCATGACAGTCATCGGCAGAAAAGTAGAACGGCCGGCTCTTTTTTTGCGCAGAAAATCGATTGCTTCCCGGGCATGCTGTTCATTCTCCGTTACGATGTGCTGGCTAGAAGCACCTAAAGCCGTTTCTATCGCTTTTGTGTAATTTTTCTCCACCTTTGCAATTTCAGCTACTGCTCCTCTAATTCCTGCTAATTGACCTGTTTCACGCGCCATCAATACGTCACGAACACCTTGGAAAAACCCTGAAAAATCAGCTTCCAGTTCCTGCAAAGTGTCGACGCGCGCTGCCAATTGCTTTTGCGACTGGTACGCCTGAAACAGCATGGATTGTTTCTGGTCGAAAGCCTGTTTTTGCAGCTGGTAGGATGATTCGTTGTCTTTATACTGCTGGCGCTTGTCGTCCAGCAGTATACGAATTTCCCGAACATTCTTTTCCGCCTGCACTTTTTCCTTTTCCAGCTTCAACAATTCTTCTGTGAAATCTGTCCGCTGCGACGCAATGCGCCCAGTTGACTCCGACAATTGCAGTGCTTGCAAGTCAATATTCTTCAGTTCATTTTTGACCGTCGCCTGCTCGTTCATCAAATCGATATAAACCGACTTGCAGTTTTCGATTTCATTTTCGATATCGGCTGGTGTCCGGTTGAGTTGCTCTTCCAGTTTTTTAATGTCTGTCCGAATCGTCTGCTGCTCAGCTTTACGTTCTTCCAGCAAAGCAAGCTGCTCGCTGTGCTTTTTCTTCAAAAAATTGTTTTCAAGCTGTTCTGCATCGAGATTATCCTGCAGCTGCTGTGCTTGGCGGTGAGCATTACTCTTTTTCTCAGACATCAGCAATTTGCGCCCCTGCCATTTCTCTGTCTCGGCACTGGCTTCCACCAGAGCATTCTGCGCTTGGTCTATTTTATTGTCCAAACCAGCCAGAGTCTTGCGTATGCTGCCTACTGCATGATCCTTCTTATTGATTTCTGCCGATAATTGCTGTTCCTTTTCTGAATGAGCCAAAGCATCAAGGGTCAGCTGATCCAGCTCTTTCTCCAAGTTTTCTGCATCATATGCTAATAAAGCGATATCTGCATCTTTCAGCTGTTCGTTCATATCTAAATAATCCCGCGCTGTGGAAGCCTGAATTTGAAGCGGCTCCATCCGGCCATCCAATTCGTGAAGGATATCCAGCACACGGTTCAGATTTTCATCGGTTTCATTTAATTTTATTTCGGCTTTTTTCTTGCGCTGTTTGTATTTCAAGACACCGGCAGCTTCTTCGAAAATCGACCGGCGCTCTTCGGCTTTCGAATTCAGAATCTCATCCACACGCCCCTGCGAAATGATGGAAAAGGCTTCTTTACCGAGCCCAGAATCCATAAACAGATCTGTAATGTCCTTCAACCGACAATTTTGCTTGTTCAATAAATAAGCGCTTTCGCCACTGCGAAAAACCCTTCTTGTTACGCTGACTTCGCTGTAATCAAGAGGGACACGGCCATCTGTATTGTCCAAAATTATTGTGACTTCCGCAAAATTAAGCGGTTTCCTGGAATCACTACCGGCAAAAATAACATCTTCCATTTTAGCACCGCGCAGTGATTTTGCTGATTGTTCTCCAAGCACCCAGCGTATGGCATCGGTGACGTTGCTTTTGCCGCTGCCGTTTGGTCCGACAACAGCTGTTACTCCAGGCACAAAGTCAATGCCGATTCGATCGGCAAAAGATTTGAACCCCATGACTTCCAATCTTTTCAAAAACATTGTTACTCCTCCGCTGCTTCCTGCAATTTACGGATTGCCAGCTGAGCTGCCTGCTGTTCCGCCTCTTTTTTTGAACGGCCATTGCCGACTCCTAGTTCCTTATCAGCAAGGGTCACACGGGTCACAAATACACGGCTATGCGCCGGACCAATTTCATCAATAATTTCATAATTCAATGCTCCAGTGTTTTTCTGTTGGATCAATTCCTGCAATTGGCTCTTATAATCCATCACATGCGAAAAAGCACCGATTTCCACTTTTGGAAACAACACCATTTCCAAAAATGTGACAACAGGCTCCAGGCCTTGGTCGAGGTAGAGAGCACCGATATAGGATTCGAACACATCAGCCAATAGAGCTGGTCGTGTTCTTCCGCCCGTCAGTTCTTCTCCTTTGCCCAACAGGATGTATTTGCCGAAACCAAGTTCATTGGCAAATAAAACCAGCGAAGGTTCACAAACAATTGCTGCACGCAATTTCGTCAACTCACCTTCACTCATTTCAGGATATTTCATGTACAGGTAATGCGAAACAGACAATTCCAATACCGCGTCCCCCAGAAATTCCAAACGTTCATTGTCGGTAAATTGTTTTCTTCGATGCTCATTCACATAAGATGAATGTGTAAAAGCTTGATACAACAATGCAGGCTTGTTAAATGAAACATTTAGCTCTTTTTGCAGTTGTTCAAATGCCGCTTTGGCGCTTTCTTTTACGACGCTCTGCTTTTGATAATTCGGTTTTTTATTTATTGCCATTTTTATCTGCCTTTCTTTGTGTACTTCTATTAATTTTACCCTTTTTTTAGCTATTGTGCAAAAAGACAATTGACGCACAGCTGCTTAGTATAACAGCAATTGTGCGTCAATGGGTGTTTAAGTATGGGTGTTTAGCAGAAGGGTCTAGATGGGCGCTTCCGCTTTTCTTGGTGTCCAGCTTTAGCGATCAGACCCTCGAGATCATAAGTCACTCCAGCTGTCTAGTTGCAAGCGCCTAACTCTTTGGGTCATAAGGCAACTCAGCTGTGTGGCAAAGAACGCCACTTCGCTGAGTTGCCTTATGCCTGCCAGAGCTGAACAGGCACTTTCACTTTTCTTTCTATGCGGCAAAGTACGCCGCTTCGCCAGTGCGTCTTATGCCCGTCGAATCTAGATGGGCGCTTCCGCTTTTCTTGCTGTCTAGCTCTAGCGCCCAGATTCTAGGGTCATAAGCCACTCCGGCTGTGCGGCAAAGTACGCCGCTTCGCCAGTGCGTCTTATGCCCGTCGAATCTAGATGGGCGCTTCCGCTTTTCTTGCTTAAGCTTGTTTCTTTTCGATATACGTTACTGCGTCGCCTACTGTAGCCATGTTCTCAGCGTCTTCGTCAGAAATTTCCATATCGAACTCATCTTCAAGTTCCATAACAAGTTCCACAACGTCCAATGAATCTGCACCTAGGTCACCGGTAAATGAAGCTTCAAGTTTCACTTCGCTTTCTTCTACACCTAGACGATCCACGATTACTTTAGTTACTCTATCCAATACTGTTGACAATGTCGTCACCTCCCCTCAATTCAGTATGCAAAAATCTTTCTTACATGACCATGCCACCATCAAGATGAAGCGTTTGGCCTGTCATGTATGATGCATCATCAGAAGCCAAAAAAAGTGCCGCTTTGGCGACGTCTTCAGGAGCTCCGAAACGACCAAGTGGAATTTGTCCCATCATGGATTTTTGAACATCTTCTGTCAATTGATCCGTCATATCCGTCGTAATAAATCCAGGAGCTACCGCGTTTGCCGTAATTCCACGGCTCGCTAATTCACGCGCTGTCGTTTTGGTCAAGCCGATTACGCCAGCTTTTGAAGCAACATAATTTGCTTGGCCGGCATTGCCCATAACTCCGACGATTGATGCGATGTTGACGATTCGTCCAGCACGTTGTTTCATCATTTGGCGAGTTACCGCTTTTGTACAGATAAAAACACCTTTTAAGTTGATGTTGATTACGTCATCCCATTCATCATCTTTCATACGCATCATTAGATTATCCCGTGTAATTCCCGCATTGTTCACCAAAATATCAACCGAACCGAAAGTTTTCATTGTTTCATCGACCATCGCTTTGACCGCTTCAGCATCCGAAACATTCGCCTTGACTGCAATCGCTTCGCCACCATTTGCCTGGATGTCTGCAACAACCGCTTCCGCTTTTTCTTGGCTACCGCTATAATTGACAACCACTTTGGCACCGTCAGCTGCAAATTTCCGAGCTATTTCTGCTCCAATTCCGCGTGATGCACCTGTAATAATGGCTGTTTTCCCTGCAAGTTTACTCATTTCGCCAACTCCTCTACCGCTTTTTCAAATGACTCCAGGTCATAGACCGGCAAAGTTTTAACTGAGCGGTCAATCTTTTTAACCAGGCCACTCAATACTTTCCCTGGACCGATTTCGATAAACACAGTGACACCCAGATCAATCATTTCACGAACGGACTGTTCCCACAGAACCGGTGAATACAACTGGCGAACGAGAAGGTCCTGAATTTGAGTAGCATTGGTTTCTGCTTTCGCCGTGACATTTGAAACCACTGGCACTTTGGCATCTAACAAGAAAGAAACACTTAATTCTTTCGCTAGGTCTTGTGACGCCGGGCGCATCAATTCCGAATGGAAAGGGCCGCTGACATCGAGTGGGATGGCACGTTTAGCGCCACGCTCTTTGGCTAATAAACAAGCCTGCTCTACTCCCGCTTTCGTACCAGAAATCACAATTTGTCCTGGACAGTTTAAATTAGCTAGTTGAACGATACCTGTCGTGTCCATTACTTCATTGGTCACTTTTTCGAGTTCATCGCTCTCCATGCCGAGAATTGCTGCCATTGTTCCTTCTCCCGCCGGAAAAGCGGTATTCATAAATAAACCACGCTTATGTACAATGTTAACCGCCGTTGGGAATTCTAACACATTTGACGTTACAAGTGCACTATACTCACCAAGGCTGTGACCGGCTGTATAATCGGGTCTAATGCCTGCACGAATCAACCGTTCCGTAATCATAGAACTGACAGTCAATAAAGCCGGTTGAGCATGATAAGTCAATGTCAACTCTTCCTGGGGTCCTTCAAGCATCAGTTTAGATAATTCTAAATTGAGAGCAAGGTCTGCACTTTCAAAGAAATTGCGGCTCGTGTCGTCTTCTAAAAAACTTTCACCCATTCCGACTGTCTGCGAGCCTTGACCTGGATAAATAAATGCAATCTTAGTCTTCATGTTGTGTCTCCTTTTTCAGCGTACTATAAATTGTTCCTGTTACATCATATTCGACCATCGTCCGTGTTTGGCGTATGGCATTAAATAGAGCCGTCGCATTTGACGAACCGTGCGCTTTAATGACAGGCGCTTTCAAGCCGAACAGCCCAGCTCCGCCGTATTCACTGTAATCCAACATACCTTTGAGACCCTTGATATTATCTTTGACCAGAAAAGCCGCAACTTTCGTTTTGGCAGAGGTCATGAAAACTTCTTTAATCATCGCAAAAACATTCATGGCTGTGCCTTCAATCGTCTTCAATACCATATTTCCGGTAAAACCGTCGGTCACGACCACATCGGCTACACCGTTCAGCAAATCACGTGATTCTACATTACCGATAAAATTGATTGGGGCTTCTTTCAATAACGGGAAAGCTGCTTTTGTTAAATCATTGCCTTTTTTCTCTTCAGTTCCGATGTTCAGCAACCCAACTGTCGGGTCTTGAATACCGCGGACTTTTTCAGCATAAATGCTCCCCATAATGGCGTATTGAACAAGATGTTCCGGACGGGCTTCCGCATTGGCGCCCATATCCAGCATAACGAAGCCTTTTCCGTCAATAGTCGGCAAAGTTGGTGCTAATGCTGGACGATCCACACCGTCGATGCGGCCAACGATAAACAGACCCGCTGACATCAGCGCTCCTGTATTACCTGCAGAAACACACGCATCAGCGTCGCCATCTTTTACGGCTTGCGCCATGCGGACCATGGAAGCGTCCTTTTTCCGTTTGACTGATCTGACCGGATCATCTTCTGATTCGATAACTTCCTCACAATGGACGATTGTTAAGCGATCATGTTCCTTGAGAAATTCCTGCATTTTTTCCTGATGACCAAAAAGTTGGATTTCTACATCAGCAAATTCGTCTAACGCTTTATAGACACCTGTGATAATTTCCTTTGGGGCGTTGTCTCCACCCATCGCGTCTACTGCTATTTTCATATTACGTCACCTTCACTTTGTTCTGTCATGCGGTACATTTCAAATGTGCCGATAAAAACCGTCTGTTGTTCGACAGAAGAAACCACTTTTACAAACGCCCTGTTTTTTTCAGGATGGCTGTTGATTACTTCCGCTTTTGCAACAATACGCTGGCCAGCTGTTACCGGACGCAAAAACTGCAGCTCCGATTTCACGGTCAATGCTAGTTCTTCGTTCATTACTGCAACTGCCAGAGAATTGGCTTGTGCGAATAAATGATGGCCTCTGGCAATCTGATTTCGCTGAAAAACATGTTCTGGTTTTACATCAAAAATCGAAATTGCTCTTTTGTCCAGTTCAATATCAATAATCTCTCCGATGACTTCATCGATCGGCAAAGATTTCACTTCATCTTCGAAGGTCTTCACGGCTACATGTTTAATGCGTTCCCGCAGTTCCGGAATGGCAAGTTCCATCCGATCTAACCGGATGGTTTGTACGCTAACGTCAAATTCAACCGACAGTTCTTCATCCGTCACAAAAGGATTGTCTTTGATAGAGTCTTTTAACGCCTGTTGCCGCTGTTTTTTCGATCTTTTCACTATGTCACCGCCCGCTATTAGCACTTGGTACTAATATGAGTATATAAATAACAAAAAAAGAATGCAAGGAAAATCATGATCCCTGCATTCTCAATCTAGCCGGCCACCGGATAGTACACCCGACTGTTCTATTTGCTGACGCAAGCAATGCATATCATCTGCATGCCAGAAATCATCGCTGCCGATCAGTTTCTCAGCGTCTTTTCTAGCCGTCTCTAGCGCTCGGTAATCATGGATCAGATCGGCCATTTTAAATTCTGGAATCCCGCTTTGCTTTCGGCCGAAAAAGTCACCCGGACCTCTTAGCTGCAAATCTTTTTCTGCCAGTACAAAGCCATCATTAGTTTCAGTCATTGTCGCCATGCGCTCTTTGCCGATTTCCGTTTTCGGATCTGCCAGCAAAATGCAATACGACTGTTCGCTGCCTCGGCCAACACGCCCTCGTAATTGGTGCAGTTGAGATAAACCGAAACGCTCAGCGTCATAAATAAGCATGAACGACGCATTCGGCACATTGACACCAACTTCTACAACAGTCGTTGATACGAGGACAGCGATTTGACCTTCTGTAAACTGGCGCATTGTCTGTTCTTTTTCATCTGAATGCAAGCGTCCATGCATCAATCCGACTGTAAACCGGTCTTTGAAATACATCGTCAACTGTTGAAACAAATCGACTGCATTTTGAAAATCAAGTTTATCTGACTCTTCAATCAGCGGACAGATAACGTAAGCTTGCCGTCCTGCAGACAGCTCTTTTTCCATACGTCCAACAATTTTACTGAACATTTCTTTTTTCATCCAGTACGTTTCAATTTCTTTGCGACCAGCAGGCATCTCGTCAATGATGGATACGTCCATTTCCCCAAAAGCAGAAATCGCTAAAGTCCGTGGAATGGGTGTAGCTGTCATGAACAAGACATCCGGATTATACCCCTTGTCTTTTAAAACACGTCGCTGGTCTACACCAAATCGATGTTGTTCGTCCGTAATGACCAGCCCCAGCTTGTGGAATCGCACTTCAGGTTGGATCAAGGCATGAGTACCAATTAAAAGATCGATTTCTCCAGCTGCCAGTTGCTGCAAGATCAATTGGCGCTTTTTCCCTTTAACTGAACCGGTCAATAATGCGATGTTCAACGAAAACGGACGAAGCCACTGTTCTAACGTATTGGCATGCTGTTCCGCCAAAATTTCAGTAGGTGCCATTAACGCCCCTTGTAGCCCTGCTGTATGGGCTGCATATAAAGCAATAGCCGCTACGACTGTTTTGCCTGAACCAACGTCCCCTTGCAGGAGACGATTCATACGGAATGGTTCTTTCATATCTTTGCAAATTTCATTAACCACTCGTTTTTGCGCAGCCGTCAAATTGAAAGGCAGTGATTCGATAAATGTCTTCAAGCGTTCCAGATCATAATCGATAAAAGAGCCGCCTTCTTCCTCGCGATTCTTTTTACGTAGGGCTTGCATCTTTAATTGAAAGACCAATAATTCTTCGTAAACAAACCGTCTGCGCGCTTGCTTAACTTTTTCACCGTCCGGAGGAAAATGAACCCATTCTAAAGCATCTTGAATAGGCGGCAATTGATAAGCATCAACGAGCACTTTCGGCAAACAATCTTCAATTTCTTCTTTCACTAAATCTAACGCTTGTCTCATCAGCTTGCGAAATGTCTTTTGATGGATACTGCCTTTCAAGCTGTAGACCGGTTCAAAATCTGCTCCATTTGTCCTTGGACCGATGGTATGGCTTGATACCGTAATTACTTGGCGGCCCCGATCCCATTTACCAGTTAATGTAATGATTTCCCCCAAATGTAATTTAGCTTTTACGTAAGGCTGATTAAAAAAAATAGCTTTAATCAAATGACGACCAACCAACACGCGTACTTGAGTACGGGATTTATTTTTACCTAAGAAAAGGAGGGAAGGCTCGCTTTCGACCCTTCCCTCCACGGTAACACGTTCATTATGAGGCGTATCTGTCAGATCTTTCAATTGAAAATCTTCATGGCGATACGGAAATGTCATGATCAGGTCATGTATGGTTTCAATTCTCATTTCCTGCAAGGTTTCGGTCGCTTGTTTGCCCACCCCTTTTAATGTGGCGACTGACTCTTTACTGCCCACTGCCAACAACCGCTCCGCCGAAAATTTTGGACTCTAGCCATTTTCCAGTAGGCGTTGCGGCAAGTCCGCCTTTGGCAGTTTCTCTTAACGCACTCGGCATGGATTGGCCGATTTCAAACATCGCACCGATGACTTCATCACACGGAATGCGGCTAGTAACACCAGCTAACGCCATATCTGCAGCAACTACTGCATTGGCCGCTCCCATCGCATTACGCTTAACACATGGCACTTCTACTAATCCCGCCACTGGATCGCAGACCAGACCAAGCATATTTTTCATTGTGATTGCGAATGCTTCCGAACTTTGCTGAGGTGTACCGCCAGCCATTTCAATAATAGCCGCTGACGCCATTCCAGCAGCTGACCCAACTTCTGCTTGACAACCACCAGCCGCACCTGAAATTGATGCGTTATTCGCCACAACAAAGCCAAAAGCCCCTGCTGTGAATAAATAACGGATCATTTGCTCCCGTGTAGGATTTAATTTATTTTGCACAGCAAAAAGCGTACCCGGTACAACGCCCGCAGATCCTGCTGTCGGTGTTGCACAGATGGTACCCATCGCAGCATTAACTTCATTGGTCGCGACCGCTTTGCTGACTGCGTCAATCAACAAATCTCCGGAAAGTGTATTGCCTTTTTCACGATAAGCCTGCAACAATACAGCATCTCCGCCTGTCAAGCCGGAAACCGAATGAACGCCTTTCAGTCCTTTTTCCACCGCTTCTTCCATGACCGTTAAATTGCGGTCCATCTGAATCATAATATCTTCACGTGAGCGGTCCGTCATAAGTATTTCCTGTTCAATCATGATTTCAGAAATCAGTTTCTGCTCGTTTTCAGCCCGTTCAACCAATTCTCTAACATTGCGGAATAAAGCTTCCATCGTTATACCCTCCAATTTAATCGGCGATTCTTGTCACCTGCGTGATATTCGGAAGTTTTTTCAATTCGTCCATCACTTCTTTGTCCACATTTTGATCCACTTCGATGACCATCAATGCCATATGTCCCCTTTCTTTCCTAGATACTTCCATGTGTCCGATATTGATATCATATTTATAAAGACAATTCGCGACATTCGCGATGCAGCCTGAACGGTCTTCATGGACGACCAAAATCGCCGGATGATTGCCTGACAACCGGAGCGGAAAGCCGTTCAGTTCTGTAATCTCGATTTTGCCTCCGCCAATTGAAATACCCATCATCGACATTTCAGATTCATGGTCCCCAATGACGATGCGTGCTGTATTCGGGTGGTCGACATGACCTGTCTCAGGAATAAATTCGTAGGACATTCCCGCTTTTTCTGCTTCCTCGAACGAGGTTTTAATGCGTTCGTCAAAGGTATCGTAATCTAATAATCCACCGATAATGGCCACATCCGTGCTATGTCCTTTATAAGTTTCTGCAAATGATCCATAGAGATGAACCTTCGCCCATTCTGGCTGTCTGCCAAACAAATCCCTCGCCACTCTTCCGATGCGGGCTGCTCCCGCAGTATGCGAAGAAGATGGCCCAATCATGACCGGGCCGATTATATCAAAAACAGATTTGAACTTCATGGCTCAAACCCCTCACTTTCGGTTACGTATACTACTAGTTTACACGATTTCGACATATTTAACAAAAATAAAAAAGCGCATACATTCGTATGCGCCTTAGCTTTTTGACTTTATTAAAAAAATGAAAAGAAAAACTATTCTACAGCAAGTATGAATGGATACAAAGGCTGCTTGCCGTTATGGATTTCGACTTCGACTTCGCTGTTGAGAGACTCGATAAATTCGCCCAATTTCTCAGCATCTGCCGCTGACGCATCTTCTCCGTAAAGGATTGTAACGATTTCAGCATTGCTGTCCACCAGCTTTTTAGCCAGTTCTTCAGTTACGTGCTCCAAGCTGCTGTCAGAGACAACGATTTCCCCTTCGGAAATGCCCATGAAATCGTCTTTTTTGATGGCAATCCCATCAATCGACGTATCGCGGACTGCAAATGTCACAGATCCTGATTTCACATGTTTTGAAGCGCTCACCATGGCCGCTTGGTTGTCTTCCACAGAAGCACCGGGATTAAAGGCCAGCAAGGCTGACATTCCTTGAGGTACATCTTTTGTGGGTACGACAGCTGCTTCAATATTTAAAAGCTCTGCTGCCTGCTCTGCTGCCATGATGATGTTCTTGTTATTAGGGAGAATCAGTACGCGCTCTGCGCCGACCGATTTGACGGCATTGACAATATCTTCTGTTGACGGATTCATCGTCTGTCCGCCTTCGATGACATACGAAGCACCAATGCTGCGAAGCAATTCAGCAATTCCTTCGCCCATTGCAACAGTAATTACGGCATAAGGGTGTACGGTCTCCTGTTTTGGCGCATTTTTCTGGAAGTCTTTGCCTACAATATCGATGTGTTGCTGGCGCATATTTTCTATTTTCATGCTGACTAAACTTCCGTAATCCTGCCCATATGTAAGAACTTTTCCTGGTTCTTCAGAATGGATATGAATTTTCGCAATCTCGTCGTCAGAGATGACCAATAGCGAATCGCCATATCCGCTCAAATCAGAACGGAATAAAGCTTCGTTAAACTCTTTTTTGCCTTTTTCGAATTTCACCATGAATTCTGTGCAGTAGCCAAATTCAATATCTGCTGTATCCATGAAACTAGCAATGTTCTTATGGTGTTCAGCGCTAACCAAATCCGTCATTGAGTTGTGCGCGTGTTTTTCCGGCAACTCCTCGCCTTTCAATGAAGCAAGAAACCCTTCATAAACATAGACGAGGCCTTGCCCGCCGCTGTCGACGACCCCTACTTCTTTCAAGACCGGCAAAAGGTCCGGCGTCCGCTCCAAAGAAGCTTTCGCTTCAGTAACAACAGCCTCGAACCAAACGATGATATCTTTTTCCGTTTTAGAAACTTCCATACCTTTAGCAGCGGCATCTTTCGCAACTGTCAAAATCGTCCCTTCAACCGGTTTCATAACTGCCTTATAGGCTGTTTCGACTCCGTGCTGAAGAGCTTCCGCGAACTTAAGCGCTGTCAATTCTGATTCTGATGCAATGTATTTGCCGAAGCCTCTGAAAAGCTGTGAAAGAATAACGCCAGAGTTTCCACGTGCGCCCATCAACAGACCTTTAGATAAGGCACCGGCTGTTTTGCCGATGTGCTCTTCTGCCTGAGCGGTTGTCTCTTTCGCTCCAGAAGTCATTGATAAATTCATATTCGTTCCTGTATCGCCATCAGGGACTGGGAAAACATTTAATGCATCAACATAATCCGCATTTTGAAAAAGATGGTGAGATCCCATCTGCACCATTTCTGCGAACTTTACTCCATTCAATGACTTCATAACCGACTCTTCCTCCTCCTACGGGTTCGTTACACGAACTCCTTGGACAAAAATGTTTACTGCTTTTACTGACATACCTAATGTTTTTGTAATCGTATATTTTACTTTGGACTGGACCTGATAAGCCACTTCAGAAATTTTTGTTCCATAACTGATGATGACATACATATCCACAACCAACTCTTCATCTTCTTGGCGTACCAGGACTCCTTTGGCAAAATTTTCTTTGCGGAGTATATCTGTCAAGCCGTCCCGTATCTGATGTTTCGTTGCCATGCCTACGATGCCATAGCATTCAATTGCTGCGCCGCCTGCTATTTGGGCTATTACATCATTGGAAATATCGATTTGACCATATTCATTCTTTAATTCAATCGACATTGAAATTCCTCCTCGAGTCCTATTTCACTCTTATCATTCTACCTTAAAGCCTTATAGAAGAAAAGTCACCGTTTTGGGGTGTAAAGGTTTTTTTCTTTAAAGACCTCTAAATTTAGTTGCAAACGTAATATGTCTGTGGTAAATTATTAAAGTATGTGAAACGAAAAACGAACTGAAATTCTATCATAATTTTCAGCTTCACTTGTGAGGAGGGACTTACATGCCTAAAGTATGTGCAGTTAGTGGACGTAAAGCTCGCGCGGGAAATGCCCGTTCGCACGCAATGAATTCGACAAAACGTACATGGGGAGCAAACCTTCAAAAAGTTCGCATCCTTGTAGACGGTAAACCGAAACGTGTATGGGTTTCTGCGAGAGCAATGAAATCAGGAAAAGTTGAGCGCGTATAATCGCTCATCCATAATACCAGTGCTGATCAAATCAGCACTGGTATTTTTTCTTTGTGTGAAAGATGATTGATATACTAAATGGCTCTAAAGACTTTGCTTCTCACACATCGCTTCGGCCGCTTTGGGCATAGAACGCCAGTCTTCATGATTCAGTAATTCATTTGTATCATGAAGCGTTTCCTTAGTTCTTGTCCTCTTAAAAGCATAATCGAGTGAATTCTTAAGTTCAATTTACAGCAGAAAACAGGCAACGACAAAGGAAAACTCCTTTTCGTTGCCTGTTTTTGTTTGCATATAACATGCATCACGCATCCGAGCTTTCCACCATGAGGCACTCGCCCTTTTGGATGGTTACACTTCCACTTCCCAATAGCTCATTGCTGACAAAGCGAGTCGTACCAAATGGGAGTTCTTCGTTAGTGACAGGATATTTAAATCCGGACAACGTCAAGCCCGCGACTTCTTTCGCGAAGGGATAGAAGGAAACATACCGGTATCGCTGATCTTTTTCAACGTCATGAGTCCCGGGACTCAAGAAGCGAATTTGATTTTGATTGTTTAGCAGGACGAAGCGAGTTGCTGGAAATTCCTGTTGATACTTGAACAAGATATGCAATGCGCTCATGTAATGGTCCAGTCGCCCCCCTGTCACTCCCGTTAGTATGACAAAATCAGGTTGATAGGTCATCGCCGCCTCAAGCCCAAGTTCTGTATCAGATTGTTCTTTTTCTGACGGAGCACGTGACATTTCGGGCAATGCCTTCCGTATTCTTTCATAGTCTTCAGCGGTAACCGAGTCGAAATCTCCGACAGCTGCTACTGGCTGAATTCCTTTCGTGAGCAGTATGAGTGTTCCTGCGTCAACACCTATATACGAAGCTTCTGGAAAAAAAGAGAAATCCGGCAGTTCACCTGCCGGACCTCCTGCGATTAGAATGACGTTCACGAAATCGCCTCTTCTCCTGCTTTCTTGATTGCTTGAAGCGCCTCTACTCGGTCTTTTTTGCTGTAGATGGCGGAACCAGCTACAAAAATAGTCGCTCCTGCTTGTGCACAAGCTCCAATCGTTTCTTCATTGATCCCGCCATCGATTTCAATTTCGATGGACAACCCTTTTTCTTTGATCATGTCAGAAAGCTGTTTGACTTTCGGCACCACTGAATGAATGAACTTCTGTCCGCCAAACCCAGGATTGACGGTCATAAACAACACAAGGTCGATGTCTTCAAGAATATGCTGGATGGTCTCAATCGGTGTGTGGGGGTTCAGCACAACACCTGGTTTGACACCAAGCGAACGGATTAACTGGATTGTCCGGTGAAGGTGAGGACACGCTTCAACGTGGACGGTAATGAAATCAGCGCCCGCTTTTGCAAATTCTTCGATATAGCGATCCGGATTTTCAATCATCAAATGGACATCCATCGGCAATTTCGTTAACGGCCGTATTGCATTTAAGACAACTGATCCAAACGAGATGTTCGGAACGAAATGACCATCCATAACATCAATATGGATCCAATCGGCTCCTGCTTTTTCGACTTCTAAAACTTCTTCTCCAAGTTTCGCAAAATCTGCTGCTAGAATAGACGGTGCAATTTTAATCATTTGAATACCTCGGCTTTCGGCTCATAATTTCTTCTAAAAACTTCAAGTAATGCTTGTAGCGATATGCTGGAATTTCTTTTGTTTCAACTGCTGCTTTAATGGCACATTTAGGTTCGTTCATGTGTAAACATTCCCGGAACTTACAAGCATTAGAACGAGCCGCAAATTCTGGAAAACAAGCAGACAACTCTTCTCGTTCCATCGTTTCAAAGTCAAACGAACTAAACCCAGGAGTGTCGGCCAAAAGTCCATTATTGACGGCAATTAATTCGACATGCCGCGTTGTGTGTTTCCCTCGGTTTAAGGCTTTGGAAATATCGTCTGTCTTCAACTCTAACGAAGGCAAAATCGTGTTTAACAAAGTCGATTTGCCGACACCGGACTGACCTGCCAGAACGCTGATTTTGCCTTCAAGTACCGGCATTAAACGCTCTTTTAGGGCGTGGTCATTTATAAATGTTGGAATTACTTCATAGCCGATTTTTTCATAATCCGCAATATAATGCTGGATCTTTTCTTTTTCTGAGTCTTTTAGCAAATCCATTTTCGTCAAACAAATGATTGGTTGTATCGAATTGGATTCAATTGCTGTCAAAAATCGGTCCAATAGTAAGGGATGAAAGTCAGGTTGCTTGGCTGAAAAAACAAGGATAGCCTGATCGACATTCGTAATCGGTGGACGCACTAATTCGTTTTTTCGTTCATAAACATGCAGAATCGTGCCTTCCAAATCGTTATCCGCTTTATAATCTACATAATCTCCGACTAGCGGCGTAATTTGACGATTGCGGAAAACTCCACGTCCCCGGCACTGAATATAGCGCTTACCATCTTCATCCAGTACATAGTAAAACCCGCTTAATGCTTTTCTGATTTGACCTTTTGGCATCATTTCACTCCTTTCACTGCTAATTTATTCTACTTTTGAATAGTCAAAAGTCTCTTCTAAAATAATTGTAGAGTCGCGAACAATTCGGTAAGAAGCACTCTCCCCTTCAGCAATCTGCAGTTCAATGCGATGAGGCTGATCTTCAGTAATCGTAAACTCCTCGAACGGCTCCACCATTGTATGTGAATTGTCCTGAATATAAATCTGGACGGTCTGCTCTACCGGTTCTTCGCCTTCTGCAGCCGGTTCAGCCGGTTCAGCCGGTTCAGCCGGTTCATAAGGGATATCGACGGTATGGATATACGTTTTCATCGGCTGTTCCGCCACACCCGCCGACAAGATCACTTCAATCGTGCTGCCGGCTTCCAGCTGTTCTCCTGCTGCAGGAGTCTGGGACATAACTTTGCCTGCCTCGACTTCATCTGATGACTGTTCTGAAACGATGCGGATATTAAAGCCGGAAGAACGAGCATAATCGTTAAGGTTCTCTTCCGTAAATCCTGCCAGATCCTCGACGTCGCGCAGATCTTTCCCTTTGCTAACAATAAACTCGACATCGGTTTCACTAACGATGACATTTTCTCCGGCAGCCGGTTCTTGGTTTAGAATGGTGCCCACCGGTTCATTCGAAAATTCTTCAGTTGATTTCACAGAAGCGAAATTTTCATCTACTAATGCTTCTGATGCCTTTTCGATCGTGCTACCAACAAAATCGTCCATCTCAACCGTTTCTTTGCCCAAACTGGTAAACAATTGAACCTCTGTTTCACGGTCTCTCATTTTTCCAGCTTCGGGAATTGTCCGAATGATGTGATTTGCTTCAATCTGCTCTGAATATTCTTCGGTTTCTTCGCCAGCAGTAAAGCCAGCCGCTTGAAGCTCTTCAAGCGCTTCGTTGCGTTCCATCTCAGAAACATCCGGCACAGCGATTTGTCTCGGCTCAAACAATCCTGGAAAAGCAATTGCCAGAACCAGTCCGCCAATCAATAGAAAAGCCAGCACTCCCAGTATCCACGGCCATTTCTTTTTCTTTTCTCCAGAAGCTTTTGGCTCTTTTTTTGACCCGCTCAGTGGCAACGGCATCGTTTTGGTATCTGTAGCGCTAGTATAAGCAGCTGAGTCTTTAATGACGGGCATGGCACGTGTTTCATCCTGGTCGACAGGTACCATGAATTTCAGTTCATTCAACCGTTCTGGTAACAACACTGTAACCAGATCCGCTTCCATTTCATCAGCAGACTGATAGCGGTGCTGGATGTTTTTTGCAGTCGCCTTCAAGACGACGTTCTCCAAGCTTTGCGGCAGGTCGGGAACGGAATCACGTAAAGAGGGTGTTTCTGTCTGCAGGTGCTTTAATGCGATAGACACGGCCGATTCACCTGAAAACGGTAACTTTCCTGTGATCAATTCGTACATGACGATTCCGAGTGAATAGATATCGGATTTTTTATTGGCCATACCGCCACGCGCTTGTTCAGGCGATAAATAGTGGACAGTTCCCAACACCGAATTCGTTTGGGTATAGGAAGTCGCACTTAATGCCATCGCAATACCGAAATCGGATATTTTCACATTGCCTTCCGCATCCATCAAAATATTTTGCGGTTTGATGTCTCTGTGGACAATCTGGTTGTGATGAGCGTGCGCCAAAGCCGATGTCAGTTGTTTCATAATTTCAACAGCCCGCTCAGGAGATACTGGTGAATGTTCCATTATGTATTCCTTCAAGGTTTTTCCTGGAACATATTCCATCACCAGATAATGCACAGAGCCATCTTCGCCGACATCGAAAATATTGACAATGTTCGGATGCGCCAAACTGGTTGTAGACAAGGCTTCTCTTTGGAATCGCCTGCGCAGTTCTTCTTCATTGGAGAAATCATAGCGCAAAATCTTAATAGCGATATCCCGGTCCAAAATCATGTCATGTGCCAAATACACATTAGACATTCCACCGCCGCCGATCAATTCCTTGATCTTGTAACGGCCGTTTATGCTCTTGCCAATCAGCATGTTTATACCTCCTTATCCATAGAGGACAGAAGAATGAATGAAATATTATCTTCTCCTCCAAGATCGTTGGCCAGAGTTACCAGCTCCTGGCCCTTTTGAGATAAAGGAGCCGTTGAGCGAACGATAGAGGCAAGTTCTTCTTTCGGGATCTTATTGCTGAGACCATCTGAACAAATCAGTAAGTATGGAGCAGTCATAAATGAAAAATGAATCAGTTCTCTTTCAATACTTGCTTCGGTGCCAAGCGCACGAACAATCCAATTTTTCTTCGGATGCTCTTCCGCTTCTTCTTGGCTAATTTCTCCACTGTCCACCAGTACATTGACATAGGAATGGTCCCGTGTAATCTGCTCGATGCCCCCATTTATAAGATAAGCACGACTGTCTCCAATGTGACATAAAATCCCTTCATCGCCCTCAATCAAAGCCGCAACCAGCGTAGTTCCCATACCCTTGCACTCCAAATTTGCCATCGAATGGTCAAACACCAAACGGTTGATCGTCTGTATACGCTCAGAAAGCCATCTCTTCTTGTTGTCGAGTGTTGAAAAAGCCTTTGCCTCGTCATCTAAAAAATAGCGACTTAGTTGATCAACCGTCATTTTACTGGCAACATCTCCAGCTTTGTGTCCGCCCATTCCATCTGCTACTATAGCCAGAAGCAAACCGTCTGGCCGCTTCAGTACAGCCACGCTGTCTTCGTTCACTTCACGGATTTTACCCGTATCACTTTCTACCACATACTGGAACAAATCATGACACCCCGATTCTAGTCTTTGCCTGCTTTAAGCTGGTGCTGTCTTTTTGGACTTTTTGAAAGCTGCGATGAAAAAGCCATCACTTCCGTAATCCTGCGGAAATACCTGAACAAAGCCGGTATATTTGATGCCTAAAGATGCTGGCAATGCCACCTGGATTTTCTCCATTTCAGGATGCTCTTTCAGAAATCGTTCAGCTGTGCCTCTGTTTTCGACTGCATCTACTGTACAGGTGCTGTAGATCAGAATGCCCTCTTGCTTTAGTGAACGCGCGGCCTGGTCAAGCAGTTCAATTTGGATTTCCTGCAAACGTGCAAAATCTTCTTCTTTTTTCGTGTATTTAATATCAGGTTTGCGTTTAATGACACCTAATCCACTGCAAGGTGCATCCACCAGAATGCGATCGAACTTCTCTTCGCCAAAACGATCAACGCTTTGTTTGCCATCGCCAACTATTGTTTCAATAACTGAATGACCCAGTCGTACAGCGTTTTCATCGATTAGTTTTACTTTGTGCTGATGCAAATCAAGCGCATATAAAGTCCCGTTATTGTTCATTTTTTCAGCGATATGGGTGGTTTTTCCGCCTGGTGCTGCACACATATCAAGCACTGTCATACCTGGCTTGACTTGCAAAGCGTAAGCAGGAAACATGGAACTTTCATCTTGGATGGTAATAAAGCCTTTTTCGAAAGTGGCCGTTCTTGCAGGCTGACCATTTGTGATAACTAAACATTCAGGAATTAATTTACTTGACACAGCTTCTACCTCTTCAGACTCGAGCATCTCAATCACTTCTTCAACCGTTGCCCGAGCAGTATTAACTCGCACCGTCTGTAAAGGTGTCTTGTTATTTTCCAATGCCATTTCTCGCGTTTTTTCCAAACCAAACTGCTCTGCCCAGCGTCTGATCATCCATATCGGGTGACTTGTTTCGATGGAAATTTTCTCATATGGATCGCTAATTGTATTAAACGAACGAACACCGTTACGCTGCACTGAACGCAATACACCGTTGACAACAGACGCAACTCCCCCGTGCCCGCGGCGCTTAGCAATTTCGACTGCTTCGTGAACAACTGCATGTGCTGGAATCCGGTCTAAATAAACAATCTGATATAGAGACAATCTCAGTAAAGTTTTAACCCATGGTTCGATTTCCCCTTTTAAGTAAGGTTCCAAATAATAGTCTAACGTCATTTGGTGTTGCAGCGTGCCATACGTAATCTCTGTCAGTAAGCCTCTATTTTTCGCTGCGATGCCGTAGTTTTCGATGATTTGGTGAAGCAAAAGATTGCTGTAGGCTTGCTTGTTTTCAACTGCCCACAGAATCGAAAATGCAGCGTCGCGGACATTGCCTTGAAGTTTTTTGTTTTTCATTCGAATAAATCTCCTACCTGGATTTTAGGTCCTTTTAAATAGTCTCTTGCTGTCATGCGTTTTTTTCCGGAAGGTTGCAATTCAGTAATTGCCAAAACGCCTTCGCCGGTTTGCACTAAAATCGAATCTTCGGTCAAGCCGACTACTTGACCAGCTTGGCCGCTAGCGATCGAAGAAGTTTTTTCCGTCCACCAGATTTTCATGTTGGCGCTGTTGAAACTTGTATAGGCGACCGGCCATGGATAGAGTCCACGCACTTGGTTATAGATAGCTCTAGCTGATTTCGACCAGTCAATGCGCTCCTGTTCGCGTGAAATATTACGTGCGTAGGTAACAGCCTGTTCATCCTGCGGTATCCGTTCGTTGGTACCGGCAATAATTGCGGGCATTGTTTCTTTTAGAAGGTCACGTCCGCCAATGCTCAATTTTTCAAACATGCTACCGGTGTGATCCTGTTCTTCAATCGGAACAGTTACTTGGGAAATCATATCGCCCGCATCCAGGCGGTCTACCATGTACATGATGGTGACGCCGGTTTCAGGCTGGCCATCTATAATGGCTTGATGAATCGGTGCGCCTCCACGATATGCCGGAAGCAAAGAAGCATGCACATTGATAGCGCCGAGTTTTGGTGCTTCTAATAATTCAGTTGGCAAAATTTGACCAAATGCTGCCGTGACAATCAAATCAGCGCCCATATCCAGGACATGCTGAAGTTCTTCCGGATTTTTCAGTTTTTCTGGCTGATATACCGGCAACCCAAGACGCAGAGCCTCTTCTTTTACTGGCGTTGCAGTCATTACTTTTTTGCGCCCGACAGGTCTGTCCGGTTGTGTCACGACAGAAATGACTCTATACCCTTCTTCGACGAGCATGCGTAAAATCGGTGCAGAAAAAGCTGGAGTCCCCATAAATACAATTTTGGTCAAACCTGCTCCTCCTCTTCTTCTTGCTGGCGGATCATTTCATCTAACTCTTCTTGTGTAACATACTTCGTGATTTTTCTAGTAAACAAGATGCCATCTAAATGATCCATTTCGTGTTGGATGGCGCGGGCTTCGTAGCCTTCCGCTTCTAGTTCGTACCATGATCCGTCACGTTCTTGTGCTTTGATTTTGATGTGGTCGTAACGTTCAACTTCACCGAATGTTCCTGGGAAACTTAAGCAACCTTCAATATCGGTTTCAGCGCCTTCGAATAGCATCAATTCCGGATTGATCAGTTCAATCGGCTCTTGACCTTCACGAAAATCGACAAGGGCCGCACGTACTGCAACGCCTACTTGAGGGGCAGCAATGCCAACTCCATCAGATTCAACCATAGTTTCATGCATATCATCTAAAAGAACCGCTAAGTTCTTATCAAAAGTAGTCACGGCCAAACATTTTTTCTCTAATACTCTGTTCGGGTGCTTTATTACCATTCTAATTGACATATTCGTTTCCTCTTTTCTCTTACATAACCGATGTCGGATTCATGTCAATCGACAAGGTAGCGCCTTTTTTCAGCCACTCGGTACGATGCATTTTGATCAACTGCTGCATCGCATCGGTCAGTTTCGGTTCTTTTTTGTATTTTATCAAACATTGATAGCGATATCTATTGTTGACACGAGCAATCAACGACGCTGAAGGTCCGATGATCAAAGTTCCCGGGGACAGATGACTGTTCAAATAACGAACCGTTTGGTCGGCGTATTCAGCTACTGTCATCAAGTCTTCATGTGTAAACTGGATATTAACGACGTAATAATACGGCGGGTAGCCGCTCACTCTGCGCATAGCCATTTCCTGTTCGTAGAATGGCTCATACAATTGGTCTTTTGCTAGAGTGATGGCGTAATGTTCTGGCGTATACGACTGAACGAAGACCGTACCGGGGAGAATATCACGCCCGGCCCGTCCACTAACCTGTGTCAGCAGCTGATACGTTTTTTCCGCAGCCCGAAAATCAGGCAGGTGAAGAGTGGTATCCGCAGACAAGACTCCAACCAATGTGATATTCGGAAAGTCCAGTCCTTTGGCGATCATTTGTGTGCCCAGTAGGATGTCTGCCTTGCCTTCGCCAAACGCAGAAAGAATTTTTTCGTGTGCGCCTTTGGTACGTGTCGTATCAACATCCATTCGTAATACTCGCGCTTCCGGCACTACTTTTGCCAGCTCTTCTTCAACTTTCTGTGTGCCGGTTCCAAAAAACCGGATATGCTCACTTTCACATTCCGGACAGGTTTTCGGTACACGTTCGTCATAGCCGCAATAATGGCATTTCATCGTTTCGCTCGACCGGTGGTAAGTCAGCGAAATATCGCAATTCGGACATTGCATGACCGTACCACAATCACGACACAGCACAAACGCTGAATAACCGCGTTTGTTGAGAAACAACACAGTTTGTTGTTTTTTCTCTAAACGATCGCGAATAGCATCTGCCAATTGAACAGAGAACATGGAACGATTGCCGTTCCGCAATTCTTCACGCATGTCAACAATATGAACAGCTGGCAATGGTTGATTTTTTGCCCGTTTTTCCAGTACTAACAGTTCATAGACGCCTTTTTGTGCACGCGCGTATGATTCGAGTGAAGGTGTAGCACTGCCCAAAACAACTGGACAATTATGATATTCACTGCGCCAAATCGCCATGTCTCGTGCGTGATAGCGCGGAGAGTCGTCTTGCTTATAACTGGATTCATGCTCTTCATCTAGAATAATTAATCCTAAGTTCTGGAATGGTGCAAAAATGGCCGAACGTGCACCGACGACAACTTTTACTTCAGCTCGTTGGATTTTACGCCATTCGTCGTATTTCTCCCCAGCTGACAAACCGCTGTGAAGAACTGCAACTTGATCGCCGAACCGTTCTTTAAAGCGAACCGTCATTTGAGGTGTCAGTGAGATCTCAGGCACTAACATAATCGCTTCTTTGCCTTGCTTCAGCACTTTGTCGATAGTCTGTAAATAGATTTCCGTTTTCCCACTACCCGTAATGCCGTGCAATAAGAAGGTTTTCGGTGTATTTAACGCACTGTCAATGGAATCAAAAGCCGTTTGCTGCGCTTCGGTCAATTTTAAGAAAGATTTCTGTTCAATTGCTGTTAATAGCTTTGGATCGCGGTAAGATTCCATATTGGAAATCTGAGCTGCGCCTTTTTCAACCAAGCTGTAAATAGTTGGCAATGTAACCCCGGTTTCTTTTTGCAGTTGAGAAGATTCAATGGTCCGTCCTGCATTTTTCAAGAAATACTCCATTAGCTTTAATTGCTGTTTCGCATTTGCACGGATGTCTATAGCTTCTAACGCTTCTAAACTATCAGTGACGTGAATCATTCGCACTTTTTTTACAGCGGTTTGCTGCTGAATGTCCGTATCCGCTATAATGGTCCCTTTTTCCATTTCTTTTTTTAGTAACCCGTACACATCAACTGCATCTTGCAACCGAATAAAGGGTCGCTTCTCAAAATAAGGACGTAAAGGAGACGCAATTTCTTCAAGCGCCGCGTTTAGCACGAAACGCTTTTCGTATTTTGCACGCAAAGCTGCAGGTACCATGACTTGCAGCGCATCAATTTCAAAGCACACTGTCTGTTCTTTCATCCAATGAGCCATTTTCAATAATTCTCCATTTAACACAGGCATGACATCCATCAACTCATGGATAGGCTTTAGGCGTTTCGGATCAAACTCTGAAAATGGTTTAATTTTAGTGATAAACCCAAGTACTTTACGGTTACCAAACGGTACTTTGACACGCATTCCTGGCTCTGCCAAGACTTCCACTGCTGATGGAATGGCGTAATCAAAAGGCCGGTCGATCGGATGTGCAGCGACGTCTACGATAACTTCAGCTATCATGCTACGCTTCTTTATCCGTGATTAATTCCAGCAATTGGCGTGCCAATTGCTGTTTGGTCATCATTTCGAAAGCCTGCTCAAAGCCATGTTTTCCGTAAATCGTCACCCGGTTGGTATCCGATTCAAATCCCGCTTGTGCTTCTGATACATCATTCGCTACAATATAATCCGCATTTTTGCGCGTTAGTTTATCTTTGGCATATTGACTAACATTATTCGTTTCAGCTGCAAAACCAATTAATACTTGATTTTTTTTATGCTGACCAAGTTGCTTGAGGATATCGACTGTCCGCTCCAGAACGATCGTTGAATTACCTTCTTGTTTTTTTATCTTTTGATTAGCCATTGCTTCAGGTCTATAATCGGCTACTGCTGCCGTCTTGACGACATAATCTGCCGTCTCATAATGAGCTTCTACTGCCTGCAACATGTCTTCTGCGCTTTCTACTTGAACTAGTGTTACACCAGTTGGTACTGACAATGATACCGGACCACTAATCAAAATCGTTTCGGCACCCATCTCAGCTGCAGCTGCAGCCATGGCATAGCCCATTTTGCCGCTTGAGAAATTAGTCAAAAAACGGACTGGATCAATTCGTTCACGAGTCGGACCAGCTGTCACAACTACTTTTTTGCCGGCCATTTTATGCTCGCGTGAAAAATAGCCTTTGACCAATTCTGTAATTTTTTCCGGTTCTTCCAAACGGCCTTTGCCGACATAACCGCAAGCCAAAAACCCTTCAGATGGTTCGATAAAACGAATTCCATCTTCATGAAGCTGTTGAATGTTGCGTTTCACCGCCGGATGGTCGTACATGTGGACATTCATTGCGGGTGCAATCCAAATAGGGGCGGTTGCAGCAAGCAAAGTTGTCGTCACCATGTCGTCACCGATGCCGCAGGCTAGCTTGCCGATAACATTAGCCGTTCCCGGAGCTACGATAATCAGGTCTGCCCAATCCGCAAGATCAATATGCGCAATGACAGAAGAATCCTTTTCATCAAATGTATCCGTATAGACATCGTTTCTGGACATGACCTGAAAAGTCAGTGGCTGCACAAATTGCTGCGCTGACCCCGTCATAATCACTTTTACGGAAGCGCCGGCTTGTGACAGCTTACTGACCAGTGCAACGGCCTTATAGACGGCGATTCCTCCACTGACACATAATAGGATTTTGCGATTCTCCAACAACTCAAACACCCTTTCTAAACAACAAACTCCCAAAGAACAAATTTGCTCTGGGAGTCGTCTGTTGCGATTAATGGTTAAATTTCGTCTTCATATATTGCAAATTCGTCTTGTTTTTCTTGTGTCAAAACGCCGGCTGCTACTTCTTCAAGCGCTTTTCCAACCGATTTAACTGAAACATATGAATCCAATTTTTCATCACCGTGTTCGTGTAATTGGCGAGCACGCTTAGAAGCAAGTGCCACCAACGAGTATTTTGAATCAATTCGGCTTTTTAGTTTATCAACGGATGGGTATAACATCAGACATTCTCCTTTAGCATATCAAAATATCGTTTTTCAACACGTTCACGCTTGCAATGTTCTGCAATAATGATGGCATTGATTCGGTCACAGGCGTTTTCAACTTCATCGTTTTCCACAACATAATCGTATAGGTTCATCATTTCCAACTCTTGGCGAGCGGCTTGCAACCGGGAAGCAATAACTTCATCCGATTCTGTGCCTCGACCAACCAACCGTTCTTCTAATTCTGATAAGCTCGGCGGTGCCAAAAAGATAAACAAGCCATCCGGAACTTTCGAACGGACCTGTGCAGCGCCTTGTACTTCAATTTCTAAAAACACATCGCGACCCGCATCGCGCATTTTGTTAACGTACGCAAGCGGAGTGCCGTAATAATTCCCGACAAATTCCGCGTATTCAAGGAGCTGATCTAGTTGGATCAACTCTTCAAACTCACTACGAGTCTTGAAGAAATAATCGACTTCATCAACTTCCCCTTCCCGCGGCGACCTGGTCGTCATCGAGATGGAGTATTCGTAATTTGTATCTGGCTGTGAGAACAGCTCTTTTCGTACCGTGCCTTTGCCAACACCCGAAGGCCCCGATAGGACTATCAGCAGTCCACGTTGGTTTCTCATTTTATCCCTCATTTGCCTCGTCATCATTTTCTTCCAATCGAGGAAGCCTCGTCTCTGCAGATACCGCAGAAATCACCATATGGTCACTGTCCATAATGGAAATTGACCTGTTTTTTTGCTGGTGGCGTCAACCAGCAGCCCTTTACTGCGCGATTGCTGGATCAACCGCTTTGCCGGTGCAGCAACTGCCACAATCCGGCTAACCGAAATAGCATTGCCGCCGATGGAAATAAACTTTACGTTTTTCGCCAAACTCTTCACCGTCGTTCGCTGCTGATCCCAATTCTTCGTTTTCGAACTAACTGTCTTATTATATCATAATACACCCGGAAAATGATAAGATGGAACAAAACGATTTGAAAGAGGGATATTTAATGGCATTTGATGGATTATTCACAAAATCGATGACTGGCGAACTTCAACAACTGGTCACCGGCAGGATTTCAAAAGTTCATCAGCCCAACCAGCTTGAACTGCTTTTACATATACGTGCTCAAGGAAAAAATCATAAACTATTAATTTCGATTCACCCTTCGTATTCACGGATTCATTTGACGGCTGCGGCGAACGTCAATCCTTCCGAGCCACCAATGTTTTGTATGTT
Organism: Planococcus antarcticus DSM 14505; assembly: GCF_001687565.2. Classification (NCBI taxonomy): domain Bacteria; kingdom Bacillati; phylum Bacillota; class Bacilli; order Caryophanales; family Caryophanaceae; genus Planococcus; species Planococcus antarcticus. Next base: position 2,416,555 of record NZ_CP016534.2, read on the forward strand.
ACTGCGTAAGCATATCGAAGGTGGCGTCATCACTGAGATTTCCCAGTATGGGATGGACCGCCTCATCATGCTGAAAATCAAAGCGAAAAATGAAATTGGTGATGATATTGAACGTGAGTTGCACGTCGAAATGATGGGACGACATTCGAACGTTATTTTAATCGATGCCGAGAGAACTATGATTCTTGACAGCCTGAAGCATTTGCCGCCGAGCGTCAATTCGTTTCGGACTATTCTTCCTGGACAACCCTATATTTTCCCACCATCACAAGAGAAAAAAGATCCATTTGAAGCGATCGACGAATTGAGCAAAGTCGAGCCGACTGAAATTGTCGGCCAATTTTCTGGCTTTTCTCCACTCAATGCCCGTGAGCTTGCGTTTCGTCTGGAAACTTCCGATGACAAGTCAGAAACCACTAAAGCATTTCTTGCTGATTTCTTGAAGGACAATCCGACCGGCTATTATGTCGAGCACCAGGGCAAAAGCTTCTTTTCTGCCAGTCCCTTGACTCATATCGAGGAAAACGGACTTGAATTCCCAACACTCGGTGAGCTACTCGACCGAATGTATTACGCCAAAGCTGAACGCGACCGTGTGAAACAACAAGCTGGTGATTTGGAAAGATGGCTGCAGAATGAAATTTCCAAGCTGAAACTCAAACTGAAAAAGTTAAAAAAAGAACAAGACCAAGCTGAAAAGCGCGATGTTCTTCAGTTAAATGGTGAATTAATTATGGCCAACCTTCACCGCATGACTAAAGGCATGAAGGAAATTGAAGTCGATAATTATTACAATGACGAAAAAGTGACCATCACATTAGATCCGCGGAAAACGCCGATTGATAATTCGCAACGCTATTACTCGCGCTATCAGAAAGCAAAAACAGCCGTTGTCAAAACGCAAGAACAAATCAGCAAAACTGAAGAAGATATCGAGTATTTCGAAACTTTAATGTCTCAAGTCCAACAAGCTGGTATTTCCGATATCGAGGAAATTCGTGAAGAACTAGCTGAACAAGGCTATATGAAAGTACAGAAATCAAAGAAAAAGAAAAAACCGACAAAGCCTTCTGTGGAACCCTATGTATCCTCTACCGGTACACCGATTTCAGTCGGTAAAAACAACAAGCAAAACGATTATGTAACGTTCAAAGTAGCATCAAAATCCGATACATGGCTGCACACTAAGGATATCCCTGGATCTCATGTCATCATTCATGACACCGATCCGGATGAGACGACTATACTTGAAGCAGCCACCATTGCCGCATACTTTAGCAAAGCGCGAGAGTCGTCTTCTGTTCCCGTCGACTACACCGAGGTGCGACAAGTGAAAAAACCAAATGGTTCAAAGCCAGGTTTCGTCATTTATTTCGAACAGAAAACGGTATTTGTGACGCCTGACGAAGAACTGGTAATCAAATTAAAGAAATAGTTTTGGGTGCCGGAAAGCTTTTTGCTTTCCGGTTTTTTTACAGTAAGAATTATATAAGTTGCATTAAAAAAATAGCTTTTTCAACTCAACGAGGTAGGGAAACGAAAAAATCGCTCCAGATGGACGCTTTGGGACCACAGGATGCGGGTCATGCAACTGGCACGACAGGACGTCGCCCCAGCCCCCTCATCGCAAGCTCCTGCGGGGTCTCCTGGATGTCGCTTCACTGCTCCAGCAGGACAGGCATTGAACAAAGAGAGTTCGGGCAATGGCTTTGCGGCAGGAGCACATCTTCGCCGTCTTGCGCTCTTTCTTCTAAGCATCCTTGAGTAACAAGTCATCCGGATACGGAGCAAATCAGCGGAGACTCTTATCAGAGCAGCGTAAATGACATGGAAAGAAATCCACTCAGAACAGCCCGATTTCGTTCGGCACCAGCTCTTAGCAGCTGATTTGCGGAACATTAGCAGGCCGGAATCATTAATTCAACTTAATATAGTTCTGAAAAATTTTTCTTTATAATCACTTCGGGCGCTATGGGCATGGCTTTCGCGATAAGCCGAGAAGAGCACTCGTCTTTTCGCTTCGCCTAGCCCGTGGACGCGCCGGCGCTTGAGATTTGAATGAGTGGGTTCTTTCTTTTGTAGAAAGAAGGCATTATTTTAGTTTACATAATAAAAATATTTTTTAAAAAGAGTTTTCTTTTAATTGAAGCCTGGGACATTGCCCTACACAAGAAGAAATGCTATGTTCTTAAAGGATTCAAATTTAAGGGGGCTTTATTGCATGAGTACATATTTTTCGAAGAAAAAGACGGTTTTAACCACAGGAGCGGTCGTTGCGTTATTGTTAACAGGGTGTAGTAATGAGGAAAATACAGCGGAAGAAGAAAAAACAGCGTGGGCTGAAATTCAAGAAAAAGGATCCATGACTGTAGCCACTTCTGGTACTTTACTGGCCACTTCTTTTCGCGATGCAGAGTCTGATGAGTTAACTGGTTTTGAAGTTGAAGTTGTACGAGAACTTGGCGAACGACTCGATTTAGACATCGATTTTACTGAGCTTGGATTTGATGAAATGCTGACAAGTGTCAATACCGGTCAAATTGACCTTGCCGCGAACGACATTGAAATTACCGAGGACCGTGCTGAACAGTTTGTTTTTTCGACTCCGATTAAATATTCTTATGGTACTGCAGTTGTTCGGAAAGATGATTTGTCCGGTATTGCGACTCTGGAAGACTTAGCAGGAAAAAAAGCAGCGGGTGCTTCTACATCAATTTATATGGAAATTGCTCGTGACTACGGTGCAGAAGAAGTGACGTATGACAATGCAACGAACGAAGTGTATTTACGTGACGTTTCAATTGGACGCACAGATGTCATTCTCAATGACTATTATTTATCAACATTTGGCGTTGCTGCTTTTCCTGAGTTGAATATCACCATTCACCCAGATATTAAATATGCACCATCAGAAGTTGGGCTTGTTATGAACAAAGACAATACAGAGCTTGCCGATAACGTCAATAAAGCTTTGGAAGAAATGCTGGAAGACGGCACCATTACGGAAATTTCCGAAGAGTTTTTCGGTGGTGCAGATGTCTCTGTCAAACCTGATATTGAAGAGAATTAAACAGGAGGTCGTCTGATGAATGATATTGAATGGGGACTGTTGTTTGATCCTGCCTTAGCGATCGAATCTCTGCCTTATGTATTAGAAGGCATTGGATACACGTTGCTGATATCTATTGTCAGTATGATTATCGGTATGGTTATTGGCTTTTTCCTGTCTCTTGCCAGAACGTCTAGAGTAAAAATTCTACAATTTCCTGCACGTCTTTATATTTCCTTTATGAGAGGCGTGCCGATTCTTGTTATCCTGTTCTTGCTGTATTTTGCATTGCCGGTCGTCGGCATCGAATTTACTGCTGTACAAGCGGCTTTAATCGGCTTCACCATTAACAGTGCCGCTTATATTGCTGAGGTTTTCCGTTCTTCTTTGGCATCGGTTGATAAAGGGCAATGGGAATCCTCGACTGCACTTGGATTGACCTACTGGCAATCTATGCGCCGCATTATTCTTCCTCAATCTATTCGTATTGCAATTCCGCCTTTATCAAATGTTTATCTGGACTTAATCAAAGCCTCTTCATTAGCTGCCATGATTACCGTTCCAGAGATTTTTCAAAAAGCGCGCATTGTAGGTGCACGTGAATACGATTTATTAACCATGCTGATTTTGGTGGCGCTGATTTACTGGGCTATTTGTTCGGTAATGACCATTTTACAAAATTATCTTGAAAAACGCTACGCAGATTATTTATAAGAAAATGCATCCGGAGATTTTTCTCTAGGATGCATTTTTATATTTATTCGCTCTCATTCTGAGGCATATAGAGAACTCCACACATATGACCATCCAGGTCTTTGAAACTCCAGGCATACATGTATTCATTGTCCATTTTTTCATTGGCTGACTGGCCGCCCGCTTTAAACGCATCGTTTACCAATTCATCAACATCTGCTTTACTGCTGACAGAAATGGCTGTAATGACTTCCGCATAGTTTGTCGTGTCTGCAATTTCCCTTTTTGAAAAGCTCTTGAAATAATCCTCTGTCAGTAACATCGCATAAATCGTTGGTCCAATGATCATACAGGCCGCATTCTGGTCCGTCATCTCTTCCTCAAATCCAAATCCGATTTCTTCAAAAAAAGCTTTGGAGCGTTCCAGCTTCTTCACCGGCAAATTGACGAAAATATGGCTCGCTTGGACACTCATGCTTTTTGCCCCCCTTTTTTCTTTTTCTGTTCACCACCATCTATTCGCCGCAGCTTTCTGATCCTCCTGCTAAGAGAAAAAGATCCTCAGAAATGATCTTTAGGCTAGACGATACCGCATCAAATACGGCAGTACAAGAATGTTGGCAGGGATGATCACTAACACAGCCAATATAAATGCTTGCGTGCTAGTTGGATAAGATACAAGATTAAAAGCAAAAATTGATCCTACTAATAGTAAAGACGCTAGAATGCGTGACAGAAATTGGACTTTATGAAGCTTTCCGCAATTCGTGCAAGCAATCGGCTTATAGGCAGCCACAAGGATTTGCTGACTTGTTTCCAGGTAAATCGCGCGTGGCATATTACACATTGCTGCATCATTTGCCTGCTTTCAGCTAATCTACGTATTGCTTTGCTTCGAGCAGTGACCAACCAAATTCCTGTCGTGTACGCTTGACAGCTTCAACTGTTTTTCCTTTTTGTAGAAGTTCCAGAAGCACTTCATCAACGTCCCTTTCTGCTAAATCTATGCCCTGTGTTGTTTGTTTGAGCAATTTTTCGACATGTCTGACTCTTTTTCCCCAGCGCTTCAATTCGTTTTTCCGAGGCGGTATATAAAATATAGCCAGCTATAAAAATAGTACCGATTATGATAATAATCCAAGTTAAATCCATTTTTTCAGCCTCCTAAATAAGTTTTTCCACGGTGGTAAAATCCGTCCATTTCTTCTTCCGGCACTAAAGCGCCACCAGTTGACCATCCAATATGAGTAGCAGTAGCCATCGGAATTTGATTGGTTTCAGCATAACTAGAAGCCTTGATTCTCAAAGGACCCAGCAATCCTGCTGTAGCAGAGGGTTCAACGAAGATTGCTTCACTATCTGCTAAAAGAGTCAATAATTTAAATAACTCCTGATCTTCAATGGTATAGATGCCGCTTACGGTTTTTTCACTGATGCCCGAAGCAAAGCTCGATGGCCTGCCGACAGCTAGTCCATCACCTTCTGTAACATTGTCTATACCGAAATCCTGGACGCTGAGCTTTTCTTTTTCACCCGTCATTAATCCGATTAACACTGCAGGAGAATGAGTCGGTTCAACAAAAAAGCAATGAACTGCATCACCTAAAACTTGCTTAAGGCCGAAAGCAATGCCACCGGGAGCCCCGCCTACTCCACAAGGTAAATAGACAAAAAGTGGATGGTTGGCATCTACTGGAATGTCTGCATCGTCTAGTTGCTGCTTGAGCCGAAAAGCAGCGACGCTATACCCTAAAAATAAGTGTTTGGACTTTTCGTCATCGACAAAATAAGCATCGGACTTTGCAAGTGTTGTCTCTCGCCCCGCCCAAATAGCTTCACTGAAATCTCCTTCGAATTCCACTACAGTTGCTCCTTTTTCACGTAGCAAGTCTTTTTTCCATTGTTTAGCGTCTGAAGACATATAAACGGATACTTGGAAACCGAGTTTAGCGCTGATGATGCCGATACTCAGTCCTAGATTTCCAGTAGAACCGACACCAATAGAATAACGACTGAAAAAGTGCTTGAACCCGTCAGAAGAAAACTGCTCGTAAGATTGTTCGGTTGTCAGCATTCCTGCATCAATGGCTAGTTTTTCTGCGTGATGCAGTACTTCATAAACACCACCACGTGCTTTAATAGATCCAGCAATCGGTAATTCGTTATCGCATTTCAAAAATAGTTTTCCTTCAATTTTTGCATCGTAATGGTCGTTGAGTTGCTGTTTCATACCAGAAATCTCGCGCAGCGGTGATTCCACAATACCTTTGGCTGCTGCAGTTTCTGGAAATTCTGCTGCTAAATATGGTGCGAATCGCTGCCAAAGAAGCTCTGCCTCTTTCATATCCGCGAAACTTACTGGCAATCCGGACATGTCATTCTTTTTTTGAAGCTTCGGATTTAGCCAGACAACTGGTTTTAAACTTACAATGTTTTCAAGTAATGGATATTTTGCAACCCAGCTGTTTAGTTGTTGCTGCATGGTCATACAAATCCCCTTCCGTTCGATTGGCTTGTTCATTTCATCATACAGGACAATCGAAGAAAATTCATCCTTATACTGGAAGGGTCTATTGTCCGCTTGATAGCTTGCCAAAACCTTTGCTTAAGCCCAACATGACAATTCCAATCAATAGAAATGCCCACCATGCCACATGAACGACTGGACCAATTCCATCAAAGAGAAAGGCAATCCCTAGCATAAAAGCAAATATTACCATGCCATATAATCCGCTCTTCACGTAAAACTTCCATTGCTGATTTTTTGGTTTGAAGATAGAAGAACGAATAATCTTAAAAATTAATCTGATGCTCAACGTACCAAACAAACTGACTGTTAATAAAATCAACAAGATACTGCCAAGCGCCACCTCATTGCTCCATGCAGTAAAAGTAGAAAAAACAACATTTATAATCCCGTAAGTAATGGCAAACCAGCCCACTAATCCAGCCAATCCTGAAGCCGCAAGCCAATAAATATTTCTTCGCTTTTGGCTAGGCAGATTTGCAATCAACTCATCTGCATAGGCTTGTGGTGAATCCCCGAAGAGGTCTGCTGCATTTTTCTTATATTCCTGTGCTTCTAATAAATGATCCAGTAAGTCCATTAAAATTTCTTCACTTGCATGCTCATCAACGCGGAGGTCCGTTCGAATATATACTAACAGGTCTTCATAAACTCGTTCATTTTCAGTATTCAAAAGCTCTCTTTTATCGTTATTTTCCTTAATCAGTTCAGTCGGTCCTCTCATCTTGTCCACCCCTTTTCAGTAATTGGCTGACCGGCTTGGCGATTTGAAGCCATTCAAGAGCCATTTGTTCTAACTCCACTTTTCCTTCATCGGTCAAAAAATAATACTTACGGTTCGGCCCGGCTGCAGAAGGTCTCATTTCACCGCGGATAAAGCCATTTTTCTGTAACCGAAGCAGGACTGGATAAATGGTGCCATCGCTAATGTCCGGCAAACCGATCTCTTGCAGCTTTTGCGAAAGTTCATAGCCATAGACCGGCTTCTCTTCCACTACGGCCATTACACAAGCTTCTAAAACCCCTTTTAGCAATTGACTTCTAAGAGCCATATCAGTCTCTCCCTTCGGTACTTGGTAATGCAAGATAGTGTCTTAAAAAAATAACTACCTTGCATTACCAACTAGTTATTTTCATTGTATTCAATTATTTTTATTTTGTCAATCATTTATATTGCAATTTATATTGCGAGCTAGGAAGTAATTAATTGCTATCTTTTGCTTTGGTTACTTTTTCATATCACTTTGATGTGGACAAGAAAGACATTGTCTTTACTTTCTTATATCGCTTCGGCCGCTTCAGGCATGGCTCACACGATAAGCCGGGAAGAACACCCGTCTCATCGCTCCCCTAGCCCTTGGTCGCGCCGTCTCTTTTTGTGTAAATCGTCTTGAGTCGCGCTGTTGAAAGAAAGAAATCGCTTTCCAACTTGGTCCGAGTGAAGAAGCGATGGAAGAGCAGTTGATTTTTTCCTACCTAAACCTTTCTTTCTCAACATCTTTGAATAACGATCAGCAGGAAACCTTAATTCAACTTATCTAAAACACATCCAACGCAGAAACCAACATAGAAAAAAACCGACCAATTGGCCGGCTTTACAATGTTCCCTCTTTTAACTTTTCATGCCAATCGGCAAGCATCGGCATATCTTCTTCGCTAATAGCGCCTGTGCTCAATGCCTGTTCAACAAGTGCTGGAAAATCCGTCAGCGTATGGAACGTATAGCCTGCGCCTGTGATGGCTTCGATCGACTGTGGCAAATCATAAGTAAAGATGGCAACAATTCCGAGCACCTCAAAGCCGGCCGCGTCTAACGCTTGTGCTGCTTGTAAGACAGAGCCGCCTTTAGAAATCAAATCTTCTACAACCACTACTTTTTGACCTTTTTCGATTTTGCCTTCAATCATATTTGTTTGGCCATGTTCTTTTGCTTTCGAACGAACATAGACCATTGGCAAGTCGAGCAGATCGCTGACCCAAGCTGCATGCGGGATGCCTGCCGTTGCGGTACCGGCTACCACTTCGCACTCGGGATAATATTCGTTTATGGTTTCTGCTAGACTTGCAGCAATGTCTTTACGTACAGCTGGATAAGACATCGTCAAGCGGTTATCACAGTATATCGGCGATTTGACGCCTGACGCCCATATAAAGGGATCTTGCGGACGCAACTCGACCGCTCCAATGGATAATAAATGATTCGCTATTTCAGATTTCAAAATTCCCCACTCCATTCTGCTGCAATCTGTGCGTAACTTTCTGATGGGTTGTCAGCTTTTGTAATGGCTCGCCCGACGACAATATGACTAGAGCCTTTTTCGCGCGCTTGTGCTGGAGTCGCGACGCGTTTTTGATCATCAGCTGAAACCGCAGCCGGACGAATGCCAGGCGTGACACGCAGAAATTCTTGACCGCATGCATCTCCTATAGCCTCTGCTTCTAGCACCGAACAAACCACACCGTCCAACCCTGCATGCATGGCACGTTTCGCGTAATGCAACACAGACTCTTCAAGGCTGACATAAACCAATTGATCTTCATGCATCTCTTCTTCGCTGGTCGAAGTTAATTGCGTCACAGCAATAAGTTTCGCATCACTATCCGCTAATCCGCGTTTAGCTGCTTTCATCATTTCAAGTCCTCCTGCAGCATGAACATTGACCATGTCCACACCCAGTTTAGACAAGCCGCGCATAGCAGATTCGACGGTATTTGGAATGTCGTGCAGTTTCAAGTCCAAGAAGATTTCATGACCGAGCGATTTGATGTAACGAACCAGCTCTGGCCCTTCTTGAAAATAAAGCTCCATGCCTACTTTGACAAAAAGTGGCTCAGAAAACTGTGCTAAAAATTCTTCTACTTGCTGTTTTGATGCGAAATCTAAAGCGATAATGGGTTTATTCACAGACGATGGCTCCTTCCGACAAGTTGTTCTACTGAATCAAATCCAAGTTCATGCAACCGTTCGGGTAGTTGACCAATGATTTCTGGACAGACAAAAGGATTGACGAAATTGGCTGTGCCGACAGCTACAGCACTCGCACCAGCTGACAAAAAGTCGATGACATCATCTACATTGGTCACGCCGCCCATACCGATAATTGGCAGTTTCGTATGTTGGCTAACTTCGTAAACCATTCGTAAAGCAACTGGTTTAATAGCAGGGCCTGACAAGCCACCCGTAATATTGGCGATGATGGGACGTCCAGTTTTGGTATCCATGCGCATGCCGAGCAGCGTATTGATCATCGTGATGCCATCCGCTCCGCCTTCTTCGACCGCTTTAGCGATTGACACGATGTTGGTGACATTCGGTGACAATTTGATATAAACCGGTACTGAAGAAACTTCCTTTACGGCACGCGTCAACTCACGCGCGACATCGGGATCCGTTCCGAATGTGATGCCGCCTTGCTTGACGTTTGGACAAGAAATATTGATTTCCAGCGCACGAACGTTTGGTGCTTGTGAAATCGCTTTTGCGACTTCGACATAGTCTTCCATCGTCGTTCCAGCTACATTGGCAATAATTGGTACATCGTATTGTTCTAACCATGGCAACTCTTGACCGGTTACTTTTTCAAGGCCAGGGTTTTGTAAACCGATAGCGTTTAGCATGCCCGACGCTGTTTCTGCAACTCGCGGAGTCGGATTGCCAAGACGTGTTTCAACGGTCGTTGCTTTAATCATGATGGCGCCGAGCTGCGACAAGTCATACAACTGCGCATACTCTTTACCGAAACCAAAACAGCCGGAAGCCGGCATAATCGGGTTTTTTAAGTCAAGTCCTGGAAGTTTAACTGTTAAATCCGTCATGAAATCACCACTCCTGCTGGAAATACCGGTCCATCTGAACACACTTTGATGTAATCCGTTTCGCTTTTCGTTGTTCGGCAAACACAAGCAAAACATGCCCCGATGCCGCAGCCCATGCGTTGTTCATACGACAAGAATCCTTTTTTCTGCGGATATGCCCATTGCACCGCTTCAAGCATCGCAGTTGGCCCACAGCTATAATAGGTATCAAAATCTGTCGGTAACTCGTTGAGAATATGCGTCACAAAACCTTGTGTACCATGAGATCCATCAACCGTCGCAATGTGTGTATCACCAAGGTCGCGGAATTTGTCTTCGTAGAAAACCGCTTGTTTGCTTTCAAATCCAAGTATATGAACGGTTTCGATGCCACGTGCGTTTAACTGTTTGGCAAGTTCGTATAGAGGCGGAACACCGATTCCTCCACCAATCAAATACGCTTTTTTCTGTGCTTCTTCTACCGGAAAGCCGTGCCCGAGTGGCCCCAACACATCCAATGTATCACCAGGTCTTTTTTCAGCCAATAACTGTGTACCGCGACCTTCTGCCCGGTAAATCATCGTGAATTGTGAAGCTTCCAAATCAATGGAAGCTACTGAAATTGGGCGACGCAACAAAGGTTCAAAGCTATCTGCAACTCGGATATGGACGAATTGCCCTGGCTCTGCCATTTCATTGGCCAGTTCACCTTGTACAGTCAATTCAAAGATATGTTTGGCGATTTCCTGCTGCTTGATAATCTGCATGCGTTCTTGTTTGATCATATGCCTGCCCCCATTTCCTCCGCTGAGAAAGTCATTGATTCGATAACGCGTAACATCGCTTCTGCTGTATCCAGTGAAGTTAGACAAGGAATGCCGTTCTCAACCGATTCACGGCGGATACGGAAACCGTCACGTTCTGGTTGTTTGCCTTTTGTTAAGGTATTGATGACGATTTGCGTGTCGCCATTTTGAATCACATCGAGTAAAGTTTTGCCTTCAGAACCAATTTTACCGACCGGTGCAACGATGATTCCCGCTTCTTCGAAAGCTTTGGCTGTACCACCGGTCGCCATGATTTGATAACCGATTGCTTTAAAGCGTTTGGCTAACCCAATCGCTTCTTCTTTGTCTTTATCTGCGACTGTTAATAACACAGTACCGTGATCTTTCACTTCCATGCCCGCTGCTGCTAATCCTTTATACAAAGCTTTTTCAAGTGTCGTATCTTTGCCCATAACTTCTCCAGTAGATTTCATTTCTGGCCCGAGTGTAATATCAACACGGCGAAGCTTCGCAAAAGAGAAGACCGGTACTTTAACGAAGACACCTTTTGAAATCGGCGCAAGTCCTGGTGTAAAGCCTTGGTCGACGATGCTTTGCCCCAGAATTGCTTTTGTCGCGATATTGGCCATTGGGATTGATGTAATTTTACTCATGAATGGCACCGTCCGGCTTGACCGTGGATTGACTTCGATCACGAAGACTTCACCTTTAGAGATGACATACTGGATATTTAGCAGGCCGATGATGTTCAATCCTTTTGCCAGGCGCGTCGTGTAATCGACAAGTGTATCCAGTAATTCTGTTGAAATGTTTTGCGTTGGGTAAACCGCAATCGAGTCGCCTGAGTGAACTCCAGCACGTTCAATATGCTCCATAATTCCCGGAATCAAGACATGTTCACCGTCTGAGATGGCATCTACTTCGATTTCGATTCCGGTTAAGTAACGATCGACCAGCACCGGATGTTCCGGGCTTGCTTCTACCGCGTGTTCCATATAATATTTTAAGTCTTCTTCGTTGTAGACGATTTCCATTGCACGTCCACCAAGGACATACGAAGGACGAACCAGTACTGGGTAACCGATGTCCGTTGCGATGATGATAGCTTCATCTGAATTGACAGCGGTTTTTCCTAAAGGTTGTGGAATGCCGATTTCGTGCAAAGCTGCTTCGAATTTATTGCGATTTTCTGCTCTGTCTGTATCTTCTAATGAAGTTCCTAAAATTTTAACGCCGTTTTGTTCGAGTTTCTCAGCCAAGTTGATTGCTGTCTGTCCGCCGAATTGAACGACAACTCCTTTTGGTTGCTCGAGGTCGACAATGTGCATAACATCTTCGATCGTCAATGGTTCGAAATACAATTTATCGGAGATCGAGAAATCTGTTGAAACCGTTTCTGGATTGTTGTTGACGATAATCGCTTCGTAGCCTGCTTCTTTAATGGCCCATACAGAGTGTACCGTTGCATAGTCGAATTCAACGCCTTGACCGATGCGGATTGGACCTGAACCGAGAACGATGACTGATTCCTTGTCTGTTTTCACTGATTCGTTTTCATCTTCATACGTGCCGTAGAAATAAGGTGTCTCGGATTCAAACTCTGCCGCACACGTATCGACCATTTTGTAAACCGGTATTAATTTTTGTTCTTTGCGCCAGTTATACACTTGCTGTTCAGTAGTGTTCCAAAGTTTCGCGATTGTCCGGTCAGCAAAGCCTAAACGTTTTGCATGTTTCGCCGTCTCGTAATCAAATGGTGCATTTTTCAAATTTTCTTCGTACTTCACAATATTCTCGAACTTCTTCAAGAAGAATAAATCGATTTGGCTCCATTCATTGATGGTTTCAATTGTTACACCGCGGCGAAGTGCTTCACCGATAAAGAACAACCGCTCATCTCCTGCGCGGCAAATACGTTTTTGTATCCATTCGTCGCTCATGGCGTCGGCATTTTTTAACTCCAAGTGAAATTGCCCTGTCTCCAGTGACCGCACCGCTTTTAAAATCGATTCCTCGAATGTTCGGCCCATAGCCATTACTTCACCAGTCGCTTTCATCTGCGTTCCTAAATTGCGTTTGGCAGATTCGAATTTATCAAACGGCCAGCGTGGAATTTTCGTTACGACATAATCTAGTGCAGGCTCGAATGCGGCATACGTGCGTCCAGTGACCGGGTTCATCATTTCATCTAATGTCAAACCGACTGCAATTTTTGCTGCCAGTTTAGCGATTGGGTAGCCTGTCGCTTTTGATGCCAGTGCTGAAGAGCGGCTAACACGCGGATTTACTTCGATAATGTAGTAGTTAAAACTAAATGGATCTAATGCCAACTGAACGTTGCAGCCACCTTCGATTTTCAACGCGCGAATAATTTTTAGCGATACATTGCGCAGCATTTGGTATTCGCGGTCGGATAAAGTTTGACTTGGTGCAACAACGATTGAATCGCCTGTGTGGATACCGACTGGGTCGATGTTTTCCATGTTACAAACAACAATCGCCGTATCGTTTTTATCGCGCATTACTTCATACTCGATTTCTTTAAAGCCCGCAATTGATTTTTCTAGCAAACATTGTGTAACCGGGCTGTATTTTAAGCCACTCGCCACAATTTCTTTCAGCTGTTCGTAATTTTCGCAAATGCCTCCGCCCGTTCCGCCTAGTGTAAAAGCTGGACGAACGATAACCGGATAACCGATACGATTAACGAAATTTTCAGCCTCTGCCATATTATGAATAATATCCGAATCCGGAACCGGCTCGCCAAGTTCATTCATCAAGGTTCTGAACAAGTCGCGGTCTTCCGCTTTATGGATAGCTTCAAGCTTCGTGCCTAAGATTTCGATATTTAACTCGTCTAGAATGCCTGACTCATCAAGTTCGATTGCCATGTTCAATCCAGTTTGTCCGCCAAGTGTTGGAAGCAGTGCATCCGGACGCTCTTTGCGCAAGATGCGGCTGACGAATTCAAGTGTAATCGGCTCGATATAGACTTTATCTGCAATTTCAGTGTCTGTCATAATCGTCGCTGGATTCGAGTTGATCAAGATAACACGGTAACCTTCTTCTTTTAATGCTAGACATGCTTGTGTTCCTGCATAGTCAAACTCAGCTGCTTGTCCAATAACGATAGGTCCTGATCCGATTACCAGTATACTTTGAATATCTTGTCTTTTAGGCATGTTGTTGCTCCTTTCGAGTTGCGTTCATTACGTCGATAAAGCGGTCAAATAAGTAGTTTGAGTCTTCTGGTCCCGGTGACGATTCTGGATGGTACTGGACCGTGAAAGCCGGATAATCTAAATGAGCCAGTCCTTCGTTCGTTCCATCGTTTAATGCACTATGCGTCACTTTCAAGCGCGTTCCTTGCAATGTATCTTCATCTACAGCGTAGCCGTGATTCTGAGAAGTGATTTCAATTTTTCCGGTAACCAGATCACGGACTGGATGGTTGCCTCCGCGATGTCCGAACTTCAACTTGAAGGTATCTGCTCCGCATGCTCTAGCAAATAATTGGTGACCGAGACAGATACCGAAAACTGGAACTTGACCGAGCAGTTCGCGTACCACTTCTACACATTCCTCTACGTCTTTTGGATCTCCAGGGCCGTTTGATAGCATAACGCCGTCCGGTCCCCATGCAAGAATCTCTTTTGACGACGTGTTATAAGGAACAACAATCACGTCACAATCGCGGTTATTCAGTTCCCGCAAGATGCCGTGCTTCATGCCATAATCGATTAGTATGACACGTTTGCCGCGGCCTGGACTTGGATAAGGGCGTGCAGTTGAAACTTGCGCCACTTGATTTCTTGGCAGAACGGTTTCTTGAAGCATCTTCACTACTTCTTCTATTTGAACATCTTCGCCTGCTGCTGTTAAAACACCTTTGATGGCACCTTTTGCGCGGATTAAGCGAGTCAGTTTTCGCGTATCAATGCCTGATATTCCAGGAATGTCTTTCGTTTTGAATAATTCGTCCAAAGTCGAATTATTTCTGAAATTAGATGGGAACTCAGCAAGTTCACGAACCACCATTCCTTTAACTGCGGGTTCAATCGATTCGAAATCATCACTGTTGATGCCGTAGTTGCCGATCAATGGGTAGGTCATCGTTACAATTTGTCCGCAGTAAGAAGGATCCGATAAAATTTCCTGATAACCGGTCATACTGGTATTAAAAACGATTTCCCCGACAGAAGCACCGTCACTTCCGAATGCTGTTCCTTCAAATACCGTACCGTCTTGTAAAATTAAATAACGTTTCATCAATTTTTCTCCTCCTGCCATACGATTTCTCCACCGAAAATAGTCATTACCGGCCATCCTGTGCACTTCCAACCATCAAATGGTGTATTGCGACCTTTCGATAAAAATGTATTTACTTGGATTGCTTGTTCTTTTTCCAGATCCAGCAACACCAAATCTGCTGTTTGACCAGTTTCTATTTTGCCATATGGCAAGTTGAACGTTCTGCTCGGTTTAATCGTCAACCAGTCGATTAATTGTTGCAATGTCCATGTACCTGTTTCAACAAATTTGCTGTAAAGCAGTGGAAACGCCGTTTCAAAACCGACAATTCCAAACATCGAACCGTTCATGCCATTGGTTTTTTCTGCCGCTGTATGAGGAGCATGATCTGTTGCGATAAAGTCTAGTGTGCCATCAAGTAAGCCTTCGTGAAGTGCCTGCCAATCTTCTTTCGCACGCAGTGGCGGGTTCATTTTGTAGTTTGCATCGTCTGCTGGAATATCGTCTTCCATTAACAGCAAATGGTGAGGTGTTACTTCAGCCGTTACTCGAACTCCTGCACGTTTTGCGTCGCGAATGACGCGAACTGATTCTTTTGTGCTGACGTGGCAGACGTGATAATGTGCGCCTGCTGCTTCTGCAAGTAACATGTCGCGTGCAATATGCACCGATTCAGCAATCGAAGGAATGCCTTTTAATCCCAATTCTTTGCTGCGCTTACCTTCGTGCATAACACCGTCATAGATCAAGCTATTGTCTTCGCAATGCGCGACTACTGCCATGTCGATTTCCGCTGCTTCTTGCATCGTTTCGTACATCATTCCCGCTTCTTGAATGCCGACACCGTCATCCGTGAAAGCGAAAGCACCGTTTTCTTTTAGTTCCTGTAAGTTCGTGCGTTCTTTTCCTGCTTCTCTAATGGTGATCGAAGCATACGGCAAAACTCGGATAAGCGCATTTTTTTCAATCAATCCGTTGACTAGCTGCAGATTTTCTTTCGTATCCGGAACAGGACGCGTGTTCGGCATCGCACAAATTGTGGTGAATCCGCCTTTTGCTGCTGAATGTGTTCCGCTTTCGATTGTTTCTTTCTGCTCCCCCCCCGGTTCACGCAAATGCACGTGGATATCGACAAACCCTGGTGCGATCATTCGGCCTTTGCCGTCAATTTCTGTTTCATCTTTTACTGTCAAGTCTTTACCAATTTCATCGATCTTGCCGTTCACAATGCGGATATTGGTTGGTGACAATTCTCCATTTTGCAGCATGTTTACGTTTTTCATGAATAAATTCAAGTTAATCTCTCCCTTTCAATGCGTATTCAAGTACTGCCATCCGGATAAAAACTCCGTTTGCCATTTGTTTAAAAATTCGTGAGCGTTCGCATTCAACTAAGCAATCTGCAATTTCCACACCACGATTGATCGGCGCTGGATGCATGATGATGGCACCGTCTTTCATTTTCTTTTCTCGTTCAATCGTTAAGCCGTATTGCTCATGGTAGTTTTCTTTCGAGAAAAGAGCTGACACTGCGTGCCGTTCATGCTGCACTCGGAGCATCATGACGACATCCGTGTGTTCAATAAAATCATCTAAATGCTCTGAAGATTCATAGTCTCCGCTCCACTCCTCCGGGCACACAAAACTCACTTTCGCTCCTAATTGCTGGAGTGCCGCAGCATTTGATTTTGCCACACGGCTATGCGCAATGTCTCCGACGATGGTGACATGAATCTCTTCCACGCGTCCGAACTCTTGGTAGATTGTCAACAAGTCCAGCAGAGACTGCGTCGGATGCTGTCCTGAACCGTCTCCGCCGTTGATGACTGCGACGTTGCAGCCTTCAAGTTGCTGGTAATACGCTTCTTCTTCGTGGCGAATAATCACTGCACCCACACCGATTGCTTCCATCGTCTTAACGGTGTCATACAGCGTCTCTCCTTTTAAGATGCTGGAAAAGGCTGTTTCAAACGGCAGAACTGCTAGTCCCAATTTATGCTCAGCCATTTCAAAACTCATCTTCGTCCGTGTACTCGGTTCAAAAAACAGATTAACGACTGTGCCATCAATTGGTGCTTTTTCACCGCGCTGAAATTCTCCTGCACGATCCAGTAAGCTCATGATTGTGTCATTTTCTAAGTTGTTCATGGATAGTAAGTTCGGCAAAATCCTTCATCCTTTCATCTTTCAGACAAAAAAACACCTTCCCAGGGGCAGGAAGGTGTGAGGAAAAAAGGGCAGAGTCCACCCCAATCTTCAACCCTTTCCATGCCTCTCTGGACATTCATTAAAAGGTAATTATTCAGTTCCGTCGTCCAGTTATTTTTTATTTAAGCCTGGCAGTACCAGGTTTAAGATGACTCCGACGATAGCGGCGAGCGCCATTCCCTCGATCGAGAAGGATTCGCTGAATTCAAGTTTAGCCCCGCCGATGCCGATGACCAAGATGACTGAGGAAATAACCAAGTTGCGGTTGTTGCCAAAGTCGATGTTGTTGTCCACTAGCATGCGTAGTCCGGAAGAAGCAATGATGCCGAACAGCAGGATGGAAATTCCGCCGAGAACAGCCGTTGGAATCGTCTCGATGACGGCCATCAATTTGCCAAAGAAGGAAAATGCGATGGCGAACACTGCCGCTCCAAATATGACGTAAACT
Source organism: Planococcus antarcticus DSM 14505 (assembly GCF_001687565.2). Lineage (NCBI taxonomy): Bacteria > Bacillati > Bacillota > Bacilli > Caryophanales > Caryophanaceae > Planococcus > Planococcus antarcticus. The sequence goes on from NZ_CP016534.2 coordinate 2,434,314, forward strand.
GAGAATACTTTCGTAATGGCCAGGACGCCGATGTTTTCACCGTATGTCGTCTTTGGCGGACCGCCGACCAGTGAAGAGATAAAGGTTCCGATACCGTCACCTAGTATTGAGCGGTGCAATCCCGGGTCTTTTATGTAATTTCGATTGACAATCTTGCCAAGTACCAATTGATGACCGATATGTTCAGAAATTGTAACGATGGCAATTGGGACCATGACGAACAACAGCGTCGGTGTTACTTGAAACGAATAATCCACTCCCGGAATTAGGAACTCCGGTACTGCAAACCAGCTCGCTTCTCCAATTGCTGTAAAGTCGATGATGCCGATGGTGGCCGAGTAGGCATAGCCTACGATGATGCCAATCAGGATCGGCATCAATGAAATGATGTTCTTGAAATAAATGTTGCAGATAATCGCTGTCAGTAAGGTTACAATAGCAGCTGAGAAATGGATCAAGCTGTATTCCGATCCGTTCCCTATTGGAATATTCATCGCCATATCCACCGCTGTACCCGATAAGGCAAGTCCGATAACAATGATAACCGGTCCCACCACAATCGGCGGCAGCAGCTTCATCAGCCATTGGTAGCCGGTCTTCCAGATAATCAAAGCGACGATGGCGTAGACCAATGAAACAAACATAGCGCCAATCATTGCCGAGCCAATACCACCGGTTTCAGTGGCAATCGTGATCGGCACGATAAAGGCGAATGAAGACCCCAGATATGCCGGTACTTTAAACTGTGTGATGAGGATAAAGATGATTGTTGCAATTCCACTTGTTAGCAATGCGATAGCTGGGCTCAATCCGACTAGTTGAGGCACTAGAATTGTCGCTCCAAACATTGCAAACATATGCTGTAAGCTTAGCGAGATCCATTGTCCTGTTTTTGGTTTATCTTGTACGTCTAAAATTGCTCCGCTCAATTTCCATTCTCCTTTGTTTCCGACTCTTTATTCGTGAATGGCAACGCGGTCCACTTGATCGCTTTCAACCATTTGAACAATGATTCGTTCATCACTTGAAGTTGGAATGTTTTTTCCGACAAAATCTGCGCGTATTGGCAATTCGCGATGTCCTCGGTCAATCAATACTGCTAGTTGAATTTGTGCCGGTCGTCCTAGGTCCATAACGGCATCCATAGCTGCGCGCACAGTGCGTCCTGTATAGAGCACATCATCTACTAAGATGACTTTTTTATCGAGTATGCTGTGTTCAATGTCGACTTGCTGCACTAACGGTTCTTGGTTTTTTGTTTTGATGCTCAAGTCATCTCTGTAAAGCGTAATATCAAGTTCGCCTTTCATGATTGGGCGCCCTTCGATTTTTTCGATTTTTTCAGCCAGTCGCTTAGCGATAAACGCGCCGCGCGTTTTAATGCCGACTAATATACAATCATCGATGCCTTTATTGCGTTCGATGATTTCATGTGCAATACGCGTTATCGCTCGGCTAATTGCCTGTTCGTCTAGAATATCTGCTTTTTCCACCATGAGATCCGCTCCTTTTTTGCAAATAAAAAACCTCTTGCCTGAGAGGCAAGAGGATAGATGCGCAGAAAATTCAACACGGAAGACAGACTTCCGGCTTGCGTAAATACCTTTTCAGCCTCTCTGGACTGTTTTTAAAGGTGTTCATTATTCGATTCGTTTTTTTAAGTATAAAGAAAGAAGATCCCTTTTGTCAATCCTTGTCGCGAAGAGATTCTAGAAGTTCTGAAAATTCAGCTGGTGGCTCTGCAGAAAACTCCATGTATTCATTGGTTTTCGGATGAACAAATCCGATGACTTCCGCGTGAAGAGCTTGGCCACCAACATCCATTGTTTTCTTCGGTCCATACTTTGGATCTCCAACAAGCGGATAACCAATGTATTTCATGTGAACACGGATTTGATGAGTTCTGCCTGTTTCCAAGCGGCATTCTACTAATGTGAAATCACCAAAACGTTCCAATACTCGGAAATGTGTTACGGCATGCTTTCCTTTATCCACAATTGCCATATTCTGGCGTTCTTTTGGATCGCGCGCTATCGGTGCCTGAATTGTTCCTTTATCATGAGGAATGTGACCATGTACCAATGCTACGTATTTGCGGGTAACGGTCTTTTTCACTAATTGATCAACTAATGAAGTATGAGCAACGTCATTTTTCGCTACCATTAACAAGCCAGATGTATCTTTGTCGATTCGATGAACAATTCCAGGACGCACAACGCCATTGATTCCTGAAAGATCTGTACAGTGATGCATCAAGCCATTTACCAACGTTCCATCGGCGTGTCCTGGAGCCGGATGAACAACCATCCCTTTTGGTTTATTAACGACGAGTACGTCTTCGTCTTCATAGACAATCTCCAAATTCAAGTCCTCTGGCACTACATCCAGCTCTTCAAGCTCTGGAGGCGTAACAATAATGATATCCTGTAACCGTACTTTGTAATTTGGTTTTACGATAATGCCGTTGACTTTTACTGCGCCTTCTTTGACCCAGTTGGCGATCTGCGAGCGTGACCAATCTTCATCTATCGATGACACGGCTTTATCTACTCGTTCGCCTGCCATTTCTTCTGTAATTTCAATTGTTAAATCTTCCATCATTAAGACACCTTTTTCTTTTGTTGTTTTTCGTCATAAATAATAAAGATAATCATCAACACAACACCGATTGTTAAAGCAGCATCTGCAACATTAAATATCGGAAAATCGTATTTGATCACCGGAATCAGCACATCGACAAAATCGACGACTTCTCCGCGCAGCATCCGATCGATAAAATTGCCAACAGCTCCACCTAAGAGAACCATCAGGCTTAGCTGAAACAAAGGCTGTCCTTGTGCATGTTTATGAAAATAGTAAAGAATTCCGGTGATGACCGCCACGGTAATGATGGCAAACAACCACATCTGCCCCTCAAGCATTCCCCACGCAGCCCCGCGGTTACGGTGCGACAGCCAGCCGAGGTAAGGATCAATTACCGAAATCCGTTCACCCAGTTCCATATTTTTCAGGACCAGCCATTTGGTCCATTGGTCTACTGCAATTATCACTAATGCGATTCCATAATAAATAAACATCCATATCCTCCGTCAATTCATCAGTCAATCTATTTTAACACAATGTTGAGGAAAAAAGTAAAGGTCTGAAAAACCGGATACCCGGTTCTCCAGACCTCTTCTGTTTATTAATCTATGGTTTTGCTTAAGCGTACTGCGTTTCTACAACACTTGCGCAGCGAGGGCATAGGGCTGGATGTGCTTTGCTTTGGCCAATTTCTTCAGAAATTGTCCAGCAACGTTGACATTTTTCGCCTTCAGCTTTTTCGACTGTTACAGAAACTTCATTTAGTTGAACAGCATGTTCCGGAGCATTATCTTGTGTACCGCCGTATTCATATTTCGATACGATAAACAATTGAGCAAGATTTTCATCAATTGAAGCCAGTAATGTCGCAAGTTCTTCATTGCCGTAAACGGTCACTTTCGCTTCCAGAGATTTACCGATTGTTTTAGCTGCACGTGCTTCTTCTAATGCTTTCAACACATCGTCGCGAACGTCCATAAAGCGGCTCCACTTTTCATCAAGCCCTTCAAATGCCGCATTCGAAACAGCTTCTGGGAAGTCAGTCAATTGAACACTTTCTTCTTCTACAAAGCTCAAGTAAGACCATAGTTCATCCGCTGTATGAGGAATGATTGGTGCAGACAATTTCAAAATTGCCATCAACGAATCAAACATAACCGTTTGCATGGCACGACGGTGAGGATGATCTGCACTTTCGATATAGACAACATCTTTCGCTACGTCTAAGTAGAACGAGCTTAGATCGTTAGCACAGTAATTGTTCAAGGCGTGATAGATTGTCGAGAATTCGTATGTTTCATACGATTTCCGTACTGTTTCTACCATTTTTTGCAATTTCATCACCATGTATTGATCCATTTCACGCATGTCTTCAAATGCAACGCGGTGCTCTTTTTCGCTAAAGTCAGCTAAATTTCCGTGAAGGAATTTCAGCGTGTTGCGGATTTTCCGGTAAACTTCTGAAACTTGCTTGAAGTTTTCATCAGAAACACGAACATCTGCCGTATAATCTACAGAAGCAACCCAAAGACGCAGAATATCCGCTCCCATTTGGTTCATTACTTTTGACGGTACAATGACATTCCCAAGCGATTTACTCATTTTACGGCCATTGCCATCCAGAGTAAAACCATGGCTCAAGATGCCTTTATACGGTGCGATGCCATTGATAGCGACACTTGTCGTTAGTGAAGAGTTGAACCAGCCGCGGTATTGGTCAGATCCTTCAAGATAAAGATCTGCTGGATACTGCAAGTCTTCACGCTCTACAAGAACACCTTGGTGGGACGATCCAGAATCAAACCAAACATCCATGATATCCGTTTCTCTAGTGAACAAGCCGTTCGGGCTGCTTGGATGAGTAAATCCTGGCGGTAATAATTCTGCGGCCGAACGCTCAAACCAAATGTTCGATCCGTTTTCACGGAACAAATCAGCAATATGGGCAATCGTTTCTTCTGTGATGATCGGATCGCCATTTTCAGCATAGAATACTGGAATCGGAACGCCCCATACACGTTGGCGCGAGATATTCCAATCGCCACGGTCGCGCAGCATATTGTAAAGACGCGTTTCGCCCCATGCTGGAGTGAACGAAGTTTCTCTGATAGCTTTTAGGATTTGGTCACGGAACGCATCAATCGATACAAACCATTGAGCCGTTGCACGATAGATTACCGGCTTTTTCGTCCGCCAGTCATGTGGGTACGAGTGTGTGATAAAAGAAAGTTTCTCAAGAGCGCCAGCATTATCCAACGCTTCCGTGATGGATTTGTTGGCTTTGTCGTAGAATTCGCCTTCAAATCCAGGCGCTTCATCTGTCATAACTCCGCGCTCATCAACTGGACAAAGAACATCCAATCCGTATTTCTTGCCGATTAAGAAGTCATCTTCCCCGTGGCCAGGAGCTGTATGGACACAGCCTGTACCCGAATCTGTTGTAACATGTTCTCCAAGCATCACCAGTGAAGCGCGGTCGTATAATGGATGTTTTGTCAGGATATGTTCCAATTCAGCTCCTTGTAATACGCGAATAACTTCGTAGTCTGTCCATTCCAATTCTTCGGCGACTTCTTTTAATAGCTCTTGTGCGACGATATAAAGAGAGCCATTTACGGAAACTTCCGCGTAATTCAATTTGGCATGCACAGAAATCCCAAGGTTTGCTGGGATTGTCCACGGTGTTGTTGTCCAGATTACTAATTTTGTACCTTCCGCTAATACACCTTTACCGTCAGTAACAGGGAAAGACACGTAAATCGAAGGAGATTTTTTATCGTGATACTCAATTTCTGCTTCAGCAAGTGATGATTCACTTGACGGGGACCAATAAACGGGTTTTAATCCTTTATAGATATAGCCTTTATTGGCCATTTTACCGAACACTTCAATTTGACGCGCTTCGTATGCCGGTTTTAATGTGACGTAAGGATTGTCCCAATCACCGCGTACACCGATGCGTTTGAACTGAGAACGCTGACTATCGATTTGTTGATACGCATATTCTTCGCATAGCTTACGGAATTCCGCTAACGACATTTCTTTACGGTTAACGCCTTTGTTTGTTAACGCTTGTTCAATCGGCAATCCGTGCGTATCCCAGCCTGGAACATATGGCGCATGAAAGCCCATCATAGAACGAGAACGGACGACCATATCTTTTAATACTTTGTTTAACGCATGACCCATATGCAAATCGCCGTTCGCATAGGGAGGTCCATCGTGAAGAATAAAGAAAGGACGGTCTTTCGTCCGGTCTAATACTTTTTTGTAAATGTCCATCTCTTCCCACTTTTGTTGCATTTCCGGTTCCCGGTTTGGCAAATTGCCGCGCATTGGAAAATCGGTTTTCGGCATTAATAACGTATCTTTGTATTCCATTTCTATTCCTCCTGTAGGCATAATAAAAAGCCCTCATCCCTGGAAAGGGACGAGAAGCTTTGACTCGCGGTACCACCCTTGTTGCAGCTAGATGGCTGCCACTCGATCACCGTAACGTGGCGTAGACGAAATTGGGTACTGTCGTTCACCAATTCTGCTCAAGAGTGATTTTCATCCATGCGTCCGTATCAGGCTTTCACTATCCCTGATTCGCTAAATCGTCCTTGCATAGCCTACTGTCTCTATCAGCGCGTTTTTTTGTATGTCGTAATTATAGAAGTAGAAAGTCTCAGAGTCAAGAGTTCGACTCTTCTTTGTCCTTCTCGATTTTCTCTAAGTTCTGAGTATCGATATCGTATTCTAATAAGGTTTCCCAATCATCTGTTTCGATCAAATCCAATTGGGCTTCGACTAGCATTTTAAAGCGATTTTTGAAAATACGTGATTGCTTTTTCAACTCTTCAATTTCTGTCGCGATGCGGCGTGCTTTAGTCAACGACTCATTGACGATGCGGTCCGCATTCTTCTCTGCTTCCTTGATAATCAATTCGGCTTCTTTCTGCGAGTTGCGACGCACTTCTTCTGAAGCTTCTTGGGCCACAAAAATCGATTTTTGTAATGTCGATTCAATTGTATTGAAATGACCAACCCGCTCATCGGTAGTACGCAAACGTTCTTCAAGTGTTGACTTATCTTTCAGTAGGATTTCATAATCTCTCATAACTTGTTCCAGGAATTCATTTACTTCATCTTCCTGATATCCTCGGAATGCTCGGCTGAATTCTTTGTTATGTATATCTAACGGGGATAATGGCATTGAGTAAACCTCTCCTTAACTTGTCATCTTATCTTTCTATTATACAGTTCATGACATTAAATTTCAGTATTATTTTGCATTTTCTCAAAGCTGCCTAGTTTTTAGCTTCCAGGCGGCCAACCTGCAATCGTACTTTGTCCTTTTTAGTGCGGCCTTCGATCATAATCAACCGCACACGTCCGTAGCCTCTTGAAGAAATCATATCCGATTCGTGCAGTTCGAATGATGGCTGCTCCTGGAGAGTCCAGTTGACTTTTACTTTTCCTCCATGAATCAGTGCAGACGCTTTCTGGCGGGAAATATTATAGACCGAACTCATAACCGTATCCAGTCGCATCGAGCTGACCGTATACGATTCTTCTGTCCATTCTTCGCTCGTATCGATCAATTGCTCTATTTCTGTTACTTCATTTAATTGAATTTTCACCTTCGCAGCGCTGATAAAATTACTTTCCAGATACGGACTGATTTCATTCATAACAGCGAGTTGGACACGTTCATTGTCGATACGGATATCTCCGAATTTGCTGCGATCGAGCCCGAGTGACATCAATGATCCTAAAATATCTGGATGGCGCAAATTGACAAATTTTGACGGATATTTCAATTCAAAAACTGTAATACTGAAATCTTCTTGTTGCGGTTCAAAATAAGAAGGATACAGCAATACCCGCTGTCTTTCTGCATTTTTAAAAACCCCCGAAGACATCATTTCCACATCACTCGATCCCATCACGGCCTCGACGATAAAACGCTGGCGAGGATCCAGAAAGTCAGTTAGCTTTGGTGAATAACGATCTTCCACTTCACGAAGCCATCCTGATACCTGTTCGATAAACTGCTGCTCTTCTTTTCTGAAATGTTGAAATATCTCTTCCATGCAAATGCTCCTTCACGTTTGATCCGTTTTTCAAGAGAAAAACCTCACGTGACGTGAGGTTTTGAATTAAATGAGGTAACCAGCCAGTACAAGAATACCTTGGCTTGCTAAACTTAAAGTGAAAATCGCAACAATCGGTGAAATGTCGATCATGCCGATTGGCGGAATAAAGCGTCTGAATATATCCAAATACGGATCCGTGATTTTGGAAATCATTTGGCCGAATCCCGATTCCTTGATGCTTGGCACCCAACTCATGAAGACGCTGACAATCAGGATATAGAAATAGATGTTAATTGCCGAAAGCAATAAATCCACAAATACTGTCATATTATTTTAAGGCACCTCTCTTATTGTTGATCATCGTAATAATAATCTGAAATAGCGCCATCCACTTCTACAGTGTCTGGTACACACAGGAAGATGTCAGTTCCGATGCGTTGAATATCTCCGCCAAGGGCATAAACTGTTCCACTTAAAAAGTCGATGATTCGAAGACCCTGATCTTTTTCGATACGCTGCAGATTGACAACTACAGCTTGCTTGCTTTTCAAGCTTTCTGCAATATCCTGTGCTTCAGCATAAACTCTTGGTTCTGCCAAGCTGACTTTTGAAGATTTTGAAGCACTCTGCAAACTGACTAAATTAGGCACAATGGTCTCCTCCACTTTCTGGCGCCGTTCTTTCGGTACTTTTTTCGGCTCTTGCATTGCAGCCGGTTTTTCATACCGCGGTGCTGGCTTTTGTTGTGTTGCAGATTGTTCCTGCGCTTGTTCTTCTTCGTACTCATCTAAATAAAAGAAATTTTTGAATTTATTTTTCACACTCATCGCTTTGCCTCACTTTCTGCCCCCACCAACGCTGTTCCAATCCGGACGAAACTTGCCCCTTCCTGAGCAGCAATTAAGTAATCATTGGACATGCCCATGGAGCATTCTGTGCATGGTGCATGGGTCCATTGTTTTTCTGACACTTGGAGTTGGAGTGATTTTAATCCTTTAAATGCCTCGCGAATAGCAAGCTCATCCGTCGTATTCGGCGCCATCGTCATTAACCCAACTACCTGGATTTTGTCATAAATCTCAAGTGATTTGATGAAATCAATTGTTTCGTTAGGTGCAATCCCGCTTTTTGACTCTTCGCCAGAAACATTCACCTGAACAAAACACTTGACTTGGTTGCTTGCCCGTTTTTGGATTTCTTTCGCCAAGCTCGAGCGGTCCAAGGAATGTAGATAATCAATTTCATTGATGACGTCTTTTACTTTTCTAGTTTGCAGATTGCCAATATAATGCCAAGACACACTTTCATCTATTGCTTCAAGTTTTTGCGATAATCCTTCAGGACGATTTTCACCTAAATGACAAATTCCCGCTCGGATCGCTTCCTTCGTGCGTTCCACGCCTACTTGTTTTGTAACTGCAATAATTTGTATGCCGTGCTTAACGGCGTTTAGCTGTTCGCTTATTTCTTCAAAGACTGGTTTCATAGGTTTCATACATTCACAACTTTTCTATAGGTGGTCAATCTATTATAACAAGATTTGGCTGATTTATCAATTAAGCCTGACACCAAAAAAACAGCTGCCCAACCGGCAGCTGTTTGGATTAACGTCTCTTTTGACGATTGCGTAAAAATGTTGGAATATCCAATGCGTCATCGTTATTTTTTTCCTGTCTTTGCGGTTCTTGATTGTAATAAGGAGGCTGTTCTTCACGGCGCTGCTCGTCGCGGCGTTGATCTTCACGACGAGCATCACGGATTGAAGGAGCCGGAGACTGTTGCTGAATCGATTGTACGCGACTTGAATTTAATCCGGATCCTCTTGGCGTTCTTGGTTGCAACTGCTCTTCATTAAAACCAGTAGCAATAACCGTCACAATGATTTCATCTTTCAAATTATCGTTGATAACAGAACCGAAAATCATATTTACTTCTTCGTCAGAAGCTGAAGCTACAATATCAGCTGCTTCTTGTACTTCATATAGGCTAAGGTTCGATCCCCCCGTAATATTCATCAGGACGCCTTTTGCACCATCAACAGAAACTTCAAGCAACGGGCTAGAAACAGCTTTTTTAGCAGCTTCTGAAGCACGATTTTCTCCTGAAGATACTCCGATTCCCATTAATGCAGAACCTTTGTTGGACATAATTGTTTTTACATCGGCAAAATCCAAGTTGATCAGTCCGGGAACGGCGATCAAATCGGAAATACCAGATACTCCTTGGCGAAGCACGTTGTCCGCTTCACGGAATGCTTCAAGCATTGGTGTATTTTTGTCGACGATTTCAAGAAGTCGATCATTCGGGATGACGATTAATGTATCAACAGATTCTTTCATAGTAGAAATCCCGCCGATTGCTTGTGTTGAACGTTTACGGCCCTCGAAAGTAAATGGACGTGTTACAACACCAACAGTTAACGCACCAAGTTCTTTGGCAATCCCGGCAATAACAGGTGCTGCTCCAGTACCCGTTCCGCCGCCCATACCTGCTGTTACGAAAACCATGTCGGCTCCGCGCAAAGCTTCTTCGATTTGTTCTTTGCTTTCTTCTGCTGCTTTTTTACCTACATCAGGATTAGCTCCAGCACCAAGTCCGCGCGTTAATTTCCCGCCGATTTGAAGGCGTACTTCTGCTTTTGAAAGGTTCAAAGCTTGTGCATCCGTGTTTACTGCAATAAATTCTACACCTTGAACTCCATGCTCGATCATGCGGTTTACAGCGTTATTACCGCCACCACCTACACCGATAACTTTAATTACGGCCAGTGCGTCAATATTTGTATCAAATTCCAACATTCTTTTTCCTCCTAAAATTGCTTAGCTTTTATGATGCAAGCTAGATACAATGTTGATTTTATTCAAAGAATCGATCAAACATCTTCTTGGCTTTAGTTACGACACCTTCGGAATTTTGTTTTGGCTGTTTTTGTTTCTTAGGCTGCTGTACTTCCTGATGCTCCATTTTTGCAGCTCCTGAAACAGCTCCGCCATTCCCTACACGGCCATAGAAGACATCTTCCATGTACGCATATTGAATCAGGCCAACTGCCGTCGTGTATTGAGGTTCGCGAACTCCAATGAATTCTGGAGTAAACAAACGGACACGTGTCTGTAGGATATTCCGTGCAAGTTCAGGCAAACCATCTAATTTGGCCATACCACCAGTTAAAACGACTCCTCCTGGCAGGTCTTGGACACCCAGACGATAAAATTCATCTAAAATCAGTTCGAAAAGTTCTTCCAGGCGAACTCCGATTATTTCAGATATGTATTTTTGGTTATATTGTTCGGTTGAATCCGATCCGATGACCGGTACCTCAAAAACTTCATCTTCTGAAGCATCTTCAAAAAATGCATGACCATGTTCGAGTTTGATTTTTTCAGCTTGATCTGTCGGTGTCTTTAAAATGATGGACAAATCTTTTGTAACGTGGTCGCCTCCAACTGGAATTACAGAAGAAGCAGTCAAGTGGCCTTCTTGGAAGATGGCAATAGATGTGGAACCTCCACCGATATCGATACACGCTGTACCATGACTTTTCTCGTCTTCAGTCAATGCATAGCTTCCTGCAGCAAGTGGCTGTACGTAAATATCACGAATTTCAAGTCCAGCTCTTTCTACACAGCGCAAGACGTTGTGTAAAATAGTTTTTGAAGTTGTCACCATTGTACCATCCATTTCGAGACGGATACCAATCATGCCCCGTGGATCTTTGATTTCACCCAAATGATCGACAATGTACTGCTCAGGAATGATGTTTACTAATTCTCGTTCTGGTGGAATTGACATTACTTGAGCAGCTTCTAGAACACGATCTAAATCGTCGTCGGTAATTTCCCGATTTTCACTATTCACTGCCACAATTCCTTTAACAGGCTGTAGCACTGCTTTGTTTGCAGGAATTCCTAATACAACTTCATGAATCGATTTGCCAATCATGCGTTCTGCTTGATCGACAGCTTTTTTAATGGACTGCACCGTTGCATCTATGTCAACAATCGCACCTTTTTTAATCCCATTGGATTTTACATTTCCGACGCCGATTACATTCAGTGACTTGTTGGCCATTTCCCCGATTAAAACTTTAACGGATGACGAACCGATATCTAGACTAACGTATAATTCTGATTGACTCAATTCGTGGCACCTCCTTATTAAACTGCTATACTTATATTCTATTGTAAATTGTGCACCTTGTCTAAGAAAATCGCAAAACTTAGAAAAATTTCCTTTGATTGTTCAAATTGTTTCTCTAACATCTTTCTTTTCAGCCCATTTCGCCAAAATTATGCGGCGAATGACCGCAATGTTCTGAAATAGCCGAACACCGAACGCGAAAATTGCGGCTAAGTATAAATCTACCCCTAAATGGACGCCAAGAAAAGCAAGACCGGCTGCTAAAGCAATATTAAAGAAAAATCCGGAGACGAATACTTTATCATCATATACTTGCTGCAAATGAGCTCGGATTCCACCAAAAAGCGTATCGAGTGAGGCCAATACAGCAATTGATAAATAATTGGCGTATTCTGGAGGAATTTGAATATCCGTTAGAAGCCCGAGCGATATTCCGAGTATTAAACCTAAAATGGACAGCCACATCGCTATTCCCCCTCTGATGCCTGTAAATAGTTGCTGTCTACAGCGCCGTCGTATGCCTCTATGACTAGCTCGTTTTGTGGCTCCGAAACGGTCATCGTCAAGTTATCGATATAAAAATCATCTAGAATACGGGACGCTAATAAATGATTATAAAGCTTTTCTGAGTCTTCCATCGTCTCAGAGATGATTTTTATCGAAAACGGCGGTGTTTCTAACGGTTTGGTATTAACAGTTGTTTGACCATTGATATCTCGGATGGCTGTTGTATTGATGATTCTTTTGCCGTCGATGGATACATAGAGGCCATTATAGCGATTAATTTCGTTGTTGAGACGTATAAGCAGATCGGGTGAAATCCCTGCAATTTCAAGTCCCATCGCAACCGCTTCCAACGAAGGTTCGACAAAAACTTCAATTCCAGGTCCGGTTGTCTCGGACAAGCCTGCAGCATTTCTCAGTTCCCCAGCGGTTTCCCGCAAAGCTTGCTCCGGACTGGCGTTCGCAGCCGCTCCGTATTTATCTAAAGTATCTTCAAGAGAAGCAATTTCAGACAACAATTGAGAATGAAGCTGTTTTTCGCGCGCCAGTTCCTGTCTGATTTCCCATACATCCCGCGTATCTCGGAGATTTGGTTCATTGATCGTGTTATATTGGATGGCCGCCATCAAGCCGATGATAAACAGTATCGCCGTAAATCGGGTGAGGATCCTTTTCTTCATACGTCTCCCCCTTTACTCATGATTCTGTTAGCAAAGCAGGCATTTCGATAACCTGCCCCTCATCCAATGTGACAATGATATTGTCATTAACCAATTGATCCATAATTCCACCAGTCAATTCCATTGAAGATGTTAATACTTCAGGCTCACCGATAGCTTCAATGACAAAAGGAGCTGGATATTGTATACCATCTACAGTGATAACCGGCCCCGTACAGACGATATACGAATTTCCATCAATGCGTTGGCCATTAATAGAAATGGCTTGCGCACCTGAAATATACAATTCGTTGATCACTTGGAAAACGTGACTTTCGTGAACAATATAATCATTCGGGTTAACGGAATCAGAATGATAGTCTCCATCTTGCAGCGTCACTTTCAGACCGTTTCCTTGCACTGGTACTAGTCCAAGAAACCTTCGCAGCTCTTCTGCTTCTGCGGCATATTCGGTATAGCGATTTTCCCCATCAGCGAAGGATCTCTCGTATTCCTGAACCTCGCTTTGTTTTTTTTGTAACTCGTCCCGTAAGTCTTTATTGCGTTCCTGTTGATCAATCAGTTCTTTACGATACCCTTCTTCCTGCTCGAAAAATGCGCCTCCAGTAAATTCTTCTGTTTCTTTGTTGGCACTCGATAAACTATAGGAATAGGCCATGATAAACCCCAAAACCAAGAAAACCAATGAAAACACAATCGATTTACTAAAACTCTTGCGACTATTCTGCTTCGGTGGCTTCATCTTCGGCACCTTCCTTCGCAAAACCGTAAACATCTGCATAGGAGCGGAAGAAAATACCCACTTCCATATCAATTACCCCTTGTTGTCCTTCTTTTAATTGGGCAATGACTGACGGGTAATAATTCATTTTTTCAGCTAGGGTACTTAAAATTCCCCGAATTTCGTTTCCATCATTCATATAAAGAGTCACGTAATCGGCATCTTTTTCTTCCGGATCCAAAATCACTTGTGAAATCAATTGAAGAACTTCAGAGTCAATTTGAGTCAATTGGTCGATTAGCTTTTCTCTTTTTTCTTCTTTTTCAAAATTCGAGTAAATTGGACCGTCAACAGTAGTAACTGGTTGGTCCAGGGCCAGGCTGTTCGACAGAACAACTTGGTAACTGTTGCCGTTGTCCAGATACCCCATTTGAACATATTCCTTTAAATTAATTTCTACTCCGGTCAACCATTTTTTTTTGACAGATGCTTCTTCAACCCATTCCAGACTTTCCAGCTGCTGCGATACAGCTCCAGCATCGAAAGACCACATCGAATCTCCGATATTTAATTCACTTGCTTCCTGGTAGCTTTCCTGGTCAAAAAGAACAGTTCCTTCAATGGTGATGGCCCGGATTTCACTGTACTTCGACTGGCTGTATAAAAGTACGGCAAGCAAAGTGAGAAAAATGAACAGCAGCGCCACGAACTTGCGATTGGTTCTTTTTTTCCGACGCTCACGAAGCGTCGGGATGCGTTCTTCGATGTCAATCACTTTGTCCATAATTGCTGCTCCTTATCTTTTATTCGTTTGCTTCCGTCATGTGCTGAACTGCGGTAATGAAAGCATCTCCGCGAATTTCAAAACTGTCATATTGATCCCAGCTTGCACAAGCTGGAGATAACAAGATCGTATCCCCGCTGTCGGACTGCTTGATGGCTTTTTCAACTGCATCGTCCATTTTTCTCGCTTGGACAATTATCGGTACACCACAGTCTTCCGCGAACGCTGTAAATCGTTGTGCAGTTTCTCCAAAAGTGATCAATGCTTTGACACGGTCCATATATGGACGGATTTCCTCAAGAGAGTGGTTTCGCTCTAAACCGCCCGCCAACAAAATAATGTTTTCAGGAAAAGCTTCCAACGCGCTTTTTGTTGCTAAAGCATTCGTTGCTTTTGAATCGTTGTAGAATTTTCGGCCCTCCCACTCAACAATAAATTGGGAGCGGTGCTTTACGCCTGTAAATGATGTCAGAACACGGATAATGGTTTCTTTTGTTCCGCCTGAAAGCAAAGTTGCTGCTGTAGCAGCTAGAATGTTTTCCAGATTATGCTGGCCTGCCAATATAATTTTCGAACGTTCAATCAATTTCTCGCCTTGCCAGTAGACAAATTCATTGTCTGCACTGATGCTCGTTGTTGTCCGGCCCTTTAGTGTAAACGGCACCAGCTGAGCTTTGCAGTCTTTCGCATGTTCCACTAATAATGGCTGGTCTGCATTGTAGATGAAATAGTCTTCTGTCGTCTGATTTTCAGTAAGCTTCATTTTGGAAGCACGATAGTCTTCGATCGATCCATGATAATCCAAATGCGCTTCATATAAATTCGTGATAATCGCGATTTCAGGGCGAAAAGCGGCTGTCCCTTTCAGCTGGAATGAAGACAACTCAGTCACAATAACATTTTTTGCTTTCGCTTTTTCTGCAACTCCACTCGCCACTGTTCCGATGTTTCCAGCAATCAATGGATGTTTATTGTCTTGATTAAGCATATGGAATAATAAGGTCGTAGTTGTGGTTTTTCCATTTGAACCAGTGATTCCGATAAATGGTGCTTCACTGATCAAATAAGCTAGCTCAATTTCAGTCCAGACTGGAATATTTTTCTCAAAAGCCGATTCAATCAAGACATTGGTATAAGGAATTCCTGGATTTTTGACAACCAGTTCGAAGCCCTCTTCCAATAGATCTTCAGGATGTCTGCCGCAAATAACGGTAACGCCCATATTCAATAATTCCTGTGCTTCTGGATTTTCTTCAAAAGGCTTGGAATCATTAACGGTAACAAATGCTCCAAGCTTATGAAGGATTCGGGCAGCTGTAAATCCACTTTTAGCCAGCCCAAGAACCAGAATTTTCTTTTGATATAATTGTGGCGCCTCTTTCATTTACATTACCTCCAAAAAGACGGCGATTGCCGCACTGATAAGACCGACTGACCAGAATACAAGTACTACTTTCCATTCTGACCAACCGCTCAATTCGAAATGATGGTGAATTGGGCTCATTTTAAAAATTCGTTTTTGACGCAGTTTGAAGCTCCCTACCTGCAAAATAACCGAAGCTGTTTCAATAACGAATACAAGTCCAATCAGCAGCAGCAATAATTCCTGTTTCAATAAGATTGACACCATTGCCAATGCGCCACCTAAAGCTAATGAACCTGTATCGCCCATAAAGACTTTTGCAGGGTATTTGTTGAAAACCAAAAATCCGATTAATCCGCCTGTGACGGAAAAAGTGAAAATCGCAATTCCGATTTCATCTTGATATATCGCCAGTAGACCAAATGCAGCAAAGGCGATTGATGCTGTGCCCGCTACCAGTCCATCTAGTCCGTCCGTTAAATTTACTGCGTTAGAAAATCCAACCAGCCAAAAAACAATAAAGAATACATAGAGCCATGATAACTCGATTGAAATATCTGTAAAGGGAATGCTAAGACCCGTCTCAAAATCAACGCTACTCAGAACTACGAACGAAATAACAGCTATGACAATTTGCGCTATCAATTTCTGCAAAGAAGTCAATCCCAGATTCCGCTTCAAAACAACTTTTATAAAGTCATCCAAAAATCCGATTAATCCATATCCGAAAAGCACCAGCAATAAAATCAGGACTTTTGCAGTCAGTAAATCTGCAAGCCAGGCAACCAATAATACGGTGATAATGATAGAAATCGAGAAAACCAGTCCACCCATAGTAGGGGTACCTGTCTTCTTCATATGTGATTCAGGTCCTTCTTCACGGATACTTTGCCCGAATTTCATCCGCTTCAACAACGGAATAAAAATCGGCATTAACACGACCGTCAAAAATAAAGCAATTCCAAGACCCATTACTGCATAAACGTTCATTTAGAGAGCTCCTTTAAACACGAGATTACTCGGTTGTTTCTTCTGTTTGTGTTTCTGTTTCTGTTTCTGTTTCTGTTTCTGTTTCTTCTTTATTGACTTCAGGGGCAGTGTCTTCCAATGCCCCCTGCTCAGTCTGCTCTTGTTCTTCCTTATCTTCGGCCTCTGCCCGAGCAGGATAGTAGATTTCAGGTGGATGAAGTTCGATTACTACAGGATCATTGACTGTCACTACTTCACCTTCTGCTATGCTTTGCGTCAAAACATAGCCTTGTCCTGCAATTTCCAATGACAACCCACTTAAGGATTGATAAGCAAGCAATTCACGCTTGGACCATCCAGTAAAATCAGGTAGTGTTGTTTTTCCTGCTGCCTTCAAGATAACCCGTCCACCATCCAATACGGTGCTGCCAGTCTCAGGGTATTGGGAGACAACTTCTTTAGAATCACCGATAACCACAGTTTCAAGCCCCAGCTCCCGTAATGCTTCAGCCGCTGCAGTTGCCGACTGCCCCGTATAATCTTCAACAGGCATTGTTGTTGCTTCCACCATATTTTCTGGTTCGATGTTCATATACTTCAAACTATTTTCCATGACAGAAGTGAATATTTTTGCAACCGGCACAGAGCCGTATTCGTTAGCCGGCAAATTTGGCTGCTGCACGCCAATATAGATCAGTAGCTCGGGGTCGTCAGCAGGAGCCATTCCCAGAAACGAGAACAAATAATTGTTACTGCCTTCCAGGTAGCCGCCGCCTTCTTTCGGCACTTGTGCAGTACCAGTCTTTCCGGCTATTTTATAATCCTGTAATGCAAATCCTTTCGCTGAGCCAACTTCGGAAGTGACAGTTGAAGCCAGTACTTCTTTTACTTTTTCGGCGGTTTCAGCAGAAATAGGCTGACCTGCTTTTTCGGGTTCACTTTTAACGGTAACTTTTCCTGTATCGGTATTCTTAATTTGATCGATAACATACGGTTTCATCATCACGCCGCCATTCGCAATCGCTGAGGCAGCCTGTATCATTTGAATTGGAGTGACTGTGGAACCTTGTCCATATGCTGTCGTTAATTTGTTTATCGGATATTGATCAAGTATTTTGCCTGTTGCTTCTTTCGGTAAATCAATTCCTGTCTGTTCGCCGAATCCAAAAGCATCAATATAGGTCATGAAGGTATCTGCTCCAAGACGTTCCAATAAGTACGCCATTGAGACGTTGGAGGAACGCTGGAAACCTTCCAGATACGAAATGGTTCCCCAGCCGCGTCCGCTGTTGTGGTCACCGATCGTACTGTCTAGTAAGGTATAGGTACCGGAATTATAGGTGGCATTCGCATCCCACTTACCTTCTTCGATTGCTGCTGCTAGTGTAAACATCTTCATCGGAGAGCCAGGTTCAATCGTCAATTCGATACTTTCGTTCAGCCAGTTGTCAGACAGACCTTCCCGCGTATTTGGATTAAATGTCGGACGCTGCGACATCGCCAGGATTTCTCCTGTTTTTGGATCTGCGATTACGGCAATCATCCGTGTCGGGTCATATTCTTCCTGCACGCCAGACATTGCGTCTTCAAGGAAATTCTGTAACGTTTTGTCCAAAGTCAGTTGAACGTCTGAACCATCAACAGCCGGAGTGACTGCAGATTCGCTGTTTGGCAGTAAAAAGCCCCATTTATCTGTATCGAATTCGATTTTGCCGTTTTGGCCAGTCAAGACCTCGTTGTGTATGGATTCAAGCCCCATTCTTCCCGTTGTTTTTGTTACTCCATCTTTCATTTCTTCTTTCATGGCATAGCCAATTAGATGGGAAGCGAAAACGCCATTTGGATATAATCTCTTTAAATCACGTACAAATAACAAACCTGGAATTTCCGCCTCTTTCATTTCCAGCATTTGGGTATGGTTGATTTCGCGCCCGGCAGAGCCGAATTCAACTTGATAGCGGTCTTTTTCTACACCCGTTTTCAGTGTTTCCAAAATACTTTCTTCAGAAGCACCCAAGTAACCCGCCAATTTTGAAGCAGTTTCTTCTATATCCACTACATGCCGGGGATCACTAACCTTTTGGGTGGCTGATTCATCGAGGACAGCAACCAGTTTATACGTCAATGTATCTTCAGCTATTACTTCTCCCTTGCGATCGATGATGCGTCCCCGCTCAGCAGTCAGCACTTCTTCTTGACTGTATTTGGCCGCCGCTCTGGCAGCAAGTTGCTGTCCTTCGACTTCTCCCGTGGCTTGTATGGTCACAATTCTAGTCAATAAAAGGAAAAAGAGCCCTGCAAATAACAAAAATAGCAGAAAGGCTCCCCCTTGAAATCGAAACTTTTTTTTCATTGTCCAGGCACTACCTTTACATTTTGCTCATTTAATTTCAGGCCAAGCTCTTTTGCTTTTGACCAAATGCGCTCATATGAAGAAAGTTCACTCACCTGTACCGACAAATCTGTATTTTGCTTCGCTTTTTCATTAACCGATTGTTCAATTGTTTGAATTTCCTGAGTAGATGCCTGAATCGTCGATTGATTCTGCAGAACCAGCAATGCGCACATAATACAAACTGCAACAAAAGTTAAATACAATATTTTTTCGCCTTTAGTGATTAACCCTTTTTTTCTTACCGGCTGCCGACTCGGATTTTGAGGAACGGCCGGCTGTTGGATGTAGGTTTCAGTTCTTGCATTCAACGCCATCTGAACACGTCCTTATTCGTTTATTTTTTCTGCAATCCGCAGTTTGGCGGACCTTGACCGATTATTATGTGCCAGCTCTTCTTCTGAAGCTAGGATTGGTTTTCTTGTAATCAATTTTAGGATGGGTTCCATTCCTTCTGGAATTACCGGTAAATTCGGCGGCAATTCCGGAAGCGATGAAGCTTCTTTGAATATCGCTTTGCAAAGCCGATCTTCAAGTGAATGGAAGGTGATGACACTAATTCTTCCTCCGATTGCCAAAAGATCGATGGCATCCTGCAGAGATGTCTCAGCTGAACCAAGTTCATCATTTACAGCGATTCGAATGGCTTGGAACACCCGTTTTGCCGGATGGCCGCCTTTTCGGCGAGCAAAAGCCGGAATACCGTCTTTGATGCATTCGACCAGTTGTCCTGTCGTTTCAATAGGATGCTTTTCTCTTGCAGCTTCGATTTTTCGGACAATTTGTTTAGAGAATTTTTCTTCTCCATAGCGATAAAAGATCCTTACTAAATCTTCAAATGACCATTCATTTACTACATGATAGGCGCTTAACTCGGCACTTTGGTCCATTCGCATATCCAGAGGCGCATCATTATGGTAACTGAAGCCCCGTTCTGGTGTATCCAATTGTGGAGAAGAAACGCCAAGGTCATATAATATGCCGTCCACTTTCTCCACTCCGTACATTTCCAATTCTTCCTTTAAATATTTAAAGTTGGCATGGATAAATGTAATTCTATGTAAGTAATCATGTAGTTTTTCTTTTGCATGAGCTATTGCTGTCGCGTCTTGATCGAAACAATATAAATGACCTTGGTCAGATAATTGCTGAACCAAATATTCGCTGTGTCCTGCTCCGCCCAGCGTACAATCCACATATATGCCGTCAGGACGAATGTTCAGACTATCGACAGTTTCATGCAGTAAAACCGTGGTGTGATTGAACAATCCATTCCCCCCGTTCACTTTTAAAAGTCAAAATCAGTTAAATTTTCTGCAAGTTCATTAAAGGAATCTTCAGATGCTGCAAAATAGCTTTCCCATGAATCTTTTGCCCATATTTCAAAACGGTTGGACACACCCAAGATGATGCATTCTTTTTCAAGTTTCGCATAAGAAATTAATGTCGTCGGTATATTGACGCGTCCCTGCTTATCAAGTTCCACTTCTGTGGCTCCAGAAAAAAAGAAACGTGTAAAAGCACGAGCGTCTTTTTTTGTAACCGGCAACTCTTTCAGCTTTACTTCAATTTTCTGCCATTCTTCCATCGTGTAGCCAAATAAGCACTGATCCAAGCCTCGGGTAATGACGAAGTTGTCACCTAGCAGTTCACGAAACTTAGCCGGAACGATCAACCGACCCTTTGCATCAACGCTATGTTGATATTCGCCCATGAACATGCCCTTCACCCCACTTATTGTAATAAATGTACCACAATCCCCCACTTGTCACCACTTGTTTTTGAAATATTTCATATTTGTTACAAGAAAACATCTCAACAAGTTATTTTGACATAAAAAAAGCCTGCATATGCAGGCTTTTACCAATTATAAACATATTATTTTATGGTTTTTGTCATATTGCAACGGCAGTGCCAATAGCTCCTTGACCAGATCTATTCCAAACTGATTCATGTAAACAAAAGGACTATAGACGCGTTCTTGAAAACCGCCATTTGGCAACAATTCATTTTCAATAGAGGCATAATGGCCGAATTCTATGCTATTTTGAAGCACAACTTCATCTTGCAATTTATTCTTCAAAAAATTTAATTGCTTAATGTGTAGCTGTAAGTTCTTTTCAGCGAGCGGCAAAAGTCCTTTGCTTATGGAAGAAAACTGTTGTTGGATATTGTCGTATGTTCGTTCTATTTGGTGCTGCAGATTATCAATCATGACCTCAGCTTGCTGTTCACGAATCGATTCCATCAATTCGTTTCTCATCGCTGCCACTTGACGCTCATTCACTACAGCCGAAAAATCCAGATTGTATTTATTCAGTAACAGCTGAGTTTGCCGATTCACTAACGTAAGGCTTAAACGTGGCATAATAACTGGAAGTTCCATGCCAACTAATTCGAAAGCACCTTTAAGAGCTGCCCAATAAGCAATTTCACCCGGCCCTCCGACAAAGGCGAGGACTGGAAATACCATTTCTTGCATCAACGGGCGTGTGACAACATTATTGCTGAGGAGTTCTGGAGTTTTTTCAGCGATTTCGAGGAGCTGCTGTTTGGTATAGCGGATAGCACCGTTATTGGCCACAAACTCTGTTCCTTGACGCTCCAGCAATAATCGCTCACCTTTTACCGTGATAAAAAGATTAGCTGCCGTTTTCTCCGCTCCGATCACCGCGTTATAGCCATCCTTCAGCAGCGCCTCTTCAGCAGTTGTGACGGTATCTGCAATTTCTTCTGCGCGTTCGATCATTTCCACGAAATATGGAGACTCGTATTTACGAAGCTCTGCATCTGCTGCATCAATATACAGCAATCCTTCCTCCTGGAAAAAAAAGTGTAGAAGGGAAGAAAAGAAATCGGTAAACGACCGGGATTGTTCCAACAAGCTGAAAGCCAAATCGTGAATTTCTTTGGAATGTTCGGTTTCAGGCAAGCTGCGGAAATACTCTTCTAGAAAAGACGCGATTTTCGGCTTATTGAGTGTTGCTGAAGAAGCTGAGTGCTTACCGTATTCAGCATGTGGTATGTTCAGTTTGTCCACACGCCCATCTACTTCACGGTAAAGATGGCTGATTTCAGCCAAATCATGGTCTTCACCGGCAATCCAGAAAACTGGAACCACTTTAGTGTTCAACTGCTCAGCAGCCTGTTTCGCCAGAACGATGACTGATATCGCTTTATGTACTGTGTACAAGGGACCGGTTAGAATGCCTGCCTGTTGTCCCGTTACGACTACGGGGGCACCTTCTTCAAAACTCATTAAATTGCTTTCAGCAGCTTTTGGTACCCCGTTGTGCTCCATGTAGTTGCGCAGTATGCTTGCCACTTTTCGGCGGTCAACAGCATGGCTTTGGAGCTTCTCCAATCTTCTCTCAAATGACTGCATCTGTGGATCATATGTGAAATATTGGCGGATAGCCTGTCTGCCATTTACATAATCACTCATCAATTTACTGGATGGTTCTACGTATTGTTCCTCTACCTTCATGAAAAAAAGTCCCCTTTTCCCTTTACATTTAGAATCAACTATATCAAACGGCCTCTGTTAAAGAAAAAAATACGCCTGCTAAACTGATTTGATGATGACACTCACAAGGCCCACTAGCCACACAAAGGCATAAATGGTGGCCAATAGCAGAAAGTAGGTTCGCCATAGTTTCCGGAAAAATGGAATGATTTCTATTTCTTTGACAGTTTTCCATTCTACAATTAAATAGACGATTGCCAATATAAGCGCTACAAAATAAATTAACGCCGAGACTGAGTAACCCCAGAGAAATTCCACTGATGCCGGCACGGAAAAGAACAATAAAAATGTGGTGCCATCAGATGCCAGACCTAATGCTTTTCGTTTTTTTCTTTTCAATAAAATAAAATATATAAAAATAAAAAGGAGAAAAGGAATATAGAGAAAAATAGCTCCAATTGTTTGTAATAGGGTCATTGTTGTACCTCAATAGTTTTTAGAAGGTGATAGAAAGCCTTGTATAAAGGTAATTCAAGCTTGGATCGGTTCAACATATACAACATCAGCCCATCTATCTCCATCGCGTCATCTGCTAGACGATCAGCCAGCATTGTGGACATTCTATCCGGCTCTGCTGCACACGCAGCGGCTACCTTTTCAATCGGCTGCAGCCGCTCAATTTCCGGAAATGCCAGATAAAGTTCATTGTACAGATTTCTGAACAGCTCATAGGCATGCGGGTTGGTGATTAGCTCACCGTTGCGTATTTTCATCATTGCCGTCAATGGATCGATCAGACTGTTGAACAACTGACTCTCAAAAAGCTGTTCTTCAATCTGATCCACCCACACGCTTTTCCAGGCAGTTGTCTCAAGAAGAGACTGAAATTCCTCGGAATTGCCCTTCAGCGATCCTACTGTCAGCTGAGCAGCTTTGCTGAAGCTGATTTCATTACCGCTCCACTTAACACAATCCGTTTCCAATAGGGCTGCCGCGATATGGCGATGTGGTAAATTTCTCGCTTTTTCCAAAAATAGCATACCTTGCTGCAAAAAAATAATTCTGTTGCTGGGACAGCGAATTTTTAAGAGTCTTAAAATCGGCTGCAACTCTTCGTAATTGATCGTTAACATGATAAAAGCATCCGGATCGATTTGCTCAACGTCCGTGTAGGCTGTCAGTTGTTGACGATTTTTACCATGTATGATTCCACGCTTGTTAATCAATGAAGATTGTTCTTGATGTTGCGCAATCACTTGCACTTCATGACCCGCTTTTTTCAATAGATAAGCTGTCAGCAGTCCAGTGGCGCCAGCTCCGATAATTGCATATTTCATAAAATCACTCCTTACAGTGTCACAATTTTTCTTAAAAAAGAAGCCTGCCTATATTAGGCAGACTTCCAACAATAGTTTTCATTATACAGGATAAATCGGATGTTTTCGATATGGCAACGGCAAATCTTTTGTTTCGTAAAAAGATAGACGCTGAGAAAGAACAGAACGCAATTGGTGAGGCGCTACAATTTCATCGATGATCAATTCAGATGCCAAACGATAAATATCGATTTCCTCTTTGTATTCCTGATGCTTTTGCTGCACATACTGAAGACGTTCTTTCGGATCTTCAATCGCTTCAATCTTGTTTGAATAGACGGCATTTACCGCTGCTTCAGGACCCATTACCGCAATTTGTGCTGTCGGCAAGGCAATGCAGACATCCGGCTCAAATGCAGGGCCTGCCATCGCGTACAAGCCAGCACCATAGGCTTTACGGACAATGACAGAAATCTTCGGCACTGTTGCTGAACTCATTGCTGCGATAAACTTCGCTCCGTGACGGATAATACCGGCACGTTCTACTTTCGTTCCAATCATAAAGCCTGGTACGTCGGCAAGGAACAACAAAGGAATCGAGAAAGCGTCACAAAGGTTAATGAATTTCGCTCCTTTATCGGCTGAATCACCGAATAAGACACCACCCTTGACCTTTGGCTGGTTGGCAAGAATACCCATTACTTGGCCGTCAATGCGCGCAATTCCCGTAATCAATTCACCAGCAAATAGTTTCTTGATATCAAAGAAGCTACCTTCATCGACTAATTGATCAATCAGTTCATACATATCAAACGGCGCATTCTGGTTTTCGGGAATAATCGCTTCTAACGAACGTCCTGCCTTCGCAGCTTTTGCCTCAATTTTTTCAGGCTTGATCGCGAAGTTAGCTGGAAAGTTCGTCAAGTAGCGGCGTGCTTCTGAAATGGCTTCTTCTTCAGTTGCCACCAATACATCACCAACACCACTAACTGTACAATGCATGCGAGCACCGCCCATTTCTTCTAGCGTCACTTTTTCGCCGATAACTTTTTCCGCCATTCGCGGAGAACCAAGATACATTGAAGCATTGCCATCAACCATAATGACAATATCACAAAAAGCAGGAATATAAGCGCCGCCTGCAGCAGACGGACCAAACAATAAGCATACTTGCGGCACCATGCCGGACATTCTTACTTGGTTGTGAAAAATTTTACCTGCTCCGCGACGGTTCGGGAACATGTCGAGCTGATCGGTAATACGGGCTCCGGCAGAATCCACCAAGTACAGCATCGGCACCTGCATTTTTTCCGCCGTTTCCTGGATACGGATGATTTTTTCAACTGTACGCGAACCCCATGATCCTGCTTTTACAGTTGAATCGTTCGCCATAACACAAACTGTTTCCCCGTTTACTTTCCCGATAGCTGTAACAACGCCATCAGCCGGCAGATCTTCTGCTTCTACATTGGCAAAACGTCCGTCTTCCGCATAGTTTTCATCATCAAATAATAATTTCAAACGGTCACGCACAAATAGTTTATTGCTTTCTTTCATTTTGTCATGGTATTTTTGCTGTCCTCCAGCAAAAATTTTCGAAAGTTTTTGTTCCAGACGTTCGTTATACCCTGTTGTTTCAGTCGTTTTTGTCATTTCGCTGCCCCCTTTGCTTTAAAAGTGATTATTCGCCGACAGTCATCAGCAGATCGCCTTCGTTAACAAAGCCGCCGACTTCCACATGAATTTTTTCTACTTTGCCGCCAAATTCAGCTTCTACTGGGATTTCCATTTTCATAGATTCGATTGTCAAAACAGCCTGTCCGGGTGTTACAGCTTGCCCTTCAGCTGCTAATACATTTAATACTGTTCCTGCCATAGATGCTTTTAGTTCTTTCATAATGTGTGTTCCTCCTTTGTTTTTTCCATCCACTCTGGCAATACTGCTGTTGCATAGTCACCTGAAATAAATTCTTCCGACCTAATAAATTCTT
Organism: Planococcus antarcticus DSM 14505; assembly: GCF_001687565.2. Lineage (NCBI taxonomy): Bacteria > Bacillati > Bacillota > Bacilli > Caryophanales > Caryophanaceae > Planococcus > Planococcus antarcticus. The sequence continues at coordinate 2,460,304 of NZ_CP016534.2, forward strand.
TAAATAACGGAATATTGGTTTTTACGCCTTCAATTGTAACATGATCGAAAAAAGTCTGTGATTTCGAAAGCGCATCGATACGATCGGTTCCGTGAATGATAACTTTCGAAATCATCGGGTCATAGAAAGGCGTCACTTGATTGCCTTCTTCATAACCCGTTTCAATACGAGCCCCTTCTCCCCATTGAAGCTTTTCAAGCGTTCCTGGAGAAGGGAAAAAGGTTTTAGGATCTTCAGCATAAACACGATACTCTATGGCATGTCCTTTAGTTTGTATACTATCCTGAGGCGGTAATTCTCCGCCGTCAGCTACAGTCAGCTGCCATTCGACCAAATCCAGTCCGGTTACTTCTTCAGTAACCGGATGCTCCACCTGCAAACGCGTATTCATTTCTAAAAAATAAAATTCATTATTCGGATCGACGATAAATTCAACAGTTCCGGCATTCGTATAATTTACTGCTTTTCCTGCTTGTAGCGCGGCTTCGTAAAGACGTTCGCGCACATCCTGTGGCAGATCCGGTGAAGGTGATTCTTCAATCACTTTCTGATTGCGACGCTGAACCGAACAATTCCGTTCATATAAATGAACAACATTGCCATGGTGATCGCCAAAAATCTGTACTTCGATGTGTCTAGCATCCGCGATAAACTTCTCTAGGTAGACAACATCATCACCGAAATAGGCTTTAGCACGATTTTTGACTGACACAAACTGTTGAGTGAGCGCTTGCTCACTTTCACAACGTACCATGCCAATTCCACCACCGCCTGCACTTGCTTTTAGCATTAATGGGTAACCAATTCCTGCAGCTTCTTGCAAAGCTTCTTCAAGCGTCGTCACGCCTTCTTCCGTACCTGGAACAACTGGTACTCCAGCTTGAATCATGGTTCTGCGAGATTCGATCTTATCTCCCATCTTTTCGATGATGTCGCTTGAAGGGCCGATAAAGGTCATTCCGGCTTCTGCCACTTTGCGTGCAAAATCGGCATTTTCCGACAGCAGGCCATATCCCGGGTGAATAGCATCGACTCCACGTTTTTTGGCTTCTTCGACAATTTTTTCGATTTGTAAATAAGACTGGACGACTGGATTTGGACCGATCAGTACAGCTTCAGTCGCTTCACTGACGTAAGGCAGATCCCCATCTGCTTCAGAGTGAATAGCGACCGTTTCGATTCCAAGGCGATTGCATGTCCGAATAATTCGACGTGCGATTTCTGCCCGGTTTGCGATCAGGATTTTCTTCATATTTAAAATACCCCCTATGTTTTCTCCCTTCTATAGCATATACGAATTTTGTAAGCGATTTCAACTATTGGTTGAAATATTTCTTTTATCTTGTTAAAAATGACTCTTCTCATTTGTTGTTTGAGTAAAAAAATGAAACCCTTCAAGAAGAAGGATTTCATTTTTTCGTTTTATTAAGGAAGCGGTCGACTGCTCCATGGTGCGCTTCTCGTTCCCACAAAACTGCACATTTTCTAACTTCTTGTTCAACGCGCTCTTGCAAATCTGTTTTCTGCCATTTGCGGATGGCCATTTCTTTGTAAGCACGGTGGACATCCGGATGGATTTTTTTTATCTGTTCAAAAAACGCCTCGATATCCTGCTCATCGCGAATAACAGCCGATGCCCAGCCGATGTTCTCTAGTTCAACTGCCGTATAGACTTTGGCTTCACTGAGCATTTTTAGCGCTTTATCATGCTGCAAAGTTTCCAGCAGATAGGTCCCGCCGCCCCAGCCGCTTGTAATGGCGAGAGTGCCTTGTATGAATCCGCATTTCGCATGGTCCCATACAAGCCTGTAATCACACGCTGTAGCGATTTCACAGCCGCCACCGACAGCAGCACCATTAACGATCGCCACTACCGGTACAGAGAGTGTTTTGATCGAATATAGCACATCACTCATTCGCTTCAGCATACCATAGGCTTGTTCTTCTGTTCGAAGAGCATGGAATACCGAAAGATCGCCACCTGAGCAAAAAGCTTGTTTGCCTGATGCCGTAATGACGACCAAACGGACAGAAGAGTTTTGTGCCTTCAACGCCAATTCTTCTAGTCCCGTTGTCACGCTATCATTGATGGCATTCCGGACATGGGGACGATCAATTGTAAATGTCATAATGCCATCCGTCAGGTTGATCGTATAAGCCAATAGAATCCCTCTCTTCTGCCGATTTACCTGCTATATAAGTTGAATTAAAGAAGTGGCTTTTTAAGCTCAATTAAGAGTGGATAAACGAATAAATCGCTCCAAACGGACGCTTTGGACCCACATCCTGTGGGCCTGAAAGCGGTGCTGGTTTGTGGAATAGCGACAAGCTGAAATCAGTAGTTCAACTTATGTAGCAACTCATTTTCTTCACTTACATATGTATAGAGAAAAAGACTATCGAGAGCCATGGCCTCTCAATAGTCTTTCAGCAGCAAATACTGTTTTATTTGCTTGCTACTACTTCTTTCCCTTTGTATGATCCACATGCTTTGCAGACGTGGTGAGCCAATTTACTTTCGCCACAGCTTGGGCAAATTACCATGCCCGGCACTGACAATTTAAAATGTGTACGGCGTTTTCTTTTAGCGGTTTTGGACGTTCTTCTAGCTGGTACAGCCATTGGTGACACCTCCTTACACTAATTCTATTCATCTGACTGATCAAAATACTTTGCTAAATCAGCAAGTCTTGGATCTGGTTTTGGTGGTGCCTCTTCTTTCTCGGCTTCGAACTCTTCGTCTGTTGAATACGACCAATCATTTCCGCCTTTTATAACAGACTGATCAGCGTCTTCCTTAAACACCTGAATCGGAATCTCTAGCAAAATGAGTTCTTCAAGTATCGGCTGAAGATCTATGACTTCAGTTTCTACAGCGTGAACGTCACTAAACTTATCTTCTTGGCCTTTTTCAGACCAGTCGAAAACTTCAACCGAATCGACGTTTATCGGAAATTCAACATCCTCCCAAGTTCTAGCACAAGGCAGCGTAAGCATACCTTCGAGATGGAGTTGACACGTTAATTGTTGCGAACCAATTGTGCAATGTCCTGTAACATGTACAGGTGAAATTTCCCGAATATCGCTATTCCGTGATTTCACTGCATCCAAATGAACCATTTGGTCAATTGGCAGTCCGTCTTTGCGATGCTTTTGAAGCTGTTGAATCGCTATTTTCATAAGTAATCACCTCAAGACAACAAAGTTGATTATATAATGCACAGAAAAAGATGTCAAGAAAAAATCTTGTCACTCTATTTCAAACATCGGTATACTAGTGTTAATTCTACCAAAGAGGTGAGCGGATTGAAAGCTGTAGGAATTATTGTTGAATATAATCCTTTTCATAATGGACATCTTCATCATGCTAAGCAAGCGCGCCAAGAGTCAGGTGCAGACCTCGTCATCGCAGTTATGAGCGGTCAGTTTCTGCAGCGCGGAGAACCTGCATTTGCCGATAAATGGGCCCGGACACAAATGGCGCTGGATGCCGGAATCGATTTGGTGATTGAACTTCCTTACGTTTATGCAACTGCCCAGGCCTCCGATTTTGCTAAAGGCGGAATTGCCTTGCTTGATGCGATTGGCTGCTCTTCTTTTTGCTTTGGCAGTGAACAAGGAGAGATTAACCCTTTCCTGAATTCCCGGCATTTGCTGACCGAGCATTGGGCTGAATATCAGCACCTTATCCACGAGGCTGTGCAAACCGGCATCAGCTATCCAAAAGCGTTGAACAATGCTTATCTATCCCTGACAGGCAATCGACCAGGTTTTGCCGACCTGACGCAACCAAATAATATTTTGGGGTTTCATTATTTGGAAGCGGCTCAAAATCTGAGTTCTGCTATGGATCCGCTGACCATTCAACGAATTGGGGCTAATTTCCATGACTCTATTCAAGCGGGGATGCCGATTGCCAGCGCAACCGGCATCCGGGAGGCTTTCTTTAAGGGTGATTCTATCGAGCAATTGTCGGCTTATATGCCAGAAGGTTCAATCGCGTCATTAAAAAAAACAGAAAAAGAATATGGTAAATTCGGCAGCTGGGAAAAGTTTTATCCATTGCTGCGTTTTACTGTGCTGCGGGAAGGCCCACACCGCCTAAAACAGTATGCTGAAGTAACCGAGGGCATCGAAAACCTAATCTATCAGTCAGCAAAAACTGAAGACAGCTTTGAATCCTTCATTTCACTCATCAAATCAAAGCGTTTTACACGGACGCGGATTCAGCGGATGCTGACGCATATTTATACAGGTTTCACATGGCAACAACTACGTTCTTTTGAGGGTCCTGAATATATCAGACTTCTCGGCATGTCTCGAACGGGGAGAAACTATTTAAACCATAAAAAAAAGAATACCACGCTTCCCCTGGTAAGCCGCGCAGCAGATCTGAACAACTCGATGGGGAAACTTGATATTCACGCCACTGTCATGTACTTGCAAGGAATGGGCTCAACGAATTTGAAAAAAGAATTCACAACGCCTCCGATTTACTGGGGCTGAAGCTCTCCTAAAAAAGCCAGAGCATCTTCAACAGTGTCTACAGGAACGATTTCCATCGATGTTCCGATCTTTTCTGCGGTTCTAACGGCGATTTCGTAATTGCTGTCGCCTCCACCCTCCACCGGTTCATTCGGCGCAAAGAAAATTTCGATGTCAGCAGAGTCGGCCGCCATGATTTTTTGGTCGATGCCTCCAATCCTTCCGACAGAACCATCGCTTTCCATGGTTCCTGTGCCAGCGATGTCATAGCCTTTCGTAATATCCTCGTCCATCAATTGATTGAGGATCTCAAGCGTAAACATCAGTCCGGCTGAAGGGCCACCAATTGCTTCAGAATCGATTTCTACCTCAGGCGTCGTTTCAATGCTTTTATCTTCAACAAAGGAAATTCCCAGACCAACCCGTTCTGGATCAGTCGGCAACGGAGCTAATTCAATCTCGGTGCTAATTTCACGATCTTTCCGCTCATAGAGCACCTCTACCGTTTCTCCGCCTTCTTTACCGCTTAAATAATCGATGAATTCCTGCATTTCCTTGAACTTATTACCATCCACTTCAAGTACACGGTCACCTGGCGCCAGCAGGCCATCCGCCGCTCCGCCTGTTAGCACATTTAAGACAAAAACACCGTCATTGCTTATTTCATATGGTAGCTCTGCCTGTTCGAAAGCGACTTTCAGGGCATTCACCTGTGAATCGGACATGAGCTTCAACTGGCGCACATTGTATTCTTCATCGCTCTCGTGAGGGCTCCGTACCTGTTCTGGTGGCAAGACTTTATAACCACCTTGAAGTTTCGCCCAAACGTAAAGAGCCGGGGTGGCAGTCAGCATCGAAACCGTCATTAGGCTGAGGCTTCCTGCGTCATCATCATCGCCCCCGACTACTTCAACCAATGGCGACAGTTCATAAGCACCACCCGGTCTTGTAATGTAAGCATCCAGTTGGTAAGAGGACAAAAAGACTACAAGCGCCATCACGATGACAAAAATAAACAATCGTTTTTTTTTCATGCGGTTCTTCCTTTCATCAGTTGAGATCTTGACATTCCCAGATTTACATAATAAAAAAAGCCACGAAATTCGTGACTTACTGAAATTTTAAATGAAGAGCTTTTTCAACTGCCTCCGGAACCAGACCGGTAATATTCCCTTTATATTTAGCCACTTCTTTTACAATACTAGAGCTGAGGAATGAGTATTGGTTATTTGATATCATAAACAAAGTTTCAATGTTTTCATTTAAAAACCGGTTCATGGACGTAATTTGCATTTCGTATTCAAAATCACTGACTGCGCGCAAACCACGAACAATAGCATTAGCTTGGACTTCAACTGAATAATCGATCAGTAAACCCGAGAATGAATCCACTTTGACATTCGGAAAAGATTGCGTCACTTCAGCGATTAGTTCCATGCGCTCATCAACATTGAACAACGGATTTTTTGAAGAATTATTCATGACGACCACTTTTACTTCATCGAAAATAGTGGAAGCTCGTTTAATAATATCCAAGTGCCCCATGGTAATCGGGTCAAAGCTTCCCGGAACTACAGCAATTTTAGTCAATACGTTCTCCTTCTTCCCCCTGATAGCGGTAAATTGAAATAATGGTGCTTCCATATAGCTCTTTTTTGTAACGCTCAAAATACCGGGTGCGATCCGGAAGCTCTACCTCCCGATCATGTTCACAGACTATAATGGCATCTTTCGTGACAATTTCCAATTCTCCCGCTTTGTCCATAAGATCGTAGGATTTTGTCATGTGGTAGGGCGGATCCAGAAACACTAGTCTCGCTTGTATCCCATTTTTTTTAATCGCTTTGACTGCACGTTCTGCATCTGCGCGGTAAATCTCTGCGCGATCTGACAGGCGCGTCTTCTCTAGGTTTGCCTGAATCGTCTCTACAGCTCGTTTGTCTTTGTCGGTGAAAATGACCCGATCGATACCACGGCTAAGGGCTTCGATGCCCAATCCACCGCTTCCTGCAAATAAATCCAAAGCATAGCCCCCGTCAAAAAATGGGCCGATCATATTGAAAATAGATTCCTTCACTTTGTCCGTGGTCGGTCTGGTAGAATTGCCAGTCACCGCCTTCAACGGAATCCCTTTAACTGAGCCTGCTACAACACGCATAGTAATCGCCTCTAACTTAATTAATTTTCTTGATGCATTTTAATTGCATAATGGTAAAATGAAGACTGGAAAGGACGTGAAATAGTGAATCAACGTTTTATTGAACTCGGAGAAGGGTACGGAGATATTTATGAGCTCCGTGAACTCATCACAAGCAATCAACAACGCTTTACGTATGGATTTGTCTTTATTTCAACGAATCCGCAAGGTCAGGATGTATTATCCATTGCGGCTGCATTCAAACCGGCTTCAGAGGGTAATTTCATGCCGATTTATATTTGCCGAGAAGGAATTCCCGTCGATTCCAAGCGGCTAAAAGTTTTCGAGCAAGCAGTCGCACAAATAGAGCACACTCCCATCAAGATGGAAGTGAAGCATTCATCCGTCTATGCCGATAGAAAATTCTATTACAACCATCTAATTTCAGTTTTAAGGCTAAATCATTATATTCCACCAATGCAATAATCACAGGCCAATTTTATAATCGTATTCCTTAGCTTTATCCGGCTTGGCATTTTCATATTCTGTTTTAAGGAATGGGCGATAAGACTCGAGCACTTGTTTTACGTAAGGTAATTTGTTCAGCTTTGTTTTGGTTGCTTCAATGATATCTTGATCCATATAAAGAACTACATATTTCAATTTACGTGAAATATAATGGACGTGCCCGAACTTCCGCAACGATTTGGCTTGTTTTAAATGATGCACATAGACAATGAGACCTTGGCGATCATGCATAACTATCCCTCTTTTCTTAGCTTCTAGAATACCATAGGAAAGAAAAAAGCCGCAACCGAATAAACTGACAGTCCGGCTCTCTATTCGCTATACTGTTTTTAATATAGAAATCCAGGGAGGTAATATACAATATGGGAAAAAAAACTAAAATCGGTTTGACAGCAGCTGCTGTCGGAGCAGCCGCTTGGGCAGGATCTAAAGCTTTGGCTAATCCATTGGTGCGCCCTGCTAAAGAAGTATTAAATTACGAACACCCAATCGTTCTTGCACATCGCGGAGGCGCGAAATTGGCACCCGAAAATACCTTGGCTGCGTTTAACCGGTCCGCCGAACTCGGTGTACACGGTTTTGAAATCGATATCCGGATGACCAAAGACGAAGAGCTCCTTGTCTTTCACGACGAATACATCGATCGCACTACAGATGGAGCCGGCAGAGTGGCAGATATGTCACTTGACCAATTAAAAGCTTTCGATCTTGGCTATCACTTCATCGATACAGAAGGTCAGCATTCGTACCGAGGCAAAAATGAACGTGTCGTCCTGCTGCGTGAGCTGATCGAAAAATTCCCACAAATGTACATCAATATCGATATCAAGGACGATCCTGAGACTTACGAAGGTAGCTTAGTGCCCTCGAAGCTGTGGCGTCTGATTGATTCGCTCAGTATACACGACCGCGTAGCCGTAACGTCTTTTTATGATGAACAAATCGACCGTTTTAATTTATATGCTCAAAACCGAGTAGCCATTGGTGCCGGTGAAAATGAAGTTAGAAAAGCCTACGCATCTTTTAACAGCCAGTTCGGCCATTTGTATCAGCCGCGTGCAGACGTTTTCCAGATTCCTATCAAGTCATCTTTGTTCCGGTTGGATTCTTCCCGTTTTATTGCTTTTCTGGAGAACTTGAACATTCCAGTACATTATTGGGTTATCGATGAACCAGAAGCCATGCGCACATTGATTGCTGCAGGCGCAAAAGGCATCATCACTGATCGACCTGATCTTGCTGTGGCACTCATTTCAGAAATGGAAGAGTAATTCATATAAAAAAAGTGCAACGCAAGCGTTGCACTTTTTTTATGGAACTATTTGGTTCAAAATGGTTACGCTGAGCAAGAACAGCCGCCACCTGTACCACAACTTCCTCCACAGGAAGACTCTGACGAAAAGAACGGATTGGTGGATGGAATTTTTACTGCCTCTGATACTGATCTACCAAGGATAAAGCTTACTTGGTCCATCAAATCCTGCAGTTCATTTTCCATCAGACGTAGATTAGCCACTTTTTCATTCAGATCCAAGCGGCGTTTATCTACACGGATTTGCTTCATCACCCGCGAGTATTCCGGATGGTATTTACCAAAACGCTGAACTTCTTCGTATTGCTCTTTTAATCTGGCGAAAGCAAGTATTTCATTCGCAAGATCTTTATCGTTATAGACAAAGGTATAAGCTTCTCGGTAAAGATCAGCTTGCTCCGATTGTAGGATCATTTGGCTTAGCTCATCTGCAAAGTCAGTTATTTCAGCCCATTCATAGGTCATAATCATAGCAATTTCCTCCTTTACGCTTTAATCATAGCAGATATTTTTGTATTTCACTATAGACTTGAAAGGATTGTTACTATGAACCCCTTAACCGATCAATTTACGCGCATCTTAGAAAAATCCAGTATCGGAGACCTTGAGATTCTAACTAATTATTTGACGAATTTCGAGAAAAAGCAGCAAGGTGAATTTTCTACTTATTTGAGTGCCGGACTGAATATGACACGTGTGACAGATAAAAACGCTTCGGTTGTCACCATACCGAACACCCCATTCATCCATAATAACGTCGACATCCCGCATGGTGGCATTCTCGCTGTTCTTCTTGATACAGCCATGGGAACGCTCGCCAACAGCAAGTGCCAGCCTGGCTTCAGTGCCGTGACCACAAATTTGACGATCCATTACTTAACTGTGGCGGATGAAGACAAAATAAGCGCACAAGCCAGCATCATTCGGAACGGAAGACATACCATGGTGCTGGAAGGCAATATTTTTCAGCAGGATGGAAAACATATAGCAACTGCCACTGGATCTTTTTTTATCATTCCTAAAAAAGCTGAGCCTGTTATTGCTTTAAAGCAGTAGCAGGCTCTCTTTCGAGAAAAATTTGTGTATAGTATTTACCGAACGCCCCAACGCCCGTCTGGTTATATTGATCACTGAGTAGTGTCTTTCGGTGGACATCTGAATTGATCCAGCCATGAACAGTCTCCGCTGCGTCATAGTAGCGCTTAGCAGTATTGACAGCCGCTTGGTCAAAAACGATATTGGCTTCTCCCAACTGGCCATGCAGATCTTTAATTTCCATCTCTTCAGAAGAAAAATTCTGCTTAGCCATATCCTCACTATTTGTTTCTGCAACCATACTTGCTCGCGGATTGACAACTAAAGGATTTATTTGATGGTGAATCCGATAGACATTTACCAGATCGACAATCTGTTTTGCGCTCGCTTCATCAATTGATTGCTGAAGAGTGGACGAAGGCGACTGCACCGGCAATAGCTCACCGGAATACATAAGATCGTATGGCTGATGGCGAATCAATGTTTCCGCATCCATAAAACGGACAGCCTCTAAAGTACGATCCATTGAATCGATATACAACTGTGCATAGACACCGTCAAATTTCACTAGGATGCGCTTGTCCATGTCTTCAGCAGTAACATTAAATGTATAAATATTCGTGCCATATTTAACTGTAACTTCATTCTCAAGAATGGTGAAGCGATACAAATCGTCAAGACTCTGACCAATCGTATAAGGAGCGGCATCAGCAGCAACCCCTGCTGTATAGACCTGGACCACCTTGCCGTCTTTTACCCCTGTCATGATAAAGTGAGCATAGCTTTCGTTGTAGACCCACCATTCATAGCCATAAGCAGATGGGTCAATCCTCTCGGGTTCTCCATACTGCTCAACCCATTTATCAATTGACTTGCCGATATAGCTTGAGATTCCAGTGGAAGGGCGATCAATGTTCAAAGATTCATCTGTGATATTTTCACTCGGCAGAGGATCTACTGTACGCGGCGCTTCTAGAACGTCATTTTCATTTATTGACGGATCCAAATAAAATAAGCCGATTAGAACTATCGATAGAAAAATCATAATTCGCAATAAGTCTTTCAACCGAACAGCTCCTTTACTATTTTATCTTCATTATTATAACAGCCGCCTCTACACTGACACAATCTAGTCATTGCATCATCTCAAAATATGATCTATTATTAGAGGAGTATTTAGTCTTTTTTGTTATAGAGGAGGAGAGATCCTATGTATTTTGAAAATACAGGACTTGAAAACATTCACGTAGATATTTCATTACTTGAAAGCATGATGAACAAGCACGGCTTGACTAAAGAAGGACAGTGGGATTACGAGCGCGTCACTTATGACCGCAAATTCATCATTCGCGAAGGTACTTACTATTTGCGCGTATTCGCATATGCTACTGACGGAGATGTTGATTCAAACGATGCTACTATGCGCGTTTTGAAGCCGGTACTTGGCAAACATTATTATCCGCATGGTATTGAATATGGTGAAGATGAAGAATTCCCGGAACATTTGATCAAAACTTGTATCGGATTATTGGACTCTATCAAGAAAGACGTTCAGGCTTTCGAGATCAACGTATAAAAATCCCGCAGTTCAGCAATTGAACTGCGGTTTTTTAAACATTTGACGAATATTTCAACTTCATAAGGAGGATTCAATCAGTGAAGTGGTTGACGAAGAAGACTATAACAATCGCTGTTGTCATGGCAGCTTTAATTTTAATTTCAATATACATATTGCCAGTTTCCATTCCATTGATCATTGCTTTGATCACTGCTATTTTTTTAGAACCACTTGTTAATTTTATACATAAAAGGTTCAAATGGCATAGGAAATCTGCAGTCATATCTGTATTCATTCTTTTTTTGGTAGTGGTTTCTAGTTTACTTTACTGGATTGTCACTCAATTAATTGGCCAGATTATTCAATTCTCAAAAATGGTTCCTGAATACACCAATTCCCTTTCGATCATGTGGGATGAATTTCAACGATTTTTTTTCCGTTCGACGGAAGACATGCCCGTCGAAGTCGTTTCTTCTTTTGAAACTGAGCTGGCAGGGTTTATGGAAGGAATTCGTAATTGGGTGATGACAATCGTCAATTACGATACCGTCTCTAATTTATTGACCGGCATTCCTTCTTTTCTAGTAAGTTTTATTGTGTTCCTCATTGCCTTATTCTTATTCATGTTGGATTTGCCTGGATTGAAAATCATGCTTTTCAAGCGTTTGAAAGACTCTACGGCCGAGAAAGTCCGGTTCATGTTTGCTCGCTTGAACAAAGTGATTTTTGGGTTTTTAAAAGCTCAATTTCTTGTGAGCTGTATTATTTTTGTTGTTTCACTCATTTCCCTGGCCTTTATCACACCTGAATATGCTATCGTCATGTCTCTGCTAATATGGTTGATTGACTTTATTCCGATTTTGGGGTCGATTATCGTTTTAACGCCATGGTTTATTTATGAGTTCATCACGGGTGATGTTGTTCAAGGAACCCAATTGGCGATCCTGGCGCTCGTATTGCTGATCATTCGACGGACCGTAGAGCCAAAAGTCATGGGCACGCAAATCGGACTTTCTCCGTTAGCAACTTTGATTGCAATGTTCATTGGGCTTCAACTAATCGGCTTCCTCGGATTCTTCGTTGGACCGTTAATTGTTATTCTCTTCACATCGGCACGTGAAGCTGGCATGATAAAAATCGATTTTAAAGTATAAAAAAAGGAACCCTCGCTGGGTTCCTTTTTTTATCCGCCTAAAATAGCTTTGAATACGGAAGTTGTGTGGCCGCCTTCGTAAAATACATAAAGCAACATGTAGACCATTACACCCGTTATAGCAGTCGAAAACCAGACGATACTGGTAATTGGACCGATTTTACGGTGTTTTACCAATTGGTTTTTCCATCCCCAATATATAGTGATCAAGCCCATGATGCCGCCTGTTGTCGCCAAAGTGATGTGGAAAATCAAGAAAACTGTATAGAAAATTTTTAATTCATCAGGTCCACCAAAAGCAGTATTCCCAACAAAGATGGTGCGTGACATGTAAATAATGAAGAAAGTCAGTGCTGCGGCACCTGCTCCCACCATCACTTTCTTGTGTGCCTCAATTTTGCGGCGAAGGACCAAGTTCCAGCCAATCGCAACCAAAATTGCGCTTAATACGATAAAAAATGTACTGATAGTCGGCAATAGCGGCAAATTCATTTAAGTTATTCTCCTTTATGTTTCATTAAGCATTATGTCTGTGATAAGCCATATCCTTGCGATCCTTTAAAACTTTTTCCGTAATCTCATCTGCCTGTTCTGTTTCGTTGCGCAGCCATTCGTAGAAAACAAGCCATAAGAACACTGTAAAGACAAGTTCCTGAAGTACCTTCATCGTAATACCGCCCGTACGCTGGTCTTCAATCGCTGACATGGTCGAGAACAGTTCCGGTCCCGACAAATTCAATTGCGACAGCGTTCCAGCAGGCACACATAATGCCATCGCTTGCAGCCATGCCTCACCATCGGTATAAGTCGCATAAAAAGGAGTACCACTAAAAATAATCAATGCACACGCGGGAGTCATTAAGACGCTTAGTCCAAATAAGTACGCCAGTTTACTCAAGCCGTGAAACCTATGCATACCTTCCAGGTTATTGACTACCGGCCACCAGTAAAATATGGCGGAGGTGAATAACACAATGTTTACAGCACCGTGAATCCATGCATCTTGTTTAACAAAATCAAAAACCATTGGAATATGATAAAACGAAAAAACCATTCCGAAAAGGATCAATGCTAACATCGGTTTAGTGAAAAAGTTGAACAGGGGCTTAATGACTGGCAGGCTAATAAATGCTCTCCAGATATAAGTCGGAATACCCATAATTAATAATGGCGGAATCAACAACAGCAATAGCGCCATCTGGACCATATGCATTGTAAAGAGGATATGCCCGTACAAATCTACTGGTGAACCTTTAATAATATAAAGCAGAACCATGCCCGAAACAAAAAGTGCAGCTTCCTTTATGCTAAGCGGCTGACTTCCTTTAAATTTTCCGCGCCACTTTGTCGTAGCCAAAAAATATAGAATCGTCACCAATACGAGGACTGCTAAGTAAACGGGACTCCATAAAGCTTGAAACCCGAAGATACTGATTGGCATGTAATGAGACCTCCTTTTCTTCAAGTACCCTCATTATATAGCGGCTTGCAAACTATATCAATGAACGAACTATGAACAATATGAAATGCGAAAGCGTCCAAAAGCAGAAGCTAACCTAAAATCGCGACTTCCTGTCGCAACGGTTAGCTGACCCGCATCCTGCGGGCCCTCGACGGGCATAAGACAGTCTGGTGAAGCGGTGTTCTTTGCCTCACTTATGACCCTAGAATCTGGGCGCTGCAGCTGGACTACAAGATATGCACTAATGACCTACTTGACTCTCCCCTTTTTCTGTCTCGCGCTTGTCACCATGCTCGGAATTCTCTTCACAAAGCGATTTAAGACCTCTATGCCATCATATTTCTTATGCACACCAACAAGCCACAGAAAAACCCCCTACCTCGAAAGGTAAGGGGTTTTAAAAGCAACCTACCACCAAATAATTGTTACAAACGTAAGAATTGTGATGAAAGCTACAAAAATTCCACAGAACAGGAAGAAGGCTACCATGCCATGCCCTTTACCACTCAAGTGCATGAAATAATAAAGTTGAAGAACTACTTGAATCCCCGCCAACAATAGAATGATTGGAACGATCAAGTAAACTGAGAATCCAGCAGCAACCATTGTAAATGCAATTAATGTCAAAAAAATCATAATTGCGAATGTTGCCAAATGGCCACGCATTTCTTCTGCTCTTTTTTTCTTCGCGTATTCAAATTCTGCCTGAGATCTAACATAAATATGTGTATCGTTTGACATTATCCGATCACTCCCATCAAATAAACGACAGTAAAGATGAAGACCCATACGACGTCAATAAAATGCCAGTATAGAGAAGCTAGATAGAATTTTGGTGCATTGTACATGTTCAATCCGCGTTTAGCGTTGCGCAGCATTAATGCAATAAACCAGCTGAGACCAAATAGTACGTGTGCTCCGTGCGTTCCAACTAACGTATAAAAAGCAGAACTGAATGCACTGTTCGTAAAGCCGAATCCTAAGTGAACATAATGATTAAACTCATAAATTTCTAAGCCAAGGAATGTTGCACCAAGCAATACTGTAATACCCAGCCAAGCCTGCATGGCTTTAAAATTATGATTTTTCATGTGATACATAGCATAAACACTTGTCAATGAAGATGTCAAAAGAATCATTGTCATTGCAAAGACCAGTGGCAGTTCAAAAAGTCCAGCGGCAGAAAATTCCATGCCGCTTGGTCCTTTATCTTTCAAAGCAAGGTAAGTTGCGAAAAGAGAAGCAAACGTTACTGTCTCTGCAGCAAGAAGCAACCAGAAACCAATAAACTTATTTTTACCTTCCATCGTAGCCGTTTCAGGGTGCTCCGGCCAGGATTGAGGTGTATATCGTTGATTAATGTCCATCGGTGTTGCCTCCTTTCGCATCTTCTAGTAATTCTGCTTTTGTAACATGGAAACCTAAATCATCTTTCAATGAACGAACTAACATGGAACCGAACAGAATGACCATTCCAATAATTAATACTGGAAGTGCCCAAACTTTATCGTCTAAGAAATATAGAGCTCCGAACGAAGCAACAAACATGCCAAAAGACATAATGAACGGAATGATTGAACTGTTCGGCATATGAATATCTTCGAGAGGTTCAGCGAAAATCATTCCTTCTTTATTGCCGTCCATTTTTTCGATCCAGTAAGTATCAAGACCACGAACTAATGGAGTTTGCGCAAAGTTGTAGAATGGCGGTGGAGATGGTATAGCCCATTCCAAAGTACGGCCATCGCCCCATGGATCGTTGCCGACACGCTCGTTCTTGACCGTTGTCAATACAACATTGACCAGAAGAATAATGACACCAATTGCCATCAGTGCAGCACCCGCCGAACTAATTGCATTGAATAGATCCCAGCCCTGGTCTGCTCCGAACGTGTAAACACGTCGCGGCATACCCATCAAGCCTAAGAAATGCTGGATGAAGAACGTTAAATGGAATCCGATGAAGAAGAACCAGAATGTCCATTTCCCTAATTTTTCACTTAGCATTGTTCCAAACATTTTCGGCCAGTACAAATGTGTACCTGCTAAAATCCCCAATACAACACCACCGACAATAACATAGTGGAAGTGGGCTACGATAAAGTAAGAATCGTGCAACTGATAATCCAAAGGCGCAATTGCTTGCATGACTCCTGTTACCCCACCTGCTACAAATGAAGGAATAAACGCGATAGCGTAAATCATTGGAACTGTAAAGGAAATGCTTCCTCCCCAGATCGTTAGCAGCCAGTTAAAGATTTTGATTCCTGTTGGTACTGCGATGATCATTGTTGCCAAGGCGAACACAGCATTAGCTGTTGGCCCTAAACCAACTGTGAACATGTGGTGAGCCCAAACCATGAATCCGTAGAAACCAATCAGGATTGTCGCGAAAACAAGTGCCGTGTATCCGAAAAGGCGTTTACGAGAAAAGATTGCAAAGATTTCAGAGAAGATACCGAAAGCTGGCAAAATTAGGATGTAAACTTCAGGGTGACCAAAGATCCAGAATAAATGTTCCCAGATGATCGTGTTTCCGCCCATTTCGACTGCAAAAAAGCTAGCACCGAACATACGGTCAAAAATCATGAAGAAAAGTCCGACTGTAAGTGGCGGAAATGCCAATAGAATTAATGCGGAAGCAACAAAAGTTGTCCACGTGAACAATGGCATTCTCATATATGTCATACCCGGCGCACGCATATTGATAATCGTTACCAGGAAGTTAATCCCTGCAATCAATGTACCAAAACCGGATATGGTCAATCCTAGTGAATAAAAGTCGATTCCGTGGCCTTCTGATGCCAATGCCAACGAAGCATAGTTCGTCCAGCCTGCATCTGGTGCGCCCCCCAAGAACCAAGAAAGGTTAAGGAAAATACCACCAAAGAAAAATAACCAGAAACCAAGTGAATTCAAGAATGGGAAGGCTACATCACGCGCGCCAATCTGCAAAGGCATTATAGCGTTCATGAAAGCCAGTAAAATTGGCATTGCTGCCAAGAAGATCATGGTAGTACCGTGCATTGTTATAATTTCATTATATGTTCCGGCACTTAGGAAATCATTTCCTGCTTTAGCCAACTGGACACGAATCAACATCGCTTCCAAACCACCAACAAGGAAGAAGAAACCACCTGAGATGAGATAAAGGATTGCGATCTTCTTATGGTCGACCGTTGTCATGAAGTCCCATATAGTAGCACCGAAGCCCTTTTTTTGAGCAATAGAACTCACACTGTAAACCTCCCTTTTTAAGCTTTATTTCTACTCTTCAACCGATAAGCCCATCAAATAGGCTGCAAGAGCATCGAGTTCTTGATCTGACAGTGCTTCTCCATTATTCAATGAAGCTGCCTCTGGCATTAAGTTGCCAGGCTTGTATTCCTGCGGATTTTGAATCCAGTTTTTAAGATTTTCTTCGTTGTGTTCCAAGTATCCAGCAACACGGTTACGATCTCCAAATGTCGCCAAGTTAGGTCCGACTCCACCAGTTCCACCAGCACCAGAAACAGCGTGGCATTGAATACAAGCTAATCCGTCAGCACCAAATAATTCTTCACCTTGCTGTGCCAGATCTCCTTCAGCTGCCGCTGGCTCTTCTGATTGCATGGCTGTTACCCATTGGTCAAACTCTTCGCGATCCACAGATTTCACTTTGAAATCCATTAATGCGTGAGAAGCTCCGCAAAGTTCAGCACATTTACCATAGAATACACCATCTTCAAGTTCTGATGATTCCTGATCGAATGTTAAGTAAAAAGTGTTGACGTTTTCAGGATTTACATCCAATTTACCGCCAATAGATGGAATCCAGAACGAGTGCTTGATGTCCGCAGAAATCAGGTTAAAGTAAACGCGTTCATCAGTCGGCACGACCAACTCTTGAGAAGTTACGATTCCCTGTTCAGGGTATTCAAATTCCCACCAGTAAAGATTTCCAGTTACGTTGACTGTAAGATTCGATGAGGTGCCATCCTCTTCCTGAACGTCCATCGTAGAAACGTCAGCCAAATCGAATGTCGAATAAACTGTTGGAACAGCAAGAATTAAAAGAAGAACAATCGGAACAGCTGTCCACAAAAATTCTAACCTTGCGCTTCCTTCAACTTGCTCAGGAATCATGTCTTCCCCCATTTTAGAACGGCGGAACTTAACAATCGCTAAAACGAAAATAATCGATACCACAATGATTACAAATAGCATAACAATAGATGATAAAATCAATAAATTAAATTGATCCTGAGCAACTTCGCCCGCTGGTATCAAAGTCGAAATTTCTTCGCGTCCACATCCCGCAAGAAAAACCAACAATGCGGTCATCAATGCGAAAAGACGCCATTTCTTAATACCTTTCATCATAGCTTTTCATACCCCTCTCATTTAAATAATTACACTTTAAAAATGGTCATTAGATGAAGACAGCAAAAATGATCATTGAAACAAACAAGATGGTCATATAGTTCAATGAATAGATAAACATTGTCTTCGCCCATTTCAAGTCATCAGCTACTTTAAATCCTCGAATTGCCAATACAAGCCAGCCGATGTTCAAAAGTGTCGCTAAGATGATGAAGCCCGTCCCGAGTTCCATTAACAGGAATGGCAGAGGGAAAAGCATTACAATCCATGCAAGCATCGATTTTTTTGTTCGGTGAAAACCTTTGACTACCGGTAGCATTGGAATATTCGCTGCCCGATACTCTTCTGTCCGCTTCATAGCCAATGCATAAAAATGCGGCGGTTGCCAAATGAACATAATCAGAAATAATGCCCAGGCGCCCGTGCCGAGCGTAGGTTCCACGGCTGCCCAACCGATTAGCGGAGGAATGGCTCCAGAGATGCTTCCCACAATCGTGTTGCTGACATGGCGCCTTTTTGACCACATGGAATATAAGACGACATAAGCTAAAACACCGGCAATTCCAAACATACCAGCTGATACAGAAGCGGAAAACAAGAATAATTCGCCTATAACGATGAAAGAAACAGCAAGTGCCAATACAGCTGATGGCTTGAACCTTCCTGTCACTGTCGGACGTGCTTTTTTACTTTCCATCAAAGGATCTATATCTGTATCAATGTAGTTATTCATGGCTGCAGAACCCGCGATGATCAGTGCTGAACCGACGATAGTATAGACAAGAATATCCAGCTCGTTCAGAAAATGTCTGTCGGAAAACTGAAATGCAAGCCACAGCCCTGTGAAGACAGTGATCAAATTAGAATTGACGATTCCAATTTTGATAAGTGCTAGAAAGTCTTTCAGGAATGTGGTCGCTTCCGGTGCTTCATGAGTTTCTGCAGACATTGCCCGGCCATTTGACATATAAGTCCCTCCTTTCAAAGTTGTAAGCATATTCCGCTAACCATAACTATATCTAAAATCCAGTCGCTTTTCTACATATAACTGAAATTTCCTGATAAAAGAGATGATTTTACGCAATTGTCCTCACTTATATTCATCTCTTATCATACATTAAAGGTCACACTATTTTAAGATAGAAAAATAATAGTTTTTGAACAGTTTGTGAAGCGTCATTTATTATGTCCAAATCTTGAAAGTTTCCTCTATTGTTGATTTCTCGTTGTATTTTGCAGAAACATTCGCTATTATCGAGTATGCAGGTAGATGGACGTTGAAAAGTTTTCTATAAAAAAAGTAGGTGGTATTTTGCAGCAAAATAGATATATAAAATGGTTCGCCGTTGCGGCTACCATAGGCATGTTATTGATTCTTCTGGGCGGGGCCCTTGTCACTAAGACTGACAGCGGGTTAGGTTGTGGCCGAAATTGGCCGGACTGCAATGGCAAATTGATTCCAGATGATATAACGACTGAAGTTTTGATTGAATTTTCCCACCGTTTAGTAACCGGTGTTGTCGGCATCTTGATCATCATCCTGGCAGTTTGGGCGTGGAGAAAATTCGGACATGTACGAGAAACAAAGTTCCTAGCCGTTATGGCTGTCTTCTTTTTAGTGCTTCAGGCATTGATTGGAGCCGCACAGGTGCTTTGGGGCCAAGGTGATTTTATCCTCGCTCTTCACTTTGGAATTTCCTTGCTATCGTTCGCTTCCATACTGTTGCTGACTTTGTTGATTTTTGAAGTCGACCGGAAGTTTGATGCAGATCGCTTGCAGATCGGCAAGAAATTGCGTTTTCACACGATTGGTGTCACCTTGTACTCTTATATTGTGGTTTATACTGGGGCGCTGGTCCGTCATACCGAGTCGAGTCTCATCTGTTCAGATTGGCCTCTATGTCGAAACGACAGTTTCGCATTGCCGAGCAATATGTATGAATGGGTTCAAATGGGTCATCGCACGGCAGCCGGCTTGATTGTTATCTGGCTCGGTTACATTGCCTGGCACGCAATTAAGCATTACAAAGATCAGCGCGTTATCTACTGGGGTTGGAGCATCGCTTTCATCATTGTTCTTCTTCAAGCGTCCACAGGAATGCTGGTCGTACTGACAAAATTAAACTTGGTTGTCGCACTTCTTCACTCGCTCTTAATTTCCATGCTTTTCGGTTTACTGTGTTATATGGTGCTGCTCGTTTCACGCAGCCGCATTAAAAAATCCTAATAAAAAAATGGCTGGCGCTTTTGCGTCAGCCATTTTTTTATTTTTTCTCCATTTCGATCAAAAGGTCACCTGTAGAAATGCCGTCGCTGGCAATAACATGGATGTCCTGAATTGTTCCATCAAATGGAGCTTGGACGGTTGTTTCCATTTTCATCGCTTCGGTCACAAGCAAATGATCTCCGCGTTTCACTTTGGCCCCTTTTTCTGTCAGCACTTTTAATACAGTACCAGGCATTGTTGCTGCAATGTGGCTTTCATTTGTCGGATTGGCTTTCGGCTTCGCTGTGCTATCTGCTTCCACCGTCATATCTTGGATGCTAACTTCTCGTGGCTGGCCATTTAATTCAAAATAAATGATCCGCGTTCCATCTTTTTGCGGTTCGCCAATTGAAACCAGTTTGATCATCAACGTTTTACCTTTTTCAATTTCCACTTCGATTTCTTCGCCCAGCCTCATCCCGTATAGGAAAGTCAAGGTGTCGAGAACCGATACTTTTCCGAATTGGATATTGGTTGTCGTGTATTCTTCGAATACTTTTGGATAAAGTGCATGAGCTAGGGTTTCATGACTAGTCACCGGGCGCTTCAGTTTATCATACAAAGTTTTCTCAATTTTATCGAAGTCTACAGGCTCCAAAAGTTCGCCAGGACGAACTGTAATCGGCTCCCGCTCTTTCAAGATGACTTTTTGAAGCTCTTTCGGGAATCCACCATGCGGCTGGCCGATATAGCCTTCAAAGAATTCAATGACTGATTCCGGGAAGTCGATCGTTTTCCCTCGGGAAATAACCGTTTCTTCATTCAATTCATTTTGAACCATGAATAAGGCCATGTCCCCTACTACTTTGGAAGAAGGCGTCACTTTTACGACATCACCGAACAATAGGTTAACGCGTGAATACATGGTTTTAACTTCTTCCCAGCGCATGCCAAGACCTACTGCTTTAGCTTGCTGCTGAAGATTGCTGTATTGTCCACCCGGCATCTCATGTACATAGACCTCAGAATGTGGGCTGTTCATGCCGCTTTCAAAGTCGACATAGTATTTGCGGACATCTTCCCAGTAATGGGACATTTTTTCGAGTCCTTTAACATTTGCTCTGACTTCACGACCACTGCCGCTCGTCGCATAATAAAGTGAATTGGCGCTTGGCTGAGAAGTCAAGCCTGCCATGGATCCAAGAGCCGTATCCACGATGTCCACTCCCGCTTCAATGGCTTTTGAATATAAATAGATACCATTACCGCTGGTGTCATGCGTGTGAAGGTGGATTGGCAACGAAACCGTGTCTTTTAATTCAGATACTAATCGGTAGGCCGCTTCAGGTTTCAACAGTCCTGCCATATCTTTGATTGCCAGAATATGGGCACCTGCCGCTTCTAATTCTTTGGCCATATCCTTGTAATATTGAACCGTGTACTTATCGCGGGTTGGGTCTAAAATATCCCCTGTATAACAGATCGCCGCTTCCGCGATCTTCCCGGATTGGCGGACTTCGTCAATCGCCACTTCCATTCCTTTGATCCAGTTCAAGCTATCAAAGATACGGAATACGTCGATTCCAGCATCTCCTGATTTCTGGACAAACTCACGAATCACATTGTCTGGATAATTTTTGTAGCCGACGGCATTAGCACCGCGGAACAACATTTGGAACAAGACGTTCGGAATTTCCTGGCGAAGCTTAATGAGTCGTTCCCACGGATCTTCTTTAAGGAACCTGTAGGATACGTCAAAAGTCGCGCCTCCCCACATCTCCAAAGAAAACAAATCGTTTTGCAAACGTGCAGTTTCTTTAGCAATCTCAAATAAATCATGAGAACGGACGCGTGTTGCCAATAACGATTGATGGGCATCGCGGAATGTTGTGTCCGTCAACAAGACATCTTTCTGCTCATGGATCCATTTCGTTAACCCTTCAGCACCTTGCAGATCAAAAATTTGTTTTGTGCCATTTGGTGCTGGAGCTAGCAAATCCACTTCTGGTTTCCGCGGCGCTGCAAAAATCGGTTTCTTTTTCTTTTCGATGCCCGGGAAGCCGTTGACCGTTACATTGCCGATATAGCTCAGTAACTTTGTCCCACGGTCTTGACGCACAGGGAAGATAAATAATTCCGGAGTCGTATCGATAAAGCTGGTATCAAAATCACCTTTGATGAAGTTTTTGTGTTTAACAACATTTTCCAAGAAAGGGATATTTGTTTTAATTCCACGAATCCGAAATTCCTGCAGGTTGCGATCCATTTTAGCGGCAGCTTCCTTAAATGTCACTGCCCACGTAGAAACTTTAACCAAAAGAGAGTCATAATAAGGTGAAATGACTGCCCCTTGGAAGCCGTTACCCGCATCCAAACGTACGCCAAATCCGCCACCGGAGCGATAAACCATCAATTTTCCAGCATCCGGCATAAAGTCGTTCAATGGATCTTCTGTCGTGACACGGGATTGAATTGCATAGCCGAATAACGGAATTTTGTCCTGTTCTGGAATGCCCACTTCTTCACTGTGTATCATATGCCCTCTGGCAATATGGATCTGCGCGTGGACAATATCGATTCCGGTAATCATTTCCGTAATTGTATGTTCCACCTGAATGCGTGGATTTACTTCGATAAAGTAAAACTCATCATTGGCAACAAGAAATTCAACCGTGCCCGCGTTTATGTAGTTAATGTTTTTCATCAATTTGACTGCGGCATCACAAATTTCATTGCGCAATTCATTGCTGATTGAGTTGGAAGGTGCGATTTCTACAACTTTTTGATGACGACGCTGAATTGAACAATCTCTTTCATACAGATGAATGATATTGCCTTCTGAATCGCCTAAAATTTGGACTTCGATATGCTTAGGCTTTTCGACAAACTTTTCAACATACATCTCATCCGAACCAAAAGCCGCTTTTGCCTCAGATTTTGCGCGTTCGTAGGAAGATGCTAATTCTTCGTGTGATCTAACGATTCGCATTCCACGTCCGCCACCGCCAAGAGAAGCTTTGACCATTAACGGAAACCCTGCTTTTTTACTGAATTCTTCAACTTCTTCCAATGACTCAACGGGCCCATCTGTGCCTGGAATAACCGGTATACCAGCAGCAATCGCCTGCGAACGCGCCTTTACTTTGTCACCAAACATGTCCAAGTGCTGAGAAGTCGGGCCGATGAAAACAATACCTTCTTCTTCGCAACGTCTTGCAAAATGGACGTTTTCGGACAAAAATCCGTAACCTGGATGGACTGCATCTACATTGGAATCTTTTGCGATGCGGATGATGTCTTCAATATCTAAGTAAGCATCAATCGGTTTTTTGCCTTTACCCACCAAATAGGATTCATCCGCCTTGTAACGGTGGTATGAACCACTGTCTTCCTGTGAGTAAATTGCAACTGTTTGAATTTTCAGTTCTGTACAAGCGCGGAAAACCCGAATAGCGATTTCTCCGCGGTTGGCCACCAAGATTTTGTTGATCTCCTTCACACCGCAGCACACCCTTTACTTTATCGTTTTTTCGTATTTGTTGAACATGGAAACATTCATTAATACTCCCATAGCTAAAGATAACAAAATTACAGAGGTTCCGCCATAGCTTATAAATGGAAGTGTGACTCCAGTCAATGGAATGATACCAGTTAAACCGCCCAAATTAACGAAAGATTGGATTCCAATCATGCTGGCAATTCCTGCTGCAAGCATTCTAGCTAACGGATCATGGGTTGTCATTGCAATCCAAAGACCCCGTAACACAATAAATCCTAATCCCCCTAGAACAAATACAACACCCAGCACGCCAAGCTCTTCGGCAATGACTGACATGATGAAATCAGTATGAGGTTCAGGTAGATAGCCCAATTTCTGAATAGATTGTCCAAGCCCCAAACCACTTAACCCACCAGAACCGATAGCCAAATAGCCATTGACAATCTGAAAGCCAAATCCCAATTCATCCGAAAATGGATTAAAGAAAGCGTCGAGCCTTCCAAGACGTTTTTCTGTAAAAATCATATCTCCTGCAAAAATCATGAAGGGCACAATGATGATGGATGCTGCCGCGACAAAGACACCGGCAAGCCGTATAAACGCTTTCAAACGAACACCGCTTGCTGACATAACGGATAAGCCAACAGCTCCAATGATCAGCATGGAACCAAGATCTGGTTCAAGAAATACAGAAAACAGCACAAGCGTTAAAATAATGACTGGTGGAATGATGGATTCATTTAATTTATTGATAGTTCCGTTATGGTATTTATTTGAAAAAACACCGGCTAAATAAAGAATGATGCCGACTTTTGCCACTTCAGAAGGCTGTATGTTGGCAAAACCTAAGTTAATCCAGCTTTTGGCGCCTCCGGCTGCGAAACCGACAAAGTGGACGGCAATCAAGCCCGCAAAGACTACTGCCAGGATCGTCATCATCATCCACCGTTTTTTAAAATGCTTGTACGGGAAAACTGCTGCAATCGCGAAAACAGGGAACGCAATTGCCAAATTTATTAATTGCTGTATGTAAAACCGATCCGGCTCAGAACCGTAGTAATTGACCGACCAGGCCATGCTTGAACTGTAAATCATGATCAAGCCGAAAATCGTTAAGGCCAAATAAGTGAAAAATAAAGGATAGTCGAAAAACTTTGCGTATTTCTTGATGTAAGATTTCATTTTATACCTCTTTTACTTTGATAGGTGCCATATTAGTAAAAAAACTCAAACAAGAATCGTTTGAGTTTTAGATCATTTATTTGTATACGCTTCATGAAGAATGGAAAGTTTTTTCTCCAGCGTATCCATTAAATTTTTCCCAGCCTCACGTTCGATAAGCCCCAGTTTAACCGCAAAATCGATTTCACGTGATAGGCCGAACATTTGGGTGTCAAGCACCTCTTCATATAAAGGACAAGATGGCAATGTTAAATGATCCATTTGCACCTTGATCAACTGCTCAATTTTTTCTGCATCAGCTCTGAGGAGTTCCAAAGCCTTCAGATGGTATGTTTGTTCTTCTGTATGTTCCATGAGGACTCCCCCCATTTCATGAGTTTTCTTCTCTATTTTACTGTTTAAAGTGTATCTTTTAAAAAGAGAAAATGCAAGCCTCTGTGGTGAAAGAGATAAATCCCTTTAGGAACTTGACACAAAAAGGTATACTATTAAAAGAGTAACTATCTAAATGGAGGGTTTACCCATGGAATTTATCGTACCTTTTAAAGGTGAAGTGAAATTTAAGTTGATATTGGATCCGACCGTCTGGATTTTCGACGACCGCAAATTGAACCTTGAAACGTATTTCCAAGAAGAACGGATCGCGAAAGATGAGCTCGAGGAGTACAAGCGCGGAATGGGCGAACATTGGTCTCGTGAAATCATGGAAGGCAGTACAGTTCCACCAACTTTGAATTCAGAAAAAACTTACAAGAGTAAAGAAAAGAAAGAAATGCTGACAGGAACTTTCGGCATTTTGTTCAAGCCCTTCCTCTTGAATGCAGAACCGCGTGAACATGCAAAGCGTGTAGTTTTTGAAACATTGAACGGAGAATTCGAGTTTCCGATTGAACACGCAGAACAGTTGATTTTCAAGTTCAGCGACCATGGCAAGCCATTGAAGGAAAATGGTCCCGTCCATGTCCTTCTTCCAGATGGCTCCAATCAGGAAAATCCCATTACCGATATCCAAGCTATCCGAGTCGAATAGGAGTGATTCAGTATGCGCGTACAATGCGTAATCTGCGATAAAATTGAAGAACTAGTAGATGATACACTCCAGGCAAAGCGCCTGCGCAACAGACCCATCCACACCCATATGTGCAATGAATGCCATGATCGAATCACACAAAGGACCAAAGAGCGCTTAGCGACCGGTTCTTTCCGCTTTTACCGTAGCTCCCGCAGCATTGAGGATGATTTCTGATGAAGCTCTTAAAAGGCATCTGGATTGGATTCTGGAGTGGGTTGGTTTTGGGGCTTTTACTGAAATGGATTCAATCTGTCACTGGTGAACAAGTATATACTCTTTTATTGAATGTTGATTTCATACCAGTGATTGGCGATGTACAATGGTCTGAGATTACAGAATTCGTTTTTCATATGATCATCTCGCTAATCATCGGAGTAGTTTTTGTCTATCTAGCAAAAAGGCGCAATTACTCATTTGGCCAATTGGTAATTATTAGTTTACTAATGTCCGCACCTTTTCCTTTCCTCTATTTTCTGTTGTCTTGGCTTGCTATCAATGCTGATGTGCCAGCCATCACGGACTGGGGAGCGTTTCTTTATTGGGTTTTCGCCCATCTCACGTACTCTTTGTTGGTGCCAATTCTGTATAAAACCTTTGAACGCAAAAACGCTGTATCTCAATGAGATACAGCGTTTTCGCGTTTTTCGCGCCATAAGCGGATTTTATAAAGAATCAGTATAAGCGCTGCGATAACTAGCCCTTCAACAACCGGTAGGAAAAAGGCAAGAAACGTAAGCCCCAAACCACCGATTGCCAGAAATAGGCCAATCATTGCATTTTTTCCAAATGATAACTTTTTAGCAAACCCAAGTTTATAAACGAATGCCGAAAGCAAGAGAATTACCGCAAACAATGCGTATCCCGCCATTTCGTAACTCGGCAGATTCTGATATAAAATTCGGGCTACCGGATACATATTGTCATAGACAAAAGCTTGTTCGTCCACGGGCTATACATCCTTCCCATTCGCTTATTCTTCGATTGCAACTTTCTTTTTCTTGGCCATACGCTCACGTTCGTTTTTATCAAGAATTTTTTTGCGCAAACGAATCGTTTGTGGTGTAATTTCGCAATACTCATCATCGTTCAAGTATTCAAGGGCTTCTTCAAGACTCATCAAACGTGCTTTTTTCATCGTTGTTGTTTGGTCTTTGTTAGCTGAACGGATGTTCGTTGCAGCTTTGATTTTTACGATATTTACTGTCAAGTCGCTGTCGCGGTTATGCTGCCCAACGATCATGCCTTCGTAAATTTCAGCGCCAACTTCAACAAATGAAGTTCCGCGGTCTTCGATCCCCATCAAGCCGTAAGTCGAAACTTTTCCACGCTCCATAGAGACCAATACACCTTCGCGACGTCCGCCAACACGGCCAGAAGCAACTGGCTGGTAGCTATCGAATGTGTGGTTAATAATTCCGTAACCGCGAGTTTGTGTCAAGAATTCGGTTGTATAACCGATCAATCCACGAGCCGGTACGTTAAACACCATACGGACTTGTCCGCTGCCATTGTTTATCATATCAAGCATTTCGCCTTTACGTTCTCCAAGAGATTCGATGATCGCACCCGTATATTCTTCTGGCACATCTACTTGTACGCGTTCAACTGGCTCACAACGAACTCCATCAACCATGCGTACAATTACTTCTGGTTTTGATACTTGAATTTCGAAACCTTCACGGCGCATGTTTTCAATTAAAATCGACAAATGCAATTCTCCGCGTCCGGATACAACCCAAGCGTCTGGTGAATCTGTAGGATCCACACGCAATGAAACATCAGTTTCCAATTGAGCATCCAAACGTTCCTGAATTTTTCTTGATGTAATAAATTTCCCTTCTTTACCTGCAAACGGGCTGTTATTGACAAGGAAAGTCATTTGAAGAGTTGGTTCATCAATGCGTAGAATCGGTAAAGCTTCCTGATGTGTCTGCGGACATACAGTTTCTCCGACGTTGATATCTTCCATACCCGATACGGCAATCAAGTCGCCAGCTTCAGCTTTTTGGATCTCAATCCGCTTAAGACCCATGAAACCATGAATTTTAGTGACACGGAAGTTTTTCACAGTACCATCGAGTTTCATCAATGCTACTGATTGTCCTACTTCAATTGTTCCGCGGAATACGCGGCCGATTCCGATACGTCCAACGTAATCATTGTAGTCAAGAAGAGCAACCTGGAATTGAAGTGGCTCATCTCTGTTATCGATAGGCGCTGGCACATGTTCCATGATGGCATCATAAACAACTTGCATGTTTTCTTGTTGATCAGCAGGATCAGAAGAAAGACTTGCTGTACCATTCATACCCGATGCAAAGATAACCGGGAATTCTAATTGCTCGTCATTCGCTTCAAGCTCGATGAACAATTCGATGACCTCGTCAACCACTTCTTCAGGACGTGCGAAGTCGCGGTCAATTTTGTTAACGACAACGATTGGTTTCAAATTCTGCTCAAGTGCTTTTTTCAACACAAAGCGTGTTTGTGGCATACAGCCTTCATAAGCATCCACTACTAATAGGACACCATCAACCATTTTCATGATACGTTCAACTTCTCCGCCGAAATCGGCGTGTCCAGGAGTATCCAAGATATTGATTTTGGCATCTTTGTATTGAATCGCAGTGTTTTTCGCAAGAATTGTGATTCCGCGTTCTCTTTCAATATCATTAGAGTCCATAGCTCGTTCATCCATATGCTCATTTGAACGGAAAATCCCAGATTGCTGAAGAAGTTGATCCACCAAAGTTGTTTTACCGTGGTCAACGTGGGCAATAATTGCAATGTTTCTTAAGTCGTTACGTAGGTTAGTCATATTTTCACTCCAATATTCTTTTTTCATGTCTATAACTGTGCTAGTATAGCACATATAGGTTTAAAACCCTAAGATTTTATTTCAGGCAGTAAGCTACAGGAGGAAAATCGAGTGATAAGCTTAATGAAAAATACAAAATGGGTCTTTGTACTGTATTCCTTAGCAGCATTATTAGCAATGGTTGGAATTGGCTTAGCTGTTGGCCTGCGTAGTGTACTAGGTATATTTGCAGCAATATTAGTACTTTGTTTGATCATGGGCATGGGCTTTAAAAAGAAAAAAGAAATGCGGGAAGCCGGATTACTATAATTATAAAAAAAGATGCGGAATTCCGCATCTTTTTTTACTTGAATTTTATATATTTTTTTAACAACTCGCTGTGGATAGCTGGATTGGCTGCGATAAACGTATCTTGTTTCAATAAGTTCGCAGGATCGCCTTTGAAATTCGTCGTCACTGCTCCAACTTCTTGTGCAATTACCATGCCCCCTGCAATGTCCCAAGGTGACAATCTCATGGAAATATAAGCATCGACACGTCCGCTCGCCAGATAAGCAAGTTCGAGTGCTGCTGAACCATAAGAACGTGTACCACGGACATCACGTATCAACTGGATGATCGCATCGTTATCCAGATACCGATTCGGGATTGTCCACGTGGCGTTCATAGCCACAATCGATTCGGTTATCTCCATTTCTAGGAGTGGCTTCATTTGCTCATCATTGTAATATGCCCCACCGTCTTTAACTCCGTGGTACAAATCATCATTGACGACATCGTAAATATAACCAAGTTTGCCGACTCCATCTAGATATATGCCAATTGAGATAGCAAAATTGCGTTTCTGGTGAACAAAATTCATTGTGCCATCAATCGGATCTAGTAGCCAAATGACCCCTTCCGAACTTTGAATATCATCCCCGAAGCCTTCTTCTCCAAAAATCCGATGACCCGGAAAGTCTCTGCGGATACGGCCGATGAAGAATTGTTCAATCTCTTTGTCCATATTCGTCACCAGGTCATTCGCATTTGATTTTGATTCAATGGTGATATCAGTCAAAAAAGAATTGCGAATCCGATGTCCAGCTTCTTTGATCAATGATTTTATGTATCTATCCATAGCATGTAAGTCCATGTATGTATCCCTCCTCATTTGTTTCAGTATAACGAAAAAGGCATCTGCTGTCTTACTCTAGCAGATGCCTTTAATGTATAGATGGATTAGAGCGCATGGAGGGCCTCCAGTTCTACGTGAATTTCTTGAAGCCGCTGCTTGCTTTTAGACATTTGATGTTCGTCTTTCTGCTGTATCGCGTCAAATAATGAAGCAAGTTCATAATCGAGTTCCAGTTTCAGCACGTGTACGTATTCTTTCTCTACATCCGCTTTGCGGATTATCTGAATCATCTGTTTCATAATGAGCACCCCTTTCTCACCATACTCCGAAAATTCTGACTAATCATGTTACAACTTTATAATACCACTTTATTCAAATGAAATCTATTAGCAAAACCGTATTTATATTCTTTTTTCCCGAACTTCGTTAAAATGAAACCTGATTGCCTAAATTAAAGGAGGATATTTATTTGAAGCCTTATTGGAACGAACAAGATTTTGAAGTTTTCAACACTCCTGGCCTCGATGCAAGGATGTCTGCGCTTGCTGAATTCATCCGTCCGAAGTTCGAAGAATTAGGAACAGAATTCTCTTTATTTTTCTCCGGAAAAACAGGAGATGAGTTTTTCCCCCATGTTGCTAAACATATGCGCAGAACTGTAAACCCACCAAATGACAGCTGGGTTGCCTTTGCACCGTATAAAAGAGGCTATAAAGCTGTTCCACATTTTCAAATCGGCATGTGGGAAAGTCACATATTCGTCATATTAGCTGTTATTTACGAAGCTCCCAACAAAACAACAATGGCTGGAAATTTATTGCATTCAGATGTACTAGAAAATTTACCGGGAAACTTTGTTGTTTCTGGAGACCATATGAAGCCACAGTCCGACGCTTTAAGTCAATTAGGTGATGAGGGCATTGAAAAATTACTGATTCGTTTACGCGATGTAAAAAAAGGCGAATTTGTGATTGGTCGTCATTTAACAAGAGAACAGGCTGCCTCTTTGAACAAAGAACAATTTCTTCAATTTGCCGGAGAAACCTTCGATGCCCTACTTCCTGTTTACAATGATTTGCTGCAACCAAAAAAAGAACCTGTTAGCCGCTGAGGCTACAGGTTCTTTTTTTGCTTACTTGTTTTTTAGTTTGATGGTTTCGTCGCCTGTTTTAGCTTTCATTTCTTTAATAACCCGAAAGCTAACATAGCCACTTTCTTCTTCAAATTCACGGAAATAAGTTTTTTCTTCTGATATCGAAGGAACAACTTGCTTGAATTTGCGGTAGCGTGTTAATAACTCTTGTCTGTTAATACCTTTTTCATAAGCTATTTCGATTGCTTCAAAAAAACTGACAACGTCAATAATTTCTTCTGTTGACCACTCAATTGAAAATGGATAAGAATAATCCATTAGTTATCCCTCTTTTCATCTAGAAATTGACCATTTGCCTCGGATTTCTCCAGCCTGTTTAACCATGCCCTCAATCAGTTCTTGAACTGTTGGCACATCTTTGATCATTCCAGTCACTTGCCCCGCCCAACCAAAGCCCCCATCTGTTTCTCCATGATAGATGAAACGCTTGTTGGCTTCACCACTAATATATTCTTTTAAGGCTTCATAAGTCGGCGTTTGACTTTCAATCTCAAGAATTTTATCGGTCCAGCTACTTCGCAACGTCCGCGCAGGAGCACCAATGCTACGTTTGATAATGACCGTATCGTTCTCGGAGCTATTGATCAGCTGTTGTTTATAAGCTTCTGAGGCATGAACGCATTCTTTTGTGGCAATAAAACGTGTGCCCATTTCAATACCTTCAGCACCTAACGCATGCGCTGCCATCCAGCCGCGTCCGTCGCCGATTCCACCTGAAGCAATAACTGGGATTTGCACAGCATCAACCACTTGTGGAATTAGCACCATCGTTCCGATGTCATCACGCCCTAAATGGCCGCCACCTTCTTGACCCACGACCATGACAGCGTCAGCACCAAGGCTCTCTGCTTTTTCGGCCTGTCTTCTAGCAGCTACTAGGACCAATTTTTTGATATCTGTCCCTTTCAGCTGTTCGAATATCGGAGTTGGGTTGCCGCCCGTCATCGAAACAACCGGCACTCTTTCTTCAATTGCTATATCCAGCATATGAGAAAACGAACGGTCGTGGTCACCAATCGCAAAATTAACACCAAAAGGCTTGTCCGTCAATGCTCTTACTTTTTGAATTTCTCTTCTCAATTCTTCAGGCGTTGAAAGACTCATCGCCGTGATTTGACCAAGTCCTCCAGCGTTTGAAACCGCTGCAGCTAGTTCCGCATAGGCCAAATAAGCCAACCCCCCCTGTATAATAGGATAACGGATTCCCAATAGTTCAGTCACTTTTGTTTTGAATTCCATGAACTCACTCCTTTTCTCTCTACACTTCATGTATTCGCTTCCACAATGGAAAATCCTTTTATTTTATACTATAGTGAGTTGCATCATGCTATAATTCTTTTTGTTTTCATTTTAATTAGCGAGGTGGGCTTATCATTGTCTCAATTAGAAACTCCGTTATTTGATGCACTTTTAAAGCATCGAAACCGGCACCCGATCCAATTCCATATACCTGGCCATAAAAAAGGACAGGGCGTAGATCCCGCATTCCGAGAATTTGTCGGGGATAATATTCTTTCCATTGATTTAATTAATATCGCTCCTCTGGACGATTTACATTCACCAAAAGGCGCGATTAAAAAAGCTCAAGAGCTAGCTGCCGAAGCTTTTGGAGCAGATCATACATTCTTTTCTGTACAAGGGACAAGTGGTGCGATTATGACCATGATTCTTAGCGTCGTTGGTCCCAATGACAAGATCTTGGTACCACGAAATGTCCATAAGTCTATTATGTCTGCTATTGTTTTCGCTGGCGCCATCCCGATTTTCATCCATCCTGAAGTAGATCCCGAACTTGGAATATCTCATGGAATTTCAGCAGAAGCAGTAGAAAAAGCATTGATTGAATATCCGGACACTAAAGCAGTGCTAGTCATAAATCCGACTTATTTTGGCATAGCCGCTGATTTAAAACGGATTGTCGACATTGCCCATGCACGGAATGTGCCTGTTTTAGTTGATGAAGCACACGGCGTTCACATCCATTTCCACAAATCTTTGCCTATTTCAGCGATGGCAGCAGGTGCGGATATGGCCGCGACTTCTGTTCATAAACTAGGCGGTTCCATGACACAAAGTTCCGTGCTCAATGTGCGAGAAGGACTAGTATCACCAAAACGTGTACAGTCGACTCTATCCATGCTGACCACAACATCGACGTCGTATCCAATCTTGGCATCTCTTGATACCGCACGCCGTCAATTAGCAATCAATGGTTACGACTTAATTGACCGGACGATCCGCTTGTCTCAGGATGCTCGAAAACGCATCAATAAAATTCCTCACCTGCACTGTGTAGGCAAAGAATTGTTGAATTCATCAGCTACTTTTGATTTGGACCCAACAAAGTTGTTGATTAGTGTCAAAAACCTTGGCATTACTGGTCATCAGGCTGAAGAATGGCTGAGAGAAAACGCCAACATTGAAATCGAACTTTCCGATTTGTATAATATTCTGTGCCTCGTCACAATTGGCGATAGCCGCAAAGAATTGAATTTATTAATCAATGCTCTTCAACGTATGACTGGGGCATTGGAAAGTGAGGCCGTTGTAGTTGAACCAGTCGTACTGCTTCCGGATATCCCAAGGCTTGCCATGACACCGCGCGACGCTTTTTATGCAACAACCGAAGTCATTTCAATCAATGATGCCGTCGGACGCATTTCCGCTGAATTCATAATGGTCTACCCACCCGGCATTCCTATTTTCATTCCTGGTGAAATCATAACCGAAGAAAATATTAACTATATTCATATGAACGTAGCCGCCGGATTACCCGTACAAGGACCAGAAGACGATACGCTGCAAATGCTGCGCGTAATTAAAGAACAACAAGCGATTAGGTAATTAGAAAAGTGAAAGTGCCTGTTCAGCTCCGACAGGCATAAGGCAGACCAGCAGTGTGGCGTTCTTTGCCACGCAGCTGGGTTGACTTATGACCCGAGGAGCTAGGCACTTGCAACTGGACAGCACAAAAAGCGCAAGCAGCCATGTAGACCCGACAAGCGCTGGAAGCCTTGCCGTTAATGGCGGTTTTCAGCCATTAACGGCAGAGCTGAAGCGACTCGAGGGGCTGGCTGCTTGCGCTAGACATCACGAAAAGTGAAAGTGCCTGTTCAGCTCCGACAGGCATAAGCTTGTATTGATAGCCATGAAAAAACGATCCACAGAAAAAAACCTGTGGATCGTTTTTTTAAATACCTTCGATTGTTTTTGGATCTACAAAACCATACCCTTTGTCTTCTAAGCCTTGGATAATATCTGGAAGAGCTTCTGCAGTCCAATCTCGATCGTGCATCAATAAATTGGCACCATTATTTAAGTACTCGGTATCAATCATAATTCCCGTTAACGCCTGAGCATCTTGATACTGCTTTTCCCAGTCATAGCCGTATGTCCAATTCATCAAAACCATCTCTTGGTCTTTGACAAGCTGTTTACTAAAATCAGTATTTGAGCCAAAGGGAGCGCGGAAAAATTTCGGTTTTTCACCAATAATCTCTTCTACTGCTTTGTTTACTCGTAAAATTTCTTCTTCTTGTTGCTGCTCGGTAAGATCTTTTAAATTTTGATGACTTTCAGTATGATTGCCAATCACGAAGCCCATTTCATGGATTTTCTTCACTTGTTCCTTTTTTTCATCTGTATCTAAAAAATGTCCATTAACAAAGAAAATTGCTGGGATTTCTAGACTTTTCAAGGTTTCCGCCATTTCCATTGAATGTTGGTCAGGTGCATCATCAATGGTCACCAAT
This sequence comes from Planococcus antarcticus DSM 14505, assembly GCF_001687565.2. Classification (NCBI taxonomy): domain Bacteria; kingdom Bacillati; phylum Bacillota; class Bacilli; order Caryophanales; family Caryophanaceae; genus Planococcus; species Planococcus antarcticus. Next base: position 2,495,135 of record NZ_CP016534.2, read on the forward strand.
ACGACTTTTTCAGCAGCATCTGCTATAGGCTGGACGGACCAATTGGCTGTATTGATTCGATATTGAGCTTCAACCACACCTTCTTCTTCCATTGCTTCTTTTGTTACCTCTTCTTCTTTCACTTCTTGTTTTTTTGTTTCAGCATTTTTTTCGATATTTTCTATTTCTTCAGCTTCACTCGAAGAAGTTTTAGTTTTTTCCCCACACGCCGTCAGTAAAAACGTCGCCGCTACAATAGCTATCCATTTTTTATGTACCAATCTAAACACCCCTTCACTATACAAATCTTACCACAAGAAACAATTTATTTCCCAAAAAAAAGAAGCCGCAGGGGCGACTTCTTATCAATTATTTCATGGTATGAATCGGTGTTCCAAGAGCTACTTCTGCTGCTTCCATTGTAACTTCAGCGAGCGTTGGATGAGCGTGAATTGTCATTGCGATATCTTCCACTGTCATTCCAGCTTCGATTGCAAGACCAAGTTCGGCGATCATGTCTGATGCACCCGCACCAACAATTTGTGCGCCTAACAATAAGCCATCAGATTTGCGTGAAACCAGTTTCACGAACCCTTCAGATGCGTTTAATGAAAGCGCACGGCCGTTAGCTCCGAATGGAAATTTAGCAGCGCTTGCTTCAAATCCTTCTGTTTTGGCCAGCTCTTCGGTTAACCCGACGCTTGCGAGTTCAGGATCTGTAAAGCAAACAGCCGGAATTGCCAAATAATCAACCTCTGATTTTTCGCCAGCGATTGCTTCAGCAACAACTTTGCCTTCGTAAGAAGCTTTGTGAGCCAATTGCAATCCAGCTACAACATCGCCAATTGCATAGATGTTCGGGATGTTTGTACGGCATTGCTTGTCCACTTCAATCAAGCCCCGATCGGACATTGTCAGATTCAATTCTTCAAGGCCCATTTCGTCTGTATTTGGACGACGGCCAACTGTTACAAGCGCATAATCAGCTTCCAGCGTTTTTTCTTCTCCGCCTGCTTCATAAGTTACTTTAACGCCAGAATCACTTTCTTCTACACCTTTAGCAGATGCTTTAGTGATGACTTCGACACCTTTTTTCTTTAATCCTTTTTTGACGATTGCTGTCATTTGCTTTTCGAATCCAGCAAGAATGTCAGGTGCGCCTTCAAGGATGGTTACTTCAGAGCCTAGATTAGCATATGCTGTTCCTAGTTCTATACCAATATAGCCACCACCGATAACGACCATTTTTTTCGGGATTTCCTTAAGAGCCAATGCGCCTGTAGAATTAATGACACGATCGGTAAATTTGAAAGTCGGGATTTCAACTGGACGAGATCCAGTAGCAATAATTGCATTTTTGAATTTATACGTTTGTGCTGAATTATCATCCATGATGCGAACTGTATTTTCGTCGACGAAATAAGCTTCGCCGCGCAAGATTTCGACTTTATTGCCTTTCAGAAGAGATTCAACACCGCTAGTCAATTTCTTCACGACGCTGTCTTTAAATGCTTGTGCTTTTTCAAAGTTAATCGTAACTTCTTTCGCAACAATGCCCATATCTTCCGAATGCTGAGCTTCTTCAAAACGGTGACCAACAGAAATCATCGCTTTAGAAGGGATACAACCGACGTTCAAACAAACGCCGCCAATATACTCTTTTTCAACGATTGTTACTTTTTGGCCCGTTTGTGCTGCGCGAATAGCCGCAACATAACCGCCAGGGCCTGAGCCGATTACAAGCGTATCTGTTTCAATTGGAAAATCTCCTACTACCATAAGTTTTACGCCTCCATTAATAGTAATTCAGGTTGACTTAATAAACGTTTAATATGATTTAATGCATGTTGTGCCGTTGCACCATCGATCATTCTGTGATCGAAGCTCAATGATAATGCTAACACAGGTGCTGCTACAATTTCACCATTTTTAATTACAGGTTTCTCTGCGATGCGGCCAATTCCAAGAATCGCCACTTCTGGATGGTTAATGACCGGTGTGAACCATTGCCCGCCGGCAGAACCGATATTTGTAATCGAGCATGAAGCGCCTTTCATTTCAGCAGCGGATAATTTACCATCGCGCGCTTTTGTTGCTAACCCATTGATTTCATCTGAAATCGTAAATACTGATTTACGGTCTGCGTTTTTGATAACTGGAACCATTAAGCCTTTTTCTGTATCTGCTGCAATTCCGATATTGAAATAATGCTTTTGGATAATTTCGCTTGTTTCATCATCAAATGATGTATTCAAAGCTGGGAATTCACGCAATGTGCTGACCAAAGCTTTTACTACGTATGGTAGATAAGTCAGCTTGATTTCTTTTTCTGCTGCAATATCTTTGAACTTTTTGCGGTGTGCTACGAGTTCAGTAACATCCACTTCGTCCATTAATGTTACGTGCGGAGCAGTTTGTTTAGAATGAACCATTGCTTTAGCAATTGCTTTACGTATTCCGGACATTTTCTCACGCGTTTCAGGGAATTCACCTTCAGGAGCTGCTGTTGCTTTTGGTGCAGCTGCTGCTTGATCAGTGCTTTCTTCTGCTACTTCCTGTGGTGCTTCTTCAGAATCTGTTGGTGTTGCTGCTTTTTGGTCACCGTTCATGAACGCTTCAATATCTTCTCTTAATACGCGACCATTATTACCAGAACCCGTTACTTGTTTAATGTCTATATCACTGTCGCGCGCAAATTTGCGGACAGATGGCATTGAAATCACACGAGCAGTTGGGTCAGACTCTGTTGTTGAATCAGTCTGTGTTTGTGAGCCAGCACCAGTCTGTTTTTTCGGTTCTTCTTTAACAGGTGCTTTATCAACATCTCCACCAGATTCAGCAGTACCCGCTTGTACTTGCTCTTCGGTTTCTTCTTTCACTTCAGGAGTTGCTTCTTCTTTAGCACCCTCGTCCTCGTCTTCATCGGCATCAGGTGCATCGATCCGGATCAATATATCGCCAACTACGGCTACTGTTCCTTCCTCAACCAGTACTTCTTCAATTGTTCCAGATACTGGTGATGGAATTTCAACGACAGCTTTATCATTTTGCACTTCAACAAGCACATCGTCTTCTTCGATTTTATCTCCTGCTTTGACAAACCACTTTACAATTTCACCTTCATGGATACCTTCTCCAATATCCGGCAAACGAAATTTATAAGCCATCAGTTTCACCCTTTCTTCTCTATCTATTTTAAAAAGTAAGAATTTTTTTCGCTGTTTCTACTATATCTTTCGCATTTGGAAGCCAAACTTCTTCTGCTTGTGAGAACGCGAATACTGTGTCCGGGGCTGTTACACGAAGAACGGGTGCGTCCAAACTTAAAATGGCACGTTCTGTAATTTCAGCTACGACATTAGCTGCGATACCTGCTTGCTTTTGTGCTTCTTGAACAACCATAGCACGACCGGTTTTTTCTACCGAAGCGATGATTGCTTCAATATCAAGTGGCTGAATCGTCCGTAAGTCAACGACTTCTACCGAATAATTTTCTTTTTCAAGTTCTTCAGCAGCTTTTATACTTTCTTGTACCATTGCACCGTACGTGATAATTGATAAATCTTTGCCTTCACGCTTCACTTCAGCTTTGCCTAATGGAATCGTGTATTCTTCTTCGGGAACTTCCTGGCGAAACGATCGATAAAGTTTCATATGCTCAAGAAAAATAACTGGGTCATTGTCGCGGATGGCTGAAATGAGCAAGCCTTTTGCATCATACGGTGTAGATGGAATGACTACTTTCAAACCCGGTGAAGCCGCCATCAGCCCTTCAAGTGAGTCAGCATGCATTTCAGGAGTATGAACACCCCCGCCAAATGGAGCACGAATCGTTACAGGTGCATTTTGGCTGCCACCACTACGGTAACGCATACGTGCCATCTGTCCACTAATCGAATCCATTACTTCAAAAACAAAACCGAAAAACTGAATTTCCGGCACTGGACGATAACCTTGTAAAGACAAACCAATCGCGAGTCCGCCAATACCTGATTCTGCTAGAGGTGTATCAAATACCCGATCTTCGCCAAATTCTTTTTGGAGACCTTCTGTTGCTCGGAAAACTCCACCGTTGTTTCCAACATCTTCGCCGAAAACAAGGACATTTTCATCGTTTTTCAGCTCTGTTTTCAGGGCGTCCGTAATCGCTTGGATCATTGTTAATTGTGCCATGGCTTACTTCGACTCCTTTGCTTTATAAATATCCATTTGCTCTTGTATGTTGAACGGCATTTCTTCATACATAAATCCGAGCAAATCAGTCACTTTCTGTTTTGGTGCAGCATCTGCTTTTTTGATTGCAGCTTTGATTTCGTCTTTAGCTTGTTCCATTACTTCCTTTTCTTTTTCTTCGCTCCATAAATTTTTAGCTTCCAAATACTTACGGAAACGAACGAGTGGATCTTTCTTTTCCCATTCGCTGTCGATGTCAGAAGTACGGTAACGCGTCGGATCATCGCCTGCCATTGTATGTGGACCATATCGATAGCAAAACGTTTCAATAAGTGTCGGTCCGTCGCCTTTAATTGCGCGTTCGCGTGCATCGCGTGTTACAGCATATACAGCTAGTGGATCCATTCCGTCAACAAAAACTCCTGGAATGCCGGCTGCTACTGCTTTTTGAGCAATTGTTTTTGCCGCAGTTTGAACCTCACGTGGTGTGGAAATTGCGTATTGGTTATTTTGAACGATAAAAATAGCCGGTGCTCGGAAAGACCCAGCAAAGTTGATTCCTTCGTAGAAATCGCCTTGTGAAGAACCGCCTTCTCCTGTATAAGTAACGGCAACTGTCTCTTTTTTACGTTTCTGCATCCCAAGTGCCACACCGGTAGCTTGGATAAACTGAGCGCCGATGATGATTTGAGGAGGTAAAACATTCAATCCTTCAGGCATCTGATTGCCCATGAAATGTCCGCGAGAAAATAGGAATGCTTGATGCAAAGGCCAGCCATGCCAAATCAACTGAGGGACATCGCGATAGCCAGGAAGGATAAAATCTTCTTTTTCCAACGCAAAATGTGAAGCTAATTGTGAAGCTTCTTGCCCTGCAGTTGGAGCATAGAACCCTAAACGACCTTGGCGGTTCAGAGAAATAGAACGCTGATCCAAAATTCGTGTATAAACCATTCTTCTCATCAATTCCTGGAGATCCTCATCAGAAAGCTTCGGATCAGCTTCTTTGTTGACGATTTCGCCTTCTTCGTTCAAGATCTGAACCATTTCAAACTTCTCTTCGATTGCGTTAAGTGTTTCCACTGGATCGAACTGCTGTGATTTTTTCGCAGCCATAAAAGCAACTCTCCTTTTTCATCTGTATTAAAATAATTACATACAATTTATGATACAATTTCGCATTCCTTTTCAGTATACGTCACAAGAATAACTCGGTCAATCATAGACAATCTGACATTTTTGGACAATAGTAATTGCAAGATAATTCTCTTTTTCTCAAACTGTATTAGTTAATTTTGATCTCTGTATTATAATACAGGCGCAATAACAAACATCTTTTATAGCACAGAAAAAACGGCCCTATAGGCCGTTTATTCTTCACTTTTACTTAGTCTTTCCAGTGTAGTATCCTTCAAATCATTTACCTGTTGCGTTAATTCATTAAACTCTGTAACAGCCAACTGCACCTGCTCATTTTGTTTATTCACTTCCGCAGCCTTTTCCTGAAGCATTTGCAATGTACTTTCATCGTTCTTCAGCATTTCATATAATTCTTTCTGACGAACAATCAATTCCTCATAAGCTTCTGCAAATCGGTCATGCGCTGTAAAGCGCTCCAGCATCCCTGCTTTTAGCGCCTCCAAATCTGCTTTGACGGATTCCTCTTCGGCTGATTCAATCACTCCATCGATTTCAGCAAAATTTACTTCAGCCGACTGCATCGATTCCTTCTCGGCCTGAAGGAATTCAAGCCGTTCGTTTGCTGAATCAAGCGCTTCCTGCGCCTGTTCCGCCACCAGATCTTGTTGTTCTTTTGTCAAGGCCATTATTTCTTCGAACAATTGCTGTTCTGCTTTTTCACGTTCTTCAAGATCGTCCTGCACTGCACGATAATCCTTTTCTTCGTTGAAGGTGTCATTCAATATCTGATCCAAATCTTCACGAATGCCGGACCCTGAACAGGCAGTTAACAACAGAAGGCTAGATATTGTAGCTGCCATCCATACTTTTTTCATTATAATTCACTCCTTAATTTCCATGAATTAACTATAGTATGTGAAAGGGCAAAATACAACTCGGCCTACAGCTTTTTCTTTTTTCAAAATTGCTGAGTTGAGTTATACTAAAATATATAGCAAGCCATTTGAAAGGATGAAATCACTTGATACGAATGAAAGACATTATACGTGAAGGTCATCCTACCCTCAGAAAACGTTCAGAAGAAGTGAAATTCCCGTTATCTGAAGAAATCCGTAAATTGGGTGGAGACCTTCTGGAATATGTAGTAAACAGTCAGGACGACGAACTGGCTGAAAAACACGATTTGCGTCCCGGCGTTGGAATTGCAGCGCCTCAAATAAATAGAGCGCAACGGATTTTTGTCCTGCATTTTGATGACAGTACAGGAGAAAATCTCAGCATGGTCGCCGTCAACCCCAAAATCGTCAGCCATTCTGTAGAAAAATCTTATTTAGCTGCTGGAGAAGGTTGTTTGTCTGTTGATCGTGTAATTCCTGGCTATGTCCCGAGATATGCCCGGGTTACCGTCAAAGCTTTTAACTTAGATGGAGAAGAAATCAAAATGCGTTTGAAAGGCCTTCCTGCCATCGCGTTCCAACACGAACTCGATCATTTGAATGGCGTCATGTTCTTTGACCATATCGATTCAAAAAACCCATTCGCTGAAATTGAAAATGCCATTGCAATCGAAAGAGACTCGGCTGAGTAAGCCGAGTCTCTTTTTTATAGTTGTAAATATTCGTCTTTGGTTCTACACAGGCGCTTGCGCTTTTCTGGTTGTCCAGACTCCAGCGCCTATCTCTTCGGGTCATAAGTCAACCCAGCTGCGTGGCAAAGTCCGCCACACTGCTGGTCTGTCTTATGCCTGTCAGAGCTTAACAGGCGCTTGCGCTTTTCTTTTTGTCTAGACTCCAGCGCCTATCTCTTCGGGTCATAAGTCAACCCAGCTGCGTGGCAAAGTCCGCCACACTGCTGGTCTGTCTTATGCCTGTCAGAGCTTAACAGGCGCTTGCGCTTTTCTTTTTCAAATCAATTTCAGATGCTTGAACGCCTTTGCCAAACCGTCGTTGTCGACGTGATCAGTGACGTATGATGCGCGTTTTTTTGTTTCTTCGTGGCCGTTCTCCATCGCTACGCTGTAACCGGCAATATCCATCATCTGCAGGTCGTTCAGACCGTCTCCAAATGCGATTGTTTCTTCGATTGAGTGTCCGGTAGCACGAATCAAATTCTCAATACCGCTTGCCTTGGTACCTCCTTTTGGCGTAATGTCGCATGACACGCGGTGCCATCGGACAAAGTCTACTTGCTTGAACGTATCATGGTATTGTTGCTCTTCTTCTTTTTCACAGAAAACCAACGCCTGATACACTTCATTGTTTAAGTGAAAATCTTTATGCACCTCAGGATGAGGCATTTTTAAGGTTTTGATGCTTTCATCGATGTCCGGATGAAAATCAATAGAGGATACCATTTTCTTCTCATTCATGAAAACGATTGGATGATTACGCTGTTCTGCATATTCAAAGATATCGTTCAGCGTGCTTGAATCAATTGCCTCTTTATGGATAGCTTGTCCTTTGTGGACAATATATTGACCGTTAAATGTAATATAAGTATCAATGTTCAGTTCCTTTAAAATCTTAGTGATCATGAACGGTCCACGTCCTGTAGCAATGGCCAAATCGTGGCCATTCAGCCGTGCCTGTTCCAAGGCTTCTTTTGCAGAAGCTGGCAATTTCTTATGGGAATCCAACAAGGTTCCATCAATATCCAGCAATAATAATTTAGGCATTTTTTAGTCTCCATTCTGTTTGATAAGTCTTTTAAATCAAAGCGTGACTTCTTTACAATTGTCAGAAAACGCAGTATAATCGCTTTAAGGAGTGGTTAGCCATGTTGAAACGTTTGAAAAGAAAACTTCTCAGACAACTCAATGGCATCATGAACAAAAAGAAAATTGCATAAACGTTTTAGCCCTTCTTTATAAATAAGGAGGGCTATTCTTTATTTTAGTCTAATGACATGATAATATAAAGGAAGTGCATTTATTTGAGCGTGGAAAAAGGAGAGCAAACAATGATTTTTAAAGTATATTACCAGGAAAACCGTTTTGAAGTACCAGTTCGCGAAAATACCCAAAGCCTTTATGTGGAAGCAGCATCCGAGCGTGAAGTCCGACACCACTTAAAAGACCGCAACTACAATGTTGAACTTATCCAACTACTCGAAGGCAACCACCTCGAGTATGAACAGGCGAGCCAATATTACGAAGTTGAGAGCATCGAATAACGATGAAATTTGTTAAGAACGACCAAACAGCTGTTTTCGCCCTAGGCGGACTGGGTGAAATCGGCAAAAATACGTACGGTGTCCAATTCCAGGATGAAATCATTCTGATAGATGCAGGCATTAAATTCCCGGAAGACGATTTGCTCGGAATCGATTATGTTATTCCGGATTACACGTATTTAGTCAAAAACGTCGATAAAATTAAAGGCCTTTTTATTACACATGGTCATGAAGACCATATCGGTGGCATTCCCTACTTGCTTAAAAAGATTAATATTCCAGTTTACGGAGGCAAATTGGCACTTGGCCTTTTGCGTAAAAAATTGGAAGAACACGGTTTGTTACGTCAAACAAAAATGACTGAAATCGGTGAAGATGACGTCATCAAGTTTCGTAAGACAGCCGTCAGCTTTTTTAGCACAACACACAGTATCCCCGACGCTTTTGGTGTAGTTGTAAAAACTCCACCAGGCAATATTGTCCATACAGGCGATTTTAAATTCGATTTCACTCCAGTAGGCGAGCCTGCCAACTTATTGAAAATGGCTCAAATCGGAAGCGAAGGCGTATTATGCCTGCTATCAGACAGCACCAATGCAGAAGTTCCTGACTTTACGATGTCTGAACGCAAAGTCGGCGAAACGATCAAAGACATTATGAGAAAAGTCGATGGCCGCTTGATTTTCGCTACTTTCGCTTCAAACATTTATCGTTTGCAGCAAGTAACTGATGAAGCCGTTGCACAGGGACGCAAAATCGCAGTTTTCGGACGCAGCATGGATAATGCCATGACAATTGGTCGTGAACTCGGTTATATCAATGCTCCAGAAGATGCATTTGTGGATACTCAAACCTTAAATCGCTTACCTGCAAATGAAGTACTAATCCTTTGTACCGGTTCACAAGGCGAACCAATGGCCGCTCTTTCAAGAATTGCCAACGGCACTCATCGCCAAATCCAGATTCAGCCAAATGATACGGTTGTCTTCTCGTCTTCCCCGATTCCGGGCAATACGAGCAGCGTCAATCGGACAATCAATTTGTTGTTCCGAGCGGGAGCAGACGTGATTCATGGATCGCTTAACAACATCCATACATCCGGCCACGGCTCAGAGCCTGAAAATAAATTGATGCTCCGTTTGATCAAGCCAAAATTCTTCATGCCGATTCACGGTGAATATCGTATGTTAAAAACGCATGCAGGTTTGGCGGTTGAATGTGATGTACCTTTGGAAAACACCTTTATCATGGAAAATGGCGAGGTTCTTGCTTTAGGGCAAGAAGAAGCTTCTATCGCAGGTCGCGTTCCTTCGGGCGATGTTTACATCGACGGCAGCGGTATTGGCGACATCGGTAACATCGTTTTGCGTGACCGTCGCGTGCTTTCTGAAGAAGGTTTAGTCATCGTTGTTGTAAGCGTTGATATGCAAAAGAATAAAATGGTTTCTGGCCCCGACATCATTTCACGTGGATTTGTCTATATGCGCGAGTCAGGCACCATGATCTATGAGGCGCAACAAATGTTGAATCGCCACCTTAATAAGAAAATACATGGCAAAAACACAGAATGGGCAGAATTGAAAAATGATATTTCTGACGTTCTTGGACCGTATCTGTATGAAAAAACAAAACGCCGTCCAATGATTTTGCCAGTAATCATGGAAGTATAAAAATCAAGGCTATTTAAGTTATAAGAGGTGCACTCGGGTTTAACCCAGTGCACCTTTTTATTTTGATCTATATAAGTTGAACGAATGATTTCAGCCTGTCGATATTCCGCAAACCAGCTCCGCTTTGGGCCCGCATACTGTGGACCAAAGCGGCCGTCTGAAGCGACTTTTTCGTTTATCCACTGATTATCGAGTTAAAAAATTATTTCTTTAGTTCAACTTTTATAGAAACAAGTTCCGTCCATTTTTTATCAAAAACAGAAAAAGACCTGAAAAGAATGATTATCCTTTTTAGGTCTTTTGGGATGCTGGAGAAGTCCCAACAGTATTTTTCTCATTAATTCATCATTTTCTTCTCGAAACGATTGATGTCTGCGTCTGAACCAATGATGATCAAGATATCCTCTTGTTCAATTTCCATATCTGCCTGTGGAGAAACGATGATGTCATCTCCCCTTTTTATCGCCACGATGTTAATGCCATAGCGTGCCCGGATGTCGAGACCAATCAATGTATAGCCAGCCAGCTTCTGATTTACCTTAATTTCTATGATGGAATGTTCATCGGACAGCTCCAAATAATCCAGCACGTTATTGGAAAGAATGTTATGGGCGATCCGTATACCCATATCACGTTCTGGATGGACCACTTTATCCGCACCTATTTTGTTCAATACTTTAGCATGGTAATCATTTTGCGCCTTTACTGTAATTTTCTTCACGCCAATTTCCTTCAGCATCAGGGTTGTTAAAATACTGGCTTGGATATTTTCACCGATTGCGACAATGACATGCTCAAAATTCCGGATGCCCAGCGATTTTAAAACTGCCTCGTCTGTCGTGTCCGCCACAACAGCCTGTGTTGCGATGGAAGCATACTCATCTACTCGTTCAGAGTCCTTGTCGATTGCCATTACATCCGCATCCTGTTCAATCAATTCACGTACTATGCTGCCGCCGAAACGGCCAAGTCCAATGACTACAAATTCCTTTTTCATATGCATCCTCCAAATAATCATGTGGCTTTATTCTATCATATATGACCTGAACTAAAAATCTGCACCTATCGATATTTCGCATAATAACTTCACCAACATCTGCGCATCCAGAGGTTTGCTATTTTCAAAAGCTGAATTCTTTAATTCCACTAAGAACGCTATTCGCGGCAGTAAAAAACCCCGCTTATCGGCGGGGATCCAGTGGGCGTTTCGGCCGGTTTTCACAATACTCGCAGCTGATGTCCGTGCAGGGCTCTTCCCGCCATTCGTTACAGCTGGCGCAATAACTTGCGTCAAATTCATCATCAAAAGTCAATGCCGCCAAGCAAGTATGGCAATAAGTGTGGACATCCATCCAGTTGATGAACCGCTTGTCAGCCACGAGATACAATCCTTGCTGGTCTTGTTTGTAATTCATAATTGAAGGTTTTTGAATGACCCGGTTTTTTGGATCGAGAAAGAAATTCATTTTGCCGTTCACATTGATCACTCCTAGGGTTTTGGTCGAGCAGTAAAAAAAGGACTTTCCTGTTCCAGCCGGAAATCAACTTTCCCATCTTCATTGGCTTGCTCAGCACCGGAATGTTCACGGGCCAATCGCATTTAACCATTTGTATGAGATGCATGGAGCTTGTTTGTTTGTTTGTTTGTTTGTATCATTTTGATTTATTTTGTAATCGTTCATATCAAAGATTCAACTGGCTTGTTAAAAAATTAGTAAACCATTATTTATTTCACACTTTCTCTATGATAGTAAAAACAACCGGTAAATTGCAATAGATAACAATCCCTTATTGAAAATAATTTCCGACTTGAAAAATTTAAATCGTTTCGTATAATGAATATATGCTATTAGTAAACTAAAAGTATATTTTAACTAAACTTTCTGCAAACAGTTAGTTAAAAGGAATCGAGGAGAATTCTGATGGAGATCGGAACTAAAATCAAACGGCTTCGATTAAAGAACGGATTGACTCAGGAAGAGCTGGGAAAGCGAACGGACTTGAGCAAAGGATTCATATCCCAGCTGGAGCGGGATATGAACTCACCTTCCATTGAAACCTTCTTCACCTTACTGGAAGTGCTAGGCACTACCCCAAAGGATTTTTTCGCCGATGACCACGATGTGAAAATCGTTTATTCTACAGCTGACCATATGGCCCATATTGATGAAATAGCGGGTTATGAGATTGAATGGCTTATTCCTACCTCCAATGAGAAAGAAATGGAGCCTGTCTACCTAACCTTGCAGGTAAAGGGTCAATTTAAGAGCTTCGAACCGTCTTCTGCCGAAACATTCATCTATGTTCTGGAAGGTCAGCTCCTGCTCAAAATTGGCATTCATCACTATACGGCAGCTGCTGGTGACTCCATTTATTACGAAGCTTCCGATCATCATCAGCTGATTAATGATTTTGATGGGGTATCCGAAATGATTATCGTCACGACGCAATCTTATTTATAATTCAGGAGGGATCTTATGACCGAAACATCCATTATACGATTTGAAAATGTCACTCAGACATTTGAAGGTGTTGGCAATGTCTTGAACAACGTCAGCTTCGAACTTGAAAAAGGAAAATTCTACACGCTACTTGGTCCTTCAGGCTGCGGGAAAACGACTATATTGCGCCTGATTGCCGGCTTCACTAAACCAACCAGCGGAGATATTTATATAGATGGCAAAAAAGTGAACACAGTACCGGCCAATCAGCGCCAGGTCAATACGGTATTTCAGGATTATGCACTGTTTCCTCATTTGAATGTCTTTGAAAATATTGCATTCGGGCTACGCATCAAGAAAATCAAAGGCCCTAAAGTCGAGAGGCGTGTAAGAGAAGCCCTGGCTTTCGTCAATCTTCAAGGCTATGAGAAACGCGAGATAGCCGAAATGTCTGGCGGCCAGCGCCAACGCGTCGCAATTGCCAGAGCCATTGTCAACGATCCGGAAGTTATTTTGCTCGACGAGCCGCTTGCTGCCTTGGATTTGAAATTACGGACTGAAATGCAATATGAATTGCGTGAACTGCAACAGCGGCTCGGCAAAACCTTTGTCTTTGTTACGCATGACCAAGAAGAGGCACTTGCGATGTCTGATGAGATTTTCGTCATGAACGCTGGACAAATCCAACAAAGCGGCACTCCTATGGATATTTACGACGAACCAATCAACCGTTTTGTCGCTGACTTTATCGGAGAATCGAATATCGTCAGCGGTGAAATGACTGCGGATTACCAGGTTCGTTTTGCTAATAAGGATTTTGAATGCGTCGATGCCGGATTGAATCCCCATGAACAAGTGGAAATCGTCATCCGTCCGGAAGATCTGGAAATTACGCCTACTGGTGCCGGAAAAATGGCCGTTACGGTTGATACCCAATTGTTCAGAGGTGTCCATTTTGAAATTTCTACAATTGATGAAGCGGGCAATGAGTGGCTGGTCCATTCCACGAAAAAAGTGGAGGTCGGTTCTCACATCGGCTTGGATTTTTCGCCTGAAGCGATTCATGTTATGCGCTTAAACGAATCGGAAGAGGCGTTTGATGCACGTCTAGAGTCCTACGGAGCGTCCGTCAATGAAAGATAATCCGTCACGCCCGTTATACCTTGTTCCTTATTATATATGGATTGCCTTGTTTGTCATTGTTCCGATTGCGTTAATCTTCTATTTTTCCTTCTTGGATTTGACCGGTGCATTCACGCTGGAAAACTATCAAAACTTTTTTTCCTCTGTTTATCTGCGGATGACCTTAAGTTCTTTCTGGTATGCCTTCCTGATTACCTTGATCACCATTGTGATTGCTTATCCAACAGCTTATTGGCTGACTAAGACCAAGCATAAGCAGCTATGGCTGTTGCTGATCATCATTCCTTCATGGATCAACCTGTTGCTGAAAGCCTATGCCTTTATTGGGATTTTCGGATTATACGGACCTGCCAACAAACTTCTGCAGACGCTGGGTGCAGGACCGTGGCAAATTTTGTTTACTGATTTCAGCTTTATCTTTGTTTCTGTTTATATTTTTATTCCGTTCATGGTGCTGCCGATTTTCAATTCACTAGACAAAATTAATCCGGCATTGGTTGACGCTTCACGGGACTTGGGTGCATCGTCTTTCACCACCTTCAGACGTATCGTCTTTCCATTAGCCATTAACGGTGTGAAATCAGGTGTACAAGCGGTATTTATCCCTGCTCTGTCGCTTTTTGTCATCACCCGCCTGATTGCGGGAAACAAGGTCATCACACTTGGTACGGCTATTGAGCAGCAATTTCTGGTGACCCAGAATTGGGGCATGGGTTCAACCATTGCTGTGTTCTTGATCCTGTTTATGATCATCATCATGATGCTGACAGGTCAGAAAGAAAAAGGAGGCTCATATAATGGCAAAACTAAGTAAGCTGGCAAAAATCTATTTGGTTCTCGTCTTTGCCATTCTCTATGCGCCCATTTTCTATTTGATCTTTTATTCATTTAACAGCGGCGGCACCATGTCGAGTTTCGAAGGATTTACTTGGGAACATTACGGCGCTGTCTTCAATGATACACGGCTATTGATCATCTTGATGAATACTGTAATTATTGCTTTGCTGTCTTCTCTTATTTCAACAGCAGTCGGTGTCCTAGGTGCTATTGGTATCGTATTTTTGCGAAACCGCAAAACACGTAAAACGGTTCTATCATTGAACACTATCTTGATTGTCAGTCCGGATGTCATTATCGGTGCGTCGTTTCTTATTTTGTTCACTATGATCGGCGTTAAATTGGGCTTTGCGTCTGTTCTGATTTCACACATCGCTTTTAGTATTCCAATTGTAGTAATTATGGTTTTGCCGAAACTTCAGGAAATGAGCAGTTCATTGATTGATGCTGCAACTGATCTTGGTGCATCCAAACGTGATATTCTGACGCGCGTGATTATTCCGTATATCAAACCGGGAATTTTTGCTGGATTTTTCCTGGCCCTGACTTATTCGCTGGACGATTTCGCTGTGACTTTTTTCGTCACAGGGAATGGATTCTCGACTTTATCCATCGAAATCTACTCAATGGCAAGAGCTGGAATCACATTGACCATCAATGCTCTTTCCGCATTAATATTCGTGGTAACGCTCGGACTGGTCCTCGGCTATTACTTCTTTAATCAACGTGCGGGACAATCCCCTGGGACTGGAGGCGCCAAAACATGAAAGAAATTATAAGAGCCACAATTGCTATTGTTATTGTATCGGCCATTCTGTTATATACCGTCAATGTGTTGGAAAAGAGTTCAGCAATATTTGGCGGTGGTACCATTTCCGTTTACAACTGGGGTGAGTATATTGATCCCGAACTAATCGACCAATTCGAAGAAGAAACCAATATCTCAGTGGTTTATGAAACATTCGATTCAAACGAATCAATGATGACCAAAATTGAGCAAGGCGGTACGACCTATGATGTGGCTGTGCCTTCTGAATATGCTATTGAAAAAATGAAAGAAAACAACTTGCTTCAGCCGATTGACCACGATTTGATTCCGAATCTGCAGAATATCGATCCTTATTTTCTTGATCTCCCTTTTGATCCAGGCAATGAATACTCGGTTCCTTATTTCTGGGGAACTGTCGGCATTGCATTCAATCCGACATTGCTAGAAGGTCAGACTTTTGAGAGCTGGGACGACTTGTGGGACCCAACGCTCCAGCAGGAAGTCATTCTTGTCGACAGTGCACGCGAAGTTATCGGCATGGGCTTGAACAGTCTTGGCTACTCTCTGAATTCGACCGATATGGACGAATTACGTGAAGCTACAGATAAGTTAAAAACTCTTGGTCCCAATGTCAAAGCCATCATCGGTGATGAAATCGTCGAAATGATGCGCCGTGAGGAAGCCGCTGTCGCTTTAACTTGGTCTGGACAAGCAGCTGACATGATGTGGATCAATGAAGACATTGACTACTCGGTTCCAGAAGAAGGTTCAAACTTATGGTTTGATAATATGATTATTCCAAAAACAGCTGACAATGTCGAAGGCGCTCATGCTTTCATTAACTTCATGCTCGATCCTGAAGTAGCTGCCCAAAACGCGGATTATGTCGGCTACTCTACACCGAATGAACAGGCAATAACCCTAATGGATCCCGAGGTTACAAGAGATGAACGTTTCTATCCACCGGAAGAACTGCGAGAACGCCTAGAAGTCTATGAAAACCTTGGACTCGAAATGCTTGGAACGTACAATGAGTTATTTCTGGAATTTAAAATGGATATGGAAAATTAACAGGCAAAAATTTTGCCTGTTTTTTTTGTGGAATTTGGGGTATAGTATGTAGATTCTAAAGACTAAAATTTAGTAATGCGAAATAACAACGAAAGAAGGTCTCTTTATGGCCGTTAAATCAAATAAGTTTGCACTTTATGTGCTGATGTTCAATATGTTTATTGCCATGAGTGGCATCGGATTAATCATTCCAATCATGCCTGCTTATCTGGATACATTCGGTGTGGCAGGTCAAGCCCTTGGCACATTGATTGCCACTTTTGCTTTTGCCCAATTCCTATTCTCTCCTCTCTCCGGGCAGCTTTCCGATAAATATGGCCGCAAAAAACTAATCATCTTCGGATTGATTGTTTTCGGATTGTCTCAGCTGGCATTCGGACTCGCTTCTCACTTGTGGATACTCTACGTTGCCCGCTTCTTCAGCGGACTGGGCGCGGCTTTCCTGATTCCACCGATGATGGCATTTGTTGCAGACATTACCACATATGAAGAACGCGGAAAAGGTATGGGTCTGCTCGGCGCCTCCATGTCCCTTGGTTTTATGATTGGCCCCGGTATCGGCGGATTTTTAGCGGAAGTCAGCATTCAGTTTCCGTTCTATATTGCCACTGCTGTTGCGCTGATCGCAGCTTTCATTTCTTTTGCAGTACTGCCGGATGTCGCGCCTACGATTCAAGCTGCTGATGCAAAATCTGAAAATCTGCTCCAGCAGATGAAGCGCTCCACCTATACGCCTTACTTTGTCATGCTGTTGGTGATGTTCATTTTCGCTTTCGGTTTGTCCAACTTCCAGTCGACCATCGCTTTGTACGCTGATAAAAAGTTTGGTTTCACACCGAAAGAAATTGCGATTTTAATTACAATCGGCGGCTTTGTCGGAGTAATCGTCCAGACTTTCGTCATCGATAAACTCTTTAAGCGTTTTGGCGAAATGAAAGTTATTCTAGTCAATCTTCTAGTGTCTGCCGGCGCAATGATCAGTATTTTGTTTGTTAGTTCTTTCTGGGCGATTTTAATGGTATCCGCGGTATTTTTCACCGCTGCCTCCCTGCTTCGTCCAGCCATCAATACGCTGATTTCCAAATTGGCGGGGGATGAGCAAGGCTTTGCTGCCGGCATGAACAATGCTTATATGAGTTTAGGCAATATGATTGGTCCTGCACTTGCCGGTATTCTTTTTGATATCAATATGAGCTATCCCTATATTTTAGGAACCGCTATTCTAATCACATGTTTCTTTATCGCCAATACGTGGTCGATGCGAAAGCAGCAGCTTTTGGCTACGAGCCGGAGTTAACAAACTAAAAAACAGTAGCCCGGACCTTAAAGGTTTGGGCTACTGTTTTTGGGTAGTAAAGAAAAATTATTTTTTGCTTTTCGCTTTTATTAATTGATCAATTGCCGTAGGCGAAGAATCTTCTTCTTTTGCAGCTTTTCTCTTAACTAGAGGTGCCGGAAGTCCGAAACGACGAAGCGTGATATCTGTAAAAAACAAGATCATTGCGATAAACAGGACAATCAGTTGAATCGACCGAATACTGCCACTCTCGTAAGACATATCCCGAAATGCTGCGTCTAATGTCTCTAAGACCTGTCCACCTGTCCGCTCAGCCAGTGTCGTCATTAAAGACATGTTCGCCTCTGCCGTTTGATATTCATCACCATAAGGGATCGTCAGGCCTGTTTTGTAGGCAGCTCCTGTTTCGTTACTGATGCTAAAAAATACTAATCCGGGCTCAGCATCGATTTTCACTTCTACTTTCCCAGGTGCTACCGGTTCCGTCTGCAACGGAATCTCGTTGCCTTGCTCATCCACTGCCGCAACCGTTAAAATTGCCGAGCTATGAGTAGGATCTTCGACTGTGTAAACGCCTTGTTCTTTTCGCGCGACTGAAAAAGGAATTTCTTCAAACGTAGGCTGCAATTCAGCTGCAGTTTTATTCCAAAAATCTGGCCACTTCGACCAACTCTGAAAATCTCCGCTCCATGCCCCGCTTCCAGATGTAAAGGCAATCGTTTTTCCAAGGCCATAATTCCAACTCGCTAGTACGGGATCTTCTTCTTCACTTTCAAGTGCTACTAAAGCTGTGCTTTTCGCAGTGGTTGCAATATAGGTATTCAGCTGTGGTACACCGTCTGCAAATAAAGGATTCCATTTGCTGTCGTATACCACCGGATAAAACGGCTTATCGACAATGTAAGTTCGCGACATCATAATCGTCTCACGGGATAAAATAGCGGGGATTGTCGTGGCATCTGTGACGTCGTAAAATCGCCCGCTACCTGTATTAGCTAGTTGCTCTAATAAATTTCGATCTGCATCTTGTCCAATGGAGACGGTCGATAAGGTAATATTATTGTCTTTCCCGTTTTCGATTAACGCATCATAATCATTGGATGTCGCGGATTGTCCATCTGTTAACAGGATAATATGTTTGCGCTGCAGTTTTAAATCTTCTAATTCCATATAGGCCTGCTGCAACGAACGATAGATTTCAGTTCCACCACCTGGTGTAATACTCAAAATTTTGTCTACTGCTTTTTCCGGATCGGCTACTTTAGCTGTCGGCAAAATTTCCCACGGTTTGTCATCAAATGCGATTACGCCTAATGTATCATCGGGTCGTAACAGTTCAACAGAACGAGCAGCTGCTTCTTTCGCTAGTTCCATTTTCATGCCCATCATGCTTCCCGAGCGGTCCATAACAATCATCAAGCCGAGTGAAGGCAATTCATGCTTGCCTTTAACTTCCATTTCGACTGGCAATAAACGCTCGATTGGCGTTTTAAAATATCCGCCTAGACCAAAGCTTTGATCACCACCAACCATCATAAACCCAACACCAAATTGACGAACCGCTTGTTCAATAATGGCCATTTGTTGTTCTCCTACAGATGTTCCAGAGACATTATCAAAAATAATCGAATCATAACGAAGTACGGCAGACAAACTGCTCGGCAATTGGTCAGCAGCTAGTTCCGTTACGCCTAAATTATTCGTATCCAATAAACCTGGAATTGGACTTGGAACACCGCCGTTCACGACTAGCACTTCTGGGTTTCCAGAAACTTCTGTAATGCTAAACAATGAATTGTTTTCAAGGTACGCATCTTTCGCCGTTTCTAAACGGACTTCATACTTTTGAAGCCCTTCCGAATTGGCAGGATACGAATAGCTATAGACATTTTGACCTTCTACGACTTTGACCTCTTTACTATCCAACTCTTTATCATTGGCAGAAAAAATAAGTTTAGCTATTGATTCAGCATCTGAGTCAATGGCTACAGTAAAGGTTTGCGATTCACCTAAAAATGCACGTGATGGCGTTTCAAAGCGGCTAATCGCCATATCATTTTTAGCGATTTGTTCGACCGGCCATATATCCACTTGAAGACGCTCAGACTGTAGTCGATTTAAACTTTCGATAGCAGATGATTGTGTTTCATTGCCATCCGTTAAAATGACAAGTCGCGTCGCTAAGTCAGTATCTCCACTATTTGAAGCGAGTTCTAACGCCCGGGCGATATTGGTGTGGCTACTGTTTCCAACGGTTAGTTCTGCCGGTAAAGTTTGCGGATCGTTGGTCATTGGTAACAAGCTTTGGAAATCCTCCGCAAATGTATAGACCGCGATAGACTGATGATCTTTTTTGGCTTCTAATGCTTCTTCTATTGCCACCGTCATTGCTGTTTGCATTCCTTCAAGAGACGCAGAACGGTCCATAAGAAAAATAACCTGCTCTTCTTTTACAGGACTGAATAACGAAGGAGCTGCCAAAGCGAAAATCAACAACGTGACAGCC
Organism: Planococcus antarcticus DSM 14505; assembly: GCF_001687565.2. Classification (NCBI taxonomy): domain Bacteria; kingdom Bacillati; phylum Bacillota; class Bacilli; order Caryophanales; family Caryophanaceae; genus Planococcus; species Planococcus antarcticus. Next base: position 2,515,332 of record NZ_CP016534.2, read on the forward strand.
ACGGTTCTAAAAACAAACACAGCCTTTATCATTTTAGAGCTAGCTGAAGAATGCTTGAGTGCAAACCAGCCAAAATAAAACAGTGCCGGAATGAGTAACAACAGCCAGATTGGTTTATCGGGTTGCAATTCCACGACGGTACACCTCCCATTCCAGAAGCACTAACAGTAAGATTATTCCTATAATAAATGGCACAAACGAAAAACGAACGGTATCTTGTGCAGCTTTCGCCTGCCCCATTGCATAAGACGACCCAGCAGAAAGCTCCTTTTCTTGAGAAGGTAGCTGTACAATCATGGTCATGTCTTTTTCGTCACCCACTACTTGGTAAACACCCGGTTCGTTAGGTGCCACAAAAGGTCCGCTTCCTTCAATATAGGAATGGCGATAAGCACCGTCTCGAAAAATTTCCCATTCTCCTGTTGGTGAAGCTAACGAAACGGATCGATGTTCGTTCGGTTGGAAAAAACCAAGAAATTCCGCATCGCCTGATAAACTTTCCATTGCGCTCCATAAAAACAAAGGAAAAGAAGGAGAAAGCGGCCAGTCGGTCAATTGAACATCTGTCAGCACGACAATATCTCCTTTTGGAGAAACTTGAATAAAGGGATGGTCATCTATTGTGGCGATGGTTTCATAGCCTTCAAAAGGCGGATACAGTTGTGAAACATAAACTTCATCCAATGAGGCATATGTGAAAAGTGGATGTGGCTTTGTCTCAATTTGTCCGGTCACTTCAAACGGATTTTCATCATTTCTCCCAAACATTAAAATGGGTGTCGTTGCTTCTAGTAAATCACGTTGATTGGTAACTAGGGGCAATCCAGCGTTTGGCTGCAATTGAGTGGATTCGGCTAAACTAACATCTAAAGCGAGTGAACGAAAACCACTTGCGATTAATTCATGCAAAGTCGAGTCAATAACAACTGCGTTAACTGGCGGGGCTAAATATGTTGCCATTGTGTTATCCGCGGCATAATCATCCGACACTTCTAGCTCTGCTTGCCATAGCTTGTCGTTTGGCAACTCTTCAAACGGAACGAGCAATTCTTCCGCCGCTTCAAGTTTTACTTCTACTGCTTTTTCGAAACTGCCAGATGATAAACGCACAGTAGCATTCATGGGTTTTTCGCTATTATTGACTACTTGAACGATACCTCGCATGTCTTTATCCGTTTCCGAAAGACCCAGTTGGCGAATGGCTACATTGTTCAATTTTTCTGAATAGCCATGAACTTGATAGCTTTGACCGGTTTTATTGGCAAGGATAGCGCGGTCTAAATGATCGGTGAAAATGTGAATAATCGTTGAGTCAGTGGTCGCAAGCGTATCCGCAAATAAAATCGTTTGCTCGATTTCGGCATTTTCATAACTTACCGCTAGTTGGTCAATTGCGTTTTCAACTCGCTCAAAATCTTGCTCGTTGCGAATGATGACCTCTGGGCTACTACCGGTCGTAACAATTGTGACGGGCTTGCCTCCTGCTTGTGACGCCAATTTCTTCATCTTGGCCTGCTGTTTTTCAAAATGCGTTGGAGAACCTGCGAGCATCGTTGCTGACGTATCCACAATAAAAATAAAGTCATTACCAGCTAATGTTTCTGATTCGCTAAAAGGCTCGATTAACGCAATTACACAAAAAATAAGTGCTGCCAATTGAAGATAAAACAATAAATGATGCTGTAACTTTTTTAAATAAGGCGATGCTTGCAGCTCTTTCATTCGTTCTTGCCAAAATAAGATTGAAGAAACGTACTGATCTTTGTATTTTTTTCTAAAGAAATAATAAAGAATGACGGCTAGCGGCATAATTGCCGTCCAAATCATTCCCCAATTTGCTGCTCCCATGCCGCTTCACCTCACCCAATCCAGTTTTTGCGTATCATTTGATGAAATAACACTTGCTCGATTCCGTCTTCTACGTGTACTGGCAAATAAGCAATGCCATATGTGCGACAAAGAGATTCCAAACCTTTACTATGAAGCTCACTTTGCTTTTGGTATGCACGAAGTGCTTCTTCTGTCACCGTCACGCTCGTTACTTGCTGCGTCTCATCGTCGATAAAACGCAAATCACCTTTATAAGACGGCAGTCGTTCGTCTTGTGTAGTCAAATGAATAAACCGGATATCGTGCGCAAAAGCCGGAGCCTGTCTGAAAAACACCTGCCAATCTTCCAGCGGTTCTAAGCCATCGGACACGATGAATAATACCGTAGAATCTTTTGCGGCATGAAAACTTGCCTGACTCGCAAACGACACGTTTTCAGGGTCTGGCATAGCAGATACAAAATGTTCAAACAGCTTTTTGGCTGATTTTCCTTTTTTACGAAAAGGAATCATTTGTTTTTGCCCAGCTGACACCGTTAAGCGGTCATCACTTCCTAACACCATTAAGCCAAGTGAAAACGCCAATTGCTTCGCAAATAGCCATTTATTGTCCATTGATTTTGAACTATCAAGCAAGATGTGGATACGCATTTCTTGTTCATCTAGAAAACGTTTAATGTAGACGCGTTCAGTTCGTGCATAAACGTTCCAGTCAATATGGCGGACATCGTCTCCCGGATGGTATTCACGAAAATCAGAAAAATCCAGTGAACTACCAAAACGCATCGACCGGTGAGAACCTTTATGGTGTCCCTTAATTTTTGCTTTTGTTCCAATGACATAGCGACTAAGACGCGAGCCCCAATCAGCTGGCAAATTCAATAAAGTCATTTCAAGACGCCTTTACCAGCAGCACTTAGCACACTATCGATCAACTCATCTGCGTTTTTCCCCATCGCTTCAGCTTCGTAATTTAACAATAAGCGATGTCTTAATACAGGTTTTGCCACATGTTTTAAGTCCCCAATCGACACATGGTAACGTCCTTCCATTAACGCACGTGCTTTCGCAAGACGAATCAAACTTTGAAGACCACGCGGGCCGCTACCGTATTGAACATATTGTTGAATCGCTTCGTGTTCTGAATGCTCGGGATGTGTGCTTTGAATCATGTCGACAGCTACCATCAAAATATCTTCTGCCATCAACACTTCTTTCACCATATCTTGTGCATCAATTAAGCTGGTTGTATTCATCTTCTTATTAAGATTAATGGTTTGAGAGCCCGTCGTTCTGCGGCTAATTTCTGCAAGTTCATTACGGCTTGGATAAGCAACAAGGATTTTGCAAAGAAAACGGTCCATTTGTGCTTCTGGCAAAGGATACGTTCCTTCCATTTCAATGGGATTTTGTGTTGCCAAGACGAAAAATGGTCGTGCCATTTTTTTCGTATCACCAAGTATGGTCACTGTCTTTTCACCCATCGCCTCTAGCAACGCACTTTGTGTTTTCGGTGTAGCACGGTTGATTTCATCTGCTAGCACCATTTGATGAAAAATCGGACCTTCTCGAAAAGTAAATTGCTGGCGCCCTTGTGTATCTCGTTCAATAAGACTGGTTCCCGTAATATCTGAAGGCATCAAATCGGGTGTAAACTGAATTCTTGAAAACGACAAATCGAGCACATCCGAAATGGTTCGAATTAACATTGTTTTACCAAGACCAGGTAATCCTTCTAGTAAGGCATGACCATCCGCTAAAATAGCGTATAAGGAAAACTCAACCGCACTTTCTTGCCCGACGATAAACCGTCCAATTTCGGATTTGACTTCTTGAAGCAATTGGCTCATTTCTGTAAATTGATCGGTTGTGTATGTCATAAAAACCCTCTTTTCTATTTGTCGGTTTCAATATCTGTAAAGTACTGTTCTACAATGGTTTGCAAATCAGGCGGTAATTGCAGACGATCCGCACTAGAGAAATATGAAGTCGAGTAATCCCCCACTACGTCCGCATAAGGCTGAACCGTTCCTTTTGTCGCTGGAACAGCGCCGTACTGTTCGCCGGCCGCCTCTCCTTCTCCTACTTTTCCGCTAACGACTGACGTGTCACTTTGCCCTCCAATTCGAGAAGGTACAGTTAACAGATCTCGGCTACCTTGACCTTTACCAGCTCCACCGCCTTGACCTGCACCTTGGCCCTGACCTTGTCCTTGTCCTTGTCCTTGTCCTTGTCCTTGTCCTTGTCCTTGTCCTTGCCCTTGTCCTTGTCCTTGTCCTTGTCCTTGTCCTTGTCCTTGTCCTTGTCCTTGTCCTTGTCCTTGTCCTTGTCCTTGTCCTTGTCCTTGTCCTTGTCCTTGTCCTTGCCCTTGCCCTTGCCCTTGCCCTTGTCCTTGTCCTTGTCCTTGGTTTTGTGATTGGCTATTTTTTGACTCCGATTCTGACTCTCCAGCTTCTCCAGTAGTTTCACTTTCTTCATTTTCTAATGCTTGCCCAGTAGAATTAGATTCACCGGATTTTCCTTCAGTGTCAGAAGATTGGCCTTCAGAAGAATCATTTTCTTTGCTACTAGTTAATTGCTCTCGCTTGGCGATGGTTTGCTGCAATGGAAATGCTACGGGTTTCCCCATATTGCTTAAAGCTGTTTGTGTGTTTCCGGCCTTTTCAGCTAATTGCCCAGCAGCTTTTTCAATATCTTCGCTAATCTCTTTAGCATCTGGATTTTTGCCTTCTGCCAGCTGACGTTTTTTCAAATCCAATTCTTTTTGTTTTTTGACGATTTCTTTTAATATGGCTTCTGGATTTTCTTTGTCTTCGATTGTTGCTTGTAATGTATTCAATTCTTTTTTAACTACTTTTGTTTCTGCTTGTTTTTTGATTTCATCAATTTCTTTCTTAATATCTTCTACCAATTCAAGTTCTTTTTCCACATCAGTTGCTTGATTTTGCAAATTACTAGGAAAGACTAAAAGCAAGACCATGAACGTCGCGCTAATGATCGCTCCAATTAACCACTTAGGACGTAGCCATACTTTGCGTTCTTTGCGGAACAATTGGTAGCTATACGGAATGGTCTTGGCTGTTTCACGAGTCAATTCTTCAGTCAACGCGTTGCGATCTGTTAGCTTCCACACGGTCAGCAACTGATTATGAGGTGTAAAACGGTCCAGTTCTTGCACTGCTTTTTGCACATTGGGCAAGCCTTTACTAGACAACACAACCCAACTTATCACGACAGCAATTCCTGCTACATATGCATAAAATTCATAATAAGGAAGCACGAACAATCGTGATACTAACAGTAATGCTGTAGCTAAAGCCAGACCTGCAAATAAAGCAAACTGAAAAACACGACTGATATGAAGCGTCTTTAACAGCCGCTCAACTTTTTTAACATAGATGCGTATATCACGATTGTTCATGAGAATCCCTCCTTATTTGTATTTATTCATATTGACACGCAATTTTTTGACAGCTAATAAAAGACAGCCAGCTGATACAAAAACATAGAAAATGGCATAACCAATCCATAATGGAATGGGAACCATCGTCAAGCTTTGCAATTGATCTTCCATCGAGGGTTGTAGCAAAGTTAGCAACACTGCAGGCGGGTTAATGGTTGCCCAAAAATGAGCCATTGGTGAAATTGAAGACACCGTCGTACCCATTTGAGAAACTTGAACCGAAATCAGTAAGAAAAATGCTGTAACACCGGCGATGAAAATCATTGCTCCGTACGTGGCGATAATGGCAACAATGGTTTTTCGAATCAAGGTCGATAGCATGACACCTATACTAGCAATTGCCAGTAAGGTCAGCATATAAAACAAGAAAATATAAAATAGCTGACTAGGCGAAACGCCTCCGTATAAAAACACTAAGCTGTATATCGGTAACCCCGACACAATCATCAATAACAAAAAGGCGATGGATGATGTCATTTTCCCAAAAATAATTTGGAAAGAAGTTTGAGAGGTTGTCAGTAAAATATTCAAGGTCTGTTTTTCACGTTCTGTACTAATGGTTCCTGCTGTTAATGCTGGCGTAATGAATAAAATCAATCCTAATTGAATATACGTCATGATGCTAAATAGCATGAAACTTTCATCTGGACGGAAAAAACCATTACCAGTTAAGGATGTGGCTAGAAAGATAAAACCAAAAACAAAGACGCTCATCGCGATCAAATAAAACAAAATACCGGTAAAGCTTTTTAAGTTACGAAAGCGTAATTTAAGTTCTTTTACTAGTACCGGATTGGCAAAAAGGGTTTTCATCCAATTTCCACTCCTTTTGTAATCGCCATAAAGACATCTTCCAAATCTGTCTCTTCTTCTGAGAACGATAAAATCGGCAATTTTTGATGGATGGCACGTTGCAATAACTGGAGTTGATCTTCATCTGTTCCCCGGTAGAAAAACTGAATGCTATTTTTGTCTTGTTGTACTTCTATTTGAGAAACAAACGGATCCATTTCAAAAAATGCAATGACCGATTGCATTTCGCCTACTAGTTTGACACGAAGCACTTTTTCGCTTTGAAGCTGTGCTTGAATGTCAGTTACAGAACCTTGTGCAATCAATTTGCCATTATCAATGACGCCAATGCTATCGCACATTTCAACAAGTTCCGGAAGAATGTGAGAAGAAATCAAAATGGTTTTGCCCATCACTTTTAGCTCTCGCAAGATATCTCTCATTTCTACACGCGCACGTGGATCTAGTCCTGAAGCAGGTTCGTCTAATATTAATATTTTCGGATCATGAATCAGCGCCCTTGCCAAACAAAGACGCTGTTTCATGCCGCGAGACAATAAATCGACGTAGTCATAACGCTTATGTTCTAAATTAACCAATTCCAAAAGCTTCGGGATTAATACAGCGCGTTCTTTTGGCTTGATCCCATAACTAGCACCGTAAAAATCTAAATATTCATCTGTTTTTAGTTGGTCATAAACACCAAAGAAATCGGGCATGTAACCAATTTGCTTCCGCACTTCTTGAGGGTTTTTCGTCACACTTATTCCATTGATAAATGCATCTCCAGCCGTTGGTTGAAGAAGCGTAGCCAAAATTGAAAAGGTGGTTGATTTTCCTGCTCCGTTCGCACCTACAAAGCCAAAAACCGTACTATCTTCTACTATTAAATTCAAATCCTGTAGGGCGTAAAAAGAACCATATTTTTTTGTTAATCCAATTGTTTCAATCACGGAGCAATCACTCCTTTCAATTTAACTTTCGGCACTACCACTTCAGGGTTTCCTGAACTTTCGGTAATCTTCAACTTCAGTTTGATGGCGCCTTCTGGACCGATATACTGTTTTGCTTTTTCGACAAATTTTTGATTAGACTCTGTAATTTCTTCGTAACTTCCACTGACCACATTCAATATGCTGACAGTGACGTTTTGTCCTGTTTTAGTAAGTGCTAATTCAGTCCATGTTGATTTTTTCAAATCAATTTCTTCTGGCAAAGTATAGGTCAGATCAAATTCACCAGGTTCAAAATAATAGAGATACGGATCATTTGAGACATTTTCAAAAAAACCTGTATTATTGGCTGCGACCAGATTCATCGTCAAGGCATCTACATTCAATGTGATGTCGCCTTTTAATGTTAGTTGCGGTTTAAAACTTTGTGCAATAAGGTGAATAGATTTTACAGATGCTCGTTGATTTTCAAGCGTGATTGGTACGATGGCATCTTTCGTATAAGCGACCACATAAGGTGATTTACCGTTTTTCGATAATTGCTCGAAAGATGTGGATAGCAAAGTTTGACGACGCGCTTTTTCCAACTCTTTTAAATTTGCTACGGGCTGATAGGCATATGATTGACCGACAGGCGCTGCCGGTGACAAAATCGCTGACTGAACGGTTTCATTAACTTTCAAGGTTTCACCAGGATTAAGCTCGCCTACATCCATAAGACGTGTACCTGTCCAAATTGAAACCTCTTCAACCGCAAACGGAAAATTATTCTGAATAGTTCCAGTGATCTTTTCGTCAGCTACAGTTAAGTCGATGTTAAAGTCACCACTGTCTTCTATATACGATTGTCCCATAATCGATTGTACAGACCAATAACGCATATCTCGCAAAGTCATTTGACTATTGGTTGCACCTCTTTCCAAAATTGCCGAAAGATAAGGCTCTGTTGAAGAAAATTCGTTTGCTATGCGACTGGTCATTGTAGTAGAAGTTGGTGCTGTAAACTGGTAGTTGCCACCGCGGTTTGACAATAACGAATTAACATAATAACCTTTTAATCCACTATCCGCATCTACTTCAAAAAAGCCGGTTTGTTGAATTTGTGGATTGCCAATTCGGTCTTTTGCACCAAAAGCGAATAATCCAATTGAAGTCAATATGGCAACTGCTGGAATGATAACCCAAGCATATTCTCGCTTGTCTTTTTTCTTCAGTACAATATAAAGTACCGGGACAATCAATAAAATATACAGCAATACAATCGCCAGTATAAATGGTTTTGACACTTCAAAGCTTTCAAATAGCTCGTTAACATTTCCTACTTCATAGATCATATAATCAAGTATGGATTGTCCACCCATTGAGTTATAGTTTGTGGCAACTGCTGGGAAAAAACTCGACATCATTTGGCTATATCCTTCTTGACTGGAAACCGTTTCATCTCCAAGTGAAAAACTCATTTGTGTCAAGCTACCCGAGCCAATTGGTTGTGTAGCAGCAAAAACTTGACCGTCTTTTTGTAGCTTGGCTGTCGCTCCTTCTTTAACTGTTGCTTGAAAAACAGGAACTGCCGTTTCTAATCCTGGAACTTTTACATCTTTCACATCTGCTAATTCCAAAGGCAAGTATTCGCTCAAATTGCCAAGTTCTACTTGTAGATTAGTTGTTGAGCCTGTGACAACATGCCCACCTTGTTGAATCCATTGCAAAACTGCTTTTTGCGTAGGTGCCGGCAAATCACTATAAGCAAACTCATCAATGACCAAATAATCGATCATGTCCCAAGCCTGCACTTCAGTCGGCACTGTAAATTCTTTTAGTTGATTAAGGTGGAATACTTCGATTCCTTCGCTTGTTGGAACGGTCAATTGCTTTAAAGGCGATAAACGATCTGGATTATCTGTTAATGTCGCTACAAATAATGACATTGGCGTATAGTAAGATGGCTGTATCGTTTTCTTGCCTTTAAACTTAATGGACTTTCCTTTTTCCCAACCACCTTCAAACAAGAAAATACTTTGGTCGCTCGGTGCTCCAGAATAATACATATCCGATAATCCAGATGAAGCGATTTGCAACGTTTTGCTTTCGCCTTCCGCAAGCTCGATTGGCAGGGCCATACCGACCCCGAGATTATACGTCTCTGAAAAACTGAGCACCAAATCCCCAGAAAATGCTGATCCTTCATTGGTTACTGTGAACTGGAGAGGCAATCCTTTTTCATACTTTACTTTATTTTGAAAACCGGCACTCGAATCAATAGTGATTTGTGGCGCCGCTAAAGAAGGTTGTGGCATGGCAAACAAACTCATGAATAATGCGAAAACAAAAAATGCCAGCAAGCGTTTATGCATGATAATCCCCCTTTTACTCGTCTCTTTATTAGTACGCTAGTAAATTAAATTAGTTCCATCTTCTCACAAGCAAAATCTAAATAATTTGAACCCTGCGATTCTTACTGATGGTACTCTGGTAAACAAGCTTGTCGATTGCTTCCAGTTCTACCTATTCAGTGTTTCTAATAAAAAAAGCAGACAGCCTGGGCTGTCTGCTTTTATAGTTCTAAAAAGAAGCCATGTAGAAAATCTGGCATCAACTCAAGAATTTGTTCATCAGGATTCAATTTTGAGTGATGCAATCCATAAGCTGACGAAACGCCTGCCCAAAACATGACCCCTGGAATTTGTTCGGTAAAGTAACCAAAATCTTCGCCTGTCATCGCGGCATCGCTTTGGATTGCTTGGATGCCTTCAACCTGATCGGCGTAGCGCAAGAAATTTTCTGCTAAAGTCTCATCATTTTTAACTTCAAGGTACCTCGAGCCATAATCAATATGGACTTGGCAGTTGTTTGCTTGTTCAACCGCTCGGCAAATTGCTTCAATGCGTAGTTTAATTTGACTCATCGATTCACTATTAAGTGTGCGAATTGTGCCTTCTAGCCGTGCATGTTCAGCAATGATATTCTGTACCGTTCCAGCGCTTAGCTTGCCAATTGTGAGCACGGCCGAATCCATCGGGTTCACATTGCGACTGACCACGGTTTGGAGCTGCATCAACATAGAAGCGGCTGCAATCGCCATGTCTTCTGTCAAATGAGGAAAAGCCGCATGCCCCCCTTTGCCGTGAAGGTCGATAAACAGCTCTGATGTATTGGCAAACAATAATCCGGGTCGTGTGCCAACAGTACCGACTGGCAGCTCTGGTGCAATGTGCAAAGCATAAATACAATCAGGTAGAAAATCTGGCTTGTCGGTTTTCAGCCATTCCCGAAAAGGCAATGCACCTCCAGGTCCTTCTTCAGCTGGTTGAAACAAAATGACGACATCATCTTGAATTGGTTTATCGATTAGCTTATGCAACAAACCGATCGTAATGGCCATGTGGATATCGTGGCCACATGCATGCATAAATCCTGGATGCTGGGATTGGAATTCCAATCCGGTTTCTTCCGTAATCGCCAAGGCATCAATGTCTGTTCGCCAACCAATCAGTTTTGTCGGGTTGTCACCACGCACTTTAACTGCGAGGCCTGTTCGCCATTTTACAAGTTCAATACGCTCTTGAGGAAACTGAGAAATGATGTCCATTAAATACGCTTGTGTTTTCACTTCCTGAAAACCGATTTCTGGAATTTGATGCAAAGCTCTTCTAATTTTAACTAATTCCATAGCGCTCACCTACTAAAGTTGTCTTAGTTCATGTTTGATTTCTGTTTTTGAGCGTGTCTTTTCGTCCATCAATTTCAATACGCGTGCTGGAGTTCCGCCCACTACTGAGTTTTCAGGTACATCTTCGATAACGATGGCTCCTGCTGCGACGACTGCTCCTTTACCAACGCGAACGCCTTCAAGAATAACTGCATTGGCACCGACCATCACATCGTCTTCAATAATGACAGGGGTCGCTGATGCCGGCTCAATAACGCCGGCTAGTACTGCTCCAGCACCAATATGACAGTTCTTTCCTACTGTTGCACGGCCGCCCATGATAACGCCCATGTCGATCATTGTCCCGTCTCCGATGACAGACCCGATATTAATGACAGCGCCCATCATGATGATGCAATTATTGCCAATTTCCACGTTTTCACGGATAAACGCGCCCGGTTCTATGCGGCTGTTGATCTGTTTCATATCCAATAATGGAATCGCTGAATTTCTGCGGTCGTTTTCTACAACTGAATCTTCGATAACAGCAGCGTTTGTCTCTAATGCTTGCTGAATTTCTGTCCATTCGCCAAAAATAGTTACTGAATTACCTTCTCCAAATACTTTGGAAGATGTGCCGTAATCTAAATCAGCAACGCCGTGACCTTTTATGTAAACTTTTACGGGTGTAGCTTTTTTTGCATTCTGTATGTACGAAATTATTTCAGTTGCGTCCATTTGTTTCATCAATAAAACCTCTTTCTATTAAGTGATGTTGTTATTATATCTGATTTAGCATAAAAATTCATCCGCTTCATCTTAATAAAGCGGCATGTTTTTCAACGATATCGACAAATGCTTCAACTTGACGCAACTGAAAAGCGGATTCATAACCGATAAGCCATGTATCTCGCGTCAATGCCAACTCTTCTTCATTATTCGTCAGCGGCATCATATGTACATCTTCTGTGCCCGTCAGTGTAATAGATGGCAAGATCGCATAGCCGATTCCGTTAACAGCCATCTGCTTACAAGTCTCGATCTGGTCTACCGTAATTTGCCGTTTCGGATTAGAGGCAAAGTATTTTTGCCACCATTGCTGAATTTCTTCATAATAGGTCGAATCACTTTTAAACTGGATAAATGGTCTTTCTGTCTGAAGAAGTTCTTCCAGCGAACGGATTTCTTTATCAACTAAATACAAGGTATCTTTGAATAAATGCAACTTAGTGCCTTTCCAATCCGTGTGTCCACGAACAATTCCAATATGAGCTTCGCCGTCGTAAAGTGCGCGGACAATTTCTGAGCTCCATCCTGTAATCAACTGGATTTTCGCTTCTGGGTAAAGCGTTACGAAATCCTTCAGCACTTTTGGCAACCAATTTTGTCCGATGATTGTGGCACATGCAATTTTTAAGGTGCCATGTACTTTCGATGTTAGCGTATGCAGCACTTCAAACACTTCTTCTTTGCGCTGGATGGTTTCGTTGGCATATTGAATGACTAATTCTCCAGCAGGTGTCGGAGAAAGCCCCTTTTGGGAACGGATGAATAATTGCTGGCCCCAATCTTTCTCGATAGATTGCAAGCGCTGGGATAAAGCCGGCTGGGATAAAAACAGCCGCTCCGCCGCCTTTCTCATATTGCCTTCTTCGGCCAGTACCTTAAGGATCAATTCTTCATTTGACACTGCTCTTCACTCCTTTTTGTCCGCGAAGCCCAAAGATTAGAATAAAACTAACTAGTGCGAAAAGTGCGGTGACCAGATAGACGTTTTGAAGCGCTCCAGCCAATGCCTGCTGCAAGAAGCCCAGCGCTTCGCCAGAAATCTCAGCGCGGCTGTCAACACTCAACAAATCATTGATAGAGCTTAAGGAATAGTTTTGACCATTGGCAGCGAAATACCGTAGCAAAGAGCTATTTAAGATACTGCCGAGCAAGGCTACACCAATCGTGCTGCCCAAGTTCCGCATGAACATATTCGAAGCAGTTGCTGATCCACGCTGTTCATAAGATACAGCTGCTTGAATAGAGACAATGAAAGCGGTACTAGTCAAGCCCATTCCGAGGCCAACAAAAAAGCTGGACATGGCTGCCCATAAAGGGCCGAATTCAGGCTGCATCAAGATAAACAATAAAGTACCGATGACGAGAAAAATACCGCCAGTCAATGACGTTTTAAAATAGCCAATTTTCAGCAGGAGTCTTCCTGAGAAAAAAGAAGCCAATGGCCAGCCAATCGACATAGCAGTCAACGTAAAGCCCGCGATGGCTGCTGGTTGCTCCATTACGCCTGTCACGTAGGCAGGTAAATAGCTGGAGATACTGATTAATATGACACCGGTCGCCAAGGAAACGAGATTGGCATAAAGGATAGTCTTGTTGCGCCAAATTTCAAAAGGCATCATTGGATCAATAGCTTTGTGCTCTGCCCAAATAAACAGCACAGAAAATAGCATACTGGCCATTAGCAAAATTAAGGATTGCCTGGATAGCCAGTCAAACGATACCCCACCTTCCACCAACAAATACAGCATGCTCGATAAGGCCGCCGTCAATAAGGCCGCCCCTTTGTAATCAATCACCGGTTTTTTCTTATTCACTGGTTCTTTCAAATACAGCAGAACGCCCATCAGAGATAGAAGACCAAGAGGCAAATTTATCCAAAATACATATTCCCAGCCGACAGTGGCCACCAAAATACCACCGATTGCAGGACCAGTGACGGCTGAAATGCCCCAGACACTCGATAAATAGCCCTGAACCTTCGCACGTTCCTCACGTGAATAGATGTCTCCAACAATCGTGGTCGCAATCGGCATGACTGCACCCGCACCCATTCCTTGAACAAACCGGTAGAAAATCAGTTCTTCTATCGAATTGGCAAAGCCACATAATAAGGAACCAAACAGAAACAGTAGCATACCGATAGCAAATATACGCTTACGACCAAATATGTCAGATAGCTTACCGTATATCAGGACCGTAACGGTGCTCATCAACAAATAAGCAGAAAATACCCAGCTATATTTCGCGAACCCGCCTAGTTCAGAAGCAATGCTTGGCATGGCAGTCGAAACGATGGTCGCTTCGACTGCACTTACGAACATCGCCAGCATGACAGCAGCCAAGACCAGTGGCCTTTTTGTTTTATCCATTAAACAAACCTCTTTTCGACTGACATTAAAAGCGAAAGCGCTTTTGTAGATTTAACGGACATAAGCCAATTTGGCGAAACGGCATAGTTCGGCCGCACAATCAAATTGGCTTATGACCCTGAAATCTAGGCGCTAGAATCTAGTTCGTTGTAGATAGAACTGATTTTCACCTTTTATAAGCATAAAAAAGGCCTCTAAAAAGAGACCTTTCCCATTATTGTTAGGCTTACCTTCTTAGCTGATAAATTTGCTTTTTGAGCTGCTTCAACACAACGCGCCTCGTCAAGATCCCCATAAACATTTCTTCGTCGTCTATGACGCATAGAAAATTTTGGTTAATGACCATATCAAGCGCTTTTTGAAAACGTTCGTTGACGTGAATCAAAGGCAGATCTTTCTCCATGATATCTTCTACGGGGATATCAGAAAGCCGTTCGTATTCTATATGATCCATTCCAAGAATTGCATCCGTAATCCGTTGTGCATTGATCAAGCCGCAAAAGCGGTATTTCAAATCCAGTACCGGAATGGCTGAATAGCCTGTTTTTGTCAGAACGAGCAATGCATGTTCAGCACTATTGCCCATCTGGACATGTGCAACTTTTTCAGAAGAAATGATATAGTCTTCGATTGGTGTATCCAGAAAATCTCTGCTTGGTAATGAAATCATGTACTCTACTCCTTTTGCATCCTCTGTATTTAGATGCCATCCATTCAAATTTCATCATAACACATCAGGATTACTGAAACTATTTAATTGCTGTGCAAATTTACTTAAAAAGGAAATTTATTCAGCCATTGGCCACCGTCCAAAGTAACGATTTCTCCATTCATATAAGCGGCTTTCTCCGACATGATAAAAGCTGCAAGTTCGGCCACTTCTTCAGGTTTACCCAGTCTGCCAAGAGGAATCGATTCCAAAGTCCGCTTTGCCGCTTTCTCGGATTCCCAAAGTTTATCTGCTCCGCCAGTCCGCTCGATCGGACCAGGTGCAATCCCATTAACTCGGATGCCAAATTGCGTTCCCCACTCAACAGCGAGTGTTCGCGTCAACGACATGACACCTGCTTTAGCAGCAGCTGAATGTGCAACTCCGGCTCCAGCATTCCAGGCATAAGTCGCAAGCATATTCAGGATATTTCCTTTAGTGCCGTTTTCAATCCAGTAGTTGCCAACCGCATGAGAACAGAAAAAGGTACCATTCAAGACAATATCAATTACCGACTTCCAGCCATTCGGCGACAATTTTTCCGCATGGACAATAAAATTTCCAGCGGCATTATTGACCAGCCCGTCCACTCTTCCAAACTTATCATGAGCGAATTTCACCATCGCTTTGGCATGTTCTGATTCCCGAACATCCATTTGAAATACCTCAACTGAACCGCGATCTCCTGAAATCGCTTTCACAGCTTCGTTAAGTTTTTCCATGTCGCGTCCTGTTATGACGACATTGGCCCCTTCTGAAGCAAATTTCTTAGCCATATGCAGCCCCATGCCGCTCGAGCCGCCTGTAACAATAATTGTTTGATCCGTAAACATGCAAACATCCCCTTTAGATTAGATTACTTACATTGAACGAATAATTTTCACCTGCCGCTAGTCTGCCGAACTGGCACCGAATAATAATCACAATCTATTGACTGCACGCCTTGCCTTCTACAGGCTGTATAAGGCAAGGCAAAAAGAGAAGCCCCTTTTAGTTCAACTTATACTACATTACTGTTCTACAGAGTCGCAGATTTCTCCTTTTTATTGCATGCACTCCTTCAGTATACAGTGACTAGTAATTTTGATATGATGGTATCGAAACCACCATTATTTTGAATGAAAGGAATGAGTACATGTCATCTACCAAGTCAGATTCAGATATCGCACAAGCCATTTTCACGGTTAACAGACACGCAAAAACCGCTCCCGACAATCAATATTTGTATGCGCTGAAAAAAGAAGCTTTAAATCTAATGATTGAAACGCAGCGCGCCCATAAAATTGGTTTGCACTTCAGTAAAAACCCTCAGAAAAGTCAACAACAATCTTCAGTCCTCGTAAAATGTGGCAATTACTATTTTCATACGCTTCCGAAAAAAGAAGATTTCTCATCACTCGAACATTTGGGCCATCTGGACGATACGTACCGTAATCCTCCCAGCCGAATGAATTTGAAAGTGGCGAAAGAAATCTTACGGACTCTGACTGGATTGGAACCACAAAAAAAAGAAGCGGCAGTCTCTAATTCCACCAAATCCTATCAACCCCGTCAGATCGATCGGTTTTATTCACCAAAAAAATCTTATTTTGATTAATATGAGTATTAAGCCGGAAACCTCCACGGGTTCCGGCTTTTCTTATTCCTTATAATGTTGAATTAAAGTTTGAGTCCCGTTGTCTTCATACCCCTGAGCCGCTAGTTCTTCGTACATACTCAAGGACAGACGAAGTCCTGGCAACTTTAATCCCCAGCTCTCTGCTTCTTCTGCTGCAATCTTCATGTCTTTGATGAAATGTTTGATGTAAAAGCCAGGACGAAAATCTTCGTTGATCATTTTCGGCGCTAGGTTTGACAGTGACCATGAACCGGCTGCTCCGGAAGAAATAGATCGCAGAACACGCTCTGGATCAAGGCCGGCTTTTTTTGCATAGATTAGTGATTCGCAAACTCCAATCATAGTGCTGGCAATATTAATTTGGTTACACATTTTAGTGTGTTGCCCTGAACCAGCAGGACCTTGGAAGACAATATTTTCACCGAATAGGTTGAGTAGTGGAGAAATTTTCTTAAAGACGTCTTTTTCACCGCCAACCATAATAGACAGAACTCCATTTTTAGCACCGATGTCTCCGCCTGATACCGGTGCATCCAAAGCATGAAGACTTTTTTCAGCAGCGGCTTCAAAAATCCGTTGCGCCAAACGCGGCTGGGAAGTTGTCATATCAACCAGCACAGATCCTGCTTTTGCATGTTGAATAATGCCTTTCTCACCAAAATAGATTTCTTCTACATCAGATGGATAACCGACCATGGTGAAAATAATCTCACTATTTCCAGCCACCTGCTTAGGCGATTCAACAAGAACTGCACCTGCTTCCACAAGGTTTTCTGCTTTTTTAGCCGTTCGTGTATAAATGGAAACCTCATGCTCGTGCTCTAGTAAATGTTTGACCAAGCTATTGCCCATAACTCCAGTACCGATAAATCCGAGCTTCATATGTATTTCCTCCTTCTGTATACCATCAGTTTAGCAAAAATCTTCAGGATATTCACTCTTGTAACCAAAAAGGAAAGAAGCCACAGGTTCTTGTCACTCTGCAATTGCAAAAAAAAAGAAGCCGATCCGTAAACGGACCGACCACAAAAGGGGGAAATGAGAATGTTGCTGTGTTCAAGTATACTATGCCCTCCTTGAAAGCACTTTAAACATTTTCTTTTAAATATTTGCCTTTTATTTTTTCGATTTCATTAATAAAGTCCGTGGCCTGGGACCCGGGCAATTGCTTATCCCCATATCGGACTCGGTCATAGGTCCTGTAAAAGGAGTCTGTGACATCCCATTGCACTCGTGTTATCCACTCGCGGACCGTCTCGTAATTTTTCCGTCCCAAGTCCTGCTCTTTTGCCATTTGCTCAAGATCACGAAAAACTTCTCTGATTTGGTGCAAGTTCATGTTAGTGCCACAAGATGCGTAAGTAGTCGGCATATGCTGTTCTGAAGATTGATGGTCATGCCTTTTGATGCTGCTTAAACTTTCTTGCATCGGCGCTTCTGAATCGGGTTTTACTTTCCTCAGCCATAACACAAGTGCAATTACGCATACCAGCACGACAATCCCCAAAAGCATTTCAACTGGAAAATCTGTCGGCATTGTCTCGCTTGCTGTAGTATCGTTCTGCGCTGCTTTCTCTTCCGGCCCAAGCTTGTCTATCGTTTCCTGCATTTCTCCTTCTGTCGATAAGCCAGACAAAAATTTACTGGCCTGCTCAAGTAACAAAGCGAGTGGCCAAAACACAATCCGAATTGCCCCGCCTGCAGCCCAACCTACCAATTTCCGGACTTCTTCTGCAACAAAGAAAGTGCTGATTGCCGCTAAGGCAGAAATACTGAAAACAATACCAAATGCACCAGCCGCTTGACTGAGTTTCGCACCGTCTTCCCTGGAATGAAGGTAACCATACAGCAGATGAGAAGCCACATAGAACAGCACTACAACAGGAACAATAGTGAAAAGCAAGCGACCTGTCTGCTCTTCAGGATTTAGCAGAAGTATAATCCAGCAGATACTAAAAACAACCGTAAACTTCATCAAAAAATGATGGCCATGATTGAATTCTTCATTGAGAACCGAATAGCGCCCATGGAGCAGGTAAATAGTTAGCATACCTAAAATCAGCGCCAGCCACAATGAAATACCCGTTATCCACATGCCAAATACCGCAACAATAGAAATGCCGATTACCCATACCAGTCGGTAAGAGTACCTAGAAAAAAGCATAAAGGAAATGCATGATGCCAGCAAAGCTATTAACAACCAGTTCCAAACTACCGGCAATGCCGCCGCTTCCTTAGAAACAAACACCAATACCAGAGAAATAATGAAAGCATCCAGCATAAAGTAGATGGCTGATATTAAACGTGACTTCATGCCGGATCACGTTCCTTTCTTCCTGGCAGGACAGTCAATTCCGTCTGGCCGCCCCATTTGGTGATAAAGCGTATGGCTTCAAGCGGCTCATCGGTCAATAGGTAGGTCGTATAAGGTAGGTCTGTATGGATATCCAAATGACCCAGCATGGCACGATAAGAGAGCGTAGCGTTGTTTTTCGAAATAACCGATAACAACTCTAATGCTTGTTGCCGCTGCTTTTGCCCAAGTCCCGTAGACAAATATAAATAAGGCATTTTACCGGCTGAACGGATATTGACTGCCAATGCATAAGGAACTCCCGCGCTAAAGCAGTTCTCAATATAGGACGCCAATTCTTCGATCCGCTCTTCCAGATCGTAGATGGTACCGTAATGCGCAGAAACATTCAGTGCAAAAAGCATCGATTCATTGGCTACTTGTGAAAAGATTTTGGTCTGGTAGTTTTGCATTCTGACACTGGCTTTCCAGTGGATTTGATTGAATTGATCAGTTGAGACGTAATCGCGCGTCCCAACTGGCTGAAAGGCATCATCAAACAGAGAATGCTGCAAATTGAATTGACCTGGTTTCTGACGGGACGGTGTATAACCAAAAGGATATTTCTGAAGTTTTGGAAATACCAGTTGTTCATGCAGGATCATGGGCTGGTACTCAAGGGTCATGCTGCCTTCTCCGAACGGATGTGGAATCAGCACTTCCATTTTCTTAATGCGTGACAGTCCCCTTCTTTTCCCGCTGATAGGCACATCAATTTCAATCGTCTGTTTGCTGCCGATGGTAAAAGGCAGATCAAGCTCTACTAAATCTCCAAAGTTTGCAACTCTTTCGCCTGTTGGTTCCACAGCATCGTGAAACCAGATCTTCAATTGGCCGCCCCAAATCGGCAAGCCATCATTTTTAAAAATGAGTTTCCAAGAAGAATCTCCTCCGTACAGCACACGCTTGCGTATTCGACTGTTTTGAAACATTAATTTTTTTCCGA
The DNA here is from genome assembly GCF_001687565.2 of Planococcus antarcticus DSM 14505. Lineage (NCBI taxonomy): Bacteria > Bacillati > Bacillota > Bacilli > Caryophanales > Caryophanaceae > Planococcus > Planococcus antarcticus. The sequence goes on from NZ_CP016534.2 coordinate 2,534,802, forward strand.
CTCGATTCGAGTAAAGCAATTGCAAACCAACCACGGCCGCTACAAAAACAATGACAGCTGCAGCTGTAAACTGCAAAAACGCCATCGCCATAAAAAACAAGACAACTAAAAAGCCTAATACCCATTTCATATTTTTCGTATCGTCATCATGACGTATCCACACCATCTAAAAAGCCTCTACCGGAGAAGGCACTGAATTTGAGATTTCGTGTAAAACAGCTGCAGGTTCGTGGACAAGCATCCCTTCAGCCGTCAGCATCAAACGGTGGACTGCTACAGGTTCGAGTATGTATTTGACATCGTCAGGCGTCACAAAACTTCGTCCTTCCATAAACGCTCTCCCTTGAGCTGCATGAACAAGTGCTAAGGCAGCTCTCGAACTCAAGCCGAGTTCAATTGACGGGTGCTCACGGGTTGCCCGGACTAGCGCTAAAATATACGTCTCAATATCTTCGTGGACCGCCACTCTGCCAGCTTCAACTCGCCACGTCCGGACATCTTCAACTGAAGCAATCGGTAAAATTTCTTTTTTATGGGAAACATTATCTCGGAAATTCCGGATGATGGAAAGCTCTTCTTCATATGCAGGATAACCGATCTCCAAACGGAACAAAAAACGATCCAACTGAGCTGCAGGAAGTGGAAATGTTCCTTGTTGCGATTCCACAGGATTTTGGGTAGCAATAACAATGAACGGATCCGGCAATTGTATGGTCTCACCATCAATAGTCGCCTGTTTTTCTTCCATCGATTCTAGAAGGCTTGACTGTGTCCGTGGCGTTGCACGGTTAATTTCATCAGCTAGCAGTAAATTGGTTTGCACCGGACCCGCTCGCAATTCAAACTCCTGGGTTTGCGGATTAAAAAAGCGAATGCCTGTCACGTCTGACGGCAAAACATCCGGTGTGAATTGAATTCGTTGAAATTGGCCGGCAAACGACCCGGCAAATGCTTTAGCCATCCAGGTCTTGCCTGAACCTGGTACACTTTCAAGCAGTACATGCCCCCCTTGAATCAAAGCAATCAGCATAAAATCAATTTCTTTTTCTCTGCCAACTACCAACTTATTTAACTGCGCTTTGGTCTGCGTTAACTTCTCCATTTTGTCCCCTCCGCTTGCATTTATGCTTGGTTATTTCGACGGTTCTTCTGTGTACGTATAAACGGTCTTTCCATGATGATGAGCTGTGCCTCTAAAATGCTTGAAATCTTCTCGTGCAATCAATATATTGCGGAAATCCAGAAAATTTTCTTTCTCAATCGTAATAGATTCGATTTCCCTTTTTTTCAATTCTTCGAGTTGCTGGTTGTAGTCAATCATGAATAGTTCTCCTTTTGACTTAGTTTTGATGAATCCTTCTGTTATAATACTAGACGAATGATAAATATCGTATTCAGCAAGTATAATTTGAAGCCATTTCAGACAGACTTCGAAAATCTGTACTTGGCAATAGTATACAGCAAGAAAACAAGTCGGACACCTTTGTCCATGCCGCTATCAATAAAGTGGGCCCGTTTTCAATTTATAGGAGGATTTACATGATTAACTTTTTGAAACAGCATCCTTTGATTTTGATGCTGCCCCTGGCTTTCTTTTTATATAATTTAGCCTTTGAAAATACTGCCATTTTTTGGTATATGTACACATTTGCAATGCTGATTTTAATGTCTCTTGCTATTATTTTCGTCAAAATTTATGACGAACTTGTCACTTGGAAATCTTTGGTTTATGGCTTGGGTTATGGAACTCTCTTGTATGGAATTATAGCTGCCGGATTCCAACTACTTCTTCTGTCTCCTTTCAACATATCGGGACCTGTCGATTCTTTCTTATCGGCATTTGCGCCTGTCTCGATTTGGCATTATCTCCTTTTGATGTTTATCATCGTTCCGGGTGAAGAAATTTTCTGGAGAGGTTTGGTCCAGCAAAAGTTGAAGCAATATGTCTCCACACCACTTTCAGTTTTAAGCAGTGCCATTCTTTTCGGTTTGGCACTGGCATTGAGCGGATTTTGGCCTGGTGTGGTGGCAGGTATTGCAGCTGGGCTGATTTTAGGACTGCTTTATGAATGGAAAAGAAGCTTGCCTGTCATCATCGTTGCCCATCTTATCATGATCGTTCTGCTGTTCTTGATCCTGCCACTGCCTGTATAAAGTGAAACATTCTTCCCTTTCGAACGTCTACTAGACAAATCGATAGGGAGGAATTTTTTTATGAAGAAGAATTTATTGTTTTTATCATCTTTCCTAACAATCGGCGTCTTGCTGACAGCTTGCGGAACGCCAGATACTGCTGTAGAAGAAGACACAGGTACTACGTCTGAAGAAGACACAAATGACAATGTACCAACTGAAGAAGCAGCGGAAGAAACGACGGATACCAGTGATAGCTCAGAAGAAGCTGAACCTGCTGGCACACTTACACAGAGTGAAGAACAAAATTACGAATTATATGTGCTAGATGGCTATGACCTGACAGCAGAAGAACCGAAAAAAGATGCACTGTATGCAATAGATAATTCAGCTGTCTTCATGCGTATCGAGGCATTTGCTCCTGGAGAAGTCGATTTTGCGGCTGCTGAAGAAAATATGAAACAAACCCTTCAAGCCGTCAATCCCGATGAAGAGCCTACTGAAGTTATGGATTTCGATAGAGCTGTTTTTGAACAGGTTACGGCTTATGAAGTGCCAAGCACGGAAGGTACTGTAACCGGCATTGTTTTTGAAAAAGAAGATCTTTTGGTGCGTCTGACGCTTTTTGACGACAGCACTGTCAATGCCACCGAAGACTTTATCGTCATGGGAAGCTCTATTGAACACCTAGAACAATAACCCAAAACGACAAAAAGGCCATCCGGAATTCGGATGGCCTTTTTTCCATTTAATAGGATAAGTCTTTGATCGATAAACCGAGTTTCTTCATCAACTCAATCGCTTGCTCTTTTTCTTCGCTTGACAACGCATTCGTCAGTTCGTGTAGCTTTTTTTCATGTTCCGGAAAAATCTGTGCCATAAACTCTTTGCCTTGCTCTGATATCTCAGCATAAGTCACACGACGGTCACTTGGGCAATTAGCACGCGTGATATAGCCCCTTTTTTCAAGCTTATCGATCACATATGTGATGGACCCGCTTGCCAGAAGGATTTTGCCTCCTATTTTTTGAAGAGGCTGTTTTCCTTTATGGTATAGAAGCTCCAAGACTGCAAATTCAGTCGGATTCACTCCGCTTGCTTGAAAAAAATGATTTGTCTGTTCGGTGATTGCTTTATGTGCACGCGACAGTACAATAAATAATTTCAGTGATTGTTTGATCTCTTCATTCATTCTATCCACTCTTTCCACTATTTAAGTTGCATTGCACTAATTATAGTCTTTTTAAGTTTGAATAACATCTTCTAGAATCTATTTATGCCTTTAGCCAATGATTACACGCTCTTTCGGATAATGGAATTTTGTCGGGTCTGTTTTACCACCAATCGTAAATAGGAATGAAATCAAACCGACTCGTCCGACAAACATTAAAGCCATGATGATGAACTTCCCGGTGTCCGACAAATCATCGGTTATGCCCAGTGACATTCCGCATGTACCAAACGCCGAAGTAATTTCGAACATGATTTCCACGATTGTTGCCTGTGGTTCCGTGATGAGCAAGGTAATGGTCGCAGCCAGCACCATGGAGACTGCCAGAAAGATAACGGCAAAAGAACGAAAAACATCAATCAGTTCGATTTCGCGCTTAAATATCTGTATGGTGTTCTTTCCACGTGCGAAATTGATTAAAAACAGAAAAGCGATGGCAAAAGTCGTGGTCCGGATCCCGCCTCCCGCTGAACTTGGTGAAGCACCGATAAACATCAATGCGCTCATAAAAACATTTGTGGCATCGCTGAATTGTGTAATATCTACAGTTACCAAACCTCCAGAACGCGATGAAACAGAATGAAAGATTGCTGCAAATGCAGACTGGTGCCAACTCATCCCTCTAAATGCATTGAACGATTCCAGCAGCAGGATGCCAATGGCTCCGACGGCCAGCAAAATCGCAAATATGCTTGTTGTGATTTTCGTAAATAAAGAGAAGCGGAAATACTTTTGTTTATTAGACAGGAATTCCTTTACTTCAATCAAAACAGGAAAACCAATAGCTCCTAAAATGATGAGAATCATATTAATGATTTGGACAAAATAATCATTAAAATAAGGCATCAGCGATTCTCCCGTAATATCGAAACCTCCATTTGTCGTGGCTGTAATGGATCCAAAAACTCCGTGTAGCAACGCTTCCTGGAATGTTGGAAAATACTGGGTAAAGTAAACTGTCAGAATAATCGCTCCTATCGCTTCAATCAGCAATAGGATTTTTACGATTTCAACGATTAGTTTAACGACACCGGACATGCTCGACTGATTATGGTCAACCATGATCAGCTGACGCTCACGCAAGCCGATGCGTTTGCCGACGAGCAGCCAGAAAAACGTACCGATCGACATGATGCCAATTCCGCCTAACTGCAAAATAAACATCAAAACGACGATGCCAAAAACCGTATAGGTTTCAACAACGTTAATGACTGTCAAACCAGTTACGCTCACCGCACTTACTGCGGTGAACAAACTATCAATTAAAGAGATGGTCATCCCTGGTTTATGGACATTTGGCAACCTCAACAATAGGAATGAAACAGCAATTGCCACAAAATAATACGAAACAATTACCTGGGCAGGTGTAAGATTCCTTACTTTTTGAAATGATCTATTCATAAGACATGGATTCCCTTCAGCGTTTTACTCTCTCCTCATTCTATGAAAAGAATAGACAAAAAGAAAGAGAAATCGAAAATCTATTTATGCGACACTAAAGAATTTGCTTTTAAAACCACTTAGAGCGAGCATGTCTGAAGCAATCTCTTGATGAAGACTCTTTTTCGCATTTTTCTGGATTTTGCTGAGTTGCAGGAGCACTGAGTTTTCAGCAATTGTTTTATAAATGAAGCATTCATTCTCCAAAATCAGCATCCAAAAATTGAAAAGAGCAGAAGAACTTCTTCTACTCTTTCTTTTTATCCTCTTTTTCTCTTTCCTTTTTAGGGAAGTTTCCGGCTTTCTTCTGCTCTTTTTTCTTAACAGGAGCATCATCAGCTTGTTGCTTTTTCTTTTGCTGTCCCGGTGGAGTTTTTATTTCTTTTTTCACTGCAGGGTTGCTGCCAGTGGATGCCTCCTTTTTCTTCTGCTGTTTCGCTGCTTCACTGTTTTTCTGCTCTTTATTGTGAAGGGGTTTCTGCTTTTTTTTCTCGACTGGCTTTTCTTTCAGCTCACGATTTGTCGGCTTTTCTTTATCTTTCGTTTTCACTGGAGCAGTATTCTTGGTTTTACTTAAAGATTCATCCCTTTTATCCTTTTGCTTTGGTGTTTTATGCTGTTGCTCTTTCTTCAGAGATGGATCGTTTTTTTTCTTTTCTGCTGCTGGAAGAACTACTTTTTCTTTTACTGCAGGAGTAATTTGTTTCTTTTTTTCAGCTGGTTTATTTTCATTTTGCATATTTGTTTTTGCGTTGTCATTTTTTTCGGTAGACTTATTTTCTGTCTCCCTCTCGCTTGGTGTTTCTTGATTATCAATCGATTTTCTCTCTTTAGGAGCAGGCATCTCATCTGTTTCTCTGACCGGTTCTTGTACTTCAGAATTTCTTTGGACCTTCAAAGTCTCAGCCTTTTCAATCATTTGACCGACCGGTATAAGATTTTTCTTAGATTGACGCCATTGTTCCCTCGTAGCTTCCTTCATCTGAATTGCTACTTTATCGCTTTCCACAATTGAAGAAACCGCTAGGACGACTTTCTCTATAGACTGTTCAGACTCACTGCTGTCTTCTCCAACAGAAGTGATGACGATTTGTTTAGTCTGCTCGGTAACAGCCAGTTCAAACACGCGGTTTAACACATCGAAGAGGGAATCGTTTTCCCAATCATCAAGTTGATCAATCAGTTCACCTCCATCGCTGTTCAAATCTCGGATAGACACTACTTCATATCGGTCATCAATTCCCAGTTCAATGCCCGGATTAATTTCAACCTGCACATAGCTAAATGCCTCTTCCTCAGGGAACAACAAAGCAGACATAAACAGAATAAAGACAGCCGCCGCTGCTAATACAGGTGCCATCACGGGATTCCAGTGAAGCAGCCGTTTTTTCTCTAACGGATAAAAACTTACTTCTTCTCCTATTGAAGAGTTGCTAGCAGGTGTTCCTAGAACAAATTGTCCATTCTTTATCAAAAAAATTGAGTGGTCGTGGTTTAGTTCAATGCATATTCCTGATTTTATCCGCATTAGTTTAACCACCCCTTCAAATAATCTTTTAAGAAATGCAGATCGCTCATTTGCAACAATGCCATTGCAATTATGTATTTTCGATTGCGTTCAATTGTCTTACGGGAAACCTTTACCAGATTTTCAATTTCCTTAATCGGTAACTTTTTCTTATCCATCAAGTAATGCTTGTATTCATCCGTTTCAGCCACTAACTGAGCAATTTGAATGGAGGTCTTGCGTGCATCTTGGTGGACAGGCGATACTTTGACCAGCGTCCCGAACGATAAGCCATACTCTTGAAGCTTTTCTTCGTACAAGTAAATTTCTTCACGTCTTTTTTTATCTTGTTCCTTTATGGTATAGGCAATGGAAGCGGCATGATCTGCGACGCAGTTGTGTGATTCTGGGTCAATCGCCGGCATGAAATCGTGACTGAATTCAGCCTGACGGCTTTCCTTGCGTATAAAGTCAATGACGCGTCTGCGAATGACCATATGTGCAAAAGTCAGAAACGATGCATTGTGAATTTGATCAAATTTTTGTACAGCTTCATTGAATGCAGAAAGCGCGACACTGTATTCATCGTCATGATCATCGATAAATCGTTTGCATACTTGAGATGCCACTTTTTTCATAAAAGGTGAATATGAAAAAAGCAAATCGTTCAGCGCTTGTTCGTCGCCGCTCTGTGCTTGTAATACCATTATTTCAGTATCGGATTTTTCAACACGTTCGAATCTCCCACTTAATGATGACAAAAGCACACCATTCACCTCTTCTCAAAGTCACTGCTTATTTGATTGTAACTTTGAAGAATAAGATTGGAAAGAGGCAGATTTTTCCGTTCCTACAATTATTCGCTTGTAAAGCTGTTCTTTAGTCGGTTGGTTCTAATAGATCACTATACTCATGTTTCACATCAAAAAGATTACAGAAAAAGGTGCATTGAATTGGCTTCAATGCACCTTTTATTCATTTTCTCTACTTAGAGTGTCTTTTTAATTTACTTCTTGTGCCTTGGCTTCTTCTTTATTTTGCTTGACTCCCAAGATTCCACCTACTACCACGATGCCGAGCAATACTGTCCAGAAGATAAGTGTCCATGGCGTAGAGTGTGGGAAGTCATATGGCAATACACCTACATTTTCGTGAGATAATGTCATGACCAATAATTTCACTCCAACCCAACCAACAATAACAAAAGCAGCTGTTTCGAGTTGTGGATATTTTTCGAGCAACTGCACGAATTTATGTGCTGCAAATCTCATGATAATTACACCGATTAATCCACCGGCAAGCATGACCATAAACTGGCCTGAATTGATGCCGCCAATATCAGCCATACCGAAGACATTTAAATACGGCAATGTTACCGCTAAAGCTACTGCTGCAAGCATGGAATCGATGGCAAAAGCAATATCAGCCAATTCGACTTTTAATACCGTCATCCAGAAGCTTGAACCTTTTTTCTCAGGTTTTGCATCAACGCCTTCAAGAATTTCGTTCGTATCCCCTTTGTGCTGATCATATATGCTCTTGATTGAAATGAACAATAGATAAGCCGCACCGAGTGCCTGGATCTGCCAGATATTAACCAGCAGTGTAATCATAAACAATGCTGCAAAGCGGAAAACAAAAGCTCCCACCAATCCATAAAATAAGGCCTTTTTCTGTTGTTCTTTCGGCAAATGCTTGACCATTACCGCCATTACTACTGCATTATCTGCAGCAAGCAACCCTTCAAGCCCTACTAAAACCAATAAGACCCAAGCATACTCCAATATTATTGCTTCCATTCAGTTTTCTCCTCCTATTTTTGACCACAAAAAAGACCAATGCCTAAATAAAGGCAAAGGTCTCGCTAAGCAAATTTCTTTTGCTATCACAACCGATGGCTACTAACCATGTATTGACGACTGTGAAATAGTTTTCCCTATAGCTACTCCCCCTTGACTGAAAGTCAAAGTGTATTATTTTGTAATATCAGTATAGCATCATTTTTATTTAGGTAGTAGTTTAAATGATCGGAATTTGAAATTTTTTGTCTTTTTTATACAAATTGTAAAATTGCACCATGGCTGGCATGGTCTCCAGAAAATCAGCGCAGCGTATGCCGCTTCCTGCCAGCAGCCTTTCAACATTTCGAGTGTCAAAATCAGCTGACCACGTCAAGTAGTCCAAGGTTTCTTTTTCGACACCTAATGCTCTTCTTACTAGAGCGATAGACAAAGACAATTTAGCCAGGCTATGGGGCATACGTCCATTTGGGTTCTTGCCGGTCATCAAATAGACCATGCTGCGATAAACTTCTTCAACGGGATGAGGATTGGGATCCGTCAAGTGGACGGTTTGGCCAGCTGCTGCTTCCAGTGTGCTGAGATAACTGGATGCCTCTAAAATATAATCGATCGGCACGACATTTATGTAGGATTTGGAACGCCCGACAAATGGAATGATCGGCAGGAACTTGATCTGATCAATCAGATTCAGGAAAAAATACGGACCATCGAACTTGATTGTCTCACCTGTAACCGAGTGGCCGCGGACAATGCCGGGCCGGATAATTGTAACAGGAACTGTCTTCTTCATTTCGTCCACCAGCAATTCCGCTTCAAACTTGGTTTCTTCATAAAAGTTTTTAAAGGCTTCCGGACGCTTTAACTGATCTTCGTAAATAGTTCCTTCTTGATTTCCTGCTACATACGCGGTGCTGAAATAAACATAACGCTTCAGATTAGACAATTCTGCTATAAACTCGTTGACGTGGCGAGTTCCTTCCACATTGACTTTCCACGCAAGATTTCTTGGAACTGCCAAATCATAGATGGCAGCGAGATGCCAGAAGGTCACTTTTTTTCCTTTAAGATACTCTTTATCAATTTCTGATAGACCTAGACCGACTTTGGTAATATCCCCTTCAATCAACTTAATGGTCGGGCAATTGGTTTCATTTTGGATCCGTTTAGCTTCCTCTTCTGCCTTTGACCGCTCCGACGATAAGATGATAGCTGAAATCGATTCGTTTTGCTGCGCATGCTGTCGGATCAATTGGCTGGCAATAAACCCTGGAAATCCTGTAAACACCACTTCTGTCATAGCTTCAACCTCCTTTTATTTAATAATACTAAATTTTCCGATAAATTTCCGCAAAAGAAAAAAGTAAACCTGAAGGCTTACTTTTTATTCATTCTTCTCGTTTGTCGATCAAATAAGCTGTAAACAATCGGCACAATGTAAAGTGACAGCAGAGTCGAACTGATTAGTCCGCCAATTACTGTAATTCCCATCGGCTGATTGATTTCCGTCCCTTCTCCAATACCAATTGCAAGTGGCAATAACCCAAGAATGGTAGTCAATGCTGTCATCAAAATCGGGCGGCGGCGATCATGGACCGAAGTGACGATGGCATCATAGGAATCCATTCCCGCCTCTTTCCGTTGATTGATGTAGTCAACCAGCACAATCCCATTATTGACAACGATACCTACCAGAACCAGTATACCGATAACTGCAGTGATGCTGATCGGTGTTTGAGTGACGAACAGCGCAATCGCTACCCCAATCGCCATCAATGGCACGGTGAACATAATAACTAATGGATACTTAAAGGATTCAAACTGTGCGGCCATGACAATATAGACGAGTACAACAGCCAGCAATACAGCCATCATCATATCGTTTATGGAGTTATCCAGCAGCTCGCGGTCGCCTCCGAATGAAATCAGTGTATTTTCATCCAGATTCAAACTTTCGATTGTAGTATCCACCTGGTCAGACATGTCTCCCAATGTGATACTCGATTGATGCTGCAATGTAAAGGAGACGCTGTCCGACTGATCTACACGCTGTATGCTGACAGGACCCTGGGCAACTTCAATGTCTGCCAGTTCCTGAAGCTCCACGAATTCTCCTGCGGGCGTTCGAAGGGATAAAGCCCTGAGCTTTTCTAGGCTGTTTCTTTCCCCTTCTTCGTAGGCAACATAAACACTAAGAACTTCATCATTGTCTGTCAACACCTGTGTAGCTAGAACCCCTCGCGTGATGTTATTGACAGTTTGAGCTATTTGAACCGGTGGCAGGCCATATTCAGTAGCCGCTTCACGGTTGATGGTCATTTGAATTTCATCGATGGTTTCCTGACGGTCATTCGTCAGTTCCGTAACTTCCGGAAGCTCCGCCAAGGCAGTCTCAATATCAGCGACTGCTCCATCCAGACGCGAACGATCCGTGTCCGTTACAGTGAACGATAAGGTGTTTGGTGAGGAGCCGGCTGCTGTCTGCAAATTGAAGCTGACCATCGCACGTTCTCCCACAGTTTCCAGAATCTGAGGCTGCACGTCATCCACAAAATCAAAAATCGAACGGTCCCTATCTGCCAAATCCACCAATTTCACATAAATTTCAGCGACATTCGATTCCGCAGATCCTTGTGCCTGTCCCTGCTGAGTCGAACCGATCAAGCTGACGTAGACATCTACTTCTTCTTCAAGCTTCAGTTCATCTTCAATCAGATTGACTACTTCGTCAGTCGCAGCTCTAGAAGAACCATTTTCGAGTTCGACAGAAACACTGACAAATCCTTCATCTGTAGCCGGTATAAATTCTGTACCTACCTGCATAACACCAAAAGCACCGACAACCAATAACACCAATGCCGTAAACAACACGATGATTCTATGGCGCAATGCCCAAATAACCGAGCCCTCAAATGCTTTGACGCTTTTTGAAGTGTCTTTCTGTACTTTCGGCTTCGTGCCTGGTTTGCCTAGCATTCTCGATGCCATCATCGGAATGACAGTTAAGGCAACCGCCAAAGAAGCAAAAAGGCTGAACGAAATTGTTAAAGCGAATTCAAAGAAAATTTCTCCGATCAATCCCGAGATGAATATGACCGGAATGAAAACCGCTACGGTAGTCATGGTAGAGGCGATGATCGCCCCGGAAACTTCCTTGGCACCTTCAGAAGCAGCCTTTTTAGCATTCTTGCCCATCGCTAAATGACGTTCAATATTTTCGATAACAACAATCGCATTATCCACCAGCATCCCGATCCCTAAAGCCAAGGCACCTAACGTTAAAATGTTCAAGGCGAAATCGGCAAAAAACATGAGAACAAATGTAACGATAACCGAGTACGGAATCGCTACACCTATAATGATTGGACTCTTAATACCGCGAAGGAAAAAGAACAGGACCAGCATGGCAAAAATACCACCCAAGACCAGTGTTTGGCCAATATTGCCGATAGCGAGCTTGACATAGTCTCCTTGGTCAAACAGAATATCCGCTTGAACTCCTTCGAAGCGCTCTTCGCTCAGCAACTCATCCAGCCTTTCCTGGAAGGCATCTGATACATCCGCTGTATTTGCTTGCGATTCCTGCAGTGCAGACAGCAGGACAGCCGGCTCTTCATTGGTTCTTGTTTCACTATTGCTTTCGCGTTCACTTACATTGACTTCCGCCACATCACCAATTGTGATATTATCGCCTTCTATCGGGTCAATGGTCAGAACCAAATCCCGGATTTCCTCTACATTGGTCAAGGTGCTGATAATCCGAGTTGTCAGGTTGCGTCCATCTTCAGTCTCAATCGGTTCCCCAGGCAGCGAAATGTTGTTAGCTTGGATCAGCTGTACAACATCTGATTGCTGCAGACCCCGCTCTTCAAGTTCTGCCTGATCTAACTCGATTTGAATTTCTTCTATTAAAGAACCTGAAATGTTGACGCTAGCTACTCCATCAGTTTGGCGAAGTTCCGTTTCAAGTTCTTCTGCAATTACACGCACGTCGGCATCTGGATCACTTGAACGCAAAGATAATTGAAGAATCGGGAATTGAGAAGGATCAAACTTTAAAAACCGCGGATCATTTGAATCATCAGGAATTGGCGTCTGGTCGATCCTTTGGGCAATATCTGATTGGACATCGTCTATATTCGTTGACCAATCAAATTCCAGCAGGATAAAATTTGACCCTTCCTGGCTATTCGATTGAATTGATTTGATGCCTGGCAACGTCGCCAGGTTCGCCTCCAGAGGCTTGGTCACTTTTTCATTTACTTCTGTCGGGCTTGCACCTGGGTAGTTGGTCACAACTACACCGATTGGCGGATTGAGTTCAGGGATTAACGTAATCGGGATACGAGTAAATGATACCGCTCCCAGAATAATGATCAAAAACATGATAACTAGTGTAAAGACTGGTCTTTTTATCGAAAAATCGCTTATTTTCACTTGCTCAACCCTCTTTCCTTATTCTTCTATCATAAGAAAAATAACTTGCAACCGCAAACTTTACAGAGCTTGTTCACTTATCTGCCACTTTTTTGAAAAAAACAAAAAAACCTGCCAGTAGCAGGTTTTTATTTTTATAACAGACTGTATAATCGAATGTTCGGATTTTTATCTTGGAACCAGCGTGTCGCAAACTCGTTCTCGAATAAAAAGACATAGTTATCGAAACGGTCACGCACAAGCATCGAACGGCCGCTCGACATTGATTCTTTAACATCTTCTTCGTTTTCAATCCAGCGTGCGATCTTAGAACCGACTGGCTCCATTCGTACATCTACATTGTATTCATTTTTCATCCGGTGTTCGAATACTTCAAATTGAAGCTGCCCGACTGCACCAAGAATGACTTCTTCCAAATGAAGTGTTTTGTAATATTGGATGGCGCCTTCTTGCACAAGCTGAAGGATTCCTTTGTGGAAGTGTTTTTGTTTCATGACGTTTTTAGCGGTTACTTTAACGAAAAGCTCTGGTGTAAACTGTGGCAGACTTTCAAATCGGAATTTTTTCCCACTCGTAATCGTATCTCCGATTTGGTAATTTCCAACATCGTGAAGACCGATAATATCTCCTGCAACAGCTTCGTTGACCAGTTCGCGATCATCTGCTAAAAATTGTGTTGTCTGTGACAGTTTGATGTTTTTTCCAGTACGCGTCAAAGTCACGTTCATGCCTCGCTCGAACTTCCCGGAGACAATCCGCACAAAAGCGATACGGTCTCGGTGAGCTGGATTCATATTGGCTTGAATTTTGAAAATAAACCCTGAAAACGGCATATCGATTGGGTCAATTATCTCTTCTTCCTGCGTAATACGTGGCTGCGGTGAAGGAGCAAACTGCAAATAGGTTTCAAGGAATGTTTCAACCCCGAAATTAGCCAATGCACTTCCGAAGAAAACCGGCGTCAATTGACCTTTTTTTACACGATCAATTGAAAATTCATTGCCGGCTTCTTCCAACAACTCAATATCATCCATTGCCTGTGTATAGTAAGAAGTCTTTTTCATTTCATGCTCTTCGATCATTTTTCCTTTTTCATCAAGTTCAAGGAAACGTTCTCCTTCTGAACGAAACGGTTCGATGCGTTTGTTGAAACGGTCATAAATCCCAAGAAATTCTTTACCCATTCCGATTGGCCAGTTCATTGCGTAGGATTGGATACCAAGAACTTCCTCGAGTTCTTCCATTAATTCTAACGGCTCTTTACCTTGGCGGTCCATTTTGTTAATAAAAGTAAAAATGGGAATGCCACGCATTTTACAAACTTTAAATAACTTGACGGTCTGAGCTTCAATCCCCTTGGCAACGTCGATAATCATAACTGCACTGTCGACAGCCATCAACGTACGGTACGTATCCTCACTGAAATCCTGGTGTCCAGGAGTGTCGAGAATATTGACACGGTGTCCCGCATAGTCAAATTGCATAACGGAAGAAGTAACAGAAATTCCGCGCTGCTTTTCAATTTCCATCCAGTCAGATGTTGCGAACTTGCCACTTTTTTTAGCTTTGACCGTTCCGGCATCACGAATAGCTCCACCGAATAACAATAGTTTTTCTGTTAAAGTCGTTTTCCCGGCATCCGGGTGGGAAATAATAGCGAAGGTTCTTCTATTTTGAATTTCATTCTTTAATTGGTCTGACATGTTTATACGCTCCTTTAATCTACTCTCTTCATATTAGAGAAGGGGACTGAAAAAAACAAGGAATTTTAACGACTGCATAAAAAAGGAGCCTTTGGAGGCTCCTTTTTTACTGAAACTTCTTCAAAGCTTCTTGTGTCGCGATTTCTTTGTCGCTATGCGGATATTTGGTAGAGCCGATAATCTGATAATCTTCATGTCCTTTTCCGGCAAGAATGACGATGTCGCCCGTCTCTGCTTGCTGCACAGCATGCTTGACCGCTTCTTCTCTGTCTCCGATGCAGGCAAAATTGCTATGAGTCATGCCGATTTTCAGATCCCCTAAAATACTGTCATAACTTTCATCGCGCGGATCATCCGTTGTCAGGACCACGTAATCTGCAACCGACGCTTTTTCAGCCATAATAGGACGCTTTGTTTTATCTCGGTTACCGCCCGTGCCTACCAGGAAAATAATGCGGTTCTTTTTAAAATCCTGCACAGCCTCAATCGCTTTTTCGATGGCGTCGGGTGTATGCGCGTAATCAATAAAAACAGAAATCGGCGCCGTCAATTCAACTTTTTGCATACGACCTTCAACCGGTTCGATCGCTGACAGAGCTGTCAGGATTTCACCCAGCTTATAGCCTTCCGCATACAAAGCGGCAATTGCTGCCAACGCGTTCGATACATTAAACTCACCAAGCAGCTTCATGGCCACCGAAAATTGTCCTTCTTTGCAATCTAGAGTAAATCTTGTTCCTTCATGCGTCAATTGAATGTCTTTCGCCTGGAACTGCGCGTTATTCTGAATCCCGTATGTGTACACCGGATGAGGAGTCATTTTTGCTATTTCATTGGACCATGGATCATCAGCATTTAAAATCGCCTGTTTCCGGTTGGCAAGATCCTGACCAAGCTGAGAAAACAACAGGCTCTTGGCATGGCCGTATTCTTCCATTGTTCCATGGAAGTCCAGATGATCATGCGTTAGATTGGTAAAAATGGCGGTATCAAATTCTACTCCGGCTAGCCGACCCAAAATTAATCCGTGCGAAGAAACTTCCATAGTCATGTGCGAACAATCTTCATCACGTGCGCGTGCAATCATCTGCTGTGTCGTCAATACATCGTTTGTCGTATTAGCTGATGGATGCACTTGGCCATTCAAGTTAAATCCGATTGTTCCTGTTAAAGCCGATTTCTCGCCAAGCTCCATGAGCATCGAGTGCAGGATCCCTGCTACACTGGTTTTGCCGTTGGTTCCTGTGACGCCGATCATGTGAAGAAGCTTGGAAGGATAATCGTAAAATTTCGCAGCCAATAGTCCGAGCGTCCGCGAGGTGCTTTCGACAAGAACGACCGTCGCATTATCAATCGTTAATGGTTTCTCTGCCACAATCACTGTAGCACCCTGATCTGCTGCCTGTTGTGCAAAATGATGGCCGTCCACTGTATAGCCTGCAATACATACGAAAATCGAATCGGCTTGAATATCGCGGGAATCTATTGTCAGGTGCCCGATCGTTTCCGGCAATGTGCCGTTAATCTGCTTATTGGGAACTGCCGCAAGTAACTCTTTGCTGTTCATGAAAACCTCTCCTTATTCTTAAGAAACCAAGGGAGACAAAACATATGCATGAAGCAATGCTGCCGCCGCTTTTAATGAATCTGTATGTGTGCGTTCGTATGAATGGGAAGCTTCAATCCCGGGACCAAACAAGGCATGCTTGACATCGTGTCCTGCACTGATGGCGGCTGACGCATCCGATCCATAATAAGGATAGATATCGACTTTGTAGTCGATATCATGGCGTTGCGCCAAAGAAATCAAATGTCGGGTCAATCCATAATGATAAGGACCACTTGAGTCTTTAGCACAAATGGAAACGGTGTATTCGTCTGATTCCTGACCGTCTCCGATGGCACCCATGTCAACAGCAATGTATTCCTGAGTTTCTGACGGGATGCTGGAATTTCCGCCGTAGCCGATTTCTTCATTATTAGAAATATAGAAATGAGTCGTATGAGGTAACTGCTCTCCAGTTTCGCTAAAGTGTTTGACCAACTGAAGCAACAAAGCTGTACTTGCCTTATCATCCAAATGGCGAGATTTGATATAACCAGACGCCGTAGCTTCAAATCTAGGCTGAAACGACACGAAATCTCCCACTTCAATACCTAAATTTTGCACTTGATCTTTCGAGAAAGCTTTTTCGTCCAAGCGCACTTCCATGTTATCCGCATTGCGTTCTGCTGAGCCCGCATCTTTGTAGACATGGACTGTCGTCTGGTGCAACAGAATCGTTCCGGAGACAGTTGAACCGTCCGCTTTATGTATGAGGCAATTCTCCCCTTCGATGGCATTAAACTTAAAGCCGCCGACCAATGATAACTTTAAACGTCCGCTTGGTTTGATTTCTTTCACCATGGCGCCGAGTGTATCTACATGTGCCGTTAACAGGCGATGCTGCTGTTGATTTTTGCCTTTGATGGTGGCAATCACTGCCCCTTTGTGCGTTGTCCTATATTCGACGTTCCACTGTGCCAGTAAAGTACAAATTTTTTCCATGACGTCCATGGTATAGCCAGACGGGCTCGGAATTTCCACTATTTCTTTTAATAAATCGATCGTTTCGCTGTGATTCCATTGGTAAGTCATCTCTATCACTCCTTGGTCTTATAATCATATCAAAATCAAAGATGTTCGGACAGTCCTGTCTTATAGTATTATAGTATTTAGTTGAATTCATTCTATTCCGCTGAGTTATACTCACTTACTGTTTTCCTCCATATCGGCTTTATTTACTTCAGGAGCAATACGGAAGATGATTTCTTTGATTGGACTTAAATTGATGAATACGTTGAACTATCTAATAACGGTTGATGAAAAGCAAAGCTGAAGAAATCACTCGAAGCGGATGTTTTCTGCTTATATTTCCTTTGCTTCGTTCAGTCTAATGGGCGCAGCTCACGCTATCCCGCAAGAGTTGCCGACTCCCTCTCTTTCTTCCAAGTTTCTCTGAACATTAAATGACGAATCAGTAGACATATGAAACAATCCAGCAGAGAACCCCGATGGAACAGTGCAGCAACAGAGCAACAATCCACTCAGGCACTATGTGCAAATCCACAAAAAAGCGGAACTGGTTCATAGAATATCCGCAATAGAACAGTACCTATTATAAATAATTTGTTCAACATATTATAGAGATTAGTAAGCAAAAAATTAGAGGTGACTAATGGAAAGCAATCTGACCAACCGCAAAAGAAACCAATTATTTATCCATTTATACGGATTTTCAAGCATCTTGCATTTTTTGCTCAATCAATGGGTTGAAATGAATTCGGCGGTGATTTCCCCATTTTTCGGTATAGCATCCTATCTGGTATTGTTGGTGCTATTTTCCAGCAATTTAAAAGAGCGATTGCTTCAATTCGCTATTCTGTTTGCTATGAACCTGTATGTCTTCATTTTGAATTTCGAATCTTTATCTTCTGTAACACTTGTATTCTTTGTCGTGCCCATTATCGCTGCTGCTTTATACAACGACACGAAGCCAATTGTCCTGCTTGCCCTTGTCACTTCTTTTGAATTTTTTCTTTTGTTATTGGTATTTGACCGCTTTTCTGCAAGTGCCCCGCTGCCTTATATTCAATTGTCCATCATCGTTTTTTTTGTTGCGGTGTTGTCGATTACCTTGCTTCACAGTATTTATTTCAGCCGGTATTGGAAGCAATTGGAGATGAAAAATGTGTCAATGGAAATGGCACTGATGTCAAAAGAAGGCTATCTACAGTTGTTTTTTGAAACAGCCAAAGATGCCATTGCTGTTTTCGATTCGAATAATAAAATCATCGCCGTAAACCCCGCTTTCGAAGAGCTGTACGGATGGACTTCTGAAGAATCCATTGGAAAAACGCTGCCGCTTTATCCACAGGATATGAAAGAAGCCGTCGAAATGCGAACATTGGAAGTCCAACAAGGGAAAAGCTATTCTCTTCTGGAAACTGTGGATGTCCGAAAAGACGGCAGCCGCTTTCACGCCCAGATTACATTGTCACCGATCTTTGACCAATCTGAAAAAGTTATAGCCACCTCGATCATATCGCGGGACATCAGTTATCAAAAAGAGTCAGAAAAACTGATTTTACAATCGGAAAAATTAAAGCTCGCTGGAGAAATTGCCGCGGGTGTTGCACACGAAATCAGAAACCCCATGACCGTTATTTCTGGGTTTGTTCAAATGATGCACCACGACCCAGACCATCGCTTTCCTGAATATACGGCTTTGATCCAGTCTGAGATGGAACGCATTAATTTGATTATTAGCGAATTTTTGGTTTTGGCTAAACCACAAGCTTCGTCATTGAAGAAATTCAGCATACAGAGTGCACTGGACGATATTTTGCTACTTTTCGGTCCAGAGCTTAATATGCATGGCATCAACATAAAAAAAGAGTGGCAAGAAGATTTCCAGGTTAATGGAGAAGAACATCACATGAAACAGGTTTTCATCAACTTATTGAAAAATGCTATTGAATCGATGGATGAGCCTGGAGAAATTCGAATACGGCTGAAGGCTGAAAGTGACTCCATGCTGTCTATCAGCTTTAACGATTCGGGAGATGGGATTTCAGAAAAAGATCTGGGTGAAATTTTCCAGCCTTTTTATACAACAAAAGCAACTGGTACAGGATTGGGGCTGCTTATTTCGCAGAAAATCATTCAAGAACACAAAGGCGCTCTCACCATATCAAGCAAACTGGGAGTGGGAACAGTAGCCACCATTCTTTTGCCAGTAGAATAAGTAAAAGACAGAAGGAGAAAAATCACTAGATTTTTCTCCTTCTGTCTTTTTTACCTTAGCTGTTTGTCGGGCGAACCGATTTTGGTCAATCCCAGTCATCATTATAGTCGTCGTCAGTCTCCGAATCGACTTTTAGGATAGAGCCGTCCTTGGCATTGACCTCGACATCATGCTCAGAACGTCCATCTTTAATTCCGATTTCATAATATGAAACACCATCGTCATTTTCAAGTTCGAAGCCTTCAACTGTACCATCTACCACGGCTAGAGCCGCCTCAATCGCTTTTTCAGAACCAATCAGCCCTTCGCTTGATGGAGTGGTTTTGCTGTTTGAATTACTTACAGCTGAAGATGGATCGACCGATGAAACAGAGGTCGCTTCACTCGATTGCTCGGAATTGTTATCTCTGTCTTTTTCACATTTTTGCTCGAGTACTTCTCCTGTGTAGGCATCAAATTTAAAATCATATTCGTAACCATCAAAATCAACATCGACTTCGTAGTGGACTCTTCTGTCATCTTTGTCCAATTCAATATCGGTAATGCGGCCATTTGCCAATTCCAAAGCTTTCGTTGAAACTTCTTCAAAACTGAGCATTTCTTTAGCTGTTGAAGCTCCCTGTACTCCATTTGTCACCACTCCTGTTGCAGATGATGGATTTGTTGCAGGAGTTTGGGAGTTTGCCAATACAATTCCTCCAAAAACCAAAATCCCTACTGCTACCGGAATATAAATTAGTTTTTTCATGTGATTTCTCCTCCTCATTTGTTGTTACTCTTACAATAACCTTCTCTTCTGAGTAGAAGGTTAAGGGTTTATGAGAATTTGATGAGAAATCCATGAAACTATTCTCAGCATCAATCGTTCCGCTCCACTGACATCGTATCGCCACGGATTGCATGGATTTGAATAGTTGCTTCTTGTTCAGTCTGGTCATTTTCAATTTCCACCAGGTAGTAACCACCATCGTCTGTCTGCACAAATTCGACTTCTTGAAGTTCTCCATTTAGCGTATTTTTTGCCAGCCTGACCGCCTCATCGCGTGTAATGATTCGATCGGGTTCCTGCTCTGGTTCTTCTGCTGGCGCTGCCGCTTCGACCGGCTCTTGACTGATGCTTCGCACTTCTCCTGTAGCTGCGGATAAGACAATCGTCGACAACTGCGTTTCTTCCATCACTTTGACGTCATATTCGTTACGTTCTTCGTTATAAGTAACTCCCTCAATCGTTCCAATTGCCCGTTCCAATGCAATCTCCTCTGCTTGCTGTTCCGTGAGTTCTTTTGCAGGCTCTGTTTTTTTTATCAATTCAATTGTTTCTATTTGCCCGTTCTGGCGGTTGACAAGCGCTAGATAAAGACCATCCGGACGCAGAAATTCCACTTCATAGATATCTCCGGACTCTGTATTTTTCGTCACTTTTCCTCCATACTGGCTAATCACGGTTTCATTGGCTTGTTCTGCTGTAACTTCCGGTGAGGAACGCGGAAACAGTAGAAAAGCCAAAACTGCCACTCCAAACAAGATCGTTGTTGACGCCATTAACATCCATTTACGCATCACAATCCCTCCTGATTTGAGTGTACATCATCAACATTAAAATTCTCTGAGAAAATGATGGATACCGTAGTCCCCAGCAGTTCGATACTTTCCAACTCGATTTCGACTTTCAACGAATCACTCAATTGTTTCGCCAGCGCCAGGCCTAAGCCGAAGCCACCTGTTTCTCTGTTTCGCGCTTTATCTACTCGGTAAAAACGTTCAAAGACCAAAGGTACGGCTTCTTTTGGAATGCCAATCCCCGTATCGCGGATTTGAATGACCGTATCTCCATTCTTTCTGGCCACCACTTCGACCTTGTCGGAGCTGTATTTCCGTGCATTGTCTAGCAGAATGTACAATAGTTGCTTGAACTTCGCAATGTCCGTAACGACTGGTAGCGACTGTTCGGTTGTGATCAGCTTGAATTCACGGTCATAGGATGCGTTCAGCGCTGTGACCGTTTGTTCCAACAACTCGAGTACATCCACTTTTTCCCACTCCATCTGGGATTCACTTCGGCGGGCAATGTGCAGCAATTGTTCAATCAATGCCTTCATTCGATCGGTTTCTGCACGGATGGCGGACACGCTTTCCTCTGCGATCTTTTTATCCTGCATGCCTTGTCGCTGCAGAAGTTTTGCATAGCTGCCGATTACTGTCAGCGGCGTCTTCAGCTCATGGGAAGCGTTGGAAACAAACTCCTCCTGCTTGGAATAATTTTCTTCCAGCAAGCCCATCATTTCATTGAACGTATTGCCCATTTGCGCCAGCTCATCTTGTGATTTTCCTTCTACCGGAAGCTTTTCAAATTGGCCGTTGCGCTGGATGCGCATCATAGTCTTTGTCAGGTTCGTAATCGGCAATGTAACGATTTTGCCCAGCACGATGCTGGAAATAATGACAGGAATCATGGCCAATAAGGTCCCCACTACCAGGACCAAGCGCAATGTATTCAAATTATTTGTCGTTTCCCTTAGAGACTGAGCAACTGTCAATTCAGCTACTTGGCCGTCTGTCCAGATGATGGGCGCTTTACCATAGGCAAAGCGCTCTCCTTCAACTTCCACAGTTCCGGACTGGCCATCTAGTTCAGCGGGAAGCTCAACAGTCACTGACGGGGATTGGATGGGTGACGGCTGATTACCTTCTGGTAGAGTTACCTTGACAAGTCCGTTAACCGGTAAATATGCCCGCAGCACAATTCCGGGATCTGCAGCTTCAGTTTCATTGAGTTCAGCCACCAGTGCGTTTGTTTCTGCCTGCAGCTGATCCACTTCTGTTGAATACGTCAATTGGCTGAAGGAAAAATAAATAACAATGGCCAATACTAGCAAAATGACCAGCATCAGCAATGCGGACGAAATGTAAATTTTATTTTTCAGCTTCATTGTCGTGCTCCTTCAATACATATCCGACTCCACGGACAGTCTGGATATAGGTTGAACTTTCACCGGTATCTACTTTCCTCCGCAAATAACGGATATAGACATCTATAACATTGGTATCTCCGTAATAATCATAGCCCCATACAGCATTCAGCACTTGTTCATGGCTCAGTACTTGCTGCGGATTTTTGATCAGGTACAGTAAGAGAGCGAATTCACGTGGTGTCAATTCAATCAAGCGTCCATTGCGTTTGACATCACGCGTACTTTCGTTCATCTCCAGCTCATGGAAACGGTGCAGTGCTGAATTTCTGTTGCCGTTCGACAAGCGCAGGCAGGCACGGATCCGCGCCAGCAACTCTTCAATCTCAAATGGTTTGGTGACATAATCGTTGGCACCCAGATCCAGGCCGGCCACTTTGTCTTTCACTTCGTTTTTGGCGGTCAGCAAAACAACTGGAATCACCGCATCAGAAGAACGGATGCGTTTCAATACATCCAGACCATGAATTTCTGGCAGCATCAAATCGAGCAGAATCAAATCCCAGTCCTGCTCTCGAAATTGAATTAACCCTTCCGCCCCTGTATGGGCCACACCTGTTTCATATCCTTCAAATTTTAATTCCAATTCCAACACACGCGCAATGCTTTTTTCATCTTCGACAATTAAAATGCGTTCTGCCATTGCCATCACCTCTTAATGTTTATAATAGCAGAATTTAGAAGAGCGCAGGCGCCCGTGTAGATTCGACAGCCACAAGTCAGACCAGCAGTGTGGCGTTCTTTGCCACGCAGCTGGGTTGGCTTATGACCCGAGAATCTGGGCGCCGGAGTCTGGACACCGACAAGCGCAGGCGCCTGAAAACAGAAAAAAAGCGACCCGCAGGCCGCTTATCTCAATACAGTCTTAATCCATTTCGCTTTATTTTTATAAGGCGGAAAGACCAGATTTGTCGATAATTTAGTTGATTTCTTCAAAATCGATTTGGCGTGTGTAAAGGTTTCAAAGCTGGATTTGCCATGATAGGAATTGATTCCGGATGTGCCGATCCCGCCAAACGGCAGATAAGTGCTGCCAACGTGGGAAACTGTGTCGTTGATGCAGCCGCCACCGAACGGCAATTGGTCTAGGAAGAACCGAGTTGCACGATCATTTTCTGAGAACAAGTAAGCCGATAAAGGCTTTGGCAACTTACGGATTTGGCGTAGCAGCAGTGGCAGGTCCGTATAGCTGATAACCGGCAAAATCGGTCCGAAAATTTCATCTTCCATCGACGGGTTATCCCACCCGATATTATCCAAAATCACAGGTTCAATGTACAGATCATTACGGTCCATATTGCCACCGTAAATAACCTGATTGGCTTCTTTTTGTACAATTTCCGCTAAGCGGTCAAAATGTTGAAGATTGACAATACGCCCGTAATCCGGACTTTTTTGTGCATCTTTGCCGTAAAAATTTTGTATTGTTTTTGTTAATTTTTTTAGGAATTCTTCTTTGACGGACTCATGTACGCAAATATAGTCAGGCGCAACACAAGTTTGACCTGTATTCATCAATTTTCCCCAAGCAATTCGTTTTGCAGCAAGATCAAGATTCGCTGTCTGGTCCACAATTGCCGGGCTTTTGCCCCCAAGCTCCAACGTAATAGGCGTCAAGCGCTCCGACGCTGCTTTCATGATAACTTTCCCGACATTGACACTGCCCGTAAAGAAAATATAATCAAATGAAGCGTGGATCAAGGCTGTCACTTCTTCACGCTCTCCTTCGACCACTCGAATATAATAGGCAGGAAATGCTTCTTCAATGATAGTGCGGATGACTTTTGCCACATGAGGCGTTGCTTCAGAAGGCTTGACTACCGCACAATTCCCGCCAATAACGGCTCCGATTAATGGCTCCATCACCAGCTGGAACGGGTAGTTGAAAGGCCCGATGATTAATACAGAGCCATACGGTTCACGAATGACAAAGCTTTTAGCGGGTTGAAGATGGATGGGTGTCTTGACTTGTTCAGGCTTCATCCAGTCTTCCAATTTTTTTGCCATGCTGCTGATGCTGTCGAGCACAAAACCGACTTCTGTCGCATAAGCTTCAAATTCGCTTTTGCCTAAATCTTTCTTCAAAGCATCGATTACTTCCGCTTCATGGGATTGGATAACACTTTTCAACCGGTGCAATTGTTCAATCCGAAAATCTGCTGATTTTGTGTCACCTGTATAAAAATAAGTACGCTGTTCTTCTATCATTTGTTCTACGTCGTTTGCTGTAAAATTCACTTTTCAACCTCCTTTGATTTTCTACATTATACCAATTAAGGGCTTGTATAAGCTAAGTTAATGATTTAGATTGTCGACATTCCGCAACGCAGCGGCAATGGTTTTTACGCAGCGGTATGTAAAGGCATTTCTTTGATCAAATCTGGTAAAGATTCAGAACTAAAGCTTACTCAGCTAATAAATGATCGATATAGCGTTGGACTACCAGGCCTTCTTCAAAATTGACCAAAAGAGTTGACTGGTTTTCCATTTCCTCAAAAAGCGATGGGACCTGTTCAAATTCAGTGATCAATTGACGATCTTCGCCTTTTCTTGATTCGTAGAGATTCGACCAATTTTCCAGCGTCATAACCCCTTGCTCCCCGTAAACCTTGAACTGTAAGCATTCTTTCTGGCCGATGCTACTGATACCCGTCAACAAGAATGGAATCTGTTCAGCGGTAAGCCCGTGGGCAATCAGTCCAGTTTCACATTCTTCAGCCTGCTCTGGGTAAGTGATGTGATGGGACGTAAACGATAGCTCACCAAAGAGCCGGTTCATCAATTGGAAATAATGGGGGAAAACTTCACGGACAAAGCCTCCTTGGCTTCTTGAACCGATCCATGGATTTTGCTGCCACAATCTTGGCCAATCCGGAAAGAAGGTTTGCAGTTCGATACGGATCACTTTTCCGATCTGTCCCCCTTTGATGCGTTTCGCCATTTCACGAACTGCCGGCTTATACATTAACGGGAAATGCATGGCCGTTTGGACACGATTATCTTGCACGGCTACTGCCATCATTTCGCCGGCTTCTACATTATGTGCCAATGGTTTTTCACACAGGATATTGATCCCTGCACTGGCCGCAAGTTCAGCGATTTCTGCATGAAAGGCCGGTGGCGTCGCAATGTAAACCCAGTTGACATCTGCATGCAGCACTTCCTCTACTGATTTCGCCATTGGAATTCCGTAAGTTTCGCTGATTTCACTAAGACGTTCTGTCTGTTGATCATAGACCATCTTTATTTCCACATGGCTTTCCTGCTGAATTTGTTTAATGATTCGTTCTCCAACAATTCCTGCTCCAATGATGCCGATTGAAATCACTAAAAATCTCTCCCTTTGTAAAACCTTTTGGCTTTTTTCGCCGTTTGTTTATTAGTGTAACCTGTAAGGGTATAGAATAGTCAAACAATACCATTACACCCTCGAGGAGGAAATCACATGAATGAACAAAAAAATTGGTGGGAGCCTATCTTCACAGGCCAATTAGAAGTCGGCGTCAATAAAGAAAAGCTGGAAAGCACTACTGAGGAATCTTTCTTGTATTACGATGAAGCTGCATCAACAATGGAGTTAGCCCTTTAATTGCTGAAGCTTGCCCGTTTTTGTTGCTTGGGTACATAAAGAGAAACTCCACCTAGTGGGGTTATTCCCTACTGAGTGTTAGTTGATCTAATCGGACTTTAGCGTCTTGTTCAATTTTTCGGATTGAACAAGACGTTTTGTTATGCAAAATTTTAGAGATACCCCCGACAGAGTTCCGCAAACAATCGCCTGATTGCAAGGAAGTTAGTTTGTTCATATAATATGAAAGAGATGAAAGCGGGGATCCCTATGAAACTAAAACTTATACTGCTGTGCCTATTCTTCCTATCAGGCTGCGGTATATCGGATTCGACTGACACATCCGGCACGACCGATCAGATTCCAGTAGAAGTGACACAGGTCATTGACGGCGACACCATTAAAATCATCTACGAAGGCGAAGAAGTGACCGTGCGGTATCTGTTGGTGGATACGCCGGAAACCAATCACCCGCGACTCGGCGAACAGCCCCTTGGCAAGAAAGCTACTGAAGCGAACAAACGGCTGATTGAATCGGGTGATGTGTCGATCGAATTTGATGTCGGAGATCGTTTCGATGATTATGACCGGCTGCTGGCTTATATTTATGTTGATGGCGAAAGCATCCAGGTGCAGATGCTGGAGTCTGGCCTGGCGAGAGTGGCTTATGTCTTCCCTCCAAACACTCGCTACCTCAGCGACTTCGAGCAAGCGGAACAAGTTGCCAAAGAAAATGAAACAGGCGTCTGGCAATACGAAAATTATTCGACTGAACGGGGCTTTGATTCGGAAGCGTACAGACAAAAATCTGCCGGAAATGCCAGCTCTTCCAACGAAGAGCAAGCGAACGGCGACTGTGACATTAAAGGCAATATCAATCGCAGCGGCAATAAAATCTATCACCTGCCAAGCGATTCTTCTTACGAACAAACCAATCCCGAAGAATGGTTTTGTTCGGAACAGAAAGCAAAGGATGCTGGCTTTAGAGGTGTGGGGCAGTAGGATGGTTAGCTCCACGAAGCAGTGTGGATTGCCAACACGCTACTAGTCGAATGACCCCAAATACGGGCAATTTTTTCTTCCTCGATAACTATTGACTTTTTCTGTGGACAAGCTATACTTATATTTGTCCTGGAAATTGAGATTCCTTAGCTCAGCTGGGAGAGCGCTACCTTGACAGGGTAGAGGTCGCTGGTTCGAGCCCAGTAGGAATCATATCTAAAGAAACTCATTAAACCATTGGTATATCAATGTTTTAAAGAATTAGAGGTCTTGAAGCTATTATGCTTTGGGCCTCTTTTTTGTTGTGCTTTTTTCGTCAAGATGCTAAGATATGATCGATTTTCAAACTGGTAAAAAACATTTTTATTCAATAACCTGTTTTGCGTGGTCTGCTTTTACAGTAGCAAATTGCTTAGAAATGGGGGCCTAGGTTTAAACTCCCTTCCGTTTTCTAAAAACTCATTCCAAATGCATTCTTACAATTCATGATGATGTACCACAAAAATTTCCTTCGATTTATGAGAGTAACCGCGCGCCCTTCAACGATTGCGCATTTTTTTCGGAGGCGCTGCCAGTTTTTCAATCAACCATGACAATCGCAACAACTTCATCAATTCGTAACCTATACTTTTTTTCTGACTCCACGCAAATCAACATCCGACTTCTTACATCGATGCCCTCAATCGTTCCCCTGCGCTCATGGATTATGCCTTCCTTCCAACTTTGAATAACAACTTCGCATTGGCGCTTCAGCGCAATGTCCATCTCCTCCTGGAGCAACTGCAAATCGTCTTCAGTTAAATCTGGCTTCGGCACTTGTTCATCTTTCGCGTACCATTCCCGAATCATCTCGACGTGCTCTGGCAGCATTAATGCTGTCCACTTAATTCGTCCGCGGTCTTTGATGTCACCTACTGTTTTGAAGTATTTATTGCGTTTCATCGGACCACTCCCTTATTCTTTATTGTGTCCGCCAATCAATTTCGTTCGTGCAATGGCGGTGCCTGCCCGTGTACCTGATACGCCCCGGTAGATTGCCGAATAACCGTACCTTTTTCGGATCGTGTCCATCGCTTCTCCTAGGCTTCTGTTTTCGAACTTCCTTTCATCAAAAAGGCTTAACTGCATCGATGATTCCTCTTCCAGGTTGCTGATGGCCAGTGAAATTTGCCGCACCGGTTTATGCTGGAAATGCTCACGAAAAATTTCCAGACAGACCTGGTACATCTTTAACGTGTCGTTTGTGGCTTCATCAATGGACCGCGAGCGGGAAAATCCACCGCCAAAAGCCGTCTTGCTGTAGATGATGCTCAAGTGGATGGTCCGCCCTGCACGCCGGGCTTGGCGCGTCCGCATCGCAACATCTTCGCACATTTCCAGGATGATGGTCATGATGTCTTTTTCTTGTATATAATCCCGGTATAGAATCTGCCCCTTCCCGTAACTGACCTGCCCCTCAATCAAGGGAGAACCCATATCCGACAAATCGATGCCATTAGCATGCTGGTGCAGTTGGTTGCCTAAAATGCCAAACTGATTTTCAAGGATGGAAACATCTGCACAGGCCAAATCGCCGACAGAATAAATCCCCATGTTATTCAAAGTCTTTTCTGTCCGGGAGCCGATACCCCACACTCTGCTTAAAGGCCTCACAAGCCACAATTTCATTGCCACATCGGCATAAGACCAATAGGCAAATCCCGTTCTTTTCGCTTCCAAATCTAATGCTAGTTTCGCCAGTAGCATGTTCGGTCCTCCACCAACTGAAGAAGGCAATTTAAAACAATCCAATATCTCTTGCTGAATACGGCGCATAGTGAATGTTGGTGGCCCCCATAGCTTTTCAGTTCCTGTAAGTTCGATAAAACTTTCATCCACACTATAAATATGGAGCGATTCTTTCGGCACATAGGCTCCTAACAACTCAGTGATAGCCATGGACTTCTGTAAATAAAGCTTCATTTTCGGTTCAATTAACACAATATCCTTATGGTTTGGAATTTCAAAAAGCCGTGTACCGGTTTTTACACCAAACCTTTTTTTCATCATCGGCGAAGCAGCTAAGACCACACTTCCTTTCCGTTCCTGATTGCCGACAACCGCAAGACAAACTTCCAGTGGATCCAATCCCAGTTCGACTGCAGAAACGCTGGCATAAAAGCCGCGCATGTCGATGCAAAATATATATCGTTCTGGTAATTCAAGAACTTTCATAATTACCACCTCTCAAAATGGAACGTATGTTCTTATTCTATACCACGAATATGCTGACGGCAATCCTTTTCGAGAAAATATAAAAATTTATCCTTTGATTCAGCAAGTCTGAATCAAGTTAAAAGTCATTTCCAAAAAAATCTTTATGGCTTTTCTACCTAATTTATCTGTCCGCAATTCAAAGAAGAGTTGATTTCTCTCTCAAAACGTCAAACTTTCTAACAACTTTACATTTAGCCATTAACCATATATGATTCAATTAATAAGAAGTTCGACATCCATAGTTCTTATGATTTCTTGAAATCAGTAGGAATCATTGGGTGCCAAACCCACTGCAAGCTTTAGGAACAAAGTTTGCTTTGAAAAAGTCATCGCCTTCGGGTGATGGCTTTTTTCGTTCTTCGATAAACTAAAATTACAAAACAATAAAAAAACCGGCCGGGCATCAGCCCAACCGGTTTTGTCTTTCATTAAGCTTCTGCTGTTTTAGCAGGTTTCTTATCGCGTGCCATCCATTGGATTCCGAACAGGATCACGAACAAAATTGAACCAATCGTATCAGACAAACCTTCTGGATAAATCAAAGCCAATCCGGTTGCAAATGTAATGATGCGCTCAAACCAGTTGAGCTGCCGGTACCAATAACCGATAAGCCCTGCTCCGATGGCAATCATACCCGTCAAAGCAGTGATCAATACCCAGATCAATTCAGGCCAGGTCGTATCGATCATCAGGAGCGATGGAGACAGAACGAACATATACGGAATGATAAACGCCGCTGCTGCTAATTTGGCTGCAGTGAAACCAGTCCGTATCGGCTCCCCACCTGAGATGCCTGATGCGGCAAATGCTGCAAGCGCAACAGGTGGTGTAATATCTGCGATAATCCCAAAGTAGAAAACGAATAAATGGGCAGATAAAGCGACCACAAGCGGCACAGCTGCTCCAACTGGCTCATCTAGCATCAACAGCGTGATAATAGCTGGTGCTGCTATCGTAGACGTGATGACATAGTTAGCAGTTGTTGGAGATCCCATACCAAGGACAATTGCCGCTAGCATCGTGAAGAAAAGAGTCAACAGGATATTTCCTCCTGAAGCTGAAACCAGTCCATTCGCTAAACTCAATCCGAGTCCAGTCTTTACGACTACGCCGACAATAATACCGGCTGCTGCTGTTGCAGCTGCAACAGCCAAAGCCGTTCGCGCACCGTCGACCAGCGCTAAAATGACGTCTTTGAAATTCAAGCGTGTTTCTTTATTGAAAGCACTGACGAAAATCGTCAAAAGAATTCCGTAAAGTGCCGCCTGCATAGTCGGAATGCCGATCAGCAAGAATACGATGATTGCGACAATTGGCAGCAGAAGATAAATCTTTTTCAATACTTCTTTGCGATCCGGCATCTCTTCCGGAGAAAGACCTTTTAGGCCGATCCGTTTCGCTTCGAAATGAGTCATGATCCAAACACCTGTGAAATACAAAAGAGCCGGTATTGTGGCAGCTTTGGCAATTTCCCAGTAAGTCACTCCCCCGATAAATTCCACCATCAGGAAGGCTGCAGCACCCATGATCGGCGGCATTAACTGTCCACCTGTTGAAGCTGCTGCCTCTACCCCACCGGCAAATTCTTTTTTGTAGCCCAGTTTTTTCATCATGGGAATTGTATAAGAACCCGATGTGACGACGTTGGCTACCGAACTTCCCGAAATGGTTCCTTGCAAGGCGCTGGAGAAAATCGCTACTTTTGCCGGGCCGCCTGTCAAATTTCCGGCCAGTGATACGGCCAAGTCATTGAAATACTGCCCTACTCCTGTTTTCACCAGGAATGAACCGAATAACAAGAAGGTGAAAATGAAAGTTGCCGATACGCCGATCGGAGTTCCCAGTATTCCGTCAGTAGTGTAGAACATCAGTTGGACAATTGAGTCCAAATCCTGTCCCCTGTGACGTAAAAACCCAGGGAAATAGGGTCCGAAAAAGGCGTATGTCAAAAACAAACTGGCAATGATTGTAATCGGCATACCTACTGCCCGACGCGTCGCTTCAAGCGTCAGCAGGATTGCTAAAATTCCGACGATCAAGTCCAATTCGGTAACCCGTCCAAGACGGAATACCAAATCTTCATACATAATTGGCCAATAGGCGGCTACACCAATTGACAGCAGCGCCAGTATGTAATCATACCAGGCAACTTTATGGCGAACGCCTTTGCGCTTTCTGGCAGGGAATAATAGAAAAATTAAGGACAAAGCAAACCCTAGGTGAATCGACCGCTGAATATAGGCGGTATACTGTCCGAAAATAGCGGTATATAGCTGGAATAGAGAAAATGCCAATAACCCGAAAAAGACCACATGTTTAATCATGCCACTCAAATCGCGCGTGTTGGACTCAGGATCGTATTTCTGTAAAACCTCCTTTTGCTTTTCTTTTGAGATGTAAGATTCATCCTCAGGCGGAAGTTTTTGCTTTTCGCGTTCTTCTGGAGGCAACTTATCACTCATCAATTCTCACTCCTTCTCTTAGTTGCAATAGGGATAGGCGCTCTACTCGAAAAGTATACGACTTACCTCTTTCAAGCGTTCTTTTTAAATCCAGCTGATACCCTTTAGTAATAAATGACAAATTCGCATCAACATCTCCTACAAACAGCCGGAACTCTGGAAGTTTCCTTGTCATATTTTTGATAAAGTATTTCCCGTCCTTTTCGACAAAGGTCTCTCCTTCTCCTGCATTTGAGGGCATGCCGATGTTAAAATCTTCATACTCTAGCTCTGTCATCATCAAATCATCATTGTCTACTACTTTATAGCTCTCGATAACTTCGGACAGATGGATTGAATGCGTATAATTTAGTTGAAAATATGGGCTTTCCAACGGCACATAAGCCGCAATGTCTTCAGTCTCATTATCGATAAACACATAATACTTCTGGAAAGGGGTGAATGCGATCAAGGAGCCGATTAAGATGAGGGCAATGATTAACAGAAGAAATACTTGTATCCGGGTAAACCGCATAGTCCATTCTCCTCCATCTGCAAAACAAATAACTGACGGCAGAGCTTGCGCTTTACCGTCAGTCAATCGCTCATTCAATTAATTTACTTCGTCGAAATATTTTTGCGCTCCCGGGTGAATATCGATGCCGATTCCATCAAGAGCTGTTTCTGCTTTGATGAATTCAGCTTTTGCATGCTGGATCTGATCTGTGTTTTCGTAAATTGCCTTCGTGATGTCGTAGACAAGATCTTCTGAAAGATCGTTCTGAACCACTAGCATAGCCAAAACAGAGACAGTTGGAACTTCCTCAGTCAATCCATAAATGCCTGACGGTACTACATCATTAGCATAGTATGGATATTTTTCGATCAGTTCGTCGGCCTTGTCCTGCTCTACAGGTACAATTACAACGTCTGATGTCGCTCCAAGGCTTTCAACTGCGCCTGTCGGAGTACCGGCAGTAATGAATGCCGCATCAATTTGACCTGACTGCAGGCTTTCCTGTGACTCACCAAAGTCAAGATTCTGAGCATTGACATCATCCATTGTCATACCGTGGATTTCCAATAATTGTTCAGCATTAATATAAGTCCCAGATCCAGGTGCACCAACAGAGACGCTTTTGCCTGCTAAATCATCAAATGAGGCAATTCCGGAATTTGCAGTGGTAACCAATTGAATTGTTTCTGGATAAAGTGCACCGATAGCAGAGACATTATCGATTACTTCACCATCAAACATATTCGATCCTTCAGCAGCATAAAATGCTGTATCGGTCTGAACAAAAGCGATTTGTGCAGCTCCATCAGCAAGTGCCGTCATGTTCGCAGCAGAAGCCTGAGAAACTTCAGCAGTTGTATCCAAGCCTGTTTCGTTTTCAACGATTACTGCCATTGCACCACCAAGTGGATAATACGTTCCTGTCGTTCCGCCCGTCAAGATGCTAAGGAATTCAGGATCAGATGCTCCGCCGCCTTCGCCTTCTGTTTCTGCGTCATCTCCGCAACCTGCCAAAAATACAGATCCTGCAAGAGTTGCTGCAACAAACAAGCCAAATTTCTTTTTCGACATAAAGTGACCTCCCTTTCCGATAATAGTTTTCTATGTTTCAACTTCATAATAGCATGCCTTTCTTACTAGTTTCAATGCATTTCAAAAAATACAACCGCTTACAGCGGGAACATTTAGAAAACTTCTTATGTTTCAGTACCTTCTACGTATATTTCAGGCGTTGTATCTTCTGGAGCTAAGTCTTCAAAGGTTTTTCCCTGCTCTTCAAGGTCACGAGTCCGGTGGGCAATACGAGCTGATGCACATGCAGCCACACTTGCTACCAAGTCATCCAGAAAGGTGTGGACTTGGCCGCCGTATTTCGTATCAAGCTTATGGATGATTCCCGTTTTGTTTTTGTCCAGATGCCCGAATGTCGTTACAGCAATACTGCCATAAGTCAATACCGCACCCAGTCCGATCATTTCATCAACGCCAAAGAGCCCTTCATCCGAGCCAACGATCTGCTGAAGCGGGCGTGATAGTTTTCCTTGCTCTGCCAGTTCATCCAATTCGATTCCCACCAGCAGCGCGTGCTGTATTTCGCGTTTACGCAAAACACTTTCAACCGATTCCATGCAGTGCTCCATCTTAAGTCCTTCATTAAAAGGCAGTTGCATATCCAAAACAATTTTGGCTATGTCTTCATTCGTGACTCCTCTGCGCTCTAGTGCTCCATGTGTCGCTTTTGTCACGTCATCTGAGTGAACTCGGAACTTTCCACCATCCATTTCCAAAACCCCTTTCGCCTTAATAAGTTGGTGTTCTTTCCCATTATACCTTGGACATTCAATATGGTACAATTTTCTTACAGAACCTTAGAGGAGGCATATAAATGACTACTGGAAAGGTAGAAGATTTATCCATCTACAGCAAGGAACTCCAAGAAGACATGCAATTGCTCGTCTATCTTCCTTCCAATTTCACGCCATTATATAAATACACGCTGGTCATCGCTTCTGATGGCAAAGACTATTTTCAATTGGGCAGAATTCCGCGTGTTGTGGACGAATTATTGGAAAATCAAGACATCGAAAATATTATTGTAGTCGGCGTTCCCTACAAGAGCGTCGCAGATCGAAACAAAAAATACGAACCTACCGGTGAACAGCACGGCGCCTATCTGCGCTTCTTGGCACACGAACTGGTACCGTTCCTCGATGAAAAATATCCAACTTATCAAGTTGGCATGGGGCGCGCGTTAATCGGAGATTCATTGGCAGCGACGGCGTCATTGATGGCTGCTTTAAAATACC
Source organism: Planococcus antarcticus DSM 14505 (assembly GCF_001687565.2). Classification (NCBI taxonomy): domain Bacteria; kingdom Bacillati; phylum Bacillota; class Bacilli; order Caryophanales; family Caryophanaceae; genus Planococcus; species Planococcus antarcticus. Next base: position 2,568,898 of record NZ_CP016534.2, read on the forward strand.
CAAATATTTTTGGCCGTGTCATCCTGCAATCGCCAAAGGTCGGGGAAGAAATGCTGACAGCAGTGGAAGCATTCCAATCGGCCAACTCCTTCACGGTTTACCATGTGATCGGAAAAGAAGAAACAGCTGTCAAACTGGGAAATGGGGAAACCGAGGATTTCGTTGAACCAAACCGGAAATTAAATAATTTAATGAAAAATAAAGGGTTTTCGATCTTTTATGAAGAATTTGAAGGAGACCATACTTGGAAGCACTGGCAACCCGATTTGCGGCGTGCCCTTATTCAAAACTTCGGCATGTAGAAGTTGACAATATTCCAAAACATAGTTGGCACCACAACCATGAATGGTTATCACAGACAAGGAGGTCGTTAAGATGAAATATGGAGTTGCAGCTTTTCCTTCAAAAAAATTGCAGGATCTTGCCAATTCATACCGAAAACGTTACGATCCGCATTACGAGCTAATTACCCCTCATATGACATTGAAAGAACCATTTGAGGTCGATGCAACAACAATTAAAGATGTCGCAGCAGAAATGCTGAACATCGCCAACCGTCATAAACCGTTTAAACTGCACACCACTCGTGTCAGTACGTTTTCACCGATTACCAATACCTTGTATTTCAAGGTGGAAACGAATGCTGAAGTCGTCGCTTTACACGAAGATCTGCATTCTGATTTCTTCGGTGGCATGCCAAAACATTCTTTCGTGCCTCATATCACGATTGGACAAAAATTATCCGATACGGAACATGCCGATGTCTTTGGCCAATTGAAGATGGCCGGCATCGACCACGAAGAAGTTATTGACCGCATGCATCTGCTTTATCAACTAGAAGGTGGCTCATGGACGGTCTACGAGACATTCCGATTAACTGGAGATGATCAATAAGTGCTGAAAGTAAAAATTGCTGAAAACCAACTGGAAAAAGAACAGGCTTTTGATATTCGCAGAAAAGTTTTCGTAGAGGAACAACACGTTCCAATTCACATTGAAATGGATGAATACGATGACACTGCGATTCATTTTGTCGGCTACCAGCTCGAACAGCCAATTGCTGCGGGGCGAATCCGTGAAGTGGAAGCAGGTCTTGGAAAGGTTGAGCGGGTATGCGTACTTTCTGAATACCGCGGCCAACACATCGGCGTTCTGATGATGAATGAGATGGAGGAGCATGCACGGGCAAACGGCATTTTTAGGCTCAAATTGAATGCCCAGACCCATGCTTTAGCTTTCTATGAGAAACTCGGCTATGACATCACATCCGATGAATTCATGGATGCTGGTATTCCCCATAAGTCGATGGAGAAAATCGTGAACTAATGCGTTATTAAAAGAAAAAAGCAGCTCAGCCGAGTTATCGGTTGAGCTGCTTTTTGTATTTTCTATAGAATGTGGAATCCGCTGTCTACATGAATGGTTTCACCAGTGATTCCTCGTGACATATCGCTGAATAGGAAAGCAGCTGTATCGCCAACTTCTTCAGGTGTCGTATTGCGGCGCAACGGTGCTTTCTCCTCGATTTCGTGAAGAATTGAATTAAAGTCGCTAACGCCTTTTGACGACAATGTCCGGATTGGACCTGAAGAAATTGCATTCACGCGAATGCCGTGTTTGCCAAGATCAGCGGCTAAATAACGGACGGACATTTCAAGGGAAGCTTTCGCAACACCCATGACATTATAATTTGGCATTACGCGTTCGCCACCAATATAGGTCAGTGCTACGATGCTGCCGCCTTCAGCCATCAACGGCTTGGCGTTTTTCGCAATGTTCGTCAATGAGTAGGCGCTGATATTATGCGCCAATAAGAATCCGTCTCGTGAGGTATCTGAAAAATCACCTGCAAGTTCTTCACCTTTTGCAAAAGCGATACAATGGGCGAGTCCGTGGATCGTTCCTACCTGGTCGTTAATGGTCGTGAAACACGTAGCCACAGCTTCATCATTTGTTACGTCACATGGCAAGATCAGTTCATGGTTGCCATCAAGTGTCGCCACCAAATCACGCACCGATTTTTCAAAGCGTTCACCTGCATACGTAAAAATTAGATTTGCTCCGGATTGATCCAACGAACGTGCAATTCCCCAAGCAATGCTTCGCTTGTTGGCTACGCCCATAATGACAAAAGTCTTTCCTTTTAATGATATTGACATGTCTATTCCCCCTGCGTCTGTTATTATTACCTGGTACTAATAATACCTCACAAAAAAGAAAAGTGCAATTCGCACTTTTCTAGAGCCGGCTTAGGAACGTAGTTGCTAAACCCAAATAAATTAAAATTGAAATGATGTCATTTAAGGTAGTTATAAAAGGCCCTGATGCTACGGCTGGATCAATTTTCATTCGGTGGATCAATAACGGAATGAACGATCCTGCCAATGTTGCCACGAAAATGGAGCTCATGACCGCTGTTCCGACCAGCATCCCAATCAGTAACTCACCTTTCCAGAAATAAACCAATCCAACAACGACGACTCCGCAGACAACACCTGTGATCAGTCCTGTACCGGCTTCGCGGAACAACAGTTTCATCTTGCTTTGTTCTTCAATGTCGCCCGTCGCAATTCCTCGGACAGCTACGGCCAATGCCTGTGTGCCGCTGTTCCCAGCCATCCCGGCAATAAGCGGGATAAAAACCGCCAGCAGTGCCACTTGGTCCAGTGTCGCTTCGAACATTCCCATCAAATTAGCTGTCAACATCCCAAGAAATGTCAACAATAGCAACCAAGGCAGCCGTTTTTTCGCAGCAGTCAATGGTCCTTTATCAAACGTATCCATATCGGAGACAGCCGCCAATTTGGAGTAATCGTCCGACGCCTCTTCTTCTAGTACATCAATTATATCATCGACCGTGATGATACCGAGCAGATGCTGCTGGAAATCGACAACCGGCAAGGCTAGGAAATCGTAATCTTTGATCATCCGCGCCACTTCTTCCTGGTCTTCACTGACAGAAACACTGACGACCCGTTCGTTCATGATGGAGCTGATGAGGGTATCTTCCTCGGCAAGAATCAGATCTCTTAAAGTCACGATGCCCGAAAGCTTTTTATCATCATCAATCACAAAAACATAATAGATGGTTTCAGCATTCGGTGCTGCATTTCTTAGAATGTTCATCGCCGACCGGACCGTGGAGTTTTTCGGTATGGCCACAAATTCTGTCGTCATAATGGAACCTGCCGTATACTCTTCGTAATGTAGCAGGTCTTTGATTTGCTGTGCTGACTCTTTGTCCATGATTGTCAAATAACTGGCAACTTGTTCTTTATTTAATTCGTTTAAGACATCCACCGCGTCATCTGTATACATATAAGATAATAAATCTGAGGCATAACGGGCATCCATCTCATCGAATAAATCTTCGTATTCATCGTCATCCAATTCAATAGCTTCAAAAATATCCGCCATCTCTTTAGGAGAGAGATACTGATACAGCAACTGCCTGGTCTCAGAATTTGCCTTTTCATAAAAACTTGCTTGGTCGTATGGATGGTGGGACAAGAACTCATCGCGGAATTCCTTGACGTCCCCGCGGATAAGCAATTCAGTAAACAATGCGTCATTCAATTCTTCATCACGTACTACTTTTTCTTCCATCATGTATACTCCCTCCTTTCGAAGATCTTCTATGCTTGCTATAGTAGTCTATACGCTACACCATGGGTATGTATAGTAAATTTTAAATAAAGGGGTGTCTAATATGAAATATGATGTTATCGGTGATATACACGGTTGCTATCAGGAGCTGATCCAACTCATTCAACGTCTTGGCTACGAAAAGCAAGGCAATGGATTCGTTCATCCGGAAAACCGGAAACTCGCTTTTGTCGGTGATGCCACGGACCGCGGCCCTGAGTCTCTCAATGTTTTGAGATTGTTGTTTGCGCTACAGGATGAGGGCATTCTTTACTATTCCCCTGGAAATCACTGCAATAAACTTTTTCGATTTTTTAAAGGGCATGATGTCGAACTGGCTCACGGCTTAGAGATGACCGTAGCCGAATGGAAGCAGCTGTCCGAACCGGATAGACAGAAATTTAGAAACCGTTATATTCATTTTTATGAACAGCTTCCTCACTATCAACAGTTGGAAAATGAGCTCATTGTCGCCCACGCCGGTTTAAAGGCTGAAATGATCGGAAAACCGCTCAGCAAAGGCATTGCAATTTTTGTGCTGTACGGCGACATCACCGGGAGGTTTCATGCCGATGGCACTCCCGTTCGGCGCGACTGGGCTAAATCCTATAGAGGTCAGAAATGGGTGGTCTATGGTCATACGCCGACTGAAACGCCTTATTTTATCAACAACACCGTCAATATCGATACTGGTTGCGTATTCGGTGGCTTATTGACTGCCTTCCGTTATCCCGAAAAAGAAATCGTTTCTGTGCCTTCCTTGCAACCTTATCAACCTGATCGTTTTCACAGGTTCAGTTAAACCAATGACTGCATGTCTTTATTCAACGAAGAACTAAAAAACAGTGGATCTCCTGAAACTGGATGGATCAATTCCAATTTCGAACAATGAAGCGCCTGACGTCCCAACAGGTCTCTTTTGCCGCCATACAGATCGTCACCTAACAGCGGATAGCCGATATGGGTCATATGAACGCGTATCTGATGGGTTCTGCCAGTATTCAATTGCAGGATGATATGTGAGTAGCCTTCTAGTCTCTGTAGTACACGGACTTCGGTTTCAGCAAATTGCCCGCCTTCACGGACTTCCCGTTCGATGATGCTCGTATTCTTTCGTCCGATGGGAGCAGTTATCGTAAATTCATCTTTGTCTATCAGTCCATGAACCAGTGCCTCGTACCGCCGCTTCATCTTTTTTTCCTGTTGCTGCAGCGAGATCATATGATGAATATGGCGGTTTTTTGCGATGCAGACAAGTCCAGAAGTGTCACGGTCAAGCCTGGTCGCGATATGCAAAGTAGAAGGAATGCCGTGGTCGTTGAAATGCTTGGCGACAATATTGGCCAAGCTGCCAAACGGATGCTCTCGCGATGGAATGGTATTTTGGAAAGGCGGCTTTTCAACGATTAACAGGGCCGCATCTTCATAGACAATTTTCAAGTCACCCTCTTCTGCAACCAGCCCTTTTCCATGCTCTTCATTCGGAAAAATAACGGTCACAGCATCGCCTTTTTCCAAGGCATGCCTGACCGTTACTTCTGTGCCATTCACTAAAATCTGTCCGCCGCCGTACTTGACGGAAGCCAGTGTTCGTTTGGAAATGCCCCACTCCCCGAGTGCCTCGCGCAACAAGTTCGGAGCTTCAGCAGTATACGTCAGTTGGAAGGGTTTCATGTCATTCAATCTGAAAGCTCACTGTCAATAAAGGAATCGTGAACCCGCTGCCAAAACGGAAAGGCGCGGAACCTGGCAAATCGGACTTTTTCATTTGCTACCTTGTATTCAATTGATTTGACATCTTTATGGAGCAATTGCAAATGATCAACAGTGACCATGAAATCAGGTGCTTTCACTGGCCGCAATGCACACCGGTGATGGCCAGGCAGAACCAGCGGTGATCCGACTGTACGGAAGACCCGATTGTTGATAGAGGCCATCTCCGTCAATTGCATCGCCTGCAGTGATGGGTGGATGATGGCTCCTCCTAACGCTTTGTTGTAGGCTGTACTGCCGGAAGGCGTAGACATGCACAAGCCATCTCCTCTAAAGCGCTCGAAATGGCTTTCGTTCAAAAAGACATCCATGACCAATGTAACGTCCGGAGACTTGACAGTCGACTCGTTCAGCGCTAGGTAAACGGCTGGTTCATCTAAGTTCTGATAGTGAATACTGACTTCCAATAAAGGATATTCGATCACTTCATATTCCTTTTTAGCAATTGATAAAACCAGCTTCTCAATTTCAATCGGCTTCCAGTCGGCATAAAAACCTAAATGGCCTGTATGTATCCCAACAAAGGCCACATCTGCCAGTTTCTCGCTGTATTTATGGAATGCGTGAAGCAATGTCCCATCTCCACCAATCGACAGGACAACATCAGGCGATTCTTCATTCCACTCCATCCCGAAATCCTCCAGGTAATTCTTTGCGGTGGACATCAATTCATTGGATAATTTGTCACTTCTCGATATGATAAAAAATTTCATCGTTCTGGTCGACCTCCCTCTCTGTCATTTCGAAAATGGGTTCCAGGCGATTCCTTGAACTCAGTGAAATAGGCTTGAGCTTCTTGAATTTCGTCCCGAATCTGCGACATTTCCTCATCCAGTTGAAACGCGGCTTCGGCGGCACGCTGAAGACGGTTCTTTATCTCCTCTGGAAAAACACCTTTATATTTGTAATTCAAGGAATGCTCAATGGACGCCCAGAAATTCATTGCTAAGGTCCGAATCTGGATTTCTGCTAAAATTAGCCGCTCTCCGTTGATGGTCTGAACCGGATATTCCACAATAACGTGGTAGGATCGATAGCCGCTTTGTTTTTCATGAGAGATATAATCTTTTTCTTCCACAATTCGCAAGTCTTTTCGCTGCCTCAGCAAGCCAATTACAGTCTCGATATCCCCAACAAATTGGCACATCATTCGAATTCCTGCAATATCCTGCAATTGGTGGGCAAGCTCTTTGGATGGCTCAAACGGAATACCTTTTTCCAAGGTCTTATCGTAGATGCTCGCCAAAGGTTTGACACGGCCGGTCACAAACTCAATCGGCGAATTTGTATTGTCGTTTTCAAATTGGCTTCGCATCCCCTTGAATTTTATCTTCAATTCATCTACTGCCTGTTTATAGGGTGCTAAAAATCGATTCCATTGACCCATGTCCGGTCCTCCTCACTTCTTTTAAGATCGTGAAGCAAGTGCCTCATGAAATGACTGTTCTACAGCAGTACGGAAAGCTTCCCCGTAGTTGTCGTTGCCCTCTATATTTTCTACCAGCATCCACAGCTCTTCATGGAAATTTGCCAGCGGCATGACTTGTTTACCCCAAGTCAGGAGCGGAACTTTTTCTTGCTGCAGCGCTTTGGTTAGGGCTGGCCATGTATGTACATCAAACTGAACGTATATATAGTCTGTACCCGTATCCAGCAAATAGACAAACGCTTGATTGTCGGAATCTGTCAGCATTTGCCCCGACGCTTCAATTGCTTCAGCCGGTTCGGTTTCTTCGATGAAAAATTCAATTTTGTTTTCAGTAATCTCGGTTCGGTTTATCGCCACTAATTTATGCAAATTGATCCTTCCTTTCTAGCTTCTTAATAATGATATTTTAACACAGCTCTGTCATTCGTTGCAGTTTGCACGGAACTATCCGATAATGAAGTTATGAATAAGTTGGACCAACGATTTTCATTAGTTACTATTCTGCAAAACAGCTGCGCTTTGCTACGGACTTGCCCCATGTCATTATGTAAACAGTGGAAAATGGAGGCTTCTCTCTAAATTCATTATTTTTTTGTGAAGGCACGTCCATAAAATGAGTCAAGCACGTAAACTGGCGTTCTTTTTTTAACTCTTTGCGGAAACCATAGCGCAAAAGGCCGAATCGATATATAACAGATAAAGTCTTTAGTTTAACTAATATGAAGAGGTGTTCGACATGACAAAAGAACTTGAAATCGAATTTAAAAACATGCTGACCAAAGAAGAATACAGACGCTTGCTAAAAGACTTCGCTGTTTTTCACAACGGCCCTGTCACACAGCACAATCATTATTTTGATACTAGTGATTTTCAATTGAAAAAACAGCGCAGCGCTCTGCGCATCCGAAATAAAAACGACCACTTCGAGTGCACGCTGAAAACTCCTGCAGCTATCGGATATTACGAAATTACCGATCAATTGACCAAAGAGCAAGCAGGCCGCATGCTCGAATTAAAAACCTTTGAAGCTGCTGAAGTATCAGATGCTATGCAAAAACTTGATGTATCGGTTGCAGATTTGAAAGCGATTGGCACATTGACCACGCACCGTGTGGAATTCGACCACTTGGAAGGCTTGTTAGTAATCGACCATTCCGAGTATAACGGCCAGGAAGATTTCGAAGTAGAATTCGAAGTAACAGATGCTACTGCAGGCCATGAACGCTTCCTAGCTTTTCTGCAGCAGCGAGAGATACCTGAACGTCCGGCTAACAAGAAAATCGCACGCTTTATGGACTCAGCTTCTGCTCGATCTGCAGAATAGCATTTTTAAACCTAAATTCTACCAGCATTTCAATCGATTTATTTGAGATATTTGTGCTGCGTTGTTAGAATGAAATGATAGCTAAAGCAAAGGAGACACGATGATGACTGGAAAACCGATTATTCCGTACGAAGAGATTGGTGCGGAAACATTGTCACAGTTAGTCGATGCATTTTATGCTCGCGTAGGGGCACATCCAAAGCTGCAGCCCATTTTTCCAAATGATCTTTCAGAAACCGCCCGTAAACAAAAACAATTTTTAACCCAATACCTAGGTGGACCGAATCTTTATTCAGAAGAACATGGACACCCGAGACTAAAGGCAAGACATAACCCGTTTGCCATCACACCTACTAGAGCTCAAGCTTGGTTGGAGTGTATGAGCGAGGCAATGGATGAAGTGGGACTGAATGGAATGTTCCGTGAAACCTTATACAACCGACTTGTTTTAACTGCACATCATATGATCAATGAGTCTGATAGTGAGGAGGAGTTGGAGTGAGCAACCTAGACTTGGCTCAGGAAACTCGTGAGCCTGCGAATTCCTTTAAACCAATGGAATTGTATGTTTTCGTAGATCCTTTGAACTCAGAGTGTTGGGAACTTCAGGGGATTATCCGAAAATTACAGATTGAATACGGTCATTATTTTTCCATGCGCATTGTGTTGAGTACGCAATTATTTAACTTAAATAAAACAACACCTTCATCAAATATTGACACGGATAACTTAACCCATCCCGTCTTGCCTTCTGTAGCGATCAAGGCTGCAGAACTCCAGGGAAAACGTTCTGGGAACCGCTTCCTTCACAAATTACAGGAGCACCTGTTTCTTCAATCGAAAGATGTCTCTTCTTACAGCGTCTTACTGGAAATAGCGGAAGAAGCAGAACTAGATCAAGAAGAATTCAAATTGGATTTCCATTCTGTACATACCGCAAAAGCGTTCCAATGCGATTTACAGATCACACGCGAGATGGAAATCAACGAAGTGCCAAGTATTGTCTTTTTCAATGAATGTATTGAAGACGAAGGCGTCAAAGTATCCGGACTTTATTCATATGATGTTTATCAAACAATTTTACAGGAAATGCTGGGAGAAGAAAGCCTGAATCGGCAAACCCCGCCATCCTTGGACGATCTCTTTACCAAATATTCAACTATGGCAACTAAAGAAATTGCTTCTATATACAATATTTCCGAACAAACAGCAGAATGCGAACTGAAAAAGCAGGTTCTGCAACAAAAACTCGAACGCATCTGCATGCCAAAAGAAACCTTATGGAAAGTAAAATAACCTGTCTCCCAATTACGGGAGACAGGTTATTTTTTTAGGCGTATAAGTGGCTTGAGAAAGTATTTGGAGATCTCCAGAAAGTATTTGATCTCTTTCGGAAAGTATTCTGCCTCAAACAGAAAGTATTTAGATGCAATCAGAAAGTATATCCAATTAACTGGCAAAAAAAGACCTCAGCATAGCTACTCACATTGTAGACAAAGTAAAAGACGCCTTCCACGTCCGGAAGGCGTCTTTCTATATTACACAAAGGGGATGGGAGAAATATTCACGCTCAAACAAAGGGGTGTATGTTTGTATGTGATTTATTTCACAAGATTATCTTATCACGGAATAATAGTTAAATCAATATTTCACAAGCAGTTTCACAAACTTGTCATATTTGTAGTCAGAATGAAATTTTTTATCCATCTAATCGTTATTTAAAAATAATATAAAAAAGAAGCAACCCCATTAAGGCTGCTTCTTTTTATGCTTTATTTATTCAGCAATAATTTTTCGAGTTCGTTTAATTTTTGTTCGAACACCATGCAAGCTTCTTTAACAGCTTTTGATTGGGTCATGTCAACACCGGCTTTTTTCAGCACTTCTATTGGATAATCTGAGCTTCCTGCCTTGAGGAATTCATTGATGTAACGATCGACTGCTGGTTGTCCTTCTTCCAAAATCACTTTACTTAATGCTGTAGCTGCGCTAAAGCCTGTAGCGTATTGGAAGACATAATAATTATAGTAAAAGTGTGGAATACGTGCCCACTCCATACCAATTTCTTCGTCAGCCGCGACGTCAGGTCCGTAATATTTTTGATTTAGCTCATAATAGACTTCTGTTAAGCGATCTGCAGTCAATGCTTCACCGTCTTGGTCCATTTTGTGAATCAAGTGTTCGAACTCGGCAAACATCGTCTGGCGGAATACCGTTCCACGGAATCCATCAAGCCAGTGGTTCAGCAGGTAAATACGCTCCTGGTCATCTTGTGTAGAATTTACCATGTATTCGTTTAGTAATGCTTCATTGGTCGTCGAAGCCACTTCTGCTACAAAAATCGAATAATCTCCGTAGACGTATGGCTGATTGGCGCGGGTATAGTAGCTGTGGACACTGTGTCCGAATTCGTGCGCCAAAGTAAATAGATTGTCTACATTGTCCTGCCAGTTCATCAGGATATAGGGATTAGTTCCATAGGCGCCCGATGAATATGCCCCGCTGCGCTTTCCTTTGTTCTCTTTCACGTCTACCCAGCGATTATCGATGCCTTCTTTGACAATGCCTACGTATTCCTCACCAAGTGCTCCAAGCCCTTTAAGCATAAGTTCTATAGCTCTTTCATACGGAATTTCCATTTTTACTTCTTTGACCAAAGGTGTATGCATGTCCCACATATGAACTTTGTCGATTCCAAGTACTTCCTTGCGCAGTGCTGCGTAGCGGTGTAAAAGATGCAGATTGTTGTTGACGGTCTCCACTAGGTTATCGTATACCGCTTCCGGAATATGATCGTCAGCTAATGCTGCCTGGCGCGCCGATTCAAATTTACGAATTCTTGCATCAACATTATCACGCTTGATGTTGCCGGATAGCGTTGAAGCGAATGTATTACGAAACTTGCCATAGGTTGCATAAACTGCTTTAAATGCATCCTCACGCACGCGGCGATCCTTGCTTTCCAGAAATCGGATATAATTGCCATGCGTAATCTGTACTTTTTCACCCGACTCATCTTCTATTTCCGGAAACTCTAAATCTGCATTGTTCAGCATACCGAAAGTTTCTGAAGACGCTCGGCTTACTTCGGACATCTGCGCCAGCAGGGATTCCTGCTCTGCGGGCAACACGTGCGGACGGAGCGCATTCAATTCCTCAAGCGCTTGCTTGTATAAACTGAGACCTTCATGGCTTTCCACATAGCCGTTTAATACAGATTCCTCCAAAGCCAAAATTTCAGGCGTCAGAAACGACAAGCCAGCCGATACCTTTGCAAATAAAGATTTCACACGGCTATCCATCGCCTGGTATTTCGAGTTTGTCGTATCTTGATCGTAGCGCATATGCGAATACGTATAAAGGCGTCTTAGGCGCTCGGTCAATTCATCTTTGTAAACCAGCACTTCGTAAAGGGATTCAGCGCTTTCCTGTAGTTTTCCTTGATACGACTCTGCTTTGTCTCCGATAGCTGCAACTTCGACAAACTCTTTTTCCCAAAATGCATCGGTTTCAAATATATCTTCCAATTTCCACGTTAGTTCTGTCGGAACTTCTTCTCTTGCCAATACTTTGTTCACCATTTAATTTCCTCCTCTGTCCCGTTCTTTCGGGAAACGAACTACATCTTATTTTCTCAATTTTCGCAAGCTTTTGCAATAGTTATCATAGGCGATATCCAAAAGTTTGAAATCTTTCGAAGAATGATCCTTCGAAATCAGATATAAGGCCAGGTAATCTGACACCAGTACTGTCGCTTGAGTTGCTCGGGCAGGATTGGATAACACCAATTTTCCGGAAGCAATCAGCATATCCACCGAAATACCTTTCTCCCAGCCAGCAACTGCCTGTAATTGCCACAATACCGCAGGCTGCTTCAAACATTCAGCACCGAGTATAGGAATCCCAAACCAAGCCGGCAAATTCGTCATATCCAGACGCAGTTCATAGCATAGGCGACAATATAAACTTTTTATCCGGTTGTCGAAATACAGCTGACTTCGGATGTATTGCTGTCTGGCATTCCGAAAAATTCCCAACACCACATTAAATTCCTCTTTTGTCAGTGCTTTTGGTACAGCGAAAGGAAAAACCTGTTTGTTCGTCCCAATCGATTTGGTTTTCCCCACCCAACGATTCGTACTCACATAAAACAAATTTGAATGATAATAAAATCGATTACTTGGTGGATAAAACAAAAGAAGAAAAGAAACTTGCTCAGTACTTCTTCTCATCTCTACTTCATGTGTCTTTAGATGCAACATCCCAATTTCTTCACGACAAGGCGCTTTTAAGCCTTTTATCCAAATGGCACGTATATTCAGCTTGCGATAACCTTCTGACCGCTGTTTAAGTAGTGGGACTGGTATTGTGCTACATTGAAATTCAATCGCAAACTGCCCATTGACCAAAAGGTCCGCACGCTGACGGATTTGAGGAATATAGCTTTCTAATTCGACTTTTAAGTCTAACCGTTGAAAGAATTGATATAGAAGAAGTTTTCCTTGAAGATGTAGAGAGGATTCAGGTTCACTGAAATGATCGCAGTCTGAACGAGTTTGGTGCGCAAAATGAGGGATATTAATTTCTCCGATTTTCAAAAGCAGCGGCGCCTTGCAGGAAGGACAGAAGAATTTCTCCCGCAAACGAATCTCCTTAAGTTCTGCCCGAGCATGTTTTCCGGTCAAATAGAACAATTCCTGTTGTCTAGTTTTGGCCACTAATATAGTAATCACTCTCCTTTCTTCTAGTTTATGGAACGAGAGTGACTTTGGCAATAAAAAAAGACCTCCTCGGAAGGAGATCTTAGCCAAAATAATGAAGTACGTTTGAGAGCGCGTCTTTTTTGAAAATTGGTTTTCCGTATTCCTCAAGACGGTGCACCGTTACCGGTGATGTGCGCAAATATTCTGAGATGATGCTGACATTATTTTTAATATCTTCTTCTGAATGAAGGATTTCATCAAAATTTGTATAAAGGTAATACTTGTTGTCGAAATGATAAACTGCGGATTCGATTGGAACATACATCAACCGGCGCGCAATCGGCAACAATTCTTCCACTTCAGAGAAAACAAACGTATATTCAAGTTTCTTAATATCAGGTTCATCGAAAACCGGTTCGAACTCATCAAATTCCGGAGTGGCCGCGTCTTCACTTGCAAACATTTTACGACGTTCTTCTATATCATCAGGCATATCAAGCTTCTGCCCATCTTTAGTTAATTGAGCACGTGTGACAGTAACTTCAAGACCTTTGTCCATAGCCTGGACTTGGATCCAAAGCGGACCTTCCATTACGAAATCTGCTTCTTCATTGACTTCATCCATCATTTCCCAAAAAAGCTCTTCGCTCTTATCTCTGTTAAACCAGATTTCGTCACGGCTAAACCCTCGCTCTTCAACGTCGAGATAGGAAATGTAAAATTTAACTGTGTTGTCGTTGATACGTTCTATTTCCATTTTACACCTCTCCTTTACGGTTTGGACTAAGAGAACATTCCTCAGAGCCGTGCTATGTTTCTTTTCACAAGTATAACTTTTTTCACGGACAAAGAAAAAGTTTATGCCTATACCCAAAGACAAGTTTCAAGTACATAGAGTTTAATCTACTCAACTGATTTTTGCAACTAATTTAAAATAAAGAAAAGCTGTCCCAGATCTCTTATGAAATACCATAAAGACCGGACAGCTGATGTGCTTATTGTTAGTTCACCATTCGTTGAGCTTCGAGCAATTGATAAGCTCTAACTTTACGTGGTAGGAATCGACGGATTTCATCTTCATTGTAGCCAACCTGCAGGCGTTTCTCGTCCATAATGATCGGGCGACGCAACAGTCCTGGATGCTCTTGAATTAACTCATATAGGCGCTGAAGCGGTAAACTCTCAACATCTACATTCAATTTTTGAAATATCTTAGAACGGGTAGAGATGATTTCATCTGTGCCGTCTTCAGTCATGCGTAAAATTTCTTTAATTTCACTGATTGTCAAAGGTTCAGAAAAAATATTGCGTTCTGTATACGGGATCTCGTGTTCCTCAAGCCAAGCTTTTGCTTTTCTGCAAGATGTACAGCTCGGAGAAGTGAATAATGTAACCATCATAATGGAGCACTTCCTTTCGGATTCTTGAAAATTAGTGTAATTCATTTTTCAAATTAGAATCATTATAGTTTAGAGGCTCTACATTCATTATACAATGTATCTAGGAGTTTTAATAGTATTTATCAAGAAAAAAAATAAAAACTACCCTTTTTGTCACAAAATAGCTATATATTCTTTATACTTTCATGACTATATAACTTAATTTACCCCTTTTTCTTTTGTCGTAAACTTCCAAACTGGATTTATTTATTCTCAGTTACAGCTTCCTTTTGAAAATCCTATACATAAATCCTTTACATATATATTACGTTTCAAAAAGAAAATAGTTTCATACAAACCACAAATACATACTGAACAAATCGTTTTGACCGAACAGATCGCCTTGCACTTTCTACTAACAAGATCCGTTTTGAGGTTAGCGCTAAGCGATTTATTTGAAGACCCCTTTTGTGCATGTGGAAAAACTATTTTTAATCCTAAGACCGATTTCTCCACGAAAGGTCAAGGTGTATAATCCACGCCTGGTGAATAGGAATTGCTCGCGTTCCAAAGAAGGAATTCATCAATTCCATTATCATTCAAGGCTTTGATTTGAGCTTCTACCTCCGTTTTGCCGTATCTCATGTAGTTGCCGCTCCCAAGGTAACTCGCTGTGAAGTCCTGTAGCCACGGTCGTGAGACAGGTGGATTGTCCAAAGTGGATAGTACTTGGTTTTCCACCTTGGCATACTCAGCCACCAGCTGGTAAGGTTCAAGATCCGGTTTGGCGATCCCAAAATAAGAGGTCCAATGACTAGGATAAATCATAGATGAAATGACATCCACATTCCCGGAGATCTTTGAGAAATTTTGTCCGATGCCTGGTGCTTCCTTTAAAGTTGCAGCATAACCGAAAATGTCTACCGACACTTCAACTCCGTAAGGCTCTAATTGCTCTCTTGCATAAGCAACAAAATCAGTGACTGCTTCGACTCTTCTCTGTACAGGATCAACTTCAGAATCTGCATAGTCGCCAAGTGAATAGCTTAAATCATCAGCACGGTTTTCAAATCCTTCGGGGAACCGGACATAATCGAATTGAATTTCTTTAAACCCTAGTTTAGCCGCTTCGATAGCAATCTGGACGTTATGATCCCATACCTCCTGGAGAAACGGATTAACGAATGATTCTCCGCGGTTATTTTTCCAGACCTGATCACCATCCATGAATGTTAGTTCCGGCTTGCTTTCCGCCAGAACTGTATCTTTAAAAACAACAACACGGGCAATCGGGTAAATTTCTTTATCCTCTAATCGTTCCAGCATTGCTCTCGGATCCTTTATTAAAGCTTTTCCCATTCCAAGCTCTGCCAAGGCGGAACTTTCTTCAGGTATGTATGTCAAGTGGCCAATATCTTCTTTTATGTCAATGACCATAGTATTTAAATCTGTTTCATCGACCAGGTTAATCAACGAGTCAAACCGTTCTCCTCCAGCAGAATTGGCTGTTACGAAAATTCCGCGGACAGCATCCGGATAGGCAAATTCCAACCCTGAATCAAACTTATATAGCTTCGATGTTGCCAGTACCCGTGAGTCCATTTCAACGGTATGGTAAGCTCGTGGTGTAAAATCTGGAGCCTTGTCTTCCTCAGCAGCGTATACGTTGCCTGCACTTGCTATATTGATACTTGCTGCAAAAATTGCCAGCCATTTCCAAGATTTTGCCATCCTCTGCACCCCTTTAACTTGCTTTTGCGGTCAACAAAACATTCATTTCTCCAAGCGGAGACTCTACATCGCAAAAGTTCAATTGGATTTCCTAGCAATCAACCAGGGTTGAAGAATCTTTATCAATCAAAGCTCCCTTATATCCATTGTTCTTCCATTCTATCATTTATTTGACTAATTGAAATAAGAAAATTGTCGATACATGGGCCATTCTCGAAAGAAACACCATGGACACTGTAAACATAGCCTCCGGCGCAGAAAGAAGGATGCTAGCCATCAAAAAAACGATGTCCCAGAGGACATCGTTCTGCTATTAAAGGGTCACTGAAGCCGCTTTGATCGATTCTAGTTCGCGTTCTGAACATTGTACAAAATGGCCAGGGCTGATTTCTCTCATGCGAACATCATCAGCTTTTGTATAGTCGTGTACTGCCGGATCGTAGGATTTACGGATCCGGTTGCGCTCATAGTTTGGATCTGGCAGTGGAATCGCCGACAATAAAGATTGTGTATATGGATGCAACGGGTTATTGTATAGCTCTTCAGCAGGTGCAAGCTCCACTAATTTGCCAAAATACATAACACCGATGCGATCTGAAATGTATTTAACCATTGATAGATCATGGGCGATAAACAGGAAAGTCAATCCTTTTTCCTCTTGAAGTTCCTTCAATAGGTTAACAACCTGTGCCTGGATAGAAACATCCAATGCAGAGATCGGCTCATCCGCAATGATAAAATCTGGTTCTACAGCTAAAGCACGAGCGATGCCAAGACGCTGCCGCTGTCCGCCGGAGAACTCATGCGGGTAGCGGTTGGCGTGCTCTTTGTTCAACCCAACTGTCTCGAGTAAATCATAGACCATCTGTTTACGTTCAGTCTGGTTTTTTGCTAAGCCATGGATATCGATACCTTCAGCAATAATATCCATTACTTTCATACGCTGGTTTAACGAAGCATACGGATCTTGAAAGATCATCTGCATTTTACGGTTGAATTTTTTCAAGTCCTGCTTTGATTTCTTGCCGTGAACATTTTCGCCTTCATAGAAAACATCGCCATCCGTTGCATCATATAAACGAATAATGGAGCGTCCAGTTGTGGATTTTCCACAACCTGATTCGCCAACTAACCCCAAAGTTTCTCCCCTGTAAATATCAAAGCTGATATCATCTACCGCGCGGACTTCATTCGCTTTACCGATATTGAAATATTGTTTTAGGTTTTTAATTTCGAGTAATTTCTCAGCCATTACACCGCGCCCCCTTCATAATATCTGCTTCCTGGGAATTTTTTCATGCGTTCAATAACAGTTAAAGGCGGTTCTACCTGAGGCGCATCCGGATGCAACAACCATGTTGCAGCTGAATGTGTATCACTGACTTTAAAGAATGGAGGATTTTGTTCCATATCGATTTTCAGTGCATACTCACTTCGAAGAGCAAAGGCATCTCCCTTCGGTGGATCCAATAAATCAGGTGGTGTTCCTGGGATTGCATATAATTTTGCATCTTCAGTGTCCAATGATGGCATCGAGCTCAATAAGCCCCATGTATAAGGATGTTGCGGATTATAGAAAATTTCATCAACCGTACCGATTTCAACAATTTTCCCACCGTACATAACAGCTACACGATCTGCTACGTTCGCCACAACACCAAGATCGTGTGTGATGAAAATAATAGATGTATCGATTTTTTTCTGTAAGTCTTTCATCAATTCCAAAATTTGCGCTTGAATTGTTACATCAAGAGCAGTTGTAGGCTCATCTGCAATCAAGATTTTCGGATTGCATGCCAGTGATATGGCGATAACGATCCGTTGGCGCTGTCCGCCTGAAAATTGGTGAGGGTATTGTTTCATCCGCAATTCAGGTTTTGGCATACCGACTAGACGCAACAAGTCGATTGCTACTTTTTTCGCTTCGCCTTTGCTAATTTTCTGGTGCTTCAGCAAAGGTTCTGTCAATTGCCGGCCAATCGGCATCGTTGGGTTTAAGGAAGTCATCGGATCTTGGAAAATCATTGAAATTTCTTTTCCTCGGATTTTCTGCATCTCCCGATCACTCAATTTTGTCAAATCTCGACCACCAAATAAAATTTCACCACTTTTAAATTCTGCCGATTGTTCTGGCAGTAAACGCATAATGGATTTTGTCGTAACAGATTTCCCTGAACCCGACTCTCCTACGATTGCTAAAGTTTCACCTTTATATAGATCAAAGTTGACCCCACGTATCGCTTTAACTTCCCCGCCTTGGGTGTTAAAGGAAAGTTCAAGGTCTTTTACTTGTAAAATTTTCTCCATTATTAACTTTCCTCCTTAATCTTTCATCTTCGGATCGAGGGCATCACGAAGTCCATCACCGATCAAGTTAAATGCAATCATAATTAAGCTCAACAAGACGGCCGGGAATGCTAGAATATGCGGTGCAAATTGAATTAACGCATAACCGTCGTTAATCAAGGTTCCGAGCGAAGCATCCGGCGCCTGAAGTCCAAGTCCGATAAAGCTTAGGAAAGCTTCAAAGAAAATAGCACTTGGGATGGTGAACATCGTATTGATGATGATTACCCCTAAAACGTTCGGCATTAAATGCTTCCAGATAATGCGGCTATCGCTCGCACCTAAGGTACGGGCAGCCAAAACGAATTCCTGGCTCTTATATTTGAGGACTTGTCCACGAACGACTCGGGACATTCCCGTCCATCCGGTGATGGTCAAAGCGATGATAATGGCTAGTATCCCTGGGTCCATAATTAAGATAAAGAGGATTACCACAACCAGGTTTGGAATTCCTGTTAAAATTTCAACGATCCGCTGCATAAAGTCATCAATACGTCCGCCGAAGTATCCTGAAACTCCTCCGTAAATGACCCCAATTAGCATATCAATTGCTGCCGCAACGAAGGCAATAAATAAAGATACTTGAGTCCCTTTCCAGACACGCGAGAACATATCGCGTCCAAGTCCATCTGTCCCGAACCAATAGTTGACTTCAACATTTTTCATCTCATATAAGTCAACTTCTTCACCAGCCAAAGTACCGACACCATTAAGAATTCCCAAGTTCTCAATGACTGGAATTTTTGGCGGCAGATTTGCATGAGTGATGGTTTGATCGTTTGGTTCGTACGGACTGATGACCGGTCCTAAAAATGCCATGATAACGATCAAGCCAAATAGGATCATGCTAAACAACGCACCTTTGTTTTTACGGATGCGATACCAGGCATCTTGCCAAAAGCTGACACTTGGTTTTGTGATACGTTCAGCCTGCTGAGAATCCAATGTAATCCGCTCAAACGAACCTTTTGGCAATTCTGGAATTTTATCAATTTTCTGAGTCATTAACTTTTACCTCCTGAAAGACGGATACGGGGATCAATGACACCATACAAAATGTCTACCAGCAAGATAATCACAATCAGAAATACTGAGAAGAAAATAGTGGTTCCCATAATGATGGAGAAATCGCTGACGATAATCGATTTAACAAACTGTTCCCCGATGCCTGGAATTGCGAAAATCTGTTCGACAACGAGTGATCCTGTAAGAATAGCTACAGCCATCGGTCCTAAAACCGTAATTAACGGGATTAATGCGTTCCGGAATGCATGTTTGAATGCGATTTCTGATCCACTGGCACCTTTAGCTTTCGCTAGTGTAATATAATCCGAACCAAGAACTTCAATCATTTCAGTACGGATGAAACGTGCTGCCGTAGCGAGTGGGAACATTGCTAGCGCAACAGATGGCAGGACGCTGGACATGAAGCCATCCTTCCATAAAGCTACCGGGAACAAATCCCATTTTAATCCGAACCAATATTGCAGCAGTGAAGCAAAGACGAAAGAAGGAATCGATATTCCGACAATCGCTACAAATGTGCTGGTGTAGTCAATCCATGTGTTTTGCCTTAGAGCTGCAATCATTCCCAACAAAATTCCCAAAACGGTTCCCAAAACCATTCCCTGAAAACCTATTTGAGCTGAAGGACCCATTCGGCTTAAAATGACATCTGTAACTTCCGCTCCTTTAAACTGGTTAATGGAAATTCCTAAATCACCTTGTAATAGCCCAAACATGTAATCAAAATACTGAACCGGAAGTGGTTTATCCAATCCATATCTGGCTTCTACGACTGCCCTTTGTTCTGGAGATAATTTATCTGCGGAAGCGACGGGGGACCCTGGTAAAACTTTTATTAAGAAAAAAGTAAAAGTAGCGATCAGTGCTAAAGTGATCACCATATAAATTAAACGCTTGCCAATATACTTCGCCATAGTGCACCTCCAAAATGATTCTATTTAACAAATCCAACATATCGAAAATGCAGACTTGCAGCATTCATTATTTAGCGAAAAAGTGTTAATTTTCCGTCAATTACTCAGCATTAGAAAAGAGAGTATATCGATCCATAAATGCGATATACTCTCTTTCTATTTTGTTTTCACAGTAGCGGGATTAAATTATTATTTGCCCGAAATGTATGCCCATTTGTAAGAGAAGTCTCCACCAAATGTATGTTTGATAATGTCGTTAACATAAGGTTGTTGAAGAGCCATTGCTCCACGCTGATAGATTGGCGCGATTGCAGCGTCATCTTCCAAAAGGATTTTTTCAGCCTGTGCCATTGCTTCCCAACGTGCTGCAGGGTCTGTTGCCAATTCACCTTTAGCTGATTCAACTAAAGCATCATACTCTGGGTTAGAGTAAGACATTTTGTTTTGTGCAGATCCAGTAACAAACAAGTCGATGAATGTCATAGGATCTTGGTAATCTGGTCCCCATCCAGCAGTTTGGATATCATAATCCTGTGATTCGTCAAGCTCTAAGCGAACTCCGAAAGGAACAGCTTTAAGGTTGATCGTCAAGCCTTCAAGATTCGTTTCAAGTTGTTCTTTCAAGTATGCATCCATGTTTTTAGCAGTTTCAGTGTCGCCGCCTAGGATTTCAAGCGTAACTTCTTCTACTCCTAGTTCTTCAAGGCCAGTAGCAAATAATTCTGCTGCTTCCTCAGCGTCAAATTCGATTAGATCTCCATTGACTTCGCGGAAATCGGCATTGCTTTCATCGATAGTGAATTCAGTTGGTACCAAGTAGTTGGCAGGCAATGAACCGTTAGCCAAAACTACGTCAACTAGATCTTGTTTATTAAAGCCTTTTGCAATTGCTTTACGAATGTTAACGTTCGAAAGTGCATTTTCTTCACCGTTACGTTCTTGGTTAAGTTTGAAGTAGAAAACTGTTGGCTCCAAATCAGTAATCAGGTTTTCGTCGTTTGCATATTGTCTAGCAAATTCTCCGCTCAAACCAGCGCGGTCTTTTTCACCAGAGTTGTAAAGGTTAACCGCAGTAGCAGGTTCTTTTACTACGTCTACGTTGATTGTTTCAAGTTTAACTGTTTCTGCATCCCAGTACTCAGGATTTTTTTGCATTTTCCAAGTTAAACCAGTTCCGTCCCAATCAGTTAATGTGAATGGTCCGTTAAAAATCAAGTTTTCAGAGTTAGAAGCATAAGCGTCGCCTTTTTCAGTTACGAAAGCTTCGTTCTGCGGATAGAAAGTTGGGAAAGACATTAGTGACATGAAGTAAGGTACTGGACGCTCAAGTTTTACTTCAAGAGTGTTATCGTCTACAGCAGTCACTCCAAGTTCAGATACTTCCATTTCGCCGGCAGCAATTTCAGTAGCATTAACAATTGAACCAGCCATCATGTAAGCTCCGTATGGAGAACCTGTGTCAGGATCAATTGAACGTTGCCAAGAGTAAACGAAATCGTTGGCAGTAACTGGAGTACCATCTGACCAGTTAGAATCGCGCAATTTGAATGTGTAAGTTAATCCATCTTCGCTGACTTCAGGTTCGCCATCAGCAAGTGCTGGTTTAGCAATATTTTCTTGATCTAAGCGGAATAAACCTTCGTTAACATTGTTGAAAATGTTAAACGCAACCGCATCCTCAGCTAAAGAAATATCCATTGTAGGAATTTCTGCAGTTTCCATCAAGTTAAGGACTTGCTCTGAGTCTAAATCCCCAGCTGTTTCTGTACCTTCTGCGTCGTCTGTAGTATCAGTCCCTGTGTCAGTATCTCCACCGCCACATGCTGCTAGAAAAGCACTTAGAACTAAAACTAGGCTTAATAGCCAAAAAATCTTGCTGTTCTTCACTAAATTGACCCCCTTAAATTTTCTGAAAATTTTGGTACACTGCTAATTATACATATTATTTTTTTCTTGTACAGAACTTTTTTTGGAAATTTTTACACTCTTGTAACAATTCCGTTACATTAACATTACAGGACACCGCACGAATATTGGATTTGTAAGCGTTTTCGGCGTCTACGATAAATGAAGATTTTTTTGATTTTTTTTTATATTTCTTCTACAATTGATAAGAATCGAGGTGCAAAGTTTGAAAAAATTTGTTTTTTCCATAGGAATCATTCAAATCTTAATTTTTACTACTATATTTTTTCGAGAAGAAAATCTCTCGCTACTGTCATATATTAATAACTCATTTATGTATGGCGGAGTTTTACTGTTTTTAGGTTTGTGGGTTTTCGTCGTACGGACAGGTGTATTTGATATATTTACGATTAGCATGAGAAAAGCCTTCAGGTTAAAAACCACATTAGAAAATGATGAAATGCGTCCACCCTCCGAAGCACTAGGATTTTCAAGTTCTCTATTGCTTGTTACTGGAACTGTCACCTTACTGTTAATGGTGATTTGTCTAGTAATTTACGGTTTCTAGTATTGCTTCTTAAATTGCTTATGTATTATAATAATAAGATATATTAATGAGCGATGAAAAAGATAAGTAAATGCAGTTCCTTCTATAAAGAGAGTCTGTGGTTGGTGAAAACAGACGAAGTGCTGCATTGAATGGACTTTTGAGCTGAACCGGTGAATGAACAGTAGCCGGTTCCGTGTTCTTCACGTTATGAAGAAAAGTGGCCGTTTACGGCAACTAGGGTGGTACCGCGGAAAACACATCATTCGTCCCTTTTTTAAGGGATGTGTGCTGTGTTTTTTATTTTGAGGAGGAATTGGGATGAAAAAAATCTTTTCAGGCGTTCAGCCTACCGGTACGGTTACACTTGGCAATTACATAGGAGCCTTTAAGCAATTCACAGATCTACAGGATGAATATGACTGCATCTTTTGCATCGTTGACCAGCATGCCATCACGATGCCCCAGGACCGCTTAGAGCTCCGTAAGAACATCAAAGCGTTAGCAGCGCTTTATCTGGCTGTCGGAATCGATCCAGAGAAAGTGACTTTGTTTGTTCAGTCGGAAGTTCCAGCGCACGCCCAAGCCGGATGGATGCTTCAATGTGTTTCGACCATCGGCGAACTTGAACGTATGACGCAGTATAAGGACAAGTCAGCCAAAAATGCTTCTGTACTAGCTGGATTGTTGACGTACCCTCCACTTATGGCTGCTGATATCCTGTTGTACCAGACCGATATCGTGCCTGTCGGCGATGATCAAAAGCAGCATATCGAATTGACACGCGACCTAGCAGAGAGGTTTAACCGCAAATACAGCGATATTTTTACGATTCCTGACATCCGTGTACCGAAAAATGGAGCACGCATTATGTCTCTTCAGGACCCAACGAAAAAGATGAGCAAATCCGATACCAATAAAAAATCGATCATTACTTTACTGGATGATCTGAAAACAATTGAAAAGAAAATTAAAAGCGCAGTTACCGACTCTGAAGGCATCGTCAGCTATGACCCTATCAACAAACCGGGTGTAGCCAACCTATTGACCATTGAAACTGCGCTGACCGGTGTATCAATCGACGATCTGGTAGCCAAATACGAAGGTTCTGGCTATGGAGATTTCAAAGCTTCCGTTGCTAAAGCCGTTACTGAACATTTGGCACCCATCCAAGAACGATATGCTGCTTTGATCGACTCGGACGAGTTGGACAAAATTCTTGATAGTGGCGCTGTAAAAGCCAATTCCTTGGCAAACAAGACATTAAACAAAATGGAAAATGCTATGGGTCTTGGACGTAAAAGAAAATAACATAAAAAGGAGCTGCAAAATCGCAGCTCCTTTTCCTTTGGTTGTTATTTTGCAGTGACTGGTGATTCTGCACTAACTGCAAGTTCATTCAAGTAAACTTCGGTGCCATCGCCGATTGCATAGTTTAATACACGATCGTTAACCGGGCTTAAGACTGCACGGTACAATGTCGGGAATACTGGCACTTCGTCGACCATCAACTGCTGCCATTCGTTGTAAACTTCCTGGCGGTATGCAAGGTCAAACGATTCTGCTGAGCGCCCTTCTGCAAGAAGACGTTCGTTGTCTTCATTTTCCCAACGCGCAAAGTTGTAGATGGCGTTCGCTCCGTATAGTCCTGAAGGATCTACGTCAATGCCAACTCCCCATGCTGCCTGGAAGACATCTACAGTTGGATCATCTTCTCCACCGTTTCCGACGCGGTCATAAAATGAGTTGAACTCGAGCATTTCCAAGTTAACTTTCAACCCAACCGCTTCCCACGACTGAACATAATATTGTGCCAATGGTTCTGCTGTATCGCCGCCAGTCATTGAAATGAAGTTGATTTCAAGCGGGTTGCCTTCCGGATCTTCACGCAAGCCATCTCCGTCTGTGTCAACGTATCCCGCATCTTCCAAGAGCTGATTTGCTGCTTCAGGATCGTACGTTCTTCCTTCATTGCTGTCATCATGGAATTCAGGATGGGATGGTGGAATCAACGTTGTTGCATTCCAACGCAAACCGTTGTAGAAACGTTCACCAACTGTTGCATTGTCCACCGCATGCCACATTGCTTGACGGAGCGCCACATCGTTCATTTTCGCTTCAGGATCGTAGGCAACTGTGTTGCTTTCAGCATCCCATGTTCCCAATTTAAAGCCAATATAAGTATAGGCGCGATCAATCGCTCCCAAATATTCTACATTCGACATTTCAGCATTGTCAGGGAATTGATCCACTGGGAATTCGCTGATCAAGTCAACTCCTCCAGTTTCCAGCTCCTGAACTACTGTTGAACTGCTGATTACTTTGATCGTGACGCCATCAAGATTTGGTTCACCGCGCCAGTAGTCTTCGTTCTTAGTAAGAGTTACAGACTCACCAGGTACGATGCTATCCACTTTGAATGGTCCAAAACCGATTGGATTTTCACGAACTTCAGGTGAAGAAGAGATATCGGCAACTGACATGTCTCCAAAAATGTGCTTAGCCAATGGATAAGACCAGATACTTCCTGTCAATAAAGAAGGCGTTGACTCGATATACGTAATTGATAATGTCTTATCGTCAATAACTTCAATACCAGAAATCGTATCAGCCGATCCGCTGTTATACTCTTCCATTCCTTCAATATTGGTAAAGTCCGAATTATAGCGTGGGCCGTCGTAATCAGGGTTACCGATTACTTCGTGTGCAAACAACCAATCTTCTGCTGTCACAGGTTCACCGTCATGCCAGTTGACATTATCACCAATCTTGAAAGTGAAGGTACGGCCGTCTTCTGAAACTTCATAGGTTGCAGCTCCATCATTTGTGTAAACGTAGTTTTCATCCCAAGTTAGTAACCCTTCATCAAACCATTCCAAAATTTCTGCATCAGGTGCACCAGAGTAGAAATTCCAGTTTAATGTTCCTTCAAACACTGTATCTGATACTAAACCAAATGTAATAGTTCCGCCATCAATGGCTTCTCCTTCATTTGTTTTCACATTGCTGAAGTCATCAATTGAATACATACCACCGTTCTCAAGTTCCTGCCCACCATCAGTGCCCGTTTCTCCGCCACTTTCTTCAGTGGACGTATCATCACCAGTACAAGCTGCCAAGATCAACACAAAAGACAACATTGGTAAAGCTAAATGTCTAGACCATTTATTTTTCGGCATTCTCTGTTTCCTCCTCTTTCCTCTTAGATAAAGCTCTTTCGGACTGCTGTTGCACGTGAATAGAGTTGTTTTTTTCTGGTACCGAGAACCCTAATCCCCCTTTTCCCCCACTTTTTTGTTACCCTCTGCGCTGTCGAGCATCGGTAGCGCGCTTTAAGGCCTGCCCGACATTATTTATACTAAGCATCAACACAAAAATTAGAATTGATGCAGGTAACCAAATCCACCATCTTAATTCCAGTGTTTGAGGATTTCTTGCATAACTTATCAAGGTCCCTAAACTCGGAGTCGATTCCGGAAAGCCAAATCCTAAAAAGGACAGCCCTGACTCAATTCCGATATTACCTGCCAAATTTAACGTCATCGTAACGATGATGATCGAACTTAAATTCGGCAAAACTTGGAAAAACATAATTTTGAAATCGGATGTCCCTAATGTCTTAGAGGCTTTTACATAATCTAATTCTTTTTCCTGAAGCGCTTTTGAACGAATCAGCCGTGCAATCCCCATCCATAAGAAAGCAGTCATAATTAACGAGAAAGACACGATGCTGTATCCAGGTACAGCTGTTACAAACGCGATGACGATCATCAATATTGGCAAAACCATAAAGAAATCAACAAGGCGCATGAAAACATTGTCCACGGTGCCACCATAATATCCAGAAATTAGTCCGACCAATATGCCAATAATTCCTGTCAACAGCGTGACCAAAAAACCAATGGCTAATGAATTGCGTGTCCCAATGATCAATTGACCAAAAATATCCCGCCCACCGTAATCCGTGCCCAGCCAATAAGTGGCCGATGGCGGTTCATAAAGAGCGAAAAGATCGACTTTGATGATTTCAGATTGATCCATGATAAGCGATGTACCAAAAACACCGACAATGATCAAAAACAGGAACAGCAGGGAAACAAATGCTATCTTGTCCCTTATTAACTCTCTTAGTAATATACTGAATCCAGATAGGCTTTTGCCGAGATCCACATCTGGAATTTGTGTTCCGCTGTCTTTGTCAATTCTCATATTTACACCTCAAAATTATCATTTATTATTTAATCCGGATACGTGGATCTACCAAACTCAAGATGATATCAGATAATAATGCGCCAATAATTGCTGCAAGTCCGAACAACAGAACAAGGGCCGTCATTACACTGTAATCACGCAAGCTGATGGAAGAAAGGAACAATTCACCCATTCCTGGATAGCCAAAAATGTTTTCGATGAATATGGTTCCGCCAATCAGCCCTGTAATCTCGTAGCCAAAGAAAGCAGCTATTGGAAGCAAAGAGTTTCGCAGCACGTGGCGATTATAGACTCTTGACTCAGAAGCCCCTTTAGCACGGGCTGTTACGATAAAATCTTTTTGTTTTGTATCAATGATCTCACTTCTTAAATACTGGACAGTAGAGACAGTTGTAATCAATGCCATAGACAACGCCGGCAATAATAAATGATTCAGTTTGCTGATGAAATATGCGAAGGTACCCGGTTCTGTGCCGGGGGCAACACTGCCACTTGTCGGGAACCACGCCAGCTGGAATCCAAAAATGAACAGCATAACCAATGCAAAAATAAATAATGGAGCTGCAAAGCCAATATACGTATAGCCTGTAATAGCACGGTCCAACCATGTATCATTAAAACGGCCGCTGATGATTCCTAAAGGGATGGCGATTAGGTATGTCAGGACCAACGTTGCCAACGATAGCCACATTGTGTTAATGATACGTTCACCGATCAATTCAGATACCGGCATCTTAAAGCGGAATGACTGGCCGAAATCTCCCTGCAAAACTCCTTTGACCCACTCGAAATACTGTACATACCAGGGGTTATTCAATCCAAGACGCTCTCGCATCGCTTCAATCGTTGCTGGGTCAATACTTGGATCAATCAGCCCGGTCAATGCATCTCCGGGCATTGCTTGAGCTAAAATAAATACCAAAATGCTCAAGACAATAATTTGCGGAATTGTTATGAGTGTTCTGCGTACAATTAATTTCCACATACCATTCAACCTCTCTCAGGCAACGCTACTTGATGGGTGGCTGAAATTGATTTTAACGAGAAAGGCAAACCTTCTTCATCAAAAAATTCGTTTTCCAGCTTGTCATACTCGGTTTTCACCAGTTTGCGATTTTCGTAATGCATTTCCCGATTGCGCGGATTGCTATCCGGAATTGCCGCAATCAAGCGTTTTGTGTAAATATGCTGCGGGTTGTTGAAAATCTCCTGTGAAGTGCCGTGTTCGACATACCGCCCTTTGTACATGATGCCGATATGATCACACATATGCTGGATAATACCTAAGTCATGACTGATGAATAAATACGTCAAGTTCAGTTCTTTTTGGATTTCCCGCATAAAGTTCAAAACCTGAGCCTGAACGGATACATCTAGAGCAGAAACCGGTTCATCCGCAATAATCAATTTCGGGTTCAGCGCAATAGCACGGGCAATACCAATCCGTTGCCGCTGTCCCCCAGAAAATTCATGCGGGTACTTATAAATTGCTTCCGGACTCAGCCCCACCAACTCCATCAATTCCTGAATACGGATCCGTTCTTCTTTGGGAGATAAGTTTTCATAATTGCGAAGCGGTTCAGCAACAATATCCGCTACCCGTTTTTTCGGGTTCAGCGATGAAAATGGATCTTGAAAGATCATCTGGATATCTTTTCGCACATCAATATATTCCTTTTTGCTGACAGAAGCCAAGTCCCTGCCTTCAAACATGACTTTTCCTGAAGTTATATCATTCAATCCGATAATCGCACGGCCTGTCGTCGTTTTTCCTGATCCAGATTCCCCTACAAGCCCATATGTCTGGCCTTGTTCAATCGAGAATGAGACACCATCAACTGCTCTAACATGGTCTTTCACTGTCTGAAAGACACCTCCACGAACCGGAAAATGGACTTTCAGATTTTCGACTTCAATTAGTGGCATAGGTGAGTTCCTCCTCGGCTTGTTCTGGGAAGTAAAAGTCCTTATAGCATGTGCACCGCACAAAGTGGCCAGTACTAATTTCGTGAAGTTCCGGTGAAGCCTCGTGGGCCGATTCTTCGATCCAGGGAATTCGAGAAGCAAACCGGCACCCTGTTCGTGGCAAGTTCTGAAGTGACGGCACGACGCCTTGGATAACATGGAGGTCGGATTTCACTTCAGACAAGGTCGGTATAGAATTCAACAGCGATCGTGTATATGGATGCTGGGGATTTTCCATTAATGAGTAAATATCTGCAATTTCAACAATCTGCCCCGCGTACATCACAGCTACTCGATCTGCCATTTCAGCAACTACGCCTAAATCATGCGTAATCAGGATAATGCCAGCATGAATCGTTTCTTTTAATTCTTTGATTAAATCTAGAATCTGTGATTGGATGGTCACATCCAAAGCAGTAGTCGGTTCATCCGCAATCAGAAGCTCAGGCTGGTTTGAAATTGCCATTGCGATGACAATGCGCTGACGCATCCCTCCTGATAGCTCGTGCGGATATTGGTAAAATGTTTTTTCAGGCCGCGGAATACCTACCTGATTCAGTAAGTTAATAACTTGCTTTTTTCTCAGACTTTTTGAACTTTTCGGATTGTGAAGGAAGATCGCTTCATCAATCTGAGCACCCACTACCATAAGCGGATTAAGCGCTGAAAGGGCATCTTGAAAAATCATTCCCATCTCACTGCCTCGTAACTTTTTCATTTGATTAGGATTTGCTGCGACCAAATTATTGCCCTTGTAATTGATTTCTCCTTCAATTTTAGCTCTCGTATGAAGCCCCATAATAGAAAACGCAAATGCGCTTTTTCCAGAACCCGATTCACCCACAATCGCCAATACCTCATTTTTTCTGACTGTTAATGAAACGTCATCAACCGCAGCGTAATGTGCATCTTTAATTCTGAAGGACGTTTTTAGATTTTTGATATTCAGTAAAACCTCATTCACAGTTATCCCCCCTCAACATAGAGCCATTCTATGGCTGTCTTCTCGTTACAATTGGTTTTTAAATCAAAAAAATTAAATCTTCTGATTTATTGTATCAAAAAAAGAAATAGGAACTGGTCCACCGTGCCTACGCAACACTGCAACTAAGCTACACTACTTTTTTTAGGAAACTAGTTTCTTTGATTGATTTTATTACAATGAAATCAAAGAAAAATTTTCAATTTTGCAAAAATTAAATTTGTACAAAGCTTATTTTTCATCGCTTAAATCCAATTCCATCGACAGTCTTCGCTTTAATTCATTTTGTATAAGTTGAAGTAAAGAGCAAGCTTTTTTGGGACTTTTAAAGAGGAGCAAGTTTGAAGAAATCGCTTAATGCAGAAGCATTCCATTCTTTCTTCTGAGAGTTCGACGGTTACTAGCTAATGGAAAATAATTTGTTTTACTGGCAAATAGGTATGAACACTTTTGATGCTGGTTTTTCGCGTAGTCGGTATTATTTACATAACTTGTAATGTACATCCAAATAACTCAATACTATTGCTCTTATTTAGAATAACATAAGATAATCAGCAATCGGAAAACTTTTTCAATTTTTATAAAATTATGGGTTCATCCCCTAATGATTTACTTTCAAAAAATAAAAAAGACAACTTGCAGAAAAAAGCTGCAAATTGCCATTTTTAACAAGTAGTCTTACACTTTCTTGAATACTAGCGAAGCGTTATGTCCACCAAATCCAAGTGAATTACTCATTGCAAATTCAAATTCTGCTTTCCGTGCTTCGTTTGGAACATAATCCAAATCACATTGTTCATCAGGCGTTTCATAATTGGTTGTCGGAGGCATAATGCCTTCCTTCAACGCCAATGCGGTGAAAATCGCTTCGACTCCACCGGCAGCGCCAAGCAAGTGGCCCGTCATGGATTTGGTTGAGCTCATTCCTAATTTATAGGCATGTTCTCCAAATACCGTTTTAACCGCCATGGTCTCGTATAGATCATTATAGGCTGTACTTGTACCATGTGCATTAATGTATCCGATATCCGTTGTTTCAATTCCTGCATCTGCCAAGGCTTGTGCCATTGCACGAGCTGCACCTTCTCCACCTTCAGCAGGAGCAGTAATATGATAGGCGTCTCCAGTTGAACCATATCCAACAATTTCGGCATAAATCTTGGCACCTCGTGCTTTTGCGAATTCATACTCTTCAAGGATAACAATTCCTGCACCTTCTCCAATGACAAATCCATCACGGTTTTTATCGAATGGACGAGAGGCTGTCGCTGCGTCGGTATTTGTCGTCAATGCCGTGTTCGCTGTAAATCCGGCTACTGACAATTGTGTGATAGGTGCTTCTGCTCCGCCGGAAATCATAGCATCTGCATCTCCGCGTTGAATAACTTTAAAAGCATCGCCTATCGAGTTTGTGCCTGAAGCACAAGCTGTTACTGAACAAGAGTTGATCGCTTTGGCGCCAAAGTAAATCGAGACCTGACCTGATGCCATATCTGGAATAATCATTGGAATTAAGAATGGACTGATGCGGCGAACGCCTCTCGTATTCAGCACGTTCATCTGGTTTTCAATTGTCTCCATACCACCAATACCTGAACCGATCCAGACACCTGTCCGTAGAGCTGTTTTTTCATCCAGTTCAAGCTTGGCATCTTTCATTGCCATGATCGAAGCAGCAAGTGCATAATGCGTAAAGCGGTCCATTTTCCGAGCATCTTTCTTTTCAATATAATCTTCTATCGAAAAGTCATTTACTTCTGCGGCAACTTTCGCTGAATATAAATCTGCATCCAATCTGGTTAAAGGACCAACTCCGGATTTCCCACTTTTGACAGCTTCCCAAGTTGTTTCAATATCATTGCCTAAAGGTGTGACAGCACCAATTCCTGTAATAACTACACGACGATTTTCCATTCTATCTTCTTCCTTTCGCATACCTGATTATTTACCCCACTTCATAGCAATCGCGCCCCATGTCAAACCGCCGCCAAATCCGACCATGACGATGACATCATCGTCTTTAACACGGCCCTCTTCGACGTCTTCGACGAGAGAAACCGGAATCGATGCGGCTGAAGTGTTTCCATATTTATGGATTGTTTTCGACATTTTCTCAACCGGAAGGCCTAAACGTTCTCTAGACGCCTCCATAATGCGGATATTGGCTTGATGCGGGATGAGAAAATCGACATCTTCTTTTTGTAATCCCGCTTTTTTGATAACATTTATCGCTGACTCACCCATTTGGCGTACAGCAAACTTGAATACTTCTCTACCATTCATCTGTAAATGGTCTTCTTCGTCCTGGTAAAGGTGTTTTCCCCCTGAACCATCTGCCCCAAGTTCAAAAGATAGGATTCCTCGTCCTTCGGAAACTTTTCCGATTACTGCAGCTCCTGCACCATCACCGAACAGCACAGCAGTGTTACGATCTTCCCAGTTGGTGATTTTCGATAATTTTTCGACACCAACAACCAGTACATATTTATAAACATCAGAATCAATGAATTGTTTTGCAGTAATCACTCCATACATGAATCCTGCGCATGCAGCAGAAATATCCATGGCTGCAGCATTAACAGCTCCAATTTCCTGCTGAATCACGCAAGACATCGATGGAAAGGGCTGATCGGGTGTGACTGTCGCCACTAAGATCAAACCGATTTCAGCAGGATCGATGCCAGCATCTTCAATCGCTTTTTTTGCAGCTTCCCGTGACATGTCAGAAGTATCCTGATCGTCTTTTGCAATTCGGCGCTCTTCTATGCCTGTCATTGTACGGATCCACTCGTCACTGGTATCCATGCGCTGCTCTAATTGAAAGTTCGTCAATATATCTTCCGGAAGGCATCTACCCAAACCGATAATTCCAGCATTCATCTTATATCCCTCATTTCAGTTATCATCATATATTAGTACCTGGTATTAATAATACGCCACCATGTCTGTAATTTCAACTAACTGACATAATTTCGACAAAAATTCTTCATTGTCTGGAATCTTTCTTTCTGTCCGTTGAGGCTTGTGCTATGATTAGGCTAGATATTCTATGTAGAGGTGAAACTAGATGCAATATATTGGAACATTTTTATGGTCATTTTTATTGATTTCATTGGTTAACTACGTGGTAAGTGCAGTACAGAACGTACCTTTCGATTTCATGATCGGCGTTTACATTTCAGTCGGAGTTTCAATTCTGATTTTTGTTATGTCGGCCATTATTCCAGAAGGACCTGCTCCTGAAAAGCATTAATAAGAAAAGAAGCGCAATCCGGAAATCCGGATTACGCTTCTTTTTTGTTGATGATGATTTGTTTATTTTCTCCCATAGTCAATTCCAATTCCGAATTGGCGACAATTCCGCCTTTAATCAATTCACGTGCAATATTCGTTTCAATATTCCGCTGAATAAAACGTTTTAACGGACGTGCACCAAATAATGGATCGGTTCCAGCTTCTACAATATAACTGATGACTGAATCATCTACAGTAAGTTTGATGTGCTGCTGGCTGATACGGGCAGCAAGTTCCGCGATCATTTTCTTGGCAATGCCATAAAAATGACGATTATTGAGCGCATGGAATATGACGATATCGTCGATGCGATTCAACAGTTCCGGTTTAAAATGCCGGCGCAATTCCCCCATAACAATGTCTTCAATATCATGTTCGCTACTGGTATCGTTGATGTAAGCCGATCCGATGTTGGAAGTCATAATCACCACGGTGTTCGAGAAGTTGACCAGCCGCCCTTGGCTATCGGTAATGCGTCCATCATCTAATATCTGCAACAGAATATTTGCGACATCCGGATGTGCTTTTTCAATTTCATCAAGCAACACAACGGAGTAAGGATTGCGGCGCACCGCTTCTGTCAGTTGACCCCCTTCTTCGTAGCCAATATAGCCAGGAGGTGCTCCAATCAGACGGGAAACACTATGTTTTTCCATATATTCGGACATGTCGATCCGGATAAAATGATCTTCTGAGTCAAATAGATTGGCTGCCAGAGATTTGGCCAATTCCGTTTTACCAACGCCTGTTGGCCCAAGGAAAATAAAAGAACCGATTGGTTTTCTTTCGTCTTTGATGCCTGCGCGTGCTCTCCATACTGCTTCAGTGACTAGCTCAACTGCTTTGTCTTGACCGATTACCCGTTCTTTCAGGGTTTCATCCAAACGAAGCAGCTTCTCCCGCTCACCTTCCACCAATTTTGTCACTGGAATGCCGGTCCATCTGCCTACGATTCCTGCAATTTCTTCTTCGGTGACTTCTTCACGCAGCAAGCGCTCAGCACCACCTTTTTCCAGATCCGCTTCTAGTGCCACCAACTCTTTTTCCAATTCTGGAATCTTACCATGCTGCAAAACAGCAGCTGCGTTCAGATCATACCGGTTTTCAGCATCTTCCAGCTGTCGGCGGAATTGATCTAGCCGCTCACGCTTTTCCTGAATTTTTTTCAATGACTCTTTTTCTTCGGTCCATTGATTTTTCATTCCGGCCGAAGAGTCACGCAGGTCGGTGATTTCTTCGCGCAAGGTTTTCAATCGAATTTTACTCGCCTCATCTTTTTCTTTCATTAGAGCCTGCTCTTCAATTTCGAGCTGCATAAGGCGACGTGTCACTTCATCAAGCTCCTGAGGCATCGAGTCGATTTCCGTGCGGATCATTGCACAAGCTTCATCTATCAAGTCAATGGCTTTGTCCGGCAAAAATCGCTCTGTAATATAACGGTCTGACATTGCAGCTGCAGCTACAATCGCCCGGTCATGAATCCGAACAGCGTGATGCAATTCAAAGCGTTCCTTCAACCCGCGTAAAATGGAGACCGTATCTTCGACCGAAGGCTCTCGTACCATCACCTGTTGGAAACGACGCTCTAATGCTGGATCTTTTTCGATATGCTTCCGGTATTCGTCCAGAGTGGTTGCTCCAATACAATACAATTCCCCGCGCGCAAGCATCGGTTTCAGCATATTCCCTGCATCCATCGCCCCTTCTGTTTTACCGGCTCCGACAATGGTGTGGATTTCATCGATAAAGAGAATAATCTGTCCTTCACTGTCTTTGACCTGCTTTAGGACACTTTTCAAACGCTCTTCGAATTCACCACGGTACTTGGCTCCAGCAATCAATGCGCTCATATCAAGCTCGTAAATAGTCCGGTTTTTCAAGCCTTCCGGGACATCATTACGGACAATCCGCTGTGCCAGCCCTTCGACAATCGCCGTTTTACCGACACCAGGTTCTCCGATCAATACTGGATTGTTTTTGGTCTTCCGTGACAAGATCCGGATAACGTTGCGGATTTCTTGGTCTCTGCCGATAACAGGGTCCATTTTCCCCGCTTGCGCCTGTTCCACCATATTTCGTCCAAACTGCTCCAACGGGGATTTTTGATCTGTGTTATTCGGGAATTGAACCATAATAATCACACCTTTCAAATTGTTTGACTATCTTTGACTAATTAAATTATAGTCAATTTTTCAGGAATAATCAATTATTATGACCCAAATTTATTGTTCTTTCAAATTGATATATTATTTAAAGAAATCACCCCAAGCAAACGCTTTCGAAAAGACACACCTAAAGTTTTTTGGAACACCTCTTTGTGATTAAGCTGGCGCAGCGATGAAGGAAAAGGGGTTCGTCAAAACGCCTGCTCGGACAGGTGCCATCATCTGCTCCTTCTTCTAAGGATTGTGCATATCATTAGCGAACAGAAAAGCCTTGCCGGAATAAATTTCGGCAAGGCTTTTTGAATATCGATTATCGGACGCCAAGCGCCATTTTTGCATAACGTGACATATGGTCTTTGCCCCATACTGGTGTCCAGACGATTTTAACATCGACTTCTTCGACTTCAGGCAATTCATACAAGGAAGCTTTGACCATTTCCACGATTTGAGGTCCCATTGGACATCCCATCGACGTTAAGGTCATAGTAACAACCGCAAAGCCATCTTCAGTCACCATTACATCATATACTAGCCCGAGATTGACAATATCTACTCCCAATTCGGGATCGATTACTGTTTCCAACGCACCCATCATGCTGTCTTTCATATCTTGATCCATTTAGAATCCCTCCCTTTACTAATAATACTATCTTAACAAACTTCGTACAGAATTGAAATTGACACGCTTACTCGATTAAGTATTTTGCGAGCCAGTCTGTGGCCTCGAGCATTCCGTTTCGACTTACCGCGTGTCCAGCTTCTCTTTCACGGGTAAAGTTAATTTTTTCAGGTACTGCTTCGTACTGATTCTTAAGCTCTTTAAACAGACGATAGGTCGGTTCAAATGGCACCGTCACATCCTGTTCCCCATGCCAGAAATAAATCGGCCGTCCGTTGAATTTCGGCTTGTTCCGGCCACTATCAAAAATAGCTAAAGTCGAAAGCATGCGTTCGCGTTCTTCTGCACTGATTGGCAACTGGAAACCTCTCGATTCATATTGAGCCATTTGCGCCTGCGCCAACTCTACGTAATTTCCTGCGCCCATCATAACGGCCGCCGCTTGGATCCATGGATAAACCGTCATTGCCCCCAGAGTGGTGATGCCGCCCATGGAAGTTCCACCTATCCCCGGTTCACCAGTGACCAGCTCACGCTTATGTAGTTCTTTATGCAGAAATGCTAGCTCTTCTATTGAAGTAAGCACGATTTCCCAAAACCGCAAGCTTATTTGAACTTCATCCAATCCTTCGCTGCGTTCTCCGTGAAGATGCGCATCCGGCAAAATTACACGAAGTCCTTTTTCAGCCAACTGGTAGGCATAATGCAAATTATGCTCTTTGGCACTCATATGACCATGAAAAAAAACAACTGTTGGCAATGCTACTTCCGCATCCTGATTCGGAGTTATATGAAGCAAAGGGATATGTCCCCAAATTTGTCGTTGAACTCTCAACTGAATTCACTTCCTTCATCATCAATCGTACCAATCTTCCAGATACCTGGCAAACACCAATTCCTTTCCAATTAAAGTCTTTTGATTTACTTAAATTTTTTTGACGAATCCCTTGCTTTATCGCTACACTAGTAATATATAGAAAGGAGATGGCTATTTTATGAAACAACATTTAATCGTTCTTGATTTAGATGGAACCTTATTGACAGATCAGAAAGTCATTTCACAAAAAACGAAACTGACTTTAAATAAAGCACTTGAAGCAGGGCATCAGGTAATGATTGCAACTGGCCGGCCCTATCGTTCGAGTGAAACCTATTACAAGGAACTGGGGCTAACGACACCAATCGTCAACTTTAACGGTGCATTTGTCCATCATCCGACCAATCGGCATTGGGGGACGCATCATACGCCTATCGGATTGGACGTAGTCCACGAAGTGGTGGAATCAATGCACGATTACGATTT
This sequence comes from Planococcus antarcticus DSM 14505, assembly GCF_001687565.2. Taxonomy (NCBI): domain Bacteria; kingdom Bacillati; phylum Bacillota; class Bacilli; order Caryophanales; family Caryophanaceae; genus Planococcus; species Planococcus antarcticus. Next base: position 2,606,160 of record NZ_CP016534.2, read on the forward strand.
CCACAATATCGTCGCTGAAGTTCTGGATGATGTTTATGTTCACCATCATGATGAAAAATTGATGGATATTTTCCGTTTTGGAGATCCGACCATCACAACGGGGGATTTGCGTAATTATTTAAAAACTGACCCGACGTCTATTTTAATCCACGCACCATTTGAGCGAGTGCAGGAAATCCATGATCATTTGTCTTCCGTCCACGCCGAAATGATCGACCATCGCCGCTGGGGAGCTCCTTGGCACGTTATTGAAATTGTCAAAAGCGGCATGAGTAAAGCTGTTGGACTAGACCGTGTTTCCAAATCACTGGGCATTTCGCGGGAAAACATCATTGCTTTTGGCGATGAAGATAATGATCTTGAAATGATTGATTTTGCAGGAGTTGGTGTGGCCATGGGCAATGCCATCGATCCTTTAAAAAATATCGCCAATGAAATCACTTTAACAAATAACGATGACGGTATCGCAGAATTGCTGATTGACAGATTGAAACTGTAAATAAAAAGGGGGATTACCTATGAGATTATTCGCTGACAGCGCATCGGATTTGCCAAAGGATTTTTTCGAAAACGAAAATGTTGTTTTATTCCCGTTGCGTGTCCACATTGGAGACCAGGATTTTGAAGACATAAGAGGCATTCAATCGATCAAAGTGTACGATAATATCCGGAATGGCAACCATCCAAAAACATCGCAGGTTTCACCTGAGGAAATGCTGTCTGCCTTTGAGCAACTGGCAAAAGACGGCGATGAGGGCTATTACATTGCCTTCTCTTCTGAACTGTCGGGCACATACAGCACTGCGGTGATGGTTGCAGATCAGGTACGCGAAGAACATCCTGATTTAAAGCTTACGATACTGGATTCAAAAGCCGCATCACTTGGCTATGGGCTACTGGTTAAAGAAGCGGTAAAATTGCGGGATGCCCAACAGCCACTGGATAAAATTATTGAAAAGACCCGTTTTATGGCCGATCATTTGGAAAGTCTCTTTACCGTGGAAGATCTCGACTATATGGCTAAGGGGGGGCGTATCTCCAAAGGCAGTGCTTTTGTTGGGGGGTTACTGAACATTAAACCATTACTCCATGTAGAAGACGGCAAATTAGTGCCGATCGAGAAACTGCGTGGACGCAAAAAAGTCATTAAACGCATGATTGAACTAATGAAAGAACGTGGCACTGACTTGGACCAGCAAATAATCGCCATCAGCCATGGTGACGATGAAGAGTTCGCCAATGTCCTGAAGCAGGAAATAGAAGAGAATTTCCATCCCCGTAGTGTTGAAATCCATATGATTGGCTCTGTCATTGCCGCACATACCGGACCGGGTACTTTGGCTTTGTTCTTCTTTAATCAGATTGATCAGGAGCTGATTGGGCTTTGAAAAAAATAGTCATTGTAGGTGCAGTAGGTGGAGGAGCCACAGCCGCTGGCCAAATTCGATTCTACGATCCGGAAGCACGCATCGTTGTGTTTGATCGTGATTCAACAATGTCCTACGCAGCGTGTGGAACACCATACGTTATAGGCGATGTCATTGAAGATGAACGCTCAATCATCATGACGGATCCCGAGCAATTTAAGAAAAAGCGAGATATTGATGTTCATTTGCGACATGAAGTGCTGGAAATCGATAGAGCAGCTAAGAAAGTCCGTGTGCGGAACCTGGAAACAAGCGAACAATTTGAGGAGCCCTATGATGCTTTAATCTTGGCTCCAGGCGGTTCTGCCATTGTGCCTAAAGTCGAGGGACTGGATTCTTCAAAGGTCTTCACTTTACGCAATTTTGATGATATGCAGCAGATTGATCAGTTCATTAAGGACGAGCGGCCTAAAAATTGTGTGGTTTCAGGCGGCGGATTTATCGGTCTTGAAATGGCTGAAAACCTCAAAAACCTGGGCTTGGACGTATCGCTGGTGCACAAATCTCCGACTATCATGTCCATTTTGGACACCGATATTTCGGTGATCATCGAAAAAGAACTGTCACAACACGGCGTCAAGCTTATTACTGGAACCACGATTGAAAAGACTGAAGGCAAAACCATTAAATTACAGAATGGCATTGAGCTACAGTCTGATTTCATCATTATGAGCATTGGCTTGCGCCCTAATACCGGCCTTGCTGTGAAAGCCGGGTTGAAAATCGGTGAAACCGGCGGCATTCAAACCAATGAATTCATGCAGACAAATGATCCATCAATTTATGCAATCGGTGATGCTTCAGAGAATTTTGATATGGTAACGGGAGATCCAAAGAGAGTGCCTCTTGCGTCCCCCGCTCATCGTCAAGCATTCGTCGCAGCACGTCATCTGACGGGAGATAAAATAGCGAAAAAAGGATTACTCGGAACTTCTGTCTTAAAGATTTTTTCGTTGACCGCTGCGATGACCGGGTTGAACGAAAAAGCCATTCAGGACAAAAATCTGGCTTTCGCAACAGTTACACATACCGGCAACTCGAATGCAGGCTATTATCCCGAGCATGCGAAACTCACATTAAAGGTCCATTACGATCCACAGACTCGAAAGATTCTTGGAGCGCAATGCATTGGCGGCAAAGGGGTTGATAAGCGAATAGATGTTATCGTTACAGCTATTTACGGCGGATTGACAATTGACGACTTGCAGGCACTCGAGCTCTGTTATGCACCGCCTTATTCTTCACCCAAAGATCCGATCAATATGGTTGGCTATAAGGCCATCACCAAATAGTACCCACACGAAAACAGGCAAAGAAAAAGCGAATCGCTTTTTCTTTGCCTGTTTTATTTTGATAAAACTATTATACCGTTTTTTCATTTGCCTTTTGTTTTGCTGCGTCTGCTTTACGCTGCTTGCCTTTGCGCCAAACAACCCACAAAAACAGCATGAACACGACATACATGATAGCAAGAACCGCAATGTAAGCGGAATTTAGTTTAGTTTCTTCGGTCACATGGAAAACTTCTGCAATTTCACGGTCCTGCGTCAAACGGTATTCTCCATTGTCTTCTTGGCGGATAATATCGCTTTCAAACAAACCGCGCATTTCCTGTCCTTCTCCAATAACCTCAGCAGGTAGGTTAATATTCTTAGTTACTGAAGAATTGTTGATGGCGATAATCCACGTTTCTTCATCATTGGAGCGTTTGTAGACCAGCCAGCCATCTTCGTCATGTAGAATTTCCAATTCGCCTGTCCGTAAAGCCTCAGATGAATTGCGCAATGATGTCAAGTCCGTGATATGATCAACTAGTTCTTTGTCCACAGCTAAATCCAAAATTTGATGTGATTCGGGCAGCTCAGTGCCGTTCATTGCTGATTCGGAGCCATACTGGACGACTGGGATTCCGGGCATTGTCAATAACTGAGTCAACAGCAGTGTCCAGCGTGTTGGTGGAAAACCATTTTCTTCGACAATATCGGCTGTAAACCGAGATCCTATTAAAGAATCCACTTGAATGAGGTTGTCTTCGCTTTCTTCCATGATAGAAGAAATTCCAGTCAAATCCTGGTCGAAATTCTTATAAGCCGCACGCAGGGTTTCTTCTACTCCTGGCAAGACCACTGCATCAACCCCAGGCATCTCTGCCATTTCTCTGTCGCTTAAGATGTAGCTGTCCCGGACGTCTTTAATGGCGTCAGAAAAATCACTTACAAATGACTCATCCAACTGGTCTGCATTCTGCAGACGGAAGCCATCAATTTCATAAGTCTCACTAAATTCCGTAAAAGTGGAAATCAATGCTTCCTGTGCTTCTAGATTCGAAGTATCCAAAGCCAGGCTGCCATCTTCATTTTCCGTAAACCAATCTGGATTTTCAGCTACCCAAACATGTTCCTCACTTACTTGCTGCGTTGGGACATCCACAATCACTTTCATATCCTGATCATGGATTTCAGCTACCAATTCTTCAAATTCTTCTTTTGTTCCAAAATGGCGCTCAAATTTGGTGTAGTCCAATACTCTTTTCCCATCATATGTAGCTGTCGAAAACACAGGTCCTATCGAAAGAGCGGTAAAGCCCATTTCTTTCACAAATAATAGTTCACTGGCCATGCCATCAAAGTCGCCTCCATTGAAACTTGCAGGATCCAATGCATTTACTTCGTAATCATTATCGATCTTTTTATTGAAATAACGGTCAACCAGTACATCATAGATGAGCTCATCTTTTAGTTCGCGCTCGTCTGCAGCAAAAGCCGGATTAACGAGTGTTAACACTAGTACGCTTGATATGATGCTTAAAATCCATTTTGCCTTCAATCTGAAATCCTCCTTCAATGAGGTTGCTATTGCGTGCCACACGGTTAATTTTATCAAATTCAAGCTACCGCTGCCATGTTAAGTTAGGGTTTCAGCAATGACTTGCCTAAGTTTCGTCTAAACTGTGAAAATCTCCATAGAAAAAGGCAAGTGCATTGAGCACCTGCCTGCTTTTCTTAAAAGAAATTCAAACCGATCGGCAACATGAAACCGATGAACATTGTGGCAAATAGGAATAAGACAAACAATGCCCAAAACATCGTAACCGGTTTTTGTTTTTTCGAACGAACCAAAATCATTTCCATCATTCCGATCGCCAAAACACCCAATAAGAACTTAATGCCGTACAGCATCGGATCTGATGAAGACCATTCGATGAATAAAGTAAGTCCTGTGATGATGATCAAAATGTAGAACAACCTCAAGACCATGTGCAAAATCTTGCGGCCTTTGCTATCGCGCTGCATAAATGCCGCAATTAGGAACAAGACGACGGCAATGACCCATGTTGTGATGTGTAGATGTGTAGTCTGTGTAAAAATATCCAAAAGCTCACCTCTTCTAATAAAGTCCTTTCCAGTTTATCACAAATCGGACGATGGGAAGAGCTCATATCTTATGACAAATGTGTGACGAGGGTGCCAATGGATTCAATTGATACTTTAACAGTGTCTCCCGCTTTAAGGAATTTTGGTGGATTAAAGCCTTTTCCAACTCCAGCCGGTGTGCCAGTAAGCAGAACATCCCCTGGTTCCAGTTCAACATACTGTGAAACTTCCGCTATGAGGTCATCCACACGGCGAATCATATTTTCTGTATTGCCATTTTGGCGTACTTCGTCATTGACTTTTGTTACGATCGACAAATTCTGTGATTGAGGAATTTCATCTTTGGTCACAATATAAGGCCCTAGTGGACATGAGCCCGGCAAGCTTTTCCCAAGGAAATACTGCTGGTGCTTTTCCTGTAGGTCTCGGGCAGTCAAATCATTCGCGATGCTGTAGCCAAAAACATAATCATAAGCCATTTGCTTTGGTATTTTGTGACCCGCTTTTCCAATGATGATAGCGAGTTCCCCTTCGTAATCATAGGCATCGGTCACGTCACTATGAACAGAAACAGTTTCGCCGTCTGCTGAAATACAAGTAGGCGACTTTGTGAAAACCACTAGGTCTACAGGAGCTTCCCCACCCATTTCTTTGGCGTGATCCGCATAGTTCTTTCCAATACCAATAATGTTTTTAGGTGTTCTGGAAATTGGAGCTAACCATTCAATTTCTGAAAATGAGTGTTTGAATTCTTCAGAGCGTTCAGATTGGACAGCAGCTTCCGTCAATTTGCGAATTTGTTCGACAAACTCTAATCCTTGTGGAATTCCATCAATCAACTGTGATGGGAATGCCGGCAGGACCTCTAATTGCTGTTGGATGGCAAGCAAATCCCAGACAGCTTCCTCCTTTTTAACCTTTGGTCCGAATCCTTCTTTTTCTTCATAGCGAAATGATAACAGCTTCATTCGTCAAACACTCCTTTTCTTTGATTGAATTCATTATACACATTTAGGGTTTTGAATTGTTAGTTTTTTCGAAATTATTTCCATATGTCCATTTTCTCCAGACACTTTCGAGCGGTCCTCTTGAAAACTTTTCGAACCAAAGTTCAGCAAAAATCAGCTGAACTATAAAAATTCCGATGGCAATCAATGTTCCAGTCAGCAGATCCACTTGTCCATACAGACCAAAGCCGTACGAATAAAAGATCAGTGTTGCCAATATGGATTGCGTGATGTATGTCGTCAGCGACATCCGCCCCACTTTGGCAACCGGAGATAACAGCTTCTGCATACTAGTTTTTTGTGCCAACAAAGCGATTATTGCCGCATAGCCGATTGCTACAAGCGGTCCTCCGAAAATATCTTGCAGATAGATAAACGCGTAGTTTGGTTCAAATAGAAATGGCGCAGTCTTCAGCAACAAACCCATCAGCAAAGGAACGACGGCTAAAAACAGCCACAGTTTGCGTTTTTCCTGAGTCCGCTCAATCAGCTGCCATTTTGCTGCAGCCGCTCCAACCATCAGGAATGGCAGGATCGTGGCGATCAGAATAACATAGCCTACTAAATTATTGCTGTAGGTCCAATCCGCTAACCGTTGACTGAAAATTTCTGCAAAACTGCCTGATTGGTAAAATTGGATTGAGCTTTCGATTTCCAAGTAACCTACATAAGTATTCGGATCCGCTGCAACTGCTATAAACATAATACCCAATAGCAGCAAATGCGGAACGGCATAGATGATGGCCGCAAAGCCCATCAGCCAGCTAGATGGCAGTCGGATCATGCCAATCAGCAAAAAGCCCATGATGGCGTAAGTAATCAGAATATCCCCATACCAGATTAAAAAAGCATGGATGATGCCGAACAGCAGTAGCACTGCTAAGCGTTTGACGGCTAATAGCGTAAAGGGACGTTGCTTAGCTTCTGCACGCATAAATTGCATCGCCAACCCATAGCCGAACAACATGGCAAATAAAGGATAGAAACTGGCTTGGATAAATATATCGATAAACAGGTATACACCTTCATTCACATTTCCATCAAACCATTTATAGGGATCGATATAGGAAAGTGGCGAATGAAAAGCCAGCATATTAATGATTAAAATACCAAAAAGTGAAAACCCTCTCATCAAATCAATTGCTTTTACTCGTTCATTTATAGAAACTGGCTGTAAGTTCAAAATAATCCCCCTAAATGTTCACTTCTTGGCTTGCCGCAAATAAGTATAGCAGTCGCTCTTTGATTGGGATGCGAAGAACCGCTTCAACAGCTTCCTGATAGACAGTTAACTGGACAGCATATCGTTCGTTCATTTCCATAGTAACATCGCTGATATGTGTCACTCGATCAGTCTTGTAATCGAGCAGCACCCAGCCATCCGGTTCCTCAAACAGGCAATCGACGATTCCCTGGATAATCTGATGATCTCCGTCCGCATCGGCTTTCGCATATGTGAAAGGAACCTCCCGTTTGATATTTTTCGCCGAACGGAGACGGGATGCGGTTTCGCTGGCATAAAAGCGTTCAATCTCTTCAACCTTCACCGCTTTTCCTTCATCAGGCGATAAGATTTCCATCCCTACTAGCGTTTCGATGAATTCTTTTATCTCTGCGGAATCCATCGTACGATCCAGTGGAATGTGCTGCATGACCGCATGGACTGCTGTACCGACATCAGCAGCTGACAATCGTTTGTCCATCATGAAATTCGGTCGGTGCAGCAGCATCGATCTTTCAGGTTTTGCCGTTTGAATGAAGGATTCAGGTTCATTCAAACGCTGCAGCATTTGCAGCCTTTTCATTTCAGTCACCGACTGTTTGGAGCGCTTCTCAACTGCTTGCTGATGCGGATAGCGGTAATTAAAGCGCTCGTTGACAAGCTGTTGGTAATCTGAATTCGAATTACCGCCTTTTAGCAACTCATCCAGATTCACAATTCCAGGAAGTAAAGTTTGGGATTCAATGATTTCAATATGGAAGCGAGATGTATGACTGAGAATATGGCTGTTAACATTCAATTGTTCCGCAGCGTCAGGATGTCTGGCAATGGCCGGTCCAATCCAATCCAAATAGCCTTTTGCACGTGAACGCATGAAATCTGGTAGCCGGACATCTTCGGTGCCAACTCTCCATTTCCCCAAGAGTTGATCGATGTCTTTTACAGAAGCCGTCAAATACAGTCGTTCTTTTGCCCGTGTCATCGCTACATACAACACCCGCATCTCTTCCGCTTTCATCTGGAGCTGCTTCATTTCTTTGACCGCTAGGAAAGGTAAAGATGTGTATTCAATTCTGGTATCTGGATTGATCGCCTTGACCGCCAATCCATAGTCCTGATCGAACAAGTAAGATTTCCGGAAATCCATTTCATTAAAGAATCGGCCAGTACCTGCAAAAAAGACCACTGGAAACTCAAGTCCTTTTGACTTGTGGACAGTCATGAGCCGAACGACATTTTCTTTTTCACTGAGTGATTTAGCTGTTCCTAAATCATCACCCCGTTCACGCATTCGATCAATAAAACGTAAAAAGCGAAACAATCCGCGGAAAGAAGTTTTTTCATACTCCAAGGCACGGTCATGTAAAGCGTGCAAATTTGCTTGCCGCTGCTTGCCATTAGTCATGGCACCTGCCATCTCGTAATAATTTGTGTCCATATAGACCTGCCAGATCAACTCTGCTAGGGAGCCACGGCGCGCCAGATTTCTCCAGCCTTTCAACTGCAGCACAAAACGCTGAAGCTTTTCAGCCGCTGCAGAATCGATTCCTGTACCGGTGCGCATAAAAATTTTCACTGCTTCGTAATACGAGCCTTGTGGCGCTGCTAAGCGAATCTCGGCCAATTCATTTTCTTTCAAGCCGATAAACGGCGCACGCAAAACAGAAGCAAGTGGAATGTCTTGATATGGATTATCGATGACACGCAGCGTATTGAGCATAATCATCACTTCAAGTGCATCAAAATAGCCGCCGGTCAATTCTGCATATAAAGGAACACCAGCCATTTTGAACTCGTCCACAAAATCTCCCGACCATGTCATGGAGCGCATCAAGACAACAATGTCACGGTATTCCAGTTTCCGTTGCTGCTGTGTCCAGGGATCATTTACAAGCATTTCCTGATCTATCATTTCTTTTATTTTCTTTGCGATAAAGCGTGCTTCCCACTGGGATTTAGCCAGGTCCTCATCCACTGCTTCCTCTTCAGTTTCCGGCTCGTGAATCAAGGCCAATTCAATTGGAACCTGCTGCTCTGGATAAGGGGCTTTCGCTTTTAATGCAGCGGCTTCATCATAATCGATTTCTCCGACCCGCTCTCCCATAATCTGAGAAAAAATATAATTGGTGCCATCCAGTATTTCTTTGCGGCTTCTGAAATTCGCATTCAAATCGATGCGCAGTCCTGAATTTTTCGCGTCATGACGAAAACGAGAATATTTCCCTAAAAACAACATCGGTTCAGCGAGCCGGAAGCGATAAATCGATTGCTTAACGTCTCCTACCATGAACAGATTACCATCGTGTTCATCTCCGGACTTTACTAGTTTCAAAATAGTTTCCTGCAATAAGTTGGTGTCCTGGTATTCATCCACGAGGACTTCTTTAAAACGATTCTGGTATTCTTTTGCTATGGCGGAAGATTCGCCACCGTCTGATAAAATCTCCAGCGCATAATGCTCAAGATCAGAGAAATCAACCAATGCTCGGTCGATTTTCAACGCTTTGTATTGATCAGCAAAAACCTGCGTCAGCTCTACTAAGGTCTTCATCAACGGTGCCATTTCGCGCATTTCGTCAAGAAGCCGCTTTGGCGACCGCGTAAAATAGGCGTCAAACAGGCCACTGACGATTTTCTTCACTTCATTGCGCATAGCCTTCGATTCTTCTGCAATTGCCGGATCGCACGAGTCCTTCCGGATGCTGGCCGCCTTTTCCCACTTGAACGACTGGGAAAAAGCGTAAAGGCTGTCCCAGGATGTTTCCAATGAAGAAATGGCAGTTTTGATTACTTCTGCATCTGTTCGGAAAGTCACTTCCAATAAGGAAGGACCTTCCGGCTGCAGGGCCAATTGAAGGCCTTCCTGCGCCAGCTGCAACGCTTCCTCTAAAGCATGTCGTATCGTTAGTTTGAGGTCACCGATAAACGGCAGTTCGTCGATGGTGGCAGATTCTGACACGTCGTATAAGTTCGGCACTTGCTGCAGCCATCTTTCTGGGTCAGGGTGCACACGCGAATAATCATAGAGTTTACTCAGCAGTACTTCCATCGCTTGGTCGCTGCGGTCAGAAGTGAAGCTGTCCGCCAGCCGATATACCGCATCCGCGTCTTCTCCCTCATAGGCATTTTCAAGAACCGCTTCAAGCACATCATCCCTTAGCAAGGCTGCTTCTGTTTCTCCCGCAATTCGGAAACCTGGGTCAATCTCGAGCAAATAGGCATATTGTTTTACCACCTGCAGGCAAAAAGAATGCAGCGTAGAGATTTGAGCTTTATTAATCAACCGTAATTGTTTTTTCAGATGGTTTGATTGAGGATTTTCTGCCACTGCTTTTTCCAATGCATTCGACATGCGATGTCGCATTTCAGCAGCTGAGGCATTGGTGAAAGTAACGACCAACAGCTCGTCCACTGAAATGGAATTTTCTTCAGCCAGCACCTTTTCAATCATCCGATTGATCAGGACAGCTGTTTTTCCTGAACCGGCTGCAGCTGACACGAGCATATCCTGGCCTTTTGCCCAAATCGCCTGCCATTGTTCATCGGTCCATGTGGCATCAATCGGTTTTTTTGGTATCATCTTCGGCGGTCTCCTTTCTGATCAATTCTACTGCCTTATCCACCGATAAAGCCGGAAGTTTGCGGTAGCTTTGTTCCGGATCTGTCGGATCAAACTGGCAAACGGAGCGGTAAGAACAAAATTGACAAGGGGTGTCTTCCTTCAATTTATATGGCGTTATGCTCGTATTTCCTTCCAATATGCCATTGCCAGCACGCTGATGCTTGCCGCGGACAAACCGGCGTATGGTCTGCATGTCCTCTTTGACTACCGTTTTTGACTGGGATACAGACACTGAGCCACTTTTATTGAGTCTTACCGGTATGACATTAGAATAACCCTCAATTCCATCATCCATTGCCTGGATCACCTCGGGATCTTCAACAACCAAGCCATTCATTTTAAATGATTTAGCCATTTCCTCTTCCAGCTCTTCGGCTGTCATCAACTTGGTCAGCTTCAGTATGGGATTGTGCATGTGGAAGTAAAGTACGCCAGCTGGTTCCGCTTCCTCTCCAAACCAACGGTCAGAATGGGTCAATGCTACATCCAGATATGTGAATGTTTGCAAAGACAACCCGTGATAGACATTGCTGAGGTCAAGCCCTTGCTTGGATGATTTGTAGTCGACAATGCGCAAATACGGTTTGCCATGAATTTCAGTCGAATCGATCCGGTCGATCCGACCACGGACATTCATTTTACGTCCGTTATTCAATGGAATGTCGAGCGGCGGAATCGTTTCTTGAGGGCCGAATCCGACTTCCAAAGCGACTGGCACAAATCCGGAAACTTTGGCGTGCTTACTGAGCATGAATGCTGTCTGGCGGATGATGCCCTCTAATTTATGCTGGATATAGCGATAACGATGTGAACTGATCAGAATGTGATTGACGAAATAAGGCGACAACTGCTCGATTGCTTCTTTAGCCAAATTCTGGCATTGCTGTCTAGTCAGAGAAGACCACGAAACTCCAAGCCGTAAAACTTCATCTGAAATCCATTTAATTGCGGCATGAAATAAGTCACCCATTGCTGGCGCAGCCAATTTATATTGGCTGCGTTCTTCAAGCCGTAGACCATAGGCGACATAATGCGCAAAAGGACAGCCGTAATAAGTTTCAACCCTTGATACACTGGAGGAGATTGGCGTGCCATACAGGGGATCGGCAATATCTTGACGCAGTGAATCCGCTGTATTTCGTTTGATCGGCGCTAAAATCCGCTCAATGACAGAAGACCAAAATGGATCTTCGCGGTAATAATTCAAAACGGCACGCCATTCGGCTGTCAATTCCCCGTTGCGAATCTGTGAGGTCAAATAAGCCAAGGTCGACCGTGGATGTGAAATATAAGCCAATGGTGAGCTGTCCAGCAGCTCTTCGGGGTCGATAACTGCAGGAACTGTATCGATTGACAGCATATCTTTTAGTTTTTGGATGTAGAGAGAAGGCAGCAGCGCTTTTCCTTCTTCATCTGCAATCGGAAACGATACAGTCAGCAGTTCCGAGGCTGATGTAAATGCACGGTAGACCATATAAGTTTCGTCCATTAAGCGCATTTTTGAAGTCGGAGCGAGTTCAAAGCCGATCTGTGCAAACCAGTCACGGTCCGTATCGGTCAGAAGTCCTTCTTGTTCAATGCGTTTGGGCAGTACGCCATCATTGGCTCCGATAACGAATACAGATTTAATATCCATTAAACGCGCCAAATCGATTTTGGACACCGTTACTTGATCTAGGGACGGAGGGATGCGAGAAAATTCAAGAGTTTCAAATCCTTCGTCTAATATTTTGACAGCTGTCGCCAAATTGATCTCTTTGTCTCCAAACATTAGCACAAACTGATCTAACACACCGACCCATTGGTTCCAAGCCTGTTCATGTTCAGTAGCCGCCAATAGGCGATGCTCTTTTTCTTCACGTTCTCTCAATGCCTGGATTTTCGCGTAAACATTCAATTTTTCAACAAACAAGAACAAAGCTTCCGCGACGTCTCTTCCGGTTTTGCTGCTTTTCAGGTGTTCTTTTAATTGAGCTAGAGGTTCTCTAATTAAATCACGGACAGCGTGAAGCTCCATCTGAGCTACCAATTCTTCGTCTGTTTGTATGGATGTATGGAACTCGAGGCCGCGGTATTTCTTATAAAACCAGCGTTTTTCCTCAAACCAGCGTTCCCCATATATGCCATTAGCAATGACGAAGTTCTCTAGTACATCGCTGCGTTCACGCCATTTGGAAACCGGTCCTACCGGAAAAAACAAATCCGTTTTAACGGCCCGAAACACTGACTCATAAGAATAATTGGAGACAGCGGCTTCAAGAACCGAGCGGCTAAATTCAATTAAAGGATGGTGCAGCATCGATTTTTTCTGGCTGATGAAATACGGAATTTCATATTGCGGAAAAATGGTATTGATCAACTCATCATAAATTTCAGGCTGACGGTACAAAATCGCAATTTCGTTGTAGCGAAATCCATTTCTCACTTGATCCCTGATATTCCGAGCCACAGCATGCATTTCAGCTCTTCTGTTCGAAGATTCGATGAGCGAAACATGGCCTTGACCTTGAATTTTTTGGGTTGGGTAATTATCAAAATGCCGTTCGATATGCTCTAGTTCCGGCTGTACAAATCGACGCGACAAATCAAGGTGCACCGGATTGTCAATCTCGATACCCTCTTTGGCTGCTTGTTCGCTTAGGCGGCGAGCCGTATTGGCAGACTGGTAAAACAAAGCCTGCTCGTCATTCGGATCTGTGCGTTCGTCCATTGGTAAGGCAATGGTCACCGATTTGGCATACTTCATCAATTCAAAGAGAATTTCATACTCTCTCGCTGTAAATGTTACAAATCCATCGATGTAGATGGTCGCCGATTTGATTAAATCGGAGTAAGAAATTTTCTCACTTAGCAGTGCCAAATGGCCTTCAGAATCTACAAACACTTTACCCAGACGGCTTTCGATTTCTGTCAGGATCAATTCCAGATCCTCAGCCTTATCGAGCAGGGTTTTTGGTGCACCCGCTTCCAATAATGAAGAGCGGATCGAACTCAATTCTTCGCAGTTCACACAATAGCGGGCAAATTCCTTTACCAATTGTTCAATTTGATCGGTAAAGCCCCGCTTTCCGGCCACTCTGCGAAATAATTGAAAGTCATCACGATGTTCCTCCAGCAAACTGCGGATCAGCATGCGATAACCGAAGGTATCCACTTCTTTCCTACTGATGCCTCCTACTTCCTGCAACACCCGCCAGGCCAGCCGCTTAAAGGTGACAGCTTGTGCCCGAATCATGCCATTCATACCATATGCGGTAGCAAGGCTGTATTCGGTGGAAAATGACATTTGGTCCGGCACGATAAGGAAGACCGGATTTCCATCTGCCTGCCGCTTTAACTCATCAACAATTTCCTCCTGAACAAAACGAGTTTTTCCCGCTCCTGCTCTGCCGTATACAATGCGTAAAGACACATATATCACTCCTCTGAATAAGAACGTTTGTTCTAATTATACTTTTTTCTTACTTTGATTGCTACTTTGAAAACATCTTTTACAGCTTCTGTTTTTTGCGTTCTTCTTTTGCCAAGCGGAAATCCGCTTCTACTTTTTTATGCAATCGCTTTTCAAGAATTTTGCCGACTACATACAGCAAAATGATTACCAATAATACAATTGCTGTCCTGATTGGCTGCGTAAAAAGTGCACGCAGGTCATATCCCACATAAGAGATGGTCAATACCATGACAAATTTACCTGCCATAACCGTCAACAAGTAATAATGTTTGCGAATATTTGATAAGCCAGCTACAAGGTTAACGAGTGCAGATGGAGTAAAAGGCAAACAAAGCAAAAGAAACAGTGGACCAAAGCCGTTGCGTTCTACCCAATGGATGAGCTTTTGTACTTTCTCGTGACGAGTCATAAAATTCATGAAACGTGCACGGCCATATTTACGCACCAATAAGAACACAGCATAAGCGCCGATTACTGACCCACCCCAGGATAATAAGAACCCGAACCATAATCCATAAGCTGTGGCATTAGCAAAGACGAAAACAAATAGCGGCAAAAACGGCAAGAATGCTTCGACAAATGGCAACAAGAAACCAATTAACGGACCAAAAGCCCGGTAGGACTGGGTCAATTCAACAATGTTCTCCATAGAAAAAAACTCTGACATAAGCTCAGTCCTTTAATCTGTTTAATTTTTCAAAATATTAGTCCAAACCAAAAAGTTTTTGTGATATGCTATTGTAATTACTTTACACTCTTTTAAAGAGTTTGGAAAAGGAAATACTTATACATAGGGAGCGAGAAAAATGAACGGACGTGAGTTTTTTGCCGGATTAAGGGCTGGGACTAGCATCGCGATTGGTTATTTCCCAATCGCATTGACCTTTGGTTTGCTGGCAAAAACCACCGGGCTTTCCTTACTAGAAGCGACGGCGATGAGTATTTTTGTTTTTGCGGGTGCAGCACAGTATATTTCACTATCGCTCATCACAGCTGGAGTCGCTCCAGTCTTAATTGTTTTGAACACCTTTATCGTCAATATCCGCCATTTTCTTATGACGGCTTCACTCAATGAAAAGATGCAAACAGATGATCGCTGGAAAAAAGCACTTTACGCTTTTGGAATCACAGATGAAACTTTTTCAGTGTTAGCTACACAAAAAGGCAATAAATTATCTACTGCTTTTGCGGCTGGTGTTATCGTCATCGCCTATGGCAGTTGGGTCATTTTTACAGCAGTCGGTCATTTGATTGGCGCCAATCTGCCTCAATTTCTCCAGGCTTCCATGACGATTGCACTTTATGCTATGTTTGTCGGATTGTTGGTGCCATCGATGCGCGGCAATCGAAAAGTAGCCAGTCTGGCGCTCATAGCGGGTCTGCTCAATTCTTTTTTTTATTTTACAGAATGGCTATCGACTGGCTGGGCCATCATGGTTTCAACTTTGGTATCCGCTATCTTCATTGAATGGATTTCCCGGAAAGGTGTGAAAGCCGTATGAATTCTTGGTATTGGTGGATGATACTTGGCATGGCTGTAGTGACCTATATCCCTCGTGCCATCCCGCTGACTTTCCTGGAAGGTCGCGAGTTGCCTGAAGCAGTGCAAGGTGTTTTGCGGAATATTCCCTACGCCGTCTTAGGAGCGCTAATTTTTCCAGCTATCTTTTTTATCCAAGAAAATATCTGGTTCGGTGTCATTGGTGCCATTGCAGCATTCGGTATCGCTAGTGCAGGCGCAAATGTCATGATTGTCGTTCTCGGTTCTATCGCAGTGCTTGCGGTTTATAGCCTGTTCATCTAAAAAATGCAGGTAGCAAGTGTTACAGCAAACATAAACTTTATAAAACACAAAAAAAGCCGTTACTCATTTTCATGAGCTTCGGCTTTTTTTCTGCGATTGAACATCCTTGTGGAATACCAGAACCCGGCAGTAAGAGAAGCCGCATTTGCGATGAACAGCAGCCAAGTTTGGGTATAACCCGCATAAACAGCGGCCGCTATAAGTGCCACAGTCAAAATCAATGCAACAATGTGGTTAAACGTGACTCTCGTAAATAAGATGACGAGCAATCCCGGTACTAGCAGTGACAGGAAAAATTTCGTTACCATTGATTCCATTTAGTTATCTCCTTAATTGACTACTAATAATCCCAATCGATGATGATCGTGACGGAAAATAACATGCTGGCGCAAACGCACTTCAAGGTTATGGTCCAGCACTTCCAAACGACAGTGTGCAGCATTAACTTGAATTGCTTCATACAACTCCGACTCGTTTGCAATCGCAATGCCGTTTACTTTACGGATGACTTCTCCGCGCAATAAGCCCATTTTGTCAGCTGGAGAACCCGGCAACACATCAACAATCATAACCCCTTGAGACTGAGGTGTGACCGCATAGTTACCGCTGCGCTCTTTCAGTGCGAAATGGACCGAGATGGCTATGCGCCCAATCACTCCGACGGCCAGTGCGACAAATGCTAACGGCTGCCACAATAACGCAGCTAAACCTGGCACAACGATAATGATTCCCAAAGTGGAGACAGCTTTACTAACCACAGGATAAAGGTAAACCGGCAATGTCCGTTGAGAACGTCCCTTGAAGCCAAAGATGAACGGGAACAGAATCAGCGAAAAGCTGGTTTCCCCAATCGGCAACTGAGGCCAGTATGGCGCATACGAATCGATCAATTCACCCGGCACCACCAAAAGAATCGGCAGCAGCCATAAACGTTTCGAAATATAAGCTGCGGCCTTAAGTCCCCGTCCTGATTTATGCAACCTTGGAGAAGCCGCTTCTGCTGCCGCTTTATCAATCATTTTACCCTCAGTAAATACCAATGCTCCTGTAATAAGTGCTACAGGAATCAACCACTGATAGTTAAACTCTGTTCCTTCGAATCGGAATAACCCAAAATTTAAGGACCATTCGTTAGCATCAAATAACCAACTTAGCCCAACTGCCGCTGCAGCCAAATAAATGAACGAGCCTGCCTGATAAAAAGTCGTTACCATCAATAGAATAGAAACGATACTTAAAGCAATCAGCCATCCGATTGGCACAACCAAGCCAATTCCTGCAAACAACACAGAAAAGATGAGGGCATACAACCAGCCATCCTTTATCAGCCGTTTAAATTCGGTCAATCCGTAGACAATCCGAATCCTAAAAATTTTACGTTCTTTCTTTACACGATAATATCCCAACAGCACTGCAGCGAGCAATGCTATGTATAAAACCGGATTTATAAAAAATCCACCAATCGCTAACATTAAATCCATTATCACTATACTTACACCATCCTATCACCGACAATAAACGCTATCTCTCATTGTACCAAAAATAGCCGGCTTTCTACACTTCTTTTTCAGTTAACCAAATGCGGTACCCAATTGTTCCAAAATATCTTCAATGCCTTCAATTCCAGCAGACAGTCGAATTACTTGGCGTGTCACGCCGACTTTCTCTTTTTCTTCTGTCGAAAGTGCTCTATGCGACGTTCCATATGGATACGATACAGTCGTTTCCACACCAGCTAATGTTGGGACAATTTTGATCCAGCCAAGTGATGAAAAAAACTTCGACACATCAACTGTTTCCGGCAATTCAAACGATACGATTGCTCCAACTCCTGGATACCAGACGCGTGCTTTATCTTCTAAAAAAGCAGCAATTGCCACAGCGTTTGCTGTTTGTGTTTTCATTCGTAGCGCTAAGGTTTTAATCCCGCGAATCGTCAGCCATGCTTCAAATGGGCTTAAATTCAACCCTAAATTGACCACACGCTTTTCAGCAATACCAATCAAGTCTGCATCTCCAACTAAAACGCCAGATGTAACGTCACTGTGACCTCCTAGATACTTTGTCGCACTGTGTGCTACTAAATCTGCCCCAAGCAAGTAAGGAGACATTGTGTAAGGTGTAGCAAAGGTGTTATCGATCATGACACGCACTCCGTAATGGTCTTTCAATTGGCATAAAACTTCCATATCTTCTAAGCGCAAAAATGGATTAGTGATTGATTCACTAAATAGCAATTTGACTTCAGGGAAATCAATTAAAATTTGTTCGATTTCACTACGATCTGAAAAATCTGCAAAATGAACTTGGATTCCCATCAGCACCAATTCTTCCTTTAGCAAATGAAACGTTCCGCCGTAAACATCCTGAGCGGCTAGAACATGATCGCCGGATTTTACTACAGATAGGATTCCAGCTAGAATCGCTGAAGTTCCAGAAGACGCCGAAACTCCTTTAGGTGCTTGTTCTAAATCAGCTACGGTCTGACCAAGTGCATCAGTGTTCGGATTGGCTGTCCGTGAATACAAATAAGTACCATTGCCCTCGTAATAACCTTCAAGCTCTTCCAAAGATGAAAAAGAAAACGCCGAAGTTTGATAAAGCGGCATGACTTTCGATTGAATCGTCCGTTCCTTCATTGTAGCGGTATGCACTGATTTTGTTTCGATTGATGTCATTTTTCCATCTCCTATTCCATTGCTTCCACTAATTGCTCCATCATTGGTAAATCCATTGGACCCACAACTTTGTTCTGAATACGCCCTTCAGTATCAATCATATAAGATGTCGGAATAGATACCGCTTGGTAAGTGGCACCAACATCGCCTTTTTCGTCCATCGGAATGGCGAACTCTAGTCCAAATTCTTCGACAAACTCTTCGATTTCTTCCAACCCTTTGTCTTCTGTCGTTAAATTGACCGACAAAATGACTACATTTTCATCTTCAGCATGCTCATCAAAATAAGTTTGCATGTGCGGCATTTCCGCTCTGCACGGAGGACACCAAGTCGCCCAGAAGTTCAATAACACTTTCTGTCCTTGATAATCCGATAATGTGACCTCTTGACCATCTAATGCGGTCAACTGAAAATCTGGAGCTTTTTCTCCTTTAGCCAAGCCCTCGTCCGTTGGCAAAAAATCTACATTACTGCCGATTGCCATATTATCAAGCGCTTCGGACTCCGCCATGTTGTTTTTAACAGCCCCGATTATAACGAGTACTACCATAGTGGCCAGTACCAATAAGCCGATTATTTTTTTAGGCATCTGTTATTCACTCCATTCAACTTTCATCATACGATAAATGAGACCGGTTATTCCACTAAGTTTCTTTGAAAATGTGACAGAATAACTAGGATCTAAAAAAACAGCCGACATTAAGATGCCGGCTGTCTTGAACTTATAATGAAATATAGCTTGCTGGATTGACTGCGTTTGTCCGGCCGCCGTTCCAAGGTCCAACATGGATTTCGAAGTGCAGGTGATCGCCGAATGAACGTCCGGTATTCCCCATTCCGCCTACATTCTGCCCTTGCGATACTTGTTGGCCTACTGAAACGCCAATTGAATTTAGATGCGCGTAAACTGTCGCATGCGTTTGCCCATTAATCGAATGGGTGATGATAACTACGTTGCCGTATCCACCCATTGAACCGGCATAGGACACGAATCCGTTTGCCGCAGCGATAATAGCCGTGCCTTTGCTGTTGGCAATATCTACGCCCTGGTGGAACTCTGGTCCAGAACCGATATCACGCCACCCGAATTTAGAAGTAAAGCGCCCAGCAGTTGGACGGATAAATCCAGAACTTGTATTAACAGAAACTGCTGGTTCAGGCGCGCTGTATGCTGGTGTTGGAGTACTTGGTGCGCTCGGTGAAGCAGGAGCACTTGAGGCTTCAGGCTTACTTGCAGCTTTTTGTGAGGCTGCATTTTCTGCCGCTACTTTTTCTGCTGTTGCCTGCTCTGCTGCTCGTTCTGCCGCTAGACGTTCTGCCGTTGCTTTTTCTGCTGTTGCTTTTTCTGCCACTGCTTTTTCTGCTGCTGCTTTTTCTGCTGCTGCGCGTTCTGCCGCTAGTTTGCGCAAGCGTTCTTCTTCAGCTTTTCTAGCCAGCTCTGCGAGACGGGCTTGTTCGTTGACAATTTTCGTCTCCAATTCCGCACTCACATCAATCGTTTCGTCACGCTGTTGAACAAGTGTGGTTTTTTCTTTTGCCAAGCGTTCTTGCTCAGCTTTCAAATCCTTAACAAGACCCGCCTGCACGGCTTTCTGTCCGTCCAATGATTCTCTAAGGCCGACAAGTTCTGCGCGGCGTTCTTCCTGTTCAGCAAGCTTTGTTTCAACTTGAGCTTGCTGTTCGCCTAACAGCTTTTTATCTTCCGCTTGTTCGCTCATGATTTCACGATCTGCATCGATTAATGTGTTCACTGCTGAAAAACGGTCAATGAAATCTACAAAGCTATTGGCGCCCAACAATACATCTATGTAATCAACCGAGCCTCCGCTCAGCTGAATGGCACGTGCACGTTCTTGAAGCAACTCTGTACGTTCAGCGATCTTTCTTTCCAATTCTACAATAGATTTCTTCAGTTCATCAATTTCGATGATAGTCTGATCGATTTCACCTTGAACTCCGCTAATTTTTGACTGAGTTTCTTGTATTTTGTTCTCCAGATCCTGGATTTCAGCCATAATACTTTCCAGTGTGGATTGGTTTTGGTTTATTTCAGTGGATTTCACAGTAATACCTGAATTTAACTCATTTTGTTTTTCTTCCATTTTTTGCTGCTCTTGCTGCAATTCACTTAAAGTATCTGCGTTAACTGTTGGAATCAACAAGGTAAGCGCCAATACAGATGAAACACCAGTCAACAACCATTTCGACTTCGAGTTCAAGTTCGCGTTCCCCTTTCGGCTTTACGTTCTTTTCTATCTCTCTAAGTTTTCTCTATTTTACCCAAACTGCCTGGAGTCTCTCTAGTAGATTCAGACCGTTACTAACACTATCTTAAACCCGTAAAAATTTTCTAATCGACATAAAGCTTCCCCAAATGCCAATAAATACGCCCATTAATAAAATTAAGGCACTTACCTGGTAGATAAACGGAGTGAATTCCAGCAACTGAAACAGTTCTCCACTTAAACGAGGCTGTACAAGTTTAGTTACCTCGTTGTAAAGCAACGCTACCAGGCCAATCGGTACTATGGATCCCAATATTCCAAGCCACATGCCTTCCAAGATAAATGGAATGCGGACAAACCAGTTAGTGGCACCGACTAATTTCATGATCTCAATTTCTCGACGTCTAGCGACGATCGTAATGCGAATCGTGTTTGAAATCAAGAACATGGCGGTAAACAACAATGCCAGGATTAAAATCAATCCGACATTTCTTCCGGCATTCAAGAAATCAAAAAGTTTCTGTATTTTGTCTTTGCCGTATTCAACTCTTTCTATATTCTCTAAAGCTGCAATACCTGTAGCTACTTTTTCAGTTTGCTGAGGATCTACTGCTTTTACATAAAAAACATCGAATAATGGATTGTTTTGCTCGAATAAGCTTAACTCATCACCGAAATCAAGAACTAAATCCGTCAACTCTTCTTCTTTGGTTGAGAAATCGGTCGATTCGACACCTGGTATTTCACTAATTTGCGATTCTAGGCTTTGCACTGTCTCTTCTGTAGCATCCAATGAAATAAAAACTTTCATTTCGACGTCATTTTCGAGATCATCAGCTACTTTGTTCAGGTTCATCATGATTAAAACGAATACACCGACCAACAATAACGTTACTGTTACAGCACTTACAGATGCAAATGTCATCCAGCTATTGCGTCCCAGGCTTTTAAAACTTTCCTTAAAATGGCGCACCATTGTTCTAGCCTTCATAGCCGTAGTCACCTCCAGCTACATCGCGGACAATTAATCCGCCTTCTATTGCGATTACGCGATGTCTCCGCGTATTGACGATTTGTTGATTATGAGTTGCCATGATAACGGTGGTCCCTGCTTTGTTGATGCGTTCAAACAGATTCATGATATCCCAGGCCGTTTCAGGGTCCAAATTTCCTGTTGGCTCATCCGCGATCATCACTTTTGGCATGTTGACGATAGACCTTGCGATGGACACACGCTGTTGTTCTCCACCGGATAGTTCTGTTGGAAACATTTTAGCTTTGTGCTTTAACCCGACTAGATCCAATACTTCCATAACCCGCTTTCTGATGTCTTCAGGCTTTTCTTCAATGACTTCGAGCGCAAATGCTACGTTTTCATAGACACTCAACTTTGTCAGCAATTTGAAGTCCTGGAACACGACACCGATCTGACGGCGCAGCATTGGCACTTTTCTGCGTTTTAATGTTGCTATATCAATATCATCGACGAACATTTGACCAGAAGATGGTCGTTCTTCGCGATACATCATTTTAATGAATGTTGATTTTCCTGCACCACTTGGACCCACGATATAAACGAATTCACCTTGTTCGATTTCAACATTCAAGCCGTTCAAAGCGACAATTCCGTTGGGATATTTTTTGTAGACGTTTTTCATTTGTATCATTTTTATTACCCACCTATTAGTAATTGGCTTAAGCCAAATTATTTCCATAGAATTTTGCAGCAAACTCATTATAACACCTTAAACATATATTTTTATTACATTTCTGTATCATTTAAAATACAATCTGAATAATCTGAACTATAAGAAAAAATAAATTAGCAGATACTAACCTATTATTTAACTTCCATATTATAACTTTATACAACAAAAAAGTATTATACGCATTTTTAATAAACAAAAAAAATAAACTTGCTTTTTAGCAAGTTTATTTCATATTCGCCAAATACTCCGCAACTGCGTCTGCTTCGTCGCCTTCAATAATGTTGGCTGGCATTGCGCCTTGCCCATTCTCGATGATCGAACGAATTTCGTCTTGGGACAAACGCGATCCTACGTCGTTCAAGGCCGGAAAATTCCCTGCACCTTCCAAGTTCTCACCGTGGCATGAAATACAATTTTGTTGAACCACTTGCTCAGCATCAATTGAGGCTGTTTCTTCCCCGCCATTATCAGCAGGCGCTTCTTCTGGTTCTGTTGTTTCATCGCCGCCTCCGCATGCGCCCAATAAAAGTGTCGCACCGAACAGCATCGCCATCAATTGCTTTTTCATTTGGTGACCTCCTCTAATGAATTGTTTCTTTCTATTAGAGTATACCAAAGTTACGGTCTTTTGAAACCTTCACCTAAAACTTCAGAAGCGTCTGAGACGATGACAAAAGCTGAGGGATCGATAAATTTAACCAATTGTTTGAGTCTTGTAAATTCTGTTTGAGGAATAACTACCATCAATAATGGCTTCTCAGTTCCAGAATAGCCGCCTGTCGCTGTCAGTTCCGTTACTCCGCGATCGACTTCTTCGTAGATAGCATCGCGGATTTCCATTTGCTTTGTAGTGATGATATAGACCAGTTTTGATTGGCCGAATCCCACTTGGACAAGATCAATGGTTTTGGTCGTGACATACAAGCCGATCAATGCGTATAGCCCTTTTTCAATATCAAAGACCAATGCGGCAGCCAAAACAATAAAGCCGTCAATCATCGCCACACTGGTACCCAGAGTCCAGCCGGTATATTTTGTGATAATCTGTGCAGCCAGATCGGTTCCCCCGGTGGATGCCTTGCCCCGGAAAACGATGCCAAGTCCAAGTCCTACCATAATCCCGCCAAATAAAGCTCCCAGCAGAGGATCTTGCGTCCAAGGCTCCCATGATTCTGTCAAAAACACCACAAGGGGCAGGAACACTGTACCTACAGCGGTTTTAATGCCAAAATTTCTCCCCAATAAAATTAATCCTGCAGCAAACAAAGGGATATTAAAAGCCCACTGAACAAATGCCGGCTTCCATTCAAACAAACCCTTCAATATAGTACTAATGCCGCTCACGCCACCTGAAGCCACTTCGTTCGGCAATAAAAATACGTTGAAGGAGATAGCGACAATCGTTGATCCGATGATAACGCTGGCATAGTCTATGAACAAAGTCAGCAAGGGATGAGGATCTTTGCGAATACGTCGATTTTTTTTTGTCATTTGTTTTTCGTCCTCTTCTCTTTTATGTTCGATTAAACCCTGTCAGAGTATACCAAACGCTTACAGCTTTGTGAACTTCATCCGGGTAAAGCAAGACTTCACAGAGCTGAAGAATATAAAAAAAGTCCGAAAGCGGATATGCTTCGGACCTTTCGTTCTGCTCTTTTCCTATTCCATTTTGGAGCGCAATAAGGAATTGATAAATCCATCAATATCGCCATCCATGACAGCTCCTAAATTGCCTGTCTCGTAGTTGGTTCGGTGATCTTTGACCATCGAATACGGATGGAATACATATGAACGGATCTGACTTCCCCAGCCAATTTCCTTTTGTTCTCCACGGATTTCTAGAAGACGGGCTTCTTCTTCCTCAACTTTTAATGTATACAATTTCGCTTTCAGCATCTGCATCGCTTTTTCACGGTTTTTGATTTGCGAACGTTCCTGCTGGCATGTCACGACGGCGCCTGTTGGAAGGTGAGTGATTCGAACAGCAGAATCTGTGGTATTGATATGTTGTCCACCGGCTCCACTTGCCCGATACGTATCGACTTTCAAATCTTCCGTGCGGATATCGATTTCAATTTCACCAGTAAATTCCGGCATTACTTCACAAGAAACAAATGAAGTGTGGCGGCGCCCAGATGAATCAAAAGGTGAAATCCGAACTAAACGGTGAACACCTTTTTCAGCTTTCAAGTAGCCATACGCATTGTGTCCCCGAATACCAAGAGTAACGGATTTGACGCCTGCCTCGTCGCCAGCCAGATAATCCAAAGTCTCAACTTTAAAACCCCGTTTTTCTGCCCATCGCGTATACATACGCAACAGCATCGAGCACCAATCCTGAGATTCTGTTCCACCTGCACCCGGATGCAATTCCAAAATGGCATTGTTTTTATCGTAAGGCTCACTGAGCAGCATAGTCAATTCGTAATCTGCCAGGTCGGAGATAAATTGCTTCATATCCTTATTGACATCTTCATGCAGATCATCATCGTCTTCTTCTCTTAACAGCTCTAAAGACATTTCCATGTTCTCCTGCGTTTCCATGAAGCTGTAATAGGTATTGACGATTTCTTTTAGTCCATTCAATTCTGAAATGACCGTTTGCGCAGATTCCTGGTTGTTCCAAAAATCAGGATCGAGCATCATTTCATCTAACTCTTGTATGCGGGATTCTTTGTTTTCTAAGTCAAAGAGACCCCCTAAAGTCCGCCAATTTACTGGCTGATTTGTCGAGCTCGTTACGGATGTCTGCTAATTCCATCGTATGTTCCTCCTCAAAATAACACCGAAGAGCAAAAGCTCTTCGGTCTTTTCACACTCTCTTATGAAACTGTCCCATGACAGTTCTTATACTTCTTGCCGCTGCCGCACGGGCAAAGATCGTTTCGCCCAACTTCCATTTCTTTGCGGACAGGTGCCTTTTTCTTTTTTGGAGCCGGTCCGTCTTCTTTCGGATTGACTGCTTGACCTTTCGCAACTTCTTCACGCTCAAGATTGTTGCGAATCTCAGCCTTCATCGAATACTTCGCTACATCTTCTTCAATAGCCTCGACCATTGCTTCGAACATCGCAAAGCCTTCACTTTGGTATTCACGAAGTGGATCGTTCTGTCCATAAGCACGCAAGTGAATCCCTTGACGAAGTTGATCCATTGCATCAATATGATCAATCCATTTTGTATCGATTGAACGGAGCAAGACAACCTTCTCAAATTCACGCATACGTACAGGCGTCATTTCTATTTCTTTTTCATCGTAACGCATGCTAACCGCTTCTTTAATGTTAGCAATCAGCTCTTCTTGGGATTTACCCTGAAGGTCAGCTTCAGTTACTGTGTTTTCTGGAAGAAGATTTGCAGCAATCAATTCATTCAGTGATTTCAAGTGCCAGTCTTCCTGTTTTTCTTCTGCTGTATGCGTGTAGACCATACGCTCAATTGAACTATTGATCATATTTTCAACCAGTGCACGCATATTTTCAGTTTCCAACACTTCCATACGCTCTTTGTAGATGATTTCTCGTTGTTGACGAAGAACATCATCGTATTGAAGCAGGCGTTTTCGAGCGTCGAAGTTATTACCTTCCACTCGTTTTTGCGCGGACTCAACAGAACGTGTTACCATTTTCGATTGCAATGGCTGGGAATCGTCCATACCTAATTTGCCCATCATCGTACGCATTGCGTCTGAACCGAAACGGCGCATCAAATCATCTTCAAGAGACAGGTAAAATTGAGTAACACCGGGGTCACCTTGACGACCTGAACGTCCACGCAACTGGTTATCAATGCGTCGTGATTCGTGACGTTCTGTACCGATAACTGCAAGTCCACCCGCTTCAATAACACCTTCTCCGAGTTTAATATCAGTTCCTCGACCCGCCATATTAGTAGCAATCGTTACAGAACCTTTTTGACCAGCATTTAAAATAATTTCCGCTTCATGCTCATGATTTTTCGCGTTCAATACGGAATGTTTAATGCCTTTTTTCGTCAAATACTCCGAAATGATTTCTGATGTTTCAATGGCCACTGTTCCGACAAGCACCGGCTGACCTTTGGCATGGCGAGTTGCAATATCGTCCCCTACCGCTTTGTATTTACCCGCAGTAGTAGAATAAATCAAATCAACGTGATCTTCACGGATAATTGGTTGATTGGTTGGAATTACAATGACGTACATATTGTAGATATTGCGGAATTCTTCTTCTTCTGTCTTCGCTGTACCGGTCATACCAGACAATTTATCGTACATACGGAAATAGTTCTGGAAAGTGATGGTAGCCATCGTCATCGATTCATTTTGGATTTCTAGGCCTTCTTTAGCCTCAATCGCCTGATGCAAACCATCAGAATAACGCCGGCCTTTCATTAAACGACCGGTAAACTGATCGACAATGACAACTTCCTCTTCCTGGACAATATAGTCCACATCTTTGTGCATCGTCACATATGCCTTCAATGATTGATTGATTGTGTGATTCAGGCGAACATGGCTAATATCAAAAAGATTGTCGATACCGAATGCTTTTTCAACTTTTCCGATACCTTCTTCTGTCAAAACAACACCTTTGGTCGTCTCGTCATAGGTGTAATCCGTATCTTTTGTCAGCAAACGCGCAAACGCGTTTGACTGTTGGTACAATTGTGCCGCTTTGGCTGCCTGTCCTGAAATAATCAGAGGCGTCCGCGCTTCATCGATCAAAATAGAGTCGACTTCATCGATTACGGCGTAATTCAATGGACGTTGGACCATATCTTCTTTATAAAGCACCATATTATCCCGCAAGTAATCAAAGCCCAGTTCGTTATTCGTACTATACGTTACGTCAGACAAGTAAGCTGCTCGCTTTTCATCTTTGGTCAAACTATTTAAGTTTAAGCCGACAGACAATCCAAGCCATTCGTACAGCTCGCCCATTTCCAAAGCATCACGGCTGGCCAAGTATTCATTGACCGTTACTACGTGAACTCCTTTTTTACTGATGGCATTCAAGTAAACAGATAGAGTTGAGGTTAAGGTTTTACCTTCACCTGTCTTCATTTCTGAAATATTCCCTTCATGAAGAGAAACAGCACCCATAATCTGCACGCGGAATGGATATAGTCCAAGGATGCGCTTCGATGCTTCACGAGTCGTCGCGAAGGCTTCTGGTAGCAAGTCATTCAAGGACTCACCTTTAGCATGACGCTCTACAAATTCTTCTGTCTTCGCTTTTAATGCTTCATCGGTCAAAGCTGAAAAATCTGAAGCCAATGCTTCAACTCGATCCGCTACTTTTTCCAATCGTTTTAAATCCCGTTTATTCGGATCAAATACTTTATTCAATACTCCTAGCATAATTATACCGCTCCCTGCGTAAGTGTCCGCCGGCATCTAACATGCCGGGTGATCGCTTTAGCTTTTATAGTGCCCTGTTAAGCGCTGGCGCCTAAAGAACATATTTATCCAAATCATCATCAGTCAATTTTAAAAAAATCTCACTATTCATTTTAACACTGTGCAGAAATGCGTGCAAATAATGATGATAGTTCCTTTATCGATAAAAGAGCTTAAAACAGATCCAACTTATTCAAAATTATTAACGCCTTCAGAATCTTCATAAAAGAAAGCAAACCAAAAGCCTCTCATTTAGAGAGGCTTTAATGTCTGGCTATAAGAACTAGTAACAGAAAATACATGATCAATTTTTATTGTGCAGAAGTTTCAATCAACCCATAGCTTCCATCTTTTCGTTTGTAGACAATGTTTGTTTCATTAGATTCCGCATCTGTAAAGACAAAGAAATTATGCCCAAGCATGTTCATCTGCAGAACTGCTTCTTCTTCATCCATCGGTTTCAAGTCAAACTGCTTTGTGCGGACAATTGTGAAATCCTCGTCATCTTCTTCTGCTTCATTTTGGACGCGTGTATCATTTTCAGCAGTGGCGAATGCAAGGCCCATACCATCGCGCTCACGGAATTTACGATTTACTTTTGTTTTGTACTTGCGAATTTGACGCTCTAGCTTGCTGACGATCAAATCTATTGCTGCGTACATATCATCATGTCGTTCTTCAGCACGTAATGTCAGGTTTTTCATCGGTATAGTAACTTCCACTTTTGTTTGGTTGTGATTGTATGATTTCAGGTTGACCATTGCGGTAGCATTTGCACCGTCTGTGAAATATCTTTCAATCTTTTCTACTTTCTTTTCGATGTGTTCACGTATTGCGGGAGTTACCTCAATATTTTCGCCTCTGATGTTAAATTGCAACATGTTAACTCCTCCTTCTATTATGCTACTTGTACACTTCTACATCTTCCCTTGTCTTTCCTTCTTAAAACCAAAAAAGTTTTAAGAATATGGATTACAGGTAAACAGTATGACAAGGAGATGAAGTTCATGTTTACTAATAAAACCATCGTTGTAACCGGTGCTTCCCAAGGCATCGGCAAGAGCATTGCGGCGCATTTTGCCACTGAAAACGCACGTGTCATTGGGTTGGACATTCAGCCAATTCAACTAGAAGGCGTTGAATACCGAAAATGCGATGTCGGCAACTTCGAAGACGTCATAGCTGTATTCAAAAAAATCAATGAAGATTACGGTGCTATCCATGCATTGATCAACAATGCCGGAATTTCAACATTCAAATCCATCTGGGAAGTGGATGAGCAGGAATGGGACCATGTTCTGGATACTAATTTGAAAAGCGTCTTTATTTGTAGCCGAGAAGCAGCACGCTATATGTCGGAGGACATCCGTTCCATTATCAATATGACCTCGACACGGGCATTCATGTCGGAACCCAATACCGAAACCTATTCGGCATCAAAAGGCGGCATCTTCGCTTTAACCCATTCACTCGCAGCGACTTTAAGTGAAAAGGAAATTCGCGTCAATTCAATCGCTCCAGGCTGGATTCATACGGGCGACACAGCAAAACTGCGTGACGTCGATCATCAGCAACATTGGAGCGGCCGCGCCGGAGAACCCGCCGATGTTGCCCGCGCTTGCTTGTTCTTAAGCAACCCACAAAACTCCTTTATCACAGGAGAATGCCTGAACATAGATGGCGGCATGACAAGAAAAATGATTTATGAGCACTAACGAAAAGCGGAAGCGCCTGTTCAGCTCCGACAGGCATAAGGCAGACCAGCAGTGTGGCGTTCGTTGCCACGCAGATGGGTTGACTTATGACCCGAGGAGCTAGGCGCTGGAGTCTGGACACCAAGAAAAGCGGAAGCGCCTGTTCAGCTCCGACAGGCATAAGGCAGACCAGCAGTGTGGCGTTCGTTGCCACGCAGATGGGTTGACTTATGACCCGAGGAGCTAGGCGCTGGAGTCTGGACACCAAGAAAAGCGGAAGCGCCTGTTCAGCTCCGACAGGCATAAGGCAGACCAGCAGTGTGGCGTTCGTTGCCACGCAGATGGGTTGACTTATGACCCGAGGAGCTAAGCGCTGGAGTCTGGACACCAAGAAAAGCGGAAGCGCCTGTTCGGCTCCGACAGGCATAAGAAATAAAGAGTTAACGTTGATTATTTCTTAAACCATTGAAAAAAACCGGCAGAAGCCGGTTTTTTTCAATTCATTTCGATTTCCTTCAGTTCTCTGATTTCATTTAAAATGAGCATTTCTTTTATTGGGTTTCGTTCAAAATCAGCTCCATACATCCAGCCCTCTTCGTATGGCTGCTTCCAGACGATCTCCGCATTCGCAATAATTGTTTCGTGATTCAGAATAAATTCCAATCTTACGGTTTCTTCTCCTGATTTGAATTCTTTTTCGGAAAACAGTTTTGCTCCCTTAGGAGAAATATCAAACAATAGGCAATAGATGTTGGCAGGCAAAACTTTATTTTTAAGCAGATCTCTCACTCGCAGAAATATTTCCGGTGGAGTGCCGAATGTATAGCGAAAACTTTCTGACCGTTTATAAAACATGGCTGTCCCTCCTATTGTTCTTCCATTATAAACTCTTAGCTATGCACGGATAAGCGCCAAAACCTTAATCTCCTTTACGCCCTTTTCCTTTAGGACTTTTGCAGCCAAACGCATTGTACTGCCTGTCGTATATAAATCATCAAACAGCAATACTTTTTCAGGTACTGGATTTCCATTCCACCAAAAAACGTCTTGTAAGGCCATTCTCTCAAACTTTGATTTCCCAGCCAGACCCACTTCATTTTTCCCAAGTAAATGTATATAGGGTACAGCGGCCGAATCAAGCAAGCGATCAACTTGGGGGAATGTACGTTCTTTCATCTTATTTTCATTCATCGGGATAGGAACAATCAGTGATTTTTGGCTGCGTAATTCTTCTTTTAAAACTTCCGCAAAAACTTCTGACAATACCACGTCTTTAAGAAATTTAAATTGATGCAAGTAGTTTTTCATCGCTGGATTGTAGCAGTACAAACTTTTGCCCGAATCAATCACTCCTGCATATTCAGTAGCTTCCCAGTTAGAGCAATTACGGCATATCCCTTCTCCTGGCGCGCTGCAGAAAGGGCAGCCTCCTGCTATCCGTTCGAAACCGCTGCGGCAGCGCCCACAAATCACTTCTTCCAGTTCATTGAAAAAGATGCTGTTCCAGCTGACCTGAAGGGGCATGTCACGATCACATAAATAACAGTTCACTTTATCACCTCTCTATTGTAAGAAATGATGCGTTTTTTTGCTTTATCCATTTGTCGAACAATGCCATTGTGAAAAAATATGACCTCACCCTCCGGATAGTCTATAGCTCGGCCAGTGCGCCCTGATATTTGGATCAATGCTGCTGCATCAAAGATTGGCTGGTCAGCTCCAACTACAGCCACCTGCACATTTGGAATGGTAATTCCACGCTCCAGAATGGTCGATGTCAATACGCCAGGAATCTTTTTTTTGCGCAGTTTCATAACTTTTTCTTTTCTATCTTGATCTTTAGAATGGACTGCTTCGATGGTAGGATGTCTTTTCTGGAATAGGATAATTGCCTGTTCAATGAGTTCGACTGTCGGAAAAAATACTAAGAAAGGTTCATCCTTCTCTATTTTTCCATCTACCCAAGCAGCCAGTTTTGTTGGGATTTTCCCTTTCGCAAAGTCCTTCTCATAACTCCATAAAGACCGGAATTCCGGAACCGGTAAAGGATGGCCGTGAAATCGCTGAAATATCCGGGAAGTACTTGATACTTGCTTCACTAACTCGTCTGAAGGGGTTGCCGATACATAGACAATCGGTGCTTCCTTTTTCTTAGCTTTCATAACTGCTCTTTTTAATGCAGGGTCATAGGAAAAAGGAAATGCATCTGCCTCATCGACAATCACAATATCAAAAGCATCTATGAAACGATACAGCTGATGGGTAGTCGCAATGACCAATTGTGCAAACCCCCATTCTTCGGGAGAATCTCCGTACAGACTATGGACAATTGTATTTGGAAAGACGGCACGCACTCGTGGAGTGAGCTCTAAAACTACATCTGTCCTGGGAGCAGCAATACAAACGCGCAGCCCTTTCTTCAAAGCATCAAAGATCGGTGGAAACAATAACTCGGTTTTCCCGGCTCCGCATACGGCATAAATTAGATGATCGTTTTTTTGCAAGAGACTTTTTTGAACTTCCTGTGAAGCCCGTTCCTGCAGTGGGGTGAGACTGCCATTCCAATGGAATGTATGGCTTTGAGGAGAAATCGTTGAAGGAAGCGCCCAAGTGATCAATTCTGTACAGGAACTGATGCGCCCCATCTTTATGCACTGCCGGCAATAATAGCAGATTGTATGACACGCAGCACAGAAAAAAGGAATGATTTTTTTCGTGGATTTTTCAAGGCATCTGGCACATTGCCTGCCGTCTAAGATGCCTGGGCTGGTACTGACCGAACCATCGGAAATGGCTTTATCTATCTGATCTTTTGGAAAAGGAGTGAAATTTCTAAGCCACATCCTGCCTGTTAAAAATTCTTCTATTTGTTTCATTCGCAGCAACCTTTCGCTAGAGAAAAAGCCCCAGTAGGTTATTTCTTCACCCAACCAAGACCCATTGCTCCTTCTCCTAAATGTGTTCCAATAACTGGTCCAAAATAAGAAATCTCGAAGTCCACATCCGGACATGCAATTCCCAATTCTTTACACCATTGCTTTGCTTCTTCCGGCCGATTTGCATGAATAATTGTCGCCTGAAGTTTCTGGCCATCTTTACTATCTTCTTTTAACAAATCAACAATCCGATTCATCGCTTTTTTACGTGTCCGAACTTTCTCGAACGGGATAATGACTTTTTCTTGAAAATGTAAAATCGGTTTGATTTGTAGCATACCTCCTATTAAAGCCTGGGCACTAGACAATCTTCCCCCACGTTGCAGATGCTTTAGATCTTCAACCATAAAATAGGCGCGTAAAGATTTTTTCATTTCGTTCAATTCATTTAAAATGGTTTGCGCATCAGCTCCATTTTCAGCCATTTTTGCGGCTTTCACCACATAAAACCCTTGAAGCGCACAAGTGAGTTCGGAATCGAATGAATAGACGTCTATTCCATTAACCATTTCAGCGGCCTGCTGAGAACCTGCGTAAGTTCCGCTGATGCCACTCGATAAATGAATGGACACAATTTCATCGTGACTCCCAGACAGCTCATTAAACAAAGTGACAAATTCTCCTAATGGCGGTTGTGACGTTTTCGGGAATTCCTCTTTGGCCTTTTGATAAAACGCTTCTTCAGTCAAATCCTCTTCTCTATGAGAATGACTGCCGAACGTCACCTGCAGTGAAACCATGTGGATATTCAATGCTTTACGTGTTTCTTCAGGTAAATAAGCTGTACTGTCAGTTACAATTGCTGTTTTCATTGGTTAATCAGCCTCCCTTTCTAGTTTACCAAAAAAAGACACGGAAAAGACATAAGGAAAAAAGACGAAACAAAAAAATCCCGCAGAGAGCGGGAAAATTGTTATTAGTTACCGACAAGGTGAACACCGTTTACTTTCCACTCGTCGTTTTCTTTTTTAAATATGACAACTTGACGTGCCGTCTGTTCAACCGCATCATCCGAATCTGCAGCTTTCATCTTTACATTAAGTGATGCAAAAACTTCTGCGCGATTCTCTTCGTATTTTACAATCGTTTCATCGCTTGTTTCATATTGGCTATCGTAAGCTTCGAAAGCTTGAGTCAATGCAGCTTTGTCTTCCTCACGATCAAACCCGTCCGGTTCTTGTGCGATGGTCTTCATATAACGGTCGATGTCTTCAGCGTTAAAAGCCGCTATATACTCATCATAAGCTGACAATAACTCATTGGCCTGTTCTTCAGGCACTTCTGCGGCCAGGATATTCCCTTCCTCGTCCACTGTAAAGCCGGCTGATTCCTCCGGAGTCTCATCAATGCCATGGTCGATTGCATTGTTTTCATTTGCTGCATTACCATCTTCGACTGTGTTTTCATTGACTGAAGGCTCTTCGGAATCTGAGCAGGCAGCGAGTGTTAAAATAAGGCCTACTGCAATAATCATTTTTTTCATCATGCATTCCTCCTGCGATTCATTTTGCCATAGGCGGATGGTGAATACAATGAAGAAACTGTGTCATCTGTCAAAACGGAATTTTTTAAAGTTTTGCGATACACTAGTAGGTGCAAATAAAGGAGTGATTGAATGGAAAAAAGAGATGCAAGACAGATACTGGAACAAAAAATGAAGGAAACGCGCCCTCAATGGAACCGCAAGCAGCCTGCTCGGCCAAAGAAATACAAATCGAGCATGCAGAAAGTGGAAAATTATGTAGTGCTGGATTTTGAAACCACTGGATTGCGTGCGGGAAGCGATAAAATCATCCAAATTGGCGCCGTTAGATACCTCAATCATCAGCGCAAGGAAACCATGTACATGATGGTCAATCCCCAATGCTCTATTTCCGGCACGATCACAAGAATCACCGGCATCACCAATAATGATGTAGAAAATGCGCCTGTCATCGAAGAAGTGGCCCATGAATTGATTGCATTTATAGGTGGTCTGCCCATTGTTGCACATAACGCCCCTTTTGATATGGGATTCCTGTATGCATTGGAAGAAATCACACCGATTCCAGAATACACGGTGATTGACACAGTCAAACTCGCAAGAAGAGCTATTACTCAAACACCCAATCACAAATTGACTACATTGACAGCCTTTTTAAAACTGGAACACGATGCCCACGACGCACTGGGCGATTGCCTAGCAACAGCAGCCATCTACCAATACTGCTACGACCGGATTTAAAGAAAAGCGGAGGCGCCCGTGTAGCTCTGACGGGCATAAGACAAACCGGCGAAGCGGCGCTTTTTGCCGCACAGTCGGGATGGCTTATGACCCGAAGAGCTGGGCGCCGGAGTCTGGACAATAAAGAAAAGCGGAGGCGCCCGTGTAGCTCTGACGGGCATAAGACAAACCGGCGAAGCGGCGCTTTTTGCCGCACAGTCGGGATGGCTTATGACCCGAAGAGCTGGGCGCCGGAGTCTGGACAATAAAGAAAAGCGGAGGCGCCCGTGTAGCTCTGACGGGCATAAGACAAACCGGCGAAGCGGCGCTTTTTGCCGCACAGTCGGGATGGCTTATGACCCGAAGAGCTGGGCGCCGGAGTCTGGACAATAAAGAAAAGCGGAGGCGCCCGTGTAGCTCTGACGGGCATAAGACAAACCGGCGAAGCGGCGCTTTTTGCCGCACAGTCGGGATGGCTTATGACCCGAAGAGCTGGGCGCCGGAGTCTGGACAATAGAGAAAAGCGGAGGCGCCCGTGTAGCTCTGACGGGCATAAGACAAACCGGCGAAGCGGCGCTTTTTGCCGCACAGTCGGGATGGCTTATGACCCGAAGAGCTGGGCGCCGGAGTCTGGACAATAAAGAAAAGCGGAGGCGCCCGTGTAGCTCTGACGGGCATAAGAATTTTTGCCGAGTTCTATTTAAACAAAAAAGGCGTGTCTGCGAAAAGCAGACACGCCTTTTTCAAATATTACCTTACTTCAACCCAGCCATTTTTGATTGCGGTCACAACTGCTTGTGTCCGGTCATTTACCTGCATTTTCTGTAAGATGCTTGATACGTGGTTTTTAACTGTTTTCTCAGATATGAACAAGGTTTCACCGATGACACGATTGCTCTGTCCATCAGTCAACAATTGAAGAACTTCACTTTCACGTTTCGTCAACAAATGATACGGGCGGCGAATTTCCGTTTGATGGAAAGAACCTTTGTTCTCGCGTTCACTCAAACGACGGAACTCCATTACTAAGTTACGTGTAACCTTAGGGTGTAAATAAGACCCACCTTTTGCTACGACTTTGATTGCTTGAATAATGGCATCTGCATCCATTTCTTTAAGCATGTAACCTAAAGCACCGGTTTTTAATGCATGTGTTACGTAAGATTCATCGTCGTGGATGGACAGCATAATAACTTTTGCATCAGGAAATTGTTCAATCAATTCACCAGTAGCCTCTACACCATTTTTTTGTGGCATATTGATATCCATCAATACCACATCCGGTCTATTTTCTTCATATAATTTAACGACTTCGTTGCCGTCTCCGCCTTCAGCAACAACTTCAAACGAGCTTTCGAAATCTAAAATTCTTTTTACACCTTCACGGAATAATTGATGATCGTCAATAATAATTATTTTCGTCATTATATTGTCCTCCTCGAATACCCTATCTTATATACCCTCTTTGAAAGGAATATGAAACATTAAGACCGTACCGTTACCAGGCGAGGAATTAATGAAAAAATCGCCTTCAACTAATTCGATTCTCTCTTTCATGCCTGTTAAGCCGAATGACTGATTTTTAACAATCCCTTGATCAAAACCAGTTCCGTTATCTGTTACTATAATTTTTACTTGGTTCTTTACCCATTCCATTTCTATGGTAATTTCAGTCGATTTCCCATGGCGAATTGCGTTTGAAATACCTTCTTGAATAAGACGGAAAATAGCAGTTTCGTATCTATTGGGCAACCGTACTTCTTTCCCATTTGAGTGGAACTTCAATTTTATCCCCTTATTATATTCTTCAATGGTATCGATGTATTTCTTTAAAGTCGGTACCAAACCGAGATCATCGAGTGCCATTGGCCGTAAATCGTAAATAATTCTTCTTACTTCAGTAAGTGCTTGCCTGACCATTTCCTTCAATGAAGTGATTTCCTGAAATGCTAGTTCAGGACCTTTTTCACGGTAAGTTCTTTCAATCAAATCTGAACGAAGCAGAACATTTGCCATCATTTGTGCAGGTCCATCGTGGATTTCCCTTGAAAGCCGCTTTCTTTCTTCCTCTTGTGCTTCGATGATACGAAGGCTATACTCTTGACTTGACTTATTCTTACCGATATCTTCGTCTCCATTTTCCAGATCTGAAGTCAAATAACTGCTGGCTACATTAATTTGATTGACCAGGTTTTCAGCCCGCTCTATCGTTTGGAGCAAAACCTGAAGCCGGCGCTGAAGCTTATACCGCTTCTG
Source organism: Planococcus antarcticus DSM 14505 (assembly GCF_001687565.2). NCBI lineage: Bacteria > Bacillati > Bacillota > Bacilli > Caryophanales > Caryophanaceae > Planococcus > Planococcus antarcticus. Next base: position 2,643,150 of record NZ_CP016534.2, read on the forward strand.
CCGATACTTTTTTTCTTCATTACGATTGAGTGATAACTGCACCTGAAGGTCATTTGCCTGTTCATAAACTTGGCGAACCTGACTTTCAGTAAAAGAATTAAAAAATTGGGATACTTCCGCTAAACGTCTGCGGGCAGCACGCGTCTTGTCTTCAAGAAAATCTCCAGCCTCAATGACACGCGAGATATTCAATCGGACATCTTCAAGTTCATCTTTCATTTCTTCATAACTTTGGCGACTTTCTTCACTAATGGCGAAAATATCTTGTTTTGCCCGTTCTATTCCTGCTACCATTTCATTAAAAATAGAATCAGGTGCTTTAACGCTGATTTTCTTTGCCATTCTAAAACCGCCTTAGCTATACTGACTGTACCTAGGTAAATTCCTTACTTCTTTATACCTTATCGGCTGTAACAAGTATATCACTATATAAGCAAGCCCATATTAAATATACGTTACAAATTATCTGATTTCATTCTACAACAGGAGGAGTTAAATTGCGAGAAAATTACATAACTGTAGGCGATTCTGCCAATGCAGAAATACTTATCCAAAAATCCAGGTTCATCGGACACGTGGCACGAGCAGAAACTGAACAGCAAGCCATTGAATTTATTGATTCAATAAAACTCCTTCACCGATCCGCTACTCACAATTGTTCTGCTTACCTTATAGGAGAACATGATTCTATCCAGAAAGCGAATGATGATGGAGAACCAAGTGGCACTGCCGGATTCCCTATGCTCGAAGTGCTCAAGAAACAAGGCTTGAAAGACGTAGTGATCGTAGTTACACGCTATTATGGTGGTATTAAATTGGGCAGCGGCGGATTGATACGGGCTTATGGGAGAACGGCATCAGCTGCGATTTCAGCTGCGGGCACTGTAGAAAGAAAGCTTCATCACTTGATGAAAATTTCGATTGACTACACATGGCTCGGCAAGCTGGAAAACGAAGTTCGCCAGTCTCCATACCCATTAGATCACCTCGAGTATAAAGAAGGTGTCGACCTCTATATTCATGTTGCTGTTGAAAAAGAAGAAGAGTTTATTAATTGGATAAACGAGCTGACAAACGGTCAAGCTCAAATCAGTAAAGAATACAGTGAATTTCTGGATTTCAAATTGTCCTAGTTGTTTTCATTTACGCATTTCAGAAATCGCTGTATAATATCCAAAGCACATAAAAATGAAATATACTTTTTTACAAATCGGCCACTGAAAAGAATACACAGCACAGATCAAAAAAATTGGATTGATCCGAATTTAACACTCGGTTTGCCCATAATCGATAGAGGAGCAACTTACATGAACCGAAAAGTTTATCGAAAAACCAAATCGAGCAGAAAAAGGACCATTATAAAAGTGATTGCCACTTTAGCTGTTTCACTGCTTATCTGCGTGTCTGCCTATGGGATTTACTTGGTCAAAAAAGCCGAGTCAGCGGTGGATACAGCTTATGAGCCAGTAGGCAATACCAATGAAGATGTTGAACCGCTTACCGATAATATCTCCATCTTATTCATTGGAGTCGATGACAGCGAAGAACGCAATCAGAGCGACAGCAATATCCGTTCTGATGCACTCATTCTGGCAACTTTAAACAATGCGGATAAATCCATTAAGTTGGTGAGCATCCCCCGTGATACGTATACGTATATCCCGGATGGAGGAGAAGAAGATAAAATCACCCACGCATATGCTTATAACGGCCCAAGTTCAACCATTGAAAGCGTAGAAGAGTTACTGGATGTACCGGTTGATTATTATCTTCGAATGAATTTCGATGCATTTATTGATACGATCGACGCTCTCGGTGGAATAGAAGTGGAAGTACCATACGATATAACCGAACAGGACGAAAATGATTCAAAAGACGCAATCGAATTAAAAGAAGGAATCCAATTCCTTAACGGCAGCGAAGCTCTTGCGCTTGCCAGAACTCGTCATTACGATAACGACATCGAACGTGGAAAACGCCAACAGATGATCTTGGAATCCATTATGAACCGCGCTTTATCAGTCGGATCGATTACGAAGTATGGAGACGTCTTTGAAGCAGTCGGAGATAACATGAAAACAGATATGAGTTTCCAAGACATGAGAGCATTGTTCGAGTACGCAAAAGCTGGCAAACCAGATGTGGAAACCATTACGTTAGATGGCTACGACGATATGTCCACCGGAATCTACTATTGGAAGCTAAAAGAAGAGTCCTTGCTGGAAATACAAGATATCCTGCAAAGCCACCTGGGATTAAAACCTGACACTTCTAACCTAACCAATAGCGGCATTGAACAAGAGTTTGCAGAATATCCAAATGAAGGCGAAAAAACACCACAATAAAAACGTGGTGTTTTTTTTCGATTTTTTTTTGCACAATTCCCATTAATTTAGTTACCTTATAATTTTCCCCGAAATAAAAAGATTGAACCAAAAGCGTTACGCTTCAAGTTCAATCTTGTTCCTTGCCTTTCAACCGCACCAAGTTTAGTAGCGGACGATAATTCTTTCCTGCCAACCCGACCACTTCTACGAAAAGTTCTATTGCCACCAGCATGACGCTGATTAGCAAAATCCCTCCCCATAAAGTCGCTTGAGAGAAGAGGAGCGCAGCAAGTCCGAACAAGGCTGCAATACCGTAAATAATCAATACGGTTTGGCTATGAGAAAAGCCGATATTCAGTAAGCAGTGGTGCAAATGGGATTTATCCGCTTCCGAAATTGACTTTTTTTCGCGTACTCGACGGACTATAGCGAAAAACGTATCTGAAATCGGGACACCCAGCATGATGATTGGGATAATCAGCGCGACAACAGTAACGTTTTTAAAGCCCATCAAGGCTAATACTGAAATCATAAATCCTAAAAACAAAGCACCTGTATCCCCCATAAAGATTTTAGCAGGATGAAAATTGTAAACTAAAAATCCTGAGGTGCTAGCTGCCAAAAGAGCAGCCATGGACATAACGTAGACATCGCCCATAATAAAAGCCATCGCCGCAAGTGTTAGTAAAGCAACTGTTGAGACGCCAGCAGCCAATCCATCAAGACCATCAATCAAATTGATGGCATTGGTAATACCAACAATCCATAGGATAGTTAGTGGAATACTCAAATAGCCAAAATCCAACACCCCGCCAAATGGCAAGTTGATGAAAGAAATTTCGAGTCCACCACCGACCACCACAATTCCTGCGGCAACTAGCTGCCCAATCAATTTCGCTTTGGCACTAATTTCGTACATATCATCCAGTACGCCGGTAATGATAATCAAAAATGCACCTATGATTATAGCAGTTTCAATCGGTATGAAAGAAGCTTCAATTGCATTAGATATGGGGTCTTGTGGTTTCAGTATGAAGTATGCGATTAAGAATGAAGCGAAAATGGCCAATCCACCTAAACGCGGCATAATTCTCGCATGAACTTTTCGGTAATTGGGACGGTCAACTGCTCCTACGCGAAAGGCAATGCGTTTGACGATCGGAGTCAGCGCAATCGAAGCGATAAATGCCAAGACCATGGTAAGGTACAGCATATCTTTCCTCCTTAAAACATCTTTTATACGCACATATCCATTTATATTATAGCACGACTATACGATAAATAAAGAAAAACCTACTTTGTCGTTTAGTCTCTTTGCGAATAAAGTTTCGACTGGCATCTTTTCCTTGATAACTCAGCTTAGATCCTTTTCTGATTGTTGGAAAGCCATAAAATAAGCAGCTATTTATTTTTTCAGGCTCTTTAACAAATCTCTTTCTTTCTCTTCATCTAACCCTGCCTTTAACTGGGTCACTCCCTCCGTCTTGCTCCATTCAAGCGTGTCTTTTGCCGATTGTTCAAGAGACCGTAATGTAAGTCCCGTGCTTTTCGCCTTTTCGTTGTTCACCAGTATGAAGCCTTCGGGAAAATCTGTTGAAATTGGAATCCAAAAGGGTAATTCGAAAGTTTGCACTCCTTTATCCAATAGGTCACTGTCATCTGCCCAAGTAGTTTCCAGCTCTCCAGCGGCTAAACTCGAAACAAATTCTTCCATGGATATAGAATCCGCAGCCACATTGAATATTCCCGTTGCTTTCTTCTCCATCTGGGAAACTGTAAATTCCGCTAAATCTCTGGCATCAATCCATTGCACCTTGCTTTTTTTACTGCCAGGTATCAAGACAGGACCTTTGCCATTCAACTTGATTGTCCAGTATGTAAACCGGTCTGTCGGATCAGCAGGCCCAACGACAATGCCAGGCCGAATGATCAAAGCTCGATCACCTAAACGTTCTTCAATAAGCCGTTCACACATCACCTTAAAAGGGCCATAGGTTTCGCCAGTGACCTTATCTCCTTGCACTTTCTTTTCAAATACAGATGCATTTTCCTTAACCGGTCCTTGCTTAAAATCGGTATAAACTGAAATCGTAGAAATAAATGTATAATGATCCGTTAGAATATTTTCAAGTATCGGCTCCAAATCTGCAGGAGTGTAAGTTGATGTATCTATCACTGCCTCCCATTTTTCATTTGCTAATTTTGCCGCATCTTTCCTACGATCACCTAAAATTCTTTTTAGTTCCGGAAAAACGCTAGGATTACTTTTCCCGCGATTGAACAAAACCACTTCATGTCCTTTTTCTAGGAGCTTCTCCACTATATGACGTCCTACAAAAGATGTACCTCCAATAATTAATACTTTCATTTTCCCACTCCTTTATAAGTGATTTTAATTACTTTTTTAATTATAATATGATATATTGAATAAAATATAACGAATTTTCAAATATTTTTATAGGAGTGTAAGCCAAATGGATGACACGCTTCAAATATATTCACTGAAGACGCTTTGGACACCTTGGGATGAAGCAGCTATATTAAAAATGAATCACCAGTCTCGTGCAGAACTCGCGAAGGTCATCAACTGTGAAGGGCTTCTTGTCGACTTGTCGATGGACCAGCATACTGAAGTGAGATTGGGTGTTGCTCAAAACGGCCATACGCCTTTTCAAACCCTGAAAAGGCTGAGTGAAGAAGATTTGTGCATTACTGTTAAAGATACCGCTAAAAAGACCTTATTAAACCTGTCGTTCACACCAAAACATTCACATTGATGTTTAAATTCCTCAATAGAAGGCTATTATATAAGTAGTTAAAAATCAAAAGGAGGAATTATTCATGAGTGACAATAACGGTTTTTCTGATAAATTAAAAGGTGCAGTAAACAAAGGCAAAGGCGAACTTAAAGATCAAATGGGCAATGCTTCAAACGACCCGGATAAGCAGGCAGATGGTAAAATGGATAAGGCCAAAGGGAATATCCAAGATAAGATCGGTGATTTCAAAAATAAAGATAATAAGTGATTTAAAACCCGGTATCCCCAACCGGGTTTTTCTTTTACATTTTTAATGTTTTCAAAACTTAAAGAACTCGGTTATAATGAATATTCGTGTGTAAATGTTATTTATTAAGGAGCTTGTCATGGAAAAGAAGGCGCTTACAAAAACAGATATTCTGACCCTGGGGCTGATGCTTTTCGCTTTGTTTCTAGGGGCTGGCAATATCATCTTCCCCCCTTATTTGGGACAACTTGCCGGTGATCAATTGATTTTTGCCATAACTGGATTTTTACTAACTGGAGTTGGTCTTCCCTTACTGGGTATTCTGGCTATCGCAAAAGCTGGCGGAGATCTTCAATCCATTGCAGGACGAGTCCACCCTATATTTGGTATCGTCTTTACCTTGATTATTTATTTGGCCATTGGACCTTTTTTCGGTATTCCGCGTACAGCTACAGTTGCGTTTGAAATCGGTACAGCTCCTTTTCTTCCAGCCTCTTTTGCTGAATCTTTCTGGTCTTTAACTATCTTTACTGTTATCTTCTTCACAATTACTGTCTTATTTGCGATGAATCCGACAAAGTTGGTTGATAGAATTGGTAAAGTACTGACACCCTTATTAATACTAGTAATTGGGTTATTGGCCATAAAAAGTTTTCTGACTCCGATGGGTTCCATAAATTCACCGATTGGCAATTACGACACTGAAGCATTTTTCGAGAGTTTTTTACAAGGCTACCTTACGATGGATGCTATAGCAGCTTTGGTCTTCGGAATAGTCATTATTCAATCTATCCGCAGCAAAGGGATCACGGATACCAGGACCATTTTAAAGTCCACCGCCTATGCCGGATTTATCGCGGCCATCGGTTTGTCCGCCGTCTATTTGTCATTAAGTTATATTGGAGCCACTAGTGTTGAGGCTATCGGTCTGCAGGATAATGGCGGTATCATTATCGCTATGGCTTCACGCGTTCTATATGGAGACATTGGTGGAATAATTCTTTCTGCGGCAATAACCTTTGCATGCCTGACAACATCTATTGGATTGGTATCAGCAACAGCACAATTTTCCTTTAAAATTTTCCCTAAAATTTCTTACATCGTCTATGTTTTATTTTTCGCAGCTTTTTCTGCCATTATTGCGAATGTCGGCTTAACGCAATTAATCGCTATTTCACTTCCTGTATTGCTGGCTATTTATCCCGTGGCAATTGTTCTAGTGATTTTGTCTTTTTTTGACCATGCATTCTACCGGAAGCCTTATGTCTATATGATTGCCCTTTCCGCAACCGCGGTTGTCAGTATTTTTGATGCATTGCGTTCGACCGGCATTGTTTTTGAACAAGTGGATTCGACGTTAAGCCATTTGTTGTTTTTTGAACAGGGCATCGGTTGGGTTCTCCCAGCTGCTATTGGAACTTTAATCGGAATGATAATTGCACGATCTACACATAAGATTAATTAAAAGAGCCTCCCAAAATGGGAGGCTCTTTTGCTTTTAAAATAGTCTAGGTGTCGATGGTGGTGTATTGTCTTTATTTTTTTGACTTATTTCATCATGATGATCATGGGCTTTTCTGGTTTTGTCCAAGTCATCTGTCCGCTTGTCATCCTGTATGCGCTCTTCTTTTGAATCTCGGCCGAAAGGTGCAGGCCCTGAATTGGAATCTACACCAGGTGAAGGCTCATCTTGCCGACGATTGACTCCGTCTTCCCGCAATAAGTTGTCTTCGCCTTCCTTTGTTTGAAGAGCAGGCTCATGGTCCATTTCTTTTTCGCGGACAGAGCCTTCATCTTTTGGCCCCCCCCAGTAGGATGAATTTCATCCCCATTCAGACGGGAATCCTGAAGACGATCGCTTTTCCCAGCTCTTGCGTGTTGATCTTCTCTGGAAACTTCACGTGCATAGATTTCATCGGGATCATGATGCGTATCTGTATGGCGGTCAACAGATCCTGATCCAGGTGTACCGGCAGTTTTCTCTTCCAAATCTATTGCAGTTTTTGAATCATCCAAAGATGAAAAATGTTCGTCTCCTGATGAAGAGCTTTCCCCATTTGTATAAAGAAGAACAGCACCTTTTTCAATTTCACGCTCATAGTCATCTGCTCTGTCCTGATTCAAATTAAAACGATCCAACTCTTTTCTAACAATGTCTTTGCCACCGAGAAAAGACTTGAAACGATTGGAAATCGAGTTCGCTTGATCAGCATGAATACCTTTACTGCCAGCAGACTCCACTAGTTTTTTATCATTAGCTAAGACGTAGATATCCTTTTCTTGGAAACCTTTTGATTTTAAAGCTTGTATGGCGGTATCCATTTCTGATTGACTGAATACAATTTCAAATTCACGATTTCCGGATCTCATTATAAAAAACCTCCTGTGTACTAGATAATCGTTGTTTTCCCTCATATTTAAGGCTTAAACTCTGACAGCTTTGCGTTAAGCATAGTATCACTTATATTTTTTGTTATTTTGACTGTGCTTTTCAGCTTCACTTGAGCCGCCTCTAACTTTTTCAATTTCAGGATCTTGCTGTGTAGTAAATGAGTTATGTCTTTCATCTTGAACCAAAGTAGGATCTTGTTGGAATGTTTCTCCATGTGCAAAGCGGTCCTCTTGTTCGTCAAAATTATTGTCGACAGAATTGATGAATTGATGTCTTTGTGAATCGTTCGGATTTTCCTGATTTGCATCCAATTCGTTGATCGAGATTGAATCGAGAACAGTTTCTTCGTCTTCATCTTTATATACAATAATTCCACCTTTTTCCAAATCGGCCGTATAACGTTCTGTTTCTGTTTCTGAAAGGCCTAGTGACTTAACCCCTTCGCGGACACCGCTGTCTCCAGAAATAAATCCTTTAAATTTATCGGTAAACGTACCAACTTCCTCTTTATCAAATGCATAATTTTCAAAGTGCTCTGTATCTTTTGCTATGATATGAAGATTTTGCTCCTTGTAACCAGCGCTTTTCAAATCTTCTATTTTATTTTTCAAGTCATTTTCCGAGAATACTACCGCTAGTATTGTTTTATCGAAACTCATAAGAAAAACCTCCATAGATTTAATAAATTGTCATACTTCTGTTTACCCACTCGAAGTAATCCATAACCTGCTTTATGAGTTAAGTAGAAAAATCGCCTGAATTTTTGGCCTGAGAAATTCTAGAAAAAATAGCATTTAGCTTTACTTTCTTGATTGCGAATACTGCTTTAAACAATAGTTAGAATGAGGGGTTAAGCACTTTCTAATTAAAATAGTTACATGTACCTACCAAAACCCTCATTATGGAGATTTCGTTAATCAACATTTACCGTTGTAGGCTTATTTTACCTTTTTTAGTTTTTTACAGATTTCTAAAATAAAAAAGCAGTTTATTTCGAAAATTGGTGATATCATGAATAAAAGATATTATTACAAAGTAAAATTTGGGATGTGGAGGCGGCAATTATCGTACTTAGCGATCTATTTTCTTCTTATTTTTCAGAGGATCCGAAAAAGCCGGAAAACAACTCTCCTACATGGATGACGGAAATACTGCCCTTGCAAAAGGAAAGGAGAGCAGTAATGGAAACGGGAATGCGTTTAAAATATCATCGTTCGAAACAGAAAATCAGTTTGGAAGAAGTCGCCTCTGGCATACTATCTCCCAGAGAACTTAAAAAAATGGAAAATGGCAGTAAAGATCCCGCTTTAAAAGACTTAGAAGCTTTATGCAAGAAACTAACTATACCTTTAGCACCTAAAGATAATCCAATAGGAAAGGTGCTTGTAAAAAACTTTAAAAATTCACTACTCCACCCGCAGAACAAAGCTAAAATCATGGAACAGTATACCGATATCCAAGGGCACCCCTTATTGCATGCAGACGAAGATGTGGAACTGGAGTATAGTATTCAGCAGATTAGGTATTTTATTATCATCGGAGATTTGGATAGTGCCGAAGAGAAGATTAAAGAAATGGAACGTTTCAGAGAGTTTATGAATCAAGAGCAGTTCTATTTATTTCATAAATACAACGGAAACTACAATTACATTCTCAACGATTTTGAAAAAGCTCTCAAAACTTACCTTGTCGCTGAAAAAATAGCGCCTAATACAATTTCTGCTTCAGAACTTGGCGATCTTTATTACTCAATTGGAATTTCCAGCACCAAATGCAGAGAAACAGAAATGGCTTTTAAGTATTCCGAAATGGCGTTGAAGATTTATCAGCAAGAGTTCATACCAAAGCGTATAGTAGAATGTCATTTAAATATAGCAATCACTCACCAACATTTCGGTAATTTCAGGATGTCGATGGAGCATTACAAAAATGCTTTGACAATAGGCAATAAACTAGAGATTGATATTCTGCGTTTTACGACAGAATTTAATCTAGGGTATTCTTACTTTATATACCAAAATTACAATCTTTCAGTTGTTCACATTGAAAATTCATTAAAATATATTCACCCAGAATATACAGCAGACCTTTTATCAAGTTATTGCATTTTAATTAAATGTCAATATGAGTTAAACAACTTTGACGCTGCAAAAGTATGGATTCGTAAAGGCTTAGAAATAGTGGAAAATAAGAAATTAAATATCCATTCTCCGACTAACCACATATTTAAAGAAGCTTACATTGAATTTATTTGCTTGGTACACCTCTTGGACGAAAACTATGAAGATTTCGAAAACTATGTTCTAAGAAAATTAATTCCTAGTCTTGAGGCTACAGGCAATTACTTCGAAAGCGGCTATTATTTCGGACATTTAGGGCAAATATTTTATGAGCAAGAACGTTATAAAGAGTCAGCTGAAATCATGAACAAAGCAAGAGAATCATATAAGAATATTAATATTTTATTTAGGGAGTGAAAGTGATGAAAAAAGGAATAACAATTTTATTTTTCTCTATCCTTGCAATAAGCACTTTATCATTTGACAATAATACAAATTCAACAGATGAATTTGCTGTCCAGGCCCGGGTTCCTGAGCCTTGGTCTACCGGCACCGAAGTCGCTGTCCAGGCTCGTGTTCCTGAGCCTTGGTCTACCGGCACCGAAGTCGCTGTCCAAGCTCGTGTTCCTGAGCCTTGGTCTACCGGCACCGAAGTCGCTGTCCAGGCTCGTGTTCCTGAGCCTTGGTCTACCGGTACCGAAGTCGCCGTCCAGGCTCGTGTTCCTGAGCCTTGGTCTACCGGCACCGAAGTCGCTGTCCAGGCTCGTGTTCCTGAGCCTTGGTCTACCGGTACCGAAGTCGCCGTCCAGGCTCGTGTTCCTGAGCCTTGGTCTGTTAAAAACCACCAAGCTTAATAGTTTTATCCCACAGAAGGTCGTCGCTTTTTTATATAGCGGCGGCCTTTTATCTTTCTCAAAGAGACTCAATCCCCTCACGAACGGAGAGACTCATATGAGTAATGGGAATACCTTTTCCTTACCTACTGACTATGAAGTTATGCGAAAGGTTAATTTAGCCAAAGACAAGCACTTTATTCTATTGATTCAACTCTGCTTTATTTTCACCACTGGTACCCTAATCAGCTTCGCTTTGTGGGTTGACTTCCCCCTGTCAAACGGAATGAATCCATTTTCCTTATTTTTGATTACCATCTTTTGGTTTTAATTTACATGGCTCTTCATGAACTGACCCATGCCTTCTTTATCAATATTTTTTCGGCAGGCGTCCTTCCTTTTGGATTCGGTTTCCTTTTCTTTCAGTCGGTAGTGAAGCTTACTTTGATCGAAGAAGTTTTATCATTATCGCATTAGCACCTGTTCTGGTATGGGGCATATCGCTGTCTTTTTACTATTAATTGTTCCCACACAGATTTCCCTCAGCTTTTATATACTTCTTACCCTAAACTTTGCTGGGTCAGCCGGTGATTACGTATAGGAGTCTTATATTGCCTTCACCTCTCCAGCAGGCATATTGTTTCAAGACAACGGAAAGGAGACGACGCTGTATATGCCAGTAGACAGCAAAAAAAGAGCCAAGAAAAAGTCAATCCCCGGATCTTTTTTGTTTGGTTCTATGTTATTCATTATTGATTTTGTTTTTTGTCAACTAAGCATTCATCTACAAAACGCTTGAAAATATTCATAGAAGCGTCGTCACCTTGAAGAGCAAATTCTTCTGGATGCCATTGGATGCCCATTGCGAATTGATGGTGCTTACTTTCCAGTGCCTCCACCAGTCCATCAGAAGCTTTCGCAGCCACAGTCAATTGGTCTGATACATCTTTAACTCCTTGATGGTGGAAAGAGTTTACATTGAATTTTTTCTCTTTCATAATATCATACAACAAACTATTTTCTTCCAAAATTACCGAGTGGGTGCGATGAGTCCGCATTGCCATTTGCTTGTGTTGGTGCAGTTCGCCTTCAAATTGAGCCTCTAAGTCTTGATAATTGGTACCGCCCAATGAAATATTGAACATTTGGAGTCCGCGGCACATTCCGATAAACGGTTTGTCCAGCTCAAGGAATTTTAAGATCAATTCTTTTTCATACTCATCACTGCCTGGATATACAGCTCCAAGACGTAAATGAGGTTCTTCTCCGTACAGTGTCGGGTTAATGTCCCCTCCACCCGTGACAATCAGTCCATCCAAACGTTCACATAGCAATGGGATATCTTCTTTGTCTACAATTGGTACAATCAGCGGCAAGCCGCCTGCCTTCAGAATTGCTCTGCCGTATACTGGATCTAATGAATAGGTTTGATCTTCTTCTACACGTGCTGTTATGCCGATTACTGGTTTGTTTTTAACTGTCATTGTAGCTTCCTCTTTTCTACTTAATCACATTGTCCATCAGTTTATATACCCATTATCGTAAAACAAATAAACATCTTGTTGCATTCCCTACTATTGTCATGACTTGTATTAGTAGTATTGTTAGCTACTATCCATTTGTGATGTGTTCGAAACCAAAAAAACCCTTTTAAGGGTCTGTTTCAGCAGGATTTATCTCTCTTCTTCTATCACAGGATCAAAGCGGAACCGATTTAAATCGATTTGATCATTTCCGTCTACTTCCACTCCTTCACTTTGCAGTGAGATCCTTTGGAAAAGTCGGGACTCTTCATCCCTTAGCACAATTTGCCCTTGTGCGTTAACGATTCTATGCCAAGGCAATTCATGCTTGGCACTCATGCTGTGGAGTATTCTTGTTACTTGCCTAGCCGCTCGCGGACTTCCAGCCGTTGCCGCGATTTGGCCATAGGTCATTATTTTGCCTGCTGGAATTTGCTTTATAACGTTCAAAGCTTTTTCAGTAAAAGTTTGCATTTATTTCATCCATCCCATTGCCATTGTGATTCTGCTTATTTTTTCTCTTTTTTAATTTTTTCTAACAAGCTCCCATTTTCATATTCTGCAAGGAGTTCTTGTGCAAATTCATATAATGACAACTTTCCCGCATCTATATCCAGCCCACCGCTTTCGGCGTGTTTGCATTTATAATACTCTACCATCCGCTCAACCAATTCTTCAAGCCCTTGAAGTGATTGTTCATTTTCATGCTGTAATGGACGTGACAAATCGATGCCTTTCGCTTCATTTAAATATAGAAATTTCATCTGGTCTATATTATCAACTGCCTGATCAAATAGCTGCTGGTTCTTATCCAAGCGATAAAAATTTCTCCAAAAAACAAAAATTTCCTTTGCTACTCCTAACTTTTTTGCTCCAAGAGACGCATTTAACCCTTCGACTACACAGATTTCATACATAATTTTTCTTAAAGATTTTTTATATTCTCGTTCTACAACACCCTTATATTGCATGTATCTCATCATTATACCTCCCAGGAATAACTTTGATGTTTATGCTTTTCCACTCAAATGCAGCCTAAATGTTTCGGTATCTTCGAGCAATGTCGTTGTCTTCTAAAGAAACCAATTTGTTATAGATTTGCTGATTGTGTACTTGCTGCCCTATATAGAAAACAGCCGGTTTGCAATTGGCAATTCTTTTTTTTGTTTTTTTCTCCCTATTTGTATCTCCTTGAAAATCGCTGCCTAAGTGAAAAAAAGCGTAGTAATTTTCTTCTCCCCACTCAGCAACTTTCAAAAGCAGGGTCCTCATAGTATCATCGCTGTCTGCTTCAGACAAACTGCCTTCCAGATGAAAGTAAATGGTGTCTCCCATCGCCAGAATATAGCAGGCCGATACAAGTTTGTTTTCATGATAGGCACCAAATAAATGAAGATTAGATCCCATCGAACTGATCAATGTTTCAAAATAATCGTTTGTGAAAAAGTAATAACTGTCTGCTTCTTCTCTTCGTCTTGCAGCAGAGTAATACAACACAAGAAATTCAAACATATGGCGCACAGTTCCCAATTTTTTCACTGTCAAATTCGAACCTTTTTCATTGTCCTCATTAGATAGCTGAGAATTTTTCACAGAACCAAAATAATCTTTTAGCTTGATTGAGAAAGTTTCATACAGCGGAGAAATTTCCAGGTGATCTTTAAAAAAACAGGCATTTTCTTTCAAAGGATGAAAGCGGATATATTCAGCAATAATTCTCTCATTCTCACAATACTCAACAAAAGCTTTCCTGAAGTTGGTAGCCAAATCCATATGATTTTTCCCCGCTTTTAATATCGGTCCTCCATAACCGAAAGGGGTCGTAGTATCAAAATAAGGGGTGTCCACTTCATTTAATTGTCGCTTAATAAAAGGATAAGCAACTTCTCCATCATCGTCTTTATAGTAAAAAAGAAAAGCTTCTCCTGGATCTAATTTCAGAGCACTTAAAAAATACTGGCTAGTATAATAAATATCTGATACTTGTAAAATGTCGAGAATCTTTTGCCAACGACCATGCTCTTGTATAGCTATTAGTTCGTACATACATTCCACCCCTGCTTTACCTTGAAAATCATTTGAATACTGTCTGCAACTGATTTTCTTTTTTTCGTATAACTCTATTTGTGGAATCGACAGCAGCTTTAACTGCAACAGTGCTGAATGTTATAAGAATACTGAAAATAAAACCACAAGCTGCCGCTATAGCTAAGCCAAGCGTCAGTCCTTGTTGGCTGAGAATTACTTCTTTATCTTCCGATAATGCCTGCGAAATAATATTCACATGATCAGCTTTCAATGAGGCTTTTACTTCATTTTGAAAGATAAATCCTATTGTATTGGCAATTTTCGCTGATACATAGCTGTCATCGGAAGAAACAGTAATCGTTAAAACTGGTGAATTATCGGTATGGGTCACATTGATTTGTTTCTGTAAATCGGCGACGGAACTTTCCAATCCTAGTTCTTTTTTCACTTTCAATAGTATTTCAGGACTTATTGCAAAACTTGCATAGGCTTCGATAATCTGAGAGTCTATCTTACTGCTTTCCACTGCTAAGTGTGGCGTAGCGGACGCTGACTCTTCAATGAGCATTTGGCTCGATGCCTGATACTGCGGTTTAAGAATAAAAGCAAATACGACCCATACTCCCAACATTAGAAGAAGTGTGAAGGCAAACGCTATGCGGACATGATTTTTCAAGTTTATCAATGGATGCACTATAACTTTGTTATCTGCCATCAGGTTCTCCCTCCTTTATTCGAAAACATATGGATTATTTGCATTTATTTCTAAAAATTCAGATTATAATAGTTCATTTATATCATATTTCCTTGATTCAATCTACCCTTTTTAGGATATTTTTTTAATTATTCTTAAAAAATATAAGTATTTAGTCTTCTAATATAAATAAAATTATAAAAAATTCCTTTAAAATAGTTCATTATAACTAATATTGTTTCTTTTTCTTCACTAGTTCTTAAGGCTTACTCTATTATCGGAAATGTCTGCTCTTCCTTTTGTCTTCACCCCATTAATTTTTCTTGTTTAATCTTAGATACAAAAAAGCATCCCTCATTGGAGATGAGAGATGCTTTTACTGCTATTTTTACCATAAGCCGATGATGCCGTTTCTTCGGTATATTACTTCTTTCGACTCGAGTGTCTTCAAAACCTTAGTTAAAGTCTGATGTGAAATATTAATGTCTGCAGTAATTTCTTTAATTGTTTTAAAAAGAACACCCTCTGATGAAGCATTTTTCAGAAAATAATGTACGAATTTTTCTCCAATTTCTGCTGTTTTTTCAGTTTCTGATGAAAAATATTCACGGGAGTCATTGAGAATTTTATCTTCTGAAAAAACTTTTGCATGGCTATGCACTTGGTTTTCCATTACTTTCATCTAACCACCTCCAAAAATTCCAGCCCTTCACGCGCTTGTTATTTATATACCCTTTCTTTATAAAAATATACACACTATATCAATTAATACTGATAATTCCAAAATTAATAAATGATATCCATTATAAGGATTTTTTATCCTATTGATACAAAAAACCCTCAGAAAAGAAGATCCTTGTCTGAGGGTTCTGGCTTAAAAAGAGCTAGAATGCTTATTTCTCCATTGCGTCTTCAATAAAATCTTTCAGTACATGAATGCCTGTCACACAATCATTTAGGGAAGACCATTCTTTTGGGTTGTGGCTGATACCATCTTTGCTTTTTACAAAGAGCATTGCTACTGGGATAAAACGTCCAAGGTTCATAGCATCGTGTCCTGCTCCACTCGGAATATACGTTGGCGTAATTCCGAATTTTTCTAAGGAAGCAGCCAAGCGTTTTTGTAAATCTTCCGCGATTGGTACTGGCTTTATGCGTGTGTTCAGTTTGATATTGGAAGGGATATCATGTTTTGCTGCAATTTTTTCTGCCTGCTCGACCAGCTGATCGATGAGGCGGTCTCTCGGTTCTTCTTTAATGTCTCGAATATCGACGAGCATTCTCACTTTTTCCGGAATGACATTCGCACCGTTTGGAAAGACATCCAACTTCCCAACCGTGGCCACAGCTGTGTCGCTAATCCCTTTTGGAAATTCAGGAATTGACTGGAGAAACTCTGCTGCCGCTACAAGAGAATCTTTTCTTCCAATCATTGGTGTATTTCCGGCATGCCCTGCTTCTCCGATAAATTCCACTTCGAGCCAGGCAGGACCCGCAATGCCCGTGACGATCCCAACAGACTGATTTGCTTTTTCCAGTTTCTTACCTTGTTCGATATGCACTTCTACAAATAATTCCAATTCGTTTATATTCCTTTTAGCTGCTTTAAAAGCCTCTAAGGTACTGCCATAATGGGCTAAAACCTGTTCAAGAGTTTCTCCATTGTAATCCCGGAGCTGTGACATTTCCTGTTCAGAGATGGCCCCTGTCATCGCTTGGCTTCCGGTTAATCCACTATTGAAACGCGAGCCTTCTTCGTCAGAAAAAATGATAACCTCATAGGGTTTTTCTGGAATATAACCAGTTTCCTTCCACGATTCCACTACTTCTAAAGCAGACAACACTCCAAGAGGACCATCAAAATTCCCGCCATTTGGAACACTGTCGACGTGGGATCCCGATGCAATAGCTCGCCCGCTATTTTTCCCTTTTAATCTAGCGGTAATGTTGCCTGCTCCATCTTCAGAAACCGTTAATCCGGCATCCGCCATCCATTTTTTGACTAGTGTTTTCGCTTCTTTTTCTTCGTTTGAAAAGCCAGGCCGCTTAACGCCGCCAACTTGTATAAATCCAATTTGTGACAATTCGAATAATCTTCTTGCAATGCGCTCTCCATGAATCCCTGAATGATCAAGGGTATTATCGTAGTCTTTCATTAACTCTTCGTATAAAGGATTATTGTGATTTACTGGCATAGTGTCCTCCTTGATTTTGACTAATACTCTTGATTCTATTATTTGGTTAGAAATGACCACGCATACTGTGCGTAAAGTTCTGCACCTGTTGCCATCGCGTCTTCGTCAACATTAAACTTTCCGTGATGATGAGCCCACTGCGTGTCTTTCTCAGCGTTTCCACTTCCTACTAATGCAAAGCTTCCAGGTACTTCATCAAGATAAAATGAAAAATCTTCTCCACCCATTGTAGGTTTTTCATCGTAAATAGAGTCTTTACTAAATGCTTCGATTGCCACTTCTTGGACTAATTGTGCACTTTCTAATCCATTGATAACAGCTTGTGTGCCTCTAATATAGTCAACTTCTGCAGTACCTCCATATATCGCAGCTGTGTGATCCGCATAAACTTGCAACTGCTTTTCAATATGATCACGGATTGCAGGATCAAAGCATCGCACCGTGCCGTGCCGTGCCTTCGATTTCCGCATTTTCAGCGATGATGTTACAGCGAGTTCCTACAACCATCTTACCAACTGTTACCACCGCTGACTGCTGCGGGTCGACCGTGCGAGAAACGATCGATTGCACATTCATGACGAAAGAAGAAGCGATAATTGCCGCGTCAATACTAGCTTGTGGCATCGCTCCTTGACCTTTAAAACGGACCTTAAAAATATCGGCTGACGCAAATGAAGGTCCCGGACTGCAAGCCACTTTATTCGTATCGCCTTGAGACCAGATATGAATACCGAAAACATTGTCGACTCCTTTTACGGCACCCTGCTCGACCAGTGCTTTAGCGCCAGTCGCTACTTCTTCAGCAGGCTGAAAGACGACGGATTTGAATCATTTCTTCGCTATTTTCTTTAATTGCATTTTTTATCGTTTGGTTGATCATATTGAATTTACTCCGATTTTCTGTTTTTACTTATACAAAAGCTGAAAACTCGTCTACTAAAATTCCTATTTATAGGAACCCTACGAATATACCGGCTAATATAACGGAAACAATGGTAACTGTGATAAAGCCCGCCACCAGCATCGGAGGCAGCATATGGCTGGTCAAAACTTCACGTTCTTCTTCGTCTTTTGTCAATGAATTAATCACTTCCACTGTAATGATATAATCTGCAGGGAATCCATAAAGAGCGGTCAAAGAAACCGCAAATGCCATCTCTTTACTGACTTTAAGAAGTCTTCCGATGAAGAATGAAAAAATATACATACCGATCACACCGATGACGATACAACCGATTAATGGGTAAAGGATTTCTAGCATCATACTTGGCGTAGCATTTTTCAAGCCGTCGAAAATATAAAGCAATAAGCCCATGATTGCGAATCCAAAACCGTTCGCTTTTTGCAATGGGTGGCGTTCAAGAAAACCAATGCTGCGTGCAATAACACCAAATAGCAAGCACAGGACGAATGGGCTGATTTCCACGATTGGAGCAGCTAGCGTCGATGTCAAGTAGGCCAGGTAACCAACCAAGGCCAAACGGAAAAACTTAAAGAAATCGGTATTGTATTTATCTGGCATCTTCGCAAACATACGCGGTTCATTAACCGTTTTGCCCGTTTTGCCTTTTTGTTCGCCAGGTACTTGCTTCGCTGTCAATTCGTTGTTTCTGTATTTGTTCAAAAGGTTTTGGCCTTCTTTTTTCAGCATAATTGAAGTCAGTGGATAGCCTGCAAATCCTTGCACCACATAAATAACGATGGCAAAGACCGCGAGAGTTGGAAGTCCAGCTGCAGCTGCCCCTTCTGACATGATTAATGCAGAAACCAGTCCCCCGACCAATGGCGGGATAGCCACTACGACCGTTTCGAAATCAAATAGTAAAATCCCGATGCTGAACAATGCTGCAATTATTCCAAGAATACCTGATATGGCAATCAAGATTGTCTTCCATTGGTTTTTCAATTCTTCCAAAGACAATAAAGTACCCATATTTGTAATCAATAAATAAATAAGCATAACCGCAACTGCCGGCGGTACACCCGCTATTGCGACAATTTCAGGAGGGAAGAATGTCCAATATCCCAGCAGAAACAGTACCCCACTGATGAATATAGAAGGAATCCAAGCTTTTGTGCGAGTTGAAATTGCCTCGCCGATAAATAATACAAGAATTAAAATTGTCAATGCCAGCATCTGAGCCATTTTCTGTTCCTCCTTTTCTCTTTCCAATAGCAGTTAAGCTATCATCTTTAATTGTTTAAATTAAAGATTTGTATAATGATGCAATACTAGCACAATATTAAAGCACAATAAATAGAATAAAAAGACTATTTTGAAATAACGATAAATCGAATTCTATTCATCTTCTTTAAAGCGATTCAAAAATTCTCTATTGCTATCAAGATTACCTTTTATTTTTACCAAAAATCTTCGGACTCCTTGGTTGACTTCTCTTCAAACGTTTACCTGCCGGACAATAGAGGTATTTAGTTGGAATAAGTACAAATCAAAAGGAGGAATCAATCAAATGGATGGCAGACATTATATCAATGGGGAATGGACGGATACAGGTGATGGCAAAATTGAAGTGATGAATCCCGCAACTGGTGAAGTCATCGGATCAGTACCTAACGGAGGCGAACAAGAAGCTACAACAGCAATTGAAGCTGCTGCTGCAGCCTTTCCAGAATGGTCGAAGACAACCGCCTATCATCGTGCTGAGATTCTGGTGAAGTGGCATGACCTACTGCTTGATCACAAAGAAGAAATTGGTGAAATTTTAACAAAAGAAATGGGCAAGCCTCTTGCCGAAGCTATTGGAGAAATAGAGTATTCTGCTTCGTTCGTCTCGTGGTTTGCTGAGGAAGGCAAGCGCATGTATGGTCGGACAATTCCAGCAAGCAAGGACGGCAAACGCATTCAGATCAATAAACAGCCGGTGGGTGTAGTAGTATCCATCACGCCGTGGAATTTCCCGGCAGCAATGATGGCTAGAAAAATGGCCCCCGCTCTTGCTGCTGGCTGTACATTTGTTGCCAAGCCGGCAAAAATGACTCCGCTAACTGCCGTTAAAATGTACGAACTTGCGATTGAAGCCGGATTCCCTAGAGGCGTCATCAACTTAGTAACCGGTAGCGCCAGTAAGATTGGTAAGGTTTTCACCAGTCATCCCGATGTTCGTAAGCTAACGTTTACCGGTTCGACTGAAATTGGCAAAGAATTGATGAAGCAAGCGTCGGAAACCATGTTGAACCTTTCTCTCGAATTAGGTGGACACGCACCCATCATCGTTTTAGAAGATGCGGACATGGATTTAGCCATTGAAGGTGTCATGGCGTCCAAATTCCGGAATGCCGGACAGACTTGCGTGTGCGGCAATCGAATTTATGTACAGCAAAGCATAGTCGAGGAATTTTCACAGAAACTCCAGCAAGCTGCCGGCAATTTGAAAGTTGGCAATGGACTAGAAGAAGGCGTGCAAATTGGACCTTTGGTCGATAAAGACGGCTATGAAAAAGTTGAGAAACATGTCCAAGATGCTGTTGAAAAAGGAGCAAAAGTTTTAGTTGGTGGAGATGGACATTCAAAAAACAATGCCTATTATTATAATCCAACGGTTTTGATTGATGCTACATCTGATATGCTGGTGATGAACGAGGAAACCTTTGGCCCTGTAGCTCCAATCATGTCTTTTGAAACCGATGAAGAGGCGGTCAAATTGGCAAATGATACGCGTTTCGGATTAGCAGCTTATTTCTTCACCAAAAGCATGTCTCGTGGAACTTATTTATCTGAAAGTCTGGATTATGGAATTGTCGGCTGGAACGACGGAGCTCCTTCTTCAGCACAGGCTCCATTCGGTGGTATGAAAGAAAGCGGCGTCGGACGTGAAGGCGGTCAAGAAGGATTAGATGCATTCTTGGAAACCAAATATATTTCCATAAAAGTATAAGAAAAGTGCTAGCAAATTCAAATCAAAAAAGAAGCGGTCGGAAATTTCCCGGTCCGCTTCTTTTTTCGTTTTACACAACTGTTTCACCTATTTTAATGCCGGTTGAAGAAGGTCTGATGGCCAGGCATTCATAGAGTGGGAATTTCGCAGCTAATTGCGCTGCCACCCTTTTTTCCTGCCCTTTTTTTACAGCGATGAACAAAGAAGGTCCTGCTCCACTGATTGCCGAGCCAAAGACGTCTAATTCGAGGCAGCTTTGTTGTATGGCATCAAAATCAGGAAAATGGTCTTTACGATAAGGCTCATGAAAAACATCTTTCTGCATCATTCGTCCCGCCACTTTCCAGTCTCCCCTTACTAAAGCGGCTGCCATTGTATTGCCGGCTGCGCTGCCGCGTATAGTGGTTTTATACGCTAAAACTTCTGGCAATAAATTGCGTGATTCGACTGTCAGAAATTCAGTAGGAGGAACCAGAATGACCACGCCAATCTCCACTTCCGGAACATGAACGATTTCTAAATCTTCTTCATCAAAATAAGAAATTGTCAAACCACCAAGAAGTGACGCTGAGATATTGTCCGGATGGCCTTCTAGTTCTGTTCCAATCCTCAGTTTTTCTTTCATGGGTAGCTGCAAGCCGATCAACCGATCCGCAATTTCAATTCCTGCAGCGATTGCCGATGCACTACTTCCAAGGCCCCTACTTAATGGAATATCTGTATCCACCATTAATTTGGCAGTTGGCAGCGGATGTCCATACTTATCCGCAACTGCTTGTGCAGTCGTGACAATCAGATTATCTGTGCCGCTTGCAATCTGCTGATAAGCAGGATCTTTGTATTCGACAAGCCAAGCAGTTGCTGGTGATGCATGAACAAGCATATAGATGTCCAATGCCAGACCAATTGAATCAAAACCTGGACCGAGATTAGCCGTTGAAGCAGGAACAGTCACTGAAAACTCTTTCCAGTTCATATTTTCACTCCTTTTTTTAAATCCTCCCAGAAACGCTCCATATCTTCCGGAACGAGAAGTGCTTTGTGTTGATTAACTGAAATTGCCGTTTCAGGATCTTTCAAGCCGTTACCTGTCAAGACAGCCACAACTTTCGAACCTTTTTCCAACATGCCACTTTCAACTTGTTTTTTGATGCCCGCAATAGAAGCACAAGATGCCGGTTCAGCAAATAGGCCTTCAGTTCGAGCCAAGAGCTGATAAGCTTCGAGGATTTCTTCGTCAGTAGCTGCTAAAATGGTACCATTTGATTGATCTAAAGCATCGAGCGCCAGTTGCCAACTTGCCGGATTGCCGATGCGAATAGCGGTTGCAACTGTCTCTGGATTTTCTACAACTTTATTATGAACGATTGGTGCTGCACCCGCTGCCTGGATACCTAAAAGTACCGGACGTTTTTCGCCAGTGCGCTCCGCATATTCTGTAAAGCCTTTCCAGGAGGCTGAAATGTTGCCCGCGTTACCGACTGGCAATGCAAAGATATCTGGTACTTGCCCCAATTGGTCAATGACTTCAAATGCGATTGTTTTCTGTCCCTCTAAGCGGTAAGGATTGACTGAATTAACCAAAGCGATTCCTGCTTCTTGACCAACTTCACGCACCATCTGCAGCGCTTCATCAAAATTTCCTTTGATTTCAAGGATTTCCGCTCCGTACATTTTGGCTTGCGCTAGTTTCCCGAGCGCAATGCGGCCTTCTGGAATGACGACGATGGTCCGCATGCCTGCTCTCGCACCGTATGCTGCGGCCGAGGCCGATGTATTGCCGGTTGAAGCGCAAATCAATACGGTCTTGCCTTCTTCTTTGGCTTTTGCAACAGCCATCACCATGCCTCGGTCTTTAAATGAACCCGTTGGATTTGCACCTTCTAGTTTTACGTAAAGGTCAATTCCCCATTCTTTTGACAGTTTCTCCAAATGTACAAGCGGTGTATTGCCTTCTTGCAAAGTCAGTGGAGGCGTATTTTCTGTAATGGGCAGCCATTCTTTATGTTCTTCGATCAATCCTTGCCATCTCATGCTGTTTCCTCTCCTTCTATGCGGTAATGGCTAATGACGCTCGCCGTTCCTTCCAAATCACTCAATACGTCCAAATGTTGCTGTCGAGAAATTTGATGAGTCAGCAAGACCAATTCAGCCTTGTCAACTTCTCCGGCAGGCGACTGCATGACCGATTGGATGCTGGCCTCATGCTTGCTATAGATCGATGTCATTTTTGATAAAACACCAACTTCATCATTTACTAGCAAGCGGTGGAAATATTTTGAAAACCGTTTTGATTCCGGTTTGATGACACGCACATGTTGCGCTGAATGGGCACGTTTTCCGTTGACGCCGAGTTGCAGGTTGCGACATGCTGCGATAATGTCAGATACGACAGACGTCGCTGTTGGCAAAGATCCTGCTCCCGGACCATAGAGCATGGTCTCACCTACAGCATCCCCATATATGTATACTGCATTAAATTCGTTGTTCACAGCTGCAAGCGGATGTGAGTTTGCCAGGAAGATCGGTTCTACTGACACTTCGATTCCATCTTCATCTTTCGTTGAAGAACCGACCATTTTCATGGTATACCCGAATTTATTCGCTAGTTCCAAATCGCCATCACGAATTTCTTTCATTCCTCTCACCAGCACATCATCCAAATGGACTTCTGTCGAGAATGCTAGTGAAGACAGAATGACCATCTTCCGCGCTGCGTCAATGCCATCAACATCTGCTGAAGGATCTGCTTCAGCGTATCCCAATTCAGTCGCTTCAGCTAATGCATCTTCATAAGTCATATTTTCTTTTTTCATCTTTGTCAATATGAAATTTGTTGTGCCGTTGACAATTCCCATCAAACTAGAGATTCGGTCAGAAGCCAGGCCATCTTCTAATGTGCGAATGATCGGCACACCGCCAGCAACACTTGCCTCATAGAAAAGATCGCATTTTTCGAAGTCCGCCAATTTTAATAATTCATGACCATATTCTGCCATGACATCTTTATTGGCGGTAACGACTTGTTTACCTGCTCTGAGCGCTTTTTCGATAGCTGATTTTGCACCGTCTATGCCGCCCATTACTTCAACAATGATGTCGAGAGAAGAATCATTCAATATTTCTTCTATATCCGTCGTGAATACACTCGGATCTAAACTAGAAAGCCGGTCCTTATTTGTATCTCTGACCAGTACTTTTCCGATTGAAACCTGGGCACCTAATTTATGATGCAAATCCTGCTGATGCTGCTGGATGATTTTAGCAACTCCGCTGCCCACCGTTCCAAGGCCTAATAATCCGATTGAAATTTCATTTTTCATTGACGATTCCCCCCATGGTGTGTACACTGTGAAAAAACAACTGTTTTTGTCATAGGGACATTATAGTATTATATTTTAGTTAAAACAACCCTTTTGCAGACTATTAAAAAAGATGGGACTTGATTGGATGAAAGTGAGCAAATTTGGCGGTACTTCAGTAGCTAGTGCACAACAGATAAAAAAAGTAGCGGCAATCGTTAAAGCGGAGCCTTCCCGCAAGATTGTCGTCGTCTCCGCTCCCGGCAAGCGATTTGATGGAGATGTAAAAGTGACGGATCTGCTGATTAACTTGTCAGCCACCGCACTCCGGGATGAACCGACCGAAGCTCCTCTTGCCAAAGTCTTGGGACGCTATTCGGAAATTGCAGATGAATTAGGGCTAGCCAATGACATCCAAAAAGTCATCGAAACTGACCTTATGAACCGTCTTCAATCCGATAAAAGTTCTCCCCCTCTTTTTGCGGACCTGATCAAAGCAAGCGGCGAAGACAACGCTGCAAAATTGATCGCCGCTTACCTGACATCCATCGGTCTCGCCGCCGAATACGTTAATCCGTTTGATGCCGGTTTGTTTGTAAATGGCTTGCCTGAACGGGCACAGGCGCTCCCTGAGGCTTATGATCGTCTGGCAGCATTGGGCAATAAAGAAACCATCACAGTCTTCCCTGGCTTTTTCGGTTATACAAAAGAAGGCTTGCTGCGGACATTCGAACGCGGCGGATCAGATATCACAGGCTCAATTCTGGCAGCTGCAGTCAAGGCGGAGCTCTATGAAAACTTTACCGATGTTGACTGTGTGTTTGCGGCAAATCCGCGTGTCGTCGAAAATCCTGTCGAAATCGAACAGATGACTTATCGGGAAATGCGGGAACTTTCATATGCTGGATTTGCGGTTCTGCACGATGAAGCCTTGATGCCTGTTTTTAAAGCGGCGGTTCCTTTATGCATCCGCAATACCAATAATCCAGCAGCTCCAGGAACTATGATTGTCGCAGAGCGCAATCATTCGCTGCGCCCTGTTACTGGAATCTCCGCAGACAGCGGCTTCTCAACGCTCTACGTCAGTAAATACTTGATGAACCGTGAAATTGGTTTTGGCCGCAGATTACTTCAAATATTGGAAGACGAAGAAATTTCATATGAACATATCCCATCTGGTATCGATAACCTTTCCGTTATTTTGCGCAGCCATCAATTGACTGCCGATAAAGAGCAGCGAATTGTTGATCGTGTGAAAACAGAGCTTCTGGCTGATGATGTCCATATCCGAAGTGATTTTTCAATGATTGTCCTCGTTGGAGAAGGCATGAACAATACCAAGGGTCTGACTGCCCGCGCAGCGAATGCGTTTGCCAGAACCGGAGTCAATATTGAAATGATTAATCAGGGTTCTTCCGAAGTGAGTTTGGTGTTCGGTATCTTGAAAGAAGATGAGCAAAAAATATTGAACGAATTGTACAAAGAATTCTTTGAGCCTGTTTTGGTTCATTAAACAATACTTTCAACTCTTGAGCTTACGGGCTCAGGAGTTTTTTATTAGATTCAGTTGACTTCAGCATAAAACATTTCTTGTTTAATTGATCCAGCTTATTTATTTCTGAAAATTATGATAATATAGAGCTATTCTGAGAGGAGGAAGATTGATGACTGGTATTATCAAGCCCACCCCGAAATTGTACGTGATGGATAACGGT
Organism: Planococcus antarcticus DSM 14505; assembly: GCF_001687565.2. Classification (NCBI taxonomy): domain Bacteria; kingdom Bacillati; phylum Bacillota; class Bacilli; order Caryophanales; family Caryophanaceae; genus Planococcus; species Planococcus antarcticus. The sequence continues at coordinate 2,669,121 of NZ_CP016534.2, forward strand.
ACGTTGAGTATGGATAAAAATTTCATGATTTCCATGCATAACCCAGCAAGTGTAGAACATCCGAATCAGCCAAGTGAAATGGTGACGTTTCCTGTTTACACGGTATTAATTGATCATCCAGAAGGCAAGATTTTATTTGACACCGCATGCAACCCAAATTCAATGGGGGCTGAAGGTCGCTGGGGAAAAGTAACGCAATCTCTTTTTCCAATTGATATGCCAGAAGAATGCTATTTGCATAACCGTTTAGATGAGCTCGGCGTTCGTCCAGAAGACATTAAATATGTTGTAGCTTCTCATCTCCATTTGGATCATGCAGGCTGCCTCGAGCTGTTTACCAACGCGACCATCATTGTTCACGAAGATGAATTGAATGGAGCTTTGCAAACCTATGCCAGAAATACTAAAGAAGGTGCTTATATTTGGGGTGACATTGATGCTTGGATCAAAAACAATCTACAATGGAAAACCGTTAAACGAACAGAAGATGGACTTCAACTAGCTGAAGGAATCAAACTGCTGAATTTCGGCAGTGGTCATGCCTGGGGAATGCTCGGACTGCAAATTCAACTTCCCGAAACTGGCGGCATTATTCTTGCTTCTGATGCGATTTATACTGCAGAAAGCTTTGGCCCGCCAGTTAAACCACCTGGGATTTTATACGATTCTGTCGGCTATACTTCAGCTGTTGAAAAAATTCGCAGACTTTCACAAGAAACCAATTCAGATGTTTGGTTTGGTCATGATGCCGATCAATTTAAGACTTTCCGCAAATCGACTGAAGGCTATTACGAGTAAATAACTCAATACGAGTTTTGTCTGTAAAAACTCAAAAGCCCTTCGCCCGGGAATGGCAAAGGGCTTTTATATTTTTATGTCCATCTTTCAATAACTGGGCCATTATTACCGAAAACAGGATCCAATTTCGGCAATGGCGTATGTTGTATATCTTCCAATACGTAGGGACGCTCTCCAGGTTCTCCGGTCTTCAGGTTATAGGAGACGCCGCCTGCATAAGCTCCGACAATTTCAAAATCGCCGCTAGCTTCCAGTTTCTTGTGACCGGTTCCCGCAGGCAGCAGCAAAACATCCCCCGCTGCTACTGGTAACGCTTCACCCTGCTCACCCCCAATTTGTAAAGTCGCAGATCCGCTGCGCACCCCTAAGACTTCGTGCGTGTTGCTATGGTAATGGTGGTAACCAAAAACACCGCCGGTCCAGCTGTTTGTCCAATCATGGCTGTTGAACACTGTTTCAATTTCCTGTAGATTTTCTGCGAAGACTGCCGGATAAACAATCACTGCAAGCGAAGGATTGTTCGGAATTGAGCCATCGTCTTCGAATCGAAAAAATTGCGGATTCCACATGTTGTTCAACTCCTTGTCTTTTAAGGAACTTTACCCGCATGGCAACAGAATAATCAAGGATTTTACAAATTATTTTAAGTTTCGAATGAATTTTTCCATTCGATCCATGCCTTCTTCAAGGTCCGTCATGCTACAGGCATAAGAAATTCGTATAAATCCTTCTCCGTAACGTGTAAATGCAGAGCCCGGCACCGCAGCCACACCTCCCTCTTTCAATAACCGCATAGCGAATTCAAAAGAAGTCATGCCGAATTTCTCAATCGAAGGGAAAATGTAAAATGCACCTTTCGGCAAGACAACATCAATGCCCATCGCTGTTAAACGGCTATAAACAAAATCTCTTCGTTGAATATATTCTTTATTCATTTCAGCGGGAACATGGCGCTGATTTTTTATCGCTTCAAATGCTGCAAATTGACCTGGAACAGAAGCGCAAATGGCATTATACTGATGGACTTTCAAGACATGCTTCATATACATTTCCGGCCCCAGCACAAAACCGATTCTCCAGCCTGTCATCGAGTGCGATTTCGATAGACCATGAACTAAGAATGTGCGGTTGCGCAATTTTTCAAAGTGAGCTACAGTAACATGTTTCCCCTCATATGAGTTTTCACTATAAATTTCATCGGTGACGACAAAAACCTGGTGTCTCTCTAGTACAGCGGCGATTTTTTCCAGCTGGGTAGATTCCATTATGACACCTGTGGGATTAGATGGAAAATTCATCAATATCGCTTTAGTCCGACCTGTGAACAAGCTTTCCAACCGCTGCGGATCAGGTTGGAAACCGGTATCTGACATGTCCAAGTAAACCACTTTACCGCCGCATAGCTTAATAATTGGTTCGTATCCGGGGTAGGCAGGAGCAGGTAAAATGACTTCGTCGCCTTCTTCTAAAATTGCTCGAAAAAGAGAATCTAAGCCTTCACTCGCACCATTAGTAACAATGATTTCTGTTTTTGGTTCAAAGTTCAACTCATACGTATCCTGAAAAAAAGAGGCGATTTCTGTCCGTAATTCGAGCAGGCCCGCATTATGTGTATAGGTGGTGTGATTGTTCCGGATAGCCTCAATCGCGGCTTGTTTGACCGCTTCAGGAGTCGGGAAATCAGGCTGTCCAATTGTTAAGTTAATGGCATCTGGAAAATCGGCCAATTGATTTGAAAACTGACGAATGCCCGAAATTTGAATAGATTCGATTCGACTATTGATTGATATGCTCATGAGTGACAACCTTTCTTTTGACTAAGTTTGACAACACAATTTACTCAGACAGTAAACACTGCCGTTATTCATAAAGTCCCGGTAACCATAAAGACAGCGCAGGAATAAATGTGATGATCAATAGACATATTATCATCGACAGCAGGAATGGCAGAACTGCAAAAGCAATCCGTTCAAAGCGGACACCGCCAACACTCGAAGCCACAAATAGATTGACTCCAAGCGGCGGCGTAACAAAACCAATAGCCAAGTTAGCCACAAGGATAACACCAAAGTGAACCGGATCCACTCCGACAGTCACGACAATTGGCAAAAGAATCGGGGTCAGGACAACTAGCGCTGAAATGGTGTCGATAAACATCCCCACCACAAGCAGCAATAGATTAATTGCCAACAGGATAACCAACGGATTGCTCGATAAGGCAATCAAATAATCGGAAATTTCTCCCGGAATCTGTTCGATCGTCATAAAGTACGCAAATGATACCGATAAACCAATAATGATCATTGTGGTGGCATTGATGACGATTGCCTGTCTGAAGCTTTCATAAAGCCCCTTCCAGGATAATTCCTTATAAACAAATTTGCCAATAATTATAGCATATACTACTGCCACAACAGCAGCTTCTGTAGGTGAAAAAATTCCGCCATATATTCCGCCAAGAATGATGACCGGAATCAGCAGAGCCCATTTCGCATCCCAAAAAGTTTTAAGGACGTCCTTAAACTTGAAAGATGATGCTTCTCCAGGCTCAGGTTTATACCCACGCTTTTTGGAAATAAGGTAAGCTGTAAGCAGCAGTCCGGATCCAATAATCAGCCCAGGAATGATGCCCGCTAGGAACATACTGCCGACCGAAACACCCCCGATAACACCATACAGCACAAACGGAATACTCGGCGGAATAATAACGCCGATAGATCCTGCCGCAGCTGCAACTGCAGAAGCAAAGCCTCCATCATAATTACGGGCAATCATCGCCGGAATCATAAAGCTACCGATCGCCGCTACAGTTGCCGGACCTGAACCTGAAATCGCTGCGAAAAACATACAGGCAACGATTGTTACCATACCCAATCCGCCGGTCATCCAGCCGACCAAAGCCGACGCGAACGCTAGTAGCCGTTTAGAAACCCCACCTTTACCCATGAGAATTCCAGCAAGCATAAAGAATGGAATCGCCAGCAGCGGAAATGAGTCCAGTGAAGTAAACGCTTTTTGTGTAATGATGCTAAGGGGCAGGTTCGTGCCGAAATAAATGGCTGTCAAAGCTGAGACACCGAGCGCAATCGCAATCGGAACACCAATAAACAAACAAATAAATAAAGTGCCGAATAACAGAGCTATTGTCATGCTGGAATGTCCCCTCCTTTATGCATCTCATAATCGCCTTTCCAGATTTTGAACAATTGCTGAATCAGCCTGATACACATTCCAATTCCGCCTAATGGAATCGCCAGAAATGGAATCCACATCGGCAGTTGCATTGCAGGAGTAACTTGGCCATTGGTAATACTGCTCAAAACGAGATCTGTTCCAAAGTAGGCCAGGAACAAAGCCATCGCAAACCAGATCGCCAACGTAATCGTTTCCAAAATTTTTCTCGGCAATCCTTTAAAGCGGGTGATGAATGCCTCAACGCGTATATGTTCCCGTAATTTCACGGCATAGCTTGCCCCAATCCATACTTGGAAAATATGTATGTAGCGGGCCATCTCTTCTGTCCAGCTTGGCGCATCGGAAAAAACATAGCGTCCAACGACCTGTCCAAAGATTAAAGCCACCATAACCACTAATGTCAGGACCAGAAAGGCTTCCTCTGCCTTTTCGAACTTCTTGATCATTGCTGCACTTCCTTTCATTAAGAAACTTCAATCAAAGTCATACCAACCCTTAAAACGTGATAAAAAGAAAAATCAAGGAATTTCTTCCTTGATTCTTCAACTGTTGTTTCTCTTTATTCTTCATTTGCTGCCAATGCCTGATCGATGACATCTCTACCAATCTGATCCTCATATTTTGTGTAGACGGATTCTGCCGCTTCGCGGAATTCATTGCGCTGCTCATCCGTCAAATCATTTACTTGCATACCTTCTGACTCAAGCTGATCAAGGAATTCGCCATCCTGCTGCTGAGCCAATTCACGCTGTTCCGTACGGAAGTCTTCAGCTGCTTCTGTAATGATGTCCTGAAGATCATCCGGCAGGCTATTATAGAAATCGTCGTTCACCAACAATGCCGTTGCTGCATATACGTGGCCTGTCAATGTCAGGTAATCCTGCACTTCATAGAATTTGTTTGTGTAATAAAGGGAAATCGGACAATCCATTGCATCATACGTGCCTTGCTGAAGCGCTGTATAAAGTTCTCCAAAAGCAAATGGCGAGGCATTTGCACCAAAAGCATTAAAGGTGTCTGTATGCAACGGGCTTTCCAATGTCCGCATCTTCAATCCCTGCATATCTTCTGGCGATTCAATCGGTCCTTCATTGTTGGAAACGTGGCGGAATCCATTCTCGCCAAAAACCAAGCCTTTCATGCCGTTATTTTCGAGGTCAGCTAATAATTCCTGGCCCAGTTCACCATCTAATGCCCGATATGCCGCTTCATTGTTATTGAACAGGAAAGGCAAATCGAATACCTGGAACTTTTCGTTGAATGAAGCCATAGCCGCTACAGCTGGAATAGTCATTTCAACATTTCCAAGCTGGACCGCTTCAATCGCTTCTCGGTCTGAACCGTACAATTGACCATTCGGGTATAACTCTACTTTTAACTGGCCATCTGATTCAGACTCCAACTTTTCCTTAAATGCCACTGCTGCGATATGGGAAGATTGTTCTTCTGGAACTAGGTGAGCAAGACGAATCGTGAAGGTTTCGTCACTGTTTTCGCCGTCTTCAGTAGTCGTTCCGCTATCCGGTCTTCCGCAGGCTGATAAGATAAATAATCCGATAAGAAATAGTCCAAGTAATTTTTTCATAGTTCCTCCTGTGTGATGTATTTCAGCAGCCGGCTTTCAATATTGTCCAAATGGATAGCCAATTGCTGTTTGGCGTTAGTCAGATTGCCCTCTTCAATTGCGTGGAGAATGGACAGGTGTTCTTCGTATGCTTTTTTTGCGCTGTCAGCAGCAGTATCAGATAACAATAGAAACGCCCTGCTTCCGCCGCTGTTGATACCTTTTATCATTTCTTTCAAGCGATTATTGGTATGGTTCTGGTATAGATAGGAATGAAATTCCTGATCCAAATCCATAAATTCCACAACTTTTTTTGCCTGAACAGCCAGTAATTGATGGTTCACATTTTCCTTGATTTGCCGTATGACAGGCTGTTGATCTGCCTTTGACAGATTTTCAAGTCCATGGATTTCCAATAACCTGCGAAGCTCCATTATTTCGATGACATCCTGATAAGTAAAAGCCGCTACTACCGCAGGCCTTGGTTTTCTTAACTCAATAAGCGCATCAACAGCCAGCCTTTTCAACGCTTCCCTCAAAGGAGTTCGACTGATTCCAAGTTCCAGCGCTAGTTTTTCTTCCGGTAGCTCCTGGCCTGGCTTTAGCTTTCCGGTAATAATCATTTTCTTAATATACTCGTATGCTTGATCTGCCAGCGTAGCCTGCTTTATGATTTTTTCCATAATTCCTCCCCTCTACATAATTAGTTGGTACAGTGTATACTGTATACAGAAAGTATAGAATAGACAGATTTGTTTGTATAGTAAAAAACACAATTTTCTAACATTTTTTCGAGATTCTTATTTGTCCTCAGTGATACAAAGCCGCAATTTTTTCTCCACCTATTTTTATTCTAAGGAGCCTACTTAAATGACAAAACATTGGATCATACAATTACTAAACACGTTACATACAGATCAATGCTCAATGAGCGTTAGTGAACGATATCGACATAGCCACGATGAGTCCGACCATGCGCCTTCAGAACCCGAAATTGTCTGCTTCCCAGAATCAACTGACGATGTGAGAGTCATAATGAATATTGCCCGTGAAGCTTCCGTACCTGTTACGCCATTTGGTGTTGGCTCTGGTCTGGAAGGCCAGGCCATTCCCTTGAGTGGCGGTATATCAATCAACTTTGAACGCATGAATCAAATAGTGAAATTTTCACCGGAGGACTTGTTGGTTACGGTCCAACCCGGTATCACACGCCTGCAATTAAACAGCATCATCAATCGGCATGGCCTTCAATTTCCGGTGGATCCCGGCGCAGATGCTACCATCGGCGGGATGGCAGCCAATAATGCCAGTGGAACGACCGCTGTCCGCTACGGCGTCATGCGCGATCAAATCATGGATTTGGAAGTCGTACTGGCAGACGGTACCGTGCTGCACACCGGTACAAAAGCTAAAAAATCGTCTTCTGGCTATCATTTAACTGGTTTATTCACCGGATCAGAGGGCACGCTTGGCATCATTACGGAAGTCACTTTAAAACTTCACGGGATTCCGGAGCACACCATCGCTGCCAGCTGTACGTTCGAAACTCCCTATGAATGTGCAGAAGCGGCGCATACGATATTGCTGAGCGGCATTCCTGTGCAGCGCATGGAGTTCGTAGATGCTTATAGCATCGCGAAAGTGAATGTATATGGAAACTATGGACTACCCGAGAAGCACTCCCTTTTCTTCGAGTTTGCTGGCATGAAAGCTGCAGCTGAAGAAGAAGCCGCCATGGCCCAGGAACTACTGACCGATATGGATTGTGAAAACTGGCGTGTTGCAGCGGATTCGGAAGAACGGGCATTGATTTGGAAAGCCCGTCATGAAATGGCTTACGCCTATCGGCATCAGGCTGGAATGACGATTACCGGAGGAGACGTCTGCGTCCCGATTTCAAAGCTACCCGATTTGATCGATTATGCCCGAGAACTCATTGCAAAAAGCGGATTGGAAGGCGGAATTTTGGGACATATTGGCGATGGCAATTTCCATACCTCGATTGCTTACGATGCTAAGGATCCCGCCCAGCAGCTTGCCGCCGAAGAAATCAATGAAAAACTTGCCTACCGCGCAATCAAAATGGAAGGCACATGTACTGGTGAACATGGTGTCGGCCTTGGCAAGATGAAATACCAGGATGCTGAACATGGCGCAGCCGTTGCTGTCATGAAAAATATGAAAAAAATGTTAGATCCCGATAATTTGCTGAATCCCGGAAAAATTTTCGCATAGAAAAAACCAGTTGGAATGACGCCAACTGGTTTTTTGGGGGATTATGGCACATCATCAGAACCCGAGCCGTTCTCTGACACTTGCTGCGTAGTTCTGACTGACCGGCAAAATCGACCCGTCTCTAAGTGTCAGTTGGTAGTTCGAAGCGATATCACGAGAGATTTCTTCTATATAATTGATGTTGACGATATAAGAACGGTGAATTGGCAAAAAGCTGTCTGGCAATTGATGCTTCAGGTTTTTTAACGTATGGATGGAGCAATAGGTTTCGTTGTCTGTATAGAACCAAGTTTTCTTTTGGCTGCTTTCAATATGAGAGACTTTATCTACCGGAACCGGCCGCCATGTTTCATCTATCTTGCCAGTCAGGAATCGGATTGGCTGTTTTTTGCGGATCAAGTAATCGGGTGGCAGGATGATGACCAAAACCCCTTCTTTATCTCCTATTCTTATTGGATAGCCAATTCCGTAGTAAGCTGTTCCCAGAATCGATTCCTCGACAAACATTTCGATACGATGGCCTTCCTTTTTAGCACGTGCAGCAATACTGCCAGTCAGCACCGGCTGGCCTTCCTGAATCTGCAGGTCATGAACACCAGCTTTATAGTAGATATAACTATCCCCTATAGCAATTGCAATCGATGCTTCTTTTGGAATCCAGTCCCCGATAATAAAACCCATTTGCTCTAGCACACTGATTTCCATACCACAACTCCCCTTTCAGATGTGTTCATTCCTCTTTAACAATTAGTAAGACCTACTCTGTTCAAAGCAGAAGATTAACTAACCTTAAAAATCTGACTGTCTAAACTAGCACTCAGAGAAGTGAAGAGAATCTGCACTGAGTGAAACTTCTCTTTATCGTCCAATAATTGCTTTTATCGCTGAATATTCCTTTCCGTCCAATTTATAAGACAGTAAGAATTTTCTGTTATATATTAATATACATCAAAGTAAACTGTATTAATACAGTTGTTCGAATTTTTTTCAGAAAGGGATGATTTATTTGTTAACCAAATCGACTGTGACCATAAAAGGGAAAGAAGTTCGGGGAATGGAGACCATTTTAACTCCTGAAGCATTGGATTTTATTGAAAAACTGCATACAACTTTTGATAAGCGTCGAGTCAAACTTCTGGAAAAACGGCAGACGCGCCAAAAAGAAATCGATGCTGGGAAGAAACTGGACTTTCTACCTGAGACTAAGCATATCCGAAAAAATAATTGGACGATTGCACCTCTTCCGGAAGATATGAAAGACCGTCGCGTTGAAATCACAGGCCCGACCAACCGGAAAATGCTGATCAACGCATTGAACTCTGGTGCCAAGATGTTCATGGCAGATTTAGAAGATGCTACCGCCCCCAATTGGTTCAACGTCATTGATGGTCAGGTGAATTTACGCGATGCGGTTCGGCGCCAAATTGATTTTGAAGTTCCGGAAACCGGAAAAAAATATGCCTTAACTGAAAAAACAGCAGTCCTTATGGTTCGCCCACGCGGCTGGCATCTCATGGAAAAGAATATCCACATTAATGGACAGCCCATTTCCGGCAGCCTTGTCGATTTCGGATTATACTTTTTCCACAACGCACAGGAATTGATTGACCGCGGCACCGGCCCTTATTTCTATCTTCCAAAATTGGAAAGCCATTTGGAAGCCCGCCTCTGGAACGACGTTTTCGTTTTCGCACAAGATGAACTGGGAATTCCACAAGGGTCGATTCGTGCAACCGTATTGATCGAAACTATTTTAGCCGCGTTTGAAATGGATGAAATTCTATACGAATTACGTGATCATTCTGCCGGCCTGAACTGCGGGCGCTGGGATTATATCTTCAGTGTCATCAAGCGAATGCGCAATTTGCCGGAATACATTTTCCCGGATCGCTCACAAGTAACGATGACCGTACCTTTTATGCGGGCCTATACGCAGCTGTGCATCAAAACCTGCCATAAGCGCAACGCACCAGCTCTCGGCGGCATGGCTGCTCAGATTCCGGTCAAAGGCAATGATGAAGCAAACGCAACAGCGTTCCAAAAAGTCACGGAAGATAAACGACGTGAAGCGATGGACGGTCACGATGGAACATGGGTCGCACATCCAGGAATGGTCGCGATCGCCATGGAACAATTTGATGAGCATATGCCAACTCCTAATCAGATCGATAAAAAGCGTGATGATGTTCAAGTAACCGCTGAACAACTGGTTGATGTTCCAACGGGTTCGATCACCGAAGAAGGCCTCCGTTCCAATATTTCAGTCGGTATCCAATACATCGCTTCCTGGCTGTCCGGTAACGGTGCCGCTCCGATCAATAACCTGATGGAGGACGCAGCTACCGCTGAAATTTCCCGCTCTCAAGTGTGGCAATGGATCCGCCATCCGAAAGGAATTCTGGAAGACGGCCGAAAAATTGACGTCTCTCTATTCCATGAAGTCATTGAAGATGAAGCCGCCAAGATCCAGCAGGCGGTCGGCGAAGCGAACTATTCATCCGGACATTACGCGGAAGCCCGTGAGTTGTTTACAAACCTTACATTGCAAAGTGATTTTGCTGAATTCCTGACACTGCCTGGGTATGAAATACTAAACTAAACTACTGGAGGAGATCACGATGAAAAACATGCAAACTTACGAAACTCGTTCAAAAAAGGAATGCCGGGAATGTGGATGCGAGATAAAGGAACAACGCGAATCGATTATTTATGAGTGCGAACGCTGTATAGGGCATCAAGAGGAATAACGTAAAAAAGAGGAAACCCAGTAAATTGGTTTTCCTCTCAGACTGTAGACAAACTCGATCATTAGAGTTGTCTACAGTTTTTTTGTCAGAAGTAAATTGCTCCGAACGATTTGTTTAGAGCGAAGACGATTGCTCCTGCGCAAGCTCGTCGGAAAGGAGGAGCCAAAATCGCCTCTCCTTGGCTCCCGCTAGAAGCTAGGAAGAGCGCCTGCCTTCTAGCTTCGCCTACCCCATGGACGCGCCATCGCTGGTATGAGCTTCTCCTTTTATGAAGATTGGCAAACAGCTTCTTTTCCTACTTGGTTATCGTCTTTACTAGTAGTTATATTATTCCCTTATTTTTTCTAATAATCTCTCTTGATCATTAAATTGAATTTTCCCGATTTTCCCTTCTACCGGCACGATGGCTTCTCCTTTAAAATCAAACGTCTCGGTTTCTCTTGATTCATTTTCATACATGACTTGGAATGTGGACGTATACAAGGTCTTCTCGATTTCGTTTTGAGTGATTTCAATTTCAGAAGTGTTTAATTTGTATTCTTGATCTGAATAACTATAGATAAACGCATCTGTATTACTAAAGGTTTCATAGGCATTTTCAGTAAAATAAGGAGCATACGTATTGCTCATGTAATCGATTAATGCTTTTTATTCTGGCCCTTTCATCCACACGGCGTATTCTTCTTCATTCATCTCGGCTGTTTGGATTTCTGTTGCTGCGTCCCATAGTTCTCGATACTTTTTGTCTGGACCAGTGAATTGTTTTTCAATGACGGCTTGAATTGCCGCTTTGTCTTTTTCGATTGAGTGGGTTGTTTTTTCAGCTTCTACTGCTTTTGCTTTCTCGTTGTCAGAACACCCGACGATGAGTAGGCAAGAAACGAGTACTAGCAGTAATCCTAAAAGCCGCTTACTTCTTATGAAAATGTTCATCCTTATTCCCCCTTTGAATTCACTACACGTAGTTTATAAAAAAGTAATTTACTGTTGTACGAACCCACTCTCAATAAGTTCCATTTTTTCACAATAAAAAACACCCTCACTACTCATCATTCAGGTTGATTAAACCTTGAGAACTGGGGTGCTGATATTATGATGAAATTTTTGTTGAAGGACTATATTGCATTTTTTAATCAAGCAATTCTTAGACAGTTGATTTATTCTTGGTTAGATGATTTGAAACGGTAGCGGGTATCTTCTTCAAGTTTATTAAAAACTTCGATATAACGGATACCGCCTTGTTCGCGTTCATCGGGCGCTTCGTCTCCGTCGAGAATTTCAGCGAGCGGACGAGCTTCAGGTTCGATGATTGCTGAATCATAATCATGCATCAAACCTTGGAGCTCCTTATAAGTTTTAATGTCTTTGTCTTTTTTCACTTCTTCAAATAACCGTTCTGACTCATCTTGTGATAATTCCACGTACCCAACGGTGATATGCTGCTTTTCCATCCAAAAACCTCCTGTAGCTTAATCAGTCATTTCTTCTTCTATACCCATCAAGTAAAATTTCATAAACCTGCAACTGCCATTCACTGGAAGAGGGCTTCGATTTCAGCTATGATGGAGACAGCAGAAAAAATTGAGAAACCGGAGTTGATCGCTTTGCGCGTAGCCATATTCGATTTTGATGGAACTTTGTATTCGAAGGAAACTTTCCAGCTGATGATGGACCATTTAAAGAACCATCCCGAACATAGCAGGCGCTACCGCCAATTTTACCGAGCTATCATGCCTCCTTATATAGGTCATAAGTTGAAAATCTATCCGGAATGGAAAATGCGTGAACGTTCTGTTCAAGCCTATTTGTCTGCATTGGAAACTTTTACACAAACTGAACTTGAGCAGTATTTTGGTGAAATTGCTGAGCGGATGCACGATGATATGAACCCGAATGTTGTTGAACGACTGAAAAAACACGTTGCTAACAATGATTACGTTATGCTCGTATCGGGAGCTTTTACTCCACTTCTTCACGCTGTCACGGAACAGCTGCCGATTAAAACCATCATCGGGACTGAGATTCTTTATAAAAATAACATTCTAGACCACCGGACACCATTGTCGCATATTCAAGGATCGCTAAAAACGATAAAAATTAAAGAAGCACTCGAAGGCTGGGACATTGACTGGGGCAATAGTTATGCATACGGTGACAGCTTTTCGGACTTGCCTGTACTGGAACTTGTCGGCCATCCTGTAGCCGTACAACCTAAACCTAAATTGCGTACAGTGGCCGAGCGGCGTAACTGGGAAATCATTAGATTATAGAAAAAACGGATCGCAATTGCGATCCGTTTTTTTATGTTTCATTCAATACTTTAATACAAATCTGAATACCCTTTAGCAGATCCTCATGGGACCAGCTTGGAATTCGGCCATGCTGAATCGCTAATTCATGCGATGCTGGAATATGGATAAAGCCTGTCTGCAGACCCGGTTTATTGATTTTAGCGTAATGCAATCCTTCGTACATAACGTTATTGCATAGATACGCACCCGCTGTATTAGAAATAGCTGCAGGCAGACCATTTGCAAGCAGGCGATCGACCATTTTCCGGACAGGCAATGTAGACAAATACGCCGCTTCCCCGTCTTTCCGGATCGGTTCATCGACGGGTTTGTTGCCTTCGTTGTCAGCATCTCCGTCTTTAACATTTAGCGCAATCCGCTCCGGTGTGATTTTATACCGCCCTGCTGCAAGTCCAAGAGAAATGACTGCATCCGGTTTTTCTTCATCGATGAAATCGATCAAAGACCCTCCTGACAAATTGAAGTCCACAGGCATAATCTTCCCGACAATCCGGTAGTTTCCGGTTATTGTCCCATCCAGCGCTTCCACTATTTTCATCGTCGGATTGACCGTATAATCCAAAAAAGGTTCGAAACCGGTCAATAATAATTTTTTCAATCTTATCGCCCCCTATTTCAAGTTGAGCTACCGATATTCATCTGTCCATGTTTCACACTGCTTTTTTGGATAATTATGCAGCAATAGAAAATTGCTTATTTACCGGCTAATTTCTCCACGCGGCTTTGTGCGGAGATTATGCCTGAAGTGGCGCACAGAAAGTGAAGTACTTTATCAATAAGCTCTCCACCAGTTGAAAAGCAGCGAATAGCCGCCTCTTCTTTTCAACTTGCCTATTCGTTGTTTCGCTATTATACCCAATTCAGCTCTTTTTTCCCAGAAAGCATACTCAAATCGAATAAACTATCAGAAAATACAAACTATTTTTTCTTTAATAAAAAAACTTCTCAAATCTTATCTCTTATGTTAAAATTCATTACAACGAATAATTATACATAAAACAGGAGGAATATACATGATTAAAAACAAACCCTTTATCGCTTTATTCGCATCATCTGTTTTATTATTAGGGGCTTGCGGAAGCTCTACCGAAGATGAATCAGACTCTTCAGAGGAAAAAGAAGTTTTGGAAATGGCAACATCCGCTGAATTCGCTCCATTTGAATCACGTAACCCAGAAGGAGACATTGTCGGATTCGACATCGATCTTGCGAATCATATTGCAGACGAACTCGGCTATGAACTTGAAATCACAGACATGAAATTTGATGGCTTGATCGGTGCTTTGCAAAACGATCGTGTCGACATGGTCATCGCCGGCATGTCAGCAACCGATTCCCGTAAAGAAAACGTTGACTTCTCAACAGAATACAACCATTCTGGCGAAATGTTCGTCACAACCAAAGATTCAGAGCTTGCTAGCCTTGGGTCATTGGAAGGTAAAATAGTTGGCGTCCAACTTGGAACGATTCAGGAAGAAGGCGCGAAGAGTATCATTGCAGAGGAAGGCATCAATTTTGAATTGAAGGCTTTGGACGATTCTGGGGCATTGATCCAGGAAATCTTATCTGGTCGTATCGATGCTGCATACATGGATAAACAAGTCGCTCTTGGCTATATCGAAGCACAAGACCTTGGCGCATTTGATGATCCAACAACTGCTTCACCGGGTATGGCTGTCGCTTTCCCGAAAGGCAGTGAGCTTGTTGACGATGTTAATGGGGTACTTGCTGAAATGGAAGAAAGCGGCGAGCTCGATGAATTGAAGGAACAATGGCTGACTGAAGAAGAGTAAACTTACTTTTAGAAAAGAGTTGTAATCTATGAACCTGGATTTCTCACAAATAGTTCCCTATATCCCTTTCATGCTGGAAGGAATATGGACCACCTTAAAATTCGTGTTTTTCGCTATTATTCTGGGATCGATTCTCGGAACATTGCTGGCTTTACTCAAAATAGGCAGCATCAAGCCACTAAGATGGTTCGCCGATGCCTATACGTCCATATTCCGTGGAACACCGTTGATCCTGCAATTGATGATCATCTATTATTCCATTCCCCAACTGACTGGATATGATATTTCAGCATTTCTTTCTGCCATTCTGGCTTTTGGACTGAATTCATCCGCCTATATATCGGAAATCATCCGTGCCGGAATCCAGGCAGTTGACAAAGGACAAACGGAGGCTGCACAAGCTCTTGGTGTTCCTTATCGCTCGATGATGAAAGACATTATTTTGCCTCAAGCCTTGAAGAACATTCTGCCGGCTTTGATGAATGAATTCATCACCTTAACAAAAGAATCCGCCATCGTCTCGACCATCGGTTACCTTGATCTCATGAGACGCGCACAAGTGGTCGGAGCAGACTTGTTCCGTAACTTTGAACCGCTGTTATTTGTCGGCCTCATCTACTGGTGCCTAGTGATGGGATTGACAATGATCGGCAAAGTTTTCGAACGGAGGCTGAAGCAAAGTGATTAAAGTCCAGAACCTGTATAAAAAATTTGGCACCAATGAAGTGCTTAGTGACATTTCCACTGCTGTGACGAAAGGTGAAGTGGTGTCGATCATCGGCCCTTCTGGCTCAGGCAAGTCCACTTTCCTGCGCTGCTTAAATTTGTTGGAGCTACCAACTTCGGGCACCATCGAAATCAACGGCAAGAACTTGACGGCTTCTAAAAAAGAAATCCACAAGATCCGCCAGCAAATCGGTATGGTGTTTCAGCATTTTCATTTATTTCCTCATTTGACGGTACTTGAAAATCTAACCTATGCGCCTATGAAGGCAAAAGGCATCAAAAAAACCGAAGCGGAAATGAAAGCGCGCCTTCTACTGGAACGCGTCGGCTTATCTGAAAAAGAAAAGGCCTATCCGAACAGCCTGTCAGGCGGCCAGAAACAGCGTGTTGCGATTGCGCGTGCCTTGGCCATGGAACCCGAATTGATGCTGTTTGATGAACCAACATCGGCACTTGATCCGGAAATGGTCAAGGAAGTATTGGATGTCATGAAAGACTTGGCAAAATCCGGAATGACGATGGTCGTCGTGACGCATGAGATGGGCTTTGCCCGTGAAGTCGCAGACCGTGTCTTGTTTTTAGATCATGGTGTACTAGTCGAAGAGGGTCAACCGATTGAGTTTTTCAGTCATCCGAAAACCGCACGTGCTAAAGATTTTTTAGATAAAGTATTGTAGCAGGCATCCCGTGGGATGCCTGCTTTTTTTATGATATCTCTTTTTCTTCTTAGGGGTTGTTCATTTGATGCTCAAATATCGACAGTATTCCTCTAGTCTCCCCATGTTATAATCAAATTTGGCAAACACGCAGAAAACAGAGGTGGAAAATGTGTTTAGAAAACTAGTTATTTTAGTAGGAGTTGTATTTTTCATGTCGCTGATTATTTTTACAGCTGTCATGTTTTTAAAAAATGAAGTTGAACTTTATTCGGAAAACAATGTTTCCTTAACGGTTGAAAAACCGACTTTTATCACGCTTAGCGAACCCGAAGTCACAGAAAGTGGTTCAGACTTAACACAGGTATACAATATGACCTTGCTCGGATTGGATGTTGGCACGTATACATTGGTCGATCGATCGCTACAAAATGGCACGTCCCTCATTTTTGAGGAAATCAAAAACACTGGTTGGATCCCGTATACATTGTCGATGAATGTTAACAATCTGGAAGACTCTCGCTATAAGTCCTGGAATCCACAGCCAGTTGATAAACTCGACGAGACTAAATACGGTTCAGATCTCACCACCAATCCCTATGGGGTTTTCACGGCCGGAAACGGTGAAATCTTAATAGGCAATGTTTACGTATCGCGGAATTTGCAACTCGGCAATGGTGACCCGGTACAAGAACTGCGTCACGAAATTGCAGAATTCACAGTAGAAGAAAGCACCTTATCAAAAAACCTTTGGCTCCCTCCTAAACATACGAGTCAGACATGGCTGATGGCTTCTCAAGAACCATTATTCGAAACAGAAGAAGTGGAAGACGAATGGGTCGCCTTTTCACTCCAAAATCGACTGTCCCAGTTAAACTGGTTAACTCCGGAAGGGCCGTACGTCAAACTCGAATTGACGGACGACCCACGAACACAACTCGCCTATGGCTATATTGAAAAACGGACGGCAGACCTAACTTCCCTGGAATGGAATGAAACCTCTCCTTCCCTGTTCTTCGAATCCATGATTCTGAACGCACAAATCAATCAGCAATAATAAGCAAAAAACCGTTAGAGCTATTGCTCTAACAGTTTTTTTGCTTATAGTTGTTTTCCCGCAATAAACCTGCGGGATTCCAAGTGATTTCCCTTTATATTTAACAGAATATTCAGTATACTATAAGTGAGACAGGACTCCGCTTTCATTGCCATATGGCTGCTAAGTAGATAACGAGGAGGTTGGTTATAATGGAACGCAAGTTACTCGATCCACAAGAAGCCGAACTTCGTTCAGATGACGATTTCAATGCTATTCTGAATATGATTGGTGAAGGTGCACCTGATTACACAGCCTATGAAGAAGACGAGATTCCAAAAGAACGACGTCGGGAGGAAGACAAAGCGAAAGATCTGCTCTAAGTTCAAATTATCGCCTTTCCGCATGGGGAGGTGATTTTTTGCTTAGTCCATCATTTCTGCCACATAATCATACGACCGCAGGCGATCTTCCTGATGAAAGATTGGCGAGTTGACGATGACTTCGTTGGCTCTCGTTTTTTGGATAAAATTTTTCAACTTTTGTTTGACGACGCCCGGTGTTCCAACAATCATCGATTCAGAATCCAACTTGTCATGGAAAATCGCAATTTCACGATCCGTCCAAACTTCTCCAAGGTTGTCGATAGGCGGTTGGAACGTCGTCGGCTCGCCTCTCATCAAGGAGAACATCTGCTGTTGCGAAGAAGTTGCCAGCCACTCGGCACGTTCCTGTGTCTCCGCAACAATGATATTGACGCCAAGCATTGCGTAAGGCGACGCCAAAGCTGGAGAAGGTTTGAAATTTTGGTGGTACAACTGCAGCGCCTGCATCATATAATCCGGTGCAAAATGGCTGGCAAATGAAAACGGCAAGCCTTTTAATGCGGCAAGCTGTGCACTGAACCCGCTCGAACCCAATAGCCAAAGCGGAATCTTCAAATCAGTTCCAGGATAGGCACGAACACGTCCAACCGGATTTTCCGAAAAGTAATTTTCCAACTCTGCTACCTGCTGCGGAAAATCATCTCCGCTGTTCTGTATATTGCGGCGCAGTGCATGGGCTGTAGCCTGATCACTGCCCGGTGCACGACCGAGACCTAAATCGATACGTCCTGGATAAATGGTCTCTAGCGTTCCAAATTGCTCCGCAATGACAAGTGCTGCATGATTTGGCAACATGACACCTCCGGAACCCACACGAATAGAGCTAGTCGCTCCAGCAATATGTCCAATGAGAACCGACGTTGCTGAGCTGCCAATACCCGGCATATTATGGTGTTCAGCTAGCCAATAACGGTTGAACCCCAATCGCTCAACATACTGTGCCAATTCTACACTATTTTTGAATGTCTGCGCCGTTTCAGCACCTTCGTTTATCGGCGCCAAATCAAGCACCGACAATGGTATATTTTCGAATTTCTTAATCTGCATAATTACTTTCACTCCTATTCCCTTCCATTGTAGCGATGTTTATCTTAATCGTCCTTTTTTTTGCTCAAGCTATGAAAAGTGAAAGTGCCTGGTCAGCTCTGACAGGTATAAGGCAGACCAGTAGTGTGGCGTTCTTTGCCACACAGCTGGGCTGACTTATGTCCCGAAGAGCTAGGCACTTGCAACTGGACAACACGAAAAGCGGAAGCTGCCGTGTAGCTCTGACAGGCATAAGGCAGACCGGCGAAGCGACGTTTCTTCAGTCGCACAGCCGGGTTGCCTTATGTCCCGAAGAGCTGGCTGCTGAAGCTAGACAACACGAAATGTGAAAGTGCCTGGTCAGCTCTGCCTTAAGTAGTTAATCAAACTAATTTCCCGCCCACTCTATATATTTCCATTATTTAAAATTCAACCCTTGCTTTTCTTCGTCAATTGGTTTACGATTACCAACATCGAATCAGAAACAACCCAAACTTAATAAGATATTTCTTATCTAGAGAGACGGAGGGATTTGGCCCTGTGAAGTCTCAGCAACCAGTCTGACGAAGACTACGGTGCTAATTCCAATAGGCTTTTGCCTACCAGATGAGAAGAATGCATTTCTAAACAGAGGCTTTCTTCTTTTGAAGAAAGTCTCTGTTTTTTTATTGTTGGGAGGATGAGTAGAATGACAAGACACAACTTGGAAACTTTATTGGTTCAATTAGGCAATCGCAGTGACTCTGCTACCGGAGCGGTAAATCCACCCATTTATTTATCAACAGCCTATGAACACCAGGAACTTGGACAATCAACTGGCTATGATTATACGCGAACAAAAAATCCGACGCGTTCAGTCCTTGAAGAAGGATTTTCAGAACTTGAAGGGGCGGATGCCGGATTTGCCTGTAGTTCTGGAATGGCAGCTATCCAACTGGTTTTGTCTCTTTTCCGTCCAGGCGACGAAATATTAGTGCCAGAGGATATTTATGGCGGAACGTACCGCCTACTGGACCACTTTGCAGCTACTTATAATATCCACCCCCAATATGCCGAGTTTAAAGATGTACAGGTCACCGAAGAAAAAATCACATTAAATACGCGTGCGCTCTTTATTGAAACACCAACGAATCCGCTCATGCAAGAAATCGATCTTATTGCCTATGCAGCATTGGCCAAAAAGCATAAGCCTCTATTAATAGTCGATAATCCCTTCCTGACACCTTTCTTTCAGCAGCCGATTGAACTGGGAGCAAATATCGTCATCCACAGTGCTACCAAATACATCGGCGGCCATAATGACGTCCTGGCCGGCCTAGTTGCTGCAAAAGGCGAAAGCATCTGCGAAAAGCTCTCGATGTTCCACAACTCAGTTGGCGCCGTACTATCGCCTTTCGACTCCTGGCTGTTGATCCGCGGATTGAAAACCCTTCCCTTGCGCATGCGGCAACATGAAGCAAACGCAAAGGCTATCGCAGCATTTTTGGCCCAGCAGCCGGCTATTTCGGACGTGCTGTATCCCGGAAGAGGTGGCATGTTGTCGTTCCGGCTGCAGGAAGAAGAATGGGTCGGTCCTTTCCTTGAACACATCAAACTCATCACTTTTGCTGAGAGCTTAGGGGGCGTTGAAAGCTTCATCACCTACCCAGCCACTCAAACCCATGCAGATATCCCTTTTGAAGAGCGCACCAAACGCGGTGTCTGCAACCGGCTATTGCGCTTCTCGGTTGGCGTCGAACTGGCTGAAGATTTAATCGCTGACCTGATACAGGCATTTTCGAAATTACAGAAGGAGGTTGTTGAATATGACTGATCGTGTTGAAACCAGGTTTATTCACTCTACTGGAGTTGACCCGCAAACCGGGGCCGTTAACGTACCAATCTATTTATCTTCCACATTCCATCAGAAAAGCCTGGATTCGTTTGGACCTTTCGATTATAGTCGCTCTGGAAATCCGACTCGCCTGGCATTGGAAGAAACCATTGCAAACCTAGAAGGCGGCAAACGTGGATTCGCCTTTTCTTCAGGCATGGCCGCTATTTCCTCCGCTTTCATGCTACTGTCTTCCGGAGACCACGTCCTGGTTTCAGAGGATGTCTACGGAGGCACTTACCGTTTTATCACCGAGGTTTTGAATAAATTTAATATCGAGTATACCTTTGTCAATATGACCGACTTGAACGAAATGGCCAATGCAATCCAGCCGAATACAAAAGTGATTTACTTGGAAACACCATCAAATCCCGTCATGAACATTACTGACATTGAAATCGCGGCAAAGTTGGCGAAAGCTAATGGCTGTCTGACATTCGTAGACAATACCTTCATGACGCCACTTTACCAAAATCCATTAGAGCTTGGTGCAGACATCGTGCTTCACAGCGCGACGAAATTCCTTTCCGGACACAGTGATGTCATTGCAGGTCTTGCCGTGACCAAAGATGAAGAACTCGGAAACCGCCTTGGTTTTATTCAAAATACTTTCGGTTCGGTTTTAGGAGCGCAAGATTCCTATCTATTGATCCAAGGCATCAAAACTTTAGGTGCCCGGTTAGGCCAGTCATCTGAATCGGCCCGCCTTATCGCTGAGTACTTGCATAACCACCCGTTAATCGAAGAAGTATACTACCCTGGATTTTCATTCCATCCCGGTAACCCAATTCACGAACGCCAGGCAAAAAATGCAGGGGCGGTTCTCTCCTTCCGCTTAGCTGATAAAAAATCAGCTCGGGTTTTTGTGGAGCATTTGAGAATTCCAGTATTTGCAGTAAGCCTTGGTGCAGTTGAATCGATCCTGTCGTATCCGGCAACAATGTCCCATGGCTCTATGCCTGCTGAAGAACGAGAAAAGCGTGGAATTACCGATGGCTTGCTGCGTTACTCTGTCGGCCTTGAACATCCGGATGATTTGGTGCAGGATCTCACCCAAGCATTGGCCCAGGTCGCTCGCCGAAACGGCTTGAGCATCGCAAATTGAATATATTTTATGTAGTGAAGAATATTGTTCCAAGGATAGCCTTCTATTCGAAAAATCAAAATACACTTTGGCAGCCTTTGGATAATTTCTTAATACATGCGTATAAAAAGCCTCTTGCCAATATTGGCAAGAGGCTTTTTTATTCTGGATAAAGAAAAAATCAACGAAACGGATCCAGATGTAATTCGAAAACCCTTATGAACTTTATAGAAGTACCATAAATCTATTACTGTCCTTGTTCTCTCCTGCAACCATATTGCTCTAAAAATAAACACTGATGGACCATCGCCTACTCATCTTTTCGACACAAATATAAAAAAAACGATATACTTCGTTAATTCTGATTGACATTCTCAATTAGCTCTCTATAATTGAGGTTGAGAATGATTTTCATTTAAGTTCTCAATTACATATCAAAGGGAGAGACACTCATGAAAAAAAGCTTTTATCTTATTTTAGCATTTTTACTTCTTGTTTTAGCAGCATGCGGAAGTAATGATGCATCCGAACCAGCAACAGATGATGCACCTGAAGAAGCAGCGGAAAGCAAAGAAGTCAATTTATATACGGCAAGACATTACGATGTAGACGACGAGTTATACAAGAAATTCGAAGAAGAGACAGGCATTAAAGTGAACTTGATCAAAGGTGAAGCAGATGAATTGCTCGAGCGCATCAAGCGTGAAGGAGACGGTACCCAAGCTGACTTGTTCTTAACGGCAGATGCCGGACGCTTGTTCCGTGCTAAAGAAGATGGATTGCTGCAAGCAGTGTCGAGTGACTTGCTAGACGAACAGATTCCAGAAAAATTCCAAGATACAGACCAAATGTGGTACGGCTTAACTAAACGTGCACGTGTAATTGTTTACAACAAAGAAACAGTAACACCTGAAGAATTATCCACATATGAAGCTTTGACAGAAGATGAGTGGAATGGCCGTGTATTGATTCGTGGCTCTGAAAACATCTACAATCAATCTTTACTTGCTTCATTCATCGAAATAGACGGTGAAGAACAAGCCAAAGAATGGGCTGCAGGCCTTGTAAAGAATTTCGCACGTGATCCTGAAGGCGGAGATCGTGATCAAGCTAAAGCGATCGCAGCTGGAGTTGGTGACGTCGCTATTATGAACAGCTATTATTTCGGACAAATGCTGAACTCTGAAGATCCTGCTGAAGTGGAAATCGCAGAAGGACTTGGATTGTTCTTCCCGAACCAAGAAACGACTGGCACACATGTTAACATTAGTGGTGCTGGAGTCGTCAAAACCTCTAAAAACAAGGAAAACGCCGTGAAACTGCTCGAATTCCTTTCGGCTCCTGAAGCTCAAGGTACATTTGCAGAAGCTAATTACGAATACCCGGTAAATGAAGAAGTTGAGCCTTCTGAGTTATTAAACTCATGGGGTGAATTTAAAGAACAGGATATTCCGCTTTCTGCATTAGGAGATAACAATGCTAAAGCAATTCTGCTCTTCAATGAAGTAGGCTGGAAATAATTAAGTTGCTCTGCCCTTGCTGTAGTTTTTTACAGCAAGGGATTTCTGACGATTGGGAAGGTGGCTAAAACCATGCAAAGAAGATTAGCTAATGTAAATATTTGGACGGTTGCAGCCATCGCCATTATCGCTGCATTATTTTTACCGAATTTAACGATTGTGACAGGCCTTTTTACCCCCTCTAACGACAATTGGGCACATATGAAAGAATTTGTCCTCTGGTCGTTTGTAACAAACTCCTTGATACTTGTTGTGGCCACTGCTGCTTCAACAATTTTAATTGGCCTAAGCTTGGCTTGGCTGATTGCCCAGTATCAGTTCCCTTTCAGGCGATTTTTAAAATGGGCACTGATTCTGCCTCTTTCCATTCCACCTTTCATTGGCGCCTATACATATCATGGGATCGTCAATTATACAGGAGTGATTCAGACAACGCTTCGTGAGCGTTTCGGCATGGAATTGAACCCTGCGCACTTCGACATTATGAACTTGCCGGGAGCAATTTTCATCTACACAGTGTTCCTGTATCCGTATGTCTACACCATCACACAAGTTTTCTTGTCGCAGCAATCCGCTTCACTCATTGAGAGCACACGACTACTCGGAAAAGGTCCATGGCGGACATTTTTCCAAGTAGTGGTCCCGATATCACGGATTTCCATTATTGCTGGTGCCAGTTTAGTCATCCTAGAAGTTTTGAATGATTACGGCGTAGTTAAATACTATGGCATTCAGACGTTTACGACGGCGATCTTTCAATCTTGGTTTGGCTTGGGGGATATCGAAACATCCATTAAGCTGGCAGCTTCTTTGATGGGATTTGTCATTGTGATTCTGCTGATTGAAAAAATTCTGCGTGGCAGACGCCAATACAGCTATTCTTCCACTAAAGTCAGGCCATTGCCACTCATCAAATTAACCGGCTGGAAAGCTTTTGCTGCCGCTGGCTATGGCTTTTCCATACTGGCTTTAGGATTTTTCATACCTGTTATCCAATTGATCGACTGGACGGTTTTGACTTTCGGAACCATTCCACTGGATGAATTTATGTCCTATATAAGGAATTCGGTCTTTGTAGCAGGATTCAGCGCAGCAGCTATTATCGTTTTCGCTTTGATTGTCGGCAATTTCGCGCGTCTTGTCCAGGGAAAGCTGGCCAAACTGCTGCCGAAACTGACTGTTCTTGGCTATTCCATTCCCGGGGCTGTCATTGCGGTCGCTGTTGTAACAGCCTTTGTGGCACTGGATGAATTTCTGGCCCCGCTTTACCAGTTGGCCGGATTGAACACAACGCTTGTACTCAGTGTCAGCATCATCCTGCTCATCACGGCTTACATCATCCGGTTTTTCGCCATCGGCTACAGTTCCATCGAAACGGGTTACGATAAAATCGGTACTGATTTCCAGGATGCTTCTCGCCTATTAGGTGCAGGACTGACAAGAACTTTCTTCAAAGTAGACATGCCGATGATGAAAGGGGCCATCGTCAGCGGATTTATCCTTGTCTTCATCGATGTGCTGAAAGAAATTCCATTGACCTTGATTTTGCGGCCATTTAATTTTGATACACTTTCTACGAAAGCTTTCCAATACGCTAGTGATGAAAAGATCATGGAAGCTTCTCAAGCTTCTTTATTGATAGTCGGTATTAGTGCCCTTGCAATCATCGTCTTCTATAAGTTCCTGGAAAAGGAGTTGGATTAATATGTTCGTAACGATTGAAAACCTTTGCTTTTCTTATCCCAATACAAAAGCTACTGCACTCGACAATTTCTCTTTGCAGATTGAAAAAGGAGAAGTGATTTCCATTCTCGGGAGGAGCGGAAGCGGAAAAAGCACCGTGCTCCGCTTGCTTGCGGGACTTGAAAATCCAGCAGTTGGAAAAGTGACGATTCAGGATCAAGTTCTCTGTGATAAACATACTTTTGTACAGCCAGAAAAACGCGGCATCGGAATGGTATTCCAAGATTATGCATTATTTCCCCATATGACGGTTGCCGATAATATTTTGTTCGGGCTTTTCCGGATGAAACGAGCTGCAAAGCAAAAACGTCTTCAGGAAGTGTTAGAGCTTGTGGAATTACAAGGCTATGAAAAACGTTATCCCCATCAATTGAGCGGTGGACAACAACAACGTGTAGCGATTGCCAGAGCACTCGCTCCAAACCCACATCTCTTGTTACTCGATGAACCGTTTAGTAATTTGGATGCAGAACTTCAGGAAAAAATTCGTAAAGAGTTACGTGATATCTTGAAGAAAGCAAACATCACTTCTATCTTTGTGACACACGATGAGAAGGATGCCCATATCCTGGCAGACCGAATCGTCAAAATCAAAAATGGCCAGACCGATTTTATCGGCCGTCCCTGTGATTTGCTTGATGTTTATCGGCAGGAAAAACAAAACCTGCCACCACTTTCAGAAAAAAAAGAATTATTATATACTTAAAAACAGCCAACATTCCGCTCTTGAACAAGCGATGTGTTGGCTTTTTTTATCCGATTTGTGTTGCAATGTACTCTTCTTCATCAGCATTTATAGATATTCAAAATGATTTATAAACGTTTTAGGAAATTTGTCGATGCTCAGCTATATTTACAGTCGTTCAGCAAAATTTCAAACGAAAAACCCATCCGCCTGAATATAAATGGATGGGTTTCTTCGATATACTATATCCGTTCTTCTCCAACGGCCGATAAGCTTGCTGTTTTCTGCTGCAGATCATCCGTTTCGATGGTTTTACGGGCAACCCCTGTCTCTATAGCAGCTTTGGCAACCGCTATCGCAACAGCTGAAGCAACGCGCAAATCGAATGGTTTCGGTATGACATAATCTTCATGCAACTCATTGGTCTCCAGTAAGCCGGCAATCGCTTCGACTGCAGCGATTTTCATGGCATCATTTATATCTGTAGCCAAGACGTCCAAAGCGCCTCTAAAGAGCCCAGGGAAGGCTAACACATTATTGACCTGGTTCGGGAAATCGGAACGCCCTGTGCCGACAACTCTTGCGCCAGCCTGTTTTGCCAAATGCGGAAGGATTTCAGGATTCGGATTGGCCATTGCAAAGATGATGGCATCGCTATTCATAGTTCGAACCATTTCTTGAGTCAATGCACCTTCTGCCGAAACTCCGATAAAGACATCTGCCCCCTCAATGACATCTGCCAATAGCCCTTCTTTACGTCCGTAATTACTCATTTCAGCCACTTCTTCTTTAAATGGATTCATGCCGTTTTCGCGTCCTTTGAAAATGGCACCTTTCGTGTCACACATGATCAAATGACCAAAGCCAAATTTGCTCAGTAGTTTGACAACGGCAATTCCTGCAGCTCCCGCACCGTTCACCACAACTTTGGTGTCTTGCACGTCCTTGCCGACCAGTTTCAATGCATTGATCAAGCCAGCTAGGGTAACAATTGCTGTACCGTGCTGATCATCGTGAAACACCGGAATTCCCATTTCTTTTTTCAGACGCTCTTCCACTATGAAACAAGTAGGAGCTGAAATATCTTCCAGGTTGACGCCCCCAAAGCCAGGTTCAAGTAATTTCACCGTTTGAATAATGGTTTCTGCATCCGTTGTATCCAAGCAGATTGGAAAAGCATCTACTCCGGCAAATTCCTTGAATAATACTGCCTTTCCTTCCATGACCGGCAATGCGGCAAGCGGACCGATATTGCCAAGTCCTAGAACAGCTGTACCGTCTGTCACCACCGCGACCATATTGCTTTTCATCGTATAGTCATGAACTTTCGCCGGATCTGCAGCGATTTCCCGGCAAGGCTCAGCTACTCCTGGAGAATATGCGAGGCTCAAGTCCCTTTCATTTTCCAACGCCACTTTTGACCGAATCTCCAATTTCCCTTGATGCGTTCTATGAAGTTGCAACGAATCGTTTTTCAACTTAGACATTTGCCTCATCTCCCTTAGTTCATAATTGTTTATTATAAAGGGTATTCAGATAATTGAAAGAGTTTTCAATTAATTTAGATAATATTCAGACTTTTGACGGATACAGTAGTAAAGTTGGTTTGTCTCATCCATTTTTTCTGGCTTCCAATGTCCCAAATCGAACCACTGCTTTATCAACTAGTTTTCAGACTTTCTCAATAACGCTCAAATCTCCAAAAATGCGATGGATTTTAGGCTATGCCTTTATAGCTCCGAAAGCGCGACTTCAAAAGCAGCTCGATTTCTTCTGGAAACTGCTATATCGGCGATCAGTTTGCAAAAGTCAATGCGTTTTTCTCTGCTTACTTTCCGTAAAACGGAGATCTCGTTTTACAGTTTATCTGCCTTCAAATCGGTTTTTAAGAAATGGATAAGAGTTTGTTCTCGCTCTTTATTTAATTCTGCTGAAATATCGGGCTTCCACGAATAAAACCCTTCACCTGTTTTATCTCCGAGCTTTTTTTCTTCCACAAGTTTGGACAGCGTTTCACCTGATTGCTGATCTTTCGCTAAATCTTCGAACAAATAATTAGAAATTGCCGCGAAGACATCAAGCCCTCCCATATCCGCAGTCATGAGCGGGCCTGTAACCGGCAACCTGCGCCCGATACTATACGTGACAGCTGCATCAATATCTTCTTTTGAAGCAGCTCCAGCATCCAACAAAGCCTGAGCTTCCCGGAACAATGCATATTGCAGACGATTGCCGATAAATCCTGGAATTTCCTTGTGGAGCAAAATTGCTTTTTTGTTCATTTCTTTTAAAACATTCATCGCTCGCTCGACAGTCGCCTCATCGGTATGCTCACCTTTAACTACTTCTACCAAAGGAATAAGATGTCCTGGATTCCAGAAATGCGTGACTAGAAAGCGATTGGGTTGCCTCATCTCTTCAGCCAATAAACTCGGTTTAAATCCTGAGGTGTTACTGGCAATAATCACGTCATCGCTGATCAACGTTTCCAATCTACTGTAAAGTTCTTTTTTTAACTCCAGCACTTCGGGTACAACTTCGATAATGAAAGTCGAGTCCGAAATAGCTCCTTCAAGGAGAGTAGTCAATCGAATTCGTTTTCTAATTTTTTCTGCTTGTTCTGCAGTAAACAATTCATTGTCTGCCATGACTTTGAGTTTATTATTTAATCCTTTGTCAGCATTTTCTAGGTCCTGCTCGTTAATGCCATATACAGATACAGTTTGGCCAGCCCATGCGGCTGACAAAGCAATTGAATGGCCCATCGTTCCTGCTCCAAGAATTGAAATTTTCTCCATCCTCTACACCCCTCTATCGTTTGACTGTATAACCGAAACTGCCCAACAAACATTGAACTGAAAGTTTGTTGGGCAGTTTCATCTTATAATCCAAGTGAGAATAATACAACTGCCAATGCACCAAATGCAGGATACGCATCTCGATGTGTTTCACCTGCAATTGAGCGAATTGTCGGTACGATGTATACGCCCTGTGTCAATGAATCAATCAAACCAGCCTGAAAAAATGGCATCCATTCTACGTCAGACTTCGAAATTGACGCCATATCTAAACAATAAGTCGCCAGTAATTGCCTGACCGCTGGATGATGAACTGGTGCTGTGGTTCTGCAATGAGCATCCTATAATTTGCAACAAAAAACCTACCGTTTTTCCGGTAGGCTGAACATAAGCTACGCAACTTTATGATAAATGAAACGAATCGTCATAAAGCGGCTTCATATGCAAATCATATTCTTTTTTCGCTTCTTCTATGTCGTAGATCTTACCCGGATGTCCAGGACTGCTCATTTGTTCCACTTGTTCATGAACCAAATCCGCAAAATATTTTCCGCAGGCAACATCATTTGGATACTTCGCCTTTACTTTAGCTACTAGCTCTTCATCGAGTATCTGATTGAATGCGTGATACATTGCCGCGTTGACAATCGTCAATGCCTTTTTGGAAGCATAGGACACGATATAATAATTTCCGTACCGGTCCTTCAGCAAATCTCTCTTTGCTACAATTTCCATATCTTCACCCTCCTTTAGTTCTATACTGTTCCATACCCTTCTGCATCTCCCAAAAAACAGTCCAGAAGAATATGCTCCAGCAGCTCTTAAAGCCACGTCGCGTCCATGGGCCACACGGAACAATAAAACAGGTATCCTTTTATTAGCCTTGTTCAAAGCGATACGGAAAAACGCAGACACACAGAAAAACCCATCTGCTTCGAGCAGACAGGTCCAACAGGTTTGTTCAACTTAAGTGATAGAACACCACTTCTCCAAACACAATGCTATAAACGCAAAAACTGGATTCTTTCAGGTTTTTTCTTCATATCAAGGACGCCTTTTACATCAAAGACAATTCCACGTTGTCCAATCAATAAGTCTTCAAATTGCTGCCAACCGCTTTCTTTATATGGCTTATGCGGAACTGCCAGAATAACTGCGTGCGCAGGCTTTAATTGCTGACGAGTTAGAAGTTCTGTTCCGTAAAAGCTTTCTGCATCTTCCGTGGAAGCATAAGGATCAGCTAATTGGACGTCCATGCCGTATTCTTTCAATTCCCGTACGATGTCGATCACTTTGGAGTTGCGCAGATCCGGAACATCCTCTTTGAAGGACAGCCCCAATACGATGACACGGCCATCAGCTGGATTGATATTTTCTTGAATCATCTTTTTTATCAGTGATTGTGCAACGAACCGGCCCATTCCTTCATTGATATTGCGTCCTGACAAAATCACCTCAGCGCTGTGGCCGACCAATTGCGATTTGTTCGCTAAATAAAGAGATGCCAATTCGACTCCTTGTCCGCCCACTAAACCCGGTAAAGCTTTCACGAAATCACGTTTGCTTCCTGCTGTTTCCAGCACTTCCAGTGTATCGATTTTTAAGCGCTCACAAATTATCGCCAATTCGTTCATAAGCGCCACGTTGACATCAAGCTGGATGCTCTCAATCAATTTCGCAGTTTCAGCGACACGGATGGATGGGGCTTTATATATTCCACCACCAACGATACTGCCATATACCAGAGCCAAAAAATCTGTCACTTCTTTGTTTTGTCCGGCAACTACTTTTTTCGTTTTTGTGTAGCTGCTTTTTTTTCCTCCTGCCAGCACTCTTGGAGGAGAATAGCCGACAAAAAATTCTTTGCCACTCTCGTAGCCTGAATACTTCTCAAGCAGCGGGATACACAGTTCTTCAGTCATTCCCGGTGCCACAATTGATTCGTAGACCACCACTGCGCCTTTTTTCATATGTTCCCCCACATATTTACTGGCTCTTTGCAAAGCGGATAAGTCAGGCATTTTATCTCCATCAATGGCTGACGGCACGGCAATAATGATAAAACCTGCTTCTTTTAAATCTGAAGGGTCAGCTGTAAAAACGATAGTTGATTTTGCAAGTTCTTCACGGCCTATCTCATTAGTCTTATCCAGTCCCAGCGTTAAAGCTTGGATTCTTCCTGTACTTATATCGTAGCCGATGACGGGATACTTTCGATTAAAGGCGGCCGCTATAGGCAATCCGACATACCCCAAACCGACTACTGCTATTTTTAAATTTTGCAACATGTTGACGTATGCCCCCCTTTTCCCGCTCTTTTCAATGAACTTTCTGGATTGGCCACGTAGCTGTTACGCCACCGCTTATTTCTCAGTGGCTGAAGACAATATGTGCTACTCCAGAGGCGATCAAAGCAAATTCTCTTTTTCTCTCAATGAAGTAATCAAAATAGGTTGGCCATTTGAGTTTAATGCCAGCTTCCACGAAATCACATCATCTACTTTGTTGTTGATATGCAGGTTGATTGCAAAAGACTTGAGACGGTCAAAATGGGGAATTTTGCTGCCTGCGAAAACAAATCGTGTCTGTGGATGCTTATAGATTTTTTCAAGTGTATTTAAGTCATAGGCATATGATTTTAAATTCCCTTGATGGTCTAATCCACACGAAATCCCACCGATTTCATCCGCAAATCCACTGATGCTTTCAACAGTTCCTATTTCCAAGCTGCCCGATAGCAGAGACACTGTGTTGTTTTCACAATAAGTCACTAGATGAATGGTATTCAGAGCATACGGATAGATTTTGTTTAGAGAAGAGTGCTGTACGATTATGTCATCATTTTGAAATGGAAGATCTCTTCCGAAATTATAGACTTCCTCTCCAAAACGAAACTCAGTAGAGTATTTTTCTGCTCCCATTTACTCTCACCCCTTTGTTCTTTCTTTTTTAATAATCGAAATAACCAGTTCCCGCGCCTCTTTTTTAGGATTTTTTTTCAATTGTTTCAGTAGACGTGCCAATTCTATTTGGCTGATTCCCGTCTGTTTTTTAGGTCTGATTCGTACAACCGCGTCTTTTTGATGGAATGAACTCTCTTTACCTAATCTTATGTTTGTCTCTCCAGCCTGAAGTATCTGTTGTGCCGTATAGACAACTGGCGCTTTCTGCTCGAACAAGTGACCAGATCTCTTGGATAATTGTTTGTCATGAAGGAGTGTTTCAGGTGATCGAAAAATTGTGTACTGTGTCGAACTAGTTGTTGAAACACTTTCCACGGTCATTTCCGCTAGTCTTTTGACTGCTTCCTTGAAATTACGCGGCTTAGCAGCTTGTTCGGAGGAAACCATTACAAAAGTATTGACTCGATAGCCGTTTGCCGCTTCGGCGATATTATAAGTGCCGAAAACATGAACACAGAGGGCTTCAGTTGTCTTCTCTTCTGCAACATCGAGTTGCTGATGGCCATCTGTATGGTATACGATATCCGGTTTATACCGCCCGACTATTTCAAAAATCCTTTTTTTATCTTGAATGTCTACAACAATTGGAATAATTTCTGCATGACTCCCCACCCGCTTTTGTAGCTGACTCTCAACGGTATAGATAGACTTCGGCCCATCTCCAAGCAGCAAAATTCTGGCTGGTTGATATTGAATGAGCTGACGGCTGATTTCTGAACCAATCCCCCCACCAGCCCCAGTAATCATGACGGTTTTTCCTGTTAGGTGTAGCGCTTTCGGCATAGCCGCATGCTCTAGTTTTTCTTCGAAATTTTCAAATCCAATCAGAACGAATGTGCGAAAACGGCGAAAAGCGATAAGAAAAGGTACCAGGGATCGATGAAAAATTTCAAGTACATGCTGCTTATCCAACTTCATCCCTGTTCTCCCTTTCCTGTCGAATCAACTAAATTGACTATCGTAATTATGATAATAATAATTTTCTTTATTCATCGGATAATTATTCAAGACAACCCCTAAAATAAAAGCTTTTGCAGTTGCCAAAGAATCTCGTGCTTTTTCAACACTTATTTTTTCTGATTTGCCGGTATTGACCACCAGCACTGTACCGTCGCATTTATTTGCAAGAATTTTGGAATCGGTTACGGAGAGGATAGGTGGCGAGTCGAAAAGCACGTAATCGTAGAGTCCTCGCATTTCCTCAATCAATTCATCCAACGCATCAGACTCCAGCAACTCCGCTGGATTTGGAGGAATTTGTCCGCTCATCAGCAAATCCAGATTTTGAATGCCGCTCGCTTTTACCGATTGCTTGAGTTTGCCTTTTCTTATCAATAAATTGGACAGGCCAATATTGTTGCCGAGCTCAAAAGTCCGGTATAAAGTTGGACGTCGCATGTCTGCATCAATCAGCAACACTTTTTTGCCCGTTTCGGCAAAAACAATAGCCATATTCGCTGCAGTCGTCGACTTTCCTTCTTCCTTTGAAGCGGACGTGAACAGGATAACTTTTGAATCCAAGCCGGGAGTCGAGAAGTTAATATTGGTTCGAATTGTACGGTATTGTTCCGCTGCAATCGATTGTGGATTAGTACGAGCCACCAATTTTCGCGGCATTAACCTTTTTGTCTTTTTCATTGCCCGCATGTAGATCCTTCTCCAATCTGTCTGTTAGATTTAATGGCTTTTCCATTTTCAAATTGCTGTCCACTGGACTGACGACAC
Organism: Planococcus antarcticus DSM 14505; assembly: GCF_001687565.2. Classification (NCBI taxonomy): domain Bacteria; kingdom Bacillati; phylum Bacillota; class Bacilli; order Caryophanales; family Caryophanaceae; genus Planococcus; species Planococcus antarcticus. The sequence continues at coordinate 2,701,986 of NZ_CP016534.2, forward strand.
CTAAAATCCGAAGTCCCGCCATTTCTTCGATATCTTCTTCAGAACGGACTGTTGTATTCAATTGCTCCAGGATTAACGTGATGCCCATCCCAAAAACCAAACCGACGATGGCCCCAATGGCCATGTTGAAAATAGGATCCGGGCGAATTGGCTTCGGACTTCCGGTTGTCTCTGCTGCAGCCAAGATACTGACATTGTCTACTTTCATCATTTGCTGAATTTCTTCTTGGAACACCTTGGCTGTCGTATTGGCAATCAGTACTGCCTGCTCCATAGAAGAATCTTCAACCGATAAGCTGACCACTTGAGAACTTTCAATATTATTGACAGTGGTCCGCTCGGTCAATGTTTGGACCGTTTCTTTCAACTGCAATTCCTCAATCACATTGGCCAATATTGCCGGACTTTTTATAATAACGTTGTAAGTTCCGATCAATTGAAGATTCGTATCGATATCGAGACTGTCGAAATCCTGGTTGCTGACTGTGTTTTGATTGATTAGAATCTGAGTTGTTGCCTTGTAAACAGGCTTCATAATGGTGTAGCTAGCGACAGCACTAAAGACAATAAAAGCCAAAGTAACAAGGATGATCAAAGCCTTTCTTTTTTGCATCGCTTTTAGGAATTTATTCAGATTGAATGTACTCTCCATAATTAGATCCTCCTAATGTTTATCCTTATACTCTTATTTTAGAATGTGAAGGTTAAATATACGTTAAAAAAAATCTAAAAATTCAATAAACTATATAAGTTGAACTAAAGAAACATCTTTTTCAACTTAACGAAGTAGGGAAACGAAGAAATCGCTCCAGACGGATGCTTTGGGCCCACAAGATGTGGGTCATGCAACTGGCGCGACAACTTCTCGCCAGTTGCCAAGGACATCGCCCCAGCCTTCTCGTCGCAAGCTACTGCGGGGTCTCTTGGATGTCGCTTCACTGCTCCAGCAGCAAAGTCATTGAACAATGAGAGTTCGGGCAATGGCTTTGCGACGAAGCTAGCATAGCGATGCAGGAGCACATCTTTGCCCTTCGCCGTCTTGCGCTCTTTCTTCTAAGCTTCCTTGAGTAACAAAACGGCAGAACACAGAGCAAACCAGCGGAGACTGTTATGAGAGCGGCGTAAGTGACATGGAAAGTGACAGCCCGAGTTCGTTCGGCGCCAGCTCTTAGCAGCTGATTGGCGGAACATTAACAGGCCGGAATCATTCGTTCAACTTATATAATGATTTTATGTTTTTTCTTTGTAGCTATGGTCGCTTTAAGCACAGTTTTAACTAAAAGCCGTGAAAAGCTCGTACCGGCGCTTGAAAACTCACTTATACTAGACGATTCAACACGTGAGTGAAATTATAAGCGTGTTATATTCCCGAAAAGAGTTTTGACTGTCCTATTTCAACGCAAAAAAAAACATCCGGTGCATGGCAGCCGAATGTTTTACTCCAATATGAACTTATAGCCAAAGCCCCTCACCGTCTGGATATATTTGGGGTTGGCCGGATCTTCTTCGATTTTTCTTCGTAAATTGCTAATGTGTACTTTAACTGTTTGCACGTCTCCCTCGGAATAATAGCCCCACACCTGATCATATAATTGTTCAGCAGTCCAAACGCGGTTGGGCGTCTGAGCCAACAGCAGCAATAATTGAAATTCCTTGTGGTAAAGCTTTACCGGGTTTCCTGCAATGTATAGTTCACAGGCGTCTACATGAATATGGAGATCTTCGTATTTCAGGATGGTCAGCCGATCTTCCTCGCCGCTCCTCCAGCCATTTCTCCGAAGAATTGCACGGATACGAGCTTCTAGTTCATTGAAATCAAAGGGTTTGGTGATGTAGTCATCGCCTCCTGCTTCGAGTCCTTGAATTTTATAAACCAGCTCTTTCCGGTAGCTAACAAATAGGATAGGCAAAGTTGTTTTCAAACGAATTTTCTCGCATACTTCTAGCCCATTCATCCCTGGCATTTCGACATCCAGCAAAATAAGATCCGGTTTTTCTTTCTCCAGCAGATCCAAAGCTTGAAAGCCGTCTTCTGCCTGAAGGACGTCGTAACCTTTCTTGAGTAAGAACAAACGCATCAATTCACGGATTCCTTCATCGTCTTCTACAATCATTATAGTTGCAGCATTCATCTGTCTTCCTCCTGTCCTTTAGCGAAAAGTCAACGGCAATACAATGATAAAGACGCTTCCCTTCTCTTCTGTGCTATCGGCCCCAATCTGTCCTTTATGCGCCAATATGATTTCTTTGGCAATCGCCAATCCAAGTCCGCTGCCTTTATAGCCTGCAGAACTGTCGATTTTGTAAAAGCGGTCAAAAATATGAGGCAAAGCTTCTTTTTTGATGCCGCAGCCATTGTCGGCAATTCGAATGACTAGTTCTCCATCCCATTCTTCTTCATCGAGCATTGCATCTTCGTTATTTTTAGCTATTATTTCTGTGGATAGTGTAATTCTGCCTTCTTCTAAAGAAGTGTGCTTGACGGCATTCCACAAGATATTGGAAATCACCTGATCAAGGCGATCCAGATCGATAGTCAGAAACGGCCGGATCATCTCGTCTAAACTTTCCGTTCCAAGAAATTCGAAAGCCCTGCCACTTTGTGTCACATCAGATGCCATCGAATCCACCAGCCGTGCCAACCATCCATCCAACTCCCTTTCTTCAAACCGCAAAGTCATGTTTCCTGACTTGTATTTGGTCAACTCTACCAAATCTTCCGTGAGGCGTTCGAGAAGTAGTAGTTTTTTATGGATCATATCCAAGTACCTCGGATTGTTTTCTTCGATTAAACTTTCTTTCACTGCCTGTATATAACTGTGAATCAGCGTAATCGGTGTTCCTAGCTCGTGCGAAATCGCCGACAGCATTTCAGTACGGGACTTTTCGATTTCCTGAATTTCATCGTTGACCGTCAGCAGATTCATATTGGTAATTTCAAGCGCCATTGTTCGTTCTTTGACATTACGTTCAAGAAAATAGTTCATATTGGTGATTTCCTGAGTCAAGCTGCGCATATTCGCCAAAGTCTCAACGCGCAATAAAAATTCTTCTTTATCGCAGGGCTTCAATAAAAAATCGTTGGCGCCTGCTGTAAAAGCATCCTTTTTTTCACGTAGACTATCCACATTCGACAGTATAAGAATGGGCAATTCCGTCAGCGTAAAGTCCAGTCGGATGCGCCGGCATAATTCATCTCCCGACATGTCAGTCAAATAGCCGTCCATCACAATCAACTCCACTGGCTTATGCGCCAGCAGTTGCATCGCCGCCTTGCCATCTCCCACTCCAAAAGCCTGATAGCCTGCTGATATGAGTTGGCGCAATAAAACCAGACGGTTAATTTCTTCTGATTCAATTACAAGAATATGCAAGCTTTGTTTTATCGGATGTTGCTTCAATATAGAGTCCGCTAACTGGAAAGCCGTCAATTCCTTAAGAGCCGAATCAATGCCCAACGAAATTTGCGTGGTCGTTTCGCTAGCATGAATCGGCAAAGTAAAACTGAAAGTCGAACCGATTCCGGCCTGTGACTCACCCCTCAATGATCCCCCTTGGAGCTCGACCAAGTTCTTGGTGATCCGCAAACCTAGCCCCTGACTTTCTGGAATTTTTTCTTGCTGAATGTTCCATTCAAACAAAGATGGAATCCGTCCTTCCTGTATGCCGATACCCGTATCCTTCACCGAAATTTCAAGCTGATCTCCCTTAACGTGTGCCGAAACAATTATTTCTCCCTCATGAGTATGATGAATGGAATTATCGACGAGATTATACAAAATCTGTTGGACGCGGTTAGGATCGGCGAGTACTTTTGGCAGCGAAGCTGGAACTGTATGGTAAAGCTTCACGGATTGTGTCGGCATCAACGGTCGGCATAACGATAAAACAGTATTGCACAGTTCATCAATAGCCACTGCTTCAGCATGAACCGGCAAAGGAGACTGCTTTAGTTTTGAAAAGTCGAGAATTTCATTGACCAGATGCGCCATGTTTTTCCCACTTGCTACCAGGTCGTTTAATTGGTTTGCCATTAAAGTAGAGATTTTCCCCGTCGCTGATTCCTGAAGTGATTCTGCAATGCCGATCATGCCGTAAAGAGGTGTTCGCAAGCCGTTTGAAGTAAATGCCAATAACTCATCCTTTCGCGCATTGGCATTTTTTAGCGCTTCAATTTCCATCAGCTGGCGATTTTGAGTTTGCCGCTCCAGTTGTTCCTTCTTTTCAAGATTTATTTTTTCTTTTGCCAGCAGCGCGTTCGCTATGAAAAGAACACTAATTCCAGTTACGAGATACAAGCCATATTGAATATTTGTTTCATACGGCAAAATCGCTGCGACCGTAAGAAATGAAACAATGAGTGCAACTATGGATAAAAATAAGGCGACTGCATATGAAGCAACAAAGAGATGGCCCTTTTTCCAAGCATGGAAGGACACGCCAAAAGATAAGGCAACGGATAGAAATACGACAAAAAACAGAACCACACCAGCAATTCGATAGGAGAAGAAAGAAAGCACAATTGAAAACAGCACAAAAACAGTCATAGTTTTAATAGCTGTCGGAAGCCAGCGCAATTGCAAAACATCTGTTACAAGCTCTTTAGTAATAAAAACCACTGAAATACCAGCAGCTCCAAAAGAAACCCAAGCAATCTGTCTATTCCATCCTCCCAGTTCCGGCCATATCGAGGCTAAACTCATTTCGGTCCATGTTGATGAAACAATTAAGACTGATAGAGATGATAAAAGGAGATAAAGGAAGTTTTTTTGTTGGTAGTTGAAAAACCACTTGATGCAGTACACCATAAACAGCAAACTCATTCCGCTCAATAAACCGACTATCGCTGCTGTCTGCTGAGACTGCGCTTCGAATGCTTCCTGTTCCCAAATCGTCAAAGGCAGATGCATCGCCCCTTGTGATCCAACTCTCAAGAAGAACGTAGTTGCTTCCTCATTCGGCAGAAGCAACTGAAAGACTAATTTACTTTGTAGATAAGTTTTTTCTGAATCCGAAATGGAATTTCCAAGTGGAATAGCGGAATACTCGCCTGAAGGTTGCGGCGAATATAAAGTCACTGTTTCTAGAGATGAATTAGCCACTTCCAGAAGCCATTGCCGATCGTCCGAATTGTCTTTTATGGTAAAACGGAGCCAATACACACCGGAGCTCAATCCCCCATTCGGAATCTCCTTTTCGTTCGAAACAAATTTCCAACTATGCGGAGGCTGTAACAGCTCATCTATTTCAAGCGTTCCTTCTGTATCCCTAAGAATCAGCAAGTGTTTTGCGAGAGGCACCTCGTCAACTTTGGCAGTTAAAACAACTGCATCAGTGTCGCCATAATTCGCAGACGTTTTCTCGATATCAAGAAAAAAGAAACAAACCCACAAAGTACAAAAAATTCTAATAATAATAGAAGTTCCACAATAGGATTTTTTCATTTTCTCACCTCGAATATTCAAAAAATTAGCTGATTTAAGACGATTTCAATATTTTTCTTACCTTTATCAAAAAAGGTTCGATTAATAATTTCCTAAGATATATAAAAATAATAAGGTATATATAATTACTTTAATAACCATTTTTTGTATTTTAAATAGGTTTTATGATTTAAAAGAATCATAACATTTTTCATAGAAAAAGAAAACTTTTTTATTTCTGAAAATTCAAATACTACTTTTGACTTACATATTTTTCATTTCCCTTAGAAGGGAGTATTCTATTTGTAATCGAATTAGAGAATAAATGACGTTATTCAAAACCTTTTACCTCGACATTTTTTACTCGCCTTGATATTCGCTTATACTAACGATTGGAGTTCCAGAATTCTCCAACAAAAAACATGAACCAGTTCGGCTCATGTTGGACTTACTTGAAATGTATTTTTTTCCTGTTGCTTTGCTTTATACATTGCAGTATCAGCACGCTTCATCATGGCAGAAATGGAAATTTTCTCAGCAGGCGCTAGGGCGATGCCCATACTGATCGAAATTTCCAGCGATAAGCCCAGCACTTTAATCGGCTCTTTCATCACTCGGTAAATGCTATCGGCGACTTCCGCCACTTGTTCTTTAGTATCGATATCTGCCAGTAGGATGACAAACTCATCTCCTCCTAAACGTGCAGCCATATTCTCTCCGTGCATACAGCTATTCAACCGGTAACCAAACTCTTGAATAACTGCGTCTCCGGTTTCATGTCCCCACTGATCATTGATTTCCTTGAAATCATCAATATCTAGTATAAGTACCGCTATACCGCTTTGGTTCTTTTCCTTCAGCTCGAGCCTTTCAGTCGCGTACTCCTGAAAATAACGGCGGTTTGGCAGTTCTGTCAGAGAATCGAAATAAGCAAAATGCTTAAGTTGGCTCTCATACTCTTTTTGAATCGAGATATCCCGTGCCACCATCACCATATGGTTAAAGCTCTTATCTTCCCCAAAAACTGAAGTGCCGTTGATTTCTGCCCAAATCCATCCTCTTTCCTGATGAAGCAGCCGAATCTGCACCAAATAACTAGAGGCATCTTTAGCAGCCTGTTCAAAAGCACTGGAAATCGTCACGATATCTTCGGGATGAACACTATAAATAGGCTTCTGAGCAGTGACCTGATCTGCTTTAAAACCAAATATATTTTCAGAAGACGGAGACACATACAGAAAATTTTTGTGGTGGTCCATCAAAATGATGACATCATGAACATGTTCCGCAATGATTCGAAAATTTTCTTCGCCTGCCTCATAAAGACTGGCGATTTTATCCAACTCCGTCATGTCTTTGGCAATCATATAAAATCCAGTAATTTTACTTTTTACATTTATTGGAATGAACTTTACTAAACAAGCTACTGATGCACCCGACTTATTGGAGATTTGAAGGCGACAATCTTTAATATTGCCTAAAATCGAAAAATGAAAATGTGCTTTTGCCTGCTCTTTTTCTGCAGGAACGACAAATTCAATAAAGCTTTTACTTGCCAGTTCGTTGATGAAATAACCGCTAAGCTTATGCCCTGCAGAATTTCCTCCTGTAATACAGCCTTTAAAGTCAACAGTAAAAATGGCATCCGCATTACTGTCGAATAAGGATCGATAACGCGCACTGCTTTCTTCGAGACGTTCGCGAATCCCTTCGCTTTCCAGCTTAGCTATTTTCTCATTGGTGATGTCTTTTACTAAACTGACTATATGAGTACATTTTCCTGCATTATCGAAAAGGGGAGTCAGAATTGTTTTTGAATAGAACAGGTTTTTGGCAGTGGAATAAAATGAATCCTCATAGCTCATGCTCTGGTTTTTCTGGACTACTTCACCATATTTCCCATTTAGAAACTGGGCCATTATCGTAGAATGAATGTCATCAAAGGTTTTCCCAATGGAAGTGGCGTCTAATAAGGTACTTTCTATCACTGCACTATTAAAAAACTCATACGTAAAAGAACAACCTTTATCAACTTTTACAACAAATACCATTTCTTTGATGCCTTCCATTAATACACGTGCAAAAGATAATGAAGCTGCTTTGTTCTTCATGGTCGTTCCTCCTGATTACTTAATATTAGATTTCTTTCGAAAAAATCTCTTTTCATAGTGTAGCAGAAAAAACTTCCAATTGAAACTTTTGACCTACCTAAAACCCAAAAAATTTCTAGCAGTTTTTCAACATTATTTTAATCGATCATTTCAACACCTATCTTTTTAACCCATAAAAAATTAGTCTTATTCGAGGCTGGTTCAGGTCGAGCTTTTCTCCTATCCAGAGGATTGATCTGTGCTTCAAGTGATTGCCTGCGGTTGCTATAGGTTTCGGCACAGAATCTGGAATTAGCAGCACCATCTCGGGGAATAGATGTCACGCGACGGACTCTTTTTATAATCACCCGTACGCATTCCTTCGCCATTTGACTTACAGGTGAATTTCCTTTGTGGACATGCCTTAAACAGGAGTCTTGCTTTACAATCAGGATAGCTCTCTCTGTTAACAGAACGAGTGATTGTATATACTGAATCAAAAAGGGGAAATAAAATGTGCCTCATCAATCTACAATTTCGAAATCATCCCACATATAAACTAATCGTCGCTGCTAATCGGGACGAGTTTTATGGTCGCCCAACTGAACCAGCCCATTTTTGGGAGGACGAACCCACTATTTTGGCAGGCCGCGACTTGACCGGAATGGGCACTTGGCTTGGCGTTACAAAGCAGGGACGCATTGCCGCATTGACTAACTTTCGCGATCCCACCAATTTGGAATCGGGGCAGTTATCCAGAGGAGCAGTCGTCAAAAATTTTTTAACAGGGACAAATTCTCCGGTGGAGTACTTACAGACGATTGACCCGAAGCAGTACGCTGGATTTAATCTTATTGTAGGCAATGCTGAAAGGCTCATTTATTACAACAACATCCAGGAAGAATCCTATGCGATCCCGCCAGGTACCCACGGGCTCAGCAACCATTTTCTGAACACTCCGTGGCCGAAGGTGACAAAAGGCAAAGAAAAGCTCGCTTCTTATATGTCACAAATCGACAAAGCAGATTTGGAAAAGATCTTTGCGATACTGGCAGACGACGGACACGCACCGGATACCCACCTCCCCGACACGGGTGTCGGACTAGATCTCGAGCGGATGCTGTCTCCTATGTTCATCAAAACACTGGATTACGGTACGCGTTCTGCAACCGTCGTTCTGGTCACCCATGACGGTACTCTTACCTTTGCTGAAAGAAACTACGAAAAAGGCGTCTTTAAAGAAGACCGCTTTTTTGAATTTAACATCGAGTAATAAATCTCAGCACTCCCATTCATAGAGTTAAGCCGTCGTTGGCTGATGGACAGCCTTAAAGAGTCAGTTGCGTATGATCTGAACAACAATAGGATCGACCATTTTAAAGGAGTGTTTTTTTGGCACAATTAAGAGAAATAAAAAATGAATTCGAGCACATCCCAGAACTGCAAAGCTTTGAAGAAACCCATCAAATAGACAAAATCGTCAAAACCACTTCTCTGTATACGATAAAGCTGATTTCCCGAAAAGATACCTCTGATTTTTGCCGTGAGGTTTTATTGCTTGAACATGCCCCAGCAAAAGAAATGCAGGCATATCTTTGGGTACACAAAGTTAATGCAAACGATACGCAAATTGAAGTTATGCGAAAAATCAACAAGGCTCTGGAGCGCCGGTTTGATAATAAAGGCAGGAAGCATCTATAACCTGAGAATTTAACCTGCTCACGAATAAGTTGCTTTCATTTCCGAAAAAATTACACATGCATAACTATGTTAAAATTAAAGAGCCCCCATAGACAAGGAATAGGGCTGAGCCCGCAAGAAACATATATCCATCGAACTTTCTTTTTTCTTGCGCTGATACTTGAACTCCAGTGAATAACACGAGAACGCCAGTCCCTAGCAAAGCGTATGGCAGAAACTCTTCGTTGCTCGTTGAAAGTCCATAACCTACAAGGAACAAAACAATTAAGGATAAAATAATTTTCATTATCTTCAAAATGGTCTCCTCCTTTTTTATAAAGCATATCAAATGGGTAAAATTTTGAGCATTCTTTCTAATGTTCAATTCTTATTCCAAAACAACTCTAATGTCTTTGATCATACCAATAAAATCTACTTTTCTCTAAGAAATATAATTCCCAAAAATTCGCGATTTTTGAATCGTTGCGTAAGTTCTGAACACCTTAAATGTTCTCAAAAATCTACTTTAACATAAAAGATAAAAGGCTGGTAAACAATAAAAAGAGCGCTCATAAATGTGGATAACCACTTTATGAACGTCCTCTTTTTCCCATTCCCTTTTGCGAAAGGCTGTCTCTGTTTAAGTTATTCCGTTTATCAATTTAAGCTAGACAGATCTACTCCATTCAGGTGACTCATAAATGCCTCCAGGGGTGTACGGTAATTCAGCGACTTCCGAGGGATATTATTCCGCTTGTCTGCACCGTGGAAATGAAAAGCAGAAGAGTTTGCTTGTTTGGCAATCTGTTCAATCGGAACTGTTTCTTCAATATGCTCTTCCATCTAATCGCTGGCCTGCTGAAGCAATTCTACCCATCCCATAGCTCCCACTCCTTTACCTGACCTTACCAACCACAACGTTATTGGTCTGGTCTTTTGGTGCGGACTGTGGAAAGCTAACACTCCTAAAAGTGAGCTTTGCAAAAAATAGGCTTGGGTCATTTGTGATTTTGGAGAAGTTCAGGTGTTCATCCGCAACAAGCGCAACTGATTTGCGAAATATCAACATGATAAATCATTGGTTCATCTTCTATAACAACCATACATAACAAGCCACCTATTCAGATGCTTAAAAGCGCAAAAAAGAACGTTCCTAAATACGTCAACACATCTTACGAACGCTCGGCAATTTGCATAAATATTTGGCACCGAACCTCTTTGCTGAAACAGAAACTAAATGAGTAGGATCTTCATAGCAGCCGGTTACTCAAAGGAAGTATGCATGTTTTCAAACAAGCGCTTGTATTCAGGGAACCAATGCTCCCACTCCAAAGTTCGTTCAATTCCTTTTTTGTCGAGAAGAGCTTCGAGAACGTCTAAGCACACATGCCATCCCGCCACATCTTTTGGCGTATGGTCTGTAAACACTAGTATTTTTTCCACCAGTTTCAATCGGGTCTCTTCACCTTCAGGGATGAGTTCAAACAAAACATGGTCTTGACCCCATTCAAAACCTAATCGCTTTTTCTCTTCAAAGTCCGTAATCGCCAATTCCTTATAATTGCCATGACCCGTATCAAATGACAAGTAGCCGCCTTCTCCTGGCTTTTCCAGCTGTAATCCTGAAAACCATTGATGGATTTTTTGATTGTCTGTCAACATCCTCCAAACCTGTTCTGGTCCATGTGTCAATTTGCGGTCAAAAGTCGCCATGTATCCTTGCTCGGTCTGCGTTACTTCTGCAATCATTGAAATTCCTCCTCATCGGGTTATTTCTATTATTATACCCCTAACAAAAGGAATGCAATCCGTGCGAGGAGGGTATAATAAAAGCAAGGAGCTGATACAACATGAGATTAGGTTATGCCTGCATGAACACCGAATTGAAAACGATCTTTAGAACTTTGCGTGTAGCGACTGCGGAAGCGGACGACACAGGTAAAATAAAAGAACTGACGATGAAAAATTTCGAGACCACACTCGAAATCCTTCATTGGAATCTAAAAAATGATATCTATTTTTACCGGGCTTCCAGCTCGATTGTTCCTCTTTCCACCCACCCGATAAATGATTGGATCTGGTGGCAGGATCCCGACGTAGTGGCCATCACCAATGAAATCCGCTCGATTGTCGAAACACACGAGATGAGAGTCTCTGTGCATCCCGGCCAATACACCGTCCTCAATTCCCCCAAACCGGAAGTGGTCCGGAAATCGATTGAAGACCTCGAGTACCATGATAAGCTGATTCAATTGCTTGGTGGCTCGGATATCATTCTCCATACCGGAGGAGCTTATGGCGACAAAGAAGCAGCCAAACAACGCTTTGCGGAAGCTTACTTGGCATTATCACCAAGCATACGCCAGCGGCTGCGGCTTGAAAATGACGATAAAACCTTTACTGTCAGAGACGTTCTGGACGTCCATAACGTCTGCGGAGTGCCAGTCTGCTTTGATATTCACCACCATAACTGCAACAACGATGGTGAACCAGTCGATTATGCTGAAATTTTGAAAACTTGGGAAGACTATGGCACACCTAAAGTCCATATTAGTACTGGAAAAGAAGGATTTACAGATCTTCGCCACCACGAACTGGTTTCTGAAACGGATTTCCAGGAATTATTGAGATTATTAGATGGTATAGATGTGGACATCATGTTTGAAGCCAAACTGAAGGAACAATCGATACTACCTTTTGTCCGTCAATTAATGCATAAATAAACCAGCAGTCTCCAAGGAGACGCTGGTTTATTTTTTTTCAAATGTGGCGATGTTCGGAAATTCCAATGTGAACTCGGTACCTTTTCCTTTCTGAGAATCAACCATGATTTGGCCGTTCATTTGGCTGACGATGCTGTACGTAACCATCATCCCAAGTCCCGTCCCTTTAATTTTATTTGAAAAATAAGGTTCTCCCAAACGCTGGACTTCTTCTTTCGTCATGCCCACACCTTCATCGGTCACTTCTATCCAAACTTTGGCTGGGGACGATTTTGCTGCAATCGCCAGTGTTCCACCGTCCGGCATCGATTCAACGCCATTTCGGATAATATTGACCAATGCTTGCTGGAATTTCTGCCGATCAACAAGGATTTCCGCAGTTTCATCCATATCGCCGATTTGCATTTTCACGTCTTTTCCGTTGGCATAGGGTGCCATGATCTTAAGAACATGATGGACTTCTGTCGAAACTGTGATGGGCTCAAGCTGTCCATAGGTCGGTTTTGCATAGACCAGGTAGTCATCGATCAAATCTTCTGCAGCATTAATTTCTTTTAAAATCAGACTGTGAAACTCCACTTGCTTCTCACGGCTGTAGTCATATTCTTTCATCAGTTGAATAAACCCTTTGATGCTTTGCAGAGGATTGCGCAATTCATGCGAAACAGCCGCAGCAAAATGGCTGACCGTCTCCATTTTCTCATGCTTCAATAGCGAGTTGTATAGGTACTCCTGCCGCTGCATATGCTCAATCATCAATGCTGTTAAAACGATAATTGTTCCTTGGTTAATTATCAGCATCACCCATATGCCAATGATGTCATGAATTGGATCTCCAAAAAAGTAAGCGCCCGCTAACATATTGAATAACAAGGAAGCAATGGAAATGCAGAACACCAGAACGATTTTCCCAAATCTTTTTAGCCGCATGTACAGAGGTCGAAGGAAAGGAACTCCCGCTGCAATGACAAATTGATTGAAGATGGCGATGTACATCCCGTCTCCTCCGATAAGAAATCGGCCACCAGAGGAAACCAGAAACAGGACGGCCGACACTAAGGGACCTCCGTACAGAGCACCAACGATCATCGGAACTTGTCGCAGGTCAAAAATATATTGATCTGTTAAAAATTGATAGGGAAAAAGCATACAAAGTATGATGGAAATTGAAAAAAGAACAGTCATTGTAACGCGATGGCTGACGAAAAAATTTCGTTGGCCGGCTGTCGCCAGCATCTGATAGATGATAATTGGAAATATGATGAAGAAAATATTATTGATCATGCCAGTCATCATTGCTTCCATATAAGTCATCTCCATTTCTTTCTGCTGCGTCATTTATTATACAATCCGATTTTGTTACCTACCACCTTTTTCTGACCATTGCATACAGCTGCCTTTCAGCAGTCTCTCTTTTTCCTACTCCTTGAACGGATGTGGCGTGGTTTCTTTTAGCTTTTTCAGCAGCCGCTCACGCCTTTTTTTCATTCCAGCAAGTGAGATTTTCTCGCTAACAGCCAAATCGGTAAGCCTACAGCCTCTCACATAAAGCGCTTCAAGCAGCCATTTTTCAGGCTCATTAAGCATACTCACCTCGAGCCAATCGGGTAGACCTTCTGCTACTGATTCTCCCTCTTCTTCTTGAATGCTGTTTATATAAGTTGCCTGGTCATTTCTTCTGGTCTCCCGCTTTAATTCATCGAGCATCGCTCCTTGGATGCTTCGGTAGGCAAAAGGGGTAAAATTCCCTTTTGCGTCTTCGAAACGCATCCATGCCTGCCACAGCGCAATATTGCCGATTTGGCGAAACGTATCGTAATCGCGGTAGATGTGGAGCTTGCGGATTATGGCAGACACCATTGGTGCATATTGTGTAGCTACTTCTTCAAAATCTTTCATTGTCTTATCCTTCTGAACGTTCGTTGATTCCCGGGTCTATTCAGAATAAGTTCTTGAACTAAAAGTAGCCAGTTGTCTACCGTGCCATTTGCCCTTACAAAAAATCTTTTCTGATATCATAAACAGGATGTTTGACTCATTAAATTGTCAAAACAGTATCTATTTTCAGAAAAAATACATTGCCTCGTAAAGTTGCTAATGGTAGAATTTTTATGTGTTGAGAAAGGGGAGCTTGTAAATAGTGAAGAAGTACGATGAGCATTTAATTGATCGATCGGTGTTGTTTGTTGAAAGTTATTTTGAAACGGAGAGAAAATCTAAAATCGTGACGAAGGACGGCGTCTTTTATTCACGTGATTCGGTTGTGACATTGATCGATAAGGCTTGTATGATGTTTGCATCTACATACGAAGGCCGCGTAAAAGCCACACGGCACAATCTCAAACAGCACAAAAAAACAACACTTCTCATCTCGGAAGATGGTTTGGCCGCCTATCCCACAAAGTCTCCTAACGACCCTGGCTGTGTATGGATTTTCAACCACCATTACCGATTGGAAACCATCGCCCCAAACAGGACCCGCATTCTTTTCGATGAGTTCAATGTCTCGACAGAGGTCAACGTATCTATAGGCATCCTGCAAAAACAGCGAAGCCGTATGTATGAGATGATCTACTATTATTCAAACGTTCGTGAAAGAAACAGCCAGTAAAACAAAAGAAGACACCTCTCTCTGCAGTGACATTTGCGGCCAATGCAGAGAGAGGTGTCTTTTATATAGCTTCAGCCAGAGCTGCCACAACTGCTACCGCAGGAAGAACCACCACCAGAATCTCCAGAACCGTCGGAATCACTTGTGTCAGAACCACACCAAGCTTCTTTTGAACCTTTCGGCTTATCCAAAACGGTTCCGAAGAATCCAGAATTCCCTCCATCGGAATCTGATTTTATCGTCCGATGGGTTTTTGCAAGTCCAAGTGATTCGGAATACGTTGCATTGGTGTCTACAGCTGCCCAGAGTACATAAGGAAGCGTCAGTTCATTAGATGTTCCCAGTGCAGGATAAGAGCCTTTGACGATACGGGATTGTTGTTCTAGAAATCGTCCAAATTCCCCTTTATTCTCTGCAGATTCAATATCATTCTTGATGTCTCGAATCAATCCTTGAACGGAGCAATGGATTTCGCTCTTGTCAAAAAAGTACCGGCTTTGGAGTTGAGGAATACCTGAATCGCTCCATTCTGCAATAAAACTATCACTTGGCACTGTTTCATAAAACGGAGAACCCCATGATTTCGCCGAAAAGAGTTTCTCGATAAACAGTTTTTTGTACATCATATCAAATAAAAACTTATCGTCGGCTCCATCCCGGCCGTCCATATTTGGTGCATGATGGATGAACTGTCCGGCGAATTTCTGTGTGAAATTTTGGTAGTCATTAGTGAACATTAACTGTTGATGCCAAACTTCGTCTATCGCTTTCGAAAACATAGGCACTTTTTTCAGGATGGATGCCATCAACAAAAAGCGTTTCTGCTCAAACATCAATTCGAGAATGGTTTCCTGGCTGTACTCCGTTTCCTTGACCATTCGGTTGTAGATATGCAGTTGATAATCAAGTGTATAAGCATCTTCAAGCTCTTGTGCACGGTTTCGAAAAGTGGATTCCGTATCTTTCACAAAATCCAATTCCAATGTCTGCTGCTTTTTCAAGAAATCATCTTTTGTCAGCAAAAGCAATTCTCGATTGTCATTTTCCGATTCGGATTTTTTCTTATAATGATCCCAATAAAGTCCGACACTCACTAACCCAAAACAATAATAGTAGCACCAATGTAGCCAATCATTCCATCGCCTCTTTGCTTTATTTCATATCTTTTTCACTATACTTTCTTGATGAATATTTTGAAAAAACTTATACAATTTACTAACTATCATAGTTAGCGATTGGGTACTCTTTTCTATGCAGCTTCGTCTCTCATCAGCAGAAAGGCGATTTCGATTGCCCACTTATTTAAATCAGGTTCTGTTTCCGGGTCGGTTACGTAAAATTCAAAGCGGCCGTTCCAAATTTCTTCTTCTTCTTCCCATCGTTTATCGATGTCCAATCCTTCCTGTACAGCCCATTTTTCCAGTGCCGTGAGAGATTTTTCCAAATTGTCGGGATGACCCCTGTGGATAGCTGACAAATAGGACCCTCCAGGGATATAGCTGGCAATCACACGGTCGTCGCCAGTCACCATGCGCTTGACTGGCACGCCGACTTCCATCTTGTATTTATCTTCTGAGTCACCCATACACCAATAACGAAAAAATGGCGCCCCTGCCGGTTTAATGCCTTTCGCCTTCAGCCAGTCAAAGAGCTCCCCTACCAACCCATTGACTTCTTCCCATTCCGACAGTCCGGCCAAAATGGGTATGCCGATATAAGGCTGTTCTGTCCGTTCCTCAACAACTGGTTCACTGATATACTTCTGCACCGTCCAACCCTCCCTTTTAAAAACCTCAAGCTAATTCTAATTCTACTATTCTATACTTGCAGACATAGTCCTTTAATTCGCCTATGAAATTTTCAGCAAACTCTAGTCAGTAGGGCTTCTTCCTTCGTTGAAAAGTAAATTCAAAGGAATTTAAAGCCAGCCATGAAATTGTCACATGATCCAAAGTTCCTCAAATTGACTTTGCTTCTTTTAAAAGATAATCCGAAACAAGTGACCGATTGGTCATTAAAAGTGACCAATTGGTTTAGGAGGGCTCAAATGGATAAAAGAACCGAATTATTAAAGCAGGCTGTACACTTATTTTCTTTGAAAGGCTTTCATCAAACATCGGTACAGGAAGTAGCACAAGCTGCCGGTATTTCTAAAGGCGCTTTCTACAAGCACTTTGATTCGAAGGAAAATTTATTCATTGAAATCCTAAAGCAATACCATGAAGAAATTACACAAGCAATTTCCCATTCTCAGCATGCACCAGGGTCCGACAATAAGGATGTCTTCAAAGAAAAATTGTCGATTGAGATTGAACGTACTCTTTCTAATCAGGATTTTTTCATGATGGTACTCAAGGATTTTCCGCTCAGTGACAGCGAAAAGCTAAAATCATTGTTCCTGGAACTACGACAGTCGACTCTAACGCTGCATAAGACGATTTTGTTGGATACTTACGGAACGAGCATCGAGCCGTTTTTGCCTGACTTGGTGTTGGTGCTTGAAGGGCTGATGCAGCAATATATCGTTACGCTTGTGATCGAACAAAAATATGTCACGATCTCCAGGCTTGTCAATTTCATCACTGCGTCCATCGACGCGATTGTCGACAACCTGCACAAAATGGAACCTGTCTTAACCGAAGCACGTTCCCCGGCTGCCACACTGGAGGAAAGTTTTCAGCAATTAGCTGAAAAAATCAAGACATCCATTCCCCTTCCCGAAAAATTGCTGGCTTCACTCGATCTATTAAAAGAGCAAGTCGGCAAACAACAGCAAGAGGAATTTTTAATCGAAGCCTTGTTGGTTTATTTAAAACAACATCCATCCATTAAGAACGAAGTATCGTATCTGGAAAACTTTATTTGAGAAAAAGGAGCCCACAAGTTGAAGAAAATTATCGATTTTTCCTTAAACAACAAATTCGCGATTTGGATTTTGACCATTATGATCGTCGTAGCAGGTCTTTATGCAGGTTTGACGATGAAGCAAGAATCCATTCCAAGCATCACCCTGCCCGCTGTTACCGTAGTTACTACGTATCCGGGCGCTGCACCTGACGAAATTATGGAAGAAGTCACCATTCCGATGGAACAGCGAATTCAGAATATGAACGGTGTCGAGCTTACGACATCCACTTCAATGGCAAATGCCTCGACCATTCAAGTCCAATACGACTTTGAAGTCGATATGGACGAAGCGACCCGCGAGTTGGAGGATGCCTTGTCACAAGTCTCGATTCCCGAGGCTGCCAATGAGCCTCAAGTATCGCGCATCAGTTTGGATGCCTTCCCTGTTCTGACATTGAGCATCAGCGATTCTGGAAGTTCATTGGAAGAATTAACGGCTAGTGTCGAAGAAAACGTGCTGCCTGCCCTTGAAGGGGTAGCTGGTTTGTCAGATGCTCAAGTTTCTGGACAGCGTGTGCAGAAAGTCACCATGTCCTTTGATCAAGAAGCTTTGGCACAATACGGCTTGACTGAAGAAACCATTCAGCAATTGATCCAAGGATCAAACCTGACGTTCCCGCTAGGATTGACCGATTTTGACGGGGAGCTGAAAAACCTGGTTATTGACGGCGATATTACATCTGTCGATGATTTGAGAAATCTGCAGATTCCGGCTCTCCCTCAAGCTGTACCTGCTGCACCAAGCGAAACACCAGCAGCTCCTGATGCAGGATTTGGTGCCGGTGCTCCTGCTACTGGGGCGCCGGCAACTGAAGCACCAGCTGCTGAAAATTCAGCTGCTGCACCGACTGTCATCCCGACGGTTGCATTAAGCGAACTGGCTGAAATCGAAATCGTCAGTGAAGCGGAATCGATTTCACGGACAAACGGAGAAGAATCAATCGGCATCTCGATTATCAAATCACCGGATGCCAACACTGTTGAAGTGGTAAATGGCGTTAAAGAAATCGTTGCAGATGTTGAAGAACAATACGGCTTGACCGTCGCTTCTACGTTTGACCAAGGTGAACCGATCGGAAAATCGGTTGAAACGATGCTCAGCAAAGCCCTATTCGGTATTTTATTTGCTGTCGTCATTATTTTGCTATTCCTTCGCAGCTTTAAGACAACCTTGATCTCGATCATCTCTATTCCTTTGTCGTTATTGATGGCAATTTTCCTGTTGAACCAATTGGACATCACCTTAAATATTATGACACTCGGGGCATTGACGGTCGCAATCGGACGTGTTATCGATGACTCGATTGTAGTGATCGAAAACATTTA
Organism: Planococcus antarcticus DSM 14505; assembly: GCF_001687565.2. Classification (NCBI taxonomy): domain Bacteria; kingdom Bacillati; phylum Bacillota; class Bacilli; order Caryophanales; family Caryophanaceae; genus Planococcus; species Planococcus antarcticus. The sequence continues at coordinate 2,720,746 of NZ_CP016534.2, forward strand.
TCGCCGGATGGCCTTGCCTGGTGAGAAATTGCGCGGCAAAGAATTGATCCGTGAAGCAACACGCGAAATGTTCGTGCCGATTTTCTCATCAACAGTAGTGACCATCGCGGTATTCTTGCCGCTCGCATTAGTCAGCGGACAAATCGGCGAATTGTTTCTGCCGTTCGCTTTGGCAGTGGTCTTTGCTTTATCGGCATCTTTATTGGTTGCTGTCACCATCGTTCCGATGATGGCGCATTTGATGTACCGCAAGCAATTAAGCAACATGGATACGCCTAATTCTAAACAAAAAGAGCATAAGCCAGGTAAAATGGCTGCTAGCTACAAACGTATTTTGGAGTGGGCTTTGAACCACAAGATCATCACTTTTGGAGGAGCTTCGGTAGTCCTTGCGGCAAGTTTGTTCTTGATCCCGGTTATCGGTGTCAGCTTCCTGCCCGAAGAAGAACAAAAAATGGTCATGGCAACTTATAGCCCGGAACCAGGCCAAACACGCGAAGATGTAGAAGCCATTGCGCTTGATGCAGAAGGCGCCATTGACGGACGTGAAGGTGTTACGTCATACCAATACTCGCTCGGCGGAGGCAATCCAATGGCAGCAATGGGCGGCGGCGGAGATAATTCCGCATTGTTCTATATTGAATATGATGACGAATTCGAAGCCTTCGGCGACGAAAGTACCAAACTGATTGACGACTTGAATAACTCTACTGAATCCGGAGAATGGGCCAGCATGGATTTTGCGCCCACCGGGGGAAGCGGACTGGAAATGTTCGTCTACGGTGACAATGTGGAAGATATCCAATCCGCCATCGATCAAATCCAACCATTCATGGAAAATAATGAAGGCCTGGAAAATACTGAATCCAGCTTGACTGAAGCTTATGATCAATTTACATTAGTGGCCAGCCAGCAAAGCTTGAGCGAAAATGGCTTGACCGCGGCACAAGTCGGCATGGCGTTGAGCGGAGTTGGTGACGCACCTATCTTGACAACAGTTAGTCATGAAGACAAAGATATTAATGTTTATATCGAGACAGAAGAAACGCAATACGCTGGTATTGAAGATGTAACAGCTGTAGAAATTCCAACAGCACTTGGAACGACCGTTACAGTTGGTGACGTCATGGAAGTGGAAGAAGGCAAATCGCCGGATACCATCAATCGCAGAGACGGCCAAATGTTTGCATCTCTAACTGCAGATGTCCTCGGCAACAATGCCGCTGAAATCACTACGGAAATTGATGAGCAAGTAGCAGAGCTTGATTTGCCGGCTGGTGTCACGACTGACCACGGCGGCGTAACCGAACAAATCAACGAATCGTTCACTCAGCTTGGCCTGGCAATGCTTGCAGCCATTGCGATTGTTTACTTTGTGCTAGTTGTAACATTTGGCGGCGCACTCGCTCCGTTCTCTATCCTGTTTTCACTGCCATTTACGGTTATCGGCGTTTTGGTGGCATTATGGATCACTGGAGAAGCATTAAGTGTCAACGCATTGATCGGTGTATTGATGCTGATTGGTATCGTTGTCACCAACGCCATCGTCTTGATTGACCGGGTCATTCATATGGAAGAGGCCGGTTTGACAACACGTGAAGCCCTTCTCGAAGGCGGTGTTACACGTCTGCGGCCGATCCTGATGACAGCCTTAGCAACAATCGGAGCGCTTATCCCGCTCGCTCTTGGCGTAGAAGGCGGAGGCGGCGGATTAATCTCCGAAGGCCTTGGCATCACGGTTATTGGCGGATTGATCAGCTCCACTTTACTAACATTGGTCATCGTACCGATTGTTTATGAAGTCGTATCGAAATTCCGTAAGAAACAAGTAAATTGAATAGTATTATGACAGTAAAGCAGGCAGCTCATTGTGGGCTGCCTGCTTTTTTGTATGTGATTTTAGCTGACCGCACCTCGTTTACCGATAACCGCACCCCAAACAGGCATAACCGCACCTCAAACGGCAAAGACCGCACCTCATCACTCCATAACCGCACCTCACGAAAAAAAGCCTGCTCAGCTAAACTGAACAGGCTTCTATGCTATTGCTTCTGCAAATATTCCAGCACCGATTCATCAATTAATGCTTCTTCTGACCAATGATCGTCGAAGTTCTCACGCAGAGCAAAAGTTTTCAATGCCTCTTTCACTTCCGCATCGTAACTGCTATGATCAGCCGATTCCAACAAATTAACTTTTACCAATTGCTTAATAATCGATTCCAACACGTCTTTCTCGATAGCCAATTTGTCTTGTGACGGCGCGGCGAACATTTTGTGCAGCTCATATAATCGTTGCAGTTCTTCGATTGGCTCCGGATGATCATCCACGCGCAAATCGACTTTAACATCGTTATAGCCGCCGTATCCTGCGCCTTCTTGCAGGACATAAACAGCAGCTGACTGTTTACCTCTGCTGTCGCCTCCAGCTTGCTGAGCAGCCGATATGGCGCTCAGCAAGCGTTCAGCGAGCGAGCCTTCCGATTCTTCAAAAGCTCTGCTCATTTCGCTGACGGTTTTCTCGCTGACTAAAATATTGCCCTGACAGGAATGATGCTTCCCTATTTTGTGGCCTGCCCAGTCATAGCACGCATTGCCCGTAAAGGCACTTGCTTCACCGTCCGAATTGATAATGGCTACCTGTCGCAAGCTTCTGCCTGGATCGTCGGCAATCAGTTTGTCAATCACTGCCTCGGGCGACAATCCTTTCTCCAGCAAATCCAGTCCTTCTGGTCCATAAGCGGTATTAGCCCAGGATTGTGTGGCTACAGCACCAACACCCGCTTTTGCCCACGGAACGACGGACCCGACTGCCAAAAACTTCGATTGAACCGCCACACCCACTTCTCCCGTTTCGGGATTCGCAGCAACAATGGAAAATGTCGCAACCAATTTATCTTTGTCCATTTTATTGTTCATTTGATGCCCCCCCTTTTACCTACTGTAATTCAATCCAAGAAAAATTTCTTGCTTGTTTGATTATTTGCAATAAAAAAACTGCAGTTCCTCAACGGATTTCTGCAGGTTTTTCATCTTTCTTGGATTGCCGATCGAGTGCACGGTTCCGATATTTTTTTTTGTCAGCTTTTGATAGAGCTTTGTATTCTTCCAGAAAAGATTCATATTTGGCTAAGACTTCTTTGGTGGCGCCGTACTCTTTGACCACACCAAACTCCAGCCACAAAATCTGATCACAAAATCTTCTCATCTGTGAAATCGAATGGCTGACAAAGAACATCGTTTTCCCTTTTTCTTTGAACTCCATCATCTTGTCCAGACTTTTTTCAGAGAATGCTTTATCTCCTACGGACAAAGCTTCATCTACTATCAGGATATCGGGATTGACGCGGACTGAAATGGAAAAGCCCAAACGTGATTTCATTCCGCTCGAATAGGTTTTCACTGGCTGGTCGATAAACTTTTCCAGCTCAGCAAACTCAATGATTTCTTCTTCCATGGCGCCAATTTCCTTTTCGGAAAATCCAAGCATCAATAATTTGAGTTCGATGTTCTCGCGCCCTGATAACTTGCTGTCCAGTCCAGCATTCACCGCAATCAAAGCGACATTGCCATCGCTTGTCACTTGACCATTTGTCGTTGGAATAACACCTGCGATTATATTCGCCAAGGTCGATTTTCCTGATCCATTAATGCCAACGAGCCCGACAATCGAGCCCTGCTCCACATCAAAAGAGACATTCTGCAAAGCGAAAAAATCCTCCCCATAATCTTTATAAGGAATCAGTAAATCAAGAATTCGTTCAGATTGTTTTTTATATAATTTATAACGCTTAGAAACGTTTTTGACTTCCACTGAATTAACCAAGAGTTTCACTTCCAATTTTTATAAAAAGTCAATGAATTGACTTCTAAATTTCACATGAAGATAAGCACCTATAAGGAACGTGAGTGCGACCACTCCAACAAAATAAAGGGTATAGACAGGATTCTCAATAAAATACCAGCCTTCCCCAAGCAGCGAGTAACGGTAGCCTTCAATAACATAGTAGAACGGATTAAGTTTCATGAAGGGTTGCCATGAATCCGGCAGCAACGTCGGCGGCCATAAAATCGGCGACAAATACAACAGCATGCGCATGACCGACTGCAGTAGCATTTGAACGTCTCTGATGATGGTCGACAAAGTAGATGTAATCAGAGAGAAACTGAATAAGAATACGAGCAGGCCAATTATATAGATAGGCAACTGCAAGTAATAGATGGAAATTGGGTACCCTAGAAACTGCAACATCACCATTCCGATAGCTAATAATATCAGATGAGGGTAAAACTGTGCAAAGATTGTGTAATTCGGAATGACACTCATCGGGAAATTCATCTTGGAAAGCATCTTGATTTTGCTGTAAATCGATTTGGATGATTTCATTACGCTGTTATTGATAAAGAACCACACTAGAATTCCAGCAAACATCCATTGAAAATATGGAATATCCCCAACAGCTTCTCGCTCCCGGATTCCAAAACCAAAAACAAACCAGTATATGAGAATTTGGATAGCCGGATTGATGATCTCCCAGGCTGCTCCCAGGTAATTGCCTCTTGTTAAACTGCGCAACTCATAAACAGACAATCGTTTAACTAAATGAAAGAATTTAACTTGCTCTTTGATAACTTTTATAGCTGATTTCATAGGTAGCCTCACTTAATCACTTTTTATCTCGTTAAACCGCGAGCAATAGTTCTGCTGTTCGAAACTTAACTGGTATGCTCTACTTCAAAAATGCTTTTACTACCCGCTCCGTTGCCTGTCCATCTTCAAGAGAAGAAAAGCGGTCTTTAAACCCGGAGAAAGTTGGGCTCAACTGTATATTTGAATCCGCCGTTGCCTGAATTGCTTGGAAAAGTTCATTTTCCGTCTGTACAATTGGTCCGGGCGCATCTTTTTCGATGTCGATATAGAAGCCGCGCAGCTGGTCACGATAGTTCGCCAAATCATACATAAAGAAAATGATCGGCCGGTCTAAAATCGCATAATCGAAAAAGACAGAAGAATAATCCGTTATCAGCAGATCAGAAGCTAAGTATAGATCGCGGATATCTGGATAAAGTGATACATCATATACCATACCTTCATATGCCGAGAAATCAAAGTTTTCAGCTACCAGATAATGCATGCGGGATAGTAGCACCCATTCGTCACCGAATTCTTTCTTCCAATTTTCCAGATCAAATTGGAATTTAAACTTGTACTTTCCTTTTTGATAGAATTCATTGTCTCTCCAGGTAGGAGCATAGAGCATCACTTTTTTGTCTTCAGCAATCCCCAGATCCCTTTTCAGATTGCTGATCAATAGATCCGAATGACTAGTCAATACATCATTGCGGGGGTATCCGGATTCAATGACTTTTCCATTATAGTGGAAAGCACGCCTAAAAATCTCAGTCGAATATGGATTCGGCGAAATGAGGTAATCCCATTTTTCTGATTCCAATGTAAAATTCTTTTTATACGACTCTGTCTCCGTATCAGGCATGTGGATTTCTTCGATATCCAGCCCTAGTTTTTTTAGAGGAGTTCCGTGCCACGTTTGAAGGTATACGGTACCTTTAGGCTTCGGCATCCACCTTGGCAGCCGGACATTGTTGACCCAGTACTCAGCCCGTGGAAATGTCCAGAACCAGGACATGGTGAACCTGCGAATATATGGCACGTTGAATTCTTCAAAAAGGCTGATTGCGCTCTTATCAACGCTCCAGAGAAGCTTGAATTCCGGATAATGTTCTTTCATGTATTCATAGATGGCACGTGGATTGTCACTGAATTGTTTCGCGTGAAAACTTTCAAATACGACCAATTTTTTCTTTTTCGGAAGTTTTCCCAGTATCACAAAGACCGCCCGAAAAACCCTTCTTGTGTAGCTGCTATCTTTAAGACTTTTAACTTTTTGGATGAAATTCAAATTATTCACCTTACTTCTTTCTTGAAAAACGGATTTGGCAGAAAATTTACACAAATAATGGGATCGCGCTTCTTTTTATTTTATACTGAAACGAAGAGTAGACCAAGTATATTAAAAAAACGCATCTTTTCCTTGATAAATGCGTCTAATACCTCATACATACCTATATTTCCAATAGCTATTACAAATGATAACATATAAGATAGTATCATAGCATATTGTGAAATAAATCGAAAATAAGCACTTTTGGAGTGAACATATATGAAGAAAGTAATAACTTATGGGACCTTTGACTTGATTCATCATGGCCATATAAATATATTAAAACGGGCAAAAGAGAACGGCGATTATTTAATCGTGGGCTTATCATCTGATGAGTTTAATGCGATTAAAGGCAAATCGGCCTATCATTCTTATGAAGAACGTAAATTGATACTCGAGGCCATAAAATATGTTGATGAAGTAATTCCTGAGCACAATTGGGGCCAAAAAGTGACGGATATCAAAAGCTACAATGTAGATTTATTTATAATGGGTTCTGACTGGGAAAACAAATTCGATGAACTGAAAGACTATTGTGAAGTTCTTTACTTGCCGCGTACAGAAGGCATTTCGACTACAAAAATCAAAACAGACCTTTACAATACCCGATGATTAAAGAAGTTGGAATTTCCATTTATCTATTCCTGTTCAAAATCTTGTTTACTCTGTTTAAGCTTTTCCCTATGAGAAATAAAACCGTCTTTCTGTCCTCTTTTGGCGATAATGCATTTTTTATCGCGAAGGAGTTATCGAAGGCTGAACAACATCAAATCATCTTCATCAACCAAGCCAAATGCAAAATCGACTTTACTGCAGTTGCCACTGACAATAAGAAGATTTACAGCTTTGAAACGTCCAATATTACAGATACTTTTTTTCCATCTATCATTTGGCCACTTCCAAATATGTCTTTGTCGATAATTATGCAGGAGTTCTTTCAGTCATTAAATTCCGTAAAGAAGTGAAATGTATCCAACTTTGGCACGCAGCGGGGGCCATTAAGAAATTCGGTTGGAGCGATCCGGAAACTTCTGCCAGAAGCGAGCGGGCAAAGTTAAGATTTCAGCAAGTATATGATCGCTTTCAATACATTCCTGTTGGTTCACAGCAAATGGCGGATATTTTCTCTGAATCCTTTCATGTTGATCAAAGCCATTTTATCTACACAGGAGTTCCACAAACCGATTTTTACTTTGACCCGGATGCTAAAGAAAAAGCCTGCACTACGCTGATGGACTTATACCCGGTCATCGCCGGAAAAAAAGTGGTCTTGTATGCACCTACTTTCCGTAAAAATTCACTGCACAGCATGAAGGTGCAACTGGACGTGAAAGAGATCCTCGATAAGCTGGATGATCAGCATGTTTTGTTGATCAGGCTCCACCCCTCTATCAAAGAGGCCACTAATTTTACGGAGCATCCGCGCGTCCTGTTGGTCAACGACTACCCGCATCTCAGCGACTTGCTGATTGTCAGCGATATCTTGATCACTGATTACTCGTCCATTCCGGTTGAATTTTCATTGCTCGGGAAAAAAATGATTTTCTTCACATATGACCTTGTGGATTACGGTAAAACTCAGGGAATTTGGGCAGAGAACAGCCTGTATTTTCCCGGTCCGATTGTAAAGACGACCAGCGAAGTAATAGAACATATTCTAGATCCCGAGATTGACCTCGAAAAAATCGATCAGTTCCGTAATCACTGGAATACATATTCGACAGGCCAAAGCACATGCCAACTCCTAACAGTCATTTACGACCCAAAAGATTTATAGAACAAAAGCTAGCTTCTCGGTAACCCGGGTTGCTGGCTTTTCGCTTTTCTTAATAAAATATCCAACTTCCAATTTATTGCATTAAAAAGTGTTTATATTTTCTTAATTTTCAGTTTATAATAACATTAATTGCTTATAGACGTGGTATAATAGGAGTATAAAACTTACGGTTACTTTTCCACTGCTTTCGGATAACTCATCTATATCCTAAATGTCTCCATACATACGCGGGCTTGGCCCAGCATATTAACTAAAGGGGTGAGAAAAGTGCTTTCTAAATGGATTAAAGTCTCAGTAGCCGTATTACTAATCCTGTTTACCGTGCTATCCTTCTCTGGTCAGTCGCAAGCAGCGAGTTCCACCTATGTCACAAAAGGCAGCACGACCAGCAAAGTGGTCGCTCTGACTTTCGATGACGGTTCAGACGGCACAAACATCAACAAGATTCTGGATATCCTGTCAGCCAATAATGTCAAAGCGACGTTCTTTTTAACAGGTTCCGGGGCCAAAAACCACCCTACCTGGATCAAGAACATTTCAGCCAAAGGCCACCAGCTTGGCAACCACTCTTATTCGCATCCTGACTTTACCAAACTGACTGCCGCAAAAATGAAGATCGAACTTGATACCGCTGAAACCACGATCAAAGGGTTAACCGGGAAAACCACCAAACCGATTTTCAGAGCTCCATTTGGTGCATCCAATGCTGCAGTCTTGAAGGCGGTCGGGGATGCCGGATATACCCATACGATTCAGTGGAATATCGACACTGTTGACTGGAAAGGGGTCTCATCCACACAAATCACCGACAAAGTCCTGAATAATATTGTGCCAGGATCTATTGTTTTGATGCATACTGGTGCAGGCGCATCCGGAACTCCAGGTGCTTTGCCGGGAATGATCAGCAAATTGAAAGCTAAGGGATATAAATTCGTCACTGTCTCTGAATTATTGAAATTGCCTGCAGCACCAGTCGGCAACCAGTATACAGTTAAAGCCGGAGATACACTTTACAGCATTGCCAAAAAATACAATGTAACTGTTGCAGCGCTGGCTAAAGCCAACAACATTATCAATTATAATCTGATCCAGGTCGGACAGGTATTGACGATTCCGAACCAAACCACTGCGCCGCCTGTCACTTCTGTCAAATACACGGTCAAGGCTGGAGATACATTATACAGCATTGCCCGCACCTACAATACGACCGTTTCCATAATAGCTGCCGCCAATAAGATCACCAATGTCAATGCAATTAGTGTAGGACAAGTGCTGGTGATACCAAGATAGCAGGAGAGCTTACTCTCTAAAATGCCAAAAACCAAATGAAAAGGAGCTGGAATCTATTTTTCCAGTTCCTTTTCTATATGGCTTTTGGCTTGTGCAGAAACCTGCGGTATAGCTTGAAGATCATAAACGCCATGCCAAGCAAAAAGAAAATCGCCAGAACGGGTGCAAGAAATATCAGAATCGGTGCTATTGTAGCCGTAGCATCTTCTGCCACAGAAACGGCCGGACTCATCAAAGCAGTTTCACTCACTCCTTTGACCGCTGTAATAGTTGCATGTGAAGCTGTAGCTACTCCTCCGCCACCAATGATGGCAATGCTCCATTCTAGAAAAGGACTCATATCTCCGATAAAAGAAGCAGTCAACAGGATGCCTGCCAAAGCGGCAATTGGCGTCGAAATCATTTTCATGAACGATCCTACAGCTGGAATATAATTGACTGCGATTTCAAAAAGCGTGGCTACAGCAAATGCGATGATTGCCGGTGTGCTGCCGATCCAACTGAAACCTTCTGAAAGCGTCAACCAGTCCACATGGACGAATATTCCCGTTATCAGCAATGGCGTAAAAATTCTAAACCCCACAGTTGCGCTTAATGCCAGTCCGATACAGATTGCAAGAATAGTTTCCATCGCGTTGACCTCCCCTGTCTTCGTGTTCTTTCAGTTATACATGAGCCGAATCTTCCCTATTGCTCATGCACTTGCTTACCCCTACTGCATATAAAACCCATGTCTATTTTTATCCGGTTGTTCCATTTGCATCTTCATAAGAGATCCCGGTCTTTTTCCTCCTGCAAAATCTTTTCGAACAGCTTTAACAACGGCTCTTTCAGCTCTGGACGCTTTAAGGCGAACTCTATCGTCGTTTCGATAAATCCATACTTTTCCCCCACATCATACCTGCGCCCTTCAAACTCAAAGGCATAAACCCTTTGAATTTCATTTAATTTTTGGATGGAATCCGTCAGCTGGATCTCCCCTCTGCTCCAAATTGGTGTTCACCCAAAAAACCAAATATTTTAGGAGTCAAAATATAACGCCCCATAATCGCGTAATTGGAAGGAGCTGTTCCCAGTGCCGGTTTTTCCACAAAATTTCTTACTTTCATCAACTGACCATCCATCGACAACGGATCGATAATTCCATATCGACAGGTTTCTTCTACTGGAACCTGTTGAACACCAACAATCGAGTTTCCGGTTTTATCGAATTGTTTCATCAGCTGAGCAAGGCATGGCTCTTCATTTTCTACGATATCATCACCCAACAATACAGCAAAAGCCTCATCGCCGATAAAGTTGCGGGCCGACCAAATCGCATGCCCCAGGCCAAGCGGATGCTTTTGGCGAATATAGTGGATTTCCAGCTTCGACGTTTGAAGAATAGTTTCCAGCATGTCTAGCTTCCCTTTTGCCAGCAATGTAGCCTCCAGTTCATGCGCGTGGTCAAAATGATCTTCGATTGCCCGCTTCCCTTTCCCTGTGACAATAATGATGCTTTCAATTCCAGATGCGATTGCTTCCTCCACAATATATTGGATAGTGGGCTTGTCCACGATTGGCAGCATCTCTTTTGGCATAGCTTTAGTAGCAGGAAGAAATCGTGTTCCCAGACCAGCAGCTGGAATGATGGCTTTTCTGATGGACATTGGTGGTCCCTCCTTTTTTCATACACTCTTTTTTATGTCCATCATACCATTTAACAGAACATTCGGAACCAAACAATCACATCTGACTATAAGGTGGAAACGATGCACTTTCCTATTTGTTCTCTGCAACTAGCAGAAATGTTAAATGGCATTATAATTATTTTTAAATTTCAGGTTATATAATTATTTATACCTATTTTAAATAAGTGTAACCACGACTATAATAATCTAGATATTCCATTTATTATACACAGGAGGAAGAAAATGAAACGTTTAGCTGTATTTTTATTAGTTTTAGGGTTTGCATTTAGTATGATGCCCCTCTCGGCATTTGCCATCAAATCGGATGATGCTAAATTTGACCAATTTTTAGCAGAAATCAAGTGGGAGAAACAAGATTACCTTAACTATCTGGAAAGTAAAGACTGGTCGTTGAGCGAATTTGACACAATCGACGAATTAGGTACCCCGTTGACTGAGGAAAACATTCAAGCTCTAACAGGAAAACTGGATCTATCTCGAACAGACATGAATGAATTGCTTTACGAATATGGAGACTTGGAGTATGGCCAGGATGTTCTTGATGGAATTTACTTGATTTTCATTGAAGACCTTGAATACTACATTGAATTTTATTTGGAAGACTTTATCGGAACTCCAATTGATGACACTAACTTGCAGCAGCTCTTAGAGGACTATGGTTTTGCTTCTGAGAAAGAACTGGAAGCATTTTTGCAGGAGTATGATGATTCCATCTCATATCACGAATCTATAGAAGATTTAGAGTCCTCCATTATTTTCTATCAAGACCCTGGCGATTTTGAAATCGATATGGATGGCCTCTTCACTGAATTGGGTTTGACTGAAGAAGAAATTGAAAATTTGGTCGCTCACATGGAAACATTGGATTATGAAGATCCTGCATTCGAACAAAAACTAATGGAATTAAGTGATCGCATGATGGCAGTCGGCGAATTTGAAACTGCTGATGAGCTGACGGCAGAACAGATTGCTGAGATTATGGATATCTACAGCGATATGACCGATGTGCTTGAATTGAAAACAACTTATTACTTTGTAAAAGACGGCGAAAAAACAGCTGTTTCATTAGCTACCCTCATGACGCTTGAATCAACTGAAGGCGCTGATTTATTGATTGAGATTTACAACTTGAAAGATGTATTCCTCGCAGACATCCTTTTGACGGCTGAAATGTTTGGATCTGACTTGATCGCAGACACTGGAACTGACTTGAAGACCGTTGAGAAAGTCATTTCTGCACCGCCTGTGGTACAAAAACCGGTGACAACTGCTCCAACAACACCATCTACAACCCAAACTGTGAAAGGTGGAAAATTACCGGCTACAGCCTCTGATTTCGTAGCAAATGCTGTTTTCGGACTGGCCTTGCTTCTGACAGGCATCGCTTTATTCCGCCGAATCAGAGCTGAAGAAGTCTGATGATGAAGCACAAACAGGAAAAAAGAAGAAGCAAAAAACCGCTTCTTCTTACTCTATCCATCGTCCTTATCATACTTGGTCTATGGTTCAGCACTACCAGCACGGCAACTTTCGTCAAAGGTTATATGCTTTATAAAACTGGAAACGTCGAAGCAAAAGACTTCAGCAATAAACCAGAAACCCAGTCTCCTGCAATTGCCGAAGAACTGGAAATTTCTAAGGAACCTGAAGTATCTGTGGAACCTGTTGAACAGTTAACCACTGATTCAGTGCTTCCTTCCAAATATCCGGAAACACCCGAAATCGGCGACTTGATGGGCGAACTGATTATCCCAAAGCTTGAAGCCAGCCTGCCGATTATACACGGTACGGATGAAGACGAGCTGGAAAAAGGCGTCGGACATTTTGCCCAAAGTGTTATGCCAGGAGAAAATGACAATTCTGTATTGTCTGGACACCGCGATACGGTCTTCCGTGAGCTTGGCGAAGTTGGAAAAGGCGATACCTTGATTGTTAAAACCCATTCCGGTGTCTTCACGTACAAAGTCCGCCAAGTGCGAATAGTCGACGAAGACGATCGAACTGTTATTGTTCCAAAACCCAAAGCCACTTTAACTGTTTCCACCTGCTATCCGTTTGATTACGTCGGATATGCTCCAGAGCGTTATATATTAGTAGCAGATTTGGTGTCTAGCGAGTAAACAACTAACAGAAAAAGAGCGGTGAGATTTTATTCACCGCTCTTTTTCTTATGCATTTAGGTATTACTCGATATCGACACTCTCATAAAGAACCTATAACACTTGAAGTTCTTTTAGCTTCAATCAGCTTTTGAACTTCTTCGTAAATTCGCTGGCTATTGTTTTGATCTTGATATTTAATAATACCGGTAATTTCGTATTCAAAATTCGCAAAATCACTCTTAATTCTGTCTTCAATGATTGTTATGAGCTCTTCTTCATAAGAACCAATACCTCCAATGAAAGTTTCTTCAATCGGACGCAATATGCCTTTTCGGAAAAAGCGATCGACATCAAAATGATAGTAAACAACCGGTTTATTTAGCAGTGTGAAATCAAAACTGACACTGCTGTAATCCGTTATCAGCAAAGCATGATCAATCAATAACTGTTGAACAGTCTGCGAGCCGAGTGGAATGAATTTAATGCGTTCATGCATATTTTCAATCTCACTCTGAAAATAGTCCTGCGCTCGGTAATGCGGATAAAAATTGATATTTACGTTATACTCCTCAAGCAAGCCATGCAACTTTTCATTTTGTATTAAGTTAGAATACGCAAGGAAGTATTCGCTTTTTAAAAACTGTTCATCCGTGTTGATCCAGTCACGCCAAGTTGGCATCAATAAAATGTCTCTCGGAGGGTTAACTTGGATTAAATTATCAAAACGAGCTAGACCAGTTACTGCTACTTCCTGGTCCTCATAACCCATCTCGTCCATGACAATGACTTGCTTTTCAGGGTCTGAGCTGACAATGAACAAATCAAATGGCATATCGTAATTTTTCTTGTGGTATTCAACATTTTTGCGGCCCAACACGCCATGCTGAAGAAAGATTTTGACAGTTTCTTCGTAGCCGAAAAAGCCTCTTGCCGGCTTATAGGGCAGGATATTCTCTAAATCATGAGTACCAAGCAAGACTTTGGCTTTAAAAGCAATTTCAAAATGCCTGTCCGAGCCAAAAAACAAAATGTTTGGAATATCTTTGATGTGCTCATAATCAGAACTATCTTCTTCTATTACATAATAGGATTCAACGGATGTGTTTTTCTGCAGCCACTTGAAAAAGACGATTCCATTGTCTTGGGCTGTATTGGTGCGTTCTCCAATCAACCAAATATTTTCATCTTTCACATCTATATTCATTGGAATCTTCACGTTGCTTCTGATAGTGAATGACTCTACTTTCAGATTATTAAACGGGGTTGTTGTAATCATAAAGTGATGTTCATTGCCTTGATCGTCGTATTGTTTTTTATAGCTGTAATAGTTGTCCTTCCTATAATGAGCTTTGTTGTATCTAATTTTTTCTTTTCGGATGATCTCTCCTGCACCGTTTTCAATAACAACAAAAAGGTCAAGCACCGTTTTATCTTTACTCTTGATTCCAATTAAATCCAGGCTATTAAGGTTAACCGAAAACTCTCCTGTAATTGGAACTTGAAGTGAATCTTGAGATAAACGATCTTCGATCAACAAGTAAGCTTTAGATCCTATGAATTCTTCAATTGATCCCATTATTCCGCGTATTTGAAAGTTCTGTACTTCATGGATTGCTTTCTTCAGCTTAGCCTGGGTCATGGCTAGTCCAAGTGATAAATCTCTGCGGCGATAGAACCTCAACTTAACGAATTGTGAATTCGATATGACTTTGTAATAAGTGGTGGTGGTGTGCAGAAGTTTCTTATCTAAATTGAATCTGTAAACTTTCGGTTCGTCACTATGTTCGACAAGAAAAAAACGTTTAACAAAAAGGTTTTCCAACAAATCCTTCATCGGCAAAAATGTTTGAAGCTGGTCATCTATACGCTCTACCGGATAAGATCTAAGCATGCCACTTTTCGGTTCATCCACTTGAAAGGAGCACTCAAATTCGGTGTTTCCACCAATAAGTGAAAGTGTCAGAAGAAAATCGTGATCTTGTTTTTCCTCAATTGAAAGAGCTTCGATTTCTATAGAGTGCGGAATCAACTCCAAATAAAATACGGATTTCCGACTGAGAACCTGGATTTGGTGGTGGCAGGAGTTGAATACCTCATCAAAAGGTTCCACTAAGTTCAATGGATATAACTTATTATCGATGTGGAGGAACATTCGCCAGAGACCAGCCGCCATTTCTGAAAAGTCATTAAACACGATGAAATTTTTTTCAGCATCTCTTGTACCTGTTAGTATACGGAATTGAAAGTTATTAAAAGCATAAAGTTCAAATTCCACATCAGCCTCTTCCATCACATCCAGCATATTTATGGACAGGGTAAGGGCATCATACTGTAGGGATTTGACTTGAGAACCAATCAAATGATCCATAAAGTAAAAATCAGCAAACCGGTTATTAATGATAATAGTTTTTTTTACTTTGGTCGATAAGAATTTATTGCCAACCAATATGGACTCCTGAAAATCACCTGCTTTATACATTTCATGTTCTGTGATCCATATCTTTTTATTATTGATGGTTAATTGCACGCGTGAACTTGAAGTCACCAATGTCAAAAGATGATGGGGAATCGTTACAACCAGGACGCTATTGTTCAATAGCTCATGCCTTAGTTGATGGACTTCTTCATTAATCAGGAATTCTGCCTTAATATTCTTTTTCAACGTAAAAAAATTAGACAACTTAAATTCAAAGAGCAAATCTTGGTCTTTGAAACAATGCTTTTTCACTTCTACTCTTTTCACTAATTTTTTCTTCAACTTATTCGAAATCTTTTTTAAATTCATAGCTGCTAATCTCCCAAAAAATTATTATCGCAATGTCTTATATTATCATCCTTGTAATTTCTGTCAATTAAAAAAAGAATGGACAGTCGTAGAAAGAATACTTATATTGGAATAATGTGAACAGGTAAATACGCTTACTTGTTTTATCAAATAAAGAACTGGCCTTACTGCTTCCAGTATCGGTTACCTATTGGAGAATTTACGTGAAAAATTTAAATGAAATTAATATTATAAGAGCTGTTATGTGTCTTTCTATCGTAATTACACATTCAATCTCAAATTACTTAAGAAATGTAGAAGTTGACCAAATCGCTTACGATCAGTATATCCTTTGGATAAGGTTCTCTTTGCTTTGCTCCACCCTTATATTCATTTTATTATCTGAAACTCTGCTGTCCAGAAATTATCCTAATGGATTAAAAACCGGCTTTTTCCCAAAGCGGATAAAATATATTCTAATGCCATACATATTAATTGGATTAATCGTCAGTTACAGAGGCTCCGATAGAGACTTGTCTTCTTTCATGGAAGTTGCGTTCCAAAAGGTAATATTGGGTCAATGGTACGGATTTTTCGTTATCGTTATCTTTCAATTCTACGTCCTTCATTGGCTGATTGGAAAATACTTGGCGCGTGTTAATCCTCTTGGTCCAATACTTATTTCATTCGCTATCTCTTTTGCACATGTATACTGCTTTGTTCATGTCGACTCCTATCAAGAGTTAATATTGACGCACTATCCTCTATGGTATAAGACCCATATCTTTATGTGGCTGTTCTACTTTATTGTCGCATTTTATATTGGCCAGTACTACGAACAACTTATCACATTTTTAACTGACAAAATATGGGTACCCGTTTTGATGACTCTCATCAGTTTCGGTATTATTATGTACAACATTTATGTATCAATCATGGCATTTCTCACGATTTCATCTTGTATCGGAGTTTCATTCCTATTATATCAAAACGGTCTCACTCGCCATTTCACCGGAAAAATACAGTACTTGGAACCTACGCCTAAACAAAATAGAGCTTCTTTTAATGGGAAATCACGAAATGTTAATTATGGACAATAAGACGTAGCCTCTGGGAACAAACTAAAAAGCCTGTCGAGGATTTCTCGACAGCCTACAAAAGCACTTCCTCAGAGGAAGTGCTTTTTATTTGATCCTCTGTCTAAAGGCAAAAATTTCTGGATCAAAGATTTTAAACGATGTGGTTTGGATAGAATAGAACGTGAATTTTTGTCAATTAGAATTTTACGGATTTTAATTTCCAGATAATTTTAATTGATTCTATTATACTACATCAGAGATGATTTACCACAAAAATATGCGACTTTTTTATTCTTTTCAGCATTAAACAAGCCGCCGCTCAGAATCTTTTGATTCTGAGCGGCGGCTTTGAAATTAACAGATTCCTATTCCTTATTAATAATATCTGAAACATAGTAAAAACCGTATTCATCCATTACAATAGTATAGGTTTTGCTTCGTTCCTGAATAGACCAGTCGCCAGTTGTATCTTTAAAGTCAAAGGCTTCTTCCGTATGCACCAAAGCATACTCGTCAAAGATCTCGATTCCTGAGATATCGAGCTTTGTAAAATTGAATTCTCTTCCCTGACCTGAAATCTCCGTAATGTACTCAGCAATGCCATTGTAAATATCGCTTTGATACACCAACAGGTTCTGGACATAGAAAAAGTCTTCTTCTTTCAGAGAGGTTTCATAGTAGTAATGGAAATCGCCAATAAATTCGCTTAAGTTAGATTCACTAAATGTCATTTCCAAATCGACATCATACTCATAATCTTCGTCTTCATGGCCACTAAAGTCATCATAAACTTTGAACAAGGCTGCGACTTCTTCTGCCGACATCGGAGTAGTCACCCATTGCGACAATTGTTCATACATCGAGTACATCGGAATTGAAAAACCGATTGAATCACCTTCTTCAATTACTAATGAATTGATGCCGATGACTTTTCCTGTCGTAGCGTCCACTAATGGACCGCCACTACTACCCGGTGCAATTTTAGCATCGATCTGGTAAATGTCTTCGTATGTGAATTCCTGGTAGAAATCACGATCGATCCCAGTCAAATAGCCGATTGATGCCGTGTTTTCCATACCTGCAGGGCTTCCCAGCGCAATAACTTCAGTTCCCACATCAGTTGCTTCCATTTCAACTTCCAATGGCGTGATACCTTCAAATGCTTCTACATGGATTAATGCAATATCAGATTCATCTGAAATGCCAACGACTGTCCCCGGATGGTCCTGGCCGTTGATGTTACGGACCACTACATCAGTGAACCCAGCTACAGCGTGGGCATTTGTTATGACCATCCCAGTGTCGGAGAACAGAAATCCTGATCCTTGTCCGCCTTCAGTCAAAACGGTATAGACTTTTTGTTGTGACTCCTTGATGATCGCTGTTTTCTCTTTTTTCTTAGGCTCTACTTTTTCTGGTTGCTCGGAAGGTGGTACGACGTTTTCCACTTTCGTGACAGTACCCGCAGTTTCCTCTTCAGCCGGAACCGTTTCTTCAGGCTCTTCAATCTTTTCCACTTTACCAGGTTCTATTACAGGCTCTTCTTCAGGCTCTTCTTCAGGCTCTTCTTCAACTTCTGGCGCTTCTGGCTCAGGTTTTATTTCAGCTGTCAGTTCTTCTTTTGGCGGTTCTGCTGGTTCTGCTTCATCTTGCATCAATTGTGCGGAACCAATTCCAACTCCTAGCAGCGTCAAAACCAATACGATGGCATACATGAAATTACGTTTTTTCTGCTTCTTACTTGTTCTTTTCATGAGCGAATGGCCACAATCCTTACAGTTTTTTGCGCCTTCCTCATTTTCTTTCCCACATTTATTGCACATCATAGCTGTACCCCCTTGATGGACTAGCGTAAATCCCCTTAATTTCTTCCATTATAAACCTTATAACGTCAAACAACTACTCAGGGTTGCAAGTTGTCACGAAGTCTTCCTATTTGTAATAAATCTATCTATTCAGAAGATTATTTTATCATAGATAGCAGATTTACAATTAAAAAAATAAACTAAATGTAAATTATTATTAAATTTGCAGTATTATTTCTTATTTTAATCCAGTATAATCAGATCAGTAAAATACTAATTTTTGGGAAATGACTTTGTGGAAGACTTTTTAAATGTATTCAGAAAGACATTTGTTTTCAGCGGCAGATCACGGCGCAAGGAATATTGGATGTTTGTACTGGGGATTACCGTTATTTCAGTAGTTTTAACAATTATTGAAATGATGGCAGGTCTTGAAATTGCACCTGAAGTAGGATTATTAACTACTATTTTCTCTCTTATTGTTTTAATTCCTAGCATATCCGTTACCGTCCGCCGGTTCCATGATATTGGACGCTCAGGATGGTGGCTGTTGTTGAGCTTTATTCCTATCCTTGGATGGATCGCAATGTTCATATTCACTTTATTGGACAGCCAGTCCGGCAGCAATAAATACGGACCTACCCCAAAACAATCTTTAAATGATTTTGCTCCTGCCAATAACTAGCATCCAAAGAAACCGCAATTGTCGATATGACAGTTGCGGTTTCTTTGGATTAATTTTACTTGTTGTCTATTTTACGTCAATTTCGTGTATCTTTTCCTGAACGATCAGCAGTTCTTTGAAGTTCTGATTTAAGGCTGAGGATTCTGACTCGATCTCTTGAGACACAGTGTTCAATTCCAAGATCAATCCGTCCAATGTGGACTGGTACTCCTGATATTGCTCAAAGCTGATAGTTTCTTCGTCATCCAGTTCCGCCACCAGTGACTGCAGGTTTTTTTCGAGTGCGTCCAATTTTTTCTCGTAGGGACCTAAACTTACAGCCCCGGGCTTGTCGTCTAGTTTTTGTTCTTCAGAAGCTGGGGCTTTTAGTGCCATGTAAGCCTGTGTATCCACTTGCGGCATCAAAACAAATCCGAGGGCGAGAACAGGAACAGACATTTTCAAAAACGAAGTTTTCAAATGATCTTCCTCCTTCAAAATGATTAGGCGTTACGCTCAGCTTATACCATCTGCCAAACACCGCAATCCCTTTTGAAGAGTCTTTAGAATTTCTTAATCTAAGCTTTACAAAGAAATTAATAAAGCGCAGATTTTGCCAACGATGACCGGAGCACCTGCAAAAAAGCATCGATATCCTGCCTAGTGGTATTTCTTGCAAGCGAAATCCGGATGAATTTTCGCGCAACGTCCTGCTCAACTCCCATGGCGTTCATAGCTGACATCGCTTCCCCTGCACCGATCTTGCAAGCCGTGCCTGTAGAAATTGCAATTTGCTGGCGGTTGCATTCAAGCATCATCCACTGCCCTTCAACATGCGGCAAGAGCAGACCTTGGATAAAGGGTGATTTTCCTGCTGGGTTTCCGGTCAACAAAACTTCTTCCGGAAGCCGCTCCATCAAATATCGCTGCAACTCTTCTGCATGCTCCGCCACTTCCCTTTGTTCCGCAGCTGCCTCTTTTCCAGCGATCGTGGCCGATACGATTCCTGGCATGTCTACAGTTCCAGCACGGAAGCCCTGCTGATGGGTGGTTCCCTCATAGACCGATTCCCAGTGGATACTCGGGTCCATCCAAACTATTCCAACACCTTTCGGACCGCCGATTTTGTGTCCTGAACAAACCGCCGAAGCAGCACCCAACTGCGACATGTCTACCGGAATTTTTCCGAGCGCCTGGACGATATCACAATGCAAAGGAACCGCTTTTTCTTTGGCATAGGCGGCACATTTTGTTACAGGTTGAATGGCTCCCATTTCCGAATTGACAAGCTGGATCACGACCAAAGCCGTTTGCTTGGTAACCAGACTTTGAAATTGCTCAAAATCAAGAATGCCATCTGTATCGACTGGAACATACCTGATGCGATATCCTTCCTTCTCCAATTCGTGCAACGCTGTTAAAACAGAAGCATGCTCGAGTTTTGTTGTAACGATTTCCCTTAGTTCCTTGTTTCTGCCCCGCAGCAAGGAACGGATGGCTAATTGATTGCCTTCAGATGCATTGCCCGTAAAATAAATCCCCTCGCTCCGGGCATTAAGAAAGCTTCCCCACGTTCTTCGGCATGCCTCGAGCAGATTGGCAGCAGCTGAACCCGCGTCGTGCAGGCTTTGGGTATTGCCAAAAACCTGCTTAGCTGTTTCTGCATAGGCGTTAATAGCCGATTGCCGCATCGGAGCGGTTGCTGCATAGTCTAAATAAATCATCATTTCTTCCTCATTTCTTATCGCGCAGGATTTTAACCTTGTAATCACTCTATCTTTGTGTCATTAATAGTGTCAAGACACTTGTAAAGGTAGTGTAAACTTATGATTGATATTTGTATCATCGGTGGAGGCGCTGCCGGCTTGATGCTGGCGAATTCTCTTCCTCCTTCCCTTTCGGTCGCTGTCCTCACAAAAGAAGATCCGTTTTCAAGCAATACCGCTCTTGCACAAGGCGGAATTGCCGCCAGTATCGGTCCAGGTGATCATCCCGCATCCCACGCCGCCGATACCTTGTCCGCTGCAGCTAACCATGCAGATGCCGAACGAGTAGAGCTTTTGGTCTGGGAAGGACAAGCCCTCATCGAAGCTATGTTGTCACAAGGGTTACCCTTTGATGCTGATGCCACTGGCCAACCCTCGCTTGGTCAGGAAGCCGCACACGCCACCCGAAGAATTCTTCATGCCGGCGGCGACCAGACTGGCAAAAAACTTTTGCAGCATTTACTAGCTAAGACTGAAAACCGGGTCAAGCGCTTGCCATACAGTTCCGTTTTGGAACTTATAATGCACGATGGCCAATGTACAGGAGTATCTGTGGAAGACGCCTTTGGAAAACGCTCCTTCATTCAAGCACAGCATACCATTTTGGCCACCGGTGGCATCGGCCAGTTATACAGTCAAACCTCCAATTCCATTGCTGCCACTGGGGATGGTTTGTCTCTTGCTTTTCACGCAGGCGCTGTTCTGGAGGATTTGGAATTCGTTCAATTCCACCCCACCGTCTTTACCATCAATGGCAATTCGTGCGGCTTGATTTCCGAGGCAGTTCGGGGAGAAGGCGCTTTACTTATCGATTCGGAAGGAAAGCGCATCATGGCCGATGTCCACCCACTGAGGGAACTGGCTCCGCGGGATATCGTCGCCCGTGCCATCGAATGGCATTGGCAGCAGAAAGGTCCTGTTTTTCTTGATGCACGCCATCTTCAGGATTTCAAAGCAAAATTTCCTTCCATCTATAGGAATTGCCTGCACCACCATATAAATCCTGAAAAGCAGCCTATTCCTGTGCGGCCAGGAGCCCATTTCCATATGGGCGGTGTCCAAACCAATGAATGGGGTGAAACAACCATTCCTCACCTCTATGCAATCGGAGAAATCGCTTCGACCGGTGTTCACGGTGCCAACCGACTTGCCAGCAATTCTTTGCTAGAAAGTCTTGTGTTCGCCAAGCGTCTGGCAGAAAAAATACAAACCTGCGGGTTCAGCCAAAAAGAGTTGTTCTTTCCATTAATAGAGCCGACAAAAGAATTTCTCCTCCCTGCTGATTTGCAAATGCGCATGACTGAGCAAGTAGGTATTTTAAGGGATGGAGTCGAGTTGAAAAAGTTCACTTCCGATTTTCCGTTATTACGATTTGATTTGCAGCACTATTCAGGACAGCAGATCAAGGAAATCCACCGCTATACAGCAAGCAGCCTCATTGCACAAGCCGCACTGTTCCGCACTGAAAGCCGCGGCGCCCATTATCGTATCGATGCACCACCAGTGTCAGAGGATTGGACAGGAAAAACCGTTCAGCTGTCTGTAAATGGCGTGACTATAGGAACAAGGAAATTACAGCATAAGGAGACGGTTTCATGAATCGCTTAAAAGCGGAAGAGGCTATCAAAAATTTTTTACTAGAGGATATCGGAGACCGTGACGTGTCTTCTGTTTTATTCAACCAAGGAGATCGTGGCGAAGCCGTAATCCGCTTGAAACAGGAAGGCGTCGTTGCAGGACTTGACTGCTTTCAATGGGGCTATCACCTTCTTGATTCGGAAATTACAGTGGAATTTATTAAAAAAGACGGCGATTTTGTGAAAGCAGGTGAAGCAATCGCCCGGATTAAAGGACCAGTAGCAGTTTTATTGGCAGGCGAACGTGTGTTATTGAATCTAGTGCAGCGCATGAGCGCCATTGCGACCTTAACCGCTCAATGTGTTGAAGCTTTAGGTTCTCCCCGTACCCGCATCGTCGACACCCGGAAGACCACGCCCGGATTGAGAATGTTCGAGAAATATGCAGTTCGGACCGGCGGTGGATTCAACCATCGAAATGGCCTGTATGACGCCGTCATGCTGAAGGACAATCATATCGCAGCCGCTGGATCCATCACTCAGGCAGTCCAAAAAGTTCGGTCCTCACTGGGGCATATGACCATGATTGAAGTAGAAGTCGAGAATTTGGCTCAATTGCAGGAAGCAATTGCTGCGCGACCGGACGCCATTATGTTCGACAATCAAACACCTGAAACTATGGCTGCTTGGGTTCAGCTTGTCCCGGAACCGATCCGCACAGAAGCTTCCGGCGGCATCGATCTAAAAAATCTGGCTGCCTACCGTCATACTGGAGTCGATGTGATTTCAATCGGCGCTTTGACTCATAGCGTACACAATCTGGACATTAGCATGAACTTAGCCATTTCACATAAGGAGGCTCTCTATCAATGACTTCATTCTTAAAAGAATTACAGCAGACCGAAGATATGCCGGAATCTTATTTAAAAGCGACGACGGAAGCACTCCATGAACGCGCGCAACGGGCACGTGCCGAACTTGGCGACCGCTTATACATACTCGGTCATCATTACCAGAAAGACGAAGTCATCAAGTACGCCGATGTCACCGGTGACTCGCT
The DNA here is from genome assembly GCF_001687565.2 of Planococcus antarcticus DSM 14505. Taxonomy (NCBI): domain Bacteria; kingdom Bacillati; phylum Bacillota; class Bacilli; order Caryophanales; family Caryophanaceae; genus Planococcus; species Planococcus antarcticus. The sequence continues at coordinate 2,744,283 of NZ_CP016534.2, forward strand.
TCAATTATCGCAAATTGCCGGACAGCAGACTGCGGATTATATTATCTTCTGTGGCGTTCATTTCATGGCGGAAACGGCGGATATCCTAACAACTCCTGATCAGGCGGTTATTCTTCCAGACATGCGTGCCGGCTGCTCTATGGCAGATATGGCCAATATTGATCAGACTGAACGTGCCTGGACACAGCTGCAAGAATTGTTTGGCGATACCATCGTGCCGCTGACTTACGTTAATTCAACGGCCGCCATCAAAGCTTTTGTCGGGCGCAATGGCGGTGCCACCGTGACTTCTTCGAATGCCGAGCCGATGGTGCGCTGGGCATTAACACAAAAGCAGCGCATGCTGTTTTTACCGGATCAGCATCTCGGCCGCAACACGGCGGTCAAGCTTGGTATTCCGCTCGAGCACATGGCCATATGGGATCCGATCAAGCAACAGCTTGAAGCGCAATGCCCGGTCGAGGATGTCCAAGTGATCTTGTGGAAAGGCCATTGTTCCGTCCATATGAACTTTTTGCCGAAGCACATCAACAACCTGCGGACCAATGAACCCGATCGCAATATCCTAGTGCATCCTGAATGCACCTATGAAGTGGTGAGCCAATCGGATTTTGCCGGTTCGACAAAATACATCATCGATATGGTCAAAGCAGCTGAATCTGGAACTAAATGGGCAATCGGCACTGAGATGAATTTGGTCAATCGCTTGATTGCCGATCATCCTGATCTTGATATCGTGTCACTTAATCCATACATGTGTCCGTGCTTGACGATGAACCGCATCGATTTGCCGCATTTGACCTGGGCACTCGAAGAATTGATAGAAGGACGCATCATCAACCGCATCCAAGTTGACACGCAAACTTCCTCGGAAGCAAAAATGGCATTGGAAAAGATGATGTGACTGAAGGAAGGCTTCACGCCTTCCTTTTTTTATTTGATGAGGTGCGGTTTTGGTGTGTTGAGGTGCGGTCTTGGCCGGGCGAGGTGCGGTTTTGGTGTGTTGAGGTGCGGTCTTGGCCGGGCGAGGTGCGGTCTTCCAATTTGGACGGAAAAATACAGCCATCCCCGAAGAAATGGCTGTATTTTTTAATGGGATCGTGTCAATCTGCGGCTACGTCCGTCATATGACAATTGAGCTTTTGAGCGGCCTTTTTTTTCTTCCGTTTCACGGACGCGGTTCTCGATTGCTGCTGTAGCCAATCCAAGGACTGTCCCGAAAGCTGCACCGGCAACCACTTCAATCGGTTGATGACCAAGCAGCTCTTTTAATTCCTTTTCGCGTTGAACAAATTCGAAGCTTGGGAATTCTCCTGAAAATTTCACGAAGCTGTCTTCTAGCTCATTGACCAGCCGCGCAATCTCACCAGTATGGCGTCGTATACCCTGTGCATCGTACATGACGATGACACCGAATACGATGGCCAAAGCTGTTTCCGTATGTCGTGCGCCTTTATTGGCAGCTACGTACGAAGCCAGTGCAGAAACTCCTGCTGAGTGGGAGCTCGGCATACCACCTGTCGTAAAGGCCTGTCTCCAATCCCATTGCCCTGTTACTGTTTTATGGGTGACAATTTTTAAAGCCTGCGCCACTCCGATTGCACTTAATGAGGTAATCATTCCCCGGTTCATCTTTCTCATCTGCTCATCCTCCAGTTTCAACTTGGCAACCATCTAGTTCCCGTTCGATATACTTCTTTACCCATTATCGCAGGAGAATATGTAAAGATGCGCTAACTTATTTTCCCTGAAACCAGTTTATTTTAGAATCATCTGTCCGGCTCTTCAATAAATTCCGGCTGGTGCACCATTTCCTGCTGATAAATAATCAGTATTCATGTATATTAATAGCTAATGAAACGAAACATCCAGTTCGCATCAAACGTCTAAACGAGGTGTCGTTTTCACGGCAAAGAAAATCGATTTTCATCTAGTCATACTCTCTGTGCTCGTGTTTCTCATGGGTGTGTTGATTTTCTATAGAATTTCAGTGAAAGACTGCTTTTTTATAGCATTGGCTTTGGATGCTTTTAATCAATACATCCACTTTTCCGATCTGTTTCATGACCTTGTTAGAAGCGGTGAAATGCCGTTTTGGTCAAGGAATCATGATACGGTGAGTACGCGATTGCGCTAAACTATAGACCGGAAGGATTCATGGCTGGGTTATTGATTTCCTTCCTGAGTTGTGTCGGAGCCATTTCACTGTATTTCCGCAACCGCAGATACATCAAATAAAGAAAGATCCCATCTGCTAGAATGAACTTCTACTACCCATTAAACCGTAATCAACTTATTAGAGAAAATGGGGAATTCCATGAAGAACTTGTTAACAAAAGACTGGCGCAGCATACTCATGTACTTGATCATGGGCGGTTGGACCACTGTCGTCAATATCGTTGTCTATTGGGCATGTGAAGAGCTGTTCCATCTGGATTACCGCATTTCGACAACCATTGCCTGGCTGTTCGCCGTCGTCTTCGCTTTTATCGTCAACAAGCGTTATGTCTTTAAAAGTGTCACCAACAATTGGCGCGACCGTTTTGCCGAAATGGGTTCCTTTTTCGGATTCCGAGTGCTGTCCTTTTTCATGGATTTAGGCACCATGATACTGTTGGTGGGATTATTGAGCATCAATGGCACAGTTTCCAAAATTCTAGCTAATGTTATCGTCCTGGTCGCCAATTACGTCTTCAGCAAGAAATTCATCTTTAAAGACCGCACTGTTCCTATAGCGGAAAAAGTTCAATAAGATTTAAGAAATGCCCGACAAGGTATTGCCGTGTCGGGCATTTCAACGTTCTTTAAATACTTCTATCAGACCGCGACGCTTTACATCCATGTCCACAATTTGAGGCAGCCTGTACAGATAAAGTGATAGCACGAAAGTCCACAGTTGCAGGGTGAATATGATGACACGTTCGACAAGTCCTGCGAACGGCATCTCGCGATTAAAGACAATCGGCGTTGCTATCCCAGCCAGGACGATAACGATTGCACAAGCAAGCGTAAAGAGACCGATAGCCCGAAAATCTTTGGTCAACCATAGCCCATAGCCAATTGCAAACATTGCACCGACCGTTGCAATCACCACGGTAGCGGTTATTGCCAAATGCATAAAGTTGCCGAAAGTCAGTACTTCGCCTCCCTGCTCTAAGGGAAACAAGCTATAACCAATCAGCGATGCGATATGCATGATAAGCAGCAGGATAGCTCCAAACTGAGCAATTCTATGAACTTGGTATTTTCGGAATAGCACATAAACAATTATTGAAAAAATGACCGCAAGAATCCCGTAACCAATGGTGAAGACCCTCAACATTTCAGCATCCGGTGCCCCGTTGCCCGTTAGTTCACTGATTGTTTGACGTATATGACTGTAGCCGTTCCATAATATGCCTCCCATAATAACGTGAATCATGTAAACAACAGCACTGATTGCGCCGCTCAATGCTCCTGTTTGCCAATAGCGCTTGTGCCGTAGTTGTTTCATGCTTTCACCTGCCTTTTTTCCGAATATTCTATAATTATAAACTTTTCGGAAAAATTCTTCCACTCTTTGCTTTGTGTATCTTTCTTTTTAAGTCAATCAAAATACTGCCGAAAAAGTCTACGACAGACTTTCTTGACAGCTTCCATTTAGTTCAAACTTTTCATTTTTTCATCCAACCTCTCAAATACACCTGCTACTTTACTTCTAGAAATCAGTTTGTATTGATCTCCTAAACTGACTTCAAATGAACATCCTATTTGTTCAGCCTTTAAATAACCTGTAACTCCTAAATCCATATATTGTTGCGCTTCCGTCAGTATAGGCGCAATCTTCTCAGGCGCCTCCTGGAAATGGACGTGAAACATATTTGAAACTGGAACCTCCGGTATCGTTGACATCCCTTCACATGAATTAAAATATGCTGCAAGCTCAATTGCATGTTGGTAATATTCCTCCATCCGGTCTTTGCGTTGGGCCAAGTACGTTTCCGCGCTGAGAATGTAGGGATATAATGAAATTAAGTCTCCTCCATGGCGTTTTTTCCAAATTTTTGTTTGTGCCATAAACTCTTGGTCACCTGCTAAAATAGCACCTGCAATTCCACCAATTCCTTTGTACATCGACAAGTATACCGAATCGAATAACGAACAAACTTCTGTGATAGATTTTTTGTAATAAGGCAGACATTCCAAAATACGTGCACCATCCAAATGGAGCTTGATGCCGTTTTGGCGGCAATGCGCTGAAATCGCTTGGAGTGTTTCAAAACTCGGCAACTGACCACCGATTTCACGCTGCGGCAATTCCAATAGCAAACAGGCTATTTCTTCATCCATCGACGTGACGTCTTCCAATTCAATGACACGTTCTTTATCAGCTAGTAAAATAGTTTCGATGCCATGCAATTCCTTCAATCCGTCTTCTTCGTGAATTTCCAGATGGCTTAAGGGATGATACGCTACTTTTTTAACGCCATTTTGATCACACCAAACGCGCAAAGCAATTTGTTGAGCCATTGTCCCACTTGGGAAAAAAATCGAAGCTTCCTTTCCTAAAAACTCAGCCATTTGTTGCTGAAAATCTTCGATGACAGCTCCACTTCCGTATTTATCACTTTTGACATCACCGTCAATTGATTCAAAGGCATCTTTTAAAACAGCTACGTTCCTCCATCCATGTCCTGCTAATTGCTGTGAAGATTCTTCATAGGTTTCTAGTAACTCTGATTTGGTCATGACGGCGACTCCTATCTATGTCAGAATAGTTAAACTTTATTGTTTACTATAACACGATTCTGAGCAGTAGAAGGATTTGATCAAGAAGTTGAATTTTTTGTTATTCGCACAAAAAATCCCATCCGCAATCAATTTACTGATTGCGGATGGGATCGGTTTAAATTCAGCTTAAGCTTTGAGAAGATATTTCCACAGGATGAACTGCTTCATACAACAAACTATCCAATTCAGCGCGGTAATCCGCAGCCTGTTCGCCAGTCCATCCGAGGGTGTTGCTCATATAAGCGATGACTGCTTCTTTATGTGCGTGTACCCAGTGGATATCAAAGTACAAAGCACCCGTACGACGAATAAAGAAGTCGATCGGCTTATAGGCGGCTTCATATTCCATGGAATACCGCAGCATTGCGTACACCAGCGGATCAAGTTCAGCATGTGCTGCTTCGTCCAAGCCGGTCGTATAGAAACGCAGAACTTGGTCGACATTCGCTCCGTAGCGGTTGACAAGCATACGCATTGCATCAGGTGTCAGTCCCATTCCACTCGCTTGATAGATACGGTCAGCCATGAAGGTTTCAAAGCCTTGAGAACCACCCACTTCGCCGCCGGAAATCGGTAACCGTTTAGTTGAACTTTTCGGATAGTTGACTCCGTCTTCTTTATGCAATTGCTCTGCTACCAGATTAATGATACTCTCCCCCATTTTACGGTAGCCAGTCAATTTACCACCTGCAATCGAAATCAAGCCAGAATCCGATACGAAAATTTCATCTTTCCGCGAAATTTCGGATGGGTCCTTGCCTTCTTCGTGGATCAATGGACGCAAGCCAGCCCAGCTAGACTCGATATCAGCTTCTGTAATAGCTACTTCTGGGAACATAAAGTCAATCGCCTTTAAGACATAATTGCGATCTTCCAGTGTCATCGTAGGATGGGCGATGTCTTGTTTATAAACCGTGTCTGTCGTTCCCACATAGACTTTGCCTTGACGCGGAATTGCAAACGCCATCCGACCATCCGGCATATCGAAATAGATTGCCTGCTTTAATGGGAAGCGTCGGCCATCAAATACCAAGTGAATGCCTTTTGTCAGCTGCAGGGTCTTGCCGAATTTCGAGTGGTCTTCGTCGCGCAATGTATCGACCCATGGACCAGCGGCATTGACGATTTTTTTTGCAAACAATTCATGAATGGTGCCATCAATCTGGTCTTCCACCCGTATGCCAACTGTTTTGCCATTATCGTAAATGAAGCTTTTCACTTTTGCATAATTCATTGCCAACGCGCCTTTTTCGACGGCTTTCTTCATGACTTCCATTGTCAGGCGCGCATCATCGGTTTTGTATTCCACATAATAGCCGCCGCCTTTAATGTCTTTTTTCTTAAGTAGGGGCTCGCGGCGCAATGTCTCTCCTTTGCTCAACATTTTGCGGCGTTCGCCTTTTTTGACGCCCGCCAAAAAGTCATAGACACGCAGTCCGACATTGGTGCTTAACGGACCAAACGTTCCCCCTTTATAAAACGGCAGGAGCATCCATTCGGGAGTCGTGACATGCGGTCCGTTTTCATAGACGATTTCGCGTTCTTTGCCGACCTCGGCTACCATTTTTATTTCAAATTGCTTCAGGTAACGCAAGCCACCGTGAACCAATTTGGTCGAACGGCTGCTCGTACCCGCTGCGAAATCCTGCATCTCTATAACGGCTATGTCCATGCCGCGTACGGCTGCGTCAAGCGCGATTCCCGCGCCTGTAATTCCGCCCCCAATAACTAGGACGTCCAATTGCGTCTTCTTCATTTGTTCATACCGGTCGTTTCTGTTTAAGCTTGAGAATTTCATAAGTTGATCTGCTCCTTTTCTTCTGTTTGAGTTGGGTGGAATACGTATCTATCAAATGTTTGAAAAATCACTCCAGGCTTACGCTTTCCGCTGTTTCTTTTAAGAGTCACACGGACAGTTGTTTGCGAAATTTCTATTTGCTGATTAACCAGTTGCAAATTGGCTAGAAAACAACTCTATTTGTTAGATGGTTGATTAAATGCGCAAAGCAAACTGCCATGCTCCTGTATACTTTCCTGCGTCTAAGGAATCCACATTTTTGCGTCTCTTTTCTTTGTGTACATAGAAAAACTTGAATTCCACAGGATCAGCAAGTAAATCTTCCTCACTAGAGTATCTGTGGGCTGGTGTGACCCACTCCCGAAGCGGTGTCTAAAACATGTTCTTGTCTACCCTGTATACCCGTTTTTGCATATAAAAAGAGAGATCCAGGCACAGCTACAGAATTTTTTCTGCAAAACTGGCTTGGTCTCTCATAGTCTCCGGCCGTATATCTCTCGTTATTAACTTGTAGGTTATTTCGCTGGTTTAAATGATCGTGTTGCCGCTACTGCGTTTTTCCAGCCTTCGTAAAGCTTTTCGCTTTCTTCAACTGGCATATCACATGTAAAGGTTTTGTCGATCTTCCATTGCTGTGCGATTTCTTCTTTGTCTTTCCAGAATCCAACTGCCAGACCCGCTAAGTAAGCTGCGCCAAGAGCTGTCGTTTCCTGGACGACGGGGCGTTCCACTGGAACATCCAGAATATCGCTTTGGAACTGCATCAGCAAATCATTACCGACCGCTCCTCCATCAACACGCAAAGTCTTTAATTCGATCCCTGCATCTTCTATCATAACATCCACAACGTCTTTTGTCTGATATGCGAGCGCCTCAAGCGTCGCACGAATGAAATGAGCTTTCGATGTGCCGCGTGTCAATCCGAAAACTGCACCTCGTGCATCTGTATCCCAGTAAGGAGTTCCAAGTCCGACAAATGCAGGTACCATATAGACACCATCTGTCGATTCGACTTGCATCGCATAGTTTTCGCTTTCCGGTGCATTTTCAATAATCTTCAGACCATCACGCAACCATTGAATCGCTGAACCTGCTACAAAAATACTACCTTCAAGCGCGTATTCAACTTTCCCGTCAACCCCCCATGCTAACGTCGTCAATAATCCATGATCCGAAACGACACCTTCTTCACCAGTGTTCATCAACATGAAACAGCCTGTGCCGTAGGTGTTCTTCGCCATCCCTTTTTCAAAGCAAGCTTGGCCGAATAAAGCAGCCTGTTGGTCACCGGCCATACCGGCAATCGGTACTTCGTGACCGAAGAAATGATAATCGACCGTATTGGCATAAACTTCAGATGATTGGTGTACTTCTGGCAGCATGCTCTTCGGCACTGTCAAGATGTCCAATAACTCCTGATCCCATTCCAAGTCATGAATATTATACATCAACGTACGGGATGCATTGCTGTAGTCCGTCACGTGAGTTTTACCGCCTGATAGCTTATACACGAGCCACGTATCGATTGTTCCGAACATCAAGTCGCCATTGTTCGCTTTTTCACGTGCGCCTTCCACATGATCAAGAATCCATTTCACTTTTGTTCCTGAGAAGTAAGCATCGATCAAAAGACCGGTTTTCTTGCGGAATAACTCATTCAATCCTTGTTCTTTTAATTCATTGCAAATTCCGTCTGTCTGGCGCGACTGCCAAACGATGGCTTTATAAATCGGCTTACCTGTATGGCGGTCCCACACCACTGTTGTTTCACGTTGGTTCGTAATGCCGATGCCGGCAATTTGGCTGGGGCTGATGTCCGATTTCCGCAACACCTCTGCCATACATGACAACACAGAAGTCCAGATTTCATTGGCATCGTGCTCTACCCAGCCTGGTTTCGGAAAGAATTGCTCGAATTCCTGTTGGCCTGATTCGACGATTTCACCTTTGTGATTAAATAATACCGCACGTGAACTGGTCGTTCCCTGGTCTATAGATAAAATGTAGTCTTTTTTCAAAATGATCTCCCCCTATGGATTATGAAATACTTTCTTCTATTGTATCTGCTGCTGTGTGTTCTTTTCTTAATTCTACACTTGCTGCACCAAATAAAACCAGCAACAAGGCGACACTCATAATCCAAAACGGCAAACTGTATACTCCAGTGAACAGCGCTTTATAAAATAATGCGCCGTAAACACCTCCGAAGATGGGTCCAACGATTGGAACCCAAGCATATGACCAATCTGACTTCCCTTTACCAGGAATCGGCAGCAAAGCATGTGCAATACGGGGGCCAAGGTCACGCGCTGGGTTGATGGCGTATCCGGTCGTGCCGCCAAGTGACATCCCGATCGCTACAATCAACGCACCAACAATCAATGGATTCAAGCCTTCTGTGAATTCGTTAGCGCCAATGAACAGCAAGCCCATGACCAATACGGCAGTTCCGATGATTTCGCTGACCAAATTGGAAAATGGCTGGCGGATTGCAGGAATTGTTGCAAATACACCAAGCTTCGTTTCTGCATCTTTGGTCCGCTTCCAATGCGGCAAATAATTGAAAAAGACGATGGCCGCGCCGATGATAGCACCAAGAATCTGTGCTGTAATATAAACTGGCACTTTAGCCCAAGGAAAATCACCAACAACTGCGAACCCAAGCGTCACTGCTGGATTTATATGCGCTCCTGAAAAATTTCCTACTGCATAAACACCCATGGTAACGGCCAGTCCCCATGCAATGGTAATGACTACCCAGCCACTGTTTTCAGCTTTCGAATCCTTTAAAACCACACCAGCCACAACGCCAGCTCCAAAAATAATCAAAATCATGGTGCCGATTAATTCCGCTAAAAATTCCGTCAATTTCATGCACCCCTTTGCTTTTCGTTTTTGAACCGCTTTTAGAAGAACGCAAAAAGACCCACACTGAACCGAGCCACCTCTCTGCGAGAAGCGCTCATTTCAGTGTGGGTCTCCATTTCTCCAACACAGTTCTTAACTTGTAACTATTAAGTTACCAGCTTATGAAAACGCTGTCAACTTTTTATAATTCCCAAAGTTCAGGCTGTGACGTTGAAATCGCTTTTGCCCCACCGTCGTAAGCTAATTGAATATCTTCTTTTGTGCGGATCAAACCGCCTGCGATCACTGGAATGCCTGTCTTATTGAACACTTCCTTGATGACTGAAGGAATGATTCCTGGCAGGATCTCGATATAGTCTGGTTTGACTTGATTGATTAAATTAATATTATGTTCAAGTGCCTGACTATCGAGCAAAAACAAGCGCTGGATTGTCAGTAAATTATTTTTCTTCGCCAAAGAGATGACGTTGCTGCGTGTTGAAACAATGCCATCCGGTTTGACTTCCCTCACTAAATACTCAAACCCATAAGCATCTGTCTTCAATCCCTGAATCAAATCGACATGCAGAATGACTTTTTTGTTCGCTTTTTTTGCAACTTGTACCAGTTGCTTCAATTGTGCCAATCGGATTTCCAAAAAAATAATGTATTCATGGTCGCTGTTGAGCAAGCGTTCAAATTCTTTCATATTGCGCAAAACTGGCAAAACACCTGTTAACTCATGCACCGATTTTCCTCCTCAATTTGTTCCATGCCTTTTATGTGGCATTCTCCGCCCAAACCGCATCCCATTCAAAGATTTCGTATTTTCTGGCGCCTTCTACAACATATGGATCTGCCTTCACCAATGCTTCGCAGGCTTCGAATGATTCGGCCCGGTAAATAACCAGTCCGCCAGAACCATCTGTAAACTTGCCATTGGCTGTCACTTGTTCGCTATCGCGCTTGTCTTTCAGAAACGCCAAATGCTGCGGCCGAAACTCTCGGCTTTTATCAGCGTCTTTCATTGGTAATAATACCGCAAAATATTTCATGAGTCTGCCCCCTTTCATTTATTATAAGGAGCATGATGGAAAAAATCTGTTATTGCCATAAATTCTTTATGAACTTGAGTTTTTTTGCCATTTTTTTGGATATACATTCCAAACTCCTTAACATACATTCCAAACCGGTGAAATACTTTCCGTAACCACTGAAATACTTTCCATTCTGCTTCATTTACTTTCAAAACAGCTTTTCCCTACATTCCAAACAGGGTAAACTGATACTAACTTACAACATCCTTAAGGAGCTGATTGGCTGTGCAGATGACGAAAAAAGGACCTGTTTATCAATTAACGTTCATGTCTCGATTTTTTCCCATAAACTGTTATGTGATTGATGAAGGAACGGAATTGACTTTGGTCGATGCCGCTTTAGGATTTAATGCTAAACAGATTTTATTGTCGATCAAGGTCTTGAAAAAGCCTTTAACCCAGATTATCATCACCCATGCTCATATCGACCATCTTGGCGCGCTCGATGCCATCAAGCGTGAATGGCCGGATGCCGTTGTCAGCATGTCGTCGCGTGATGCGCGTCTGCTCGCTGGTGATACGAGTCTGTTGCCTGGCGAACCCGACTCACCGGTTAAAGGCGGGGTTCCTAAGAACGTTAAGACGCAGCCGGACCGCTTGCTCGAGGAAGGCGAACAGGTCGGCTCTCTGAAAGTGGTCAATACGCCCGGCCATACGCCGGGCTCCATTTCATTAGTGGATGTGCGCAACCAGTTTCTTATTGCAGGAGATGCTTTTCAGACACGTGGCGGCATCGCCGTCTCCGGGACATTTAAAGCGTTGTTTCCATTTCCCGCATTTGCAACTTGGAACAAGCAGGTAGCGCTCGAAAGTGCACGCAAAATCCGCCAGTTAAATCCACAGCTGCTAGCAGTCGGACACGGTGCAATGATTGAAAAGCCACTGGACGCCATCGATTTAGCCATCGTAGAAAGCGAAAAGAATCTTCAATAGAAAAAAAACAACTATCTCTACTGCATAAAAGAAACCGTTTACCTGGAATAATTCCCAGTAAACGGTTTTCTTATTTCACTTCCTTGCGCCCCAAGCGCATCAACATGACGGGTCTTGGCTCATCGAGCACTTCATCAACCAGCCGAGTCTGTTGGAAGCCAGTTTTTTCATAGGCCCGGATCGCGACTGTGTTCCGAACGTCCGGATCAGTTACACAGAATTGGATTTTTGAGTCCGCAAAGATGATGTCTTTTAGAAATTTTTGAAGTATTTTGGAACCAAGTCCTTTGTTGCGATAGCTCTTAGCCCCAATCAGCACATCCAGTCCAGCGGCTTTTTGCAGCTCTTCGTATTTTTCGCACCCCGGGTAATCGTCCCATTGGTAGGTTTGGATATAACCGATCGGTGTTTCTTCGTAATAAATGATATAGGGTTTTGTCGGATCCTTGCCTTTAATGCTAGCCGTGAACTCTTGTACAAACTGTCCATACGTGGCGCCCTGCATATAACCCCAAAAGCGGGTGGCAGGCGGTTCTTTTGTAATCCATTCATAGAGCTGCGGCAAATGATCTCGCCGCAATCGTCGGAAGCTGACTTTCCCTATATCCAAGCCCATCAAAACACTCCTTTCTTATTTTTTAATGATTCCGTTTGTCAATATAAGCTAGACAAGTCCACTCCATTCAGGTGACTCAAAAATGCCTCCAGGGGTGTACGGTAATCCAGCGACTTCCGCGGGATATTATTCCGCTTGTCAGCCACCGCGGAAATGAACGGTTGATCGACCTGGTTGAAATCCATTTCCTTTGCCAAGCCGTCTTTTCGAAGGAGTCCGTTGGAATTTTCATTCAAGGCGCGCTGGGAAGGCGTTCCGGGATCCGCAAAGTAAATCGAGACGTCGTGTCGGTTGCACAGCGGCTTCCAGTTGGAGAATTCCTTCCCGCAATCAAAGGTGATGGATTTGAACAGATTTCTTGGGATTCCTTGAAACCACTGGTTCAACGCGGTTTCAATATCGCCTGCCTTACGTCCTGTAGGTTTCAAGGCGATGATCACTTTCGTTAGCCTTTCGACCAGCGTGATCACAGCACTTTTGTGGCGGACGCCCACAATGGTATCGCCTTCGATGTGCCCAAACTCTTTTTTGAAAGAAGGATAATCGGATTCCCTTTCGGAAATATGCCGTTTGAACGCCTGCTTTCCGCGGCGTTCCTGGTGACCATTGGGTTTCCGTTTCCCTTTCATCGGCAGTGTGGCTGCATCAAAGATCCGACTTTTGAACATGCGATAGAGGGTGCGTATGGAACAATCAAGAGCCATCTCTGCGCGGCCCACAATGACGTCTGGTGTCCACCCCTTAGCCACCATGTCTTGGATATAGATTTTCTGTTCCTCCGGCAAGACGATTGAAAGTCGACCGCAGCGCTTCTTGTTTTTCTCGTACTGGGTGTAATAGTCGAGGGCTGAGTGGCCCGATTTCAGGAAGTTGATGACATTGTAAATCGGCTGTCTGGAACGATTCAGGCGTTTGGCGATTTGCGCCACAGGTATATTTTGATGGTAATAGGCTTCTATCATCACCAGTTCATCCGTGATAAGATGGGTGTAGGTCATTCGTGATCACTCCTCTGTTTTTCTTTGGTCGGAAAATACATGATGAGTGTACCATGAATGACTTTTTTAGTTGTCTAGCTTAATTTTACAATCGGCGTGATATAGAAAACCGCTCTCCGTTATTCCATTGAATAAGCAAAAGCGGTATTGGCAATCAATTACTGTTTTTCAGATTTATCAATAGGTTTTTTCGAGATGCTATCCAACTGTTCATTTGGCAATGATAAAATGGTTTCCACCGGGGCGTAATTTCCAGCTAAACGGCCAATTGGCGCCAGCTTTTCCATACTGATGCGGCCATTTTGATACAGCTCATCTTTGATATGGAATTTAACAAGCCTGCCAATCACCAGATGATCGTCCCCTAATTGGATGATGTCGTGCAATTGGCATTCCATATTGATAGGTGCTTCTAGAATACGCGGCACAGAAACTTCAATCGATTCGGCAGCCGTCAAGCCCGCGTAGTCGAATTTATCAACTTCCTCGGTACATGTTCGCCGCTTCTTGCCATTTCATTAGCCAAGGACGCAGTTACAATATTGATGACGAACTCCTTGTTTTCCCGTGTGTTCTGCAATGTGTCTTTGACGGTACCCGCGCGTTCCTCTACCCCTTCTCCAACAGAAAAAGCCAACATCGGTGGATTGCGCGATACCACTGTAAAAAAACTGAAAGGCGCTAAATTGGCGATGCCATCTACAGACCTGGTGGATACCCAAGCGATTGGGCGCGGCACAACACTGCCAATCAATCGTTTATAATTTTGTTTTGCGGTCATATTCAGTGGATCGATAATCATTTTGCAGCCACCATTCATCTTTATAGTCCGGAGACTTCATTTCTTTTCTTTTCCCTTTTCGAAAAGAACTAAATCAATTTTTGAGTGATTTCCGTTTTTATTTCTACATTAAGTTAAACTAAAGAAATAGCTTTTTCACACCACTTCGGTTGCTTAGGGCGCGGCTCTCGCTATGAGCCGCGGAAAACATCTGTCTCTAGCGGCGCCCATCCCGTAGACGCGCTGGCGCTAAGGGTTTCACTTAATGTAAAGCGACGAGTTCTTTTTCTCTTTTTTCATGAGAGAGATAGAGAAATACGAAGCAAAACAAAGGAGACTCCAAAAACGGAAACGCAGTGACTGAGGGAGAAATCGACTCGTTTCTAGAGCCCGAGTTAGTTCAATACAAGTCCATGGCAGCAGCCACCGCAAAATTCTGTCGAGTCAACTACATAGTCCACAATATGCGGGCTCGAAAGCGGAGTGGGTTTACGGGATATCTAAAGTTTGAACATGTATAGGTCAACTTACGTAGTCCATCTTCCATTCAGTTCAGCACTGACCCTTTATGGCTCTAAAAAAATAGGCAATAAAAAACCCACCACTCCAAGTTTTCAACTTCCAGTGATAGGGCTATGCTTTTATTTTAGTTGAAAGGTCTTTTCTTCTTGAGCTTTCTGGGTTTCGTACTGTCGGTAGTTAGAATAATATTCTTCGATCAGGTAAACTGGACGACCTTTAGTTTCAATAAAAATTTTGCCCAAGTATTCGCCAATAACCCCCAATGAAATCAACTGGACGCCCCCAAGAAACAGAATAACGGACATCATGGACGGGTATCCTGGAATCGAATCATTGAAAATCAAGGTCCGGAAAAATAAGAACAGCATGTATAACAGAGCCAAGAACGATACGAGAATTCCGAGAAAAGAAGAAATTCTAAGTGGCAGCACAGTAGATGAAGTGATGCCATCAATCGCTAGATTCACTAATTTCGGGTAATTCCATTTAGTCGTTCCGGCGGCTCGTGGATCCCGGTCAAAAAGAATTTCTTTCTTGTCGAAGCCAATCCAGCTGAACATCCCTTTCGTGTATCGCTGAGACTCTCGTATTTTCTTTAAGGCTTCAATGCATTTGCGGTCAAGCAGCCGGAAATCACCTGTATTATTTTGAATGGGAATATTCGAAACTTTGTCCAGAATATTGTAATACGAATTGGACGACCATTTCTTGAACCAGGTTTCCCCGGCACGGCTGTTTCGTTTCGCAAATACATCGTCGTATCCCTGCTCCCAGTAGGAAATCATCTCTGGAATCATTTCAGGGGGATCCTGTAGATCTGCATCGATGATGATAACAGCGTCCCCATTAACATGATCGATGCCAGCCAGCATTGCGACTTCTTTCCCAAAATTCCGCGAGAGATTAATATAGGCGATCTGCGGATGAAGGGTAGACATTTCTTTTAGCATTTCCAGTGTCCGATCCCTGCTGCCATCATTGACAAATAAAAATTCGAACTGGTAATTCGAGATTTCTGTAGTCACTAGCAACAAACGCTCAAGAAGCGTCTCCAGGACTTCTTCTTCATTATAGGCAGGAATGAGGATTGTGATTAACTTCATACATAGTTCACCTTCCGTTCGTAAAAGACTGATTGCTTCAAATTATAGCATATGTCACAGCCATGCTCATAGAGACTGAACAAAAGCTCTATTTTTCCCAAACAAAATTTGCTATTATTAGAAATGGAATTTATCAACCAAACTAAACTGAAGTTACCGGAACTTATAAGTTAAGTTTCCATGGGTGCCAATCCACTGTGAATATTTCGAAAACAACTCGACTTTCGTGCCGATAGGGTATGGTTCAAACAGGTAATGTAGAACGCTCAGCACCTGCTTGGATTTCTAACCTTGCCGCTGTAGTGCCCTCTTCAGAGTCTCCACTTATTAAGCAGGTAAGCGATGAAACCCACTGGAGCTTATTACGAGGAGTCTCATCGCTTCTCTCACGGAAAGGGTCCGTCTAAAGCAATTTCTTAGCATCCACCCTTATTTAATCATTTGAAAATTTCAATTTTCTAGTTCATCTCAAATAGACGAGGAGCCAATCGAAAATGCCCGAAGAATTTTTATCAAAATGGAAAATAGCAATCAAGCCACAATGGAAATTAGCGTTTCTGTCAGCAGCCATCATTGGATTTTTATGCCATATGTTTGTATTCACCAATATGCTGCCCAATCACGATAGTTTAGTCAATATGCACAGCCCGCAGCTAAAAGGAAATCTTGGCCGCTTTTTTCTGTCCCCGTTCAGCGGAATCAGCTCTTATTTTGACTTGCCATGGATCAATGGCAGCTTGTCCATTCTTTATCTAGCGTTGACAGCTGTCATCCTGACAGAACTGTTCCAATTGAAAAAGACCTTTTCAATCGTTGCCATCAGCGGACTGATTGTTACGTTCCCAACCATAGCATCCACCTTTTCTTATATGTTTACAGCAGATGGCTATATGCTTGGCTCTTTGCTGACAGTGTTGGCCCTGCTCATCACCAAGACTTATAAATATGGATTTATCCCGGGCTCATTCATTTTCTATCTAGGTGTCGGCGTTTACCAAGCCAACTTGCCTTTCCTATCAACGTTGATCATCATTTTTCTGATCAATGAAATCTTAGGTAGAAAGATCACTTTCCAGCAATTGAAGAGCTACATCCTCCGCTTCTTCGGTTTGGGGACCATTGGCATGGCCTTGTATGCCATCAATTTCAAACTTTATACGAGCTTTTTTGCCGGAAACATTTCAAGCTACCAGGGGCTAGATTCAGTCGGCGACAGCAGCGGCTCTATCTTTGAGCGCTTCAGCCAAGTAAACAATTCTTTTCTCGCTTTCTTTTTCAGGGGGTTCAACGCTGATTCGCCAATTAATCTATTCGAATGGCTGAATGTCGCTGTCTTCTTACTGATTGCTGTTGGCTTTGTCCTTTTGATGACTCAGAACCGCATCTTCGCTAACATTCCGATGACACTGATTGCCTTGGCATTACTGTTGCTTATGCCTTTATCCGCCTATATTCTGTACTTTGTATCTTCCGATGTTGTTTATCATATGTTAATGGTACTTGCACTTGTCAGCTTCTACGTACTGCCTATACTTTTCTATGAGAACCTCACCAGACCAACCGTTGTTGTAAAAGCCTTTTCATGGTTATCCGTTGTGGTTGTGTTCGCTGTAATCTTCAACTTCGCGATTATTTCAAATATCTCTTACCTGAACATGGATTTGAAGTATGAGAAATCAACCGCTTTCGTTAATCGGCTGATCAGTAGAGTTGAACAAACGGAAGGCGTCACTGCAGAATCGAAACTGGCATTAATCGGTCGTGTACAATTGGGGTCCTCATTGAGCACACGGGTCATTCCCGAGAATATACCAAGAATGACAGGCCCCTTAGGGGATAGCATCATTCCACTGCCTTATCACTATAGTGCCATGATGAAAGATCATTTCGGAGTTACTTATCAATTCATTTCTGAGCAGGAACGTCAGGAAATTGCGGGAAGCGATTGGTTTGCAGAGATGGAAGCATGGCCATCTCTGGAATCCATTCGTGTGATCGACGACGTGGTCGTAGTAAAGCTTCAGGAATAAAAAACATCAGACATGGATGGGTTATCCACTGTCTGATGTTTTCTTTTTATTCCCTGGTATTTACCTATCTCATCCTATAAATAAAGGATATAATGAAGGTAAATAGACTGGGGGGATAGACATGGACACGGAGCAAAAATTGAAGAGATGGCAGCAGGCCGGACTGCTGGATCCAGAAACAGCCGAACAGATTCTAGCGTTCGAAAAGCGTCAGCCCGCCCCTAAAAAGCTGCCGCTGCTGTTGATGATTGGCTTAATTTTCTTTTCTCTGGCGATTTTTAGTTTTATTGCGGCCAATTGGCACGCAATACCGGATTTGGCAAGAGTTTTGATGATGCTCGCTTTAATGTGGATTTTCTACAGCATTGCCTATTTCTCGGAGAAAAAGGCTGTTGGCTCTCCGCTCCTCTTTAGGGTGATCGGTCTCGCGATGTTTGGTGCCACTTTACTGGTAACTGCACAAACGTTTCATTTTCCGTTGGCAAACTCCGCTTTGCCATGGGCGATGTTTCTTGCAACACTTGCCCATTTCTTTTACTGGCGGAACCTCACTTATACCGTCATTGGCTTTTTCTTTGGCGCAGCAGTGCTACTATCGTTCCTGCCTGACATCGGATGGCTGGAATGGGGCATCTTTATCGCCGTTACCGTAGCGTGGTTTTACTTCAGCAATAGCTTTGCACCAGTGGCTTTCAGTTGGATTTTGCTATTTGCTTCTGGCTTCATGCTATGGGGACTTGTGGATTATGACAGCTCACTATGGCCGATTTGGACCCTGTTCGCACTTGTGCTGCTCCTGTTTATCGTACCCGAAAACAAGCAGCGGATGATTCGCCCGCTTTATTTGCTGGTAGCAGGTATGCTGATTGTAGCTTATTTAGCAGTTCGTGGACAAACGTTCATCAGCGTGATCGATGAAAGCCATATGGCAGAAGCTATCGCTTTAGCCATCGCCGGCATTGTCGTGCTGGTACTGGGCTTTTTCAAATTTCGATTTGTCATGTGGATTGCTGTTACGGGATCTATCGGGTTGCTACTTTTTGATGAAACGGCAATCGGTTTAGCAGTGGTTGCTGAATTATCTGCCCTTGCTTACCTGATCATCGCCCAGCGACAAAATGAACCTTTGGGACTTGGCTTTGTCTATTTCATTGTTGTGCAATTCGTCATTTATGTCATCTATGCTTGGGAACGGCTCGACATGTCACTCTTCTTCCTGATAGGTGCATTGCTGTTGTTCCTGTTGTCAGCTATAGCCTGGTGGATTAATCGCAGGAAAGAAGGTGTTCAACCATGAAATCCTGGCTCTTCCCAATCATTCAAACAACAGTTGTTGTCATCTTGCTCGTTAGTTATTACGCAGCTTCCTGGTTCGGTGAGCAGTATGTATTAAGAGCCGAACCTTTTGATCCGTTTGATCCGTTCTACGGAGAATATGTCATGTTGCAATATCCCGACTTGCAAACGTCTTCCATCACGGACGACAATTCGGTTTACTTTACTTTAAAAGAGGCGGATGATGGCTTTGCCGTCATCGACCGAATCGATAATGAATCTTTCTTCGGAGCCATTAAAGGATCTGTTTATGGTGGCAACGTCACAGCCCCCCAACTAGAACAATACTATGTAGAGCAGGGACTTGGTCCACAACTCGAGTCAGCACGCGAGTTGCAGGTCACCATTGACGTCTCCAGCTGGGGAACCATTCGACCAGTAGATCTGCAGGAGCGAACACAATAAACTATAAAAAAAGTTCAATCAGTTTTCTGATTGAACTTTTTTGGCTTTCCAAACACATTAGCTATCCGTACCATAATACTGTTCATAGGCAGCATCCTTTTGGACTTTTACGTTATTAATCACCGCTCCAAGCAAACGGGTTTTCGTCGAAGCAGTGAGGGCTTCTTTGGCTCTGAGCGCATACTCCCGTTCTGTCTTTCCAGAATTGACCACTAGGAGGGTACCTTCACATTTATTCGCTAAAATTACACTATCGGTCACAGATAAAACAGGCGGTGTATCAAAAATCAGCAAATCGTAAGTGTCCAATGCCTGTTCAAAAAACAAATCCATACTATGGGAGCTCAGCAATTCTGCTGGATTTGGCGGAATCGGCCCACATGGCAAAAGATCAAGATTTTTAATTTCAGCCGACTGGATCGCCACTTTTAACGCAATTTGACGAGTCAGTACGCTTGATAGCCCACGTGTATTCGTAATTTTAAACGTTTCGTGCATTGTTGGTTTTCTCATATCCGCATCAATAAGCAACACACGCTTTCCTTCCTGAGCAAAGACAATCGCTAAATTCGACGCAGTGGTCGACTTTCCTTCAGAATGAGAAGCGGAGGTGATTGCCAGTGATTGGATATCTCCATCTGGAGAAGAAAAATGAAGATTTGTTCGTAAGGTTCTGAACTGTTCCGAGACCCTCGATTTCGGATTGGTAAATGCTATCAATTTCCTGTTCTTCACTTCCGGTTTGTTCTTTTTTTTCACCATTCACTTATGCCTCCCTACGTTTAAAGGCAATCGGCTCATTAGCCGGAATGTCTTCTTCTTCATTCATCGGTGAGATAGATCCAAGTACAGGAATTCCCAGTACATCCTGTATATCCTTTTCACCTCTGAGTGTCGTATCCAAATAGCGTAAGATCATCGCGAGGGCCGCTCCAACCAAGAGACCAACAATTGCACTCAGCAAAATATTCAGTGGAGGATTTGGCGATATCGGTGTCTGATTTTCCATGACCACAGCCGGCGACAAAATTGAGACATTGTCTGCATTCATTAATTCCATGATTTCCACTTCAAAAATTTCAGCGGTCTTATTGGCAATTTTCACAGCTGCTGCAAGATCTGCATCCGCCACTACTATATTAAGCAGTTGAGAACTTTCTGCAATTTCTACAGTTACTTTTTCCTGAAGCTCTTCATAAGATATGCCTAATTCCAACTGGCTGACTACTTGTTCAAGTATGATTGGACTCTTAATGATTTCACTGTATGTAGCGACCAATTGCAAATCTGTCTCGATACTTTGACTATCCAGCCCAGCTTCAGTCTGCTGTTGACTGATCAGCAGCTGAGTAGATGTTTGGTAGATTGGTGTAATCATGTAATACGATATCAACGCTGTCATAATCATGAATGCGATGGTAATGGCCAATATCAGCCGCATTCGATTCTTCAAAATTAAGTAAACTTCACGTAGGCTGATGGTTTCTAACATTTCGCCATCCCTCCTTTCAATTGGAAAAGTGCAAGCGCCAAAAGCCGCGGCTTCGGGCATAAACAAAATCTTTGCCTTATTGTTTTCTATTCAATCGGCTATGGGACATCAATCAACTTTATTGATTGATGCCCCATTTTTTAAGCCTGCAAGCCTAACATAATTGGCGTTCAACTTATATAAACCAAAGTGCTGACTGCCTATGGTTCAAACAATAACTGCCTTCAGCACAAGCTATACACTTAGTCGGTTTTTCAGCTGATTTCAATAAGCATCCTTAGAACCGAACAGCACCAGAATGGTTTTTAAAATCAATTTAATATCCATCATCGTATTCCGAGTACGGATATAATCCAAATCCATTTCGACCCACTCCTGGAAGCTAATATTACTTCTGCCGTTAACCTGCCAAAAACAGGTTAAGCCTGGTGTGACGCTGATGCGCTGTTTCTCATAATTCGTATACTGAGCCACTTCATCAGGCAAAGCTGGCCTTGGCCCAACAATGCTCATACCGCCACTCAACACATTGACCAATTGAGGCAATTCATCAATACTTGTTTTTCTGATGAACTTTCCGATTTTTGTAATTCGTGGATCGCTTTTGATTTTAAACACCGGGCCTGATGCTTCATTCTGTTGGAGCAGGGAGGCTTTTAGGTCTTCTGCATTGCAAACCATGGAGCGGAATTTATACATATCGAATGACTTGCCGTGTTTACCAACTCTTTTTTGTTTAAAGAATACCGGACCATGAGGATCTTCCATTTTTATCAGCAAACTGATAATCAGAAATAAGGGAATCAATATGATCAGACCCACTAGCGAACCGACAATATCCAGAAAGCGTTTTGTATACAAATACCCGTTGCTGGTGTTTGTTTTTACGCTTTCAAATACCACTTCGCTGTATCTTGTATTTACATCCATTTTTTCTTTTTCAGGAGCGGACACTGACATTTGAATCACCACTTTCATCTTAAATTAACTTTATCAAATCAGATGGGCGCTGCTTCAATCAGTTTGGCTGAAACCGGTCTGCCGATCGAATGATAGTCAATTCCATTATTCTCCATCGCTTTTAATGCAAAACAATTTCTTCCATCAATAACGAGCGGCTTTTTCATTTTGTTGAATACTGCCAGCTCGACATTCTTGATTTCGGACCAATCAGTTAATATCAGCGCAGCGTCGCTATTTTCAACCGCATCTTCAATTGAGTCTGCGTATTGGACCAATGGATTCAGAATCGATTTCGCATTTTCCATCGCAATCGGATCATAGGCTACAACCTTTGCCCCTTGCTTGATCAATTCCTCAGTAACCAGAATAGATGCAGATTCCCGCATATCGTCTGTATTTGGTTTGAAAGAAAGTCCTAATACAGCGATTTTTTTACCAGAAATAACTGGCAGACAGTCATTCAACTTGCTGATCAATATCCCTTGCTGCTTTTTGTTGACATTGACCACGCCTTTCAGCAATTCAAACTCATATTCGACATTCCCCGCAATTTGTATCAAGGCTTTTGTGTCTTTTGGAAAACAAGATCCCCCATAGCCGATTCCCGCTTTCAGAAATTGGCTGCCGATTCGTTGGTCCAGTCCCATGCCTGTCGATACATTCTCTATATTAGCCCCCAATAATTCACAAATATTAGAGATTTCATTAATGAAGCTGATTTTCGTTGCTAAAAATGCATTCGATGCGTACTTGATCATTTCAGCACTTTTAATATCTGTTTTAAAAATAGGAACTCCAAACGGCTGGTTGACCTGTTCAATTATGCTGAATGCATGTTCACTGTCTGCTCCAATGACAATCCGATCTCCGTGGAACGAATCGTGAATAGCAGAACCCTCCTTCAAAAACTCCGGATTTGAGACGACTTCAACCATCAACCCGTTTGGTAAATGCGTTTGGATAATGTCTTTGATCATGTCATTTGTACCTACGGGAACGGTGCTTTTCGTAACGACAATGATATTATGTTCAACATTTCCAGCAATGTCTTTTGCGGCTTGAGCCACGAAAGACAAATCAGCAGAACCATCTATATTTTCTGGAGTTCCTACAGCAATATAGACAATCTCGGCCTGTTGGAGACCTTCCTGGTGATCCGTCGTAAAACTTAAACGCTTTTCATTGATGTTTTTTGTCATTAATTCACTAAGGCCAGGCTCGTAGATGGGAGAAATCCCATTCTGCATTTTTGCAACCTTGTCCTCATTAACATCGATGCAGGTTATATGATGGCCGATTTCAGACAAACTCACACCGGTTACCAACCCTACATATCCAGTTCCAATTACAGCTATCCTCATACGGATGCCTCCCAAGTTAGAATAGTGGTGCAGCAGATTTTTCAGCCATCAATTCTTTGATAATGCTTTCGACACCTTCACCAAATTCTGGACTGTCCAAAGCGAATTCGATGGTCGTCCGCAGGAAACCTAGCATTTCACCTACATCATAGCGTTTACCTTCAAAGTCATATGCGTAGACATTCTGCACTTCATTAAGCTTTTGGATAGCGTCCGTTAACTGGATTTCTCCTCCTGCACCGGCACTCTGAGTACCTAAGAAATCAAAAATTTCAGGATCTAAAATATAGCGTCCCATGATGGCAAGATTAGAAGGAGCAGTACCTGGTTTTGGTTTTTCTACAAAATTGCTGACTTGGTAACAGCGTCCATCCACTCCGCTTGGATCGATCATGCCGTATCGATGTGTTTCGTGATCCGGAACTTGCTGGACTCCGATAATGGACGACTGCATTTTGTCATACTGGTCAATCAATTGTTTTAAGCAAGGGTTTTCCGCTCTTACGATGTCATCGCCCAGCAGAACCGCAAACGGTTCGTTTCCGATAAACTTGCGCGCGCTCCAAACTGCATGCCCCAAGCCCTTTGGCTCTTTTTGGCGGATATAGTGAATTTCTACATTAGAAGTATGTTGAACCTTTTCAAGAAGCTCGAACTTGCCTTTTTTGAACAAGTTGTCTTCCAGCTCGAAGTTCTTATCGAAATGATCTTCAATGGCACGCTTTCCTTTTCCGGTAACAATGATGATGTCTTCGATGCCGGAAGCAATAGCTTCTTCAACAATGTATTGAATTGTCGGTTTGTCTACGATAGGCAGCATTTCTTTGGGCATGGCCTTCGTTACTGGAAGAAACCGAGTACCCAGACCAGCTGCCGGAATAATTGCCTTTGTCACTTTTTTAACCATAAAATCCACCCACCTTCAAATTTTTTCAGGATCACTGATTGCAATCTTTTCTAATGGGTTTGAATCTTTCTTACACGAAAAAAAGATCCTTTAGTGCTTAAATGACTAAACATTGTCCCATTGTAACATCGATAGTCCTTAAAAAGTAGATTAATTATTAAGAATTATTTAATTTTAAAAAATAAATAGATACATATAACTACCTAAAACTCGTTAAATTCGATTTCATCACATTTTATTATATTTTAATATTCTGATATTTTTAGGCGAATTTAGGTATGTGAAACGATCATCTCCAAATCCCCGTCAATAAAGTAATTTCCGATGGTCGCCGGTACAATGAAGTTGTCCCCTTTTTTTACCGTTGACACACTTTCTTCTGTGACAATCTGCCCTGCGCCATCGATGACACTGACTAGCAAAAACCCAGTCGTTACCGGCACCTCAACTCTGCCGCCAAGCGACCAATGATAAACAGTAAAATATTCTCCTTCTATCAATCGCGTCGACTCTAAGTTGGTCAGTTGTTCCTTCAGATTGTGCTGAATAACTTGCTGGTGTGGGCAAGTCATTACCGCCATCGCTTCTTCCAAATGCAATTCGCGCTTTTTACCTTCTCGATCGACACGATCATAATCATAAAGCCGGAATGTAATATCAGAGCTTTGCTGAGTTTCCAGAATAACAATACCCTTACCGATGGAATGTAAAGTCCCGCTTGGCACGTAAATAAAATCTCCTTTTTTCACCTTAATACTTTGAAATAACTTCTGCCATTCACCTTTGCTCACCAGCTGCTGAAACTCTTCAAGCGATTGCGCTTGATGCCCAATGATAATTTCAGCATTTTCTTCACAATCCAAAATATACCAGCATTCTGTTTTTCCGCACGGTTTGTGTGCCAGTTCTTGAGCGTAGTGGTCATCCGGATGCACTTGAACCGATAGCTGATCATTGGCATCAAGGATTTTCACCAGCAAAGGGAAATCACTGTCAGTTGTTTCAGAACCGAATAGCTGCGGATAATCCCGCCAAACCTCCAACAAACTCTTCCCTTGCAGTTCGCCGTTCATGACAATGGATGGCCCATTTTCATGGGCGGAAATGACCCACGCTTCTCCTGTTGTTTGCGATGGAATATCGTAATCGAATAATTCCTGAAGCTTTCCTCCACCCCAGATTCGCTCTTGAAAAACGGGCTTTAAAAAAACGGGTTCCCTGTACATGAAATCTCCTCCCACCATGGAAATGATAAGCAACTTACACATTGCGCAAACTCTTTCTCGCCTATCATCCGTGGCGAGCCGTCAATTTAACTTTGCAGATGGCTTCAATCTCTTCCCATTCTTTTGAAGTACGGAAGATATCCTCTTCAATTAGTTCACTACCTGTTTGAACTTCGATGATTTCCATATTGGTCGTCGCTTTCAACGTATGCTTAGCGCCAAGCGGGATATGGATGACATCTCCTGTTCTGACATGACTCAGTTGATCGTTGAAAACAAAAATGCCCTCACCTTTGACGATGGTCCATACTTCACTGCGTTTGTAATGCATCTGGTAGCTAAGGTTTTTCCCTGCGTTTATGCCCAAGCGCTTGATTAAAACTTCGTTCCCTTCCGCATACCTCGTGTATTCCAGTACTCGGTACCAGCCCCAGCGGCGCTCTTCATACATCGGCCGGCCATTGAAGCCTTCTACGTATTCTTTCACTTTCGTACTGGCATCTTTGTCGGTCACCAATATCCCGTCCGGACTTGCTGCCACTACGACATTATCCAAGCCAAGCAGAGTAATCGGAATATCAAGTTCATTGACAATATGAGAATTTTCTACTCCTCTGCCGATAATCCCTTTACCTGTCACCTGAACTGCCATTTCCTCTGTCAGCGTATTCCAGGTACCTAAATCCTTCCAATAGCCGTCATACGGTAATGAAACAATATGAGAAGCACGCTCAACCACTTCATAATCAAAGCTGTTTTTAGGCAAGCGATGGTAATTTTTTAGCAGCTGAGAATACTCAGTCGGCATCCCTCTCTCTTTCAACAAATCAATAATGTAGCCCAATTTAAAAGCGAAGACACCACAATTCCATAAGGCATTTTTTTCAATCAGCTCTTCTGCTTGCTGCTCAGTAGGCTTTTCTTTAAAGTAATCAACTGTCAAATAAGAATCATCCGATTTATTGTCGAGAATAATATAGCCGTATTTTGCGGAAGGATAAGTTGGTTTAACTCCCATCAACGCCAAGTCCGCACCGGAAGCCAGCAAGGCTTTTTCTAAGTCCTGAACACGACCAAAAAATCGGTTCTCAACGTACGGATCTACCGGCAACATGCCGACCACTTCATCAAGACTGCATTTCTGGACAGAATAAAGATATACGGCTGCTAAAGCGATTGCCGGAAACGTATCTCTTCTTTCCGGTTCCGTGACCACGTGGACATCATGTCCCAATTGGCTTTTGATCATATCCACCTGTGAGCTGCTGGTAGCTATGATGGAATTTTCAGCCATGCCCGTTTCCTCAATTTGCTTCCAAACTCGTTGAACCATGGAAACTTTATTGCCTCCCTCGTCACTCAATACTTTTAGAAACTGTTTTGAACGTGCATCGTTGGAAAGTGGCCATAGGCGCTTTCCTGATCCCCCCGATAACAATACCAACCTCATAATTATGCCCTCCTTCTCATCTGCGATTTTAGCTGAGTGCCAGTTCTTTGTACTTGCTCTTTCCGATAAAAATATAAATTAAATACGACCTTATAGGTAATATTTATCTACTATAAAAAATAAGTAATCCTATTTACATATAAATTTAAAAAGGTATAACCGTATTATATATATAAATACCTAATAATTCAATATAATTTTCTAATTAATTAGAAATATCAGATACATTTACCTATTTTATGTACCAAACTCCTTTAGCGTAAGGCTTTCAGAGTTATTTTATTTTTCAATTTTTTTTAGAAATTAAAGACATTTTTTATTCTTAAAGTCGTTCTCGATTGTATCGTCCAAAGATTCTCTAGTTAGCAGTTGAAATTTAGCAATAGAAAAAACCGCTTTCATGAAATCGACGGATTCCATGAAAGCGGTTTGGTTACATATACTTATTTTTTATTGACAGCTTCTTCGTAGTTCTCGATCCGAGGAGATGTCTCCAGCTGATGTGTCCCAGCAATCACCTGCAACACATCACGGTATTTATTGATTGATGTGTCCCGAGTCAGGTTTTCTTCGAGATAAGCGCGCCCTTTGTGTCCCATTGTCTTCAATTCAACAGGATCCAAGCTCTGCAGGTAATTGATGGCATGGACGACGCCCTGGTAATTTTGAGGTTCGATAACAACACCAGCACCACTTTCGAAAATCAATCGCTGCACTTCGCTGCCTTGCTCCAATACACCTAAAACAGGTTTTCCTGCGGCCATGACCCCATAAATTTTACTTGGCACAGAAACCCCTTTGATGCCTTTTTGATTGACCACCAAATGAACGTCTGCCGCATTCAATGAATACTTGAGAAATTCTTTTGGCTGATAAGGAAGAAATTTGACGTTTTCAAGATTATTTTGGACGGTATATTCCTGAATCTGCTGTTTGACTGCCCCTTCTCCAATAAACAAGAAGACGATGTCAGGCTGCTTTGTAAACTGCTTGGCCACTTGAATCAGATTTTCCAAATCGTAATAAAGCCCTAAATTCCCTGAATACATGACGACAAACTTATTCTCCAAGCCATGCATTTCTAGGAATTCACGGATAGCCGGCTCGTCTTTTTCAAGCGGAACAATCGCATGTTCATCTGTCCAATTGCTGATGACGGTATGGCTCGGCACTTTTTTGTCGACAAAACGGCCTCTCAAGGTTTCAGCCATATCTTCGCCCACCAGCAGCACTTGATCGGCGTAGCTGCAATTTAGTTTATCAACTGCCTTGGCGATTTTAAAGACGGCTTGGTTATTTGTATACGCCACAGCCTCTGCCTGTTCGGGATTAAAGTCATGGATGCTGTAAATATGCCGAGAACGCTTTAGCAGCTTGCCGATGGTCCCAATCAAACCACCCAATACCGGTGGCTGAGAAATCGTGAAAATAACATCTGTCCCCTTCTCCTTCAGCAACGCGATGTTTGCCAATAGAAAATAAGAGGAGATGTATTTTATCCTGCTGACTTTGGAGTTTTTGTTCACCTCCGGCAGTTTGATCCGAACCACCTTAATGCTTTCCAAATAATCCTCTTCAAAAAGCTTTTTGCTACTGTGGTTTTCACCGGCATATCTCGGCTGCGCTGCAATGACCGTAATATCAAAATCGTGTTGAAGACGCCCGGTCAGTTCCGTCATTAACTGGCTAGTGGCGGCGAGGTCTGGGTAAAAGTAATTAATAACAAAAGTGATCTTTTTTTTGCGTAGCATATGGACCTTCCTTTCCCGGGGAGCACTTACCGAAATATCTGCGTTCCCCATTTAAAGTTCATCAAAAATGTCAATCAAGGCATCGGTATATTTGTCTTCGGTATAGTATGCTTCAAACGTTTCCCGACTTATTCTCCCAAGACGCATACGTTCTGCATCATCGATCACTAGGTCCTTGATGGCGGCTTTGACACCTTCCACGGTCGGCTCAATGATGACACCACAATCTTTGATCAGTTCTGCGATAATTCCGCGATCCGAGGAAATAATCGGCAGACCTGCAGCCATTCCTTCGATAATAGACATCGGCTGGCCTTCCACCTTATATTTGGTTGGCAAGGCCATCATATCCGATTCAAGAAAAAAACGTTTTTTCTCTTCACCTTGCTTGAGACCGTGGTATTGGATGCGCTGGTCCATATCGTTTTCTGCGATATACTGTTTTACTTCCTGGAATTCGGTTTCATTCTGGATGCCGCCGACCAGATCCAATCGAAGATCATGGCCCTCGTTAACTAAAGCGGTGGTTGCCTTGATCAGCTCGACATAGCCTTTTTCAAACATCAGGTTGCTCAAATACAAAAGAGAAATCGGCCCTTTCTTCTTCCCATACACAACTTCGCTTCCAAGAATGAAATCTGCCGGTATGCCGTTGGATACCACTTCTACCCATTTGACATAACCGCGGTAGTTGGGGGATAGTTTTTCGCCCAGCACAATACCTACATCAATTTTCTTCAATGAATTGATGATAAACTTCTGCGTGATTCCGGAAGTCGCATCAATAGTGCCACCCAGATTATTGCCATGCAGATGAGTGACCACTTTTCCGCGGCCCAACAGTTTGCAAGCCTGAATCATCATACAATCCCGCAGCAAACCCATTTTCGTTTGAGAAATGGAGATATACAAAATCGGGTTTTTCATGGTTAGCGATAGCAATCCAGAATACAGAATCGCAAAAGAATCCGTCCATACTTTATCAAAAGAAAGAGCCCCTGGATGTTCAAAATCCTTCCGGCTCAAATTGATTTTCTTCACCTTGTACTGCCGATGAAGTTTTTCGGATTTATACAAAGATTGCAAGGCGATGCTTTCTCCCAATATAGGTGGAGGCAAAGGTCCGACAAAAATCAAATTCCTTTTTTTTGTTCCAATCATGCTGAATCACCTTTTCTCAATTGACGTCAATTTGTACAGCATAAAAACTGTTCTTTACTGTGGATCAATGGATTTCAATGCCGGCTTGTCCACCAGATCTTTCTCGAATGATGCAATGACCAGGTAAATGAGGATGAAAATCGGCAGGATAATGACCAACGGCTTGATGTAGTAGATGTAGCCATACCAGAACACCCTAGCGATGGTCAGAACAATCCAATAATAGCCCAGTGCCATTCCAAAGTTGCCGAAGAATTTCTTCAATAACGCAGCAGGTATGAAAATGATGGCGTATGTTGCAAATGGCGCCATAATCAGTCCCACAATCTCGTAGTTCAAGTAGTATTCCCCGTAGACAAATAACCCATAATTGGTATGGATGAGCGAAGCGACAAGATGGGCCGCCTGCGGACTCTGTGCCTCAACCCCAAAGAAAGATGGAATCAGCTGCGGGATATAATCGATGAGCGTGTGATAGTTGTCGTACGTATGAGTTACTTCAATTGCAGCCGCTGTCGAATAGACAAGATCTTGAACAGTTGGGTAATTGATAAGAATGAAAATAGAATCCAAAATGGCTTCTACATCAAAAATTAATCCCGAATGTCGAACTAGTCCTAAATAGGAAAACACCAATAATCCCCCAGCAATCAATGCTGCTTTTTTAAACGAGAATTTCGATTTGATAACGCCCGCTCTTTTGGTAGCTGTTAAAAGTAGATATAAAATTAGCAGCAATCCTAGAATATCGACCCGCGCATAATGCGCTAACAGCCAAAAAGGCACAAAAAGGATGGCGAATTTCCGGATGGCACTCCCTTTAACACCCATAAGAACAAAGAAATACGAAATGACGACAACGGAATTCCAAGCATTCCCTGGCAATAGGCTGGGCGAAAGCTCGTGGTAGGCTTTACCTGGCAGATCCGGCAAATAAATAATGGAAGAGACAATGGCTAACGCACTAAAAAACCAGGTAGCCAATAAACTTTTGACTGTTCCTGAATAAAAAGCCAGAATCTTCGCATCGTAATTTTGATAAGTTTTGTTCGTCATCCAAAGCAAGATGGACCAAATGTAGTAGAAAAACAACGCACCAAATGCCAATGTGTAGAAATGCTTTTCGATGAGATGAGTGCGGTCGTTGAATAATGCCTGCACTTCGCCGATTGGACCGAAGCCCAATATGCTGATAATGGGCAGAAACAGCAGCACTAGCGAAAAAGTGGCAAAACCCACTTTGAAGACATAGATATCCATAATGAATTTAACGGAAAAAATAATCAAAATGAATAGATTCCATGGATCATCGGTATTGAAAACCTGACCTGCACGAAGCAGGTAGTAGATCACTGAAATCCCAGTTAGTAAATTAACGATGATAAACAGGACTTTTTCAAATCGATCATCGGCCTCAATATGCTTTTCCATCGTCTCATTCCCCTATTTATAATTCCCTTTTTCGACAACTCAATGCCTTCCTATCTGCTGCCTTTTTTAAGAAGGCGTCGTCGCAGATAACAGGTAGGATTTCCTGTTGTTTTTTTTGGACTGGATATAAAGATAAGACAAAATCTCAAGAGGCAAAAAAGTGGATAGATAATAGAACAGGAACTTTACCGATATCCGGTCGCGCTTAAAACCTTCTGACAAAATCCTTCTGGACAGTTGAATAGTTTCTTTGTTTCGACCGACTATTCCTGTTCGGAAAATGACTTTCCAAATGGTCAAAACAAAACGCTGGAAAGTTGATTTCCGTTGTTTCCGCGCCAACTCTTTGTATTTTTTAAAAATACTCAAATGTCCATTGAGCACCGATATTTTATTGGTGGTAATGCGTTCACCGCTATGATGGTAGAACAACACCATGCTTTCTTTGACATAATCGAATTTTGTTACTTGAGCCAGCCTTATGTACAAATCCCAATCCTGGCAACTTGGCAACCCTGCATCAAAACCCTGCACTTGATCTAGCACTTCTTTTTTTACTAATACCGATGATGTCGTGTCGATGCAATTAGACTCGAACAAATTCGACAATATATTTCCCTGGTATTCAGGAATTATTTTGCGGGTAGGCTGATTGTTTTCATTGACCACTTGGACGCCTGTATAAATCACACCCACATCCGGCCGATCCGCAAAAAGCTGCAACTGCTTTTCCAATTTGTCAGGAAGCCATTGATCATCCGAATCCAAAAAGCCGATAAATCTCCCCGTGGCCATTTTGATGCCGGTATTTCTGGCTTCCGATCCCCCTTTATTGGTATCGTGTTTCAAGTAAATGATGCGGTCATCCTGCATCTCTTGAACGACCTCTGCCGTGTCATCTGTCGAAAAATCATCGATAATGATGATTTCAAAATTTTGGTGACTTTGGTTCTCTAGGCTTTTCACCGCTTTTTTCAGCAGTTCCGATCGATTGTACGTCGGAATAATGACGCTGACTTTATCATTTAAGATTACCATTAGATTTCATCCCCCTCCCCCGATAAGGAACCCGCTTCCACTACTACTCCGTAATAGCGCTTTTTTCTCCATTTACTAAATTGCAGTCATGCGTGACCATAATTTCTACGAGTTCTTCAAACGATGTGGAAGTCGGATTCCATCCGAGTAACTTTTTCGCTTTAGAAGGGTCGCCCAGCAATTGCTCAACTTCTGACAAGCGGAAATATTCAGGGTTCACTTCAACCACTACTTCCCCCGTTTTTGCGTTGATACCTTTTTCTTCAACTCCTTCGCCCTGCCATTCCACTTCAATTCCAGCATGTTTGAAAGCTAATGTCGCGAATTCGCGGACCGTGTGCATTTCTCCTGTCGCAATGACAAAATCCTCTGGTGTATCATGCTGCAGAATCAACCACATGCACTCTACATAATCCTTAGCATAGCCCCAGTCCCGCTTGGCATCCAGATTTCCCAATAAGATTTTATCCTGCTTGCCACCTGCGATACGAGCAACTGCCATGGTGATTTTGCGCGTAACGAAGGTTTCGCCGCGACGCTCTGATTCATGGTTGAATAAGATGCCGTTCACCGCGAACATATCGTACGACTCCCGGTAGTTTTTCGTAATCCAGTAGCCGTATAATTTTGCAACGCCATAAGGAGAACGCGGGTAAAATGGTGTCGTTTCCTTTTGTGGAACTTCCTGCACTTTGCCGTACAGCTCTGATGTAGATGCCTGGTAAATACGCGTTTTTTTCTCCAGCCCCAAAATACGAACAGCTTCCAAAATGCGTAAAGTGCCGATACCGTCAACATCTGCCGTATATTCGGGTGTCTCAAATGACACTTTCACATGGGACATTGCCGCCAAATTATAGATTTCATCCGGTTTAATTTCGCTGATCAGTCGAATAATATTGGAAGTATCTGTCATGTCTCCGTAGTGAATATAAAAATTCTCACTTGATTTTAGTTCTTCGATGTATAAATGTTCGATCCGGCTCGTATTAAAGCTTGAGCTCCTGCGAATGATGCCATGCACTTCATAGCCTTTCTCTAATAAAAAATCCGATAGAAACGAGCCGTCCTGGCCGTTTACTCCTGTAATCAATGCCTTTTTCATCGTCTTCCTCCTCAATTGGTCAGCAGTGTATTTTTTTCTACGTGTTCCAAAAACCAGCCATAAGCCATCCCTAGGCCATCATCCAATGGGATTTCCGCCTGCCAGCCTAGGCCAGTCAAACGGCTAATATCCACTAATTTTCGAGGAGCGCCATCTGGCTTTGAAGTATTAAAAATAATTTCTCCTTTATACCCGACCGTATTCCCGATTTTTTCTGCCAGCTCTTTAATGGAAATGTCTTTCCCCATCCCAATATTGACCAAGTCGTTGCCGCTGTAAGTATTCATCAAATAAACCGCCGCATCCGCCAAATCATCGGAATAAAGAAATTCCCGTTTTGGCGTTCCAGTTCCCCAGACCTCTACCGTCTGCGTATTGTTCAATTTAGCTTCATGGAACTTCCGAATCAGTGCTGGCAGAACATGCGAACTATTTAAATCGAAATTGTCATTCGGTCCGTACAAATTAGTTGGCATGATAGAAATAAAATTCGTACCGTATTGCCGGTTATAAGATTGGCACATTTTAATGCCAGCAATTTTAGCGATAGCGTATGGCTCGTTAGTCGGTTCGAGTTCACCAGTCAATAGCGAGTCCTCTCTCATCGGCTGCGCAGCCAGCTTTGGATAAATACATGTACTGCCGAGAAACAGCAGTTTTTTGACACCATTCTGATGTGCAGCATCGATAACATTCGTTTGAATCATTAAATTATCGCGGATGAACTCTGCCGGATAGTCGTTATTCGCCATAATACCGCCCACTTTGGCAGCTGCCAGAAAAACATACTCAGGTTGCTCTTCTTCAAAAAACGCATCAACCTGATCGCGCTTGGTTAAATCTAATTGATGACTGGTCCGAAACACAAGATTGGAATAGCCGCTATCCTGTAACTTTCTCACAATTGCAGAGCCTACCAATCCCCGGTGCCCAGCCACGTAAATTTTTGAATCTGAATTCATAAATACCCCACCTTTTTTTAATGTCTGCCATGTATAAATACATGGACGCCAGTATCTGTTTTATGCTCTTTTATGGGAACTAAATAAAAAATCGAAATTCGCCCTTATACCTAAGACTATATGCTTACTAATCGATTTCATTTTTCCATTCTACCATACAATAGTCTATATATTACAGATAATTTCGATTATTTGATAATTTAAATAATAAAAGTTTGCTAATATTACGAATTCTGGGTTGGTTGCGACTGTAGCACGCCGCACACCTGCTCCATTTTCGCATCCACTAGATCCGGTCATGAGACTCGCGCGACAGGACGCCGCGGCTCCATATGCCGAAATCTCGCTCCATATTTTAGTAATGAGGTAAAGAACAACGCAATTTCTTTATTCTTTCACCCCTCTTTAATCGCCGTGCGTTTTTGAAAAAAACTTTTTACTTCTACTAGCAGCTTGCGTTGGTTTAAGATCATCAACAATCCGTAAATCAACATACCAATGATCGTATCGATGACCATGATGCCGATTGGTCCGGTCCCTGTTAACTGGGAGTTCAAGACATACAAAGAAGCGAGCATAATGGCTGAGTGAACCATCGGCTTAGCGATTGACATGGACAGTTCACCTAAGCTGTCGCCGATGATCTGTCGGATCCGCACAAAATAGCTGATATAAAACAGCACGACCCTCAAGAGACCAACCGCCAATGCCACAACAATGATTTCTCCAGATAAGCTGGCAAAGTATACAACGACCGGTATGATCGCCAACTGAAACAATTGCCAGTAAAAGCTCCATCTGACCTTCCCGACAGCAATGAACAGGCTGCCGCTCGGATTGCCCAGCGCTTTGAACAGTCCATACAGACAAAGAATTTGGATGATGGTTATGCTGTCCTGCCACTTTTCTCCAAGCAAAATTGGCACGGCATATGGAGCCACAATAATGACTCCTGCCAGTAATGGCGCATTAAAGCTGGTCAGCATATTGGTGATCAGCAGATAGGCTCTGCGCAATTTGCGGCTATCGAGTTGGATTTTCGAGAATACCGGAAAAGCCACTCGGTTGATCATGGAGTTCAGTTTCTGGACCGGTTGCATGATTAGGTTCATGGCCATGCTGTAATAGCCGAGTGCCACGGATCCTAAGGTGATACCGATGATCATCTGATCAATTTTTGTCGTGAAATAATTGATGCTGGTCGAGCCAAGACGGTACATGCCGAATGACACAAATACGTTGATAGAAGCCCAAGAAAATACCAGCTGGGGTCTTGTTTCCCGATTCCGGTAACCACCGATCATCCAAGGAATGCTTTTGATTAGGGACGTGACGATATGCCCGTATACTAGAGACCAGGCACCGAGACCAGTAAAAGCAGCAAGATAAATAGTAAGCAGCACACCCATGGTTGTAGCCAGAATCTCATTTTTGGTAATTTGCTCAAATTCCAGTTTTTTGGTGGCAATTGTTTGGAATTGCAGGCCAAATGGCAGGATCAGAAAGCTGATGCCGACCACTTGGATCATTGCCGTTAAACTGGGTTCACCAAATAGTAGTGCGATAACCGGAGCCGCCAGCAATAAGATAAGAAATAGCACCAGTCCAACGAAAATTGAAAACCAGTAAAGGCTAGACAGCTCGAGCTTGGAGATTTTCTCTTTCTGGATAATGGCGTCTGTGATGCCCATTTCCAAGAATAATTGCGAAAACTGAATGACAATCTGCACCATAGCGATCAGCCCAAAAATCTCCGGGCCCAACACCCTGCCCAAAATAAGCAATTGAGCAATTTGCAAGACACTGGTCACGAGCATTGAAATGGAAGTAAGTTTCACGCTGTTCACTGCTTGATTTTTTAAAGATGCCATATATCATTCCTCTAATCGCATTTAATATAAAATTTTTTTCCACATATTTCGGCGTTGCTTCGGAAATATTCCATACGGCCGATCTTCTGCAAAATCTTCGGGAAATCCGTTCAAGTCAAACGAATCACGGACACTTGGCGGCCGTTGCTCATATTGATACAGGAATTCAAAATCGATAACCTTCAGCCCTTCAGATGTCAGCAAAATATTACCTGGATGGAAATCAATCAGCGCGTAGCCTTTGTTATAGAAAAATTCATTGATGCTGAATATCTCTTGCTTATGTTTGCGTTTCAAGATTTGCTTTTTGATATGCCAGCTTTCTGTCATTTTATTGGTTTTCAAGTAAGGAACGATGATGTAGTTTTCTCCGCTCCGGATCAGTTTTGGAATAAATTCGCATTCTTTGCTCAATTCTCCATACACGAATTTTTCACGTTCCAAAAACCGCTCTTTGCCAGCTTTATAGGTTTTTTTCACCGCTCTTTTTCCTTGGTATTCGACAATTTCAACCTTGGCGCGCCTTTTTTTCTCAGACACATCTGCAATCACTTTTTCCGACGTACGGTAAGCTTCGTCCCATTTGGTGACAAGGGCTTTGATTTCCTGAAGGAGATCAGGAGCGACCGCAGAGATATAATCCAATGCCTCAATTTCGTCATCTGCACTGTGAAGCGGATTGGCGCGTTCTTCCTTCGACAAGCTGAAATTGATTTCTGACCGCAGCTGCTCTTTTAGCAAATAATGCTCGTTTGAGACATGTGGGTATTTTTTCTTCATTTTTGTATTCAGCGATTTTGGATGATAATCATACATGATCAGCAAAGTAGATGGCTTTCCACCACTCACCGGCCATGGACCCTGCCCCCAATTGCCGCCCCTCATGCTCTGGGCAGCATTTCTTTTCTGTTCTTCATCGAGTTCGACTGCTCGAACCAAACAAAGGCCGTTCCGCTCGAACCAGTCGACGATCTTATCCGTCAGCTGACGTTCAGTCGCCCATTCCCGAATGACAAACACCATTAATTCTCCATCTTTTTTAAAATTATGCTCACTCGATGTGATGGTCGACTCCAGCCAGTTACCGCTGACTCCGATTAGTTTACGGATGGTGTCTGTGGATGGTGCCCAGCCTTCCTGTTCTAAAAAATGGTGGAAGCATTCCAGGCTGATTTCGTCCAATTCGCTGCCTGTCTCTTGCGCCAGCTGCTGGAGAACCCCAGGATAATCGTGGTCCTGCGGAATCTGTTTGACAGTGCCTCCCGACTTGGCCGAAATTCCCGATTTTTCGCCTTTATGATAAACCGCATGGTACATCAGGCTGAGGAAATAATGGCGTTTAGACGGAACGGAGTATTTGCCGTTCCACAACTCCCGTTGGTCCAATATCGTTTCTGCGATATACGGGGGGTAATAAGCAATATTATGGAAATTGCTTCCTGTAAGACCGCCCACACTATAAATATCAAACGGCAAAATTCCGATTTTTTCATTCAACAAGTCCCGAACCTTTTCGATATGGTCGTCTGAAATCAACAAGTCCACATCTTCGTCAAGATCCAGAAAAGGCAATTCGTCAAACCACCGTAAAATCACATAATTAAGCTTCCGTTCATTGAGAAGCTCAAAGAAGTTCTCAAGCCCAAACTCCGGCGACAAGTATTGCCGCGCCGCCTTGTCTTTTTTATGGTCCCGCCTAAAGACAATTCCAGTCCGCAGTTCCCCCGAGCGGCCGAAAAAAGTTTCAAAACGAAAATCCCATTTTTTCTTCCGCACCAACTTATATGCCCAAAGCGGCAAGAAACTCGCACGGTCAATAATTTTGGACGGCATGAACAAGATCAAGTCAGCAGAAGAATGAAAAGCATTTTTCAAATCCATAAAATCGGCTTTGTTGATAACTAACACTTCTGCGTTATTTTTGTAGGTTAACGTCTTTTCATTTGCGTAATACAAGTCCGGATTCCGCTGACTGTTCGGACTAACCGTACAGATTCCAAGATAGTTTTCATACCCGAAAGTTGCCAACTGGTATTTTAAAGCGCTAGTTTCAGCATTGTATTCCAACACTTTCACTTTCTGATTTTTTGGGTACGAAGCCCTTATATACTCACTGATTGTTGGCTGATTTGCCATTGCCCTATTCCCCCTTGTTTACCGGCATGCCAAGCAGTATGCCTTGCTATTTGCGCGCATACTGTCTGTCGAAATACTGCTGGTATTCGCCGCTGATGATTTGTTCCCACCAGTCCTTGTTTTCTAGAAACCAGTCAACTGTCTGAGCGATTCCTGTTTCGAAATCATAGACGGGTCGCCAGCCCAATTGTTCGATTTTTGTCGGATCGATGGCATACCGCTTGTCATGGCCCAACCGATCTTCGACAAACTCGACCAGACTTTCCGACTTCCCTAAAGCCTGAATGATGGTGCGCACCACTTCCAGATTGGTCCGCTCGTTGTGGCCGCCGATATTATATACTTCACCGGTTTCACCGCTTTGCATCACCAGATCGATTGCCGCGCAATGGTCTAGGACATGCAGCCAGTCACGGATATTTTTGCCATCGCCGTAAACTGGAACTTTTTGATCGTTCAGCACCCGGGAAATCGTCAGTGGAATGAGCTTTTCCGGAAAATGGTAAGGTCCGTAATTATTGGAGCAACGCGTAATATTAACCGGTAAACCATAGGTCTCGTAATAAGCCCTGACCAACAGATCCGAGGATGCTTTGCTGGCGCTATAGGGACTGTTTGGCTGCAGCGGCGTTTCTTCCGTAAAGAAAGTTGTCGGATCAAAATCCAATTCCCCGTAAACTTCATCCGTTGATACATGAACGAATTTCTTAATTTTCGCTCGTTTGGCTGCATCCAACAATACTTGCGTCCCCAGAACATTCGTCCGGATAAAAATCTCTGGGTCCGTAATCGATCGATCAACATGGCTTTCTGCCGCAAAATGCACCACGTAAGTAAAGTCTACTTGTTCAAATAGCTTACCGACCGCCTGTCGATCAGCGATATCAATATGGACAAAGCTGTAGTTCATGTCATTTTCAATTTTTTGATGCTTTGTTAGATCTCCTGCATATGTCAGCAGATCTAAATTATAAATATGATAATGCGGATATTTTTCGGCCATGTATTGGACAAAGTTCCCTCCGATAAAACCTGCTCCGCCTGTTACGAGTATATTTTCCATGGGGGCGCCCCTTTCATAAGTTATTGGGTAACAATGATTTTTCGGAAGCGATGTCCAGTAAATATTGGCCGTAATCCGTCTTTTTCAAAGACTGCGCCAGTTCAATCAATTGCGCTTGGCTAATATAGCCTTTCCGGTAAGCAATTTCCTCGAGGCAAGCGATATACAAGCCCTGTCTTTTTTGAATGGCTTCTACAAAGTTAGAGGCTTCTAGCAGCGCTTCATGCGTTCCTGTATCCAGCCACGCCAGTCCGCGTCCCATGATATTGACTTGCAATTCACCTTGTTTTAAATATTCATCGATAACGGACGTAATCTCTTTTTCTCCTCGTGCTGAAGGAGTTATACCTTTGGCAATCTCGATAACATGATTGTCGAAAAAATAAAGACCTGGTATGGCGTAAGAGGATTTTGGCTGCTCTGGTTTTTCTTCAATGGAGATGATATTCAATTCATCATCCACTTCCACAACCCCATAAGCTCTCGGATCCGCTACATGGCAGCCAAAAATAATACTGCCTTTTGTCAGCTCTGCCGATTCTCGTAGCCGACTCCCAAAATCCGATCCGTAAAAAACATTATCGCCCAGTACCAGTGCAACAGATGAATCACCGATAAAACTTTCACCGATTGTAAACGCTTCGGCCAATCCGTTCGGCTCTTCCTGAATTGCATATTCCAGTTTGATGCCCAGTTTCTGACCATTGCCAAGCAAACTTAAAAATCCGGAGATGTCTCTCGGTGTTGATATAATCAAAATTTCTTTAATTCCTGCAAGCATCAACACAGACAGTGGATAATAAATCATTGGTTTGTCATATACAGGCAGCATTTGCTTTGAAATCGATTTGGTTAATGGGTAAAGGCGCGTCCCCGTTCCACCAGCTAAAATAATCCCTTTCATCATAGATCCCTCATTTCTTAAATTTGAGATAAACTTTTTTGTGTTATGTGAAGTTCCCGAATAATGCCGCAGATCAGTGCGACTGAACTAACTGGCAAATCTCCGTAATACGGCATCGCTAGTACCTGCTGAACTGCCTGTTGTGCATGCGGAAGATTTTCTGGACGTGCGGATGGTAGATCGCTGTACCATTCGAAATCACTGCATAAAGGATAAAAATACTTTCTAGCGAATACATTGTATTTCTGAAGTTCCTTGTGCACGGCGTCTCTCGATTGACCAAATACCGCTTCATCGATTCGAATGACAAAATATTGATAGCTACTGGATTCCCCCTCAAGAGTAGTTAAAATTTGAATGCCTTCAATGTCTGCTAAATTCTCTTCGTAGGCTTTTTTGATGATATAGCGCTTGCTGCGTTCTTCGCCGATCACTTTCAGGACTTCAAGGCCGACTCCTGCCTGGACTTCATTCATTTTGGCGTTTAATCCGGACACTACCACTTCTTCAGCACTGGCAATCCCAAAGTTTTTCAGCAAATCCAAGCTTTTGTCGAGCGCCGGATTATTGTAGGTGAGCGCCCCGCCTTCGATGGTGTTGAACAGTTTTGTCGCGTGAAAGCTGAACATCGTCATATCCCCAAAACTGCTGATGGGCACGTCGTTTATTTTGGAGCCGAACGCATGGGCACCGTCATAGATCACTTTCAGCCCATGCTTATCGGCAATCGCCTGTATTTTTTCCACATCACACGGATTTCCGAATACATGAACTCCTAGAATTGCAGTGGTTTTTTCGGTAATCAATGCCTCGATTTTGTCGGCATCGATATTGAAGGTCACCGGATCGATGTCGCAAAATACCGGCGTCAAATTATTCCAATCCAGTGCCTG
Organism: Planococcus antarcticus DSM 14505; assembly: GCF_001687565.2. Classification (NCBI taxonomy): domain Bacteria; kingdom Bacillati; phylum Bacillota; class Bacilli; order Caryophanales; family Caryophanaceae; genus Planococcus; species Planococcus antarcticus. The sequence continues at coordinate 2,785,232 of NZ_CP016534.2, forward strand.
TACGGTCGCAGGAAATGTAAAAGGTGTAGTGATGACTTCGCCCGTCAGTTTCAAGGCTTTCAACCCCAACAGCAAAGCCATTGTTCCGTTGGAGAACATGGAAATATGATCTATCTCCAGATACTCTTTGAGCTGATGACTCAATTCATCATGCTGCTTGCCGAAGTTTGTCAACTGCTTGCTGTTCCACACCACCCTTAAGCGTTCCGTGATATCAGTGAAATCCGGCAATAAAGGTCGTGTGACATAGATTGGTTGTTCAAAAGCTTTAGCCATTTACATTCCCTCCCAAGGTATAAATCTGTTTTCCGCGATTCAACCCGTCTTAGCGGGTTTTATCTTTTTTATTACAGGTACCAGCAAATCATAGACCGTATCGAATTCCTTAATTTTCAACAATCTGCAAATCCCAACATAAAGCACTAAGCCAATTCCAATTTGAAGAAGCAAGGTCAATAACTCCGAAAAAGGCAGCAGCCTGCCAATGCCATAAACCACTGCCCCCATCCCAAACGAAATTGCGTAAATCGGCAGCAGGTCACGCACCTGTTCTTTAACGCTGTACGAAATCTCTCGTCCTGAAAAATAAATATTGATGAAAAGAGAAATATGCGAATCCAGAACAATGGTTGCCACCAGCACGATAATGCTCCAGTCCATCCAAATCACAATAAAAATCATTGTTGTCGGTATGATTGTCTTAATGATTTCCAGGTATAGAAACAGATCTGAACGCCCTTTAACTTGCAGGATGTTCAAGTTCAAGGCATGAATTGGATAAAGCATACCGGCGATACACAGCAACTGGAAATAAGGCACCATAGTCATCCATTTCTCACCAAAGATCAGGTAAATCAGTGGTTCCGCGACTGCTGCTATACCAATCATGACAGGAAAAATAAGAAATCCAGACAACTTGATGACTTTCTTAAAACTTTGCTTTAGCCTCTCTTCCTGATCCTGGATTCCGCTTAATACCGGATAGGTTACACGTTGGATTGTCGCCGTCAATGTCTGTGTTGCCACATCGCTGAATTTCGCGGCATTGGTGTAATAACCCAAGGACTTTACCGAATATTGCTTTCCGATGATCAAGTAGTAAATATTGTTATAGGCTGTATCAATCAATCCGGAAACGAGTAGCTTCCAGCCAAAACCAAATAAGCGCTTGAATGATGCTATGCTGAAAACCAAGGTAGGCAACCATTTTCTGGAAAACACCAGCAGCAGCGCCTGAATCAAATTCAATGCCAACATGCGAACCACTAAGCTCCAGACGCCGAACCCCATCACCGCCATCACAACAGCAATTGCTCCTGACAGGATGCTCGCTGTCATATTGACTTTTGCCTGTACTTTGAAATTTACTTCTTTCGTGAACATTGCCCTTGGAATAATCGAAAATGCATTAATGATGACCCCGAGTGACAGCACCCTGATAATGGATATTAATTGGGCTTGATCAAAGAAATTACTGATCAGAGGTGCCGATAAGAACAATACTCCATAAATAAAAAGAGAAACAGCCAAGTTGAAATAGAAAACTGTCGAATAATCGGTTTGGTTAGCTTTTTGATCGCGGATCAACGCTTGGGTGAAGCCACTGTCGACGAGCGAATTCGAAAGTGCGACAAACACCAGAATCATTCCGATCAACCCAAATTCTGTAGGCGTTAATAACCGCGCCAAGATGATTTGGATAATAAACTGAACACCTTGATTGCCCATCATATCCCCGAAGCTCCAAAGCAGACCGCTAATTGTTTTTTTCTTCAACGAACTTTCCTGTTTCATCTGCCGTCTCCTATCGAAGAATTTTTTACAGTTTCATGAAAAGCACTTAACTATTCAGAAATTTCAACTCAATCTCTATTTTTTATAAAAATTAGGTAAATAACATCTACTATTCCGTTAAATAACCATTACCTCATTTCAGATACGCTACTTTGTGCTTATTTATACTTCTTGTTTTTCATTCTAACATACTATAAGTCATTAATAACAGATAATTTAGATTATTTTTTATTTTTATTATGCAAATTATTCCACTATCTTTTTATAGAAGGACAAAAAAGCTGCTTTTCAACTGCAGTTTAACGAAATATTCCTCATTTAACTGTTAGATACTTACTAATTTATGTAAATTTAATTATTTTACTTCTGCATAACTCTTTATAGGTCTATATCGCTAATCAGGAAAATTAAAATACAAAGAAAATTTCGAATCGCACAATTTTCTCTCTAAGATACCTGCATTGAATAGAAGCAATTCGAACAAAAAAAGCGATTCCGAAGGACCATTGATGGTGGCCTTTTGGAATCGCCTTCTACTGACTTCATATGAAAATGCTTGCATTATATCGTGATTCGTTTGAAGACCCGCTTGAAGAATTCGGGTTTCATATAGAACTGGCGGTAGCCTCTTTTCATTGTTTCTTTTATTTTCATCTGCTTTAACAAGATGTAGAAGCGATCCCGATTTTTAGTTCGACTAATGACACAATTGTATTTATAATTGGTAAAAGCATTGATTTCATCGAGCATCTCTGCGACTTCCTGCAGATGCTTCTGCTTTTTGGCAACGTCAGATACCTGAACAGATGTCCAAGATCCCTTTACGTCTACCCGGTAAGCAGACATATTTTGATCAATATAACAAAGCGTCCCATTTAATGCACCCCAGATAACCAGTGGATAGTCTCCAACTGTTGCATTTAAATAAAAATCGGGCATTTCTGAAATTTTTTCTCGTGAATATAGGATGGAGTTGGTAGCAAACAAATCTCCTCCGCCTTCAATTACTTCTTCAACTGAAAAGATTTTGTTTTTGTGGCTCGGCCGCATAACAGAGACGGGTTTCTTGGTTACGGCAGATACTCTTTCGGCTGCGTGTACGCACATACTGCATTGCGGATGTGTTTCCATATAATCCACTTGCTTCTGCAGTTTATCCGGATCTGTCCAGTAATCATCTCCTTCGCAGACAGCCAAGTATTTTCCTTTGGCACGCTCCAGATTAAACTCCTCCACTAACACACCTTTTGAGTATTGATTTTCGGTTTGATAAATCGGTTTGATGATATCCGGATATTTTTGTTCGTAGCTTTTGATGATTTTAGCAGTTCGATCCGTAGATGCATCGTCGTGAATTAGAATTTCATAAGTAAAATTTGTACGTTGCATCAACATGCTATCCAAGGCTTCAGCTATAAAATTTTCGTGATTATAACTAGTACACTCTATACTCACCATAATCTTGTTTGCCATAAATCACAGACTCCTCTTCAGTTAAGTAAGTTTTGGTTATCAGTTATAATTTGCAGCCCTGAACACTCACAGCCAGCCTAACTAAAATAAAAATCGTTGGAATTCTGTTGCTTTTCATATCTTAGCACAAAAAGATAAAATATATGGATTAATCAGATAAATTAACGTTAAATTTACATCTTGGTAAAATTTTTTATTATCATTCGGCTTTTACTATGAAATTTTCTTTTTGATAAACCACTCTCAATTCCTCATCCCGCAGAATCAACTGATTTTCCTCCACAGTATTGCCTTTGACGACATGGCCTTCTCCTATATTGATATAAATACCCCGTTCGGAGCCTTCGCGGGGATTGGTGGCCAAATTATTAATAATGCTGATATTGTTGCTTGGCCCCATCAAATTATTCCCTCCATCGCCCGGGCGCACAGCAATATTGTATTCATTGTTATAGGTGAGATTTCCTTTGATGATATTGGAGTCTGCATCATTTTTAATGTCGATTCCATAATAGAAGCCGCTTACTGTATTTTGTTCAATCAAGCTATTTTTTTCACTTTCCACTGTAATTCCTTGCTGGTCGGTAAACCCCGTACGGTCTTCTTGTACAACACAGCCTTTAACCACATTATGCTTGCCTCCACCAAATAAAGAGAGATGGCCATCTCCTGAATTTCGAACGACACAGGATTCAATCAAGTTATAATCCGACGCGAAGTTAATAATACCAGAGCCATAGTTAAATTCACTTGTTACATTCCGAATAACGTTGTCATTGGCATGGTGAAGGTGAATTCCCTGTGAATAATTTTTTGTATAGACGTTTTCAATGGAACTTTTCTGACTGTCCTGAAGAAGAATGGCGATATTGGATACCAGCGACCCGCTTTCTGGCAGTTTGTCTCCCATTAAGAATCCACCTTGTAAATGGACATCGGCCGTATCGATGATCCAAAATACGCCATATTCGCCATCAGCCTCTGTTTGAAAAATCGCTTGATCCATCGTAATTGTAATAGGTTTTGATATTTTCAAAGCAAAATAACTATCTCCATATCCTGTGCTTGCTTTCAGATCCGAATTTTTACTCAACTTGTATACACCTGCCGGAATATGTAAAGTTCCGCCGATCGGCGTTTCATCAATAGCTGCCTGAATCGCTTGTGTATCATCTGTCATCCCGTCACCTTCTGCTCCAAATTGTGTTTTCGCGTCAATTTGCTCCTCAGCATAGAAGAAATTTTCTCCCATCAAAAAAACAACAGTTAAGCCGAAAATTCCAAATAGAATCAGAAGCCAGTGAGTTTTTTTATTGGCCGCCATTCATGTTCTCCCCTTTGAACAAACTGAAAATTAAAGAGGCCCTCTAGTTGTCTAAAAGCCTAATTAATTCTAGTATAAGGTAATATATCTAAAAACGCACACTTTTCAGATTACTTTTTTTTATAGTATTACCCAATAAGGTTGGTATCCTATCCTAGTACCTATAAAAAATCCAGCTATATACGTTGAATTAAAGAAATATCCTATTGAAAATCGTTTTGGTCGCTTTGGACATGGCTCCTCGCCCGCGGCAAGCGGAGCTTTTTTGCGGTATATCGATTATGAATATTCACTAGTTCAACTTATATAGATGGATATTAAAGAAGAAGTACCATCGCATTTTTGTGTTTAATTAGCTATACTTAAAAAGATAGCTTAAATTAGTTGAATATTTAGTAACATTAAATATTTAAGGCGATTATACAAGAAATAAGGGTTTGATTTGGAGGATTTTTTTTCGGCAAAAAGTATGGGCAGCTTTACGAAAAAATCGAAGACGGATACTGCGAAGTTTTTGAGTTCCCCATGATTCAAGATCGGTCTACCATCAATTCATCAAAAAAGAGATCCCCATCAAACATGGTGATGACAGCGTCTAGTATGACCTGGTGACACCTAATGGCTACGGCGGACCTTTGACGACAAGAGTCGTTGAAGGAAAGCTGAAATGTGCCCTGCTTACCGGCAGAAAACCTGGAAAAAGGATCAAATTAATGGACTTAACCACCGAAAAAGAGGAGTGATTTTATTGGAGGATCTGTATTTTAAAGAAAACTACTGTCGCCTTTACGAAGAGATTGAAGGCGGTACTTGTGAAGTATTTGAGTTTGAAAACGATTTGGGATCCATACGTCACATGTTCATGAAGAGAGAGATTCCTGTTGAATACAAAGAAAACACATATTATGACCTTACTACTCCTTATGGCTATGGCGGCCCCCTCATCACACATCTAAGAGACGGCGGGCAGAAGGAAAAGCTAGTTGCTCATTTCTCCAAAGCATTTCGAGCTTACTGCGCGGAACATAATATCATCAGTGAATTTGTCCGGTTCCATCCAATCAAAGAAAATGCCAAGGATTTCACGTCCTGTTTTGACGTCCATTTCAGGCGACATACCACAGGAGTGACCTTGAAAGGATTTGAAGACCCGGTTCAGGAAGAATTCTCAAGCTCCACTCGAAAAAAAATACGAAAAGCTCTAAGGGATGGGGTGACTTATCGGATAACGGTCAATCCTGATAATTTAGAACAGTTTAAAGAAATCTATTTAAAAACAATGGAGCGGATTGGTGCAGATCCCATGTATTTTTTTAACGAAGCGTATTTTTCCAATTGCCTAAAATACTTCGGCGATCAGCTGGTTCTAGTGGAAGTCCTGCATGAATCTCGAGTCATTGGCACCGAGCTTCATTTCCATACCGGTCCAATCCTTCATACGCATCTATCTGGCAGCTTGGATGAATACAGCCACCTGAATCCTGTTTATGTCATGACCTACGCAATTGCTCTTTGGGCGAAACAACAAGGGGTTGAATTGATCCACTCAGGAGGAGGACTCACTACCGCTTCCGATGATTCACTGTATCTATTCAAAAAGAAATTTGGCAGGAACACGGAATTTGATTACTATACCGGATATAAAATATGGAACGAAGAAATCTATCAGCAATTGGCAGAACTCTCAAAAGCGCGTCCAGCTAAGGAGTTTTTCCCAGCATATCGTTAAAATGTCTGCTGAACTAATTATTTGTAATAGAAACGACTTGGCTATGGATACTTCCTAAACCAGACCCTCTTTCCTGCAGGATTGCGCTGAAATCTACTGGAGCAGCGCAGCGACATCCGATTCCGCAACAGCTTGAGACGAGAAAGCTCAACACTTCTTCAACAAACTGCATCGCGACGGCCTGTAACGATTTCTCTAGTTTAACTTATAAAAATATAGCTTTATAAATATGCAAACAGCAAGCAGGAACATCTGCTTGCTGTTTATTTATGTTTATCATTAAACGAAAAATAGCCTATGAGCAAGACTTACCTTTCTCTCACCTTTTTGAGCAGTGACAAAATCAGCCCATAGACTGTTTTTAATTCGGCGATATTAGCAACGCGGCAAGCAGCGATATAGAACAGCATACCGATTGTGACTTGGAGTAGCAATTGGATGACAATTGTCGTGTCCACAAGCAAGCCAAGCATCCATACCACAGCCCCCATTAAAAAGGACAGCAAGTAAATCGGTAGCAGATCCCGAACTTTTTCCTTAGCTGGATAAGACACTTCCCTTTTGGAGAAATGGCTATTGACAAAGAATTCCAGATAGGTGTTCAAAATAGCGGCTGTGATTAATCCGATGACGCCCAGTTCCAACCAAACAGCGAGGAACAACAAAATCGTCAAAGAAATTTTATTGATAATTTCTAATAGCAGGTATAGATCGGATCGGCCTTTTACTTGTAGAAGGCTCAGATCGAGAGCCAGTATGGGGTACAACATCCCTGCTATGGACAGTAATTGAAAATAAGGAATCATCTGTAGCCATTTTTCGCCAAACACCAGCATCACTAAGGGCTCACCAACAGCTGCCATGCCCACCATCACCGGAAAAATGAGAAAAGCAGCCAGTTTTGTGATGCTTTTATAGGACTGCTTTAAGCGCTCGTGCTCGTCTTGAATACTGCTGAGCACCGGATAAGTCACCCGCAGAATAGTGGCTGCTAAATTCTGTGAGATGATTTCGCTAAAACGAGAGGCATTTGTATAATAACCCAGCTGAGCTGCGGAATACTGCCTACCGATAATCAGAAAATAGACATTGGTATAGAAGGTATCAATTAAACCCGATACGAGAAGCTTCCAGCCAAAACCGAATAATCGCTTGAACGACGCGATGCTGAACACCAATGAAGGAATCCACTTTTTCGATATAGCAAAAAGGAGAGACTGAATGGCGTTCATCGACAATTGCCGCAGCACCAGACTCCAGACACCATACCCCGCTACTGCCAGAACAACAGCGATAACCCCCGATAAGATGCTGGAGCTTAAATTGATTTTTGCCTGTGCCTTAAAATTCACTTCTTTAGCGAACATCGCTTTTGGAATAATGGCAAATGCATTGATGACGATCCCGATAGACAGTAAACGCAACAGAGACACCAGCTGCGGTTCATCAAAAAAGCGGCTGATGCTCGGAGCAGCCGCATAGAGGATGACGTAAATGAGTACAGAAATTAACAAATTAAAGTAAAAGATGGTCGAGTAATCTGTCTGACTGGCATTGCGTTCACGGATTAAGGCCTGTGTAAATCCGCTGTCGACCAGTGAATTGGACAGTGCGATAAATACCAGGATCATGCCGATCAACCCAAAATGTTCGGGCAGTAGCAGGCGTGCCAAAATGATTTGGATGAGGAACTGGATCCCTTGATTGCCGATCAAGTCGCCAAAGCTCCAAAGCAGACCGCCAATTGTCTTTTTTTTCAGTGATGGTTGTGGTTCCATTTAACGGTCTCCTATCCCCCAGTCCTCTCAAGAGCTAACTTACTGGATCAGTTTCCATTTTGCTTTTCGGATGCTCTCTGTGACATTCGGAAAATATCGTTTCATCTCCAGCAATATGCGCTGCTTGGTGCCGAGCTCCAAATAGATTTGTCGGAATTCGCCGCGTTTTGCTTTTTTGAATTCCCCCTGCTCCAGTAAAAGTGAAAACTGGTAGCCGCGCTTTGCCTTTTCCAGTGCGTTATTATACTGGAAATCAGTGTGTTCATTGATTTCGTCGAACATTCTCTCCATATCGTGATAATGGTTGATTCGTTTCATGCTGGTGGCCAGCTCTCGCTCGGTCCAGGATCCTTTGACACCCACTCGGTAGGCAGCCATATTATCATCCAAATAATCCACTGTTCCATGAAGCGCAGCCAAAATGATCAATGGATAATCCCCTACCACCGCATTCAAATAAAAGGGAGCCAAGGTCTCAACTTTTGCTTTGGAGTAGACCATGGAATTTGTCGCAATCAAGTCTCCGCCGCCTTCTATTACGCGCTCAACTGAAAAAACGGCATTCTTCTTCTCAGGTCTTACAGTAGAAAGAACTTTTTTCTTGTCGGAAAGAACACGATCCGCTGCATGTACAGTCATGCTGCACATCGGATGTGCCTCCATATAGTCAACCTGTTTTTGCAGTTTATAGGGGTCGGTCCAGTAATCGTCACCTTCGCAAACGGCAATGTACTTTCCAGTTGCCCGGTTGTGGTTAAACAACTCCACACGAACTCCTTTTGAATACTGATTTTCGGTTTGGTAAATTGGTTTGATTAATGAGGGATAGTTGCTTTCGTATTGTTTGATCACTCGAGGGCTATGATCGGTTGAGGCGTCGTCGTACATCAGGATTTCGAACTCAAAATCCGTTTTCTGCATTAAGAAACTATCAATTGCTTCAGCAAGGTAATCGCCGTGATTGTAGCTTGTGCAGACTATGCTGACCATCGGTGGTGTTGTCATGATTCTCACTCCTCTGTATTAGAAATAGGCATTGCCGATGCTAAAAGAGAATTGCAGCAGTCTAAAAAGAATAAAAACGGGAAGTAGTCGCTAAACCCATTACTTTGTACTCATATTCACCACCTTTTTAATATTTTATCATAAAACAATTCCATAATTATATTTAATTCGTATTATTTAGAAAATAATAGTTAATTTACAAAAACTTAATAATAAATTATCGTTTCTACTAATTTCCTAATATAATAATAACAATTTTAGAAAGATTCTAGCTAATGACAAGACGAGCTAGAAAAAAATCCCTTGAGCACACAAATTGCTCAAGGGATTTCATCTTTCTTTTATTTTGAATGCCATGCCCACGCACTGCCAATAATGGCCTGTAAATCATACACGGGCGTCCAGCCCAATGCATCCGTAATTTTATTGGAAGATGCGACCAAAGTAGCCGGATCTCCTGCGCGGCGAGGAGCATATTCGACGGTTGCTTGTTTGCCAGATACCTGTTGGCAAGTATCGATGATCTCATTCACCGAATAGCCTGCCCCGTTTCCAAGATTATAGGTTTTGTTGGCGATTTTTCCATTGGCCATACCTTCGTAAGACAGGATATGCGCTCGTGCCAGATCCGTGATATGGATGTAATCCCGTACGCAAGTTCCATCTGAGGTGTTATAGTCTGTCCCAAATACTGAAATCTTATCGCGCTGGCCCATAAGATGCTGCAAAACGATAGGGATTAAATGCGATTCGGGATCGTGGCTTTCGCCGATTTCTCCCGATTCATGTGCACCCGCTGCGTTGAAATAGCGAAGCACAATATATTGGAAATCATGAACGCACGCAATGTCAGCCAAAATCTGTTCGATCATCAATTTTGAACGGCCATAGGGATTGATTGGATTTGTCGATGTCTCTTCCGTGATCACGTCCGTATCCGGTATGCCGTAAGTGGCAGCTGTTGATGAAAAGATAAAGCGCTTGACGCCGTGCTCAATCATTTTCTCTAGCAGCACCAAAGTTGCGCTGACATTATTGCGGTAATATTTCAGCGGATTTTCAACTGATTCGCCCACCAAGCTATTGGCTGCGAAATGGAAGACCGCATCTATGCTGTGCGTAGTAAAAATTTCATCTAGAATTGCGCGGTCACCTAAGTCACCTTTCACAAAATCCGCCCGCTCATCAATTAAATGCTCGAAACCGGTCGTCAAATTGTCTAACACCACTACCTCGTATGTACTCACTAGCTCCTTAACTGTGTGACTGCCGATATACCCCGCACCGCCGCAAACTAAAATTGCCATAAATTTTTTCCTCCTCTGCCCATAAAAGATGCTAATGGTATCGATTATACCATTAGCAGAAAATTTTCAAGAGGATTTATTTCAATAAAATAGACTGACCACACTTTATTTGATCACGACCGCACCCCATATGACGTTAACCGCATCTGGATCTGTTAAGACCGCACCTCGCAGGGTAAAAACCGCACCTCAACAGGCGATTTCCACACCTCAATTCGTTAAGACCGCACCTCGTTCACAAAAAACAAAAAAACGTTTCCACGGAGCCTTTGACGACCCCAGCAGGAAACGTGTCTATTCTTCTTCTTCCGGTACAAAATAGTTTTGGCTTTCGTAGACTTCCAAGTCCTTCTCAGGCATGATGAGGTTGCCGATATTTAAGGTGTTGCCAATGACGACATGCCCATCCCCCGCCCCCACATAAATGCCGTAAGAGGATTTATCTCGCGGATCAACGACCAAATTGTTTAGAATCTGGGTGTTGTAGCTGGGCAGTTCGAGGTTTTTGCCACCATCTCCTCCCCTTACAGCGATGTTGTATTCATTGTTGAAGGCAATATTCGATTCGATGATATTTGACTCTGAAGCATTTTTAACATCGATGCCGTAATAAAATCCACTAACTGTATTATTTTCGATCAGGCTGCTGGTTTCACTTTCTACGGTAATTCCCTGCTGATCGTCATAACCTGGCCGGTCTTCCGTAACCATGCAATTGACCACATGATTATCTTCGCCACCTCCATACAAAGATACATGACCGTCGCCAGAATTTCGCACTACACACGAATCAATGACATTATGGTTGGAATCAAAATTGATGATTCCCGATCCGTAATTAAATTCCGAAGTGACTTTCCGAACAATATTATCATCTGAATGATTAAGATGGACACCTTGTGAATAGTTCTTCATATAAGTACCTTCGATCGAGCTATTGTCCGTATAGAGAAACAAAATGGCGATATGGGAAGTCAAAGAGCCATCTTCTGGCAAACGCTCCCCCATCAAAACGCCGCCTTTAAGGTGGACATCTTCTGTTTCATTGACCCAAAACACTCCATATTCTTCTTCCGTATCCGTCTGGAATATAACCTCTTCCATTAAAATGGTGATCGGCCTTGAGATCTTCAAAGCAAAATAGCTGTCCCCATATCCCGTGACTGCTTTAAGCTCAGGGTTTTTGCTAAGCTTATAGACGCCTGGTGGTATTTCTAGAGTGCCTCCGGCTGGCGTTTCGTCAATGGCTGCTTGAATTTCTTCCGTTTTATCGACGGCTTCGTCCAGATTAGCATTATAACTTTCAACACCACTTTCGGCATCGTCTCCTTGTGTCATTTTTTCAACCATCAAAAAGAAATAGCCAAATCCTACAATTCCCAAAAGTACCAGCAGGGCAGATCCAACTTTTTTTACTGTCATGCCAATCACCTCCTTTGTTGCGAAATCTCTTACTAATCATCATACAGAATACAGGCCAAAAATAACAGTTTGATATCTGAAAATTCAAATATAAATTTTTATTTGGTAAAAAAGAACTAAAAAACACCACATCCATCAGAGTTGCTCCGATGGATGTGGTGTTTTGTTTTCTTTATGTGATGTTGGCTGTTCGATCGGTTGAGTGTGGCGAGTTTCAATAACTTTTTTTTCTGCTGTACTATCCTTGCTGCGAGCCAGCAATTCTTCGCGGTGGCTGTCAGCGGCCTCTTCTCTCTTTGAACTTGCTTTACCCAAAGAAAAAATAATGGCCGTTACGAACATAAAACCTCCTGCAATTAATGCCCACATACAATCCACCTCTTTTTATAAAGACCAGTTGCTGTCATTAACGTCCTACTCCTTACAATATCCAATATTATTTAACTATATATTAGTTTACGCTAATTTTTTGGTATTTACTAGATTCATATTGACCAGTAAATTGAAACTCACTGTGTCTATTGATCTACATTAGACAACTCATTTATGATTATTCTGTTTTTATCTGCTGTTTGCTGCACTCTTTCCTCTCAATCTCCACAGCTCGTCTGTAATGATGTAAACTACCATGCCCAAACTGGCGCCCGCACTATCAATTAAAACGTCTCTGGCTTCGCCGCTCCGGCCATCGATAAACAATTGATGGAATTCATCAGTCGTTGCAAACAAAACACACATGCCTAAACCTAGCAGCAACTGCTTCAGCCCACGAAAACCGCTACTTCTCCAAGCATTGAAACTCAGCAGGCTTAGTAGGAAATAAGCAAAAAAATGAGCGTTTTTCCGAACAAAAGTGTGAAAGCTATCAATGTCAAATTCCAAATTCGGCGCCACTTGCTCGACAAAGTTCAAAAGTGCTACTACGACACCCGAACTCAAATCACTTGAAGCTGAACCTGGCTGGTGAGAAAGATAAAAAATCACAGCCATCCAAGAAATAGCCGCTATCCATGAAATACTTTTATATGCTGTCATATGACAAATCCTTTACCATTAAAATCAGATGTTATCCGTAAACTACATTATATCACCTGACACAAAAAGCGAAAGCTAGCTTTTCGCTCGCTTCTCCTTTCTGCCAGATAAGCAAAGCAAGCTTCCAGCATATGAACTTGCTTTTCAGACTTTATCAGTAAAAATAAAAAAAGTCTGCGTAAATCGGCAGACTTTCCTTTTCCAAAATTTAACGATTGGTAATGCTCAACTGTTCACGCACTGCTGCAAGAGACCGGTATGCAGGAAATGAGTCGCTCTCGTTTTCGACTCCGACCGTTTTGCATAGCAAACAGTAAATCTTGCGGTTCCATATTTTACGGCTGACGTAATACTCGAACTCTGTATTTTTGCCGAACTGCTTTTTAAAAAGGTACAAGGGATCGTCTATCTCACTTGTGACACCTCCACCTTCGTGAATCAGATCCATTCCATGTTCTTTCCCCCACTCTACGAGCGAATACCGCATAACGAAAGACGCTGATAGCCGGTGGTATTCCTCTAAGGTTCCAGACAAATGAATGTGGATGATTTTGTCGTAAACCAGGTTCAGTCCCATCGCAATTACTTTTCCCTCATAAAGCACTTCCGACAAGAGGATGTTCTTGCCAAACGACTTTAAAAGCTCTTCAAAATAAGCGTCAGTGAAATAGTAGATGGCCGCGGCACTCTTTCTTTTCATGGTTGAGTAATAAATCTGCTTGAATGCTTCCAGGCTAGCCGGATTTTTTGTCACGCGATATTCAACACCGGCATCGAGTGCTTTGCGGATGCTTTTTTGCTTTGACTTAGAAAACTCCGATTTCACAGGGTTTTCGTAATCCTTTAAATTGGTTCCTGTTGTATAGCGGCGAAACGTCAATTCGTAGCAGTTTTGGAAGTCCTGGGCATTCGTGAATAAGGGATGAAAACGGACAAACTCACAGACAATATTCTCTTTTTGGCAATATACCTCAAACTTATCGTGGAAAGCTTGGACCACCTGGCATTTGTGTGTTTCTTGGCATTCGGTGATTAGTGGCCCCCCATAGCCGTAGGGTGTGCTTATATCAAAATAAGACTCTTCGTTGATGCACACAGGAATAGGGCGTTTAATAAACAAATGCCTGACTTTCCCCAAGGGATGCTCGAACTCAAAAACCTCACATATTCCCTGTTCAATTTGTTCATACAAACGTCCGTAATCCCGTTCAAAATAGATGTCACTCACCTTGAATCTGCCTCCTTCTGCCAAAGCTTTTTTGTAAGCAAAGACAGCTAATCGAGTGAAAATTACCATCTGTTTACAATTTCCGCTCTTTATTTAGATAGTTTAACATACCCCTACAATTTATCCATCAAAAATACAGATTTTTTTGATAATTCTATTTAATTCGAACTAATGAAAGACATCCTCTCTATCCTCGATATAGCGGAAAATAGCCCATCACTTTTATACCTCCATTTTCCATTTTGCGATCGACGAGTTGGTCATATGTTTTCTGGAGACGTATTTTCTTACCAATTACCAAATCCAAGGCTTTGGTCTTGGTAAATCCTTTTTTAAATCGATGCAAGTTTTCGTATGGAGCCGTCCCACCCAGTTGAAACTCTTTTTTGTTATTCTCAATTCCCCATCGGCATGCTTCATATTGAATCAAACTATTTGCTGCCAAATGAAAATAGTCTGGATCATTCGCAGTCAAATGAGAGTGCATATAGTCTCCATAATGCAGGATAAGAGAAGAAGAAATATATTCTCCTTCATATTTTGCATTCAGCAAGAACTGCTTGCCTTTAAAGATTTCAAAGGATTTCTGAAAAAACTCCTCGGAAAACAAGTAATAGTCATTGTTTATTCCATTTCTTTTCGCCGTGATGTCATACAGTCGATGAAATTCACCAACTGTCTCCCCTGTAAAGTCCAACTCAATCTCTACATTATTTTTTTGTGCTTTTCTCACTTGGGTTCGTGATTTTGGTGAAAACTCATCCATAAAAAAATCTTCAACCGTCAAATCAATATAAATCATATCGCCATTATTTCGAAAACTGTAAAGGTGTTCGAAATTCTTAACGTTTTGAATCCACGGATTGAACCTAACGTATTCAGTGACAATGTTGTTTTCCTCACAATACTGTTGGAATGCACTGTCGTATTCCGCTACCAATTCTTGGCGCTTCCCTTCCTGGCACTCTAGTACGATTGGGCCGCTAAATCCATAAGGCGTGATGATATCGTAATAGGTTATCGCGCCAGTATCAACAGGAACTGGCCTTGCAATAAATTGATAATTGATATGACCCAAATCGTTCTTAAATTCGAACATTGTCCATTTCCCTTGTTCTTCTTGGGTTTCAAAATATTTTCCCCATTCAGGTAAAAAATAAATATCTGGTACATTAGCCATTTATCGTTCCTCCTCGTAAATTATCAGATTAAAAAGAAAACTCAGACTTTTTTTAAAATCATACCATTTTTAAGGGGTCAAAAGAATTAAAAAAAATAAAAAACAATTATAAATACCTATTTTTTTGTTGACAAGATCTATTTTTTATTTAATACTCGATTTACAGGACTAATTAACTACTAGAAAGGATAAACCTATATGTTTAATAATTTAGTAAAATGAAAAATAATGGATTTTATTTACGAATATTAATTTTAATAATCCTCTGCCTTTTTTTCTCCAGTGGGTATGTGGCTACAAGTCCCTCTGTTCAGGTGTATACCGATGGCAATTTAGTGGAATATGATGTTCTGCCTATTATTCAAAATGGACGAACAATGGTGCCAATCCGACATACGATTTCCGCATTAGGCGTTTCAATTGTATGGGACAACAAGTCGAAAAAAGTCACGACGAAATCAGGTTCCAATGTCATTATTCTGTCGGTCGGAAAAAATACAGCTTCAGTTAATGGCAAAACTGTAAAACTAGATACGTCACCAATTATCGTTAAAGGCAGAACACTTATTCCACTGCGATTCATTTCGGAGAATTATGGCTTTAAAGTCGAGTGGGACAACCAAGCCAAAATCATTTCCATTACTTCCCCTAAAATCGAACAAGTGAGCAATGAAGTATCAACTGTGGAAGTTCCCGTCTTGATGTATCATATCCTGATCCCAGGAAAAAACGATTCCGTCAGCATTGATCCAGTGCGTTTCAAAGAACAGATGCTGGCATTAAGATCAGCTGGGTATACAAGTATTACTGAAAATGATTTATTGAGTCATCTTGAGCAGGGTACCGTTCTCCCGGAAAAACCGGTACTCATCACTTTTGATGATGGCTATATCAGCAATTACACCGAAGCCTTTCCGGTACTGAAAGAGCTGGACATGAAAGCGAGCATTTACGTTATCGCCAGCCGGATATTTGAAAATGACGGATTCACAGCAGGAGAATACGAAAAGATTTCCTGGCAGCAAGCACGTGAAATGGCGGGAACGATAAGCATTCAAAGCCATACTTGGGATTCTCATTCGAAGCGTCCGGACTATCAGGGACGCAGTAGAGGATTGATTGCTAGCCCCATAGATATTGACACAAAATTAGAAACGCAGAAAGAGTTTGAAGATCGTGTCTATACGGATTTAGCAGCATCAAAAAAAGCCATTGAAAAGAATGTTGGCACCAAAGTCACAGCTCTTAGCTATCCATATGGAGATTACACAGCTGACACGATCCGCTTAGCGAAAAAAGCAGGCTATAAAATGGCATTTACTGTTCGCAGTGGTGTGAATTTTTCAAACTCAGCTCCTTTTGAGTTGACGCGCACCACCGCCAATGGGTCATACTCCGGCAACCAATTGATTAAATTAATCGAATCGCATAAATAAAAGCAGCGGCCATGAATCAGCGGCCGCTGCTTTTATTGTTTGCTCATTTCCACAGTTTTTTCTATTGAAAATACATCGGTTTGCTTCAAAACAGCTCCTCTTGAATTATAGACGACCACTTGAATCTCAGCGTCTTTCTCTACTTGCTGTTTTGGAATGCTAAACACCGCCAAACCTTGCTTGGTAGTCTGCCATTCCGCAGTTGTCGTTTCGCCATCTACGAGAACCTCTGAAAATTTAGGTGCGCCTTCGACATAGAGATCATACGACTCCGACGTTTCTATCACTTTCTGCGCAGCCATTTCAGCATAAAGACCCAAGTGATAATCCGCAGAAGGCGTTCTGACAAGGTCTGGCATCAAGTATTCCGAATAGCGTTTCCCGTGGAGCAAATCGTATTGGACCATTTGCAGGTCTTTCATTTCTTGTGTCTGCTCGCCCATTTGCGCTCGCCACTGATTATACGGAATCACCGCATCCCCCTGCTCCCGCATGTCATCGAGAATGGCCGTTACTGCATTGCCCTGGACTCCTGCCATATCAAGCGCCACTGCCCCTAACTGATTGGGGGTCAAATCCAGCTCAGCGGGTTGATTGTCATCAGATTTCCAGATGAAGTAAGGCATTTTATGAGTAGCGACAAAATCATCGTAATCTCCCAGCAGGTCGTTGGCCACTTGAGTTCCGCTAGCACCATACACCGCATCGTTGTCTGGGAAGGACGGATAATGGTCACCGAAAAACACCAGAATTGTGGGTTCGTCACGCGCTTCAATTAGCTCCACCATCCGGCCGAGCTCTGCATCGACGCTATGCATTTTTTCTGTGAAGTTATTCAAATACTGCCGGGTATCATCGGGCAGCGTGCCTGTATTCAGGAACTCTGATTGCTTGGTCTGGTGGTACGGCATATGTCCTTCAGCCGATACTGCGTGAATAAAATCTAGCCCATCTGTTTTATCCAAAGTGGCAATGACAGAATCGGTTATATGTTTATCTTTTGGAAAACCTTTTCCAGCATCATTGGAATAATCCAAATCCATAAACTCTCCAGAGATAAAGCGGTTAAATCCTAATTGGCGATAAACCGATTCGCGCTGGTAAAACCAACCGTAATAGGAGTGAATTGCCGTGGTGTCGTAATCCGCTTCTCTGAAAGCATAAGCCGCCGACGGCAAAGGCTGAGTGACATACAATTGATACGGCACAAAATTAGCCGGCATAAACTGCATGCTGAAACCGGTCAAGGCTTCAAATTCCACATTGGCCGTGCCTCCACCAAATTCTGATGAATACATTCCCCCGTGCAGTGATTCTCCGAACAACCGCCGGAAATTGGGGATTGGATCTTTGGCAAAATGCTGCTCGCCGAATGAATAAGGATCGATGAACGATTCGCTCATCAGAAATATAACATTTGGCTTTTCTTCATCCGTATCCTCAGTCGGCTGGTATTCTCCTGCAATAGTCTTCATAGTCTTGGCTGAAAACCCTTCGGGCGGTTCGATATTGGATTGCTTGGCAAGCATAACGAAATTTCCAAAGACGCCATTGCGTATCAGCGCCAGCTCCAACTTCCACCATGTGTTTTCAAATTGCGCTTCATCCATTGGAGAAACAGGCTTATCCGTCCACAGCATTCCCAAGAACAATCCAGAAATGAGGAAAACACTGATTTTAGCGATCCAGTTTTCCTTCAGCTTCGGTATACCGATGAAAATGACAACTGTCAGCACAATAAAACCCAAACCGATGCCAACCAGCAATGCGGTATTTATGACAATCGGCTGCTCCAGCCCGCCCAGTTCCTTCAGCAAGGCAAAATCCCCTACTGAAATCGGAGAACTGCGCAGTTCCATTTTAACCTTATTGGCATAAGCGAAGACGATCAATATACCGCTCACTAGCAAACTAGTAAACATAAACCATTTTCTTGGCAGGATGTAGAGCAGATTGAATACTGCAATCAGCAGCAGTGCATTGACCGTAAAGCGTTCCGGAAATTCTGTCACCCATTCCCTCAGTGGAAGGGTCAGCACTTCACGGACAAGCTGTTCGCTGACATAAAGCGTCACGAGCGGCAAGCCAATCATGAAGAAAAGGGTCAGCAGTCCGACCACTATTTTTTTAAATCTCGATTTTTTGTCCATCTTAAACACTCATTTCTTTTATTGGTGATTGCATAATTTGATGTCGATTATGCGGCCTCGAAAGCATCAAACTGAAGCACGCTTTTCTTATTAGAAAGCCAATCCAGAAGTTTAACCTATACAGTGTATCATTATTTGCCTGTTCTGATAAACTACTAGAAATTGAAAAACCGCTTCGCCTAATTGGCTGAAGCGGTCTGATCTTTGGAATACAAGCAATCACTTTTCCTTGATATATGACTCTTTCAACTTTTCCTCAAAAAGCTTCAGCAGCCGATCTCTCAACTCAGGGCGTTTCAAAGCAAACTCGATAGTCGTCTCGATAAATCCGAATTTCTCTCCAACATCAAAGCGATGCCCTTCGAATTCATAGGCGTAGACAGATTGAACTTCGTTCAGCATTTGGATAGCATCCGTCAATTGAATTTCGCCGCCTGCACCAAGTTGATGCTGGCCTAAAAACTCGAAAATTTCTGGTGTCAGGATATAACGTCCCATAATGGCATAATTGGATGGAGCTGTTCCTGCTTCAGGCTTCTCGACAAACTTTTTGACTTTAATCAATTTATCATCAATGGAAACTGGGTCAATGATGCCATAGCGATGGGTTTCATCTTCCGGTACTTGCTGGACGCCGATGACACTTTTACCGGTCAACTCGTTTTGCTTCATTAGCTGTGCCAAACAAGGCTCTTCATTTTCCACAATGTCATCGCCAAGCAGCACGGCAAACGGTTCGTTGCCGATAAAACGACGTGCTGACCAAATCGCATGGCCAAGACCAAGCGGTTCTTTTTGTCGGATATAATGAATTTCCACATTGGATGTTTCTAGGACTGAATCCAACATATCGATTTTCCCTTTTTTCAGTAAAGTATCTTCCAACTCAAAAGCGTGATCAAAATGATCTTCAATGGCACGTTTGCCTTTACCAGTTACGATGATGATGTCTTCAATGCCAGAAGCGATTGCCTCCTCGACTATGTATTGAATCGTCGGCTTATCAACGATGGGCAGCATTTCTTTTGGCATCGCTTTGGTAGCTGGCAGGAATCGCGTTCCAAGACCTGCAGCCGGGATTATCGCTTTTTTGACTTGCATCTCTTCACCTTCTTCTTCTTATTTTCTATATGCGTATTGTTTAATACTAACAGTTTTGCAGGATAAAGATAATCCGAGAAAAAATCCTTTTTCCAGATTCCAAAAAAGATTACACACCCTTATTATATAATAAAATGGGCTAATAGACACTCTCATGTTAACAGAAATTTAAAACTATTAACAAACTTCTATTAAGGTGCTAGAATTAATGAATCATATGTCTACATTTATATTCAATATTTTCTATTTCTTATATTTTATTACCTCTTTTCATTCCGTATTCTATGAAGGATGTGCAAATTAATTGAACGTTTTACCATTATCTTACGATCCTGTGCTAATTCTTCTGTCAATTGTCGTAGTTCTCGTCTCCGCTTTTATCGCTTTAAATATTAGCGGGATGTTGTTTGCTACAGTCGGTAAAGCACGTACAAAGTGGATACTCCTAGGAGCCCTCGTTATGGGACTTGGCATCTGGTCGGTGCATTTTATCGGCATGCTTGCTTCCCATTTGTCCATGGAAGTGACGTACAATACACCATTAGTCGTCGCCTCAATCTTCCCTGCAGTGCTCGCGAGCGGGATAGCCTTTGCCATAACCGGTAGGCCACAAGTCGGTAAAACCCAGGTTTTAGCTGGTGCGGTTCTAATTACTACAGGCATTGTCGCAATGCACTATACCGGTATGGCCGCAATGCAGATGCAGGCGACCATACAATACGATCCGCTGCTATGGACTTTATCTGTCGTGGTCGCTTTGGCCGCTTCTCTGCTGGCAATGTTCCTGCTGCACTATTCGCGGAGCCGCTTAGGTTTTTTCTGGTTGAAAGGGGCCAGTGCCGCATTGATGGCGCTCGGCGTTTCGGGTATGCATTATATCGGCATGGCAGCTGCTTCATTTGAATTACCCAATCATCACACAGCCGTAACCAATTCCATAGACAATAGCTATATCGCTTATAATGTCGGCATTGGCATGGCGCTGATTTTGATGATTGCCATCTTGAGCATCCGCAGTGAGACCAAAGTGAAATCCTTGTCCGATGAATACGATCGCCAATTCCTGTCTGTCATCGAATCCGCTACTGATGGCATCGTGGTCACGGACGCGAAAGGATTCGTCATGCAGTGGAATTATGGTGCTGAATGTCTTTTCGGCTATAGCAAAGATGAAATCACTCATCAGGATGTCCAGTTGATCTTTTCTAAAGCTTATCAAGAGCTGAACCTGTCGACTACCACTACTGATGTCAGCGGAAAGACCATTGAAGTCATGGGATTAAAAAAAGATGGTCGTCAATTTCCAGTTGAATTATCCACTGGATATTGGGACACGGCCAAAGGCGGCTATTACAGCCTGATCATTCGGGATATCACCGATCGTAGAGCAACCGAAGAGAAAATCAGCAATCTTGTTTACTTGGATTCGCTGACAGGACTGCCAAACCGCCGTTTGTTTAACGACCGGCTCGAATCCACTATTGGTCAAGCATTGGAAAACGGCTTGGTTTTGACGGTACTATACCTTGATCTCGACCAATTCAAGCTAGTCAATGACACATACGGCCATACTACCGGCGACCAGCTATTGATGGAAGTGGCTGACCGCATCAAATCTTGCATCACTAAAACCGATACGCTCGCGCGCCTTGGCGGCGATGAATTCATCCTACTGCTGCCGAGCGCCGATTACACAAAAGCGGGAGCAATAGCGCAAAAAATTATAGAAGTTCTGAACGACCCCTTCCTATTAAATAACGAATCAGTTTTCACCACACCTTCGATTGGTGTCAGCCTCTATCCGGCTGATGGTAAAGATTCTGAAATGCTGGTAAAAAATGCCGACATTGCGATGTACCGGGTAAAAGAGGAAGGAAAAAATCATTTCCAATTCTTTACTTCCGAAATGAACGAGTTGGTATCCCGAAAATCAACCATTGCCATGAGCATCCGCAAAGGACTGAAACTTGGTGAATTCACGGTTCATTACCAGCCGCAAATCGATATCGAAACTGAAAACATTATTGGTGTTGAAGCATTGGTTCGCTGGCACCATCCTAAATTAGGATCTATTTCACCAGCTGAGTTTATTCCAATTGCAGAAGAAAATGGCATGATTATCCACATCGGTGAATTTGTTCTCCGGACTGCCTGTCAGCAGAACAAAGATTGGCAGGATAGCGGAATGGCGCCATTCCGTGTGGCCGTCAATATTTCAGCAAAGCAATTTTCGCAGGGCAATATAGCAACGGTAGTAACTTCCGCATTAGAAGATGCCGGATTGGCACCTCATTTTCTCGAGCTGGAATTGACGGAAAGTATCATCCAAGGGGCCACTTCTGCCATTTCAAAAATGCAGGAACTAAAAACGATGGGCATTCATTTATCGATTGATGATTTCGGCACCGGTTATTCTTCACTGAGCTACTTAAAATTATTCCCTGTTGATACCTTAAAAATCGATCAACATTTCACACGTAACATCCACAACGATCCTAAGGATGCAGCGTTAGTGGCTACCATCATTCAGATGGCTCATAACCTAGAGTTGAACGTCATCGCGGAAGGCGTGGAAACGCTGGAACAATTGGCATTCCTGAAAAACAAGCGATGTAACCAAGCCCAAGGCTATTATTTCCAAAAACCTCTGCTTCCTGAGAAAATTGAAGAATTATATATGAACACTTAACACAAATGCCCGTGCCGGAAAGCTTATCTTCCAGCACGGGCATTATTATTTACTTTCCAATAGTTTTGAAAGTGGGTGGATGCCAAGACTCTGAATAATAAGCGACAAGATCACCACGGAAAAGCTGAGAGAAATCAGTTCGTTTGCTGCGTCTCCTTCCGCCATCACTCCCAACTGCAGCAATAGGAACACCGACATCGAACCACGGATACCTGACCAGGAAATGAGCAGTGACTTTTTCCATATTTCTTCATGCTTTCTCCCAGCCAATAATTTGAAGGTGCTCCCAACAACCAAGAAGCGGATAGCGATGCTGACAAATAATATCAGTATGGCTAAAATCCAATTGTTCCACTCCAGATACTCTGTCGCTTCAATGCCAATTAGTAAAAATAGCAGTGACAGCAGCGACGGTTCAACTATTCCCCAAAACCCCGACAATGACTCCCGGTAATGGTCTTCTTTATTGGCATGGGAAAATTCCCATGACAGCATGATGCCTGCTGACACCGTCGCCAAAACACCGGAGAATCCAAAGCTTTCAGCCAACTGGAATGCACCATATGCCAACACGATGCTGAGCATGACCTGGTAATCCCGGTGATGCGTAATATGTACAGCTTTGCTCAATAACCAACCGACTGTTAGGCCAACACTTACACCGCCTGCAGAAACATAAATGAACTCCCCTAAAATGGGCAGTACATCAATCGATGCTGTTTCAAGATACAAGCCGGATAAGACAGTGAACAAAACAATGCTAGTACCGTCATTGATCATGGATTCGCCATCAACAATGTCGGCTATGCTTTTATCAGGTGCTGATTTTTTTAAAATTGATACGACCGAAGCTGAATCAGTCGGTGCCAGAATCGCAGCAATCACTAACGCCCCAGCCAAAGAGATGGAAAAGAACCAGCCGCCGACCCAATAAATAACCAGTCCGACAAGCGCAATCGTCAATACGAGCCCCACCGTGCTAAGTAATCCAATAACACTAGCATTCTTCCGAAGAGCCGCTGTTGAAAACTGATAGGCCGAAACAAATAACAAACCTGGCAAAAATACATCGTAAATTAGCGTTTCTGTTACTTCCACATCATTGAAATAGGGGACAAATGACAAACCGATGCCGAGCAGCAACAGCACGACCGGCACAGGGAAATTCTCTTGTTTTTTGTCAATTGTAAACACCAAATAGCCGATGCACAGTAAAATCGTCACAAGTGCTGCCGACATTAAAATCCCCTCCAAAATGCATTAGCTACTCAATATGGAGGTTTTCCCTCTCCAACGCTTTTTTAAACAGAGTCAGGCTTTGGATATTGTCAAAAGCCACTGAGCAAAAACACTCACAAACGAACAGACAGCCCAACGTTTTCAGGCTGTCCGTTTTGTTCGCGATTAGTCGAAGATAAGGTATCACTGAAAGTTGCTGGTTTTTAATTTGCAGTTCGATTCTGAATCTGTTGACCTTCCTCTTTGAGCCGACGCTTGACCTGTAAATAAGATGTCACTTCTGCGAGTTCTTCATCGTTTACAGGCTGGTCATCCACCACAAGTATTACAGAGTTCAAATCAGCCATTTGCGCAATATCCAGTTTGCTGGAAGCTTGATCTCGGCCTAGCAAAAAGTCTATAGATACTTTATAATAATCGGCCAGTAATTCCAGATGTGACACGCTCACTTGCTTTTTGCCGCTTTCATAGCCCCAAATCACCGTTTTTGCAAACCCCAATGCCAATGCCAAATCGTCCACACTCAACTGGTTCTGCTCTCTCAAATCTTTTAGTTTTTCTCCTATTTGCTTCACTTCAAGCGCCTCCTTTACTTCCGTGGCAGCTATATAATTATTGTATTATTCCCATACATAACTGTTTTAAAACCCGGAAGAAGTCTGTCAGGATGCAGTTAGTGCTGAATACTCATAAAAATTCTGAAATTTTAGATAAATCCGTTCAATTGTATGGTAACATGTAATTACTTTTAAAATGGAGGGTAGGTATTATGATGCTTAAAACTTTGATTTTCATACTAGCTTTTGTACTCATTTTCATTATTATTATCGGCGAAAAAAACTTTGAAAAAATTGAAATAACAGAAAAAACTGCGCTGTTGCCCGAGACGGAAGAACAGCAGGCCGAACCCGTGACGTTTTCTGAAAAGTTGGCGGCCGGAGATCAGGTTACCATCGTTTTTCTTGGCGATTATGTAACGTCTGCTGATTCTCTACCAGACGGCAATCCAAATCATGTAGCGCTACTGGCCAACTGGTTTGACGACAAATACCCCGACCAAGTCAAGGTTGTTAACGCAGGCATGAATGCCAATACCGTTTCTCACATGAAGGACCGGGTGGCTAGTGATGTCCTGAACCAAGCTCCTGATTTGGTGGTGATTTCTGCTGGGTTGAATGACGCACTCGGCAACTGGAAAATTCCAGTTGAGGAATATAAAAAAAATTACCAATTGATAGTAGATGAAATTACCATTTCCGGCGATACCGAAGTGCTGATCCGGACGCCGAACCCGACAACTTCGATCAAAGAAAACATAAAAATGCTGTCCTACATGCGGGCAAGCCGCGAGCTAGCAGCAGAAAAAAGCGTTCACTTTTTTGATTTCTATCAGGTCATGTCCGATGAAGTGCATGCCAAAGAATTTTCCCAAAGTAGCGTGATGCAGAATGCACTGTATCCGAACACCAAAGGACAGGCTTACCTGTTCGATAAATTCAAGGTGTATTTTACAATGGAGCTGATTGATCAATAATTGGTTTCTAGATAGGTTGAACTAAGAACTACCTTTTGCACATCACTTTAGTCACTTTGGGCTTGGCCTCGCTCCGCATGTAGACGCGTAGCTGGTTCTCGGAATATTAACAGCATCCATTATTATGGATGCTGTATCAATTATTTATAATAGCAACGATTCTGCTATAGATATTCCGTAAACCAGTTGCTAAGAGCTTGCGCCGAACGAACTAGGGCTGCCTTCCGTGTCACTTACGCTGCTCTCATAAGAGTCTCCGTTGGCTTGCTCCGTATCCGGATGATTTGTTCCTTAAGGATACTTAGAAGAAAGAGTGTGAGAAGGCGAAGGGCAAAGATGTGCTCCTGCATCACTGCGCTAGCTTCGTCGCAAAGCCATTGCCTGAACTCCTTTCGTTCATTGACTTTCCTGCTGGGGCAGCAAAGCGACATCCAGGAAATCCCGCAGGAGCTTGCGGCGAGGAGGCTGGGGTGACGTCCTGTCGCGCTAGTTGCATGACCCACATCCTGTGGGCACAAAGTGTCCGCCTGGAGCGATTTCTTTAGTTCAACTTATAAAAAAAGAGTCTCCCCGGCGAAATCATTGATTTCACTGGAGGAGACTCTTTTTGATTACTTAACCAACAAGTTTCTGGCTTCTCTAAACTCTTTAATATGGTGATCGATGATACGGCCGTTTTCAATGACCGTGGAATGGCGGATCATGTCTGTCCAATTGCCTTCGACAAAGTTATCAACCATCGGCGAAAATCCTTCGCTCAGTACTTTCGTGACGGTGTGAGGGAACATGGCCGGTGTGTTGTCGACCGTGTAATGGATGATGCCATCCACTGTATAGACGGGATCATCGATGGTCGATGGACGGGACGTCTCGATCTCCATGTTTGGATCACAGCTGACGTCGACGATCATCGCGCCTTTTTTTAAACGTTTCAAATCTTCTTTGTAGATGATGCGGTCTGTGCGGGTAGTGTCCCACATTACACAGTTGACCAAAACATCGTAATTGCCCATGTTTTTCATGAACAAAGATTCCAGCTTGCGGCCGTAAACGTCAACATCAGCGCCTAAACCGTGAAGGATGCGGAGCACCCCTTTGGTCGTGTGGCCATTGCCAAGAACTGCCACTTTTGTTTCGTATGGCATTTTGCCGCAATACTGATAAGCTTGGATGATCGCAGCTTCCCCGGCAACTTCCCGGTTGCGGTAGAAGATGTAACGGCCGTCTTCGAACATTTCTTCCCAGGCAACCACTGTGTGGTCTCCAGCAAGTACTGAGTCGGTAAATTCGATATCTTGAACCGCGTGAGCCCAACCAATCAATAATTTCCCAGGCGTCAATTGATCAAAGTAATCCGCATTACCCAGTTTCACATCGACAATCGCATCACATTGCAGTACCTCTTCGCGCGAAACAAATTGAGCACCGGAAACCTCATATTCGGCATCCGAAAAACCAAGCGCTTCGCCGTAGCCGACTTCAAAGTACAACTGCTCGATGTTCTTGATGTTCGGCATGTCCTTCGGCAAAAGCGCTCTTCTTTTTTCATTGTTTTTATGGCTGATGACAAATCCTATTGTGAAAATAATAAAACCTCCAATTAATGAATGTTGTTAAATCCTGATCGGCTGATAATAGACATTTCATACAGAATAGACCGGACAACCCTCAGAAATTGCCGAGCGAGTTAATATATTAATATCGTTTCCGTATAGCTGATCTATTTTGAATCATAACATATATCGGAAGCAATATATGTATTTTGTATTAGGTATTTTAAATAAAAAAAGGAAGCGTTCACATACGTTTCACAGCTTTATTGAGAAGGCTTTTGTAAGTAGCAAACTCACGGATTCACAGACAAAATTTTGATTTCAGTCTGGTATTTTTAGTCTAGTACAAATTTTGGTAATCATTCTGAAATACTAGACAGGTTTTTCTGCTAAAGTGTTTCTACAAGTGCTGGATACACAAAATAAGGAAAGCGCAGTTTTGCACTTTCCATTTTTTCTCTTGTGCATCTTTCTCAAATCTGACTTATCCCACAAAAAGCACCGGCGGGGTATTCAATAATGGCGTAGCTTCCAGAAGTAATGGCGCCTTCCGGTTGGCGATGAACGATGCCACCGTGATTTCGGCACATTTCGAGGCTTTGCTTCAGGTCCGCAACAGCAAAATAGACAATCCACAGCTGAGGCAATCCTGCATTGACGCCCACCTGATGGCAAATGCCGGCCACCGGTTTGCCGTCAGGCGTATTCATCATGTAATCAGCATATTCCCCCATCTGGAAATCACTATGCTGCCAGCCGATCTCTTCCTTATAAAAATCGCGAACTCCTTTTGCATGATGAACGGTCAAATCTGCCGAAAAGATGGAGCCAGGCTGTCCCTTGCTTTCTTCGGTCATTGGAAACCCTCCCTTTTATTCATTTCCAACATGATTCGCTACAAATTTTTCAAAACCCTTTAAATACAAAAAAAAGCGTCCCGAAAACCCGTCTGATTCAGGAACACTTTTTACGTGTTGGCTTCAGACTAGCTGCTTTTTTAACACATCCACCAAGTACTCCATATCTTCTAAACTATAGCGCTGGTCGCAAGGCAATGGCAGGATATTTGCGGCATACTGGTATTCAATGCTATCTTCTGGACAGTCGGCAAGGACGTTCGGCCACAGCAGCGGAATATAGATGTCCTGCTCCGCCAGCTGTTTTCTGATTGATTGGCCATTCTCCACTAAAATTGGATAAGCAAAAGCCCCTTGCGGCGTGGTCAGCTTTAAGGGATTGTTAGCGCCCAGCTGCTTGTCCAAATAAGCGTAGTTTTCATTTCTTGTCTTTTGTGCCCGGTCATAATCGATAGCGCCCATCAGATTGTGTGTCAGTTTCGACATCGTTCGGAGCGGTGTTGCGTCTAGGACATCGTCATTTCGCTGAAAATCAGAATAGTAGCTGCTGGCAGTTCCCTCATAGCGGCCAATTATGTGCTTCATGCGTTCTGAAGACACGTCCTGTTCGAGCTTCTCGGGCAGGATAGCATCGGTCGCCAAATAAGCGCCGTCCGGCACACCAAAGAATTTGCGACAGGAATAAATGGTATCGATGCCTTCTAGTGGTTCCTGGAAAAATGCGTGGCTGTGATCAAGAATTACCTGTCCAACATGTTGCTTTAACATCAGCGTCTGCTGTTTCGTAAGCTGTCCAAACAAATTAACGATATACAAGTATTCTCCCTGCTCCAGCTGTTTATCGAAAATCGGCTGAAACTCCTGATCGATGTAATAGTATTCAAAACGATATCCATGCTCTACCAGCAGCGTACTGACCGAGTCGCATAAATAATAAGGGATATGCAGTTTCGTGATATTCCGTGCTTTCATCAAATAAAGCAATGTATTCCGTCCAGTATTGAGCGCAATCAATCGATCATAGAATTCATTGCTGACCAGATTGTCCAACCCAAAATATCCGCCTATCTCTTTCATATCAAAATTCCCCCAATTTTACGAATTGTCGCCGGTAAACGACTGGCCGTATCTTAATCAGCTTTTACTGCACCTCAAAGACTCAGAATCGCACCTCGCTGTACCTCAGTTTATCGATACAGGAGATTCACGGGTGCGGTATGCCGGAAATCGCTCGGCATCAGTTGGTGTATTTGCGGCCTGGCACAGCAATTCATAGATTGCCGAGTTCCAGATTTTTTTGCCTGTAAAATACTCCAATTCTTCATTGCGCCCAAATTTTTTCTTAAAAAGATAGAGCTTATCGTCCGGCTCTCCAGTCCGACCACCGCCGTGATGGATCAATTGCTTGCCTTGATCTTTCCCCCACAGCGCGAGGGCATATTGCAGAATATAAGCAGCCGAAAGCTGATGAAACTCCCGAAGTGTTCCGGTAAGATGGACGTGGACAAAGTCGCCGCAGACAAAGTTTAGACTCATGCCAATGATGTTGCCTTCATAAGTCACTTCCACGACTACTAAATAGTCGCCAAGCCAATCAATGCAATTTTGAAAGTATGAATCGCCGAAATAATAAACTGCCTCAGCATCATTACGCTGCATGGTGGAAGTATAAAGTTTCTTGAAGTCCTCTAGATCCTGCGGGTGATCGGTGATCCGGTATTCCACACCGGCTTTCAAGCCATGCCGGATATCTCTTCTGCACGAAGCCGAATATTCTGTGAGAATGGGGTCGTCTACATCCGAGAGTCTGGTCTGGATCGTCTTGCGCTTGAAACTCAAGTCGTAGCAGGAACTGAAATCCAAGTGATTTTTGATGACCGGATGAAAACGGACAAGTTCGGATACAATGCCTTTTTCGAGGCAATACTCACCGAACGCCTGCTGGAAAGAGGCCACCAACTCCGCTCTGTCCTCGTCCATACCGCTGACAATTCGCGGACCGCCATATCCATAAGGCGTCACCAGGTCATAAAAACCTTCACCATCCAGCTTGATTGGAATTTCACGTTTGATGAATAAATGCCGGACTGTTCCTAACTCATGCTTGAAAATAAATTCCTCACATTTGCCATTTTCAATTTTTTCGTACAAACGCCCATAGTCTATCTCAAAGTAAATATCTTTCATCCAGAGGACCTCTTCCCTCACAAGATTGTTTTAAGGATTGATTTCTTTATTGCTCATACTTGCGAACCTGCTACTATTTTATCATTCCATTCTCAAAAAATACAGATAATTAAGATATCTTTCGCGTATAAGTAAGAGTAAGCCGAAAAAAACGCTGCCGAATTCGGCAGCGTTTTTTCTCTTTATTCATTTTCCTGAAACACTGCGAGCGGCAATAATGCGCTTACGATATACTGGCCAGCGTCAACGATTTCGGAAATTTTGAGGTCAACGCACAGGCTGCATAACAGATAGGCATCTTTTGGTTCAAGGCCATAATTCTCAGAGATGTGGTCCACCATAGAGCGGATGGCGTCGCGCGCTGATGCCATCAAATCTGGCCCTACGCCGGTCGTGCCGTAAAAGCCTTTATGGTCGACTTGCGGCGTCAGTGCGCCGGCTGTTTGGAACTGAGGCGCTGGAATCTTTTTGCCTTTGATGAGACGGAATTTCAGCGACGCCTGCATCGAACATTCGAGCGCAGTCACACAAACTTCGCCGTCCCCTTGTGCAGCGTGGCCATCACCGCAGCTGAACATCGCACCTGCGACTTGCACCGGCAGATAAAGCTTCGTGCCGGTAGTTAAGTGGCGTGTGTCCATATTGCCGCCAAATGTCCCAGGCGGCATGACGACTTGCCCTTCAGCATTTGCCGGACCAACGCCCATCGTGCCAAAGAACGGTGTGATCGGTACTTTAATGTTGTCATTGAAATGGATAAAATGGCCATCGCTTAAATCGAAGGTTCTTAAGTATGCATCCGGAAACTCATCCGGTAAAAGTCCTAGCCCCGGCAAAATCGCCATCCACCCCCAGCTTCCCGGCTTCAGGCTCAGTATTTCCACTTCCAATGTATCTCCCGGCTCTGCGCCTCGAACTTCTACTGGACCTGCGAGCGGATAAACTTTCGCCCAGTCAAGTGTCGCGATATCTTCTGTCACAGAATCTTTATTGAATTGATCGTCCGCCACTTCGCGTGTAGAAAAATCTACTTGATCGCCGCTGTCGATCGTCAGCACCGGCTGCGGATCTTTGTCCCACGTGTAATGCACGTGGTCTTCCGGAAATTGATGTGTGTTGGTCATGTAGGATATCCTTTCTTTGTTGAAAAGTCGTATTTTGAGCGTCTTAGAGCACGTTTTTATTATTTAAAGTCGTATTTTTTCCAGTTAAATGGATATACGGTCCAAGTCGAATGATATACTGTCCAAATCACTCTGAATACTGTCCATTAAACGAAAATACTGTCCAAAGCCCCAAAACCCGTTTAATTACCTACAAAACGGAAAGCGCAAGCCTGCGATTTCCGCTTTACATTGAAATTCGCTGGGGTGTAAATTACTTTTTATGCATAATGGATTCTATTTCATGCGCAGAAGATTGTTCTATCTACAACGACATAGAATTTCGCACTTAATTAATCACTTTCAAATTGGGCTTCTGGCCTTTCATCAGCTCCAGCTTTTCGAGTGCATAGGCGACGTTGAGAACTTTTTCCTCTTGAAACGCGGGTCCCATGATTTGCAGGCCGATCGGCAATCCGTCGCGGACGCCGCACGGAATGCTGAGTGCCGGCAGTCCTGTGAGATTGCCTGGTCCCGTAAAGCGGATAACTTCATCTAAGAAACTCAGTGACTTACCGTTTATGTCGACGGTGCTGTCGCCGATTGACGGCGGTAGAAACGGTAGTGTCGGAGAAATGAGTACATCCACTTTTTCAAAAGCCGCCGCAAAATCGAGATTTAGCTTGCGGCGAATTTGCTGGGACTGCACGTAATCGACGCCCGACATCAGCTCGCCCACTTCCAATAAGAAGCGAACGTCTTCGCCAAATTTCTCCGGCTGTTTGACGAGATTATCATGATGGACGGCGCTCGCTTCGGTCGCAATGGTCACCAGTTCCGCAAATTCAGCTTGTGCCAGCGATGGAATCTTCACTACTTCAATCCGTGCTCCGAGCTTTTCGAGTTGTTGCAACGCATTTCGCACAGCTTCATCGACACGGCTGTCAACATTTTTGAAGAAATAACCTTCTTCGATGCCAATGACCAGCCCTTTAACGTCTTCTTTCAATAACCCCGAATAATGTTGTGTTGGCCGGTCGACTGATGTCGGATCTTTTGGATCGTAGCCGCCGAGCACTTCCAAGAGGAGCGCGGCGTCAAAAACGGTTTTTGTCATCGGTCCAATATGATCAAGGCTCCAAGCCAGCGGAAAACAGCCATACTTGCTGATGCGGCCATGCGTCGGTTTTAAACCGATGATGCCACAGCTCGACGCTGGAATCCGGATAGAACCCCCGGTGTCCGTCCCGAGTGAAGCAATCGACATGTTTGCCGCTACCGCCGCACCCGAACCACCACTCGAACCGCCTGGAATTTGGTTTAAATCCCACGGGTTTCGGCAAGCACCGTAATGCGGATTGTTCGTCGTCGCACCCCAGGCGTACTCATGCATATTGAGCTTGCCATGAAACGTCACACCTGATAGTTTAAGCTTCGACACCACGGTCGCATCAAAATCAGCAGTAAACCCTTCGTGGATTTTTGAACCCATCGTCGCTGGCTCGTCTTTGAAATACAGTATATCCTTCAGCGCCATTGGAATGCCATGCAGGAAGCCGCGGTAATTACCGCTTTGAATTTCCTGCTCTGCCTGTCTTGCCGATTCCAATGCCTGCTCTTTTTGGACACGAATAAACGCATTAATATGGCTGTCATAAGCATCCACATTCGACAAAACAGCTTCTGTCAGTTCAACTGGAGAGACTTGTTTGTCGCGCAGCTTTGGTGCCAATTCTCCAATCGATTGTGCTGCCAACTCTGTATTCATGGCCGCTCACCTCCTGGCACATGCGTCAGTGCCATGTCGAAATCCTTCAATTGCGAATTGTCCACCGTTGCCCGCAATTGCTGCACTGCCTGCATCTGTTGCGCCAACATTTCTTGATGCGCCTCTGGTACTTGAATTCCCCGTTCCTCTAAAATCGTATGAATGCCCTCTGCCATAGAAAGTCCCCCCATTTGAATGATTTTAAAACGTCTGAGAATCTGAGCTGTCTATCGATAGTTTAGCATAGTTCGCAGATAGTTCAGAAATTTTAGAGGGGATTTTAACAAAATGAAACCCCGTCCGACAAGATGGTGTCTTGGCGAATAGGGGTTATGGGATGAAGAAGCGTGTAAAATAATATTTCGTGTGAGATGGAACGCATTTCTATCTCTGTGAGTTGCAATTGCGCCTCATTTATCCCAATAAAATGGATATACTTTCTGATTCAGGGCAAATACTTTCACTTTTATTACAAATACTTTCTACTTGAGCTCAAATACTTTCTATAAAAAGCAGAATACTTTCCAGACCTAAAACCCGCTGGATACCCAAAACCGGGAAAGCGCAAGCCTGCGCTTTCCGCCAAGCACTTTCGGTCCCAAGCGGGTTTGACTTGGGACCCGCCCTTGTCCATTCAACGTTCTGCTGTCCGGGCCTTTGACAGCAATGGACGTTCGTTGCTCCAAACAAGGTCTACCGGCAAGCCGAAGAAATCGGAAAGTTGCTCGCTAGTAATCAGCTCGGCGGTATTGCTGGAAGCAAAGACTTTGCCTGCTTTTAGCAGCAAGGTTTTATGAAACTCCGGCAGGATCTCTTCTATGTGATGCGTTGCGTAAATGATGGTCGGACCGCCCGGCTTTTGTGCGATCTCAGCGATCGACTCAAGCAGCTCTTCGCGGGCAATAAAGTTGAGTCCTGCTGTCGGCTCGTCAAGAATGAGCAACTCCGGGTCGGCCATTAAGGCTCGCCCAATCAGCACACGTTGCTTTTCTCCTTGCGACAGCGTTTGGTAATCTCCGGTTGGCGTAACCCATGCACCCGAGCTCATAGAGAATGTTGACGCTTTTTTGGTCGATTGCTTCTGTTGTTTCCTGGTGCAAGCCGAGAGAGGCGAACGCATCGCTCAAAACCACTTCGTTGGCAGCTTCTGCTGAACAGAAGCTGCCACAAAGCCGATTTGGCTACGCAGTTTTTCCGCCAGATACGTCTTGCCGAACTCCAGGCAAAGCACTGTGATTTTTCTTTCTGTCGGGAAAAAATAGGCAGTGATCAAATCCAGTAGTGAAGTTTTACCGGCACCATTCAAACCGTAAAGCACCCAGTGTTCACCTTGTTGAACTTGCCAATCGACTCTGTCCAACAACAAGTTGTCGTCTCTTCGCCGCGTGACGCCTTCGAGCTCTAAAATCATCCTCATAGACGGATGTCCTCTCTCCTGCGAACATGGACAAAGGTCCCTCCCGAGAGTGGATCGGCTTGCCGCAATCCGCCAAAATCAAGATCTGTCAGCTTCTCGATTTGTTCGATTGGCACCTGATATGTCTCAAACTGGCCGTAGACAAATTCCAAGTCGCCACCGATCAAATCCTCTTGCGTCTGTAGATAGGCAGTGGCTGACAGGGACGTGCCGTCCTTGATCATCACCGCCACTTTCCAGAACTGATCCGGAATCTTTGCATCGCGGTAGCTGACATCATCTTGTCGGAACACCGGGCCTGTAAACACTGAAATCTTCATCCCAAATTCTCGGGCGTTATCCAACAGATAATCCTCCAAGTCGAGCCACGCTTTCTGGTTAAAATTCTTATGCTGCGGCGAACAATTGGTAAAGTGGAACGTGTGCTCATTGGCCTTGACCGCATCAATTCCCCAGTTCGGATCGCGGCGACGGACTAAATGGCCGCGGTCGATGTCGTTTGATTGATAAAATTCGGGTCCGATTTGATAGGCTTCCTCAATCCTCGGATCGAAATACCACCGGTCGTTGCCGCGTTTGACGTCGACCAACTGATCACCATCGATGTTAACAGCGGTGTAAAATGCCAGACGGCGCGACTTGCTCATGGCAATCGAGAAATGCGTATAATCCAGCACGGTTTTGCCATCTACCGTTTGCGCTGTATCTTTTGTCAATGCTTTGCCGAGAACCGGCAATGGCACTTTAAATCCAGCACCCAGAAATGCGGGGTCGTAACCGGAAACACCTGCATACCAATCAGCTGACAAAATCCCGACTTCCATCGGCGTTGTGGACCTCCCCGGCATAACAACAGCCAGCAATTTATCCAGCAGCTTGCGCGAGCGTTCATTTTCTAAACCGCTCCGCTTGTCACTGAGATGTTGGATAATCGAACTGATGCGTATGCCTTCATTGGCGATCCAACGATTATTATCCGTTGGATCTGGAATGCCTGCATGGTGCAGTGCGACGACCATCCACTGGTCATTGAAAACGGGTGAACCTGATGAGCCCGGTTCTGTGTCGCTGACGTAATGGATAAAATCGGAGGAGATGAATTTAACTTCATTTTCACGGATGGTAATTGCTTTTGGACCGCCGTTTGGATGCTGGATAATGGTCACGTACTCACCCTCCAAAATTTTTCCCGGCTTTGGCAACAGCGGTAAATAGCCAAAATCAGCTAGCGAAACGGCACTCAGATTGTTCTCCTCGACCGCCACCAGTGTAAAATCCAACGCCTCATCGGTAACAAAAAGCGCCTCCGGATCCAGCCGGAAGCTGATGATTTCGAGTGGCATGAACTGGACATCGTCCTCGTAGTTGAATTCTGCCACCGCATACATCGCAGCTTCAGCCGTTTCCAATACGTGGTTATTTGTCAGCAGCAAGTTCGGCGCCACCAGAAATCCAGTACCGTAACCTTCTAACTGCCCTGAGCGACCGCGGATTGAAATGCGGCAAACAGCTTTGCTGACATTGAGACCTGCTTGTAGGTGCGCTATCGGAAACAAATCACTTTTGTTAATGATCCGCTCCATCGCTAAATTGTCATGATGATTAATGATGCTCGACCGCGTTATCATCTTCTCCGTCGACGTGACCTGACGATTCTCCGCATTGTGCTCTTTCTCAAAAGCCAAATACCGTTTCAACGCCTCTTGTTGAATCTGTCCCATTTTGTTGACCATCCTTTCCCAGCCCCTTCCGGCGAATAAACATTATTTTTCAATAAAAAATTTAATATTCTATTAATTTACTTTAAAAAAAGTTTATCACAAATAGATACAGAAAACCCATTCCGCTATTCGGAATGGGTTTTCGATGATCCGCTTAAACTCAATCATTTCTTGTTGTCATTCTTCACAAATGTCTCTTCGCCGGTTTTCGGATCGCGTGTACTGTTTTTGCCGGCAGATTCCCAGCCTTCGTCGCTGCCGCTCAGCATCTCGCTGGTCTTCTTAACAACTTTATCGAATGTCGATTTCTCTGCATCTCCATTGTTTTCAGGATTTCTTCCTTGTGCGTCGTTTTTAGTCATGTTGCATCCCTCCAGAATCTGTAGTCGTTGTACTTTACCCGCTGGTGGCTAAAATAATCCCATCTTGTGAGAGGAGGCACCTGGTAAAACTAGTCCAGTAGAATAAAACTTCCTGAATGCCCAAAACCATGGAAAGCGCAGGCCTGCGCTTTCCGCTTGAAAATCGCGTTTCTGTTGCCGCGGACAGTAGTTGGTATATATTGCAACGGCAACGGACAGTAGTTGGTGTATAACCGACTGTATATTGTGCATAATGGATTGCATTTCGTTGATTGGGCTAAATCTATGCATGATTTATTCCACTTAATTGGATATACTTTCTAATTTGAGGCAAATACTTTCCGTTTGCCCCCAAATACTTTCCGTTACGACTAGAATACTTTCCATTACGATCAGAATACTTTCTGCACCACAAAAAAACCAACGCCAGGCTCAAAAAAGCTCGTCGCTGGCTTTATTCTTCCTCTAAATGGCTTGGTCTCTTTTAGGGCGCATCTAGGGGATGCCATCGACCTTTCAGTAGTTGCCATACTTGTCGCACACCAATTCTATCTCGGCAATTTTTTTCCATGCGGATAGCTTTCATCACCTTTCCCAAGGCTACTTCGACGACAAACGACCGATTCATTACAAAAAATGCTTAGAGTTCCGAACTAATGGGTATACACTGAATCTAACCAAATTAAGACAAAAGGAGAAATGCTACATGGACTTTATTACATTGAACAACGGGAAAAAAATGCCGCAGCTGGGCTTTGGTGTCTGGCAGGTTGAAGACGATCAGGCAACTGCATCGGTTGCGAAAGCACTCGAGACAGGTTATACGTCGATCGATACCGCGATGATTTATAAGAATGAAAAAGGCGTCGGCAAAGCATTGAAGGAAACTTCCGTGCCGCGCGAAGACCTGTTCATCACGACGAAAGTCTGGAACAGCGACCAAGGCTACGAAAATACCTTGACTGCATTTGATGAAAGCCTCGAGCGCCTCGGCCTCGATTATGTTGACCTGTATTTGATCCACTGGCCAACTCCGGAATTTGATACTTATATCGATACGTATAAAGCATTGGAAAAGCTGTACAAAGATGGCCGCGTCAAATCAATTGGCGTCTGCAACTTTGAAGTCGAGCACTTAGAGCGTCTGCTTGCTGAATGCGTCGTTCCACCGGTCTTGAACCAGGTCGAATGCCATCCGTACTTGGCACAAAACGATTTGAAAGAATTCTGCGCCAAGCATAATATTTTCGTTGAAGCTTGGAGCCCGCTTGATCAGGGCGGAGAAGTGCTGAAGGATGAGTCTATCCAGAAAATCGCTGAAGCCAAAGGCAAGTCACCGGCTCAGATCGTCTTGCGCTGGCATTTGCAAAGCGACACGATTGTTATTCCGAAATCCGTCACGCCGTCACGCATCGAGAAAAACTTCAATGTCTTCGATTTCGAATTGACGGAAGCCGAGATGAATGAAATCCATGCTTTGAATAAAGACCGTCGCAAAGGCGCTCACCCAAATGAAATGAATGTACGTTAATTGGTTAAAAGCCGCCTCTTTAGAAGTAGAAGAGGCGGCTTTTCCTGTTATTTTCAATTTCCGGCATAACTCCCGCTGAAAACGGGTAAATTCCACTTAATAGAACTTATTAGAGGAGGAGAAGCCGTTGAGACATCTACTTGCACTTGCTATTAAATTCGTTATGGTGACCGTTGTCCTTTTAATTGTCCTGACTTTGTCCTTTGACGTATCGTTCGTCAATACCCTGCTGATCAGCCTGGCGCTGACGGCATTGTCCTATGCGGTGGGCGACATCATGATTTTCCTGAATGCGGGAAGCCCGGAAAACCAGTCGGCGCGCAATACCGTTGCGACCCTTGTCGATTTCGTCATGGCATTCCTAGTCATCTGGCTGATTGGTTGGCTGTTGACTGGTGAAAATTTCGCAATGGCTACACCAGCGCTGCTTTCCGCATTGGTCATAGCGGGCGGGGAATGGTTCTTCCATTTATACGTCGATCGCTCCGTGGTGCCTGAGTACAACAATTATAAGTCGGCTAAAGGATGAGTAGAACCTAGCCATCAGAAAAGGCAGTTCCTAATCTTTTAGATTAGGAACTGCCTTTTCTCTGTGGGTACTGTTTTCTTCACCTACTGCTTTAGCACCCCAATAACTCTTCCGTTAATGTAGACATCTTCACTTCGCATGATGATTGGTTCATAGCTCGTGTTTTCTGAGACTAGAATAATTTCACTGCCCATTGGCATTTATTTTTTCATGGTCGCTTCGCCGTCGATGACCGCAATAACAATATCGCCATTGGAAGCGGTGTTTTGTTGGTGAACAATAACAATGTCGCCTTTATCGATTCCAGCACCATTCATGCTGTCACCAGTAACTGTCAGAGAGAAAGTTTCACTAGGAGATACCACCCATTCACGCGGCAAGGTATGAATCGTCTCATAGGCTTCGGTTGCCAGTGTTGGCAGTCCGGCAGCAACATTGCCGATCAGTGGAACTGTTACTGTCTCGTGGACCTGCACGAGAACTTCCTGTCCCGCTTCTCTCACTTCTATCTGATCGCTTTCATCCCGATCTTCTGCGTAGTCGTAATACCGACCATTTTTGAGATTCATATAGACACGCCGGCTTTTTGTATCCGGCAGAAACTGAGCCTGGCATTTTGGCAGATCCTGTACTTCGTCTCCCTTGCGATCGATAATTTTGACTTCAAGCCCGTCAGTTGCGATTCCGTAAAATGCCTGGCTGTCCGCTTCCATATAGCTTTTCAGTTGCAAGACAGCATCCTCGATACCACTCCCAAAGCGCTTTACTTCCGCAATAATATACGGTCTCGCTTTCTCAGCCATATAGACTTGAACTGCAATATCACAATAGCCTTTTTTCGAAAACTGCTGTACTGGAAACTCCAGTTCCATCAGTTCGTATGGATAGCCATAGGTTTCATGAAGTTCACGGACTAGCCATTGGCGGGTGACTTCTTCTTTGGAATGTAGGTCAACTAATTGATCCGCCAAACGGTATTCAGTCATGCTGATGGATTCGAATGGACGAAGAGAAGCATCCTTTTTCATTCGCAAATGATTCCGGTTAATTTCCTTTACAAAGCTGGAAGGCTTTTTCACTGAAGACATATAAAGTAGCTCATTTGCACGTGTCATTCCGACATACAGCAATTTCCGCTCATCCGATTCGACCGTCTTCTGATCCTCAGCATCCGCATACAAATCCTGAGGGATCAATCCGCTGTTGAGGTCAATCAGGAAAATGACTTTGAACTCTAGCCCCTTGATCGAATGCATGGTCACTAGTTTCACTTTGTCGGATTCAAAATCCGGATTTGTGCTTTGCAGAATTTCGCACGGGATTCCGGCCTTTTCCAGATCGGATGATGCACTTTCAATATTCCGTTTTCCCCTTGCAACAATGCACATCTCTGACAAGGCATAATCATTCTGTAGCCGGGCAATTTCTTCCGCCAGAAAATGGACTTGTTGCTGCGGCGTCATAAAGAACCGATAAATCGGCGGATGCCCGTGGCGATCGATCAATGCCGGTTTAACGAAATCGACATTCGACTGAATGCTTTCATCCGCTTCGATCAAATGAAAAGCCGCCGTCGAGATTTCTGTCGTCGTCCGGTAGTTCTTGCTCAATGTCCGAGATTTCCCGCTCATATCGTAGCCGATGGTAGTGAACGGCCGCCCTTTGCCAAGCCAGGACTGCGGATAGATGCTCTGCGTATTATCTGCCACAAACATCAGCGAAGAATAATCCTTCTCTTTATACAGTTCCTTCAGAAACTCCAGCTGGACGCGCGTCAAATCCTGACTTTCGTCGATGATGATATGTGTATATTGCCCGGCCGCGCTTTTGCGCAATTCTTCTAGAGCGTAGAGATTCATCTGTTTGAATGTGGTGAGCCCTGCTCCTTCAAGCAGCTGCCGAAATACGTTCATGACTTCGTAGATAGCTTGACGCGTCTGCGAGTTCTTCAGTAATTTCTGAGGTGTCCCACTATTTCCAGATGCCCTTCCGATTCGGTCGACGGATTGATAGGTTTCTACATCCACCATTGAACAGGAATGGATCCACTCTATTTCATCCAATAGGAATTTACTGTTTTTCGGTAACAGCAGTTTGACATCTGGATAGGATTTTTTCACTTCGTGGATGGCTTGAATCATAACTTTGTGGATTTTTTCCACCGAAGCAATTTCGAGTTTTTCTCCAATCCGCTTCTGATACCGCCTGAACTCCTTAAACATCAGGCTGTCGATTGTTGTAATTTCCACTTCTGCATCCGCAGCGAAAAAGCGTTCCGCTTCCTGCATTTCTTTTTCAGCCATCCGTTCATACTGATGCTTTATGTAATGAAGCAAGGTCTTGTTATATGTGACCAGCAAAATCTTGTCATCTTCCTCGTGGCAATAATGATCCAGTAGAAAATGAATTCTGCGAATATCGACAGTTGTCTTGCCTGAACCTGCTACCCCTTTTACGAGCATTGGACCTGATGGTTCCAGTTCAACAATACGGCGTTGTTCCATATTCAACTTCAATGATAACACCCCTCCACATTTACAACTTCTACCTATATTATAAGAATATTGTCGCATAATAGCAAAGTCTAATACTAGTCACGCATTTTTACAGAACTCAAGGTTAAGCATTGGGTCTGATTTCACTTGAAACCACTTTTGCACTATCGCAAATTTCTTAGAGTCGCTCTTTTTCATTAGAAGTTCCTATGTTTCTCTCCATTATGAATCGTTTTATATCACAAGATAAATAAAAGGTTCATTCGAAATCGATTGATTTCGAATGAACCTTTTTCTCTAGCATATTTTACCAACTGAATCGCTTCATTCACCGGAAATCATCCTATCTAAAACCTGTCCAAAACGAAAAGCCTGACATTTCGCAGACCTTTCTGACTCACCTAAAGTGTTTTTCCACAAACTCTTGTTCCTGCTCAGTACTCATCAGCCCGGTCGCACGGCCGACAGTACCATCTTGCCAATCCCAAATAGTGTTGTGAACATGCACGGCATTGGCAAAATCGCCTTGTTTCCAATCGGTCAACGCCGACTCATAAAAATCGGCATGTTCATAATGCGTCTGATTGGCTTTGACGATCGTCAGCAAATTGTTGATGTTGTCAGTTGTCATCTCAACAGCGCCTCTTTTTTTGCTAGCAACGATTTTCTGGTGT
Organism: Planococcus antarcticus DSM 14505; assembly: GCF_001687565.2. Taxonomy (NCBI): domain Bacteria; kingdom Bacillati; phylum Bacillota; class Bacilli; order Caryophanales; family Caryophanaceae; genus Planococcus; species Planococcus antarcticus. The sequence goes on from NZ_CP016534.2 coordinate 2,826,853, forward strand.
GTCATCTGATGAAGGTAGATTTGTAGCTGTCCTTCATCCATATCGGCTTCTACATTTTTGGCTGTGCTTTTCTCGGTTGTATTTGCTTCGGTCCCGCTATCCTGGCGCCCTTCGATATCTTCCGCTACCTCTGTTATTTCTCCGTCACTCGAAGAATGCTGCATGACGAAATAATAACCGGCTGCTGCCAACAATGCCAATACGCCAAAGCTTACTCCGATTGTTTTCAAAATCGATTTCATTTTTCTGCAACTCCTGACATAGATCTTTTTCTGCTGTTCACGACTTTATCCCCATCTTATTATGAAGAACACTCGAATAGGTTTCAACCCTTTTTATGGAAATCATGAAATCGTCCGCTGTGAAATACTATAAAACAGTAAGCTTCCCCCAAACTAAAAGAACGCCATCTTCGAAATCCATTGATTTCAAAGATGGCGTTCTTTCTATTCTATTAGTTGTGATAACCAGCAGCGAGCTGTTCACAGGACCAATTTACTACGGATTCTTTCACCGCATTCGGCCCTAAACCCCAACCGCCAACACCTCATCCAGAATCTCTCTAAACAATTCCTCTTCCACTGCCGCTTCAATAAACTGCTCGCCGCCGTCCTTGTTGAACAGCTTACTGAGAAGTTTTTTGGCTCGCAGAGATTGGCCATCTATCATGGCAGCACGAGCAAGTTCGTAATCAGTCGGTAAGTAATCGGGGGCGTCTTCTTGGAGCGCAAGCAGTCGCGTGGTCGCTGCTTCACTATCGCCCATCGTGATGTCACTCATGGCAAGCGACAAACGGATCCATTCGTTGACCCGCAACTCTTCAGGCAGAAGGCTTTCAAAGCGTTCTACTTTTTTCGGCCGATGCTCAGCCAGCAGGTGCAGCAAGTGGACATAACTTTCGCTGTGATACGGATTCAAAGCAATCGCCTGCTCGTAATATAATTCGGCTTGATGGATGTCTTCTTGAATAGCGGCCATATCGCCTTGCCATAAAACAATTTCAAAGTCAGACGGCTCCTCTTTATGGAGGTCTTGTGCTTGCCGAACAGCTCTTTTTAGCAACTTTTCGGACTGCTTGTTATTGGCTTGTTGCAACGTTGCCTGAAGCAAAGCCTTCGCCGCACCAAAATGTCCGGTGCGCTTGACGAACGGCGCCAACTCGTCGGCGGCTTCTTGTGCCATGCCGCGATTTATAAAGAACTCGGCAAGATGCAACACCGGCACTTCGCTGTCTTTGAATTTTTTCGCCGCGTCCCTGTAAAGCGCAATGGCGTTGGAGAACATCATTATGTGCCGTGATTTTTCGCGCAGTTTTCTGAAAAACCCTGTTGGTTCTGACTCACCTTGCTCATCCAGCCATTCAGTCAAATGATCGGCGCTGTAGGTTTCAGCCATTGCCAGCTCTTCGCCTTTCAACCGTTTTTTCAAGCGCTTATGAAGATCGCGGCTTTTACGCATGTCTACCAGCAAACGGACGTATTCTGCATAAAATCCTTCTTCGTCCGGGTGTTCGGTAATTAGCTCTTCCAGCATTCCGACTGCCCGCTCTAACTCGCCTTGCCGCACAGAAAATTGCATATGCTGATAACGCGAAGGCAGCGCTCCGTTGACTGCTTTTGCCCGGAGGAATAAAGACTCGGCTTCCGCCACGTCGCCTTTTTTCTCCGCCATATGTGCCTCGGCCGACAACAGCCATTCTTCCGGCACCTGCGCTGACACTTTCTGCAGCGCGCCCGCCACAGCAGCCATCTGTGTTTCATTGTCCACCAGTTCAAATAACTCAGCCAAATCAAGCGGTAACGGCTCGTTTTCCAGCACATGTAAAGCCGCCGTAAATGCCTTGCCCTTGTCTTCCAGCGCAAGATGAGTCCGCATCAGCCCTTCATGAGATGCTGTAAACCCAGCATCCCTTTCAGCACTTTCTGTATAATGAACAAGAGCTTTGTCCCATTTCCCTGCTTGCTCGGCAAGCAGCCCCAAATTGTAATGAGCCAAATATAGGCCATTCATTTCCACCGCCTGGCTGTACAGGATTGCTGCAAAGCGCTGATGGTCCTCGAGTTCATACAAACTCGCTTCGTAGCACAGCAGTAGCGGATCCGCAGCGTTCGAGCGCAATCGCTTGAACGTGTCCAATAAACGGCCGCGGAACTGCGGCGCTTCGCCGAACTCCGCATATTGCTCAGCCATTTCATGGAGATCAAGTGTTTCCCGTATCATGCCGTTTTCCAACAGATCTAGTGCCAATACTTTGCCAGCGTCGTCCAGCGCTTCTTGCCACAGCATTGCCGCCGTTCGGACAACATAATCCGTGTCTCCAGATTCCGCATGATGCATGACCCACTCCCTCACGTCCTGGATCTTCTGCTGCTTGAGCAGCGCATGGGCGATGTGCGTCACCGTAAACAAGTCGGACGGATCCAGCTCGAACGATTTGCGGTATTCCGCTTCCGCTTCTTTGTACTGTTCCTGCTCCATAGCGATATGCCCCAAATACTGATGCAGCAAATCGGTCGTCCCGCAATTGTCGATACCGGCACGGATAACCGTTTCTGCTTGCTGCCATTCTTTCGCTTCTAAGTGAATTTCAGCAATCCGCAAATACGTGTAAGGTTCCTTAGAGTCAATGTCCCGTGCCCGTTCAAATGTCGCGATGGCCTCTTTTTCCTCACCAAGCACAAGCAAACAGCGACCAATTTCATAAATGAAATAGCCGTCTTCTGGCTGCTCCGCCGACAGCTCGCGAAAACGCGCCAGCGCTTTTTCGTAGGCACCCGATTCGTATTGAATCAGGCTGTGCGTGATCCGGGCAAAGACATCCGACGGCTCCTGCTCGAGCGCGATACTCGACCATTTGTAGGCCTGATAAGTTTTGCCAGTTTCCAAGTAGCAGCGCGCCAGATGGCTATACGCCATCGGCTGGTAATGGTCCAGCTCGATCGACCGCTTCAAGAGCGGCACGGCTTTTTGGTGTTCGCTGCGGCTCATCAAAATCGCCGCTTTCAAGAACAGCGCATACGGAGAGTTCTTTTCCTTAACGCGCGCCAAGTTTTCGAGCGCTTGTGCCGCTTCTTCTTTCTGGTAATGCATATGCGCCGCCAGCAGCGCCACTTCGGCATCTTCTGCCCCCAGATCCTTATAAAGCTTTTCGAGCCACATCGGATGAAGCGCCTTGGCTTCTTCTGAAAACTGGGTAACGAGCCCGACCACTGCGCCGTAGCGCTCGTCCGGATGCGCTTTCAAAAAGTCGACCGCCAAGGTTTTCTCTTTGGTCTTTTCTTCCAGGCTCCAGATGGCGAACAATTCATGGAAGAAATCATGTTGTTTGCTGTCCAATAAAGCCAATAATCCTAGCTGTTCGGGAGTCACGAACATCATGCTCAACGAATCGCTTAATTTATAAGTGTCCGCAACATCTTGATAAGACAATAAAAACGGACCAAGGTCATTCGGATCCTGGATGATCAGCGCTTGCAGCCGGTCGTCATAGCCGATTACCACCTGGACATGCGCGCTGTTTTCGATCATCATGCTGAGCAGCACCGGAACATTGGCATCGATCAGCTGCTTGTAAATGTCAATCGTCCCTTTGAAATAACGTGCCGTGAAGCCAAGCGATTCCATGTATTGCATGGTTTTCTGCAGGTCTGATCCCGTCACGTCAAAGACATGCTCCGCGATTTCGTCCTGCCCTTTTTCCATACCATAAGCTTCCAACATCAACGCGAGCGACGCCGGGACGCAATAATTGAGCTTCTGGATGTTTGGCGTCAACCGCAACTCGCGGCGCTTGGCGTCTTGCCGGATTTCGCCTTTGCCATAGACTGTTTGTCCAAGCTGTTTGTCGTGCATGCCGACCCAAGCCGCCAGCTCTTCCCAGCGCTCGAGTTTGTATAAACATTCTGCCGTTATGTGGATCCAGGCCGGACGAAAGACATGGTATGGATTTTCTTCATTATAGTGTGCCATTCCAGCGAGAGTTTTTTCGTAATGTCCTAGGAAAAACGACGTTCGGATAATGTCCGCACGAAAAGTCCAGTTGCTGGATTCCAGCTCCTGGCCCTTTTCAAGAACAGCCAGCGACTCCTTTTGCTGGCCGGTCATCGCCAGCACATCTGCATACAACAGCCGCACATAGTCGCTGCGCTCGGTTACGGTATCGCACAGTTCCTTTTCCAGCACCTGCTCCGCTTCTTGCCATTCACCGCTATGAATAAAATAATAGCCCTCGAGATCCGGCCAGACAAAGCCTTTCAGCTCTGCGTAACGGCCGAGCTGCGCTTTCGCCTCCGGCAGCCGGTTTAGCTGTGCGAACACGCGCAACAGCAATTGATGCGCCGAAGCCAGCTCTTCTGCCGAGTCGTTGCCGGACGAAATCCCCTGAAGCCTGCCGACCATGCGTTCTTCCGCTTCCAGGCTGCGCCCCGTTTCCAAGAGGCGCGCGCATTGCCACGTAAAAGTTCGCAACGTCCCGAAACGTTTATGTGCCTGCGTCGCCAGCAAATGGCTGTACGTATATAAATCCGCTTGATCCGTCAAACGGATCAAGCGGTAAAAATCATCTTCTGTCTTTAATTCCCCAAGAAATCTGCGCAATCCCTCAATCGAACGCTCTGCCCATAACTGGTGAATTGCCTCGACTGCCTGTTGCGCTGTCTTTATCTCTGTCGCTGTCATTTCTACCATTCCCGCCTCTCCTATGTCCCATATAAATGTGGTTGATTTATTATATAGTGGGAAATTATAGCATGCAATACAATTTTAGGCGTGATTGATTTTTAGTTGAGTTTGTCCCAGAGCCTCTGACTTTACTATACGCTCGCTTTCAACTAACATGAAAAAACCGTTGCCTCTTCGATGATTGAAGAGGCAGCGGTTTTATTTCGTACGGATCACCGCGGCTTGTCATCCGCTAAAACACCGGCGATTTTCTGCACCGTTTTCCAAAAGGCGGGGCTCAGTCCTCCCTGCTCCTTGACGTAAATACTCAAGCGGTAGGCGAGATAAACGCCGCCTATATCAATCAAAACATCGGATATTCTCCCACTTCTTTCAAAAAACAGTTGCAGGACTTCGGTAAAGAAAGCAAACAAGCTGCACAGAATGATGGCCTTGCCGTCGTCGTTGATGGTCTTGGCCACTATCAGAAACAGGATGCCAAAAGACAAGGCATGCCCGATTTTTTGGAATACATAGGTTTTGCTGTCCAGGTGGATGTCACTGGTGATGAACAGATCTGACAAGTCCGGAAATAGGCGAATGTGGAAATCTATTTCCTGAGCAAATAACAAGGACTGGAAATTGTAGTTGTTGGTTGCCAGCAGGATGCAAAGTCCCCATAGGATGACCGGTATATACTTAGTTTTCAAAACGCTCTTCCCTTCAAATTACGGCTGTGTGTGGATTAGTAGACTTTTTTCTCAAGTTGCTTCTCTCGCTTTGGGCATGGCTTATGCATGAAACCAGGCAAAAGACGCCTGTCTTCCTGCTTCGCCCTCTTTGGCGTGTGGAAAATTTATGGGGAGATTTTCGTTGAATCTATCAAAATTATGTAATTTGAGGAGCTTATGCTTTAATTGCATGAAACTTCCGGTCGATTCTCTTTGCTTATTATAAGTCGGGTGATTACAAATGACTAGTGAATTGTTTGGGTGCCTGGCACCGTTCTCAAACGTGCGTATTTTTGTGCCACCGTGCGTAAACTTTCCTGAACGTGCGTATTTCTCCCTGACCGTGCGTAAACTCGGCTGAACGTGCGTATTCTATTTTTACCGTGCGTAACGCTGGAATCGACTAGACACTAGACATAGTTTGATCGAAAAAACCGGTCGATTCGACTTAGTCGAACGGACCGGTTTTCGGTCATACTATTTTTCAAGCGCCACAGCACTTTTTATGCTTTTTCCCGCTGCCACAGGGACATGGATCGTTGCGGCCGACTTTGTCACTGGCGCACCCAATTTCATAAGGCACGGTTGGCAATGGCATCAAGGCTTCTCGCTCAAATAATTCAGCCGGCTGTTTGCCTCGGTTGGCCCAGTGCCGAGAATGGTTGGCGAAATTTGAATACAGGCCGACCAACTCGTTCAATTCTCGCTCGCTGTTCATTCCGCTAAGTTCGATCAATATCTGCGCCGCGTGAGTTGTAGCTGTCTCGACTTGCATAACTAACGAAACTTCTTTTAAAGCTTGCTCCAAACTGACCGGTTTCAATGAATGAAAATGAGGTGCTAGTTTCCGGTACAATGCCTGATAGGCAGGAGTCGGCTCGATATACAATTCATCCACATACCGCAGCAACTCTTCTTTGCCTGGAATGTACCAGTCTTTGCCGGCACCATTTTCTTCAATAAAGGCCTTGGCATCTGCTTCCACAACACTTTGATGAATAAAGCTCAAACCACTCTGTCTAACTTGGGACTGCTCCATCCGTTTTTTCCAATCTGCCTCAGTCATGACTCTGTAAGCATCGCCACTTCTAATATACATTTTGGGATTTTGCCGGTTGAAAATCTCCAATACTTTATCGAGTGGCACAACACCGTACAGATGGGTGCAAGCCTTGACATATTGCCAGAATAGCTCTGCATCAAAATCTGGAGGTAGCGCTCCCCATTGTGTGTCTTCTTCGACTGGCAAGTATTTATCCGATAGCACCTGATGGTTCACGTGATCGATTTTATTCCATTCCGTTTTTTTGATTTTCTGGTGGGACAGAGAACTATTGATGCGAGCCCGGTTATAAGGGTCGAAATGCTGTTCTTTGCTCCACCACAACATGTGTTCAAAATCAGGATGCGTCTCGTCCGCAAGCACGGAAAGCAAATGCTCAAATCCCGGAACTCCCCCGGCATCTTCCGGTGGCGCGTCACCCGCTCCGTCCAAAACTGCCGGATAACCGAAATGATAATCATCCACCGTTTCCTCTAAGTAGATCGCAAACTGCCAATCGTCACCAAAATCATACGTATAGGAAAGGCTGCCGTATTTTTCTAGAAAACCATCAATCTTTAAGGTCTGCGGTTTCCGGACCGTTTGCCCGCTGGCGCCTTTTTTTCTTTTCTTGAACGCTTCGTAGATCTCAGGCTCGTTGGTAACTAGCATATTTTCTTCTGGCAAGCGGAACTCATGGACATGCAAAGGCCAATCCATGTACTCGCTTTGAAAATTCGTCACTTGCTGTATTACGGCATGCAGACGCTGAAACGTCACATCGGCCGGCAGCATGACACGTCGCCATACCGGCGGCTCGAGTCCAATCATCTCTACTTTCAACTTATATGCTTTCATCTACTCACCCATTCGTTTTCTTTTCAGCATATCATATATTAGAAAGTGAATTGTGTGAGAATTGTGTGGGTGCCAGGCACCACTATTCCACATCTTTTAACTCCGAATAAATCGTCCCGTCCGCTTGGATCCATTTCACTACTGCAAAGCCTTCTACCATATAATACTTTCCGCCGTCATTCGTGGTGATTTCCACGGCGTTGGTAAAGGTCCGGTATTCGGTTTCCACCGTTTGATCCACGCCTGTGATGGTGTAATACACCGCTTCCGGATTATGGGCTGCAACAAAGGTTTTGCCGACTCGAACCGGGTAAGCCAGGTGCGCATTGTGATCTGAATACGGATAGCCGATGGCGAATTCCTTGTAAGTTTCGTATTCCAGCTCCGGATAGCGCTCTTCCCCGATCTGGGTTTCCCAAACAAATTGATCTTCTCCACCATCAATTCCCGGTACTTTCACAAAACGGTCTACACTTTCTCCTCTGCCATTTCGGAGGTAGGTGTAGGTTTTGGTTTTATCCCGCTTGTAGGAGTCGGCAATGGCCGCTGTGTTCTTGAATTCCGGCTCTAATGCCCGGGCCAGGAAAGCGGAGAACTGCCCACGCGTCACTTCGAGTTTCGGCTGGAACCTGCCATCCGGATAGCCGATGGCAATGTTTGCTGCAATCAAGCGTGTGATGGCGTCGTAATAATAGGCCGCGTCCGGCACATCTTTGATGTCATGGAAATAGATAAAATTCAAATCAAAGACACGCTCGATAATCAAGGCCATGTCGCCTCGGGAAACCGCTTGACTTGGCCGGTACGTACCGTCTTTGTAGCCGATAATATAACCGGCTCTAGCTGCTTCTGCAATAGAACCGCTGGCATATTGCCCAGCCGGTACGTCACTGAATGTCGTCTCTTGCTGGGCTTCAGAAAAGCCTTTGACCCGTCCAATCATCACCGCAGCCTCAGCGCGTGTCACAACACGATCTGGACGGATGGTACCATCTGGATAGCCAGTCACGACACCTTTATCCATCAAATAAGCGATCTCCTCATAAAACGGATGGCTTTTCTGAAAATCTCCAGCGGCTTGCGCTGTATTTCCTACAGGAAAAATCAGCAATAAAGACAGCACAATAACCGTAAAATTCACTACTTTTTTCATATCAACACTCCTTCACTCCCATCAATACCCTCTATTTAACACTCATTAACTCACTTTCTACTCGTCCCTCGGCATTAATAGATTTGATGGTCGAAAAGCCTTCTGCCATGTAATACTTGAAGCCGTCTGGTGTCGTTACTTCCGTAGCGTTCGTGAATGTTTTGTACGCTGTTTTGACGGTTTTATTGACGCCAGTGATTGTGTGGATGATCGTTTCGTCCCCCAGACCTGCGTTAAAGGTTTTGCCAAGCCGAACGGGATAAACGAGGGCCACGTCGTACTCGGAATACGGATAGCCAAATGCAAAGAGCCGGTGATTTTCTAGCTCCAGGTACTCGTAGGTATCGCCGTCCACTTTGACCGTCCACATAAATCCGTAAGTTAAACCACCGCGGTCTGCCACATCCGCAAAACGGTGAACAGCCGTTGTTCCGTCTGACATGTTATAGGTATAGGCTTTGGTTTTGTCTTTTTGGTAGGAACGCGGGATAACTGCATCATTTTTAAATTCCGGCTCCAGTGCCCGTGCCAAGAAAGCCGAGAACTGTCCGCGCGTCACGGCAAGACGCGGCCGGAACGTGTTGTCCGGATAGCCGATGGTGATGTTCGCCGCCAAGACCTTACTGATGGCCTCTGTGTAATAAGCGTTTTGTGGCACATCCGTGAACGACTGGTTGAATGTGAATGCCAGATCAAAGACCCGCTCCACAATCAACGCCATATCCCCACGGATGATCGGCGCGTTCGGACGAAATGTCCCGTCTCCATATCCTTTCAAGTACCCGGCTTCGGCAGCTTCGGCGACATAGCCGCTGGCATAATGGCCAGCCGGCACGTCACGAAAAGGTGTTGCTTGTTGCGTGCCATCCAAGCCTTTTAACCGGCCAATCATTATGGCAGCCTGAGCTCGAGTCACTTGTGCATCCGGCCGGACTGTACCATCCGGATAACCCGTAATCACGCCTTTCTCCATTAAATACGTTATTTCCTCATAAAACGGATGATTCTCCGGCAAATCCGGTGCGGCAGCGGTAACAGGCAAGACCAAAAACAATGACAGCAGAACGATAAGCACACCCAACAGCTTTTTCACAATCGTCACTCCTCCTTTTGTCTAGCTTCTTGCCCTCAGTCTAACAGTTAAAAGTTATGGTTACATCAATTATTTACTAAAAATTCAGATATCTTTTGTGGTGCCTGGCACCCGCACAATTCCCACACAATTATAAAGGATCCACCACGACCAAAAAATCGCCAAAAATTCCGACAACAATAGGTGACCCTTTCCACTCAGTTCGTTACAATAAGGAGAGAAGCACCTATCCAAGGAGGAAACCCGATGTCGACATTACACGATATTGCCCAGTCAGACGATTACGGGCAGTTTGATTTGAAGGAAATTTACCAAGCTGCACAGCTGTTGCTGCAACAGTTTCAGAAAACACGCACGGAGCCGGAAAAGCTCAACGATATAGTCAGTCATTTGAAAGAACGCCTGGATGGCCAAACTACCTATCCACTCGCTATCCTTTTGGAGAGCAGCCAGCTGGGCATCCAGCACCAGCTGCAGAAAGATTGGAACAGCCCGATGAAGCAGCGCCAGCTATTCTTGTTTGAAAGCCTTTACGCCCAGTTCCGTGCGAAAGTGCCGCCGACTGTCTGGAACCAGATCTGTTTGAATTATGCAGAAGCATTGATCTATGTCGGTCGGTCGCTCGATGGACTGAACGTACTGGAACAAATGACCGAAACGGAAAACGATCCATCCTACGAACGAAAAGATGCCGAACGTGGCTGGGGACTGTTGTTTTACTCTACCTTCCTGCGCGACAAAGAACAAAAAGCCGAAGCACTTCATCTGTCGCGTGAGCTGCTCCAGCAAGGCATAGAGAAAATTACCAATACCAACGGACGCGCATTATACGCAGATCGCCTGAAGCTTGCCGACAAGATGCTCGAAGAGATCGGACCGATTGACGTCACTGGTAGCTACAAGCCAAACTTTTTTGAAGGACGCGAGCGGGATTACCGCGACTGGTGCGCGAAGCACCGCCTGCTGCTGAATGATGACAATGAAATCGATCCTGAAGGCACGATGAAAACCGATACGCTAAACTACCGCCACCGGGGCGACGACAAGGAACATGGTCTTTTCCTCGAAACGTTTATGGACACCATGGTTTCTGAATTCACCGTACTGCGCTGGAACCTTTTTGAAGCACTTGAGCGTGAGCCGAGTACAGAACGCAACGAGCAGTTGAAAACCGTTTACCGCCAGTCATTCTCGCTGTTCACAAAAATCGCCCAATTTATTAGCCATTATTATAAGCTTGATATGAAAGACCCGCGGGCTGGCATGCAGCGCATTTGGTTTGAAGAAGAGCAGCCTAAAAACGCGCTCAAGCCATTTATCCGCAACACTAAAAACGGCGCATTAAAAGCTTTGTTCTGGCATTCCAAAGAGCTCTTTGGCTACGAGCAATCCCAAACCCAGAACATTGCCACTGTCCGTTCATTGATGTTGCGCGACCAGATGGAACGCAGCTTTGTTCAAATCATCACCAAGAAAGAAGAAATCGCTCAAACTGGCGAGCTGCGCAAGCATCAAATGACGCAAGTTGAACTGGAACGCATGGCGATGGCCAACACGTTCAAAGTGCGTAATGCGCTGATGTATTTAGGATTTGCGATTAGTTTGGAGAAGAAATAATATAAATTGAAAAAGCATCCCGGGAAATCATGTGGATTTCCTTGGATGCTTTTTCGTTTTTTCTTAACCCGGGTGTTTGCCGGTTGGACCCGGGTGTTTGCTTTTTACCCGAAAACCGTCTATTTCTATCCGGAAAACCCTAAATTAAGTGGCGGGTGCCCACTAGCGTTGCATAGCTTACGGTTAAAGGATCTGCTGTAATTAAAATCCAAATTACAGGCTGATAGTTATAAAAAAAAAGCTCCCAACACAGAATGAAACTGACGACTAAATCAGTTTTGACTCTACAGAAAGGAGCTTCCTTATGAAAAGTGTAGAAGAAAACAAAGTCTTTCGTCAATATTAGTGATGGGTGATTGGTGCCAGGCACCCACACAATTCTTAAGAATTCATATCCGTTATATTCACAAGTGGCGCTTCAATAATATAACGATCAGGTGCCGCGCCTAGAAAGTTAAACGGATAACAAGTCGTAAGCGTCAGCACCGGTTCGTCTTTTGCCACGATCACAGTCCGGTCTTCCGCAGCCGTGATCCAACTCTGTTTTATTTTATACTCGTACTGCATGTCTTCAAATTGCACAAACATACTGTCGCCTTCTTTTAAATTGCCAAGTTCGCGGAAAACGGTGTCCCTGTGACCGGATAAAACCGTGTGGCGCTGCCCATCTGGTGGTGAGGTGAATTTGCCGACATGGTAACCGACCCCTTGTGTCAACGTGTCATCATCAGTCCCCCAATATACCGGGTACTTTTTATCGAGGGAAGGAATTAACAGCCAGCCTATTTCTTCACCACGATCGTATTCCTCGTAATCTCGCTGTTTTGGTTCTTCGGGTTTTTCAGCTTTTTTTGAAGAAAGGATAGCTTCTTCTTCAAAAAGATCTTCCCCATTTTTTGATGGCGGGTCTTTCTCGGACTGTACCGAAACGTTACTGCTTCTGCTTTCGGTTTTTCCGATTTCATCAGCTTGTGCAATATCATTTTCGCCGATAGTTTCCTGCCCTGAAGACATTTCAGAAAGCCACACATAGCCGTTCCAAACGGCGAACAGCAATCCCATCAATAAAAGCATCACTCCTAATATTCTCTTCATTTATTTCACTCCCACTAACTTACTGGCATTGAATTCTTTTGTTTATTGCTTGGTCATCAGCGAAATCCAAAGCTCCTGTAGCTATTTATCAATTAATGAAACGACAAGTGCAGAAAAGCTTTCTGAGTTTCTACATCTTTACTCTGCATGTTGATAATTGGAAAATAAAGGTTTTATTCAGGGATATAATTAATATTTTATCAGAAAATTTGATTGATTAAGAATGTTTTGAGGTATACTTATGTTATCGCCTACTGGCGAAATTTGCAAGAAGGAGACTGATGTATGAAAAAACGCATGGTTTTACCACTAGTTTCAGTATTGGCAGTCGCAGGATTTGCTGGATCGGTTTTTGCGGCTCACGAAGGACAGGAATTCATGGCGGAATTGACGCCAGACCAAGAAACGATGGAAGTCGAAAGCACTGCAACAGGAGATGCAAGTGTTGAGTTTAGTGAAGATGGCATGTCCTTGGAGTTCATGGTCAATGCCGATGATTTGACCAACACGCTTGCAGGACATTTTCACAGTGGTGCTACTGGGGAGAACGGGCCTGTAGAATTGCTGTTGTTTGAAAATGCAGAGCCCATGGATTATAACGGTGAAGTCGCGACGGGTACACTGACCGAAGCCGATCTTGCCGGAGATATGAACTGGGAAGAATTCACTGCAGCGATGGTCGCAGGTGATATTTACGTCAACCTCCATACAGAGCAGTATCCTGATGGTGAAATTCGCGGGCAAGTTGAAATGGCTGGAGACGAAATGCCAACTACAGCTACAAACGGACCTCTCTACACGATGATTGGACTGTTTACGGCGTTAATGGGCGGATTGTTGCTCTTCGGCAGAAAACAGAAGAAAACTGCATAAGCATTTTTTCTAAAAAGCTGAACTCCTACTTGGTCGGTCACTCATCTATGACAAAAGTTCAGCTTTTTTTATTGTTTGGAATTGTGCGGGTGCCTGGTACCCGCACAATTAAAAGGGCTATCCTCAAAAGTCAGTTTACATGACTTTCGGGATAGCCCTTTTTAAATATCGAGAAATGTTAATCTTTTAAGCAAGAGTGTTTTCCTAGCTAGTCGTTTTCACTTTTCTTAACCGCTTATTTGGTTTGTCCATTTCCTCTGACAATGTACTTAGTTGAAGTGAGTGCGGGCAAGCCCATTGGACCGCGCGCATGAAGTTTTTGCGTGCTGATGCCGATTTCGGCGCCAAAGCCGAATTCGTATCCATCCGTAAATCGTGTGGAAGCATTGTGATAGACAGCCGCTGCATCGACTTCATTAAAGAACTGTTCAACGCTTCGAGCATCTGTTGAAATAATGGCTTCTGAATGTTTTGTACCATAGCGATTGATGTGTTGAACAGCTTCGTCGACCGTTTCCACAACTTTGATGGCTACTTCATAACCTAGATATTCCTTGGCCCAATCTTCTTCTGTTGCAGGAGAAATAGATGACGACACTTGCTGCACTGCTCCATCTCCGTGGATTTTCACATCATGTTCCCCTAAAGCAGTGACAAGTTCAGGCAAGTGAGCTGCGGCCCACTCTTTGTGTACAAGAATCGTTTCGCAGGAATTACAGACAGAAGGACGTTGCGTTTTCGCATTGATCGCAATATCTAGCGCCATTTTGACGTCCGCTGTTTGATCAATATACAGATGGCAATTTCCCGCTCCTGTCTCCAGAACAGGCACTGTCGCATTTTGAACGACCGTTTGAATGAGTTTCGCTCCACCACGTGGAATCAAAACATCCAAATAGTCGTTTAGCTTGAACATTTTAGACGCTGTTTCTCGGCGCGTATCTTCTATCAATTGAACCGCTTCAACCGGCAATTTGGTTTTTTCCAGCGCGCGGCGAATTACTTGGACGATTGCTTTATTTGAGTTAATTGCTGTTGAGCTCCCTCGTAGGACAATCGCGTTCCCTGTTTTCAGGCACAGGCTTGAGGCATCAACTGTTACGTTAGGACGCGCTTCATAGATCATGCCGACGACACCGATAGGTACACGGATTTTTGTCATCGACAATCCATTGGGCTGCTGCCATTTTTCGAGGACTTCTCCGATGGGGTCATCCAATCTGGTTAATTGGATGAGTGCATCTGCCATATCTTTTAAGCGGGCTGCATCTAGTGTTAAGCGATCTACTAGCGACTCGTCCATCCCGGCTTCGCGTCCGGCCAGTACATCTTTCGCGTTCTCATCCAAAATAAAGGTTTGTTCTTCCAGCAATTGAGCTGAGATAAATTGCAAAGCCTCATTTTTTTCTTGTGTAGTTGCTTTCGCAAGTCGGAAAGCGGCTTCCTTTGCTTTTTGTGCTTTTACAATCAATTCGGTTTCTGTCATGCGTTCTTCTTTAAGAAGTTCAGTCATTCTGTATCCCCTTTCGATTTATGAATTTACTAATACTTTGGGTTCGATCAATGCACCAATATACGTGCCGTCGCCTTTTCCTTCAAAAATTTCAACCAGTTTTTCACTGCCTTCGCCAGATCCGATAAACACTTGGATTTTCGAAGCCAATGCGGTTTTAGCAGCTTCTACTTTTGATTTCATTCCGCCTGTACCGACGCCTGAAGCACCTTCTGAAGTAGCTGCATTTTCCATTTCTTGATGAATTTCAGTGAGGAATGTATATTTTTCTGCGTTTGGATTTTTCATGGGGTTGTCCCGGTAAATTCCGTTAATGTCTGTCAAAATCATTAAGAAGTCTGCGTGTACGAGTCTGCTGACTAAGGCGGACAACATATCATTGTCACCAAACGTCAATTCTTTCACAGCTACGGAATCATTTTCATTGATAATGGGCAGTACGTCACGCTCCAATAAATTGGATATTGTGGCATTTGCGTTTTTGTACATATCTTTGGTCAATAGCAATTGTGCTGCTACGATGCCGTGTTTTTTGCATTCATCTGCATAGGCCTGCAACAACAGCCCTTGCCCGACAGCTGCAGCCGATTGCTTATCGACAACTTTGTCTGGACGCGATAAATAGCCAATGCTTTTAAATCCTGCGGCTACTGCTCCTGATGAAACCAAAATGACTTCATGGCCATGTTTTTTCAAGCGCGCCAACGCTTCTACATGTCCGCGCAGTTTGCTGATTGACAATTTCCCATTCGAATCCGTCAACGAGCTACTGCCTATTTTCACTACTATTCGTTTCTTTTCCACTAACAATCATCTCCTATTTTAAATAAAAAAATTTTTCCTTCTTGTCTTAAGACGGAAAAACGTCGATTCCATGGCATGTGTTCCAATTCAAGATTGTCTTCAATCTACCGATTAGACTATACGCTGTTACGATTTTTCATTTAACTTCATAGGCTGAGTTAAGCTGGTGAAAAAGAGTTTTATAATTTCAAAAAAATGATGAGCGTATAACCTTGCATAGATTTTAAAACCGTTATTGAGGTCTTCTCTTTAAATCTAAGCATTTCCCCACCAGCGCTTGGCCACGTTCGATATTGTTTAACAATCAATTGTTGATGATCGTTAAACAAAAGAGTAAGTTGCCATGTTAACACACATTCATCCTCTTTCCAAATTTTCTCCAGTTTTTAATAGGATTTTCGAACTGCCAAAGCCTTGCTTACCTAAGAGCCGTGGTCTTTTCAAATAAGTATTAAAATCTTTTCTAATCCGGAATTTTTTGGGTGCCTGGCACCCAAACAATTCTGATTTCCGGGAATGCCGATAACCCTTCTGCAAGTAGCTGCGCCGAGTGATTGGCGCTTCGGGCGTTATCCAGCCACAAGTTTTCTGTTAATAACCGGTCGAATTGCACCGACAGAAAGCGCATTTTGGACCCCAGTTGCATGCCTTGTTTTCGAATGTATGTGATCTCAGGCGCCAATTCCGGATTAAAACAGACGACTGCTTCTCCAATCATCAAGCCATTTTTGGTTCCGCCAAACGCCAGCATGTCGATGCCAGCGTCCACTGTCATTTCGGCAAAACTGCAATCGAGATAGGCTGCTGCGTTGCTTAGTCGTGCTCCGTCCATATGTACATAAAGTCCATTTTCATGGGCATAAGAAGTAATTTCTTTGATTTCATCAATTGTGTAAACCGTTCCGAGTTCCGTACATTGTGAGATGGAAATGGCTTTTGGTTGGCTTCGCTGCGGATTGCCGATGTGGTGCAATTGCCGCTCAATTTGGCTAATCGTCAGTTTGCCGTCCGCTGACGGGGAAGTTAGCAGTTTGCCGCCAATAAACCCTTCCGGCGCGCCGCCTTCATCGGAGTTTATATGGGCGCCGTCCGTGCAGATAATTGCCTGGTGCGAGCGAACCATTGCTTTCAACCCTGTCACATTGGCACCCGTGCCATTAAAAACAAATACCACTTCGCATTCTTCACCGAAATGTTCTTTGAATTTTTGGATGGCCGCTGCCGTATACGGATCGTTTCCGTAAGCCGGAACATGTCCATCATTCGCTTGTCCCATGGCTTCTAAAATGAGTGGGTGAACTCCTGAATTCTTATCGCTTGCAAACATTTTCTGTGTCATTGCATTCGCCTCCTTTCTTCAGTTTAAAGCAGATTTTCTGGAATTGTGTGGGTGCCAGGCACCCACACAATTTAAAACCGGTGCCAGGAATCGTTGTGATTCCTGGCACCGGTTATTCTTTCATGCAATTGATGTGTATAAACTGAATCGTCTCTTACAGGTTCGCCTTAAATTCTTATCGCTCGCAAGCAATCAAATCTTTATCGCGATCGCTCTTTTTATTCGCATCATACAGAGCTTGGGAAACAAACGGCTTGTATTTCGTTGTGCCGCCTTTGTTCTTCACTTTTGAAGAGCGGGCAATACCGCCTTTATACTGTTTATTGATTTCTGTACAGTTGGCATAGGTCTTCGCTTTTGCTGCTGCAGCATCTGCTGGCATAGGTGCTGCGCTGACTGTGAAACTAATAACCACCATCAAAGACATGATTGCAAAACCAATTTTTTTCATACTAAATTCCTCCTATTTCCAACTATTCCCTCTGGAATTATTCGTTGCTAACTTTAACCACAACGAAGTGAAATCATCCAAATATTGTTAGCTAATTCAGTGTACCAGTTATTTGTATCCATGACTATAGCCTCAAAAAAATTAGTTTAAAGCCCCTGAAAAATTAGTTGTCTGTGTGCATGGCTACTGAATATATAGTTGCTGTGAGTGAATATAAATATTGCTTACATGTAAGGCTAGCATAGTGAATTCGTTGCACTGGCGTTGTGCTAGCCGCGATGCTGGTTGATGTGCTTAGTAGATTTTTCTATAAAAATCAAACCTAATCCTAAGAGATGGATTCTTGGAATTGTTTTTTTATGCGCTATACAAAAATGCCATCTTCGGAATCGCTTGATTTCATTTAAGATGGCGTTTTTTCTATAGAACTTCTTTGTATAGATTGAATTGTTCCGCTCACAGTGGCGCGATTTTCAATGCTTGTCCTATGTCTCTTTTGTTCTTTAACGATTCATCCCAATACAAAAAACCGCCAGCAGAATCAGTTCGATTCCGATGACGGCCATTCACTATTATTGAATACTTAACTTCTGGTTATGCTTCCACTGAGTACATTATAATTCGATTCAGGCTGTCCTCAAGCATCTGTTCCAGTGCCGAATAGCTGCCACTTCCATTGCTGGCTTTACTTATCTGTAATCCTAAAAAACCAGGTTCTATTCTCTACAAGACATCCCCTTCACCAAAAGGATATAACTTCTCTTATTTCAATTTCTATTTTGTTTCTGTCTTCCATTCGACTTCTTTATACGGATCTATTATCTCAAGCTTGACCTGAAATCCTTCACAAGCCATCAGCATTTTGCCGATTTCTTCCCATGTATACGATTTACCGTCAACCACCAGCAAAGGCACACCCTCATCTGTGGGATTGCATTCAACCCGTCCAGCCAGCCGCTGGTTTTTAATCGAATCGTACAATTGACCATTGGGAAACGTGCCCCGCTCCACATAGCGTTCGCCCATTCCTCGTTCGGCTTTGGCAATCAACTGCAAAAGCAGTTCTCCCTGGTCGCAGTACAAATCTCCTTGCACCTTAAAGTCGTGTCCCGCAGATTTCAATTCTTCCGCTTCCATGAAAATTCCGATCGGATCCAAGCGTTTTCGCAATTGAAAATGATGGACTTCTCCAAGTCCGTCACGAATGGCTACGCCTTCTGGATAACTGGTGGCTACAACACCAAACCGCTTTGCCATTCGCCCGTTGTAACAATTCAGGCAGAGCTTTTCCTCACCAAAATGAACAAACACTTCGTTCTGTAGACAATCCTGACACTTTGACACCCCGGCCACCTCTTTCGTCTGTTCGATTCTCTCTTAACAATAAAACAAAGAGCCTGCTCTGACAATAATTTTTCTGTTCACCGAGGCGCGAGTTTTTCGAAATGAAAAATGAAAACAGCCACTCCTGCTTTTTTAGGAGTGGCTGTTTATTATTTGTCGGAGCTGTATGAACGTTTCAAAAAAATCAGTTAATACATAATCACACGTAACTCATCTTTGTCTTCCAACACTTCTTGAATATCAACTGAGCGATTTACTTCTCCTACAATTGAAATGCTTACTTTTCGATGATCAACTGCTAAAGGATGAATGGCTTCCACTTTTGCTTCATAGCTGCAATTTTTAGCAATGATTTCGAACATCCACCCGCTATAGAAAGCAGGAATAAACCCTAGTTTGTCTCCACTTTGAGTATGCACTTCAACTGCTCTATGGTCATGAACATTCTCAGGATCTAAAGTAAATTCAATGCTGTCACCCACTTGCAATTGGTTAAGTACCTTATCGCCCTTGTAATAGCGCCAACCGGCCACATAGAAATCATAGTTAAAAGAATTTTGCTCAACCAGGATTGGCGAAACAAATTCATAAGAATCTGTCGCCAAAATTCCTCCTGTAGCACGTAACATATCCATTTCTGTGCAGTCATTTGAAAGGCCTAACTTTTGAAGGACATATGAATAATCGGGTCTTCGGGAATCTGGCAAACGGCGGGCAAATGGGCCGAAAAGTTTTTGAGAGGTATACGTTTTATTGATTTCTGGAAAGGCTAGATGCGGACGATAGCCCTGTTCCATAGCTTCTTCCAACCTTCTTCTGTATCCCTGTCGCTCATAAGAAAATGTATAAACCCCATCTTCATGAAATAGCTTTCCAATATGGTAACGTTGCCGCGTTTCAACATTTTGCCAAATAAGCCATAACTCAAAAGGTCTCTTTCTCATACCTTTTCGCTCCCTTCTAACCAACTCAACATCCAATTCCTCCGGAAAAGCAGAAGCCGGACTATCCACTCTTTATCTAAATCACTCATTACCTCGTCTGGAATGTTATCCACTATAGCCAATAACATGCCTTTATGCAGCTGTTCTAATCTGGCTAACTCTATTTCAAGCGCTTTCTCTGAATGGAGACGAAGATAAGCTAACAATTCAAAATGCTTCGGCTTTTTTCTATCCGGCAACCCTATGCTGGATTTTCCTCTATTGCAGAAACCTGCTAACATATGATCGTCAGTTAACATCTTCTGTTTTCTTTCGGTTACTTCGTTAAAACCAAGAGAAGAACCGTTGTCATAAATAGGTGCGAGGCGTATTCCTTTGGGACCACTTAAGACACCCCAGTTATCACAATGCCGATCATTATTGGCTATTAATGCGTCATAGACGGGCAATGCAACAAATGTGTTCTCTAAACTATATTCAGAAAGCATCTCGAGAATATGAGGCAATTCGTAATAAGTCAATGAATGGCGATCGAAATCTTCGAACCTCGCCATGAACAAATCTCCGCCTTCATACAGCTCTTCTGTCTGATTACGAAAGTTCTTAGAGATTGTCCCTATAGTATTCTGATAATTGGATAATTCTATTTCAGCTGTGGGAAATCCTAGCTGTGCTCCCACTTTACTCGCTATATATTCTGCCCAATGACCACCGGTCCCCTCGGTAGGCACCTTAAAGAGATGTTTCACTGGATCTTCGGGCTTTGTCCCGGGTTCAATCAACCAAAATTTCGTTCGAGTTCCCGAAGCCTGGCTTTTCTCATCTCGTTTCCAGAGCGACGTATCAACCATTTTTCATCGCTCCTTCAACTAAATAGTCAATTCTATAAGTATATAGTTTTAGTAACTATTTGTCACTCAATGAACGATATGGAGCACTAGCGATTCCTTCACTTCATTCTTCTACTGCTCTGCTCCAGATTTTAAATGGACGCTTACTTCCCAGGGAACCGCACAATTCATGACAATTCCGCTTCCTGCATAAACTTGTTTCTTTCCCAGGGACGCGATTTTTAATTGTTTGGGTGCCAGGCACCCAAACAACTTTTCCGTTTCAACTTCTTTGTATAGATTGAATTGTTCCACTCACAGGGGCTCGATTTTATGTCACATTAAACTAGAAGTGTATCTCTTCCTCTAACTGTAATATCCATATCGAGCTCTTCTAAAATGATTAATAACGTAGTTAACGACGGACTATTCAATCCCGCTTCAATTCTGCCGATTGTTGATTTTTGCAATCCTGTTTTATCCGCTAATTGTTGCTGAGAATAACCTAGTTCTTGTCTTCTTACTTTTATTTGGGCTGCTATATAACCTTCTGTTCTAAGTTGTTTCACTTTTTCTTCACCTATTACTTGATTGGCCTTCTCTAAAAATTCACTCATGCCATTCTCTCCTTTCAAAGGTACTTACTCGGATACTTTTCTAAATACTCTTCATAAATTTTTTCGGCTTTTTCAATATCTTGTCTTTTGATATCACCGTTATATTGTTTATCAAAAGCATGCAGAAATAATATCTTATGGTAATCGTAAATCAAATAGATAATTCGAAAATTACCTACTTTTTGAGCTTTTATCCCCCATCTATATAATTGATTCTCATATTTCGGATTTATATTGCGATTGAGAAGCTTGATAGATGGCGGTAACTCGTCTTCGTCAGCGTCCTCAAACGGATCAGGAACAGGAGCATGAAGAATAATTTCTCTTTGGCGGATATAGATTTTTAAAAAACTTGTCCAAACACTAGACTTTTTTACTTGTTTTTCCTTCATAGCTTCGCTGATCAATTTATCTTGAAAAACACTCACATTTCCTAGTTCTTCAAAGTCATATTTTTTCACTCTCTCAAGTCCTTCAAAGATTATTTAATGTTATGATAGCAAATTTGCTATCATAATTCAAACAATAAAATTTTAAAGTTCTATCTTTTCGTCATTCTATATAAAAAGTAAATGTGAAAAAGCCAACTCACAGAATTTTTTAATTCTTCGAGTCAGCTATTCATTCATCTAATTTTTTGATTTGGTTCTCATTTTTTCCATTTCGTTCCATCATTTTTTAGGATTTCAGCTGAGGTATGCACCAATACATCGGGCTTTATGCTATCTCTCAGTATGTTGCTGACGGTTTCCAAATCGTTTTGAGCATTTGCCAAGCCGACCACCGTACCATCATCTTCAATTCCTATTAGGATTTCTCCGCCATCTGTATTTGCAAAAGTGATAATTTCTTTTTTTAGTCCTTCCGTTATTTCACGCTTAAGTTCAAGTTTCGGACTTTCTTCAAACTTTATCTATTTTCAAATCGATCTATCAACTAATAAAATACGCTTAACCATTAGACATTTATGTACGAATGAAATAGATGCGGATGCTACTCCTAGTAGTTAAAGAAATATTTCGACAACTCCCAACTCTTCCCTTACAATAAAATCGTACAGCCAAAACTAAAGAGAAAGAAGGGATTTGTATATCTACTTATATTTACAGTGTTGGTATGAGCGGGTTGGCCGGACAGGTCATTCGTGTTGAGGCGACCGTACGGGAAGACAAGGAACAATGTGTCATCATTGGCTTGCCAGATGTGTCGATCAAGGAGTCGCGTGAACGGATTTTGAATTGCCTGCACGCCCTGAAAAAAGACATCGATATGAAGAAAATCACCATTCACTTGTCGCCTGCCGATGTGAAAAAGCAAGGTGCCTCTTACGACGCGGCGATGCTTTTGGCGGTGTTGCAAGCAATGAATAAGCACCCTATCGACATCCCAGATCATACTTGTTTTATTGCCGCGCTAACGTTAAACGGTGAACTGACGACGTTTCACAGTATGATTCCAACCATTCACCAAGCCATTTTACTCGGTTTTAAACGCATTTACATTCCACCGATTGAAATTTCTCTTTTTGCGCAAGCTGCGGATGTTGAATTGATTCGTATGCCGGACATGCCCTTTTTGCTTTCCCACTTAAATGGAAAAAATCCCCTTTTTGATGAGACCTCACTCTTTTAACACCCGAAACGTTCTACGAAGACAATGAAAAAGTTCCTCATGTTTGTTTTTCGGCCATTCGTGGTCACGACGAAGCGAAACGTGCGCTGTTGCTTGCGGCGGCTGGTGGTCATCATGTGTTGATGAGCGGTCCCCCGGGATGTGGGAAAAGTTTGCTAGCGAATGCGTTTCATACGATTTTGCCCGACTTGGCACATGACGAGATTTTAGAAGTGTATAGCATTTATCAACTGGCCAAACAAGCGCGTTCACTGTCGGAGCGTCCACCATTTCGCAGTCCGCATCATTCTTCTTCAGAAGGTGCGATTATTGGCGGTGGACGGTACCCGAAGCCGGGCGAAATGTTGCTGGCGCATCGCGGAGTGTTATTCTTGGACGAATTAGGCCATTTTCCGCGCCGTGTGATCGATACGTTACGGCAGCCACTCGAAAGCGGGTTTGCCGTGGTTAACCGCGTTGAAGGATCCGACCAGTTTCCGGCAGCAATTAACTTGATCGCCGCAACGAATCCGTGTCCGTGCGGTTATTACGGCTCACATGAGAAGTATTGCACGTGCGGGGACAAAGCTCGCTTGAAGTATATGCAAAAAATCACCGGACCGATTATTGACCGTGTGGATTTTGTGCTGGAGATGAAAAATCAGGGTGTCCAACTGCCGTCACGTCCGAAGAACTGCGCAAGCTGACAGCGGCTGCACGTACTCGCCAGCGAATCCGTTACGGCGCTAATTACACCAATGCCATCGTGCCGATCAAGTTATTTGAAGACAAAACGGCTTTCACACCTGCACAACTGGCACGTATTGAGAGGGTTAGTTTTCAAGAAAAGCTGAGTAGCCGTGCCACGATGAAAATCTTGCGCCTCGCACGAACGATTGCCGATATCGTAGACGAAGACCACGTAACAGATGCGGCAATTGAAGAAGCACTGGACTGGAAGATCAGTGCTTCTCGAACACATAGTTCGCTGATGAGGTAAAGCGATGACGCGAAAACGGGCGTTTAATCCCCATTCCTATTACCACGTCATCATGCGTGGCAATAACCGGCAACTGATTTTCAAAACGAAAGAAGATATGCTTGAGCTCAAACGGGCATTTCAACATATTTATGTGGATTACCCGTTTAAGATTCTGGCTTATTGTTTTATGACCAACCATTATCACATTTTAATCAAAGCCGAGCGTGATCCTTTTCATAAAATCATGGGACTGGTCAATCGCCGGTATTCCATGTCTTATGCCAAGCGTTATCGCCACATCGGACGGATTTACCAGAAACGGTATTTCGCGAAGGAAGTCGATTCACGTCTTGGCCTTCTCACCGTCAGCAGTTATATCCACCGGAATCCGATTCAAACCAAAAAGCCGATGGTGGAGCGATTGGAGATGTATCCGTATAGTTCGTTTCCACTGTACTGGGACGAGTCGCTTCCTGCTCCCGCTTTTTTAAACCGGCAACTGCTGAAAGAATTGCTGCCAGAGCCGTTTCAAAAGAACAACACGGCTTATTGTATGTATTGCCTGACTTATAAGAAGATCAGCATGTGGAGGATATGGAGCCGCCGGTGATGTAGCGGGAGATTTAGGAAAGAGCGATTGCCCTGCATTCTCCATTCTCCCAGCAGTTCCCAAATGGTCCCTGTGAGCGGTACAATTATATGGATTACCACAAAATATGCTATTATATAGAAAAGAGGTGATCGACAATGGAGTCTAAACGTAAGCTGGAAATTGCAAGCATTGCTATGAAGGAGCGTCGAAATTCTAAGTCGACTCTGCCAGATGATTTCCTGAAAACTTTAGAAGAGAGGACAGGAGAAATTGTTTCTGATTTAAAGCCGGGTAGACAACGCCCCCGCTCTAAAGATGAGACAAAAATCCTTCTGATGTTTGAAAAGGAATATGGAAAACAAAACGGAACAATATAGAGAAAAATTAGCTAAGTTAAAAGACTTGCCCTTGGTAGAAAAGAACATTCGTGTTGCTGGTATTGTGACGGAGTATGTTGAAAGAAAACATCCGAAAATTCAACTCATAGTGGTCGGTGGCCTCAGCGTTGAGTACTATACGACCGGACAATATGCGACTGTTGATATCGATTTTGTTGCAACTTCACATGAGCAGATTATGGAATCGCTAGTTGAATTGGGTTTTGAAAGACAAGGCAAAGACAGTTACTTAAAAGAGTTACAGGTCTCTGTCGAAATTCCTGACAATCACCTAGAAGGCAGTTATGAAAAAGTAAGAGATGTCCTGACTGATGACGGTTGTATCGTTCATATGATTAGTCCTGAAGACATCTTTTGTGATAGGTTAAGAGCACTTGTTCATTGGAAGGAAAAAGAGCAATTGAAATGGATGACAAAGTTATACGAAGGAAATGAGTTGGATCAGGACTATATTTATTCCCGCTTAATAGGGATCAAAAGAAAAAGAAGTAGCCGATGTGTTCTTCAATACCATCAAAGAGCAAAATAAGTAAATCAACAAAATTGAACGGGTGCTCCCTTAATTTTTTCACTATTGGTTTTCTTCAGTACAATGAAGGTAAGCACTATCTGATTCGCCTATTTTATTCCGTTTTCTCTTACTATTTTCTGGGGAATTTCCGATTATGTCGCTTTGATTCATGGTGACTCTCATGGCGATTCTTTTCCAACTGTTTCTAAATGATCCTTGTGAGCGGTTCAATTATAACTATTTATCGACATCACTAATTATACGGATGCCACCTTCGAAATCAATTGATTTCACCGAAGATGGCATTTTTTCTATGCAAATTCTTTGTATAGAGTGAATTGTTCTGCTCACAGGGACGCGTTTTTCCGAATAAAAAACGCCTTTTGAGGCGCATTCTTCTATGTTATAATGAGAGACGATTATCATATTTTTTTGGAAGACGTCTCCCATCGAGCTACTAGTAATAGTCGATACTATGGGAGGCGTCTTTTCCTTTCTCCAGGGTTATTAAGGACATTATATCCATCAATTCCTGGACAGACAATACCATCAACTTTTAGACATTATGAAATAGCATTAACACGTTGTGTAGACTGAGTCATTTTAGTTACAGGTGCAAGATTCTAATAAAAATCAATAATTATTATCTCTAATGAATATCCACATCATTTTTTTATTTACCATAGCTTTAAAAAAGCCCATTCCAATTACGGAATGGGCTTTCTTCTATTTCTTTTCAAATCATATTAACGAAAATCTTCATTCATCGCACGTGCTAAGAACACGGAATACTCTGCTCTCGTCGTTGGCTCACCAGGATGGAATGTCTTATCTGGATATCCGGTGGTAATGCCATTCTCATATAATCCTGAGATATAGCCTTTTGCCCAATGACCTGCTTTGACATCACTGAAATGATTTTTGTCGCTGGCATTCAGTTTGTAAGCAATACTGATAACCTTGGCCATTTCAGCACGCTTCAGCACATCGTTTGGTGCAAACGTACCATCCGGATTACCGGTAAACAAGCCTGCTTTAGAAACTGCTGCAATGTAGTCTTTGCCCCAGTGTTTGTTCGAAACATCTTTGTAGCCAGATGGAACGTCTTTAACTGGTAAGTCGAGTGCCAAAGCTAACATTTTTGCTGCTTCTGCGCGTGTCGTGTTCTTTTCGGGTTGGAAACTACCGTTCGGGTAGCCACCAATGATTTGATCATCCGCTAGGTACATGATTTTATCTAGTGCCCAGTGTGTCAGCTTCAAATCAGGATAGTTGCCATCTACTACTGTGACTGGAATCGCTTTACTGCTATTTCCAGCAGCATCTGTTGCAGTTATGGAAATTTTTGTTCCGATCTTTTGTTTAGCAATGGTCACTTCATACGTACCTTTTGCATCCGTCGTTGCGGTTCCGATAGATTTCGTACCCGCTTTGACTTCAATTTTAGCATCCGCTTCCGCTGTACCAATAATGCGTGTGGAATAGTGCGTTACTTTATTCTTCAGTTTAAGCGCTGGTGCGGTGCCATCGACAACGATGACTTCTTTTGCTTCACTAGTATTTCCTTCTTTATCCACGGCAGTAATCGCTATGACAGTGCCAGCTTTTTGTTTCGAAATATCTGCTGAATACGTTCCGACTGCACTTGCTGTAGTTGTACCGACTTGTTTACTTCCTACTTTAACTATAATTTTGGAAGTCGCTTCCGCTGTTCCTGTTACAACAGTAGATTGATCTGTTACTTTGTTTACTGTCGGCATGTCAGGAGCAGCTGCTTCAAGAACCACTGTTTCTTTAACAGAACTAATATTGCCCCCAACATCCATTGATGTCACTTGGATTTTGGTTCCGGCTTTTTGTGCGGCTATAGCTACTTTGTATTTGCCATCTCCGTCTACTGTTCCAGCTCCCAATTCTTTACCTTCCGATTTAATGGAAATAAAAGAAGCTATTTCACCAGTTCCGGTAACGGCTATCGATTTGTCTGTCACTTTGTCGACTGTTGGAATTAAGGGTGCTGTTGCATCCAATACAGTGACGTCTTTTGACGGGCTAACATTTCCTGATGCATCTGTAGCAGTTACGCTTAATTTGGTTCCCGCTTTTTGTTTTGCAATCGTCGTTGCAAAGCCTCCATCAGCATTCGCTTTTGCTTTGCCAATCTCAGTAGCTCCAGCTTTCACAACAATAATAGAACCTGCTTCTGCAGTACCTTTTACAGTTGTTGATTTGTCTGTTACTTCTGCTACTGTCGGTAAAGCAGGTGCAGTGGTATCTTTCACCTTGATTTCTGTCGTTTCACTAACATTTCCTGACTGATCAGTAGAATTAATTGCTAACAGAGTTCCAGCTTTTTGCTTTACAATCACAACAGAATAACTGCCATTTGCTGCAGTTGTAGCTTCCCCCAATAAAACACCTTTCACTTTTACTGTTACGAGTGAATTTGCTTCTGCAGTTCCAGTTACTTTAACCGCGTTTTCTGTTACTCCATTTACTTTTGGTTTTGCAGGGGCTGTTGCATCTTTCACTATAAGATCTGCGGGTTCACTAATATTCCCAGCGTCATCCATCACATTAAGTGAAAGTTTTGTACCCGCTGCAAATGGAACGATCGGTCTTTCAAAATTTCCGTTTCCGTCTACCCAAGCAGTATCAATGATGCTATCATTTGCTAAAACTGTTAATACAGTGTTCGGTTCAGCCGATCCTATAATGGATGTTGATTGATCTGTTACTTCATGGACTTCCGGTTTTTCTGGAGCTGTATTATCCGAAACAATGACTTCTAGCGCTTCACTTTCATTATTGTATGAATCTACCACAGATATATATAATTTAGTTCCGGCAGTTTGTTTCGAAATTGGTACTTCAAAAACAGAATAACTTGAGTATCCCTCTGCTGAACCAATGACATTTCCTGACTCGTTACGAATCATTATCTTTCCATTATCAATATAAAACGGAAGAAAACCACGAACGGTAGTTGCGTAATCTTGAATAGGATCAACTACTGGTGCAGGAATATCTATAACTTTCACCGCTTGTTTAGCATTCACTAAACCATTTCCGTAAATGTAATCTCTACCGTAGTCTCCTAAGTCTTTTGCAGTGGAAAGCAATCGATCGACTACTTCAGTATTCGTCAAATTGGGCTCATTGGCCATAACCAATGCTGCTACACCAGCAACGACTGGTGAGGCCATTGAGGTCCCACTCATCCAACCGCCAGAACCATAAGGAAGTATCGAATAGATGGAACTTCCCGGTGCTACAACATCAACGTCATATCCATAGTTTGAGAAATAAGACTGATAATCTGAAGAGTCGGTTGATCCCACCGAAATGACATTGTCATAAGCAGATGGATAATGAGTACGACTAGTCGCATCATTTCCTGCAGAAGCTATGATAACTAATCCACTTTGATAAGCATACTGAATGGCATTATTGTATTGAGTACTATAATTGTAGCTGCCTAAGCTCATATTAATGATATCGGCCCCCGCCCACACAGCTTGGTAAATGCCTTCAATCACATCTGACGTATAGGCAGTTTCTCCAACAAAAACATCGATTGGCATAATGCTCGTTTTTGGAGCTACTCCAGCACCGAACTCGTAATTGTCAATTGAGCTGCCAATTATGCCAGCAACATGTGTGCCATGATCATCTACACTAAAACCCGAATCTGCCGTAGTATGCGGCTTGACAATCTGCTCCTTAAGATCTGGATGATTAATATCAAAACCTGAATCCAATACCGCAACAACGACATCCGAAGATCCCATCGTTTTATCCCAAGCTCTTTCAGTCTCTATATTTTTATGATGATATTGATAATAGTTGAAATAAGGATCGTTTGGTGTGTATGTTAGCTGAACCAAGTGATCAGGTTCTACACTTTCAATATCTTTTCTTGCTTCTAATTCTTCTATATACGTGTTAACCGTTTCTCCCTCTGGAACTTTTAAAGTTGCGATTTCCTCGGTGTCTACAGTTTTTACGCTCACCACATCCAAGTCAGTCATTTCACTTGTCGTGTCTTCTTTAAACGTGACGATCACTTGGTCTGTTTCTACTTCTTGCGTGACAAGCGGCTTTTCTTCTTCAGCGTATACAGTTGTCCCCAATGTACTGGACAACAATACAACGCTCAGTAACACAGATGAAACCTTCATGCTCTTTTTCATTTAACTATCTCCCTTGGGTTATCAAATAAGTCTTACTGTTTTATATTTCCTTAGATATTATACTTTGTGCCTACAAATAAGTATATAGCGTAATTAAAAAGGTTTACAAAATAATAAAATACATATTTTTATCAAATAAAAAAACAAGTAAATGAGGAATTTTGAATTCCAAATCGACTTGTTCATATATTGAACGTATTTTACTTAGTCAAAACTTTTTGTTCCAGCAATTTCTTTTCAAACAACTCCAGCAACTGATCTCTCAGCTCTGGACGCTTCAAAGCAAACTCAATCGTCGTCTCAATAAAGCCGAACTTCTCGCCCACATCAAACCGCTGTCCTTCAAACTCATAAGCATAAACAGACTGCACTTCGTTGAGTTTCTGAATCGCATCCGTCAACTGGATTTCTCCACCTGCACCTAGTTGATGCTCTCCTAAATAGTCAAAGATTTCTGGAGTCAGAATATAACGGCCCATTAATGCCTGTTCCCAGGGAACCGCACAATTATTGTCGTGAATTGTCAGAATTCTGTAGAATTGTTTCTTTTCCAGGGACGCGAACTATGAATTATAATTATGAATTATTGGGTTCACGGGAATGGAGTTTCTTTGTCATGCAATTGTCGTGAAATGTCAAAATCATGTAGAATTTTTTCTTTTCCTGGGACGCGATTTATTCTCTTAACAATAAAACATGTAGCCTGTTCTGACAATTGTATAAGCAGAGAAGTTTGATTTTGCAAAAACGAGTGCAGAGCATTGCAAAGCTTTATTCATAGCTAGTACAGACTTCAAGTTAATTTGACATGGAGCCTATACGATTATGACTCACGAGCTGAGAAGCCAGTCTTTTTAAAGTTTCGCCTTTGCCCAAGCAGGCTATCACGCTCGCCTCTCCATGTATAATCATGGCTAAACCGTTATGTATTTTTTTTTGCAAACCGTTGTTGTATGTGGTGCATTTATATATATTGTTATTTTGTAATAGAGAGAAATTTAATTAATAAAATATTTCGACAACTACTTCGCTTTCCTCTACACTGGTATTGCTGGATAATTTATTTAGAAGAGAGGGATTTGTATATCAAACTATATTTACAGTGTCGGCATGAGCGGCCTCTCCGGCCAAGTGATCCGGGTCGAGGCGACCGTGCGGGAAGACAAAGAACAATGCATCATCATCGGCTTGCCAGATGTGTCGATCAAGGAGTCACGCGAACGGATTCTGAATTGCCTACATGCACTAAAAAAAGACATCGACATGAAGAAAATCACCATTCACTTATCCCCTGCCGATGTTAAAAAGCAAGGCACTTCGTATGACGCGGCGATGCTTTTGGCGGTGTTGCAAGCGATGACGAAAAAACCGTTGGAGATACCGGAAAAGACCTGCTTTATTGCCGCATTGACGTTGAACGGCGAACTGACGACGTTCCACAGTATGATTCCAACGATTCACCAAGCCATTTTACTCGGTTTTAAACGCATCTACATTCCACCTATTGAAATCTCCCTGTTTGCGCAAGCTGCGGATGTTGAATTGATTCGTATGCCGGACATGCCCTCTTTACTTTCCCACTTAAGCGGAAAACCTTCCTTGTTTGATGAAGACCTCACGCTATTAACACCCGAAACATTTTACGAAGATCATGAAAAAGTTCCTCATGTGTGTTTCTCTGCGATTCGCGGTCACGACGAGGCGAAACGCGCGCTATTGCTTGCGGCGGCTGGTGGTCATCACGTATTGATGAGCGGTCCACCGGGATGTGGGAAAAGTTTGCTAGCGAATGCGTTTCATACGATTTTGCCCGACTTGGCACATGACGAGATTTTAGAAGTGTATAGCATTTATCAACTGGCTAAACAAGCACGGTCGTTATCCGAGCGTCCACCGTTTCGCAGTCCGCATCATTCTTCTTCAGAAGGTGCGATTATTGGCGGTGGACGGTACCCGAAGCCGGGCGAAATGTCGCTGGCGCATCGCGGAGTGTTATTCTTGGACGAATTAGGCCATTTTCCGCGGCGCGTTATCGATACGTTACGGCAGCCACTCGAAAGCGGGTTTGCCGTGGTTAACCGCGTTGAAGGATCTGACCAGTTTCCGGCAGCAATTAACTTGATCGCCGCGACCAACCCGTGTCCGTGCGGCTATTACGGCTCTCATGAAAAATATTGCACGTGCGGGGACAAAGTACGGTTGAAGTACATGCAGAAAATCACCGGCCCCATCATCGACCGGGTGGATTTTGTGCTGGAGATGAAAAATCAGGGTGTGTTGGCACAACCAACTGCCGTCACGTCCGAAGAACTGCGCAAGCTGACAGCGGCTGCACGTACTCGCCAGCGAATCCGTTACGGCGCCAATTACACCAATGCCATTGTGCCGATTAAGCTGTTTGAGGAAAAGACCCATTTCAGCCCAGCACAACTGGCACGGATTGAGACGGTCAGTTTCCAGGAAAAACTGAGCAGCCGCTCCACGATGAAAATCCTGCGGCTGGCACGGACGATTTCGGACGTCGCAGGCGACGATCAGGTCACGGACATGGCGGTCGATGAAGCGCTCGAGTGGAAAATCAGTGCTTCGCGTACCCACAGTTCGCTGATGAGGTGAGCCATGACACGAAAACGCGAGTTCAATCCGCATTCCTATTACCATGTCATCATGCGCGGCAATAACCGGCAACCGATTTACAAAACAAAAGAAGATATGTTTGAGCTCAAGCGTACGCTTTTGCACGTCCATGCTGAGTATCCATTCACGATGTTGGCTTATTGTGTCATGACGAACCATTATCATTTTTTGCTGAAACCTGTCCGGGACCCATTGGATAAAATCATGCAGCGTATCAATAAGCGCTACAGCATCTCCTATTCAAAACGGTATGGGCATGTCGGGCAGATTTACCAGAAACGCTATTTCGCCAAAGAAGTCGATTCCCGACTTGGTTTGCTAACCGTCAGCAGTTATATTCACCGCAATCCGATTGAGACGAAAGTACCGATGGTGGAAAAACTGGAACTCTATCCGTATAGCTCGTTTCCGTTATATGTAGATGATGAGAAAGACGCTCCGACTTTTTTAAACCGGCAGTTGTTAAAGGAATTGTTGCCGGAACCGTTTGCTAAAACCAATACGGCGTATTGCGTCTATTGCTTGAGTTACCGACAGACTGCGGAAGAAGATCCACATTCAGAATGGTTTGATCCATGAAGGGAGCGACAGAGCTATCCGCTCTTTTCTTAGTTGTTGCTGTTTTGTCGTTTTTTCTTTTCTTTTCCTTTTTCCTTTCCTGCTCCCAGGGAACCGCACAATTCATGACAATTCCACTTCCTGCATAAACAGCAAAACACTATCCCCTGGAACTTTGTGTTCACGGGAATGGTGTTTCTTTATCATGCAATTGTCGTGAATTGTCAAAATCGTTTAGAATTGTTTCTTTCCCTGGGGCGCGAATTTCCAAAAGAGCATGGATTTGTCAGAGGGGCAGACTACTACGGGAGGAAAGATAAATGACCATTGAATCTACGATCACCAAACTAAACGAAATGCGCCTGAACGCTATAGCTGACACCTATTACAACCAAATGAACGACCCTCAATACCGGGAGCTGTCTTTCGAGGATCGCTTCAATTTATTGATCGACAGCGAGTACATCCGCCGGAAGAACAACAAGTTGGATCGGCTGATCCGTACAGCGAATTTGCGTATGCCAGACGCTTGCATCGAAGACATCCACTATTACGAAGACCGCAAGCTGGATCGTACCACTATCTTACGTTTAGCCAGCTGCAATTACATCGGTGAAAAACAGAACGTCATCCTAAAAGGGGCATCTGGAAACGGGAAATCTTATCTAGCATGTGCGTTTGGCGTCAGTGCTTGCCGAAACGGTTATACGGCCAAATATATGCGTCTGCCGGAATTACTGGATGAACTGGCCCTGGCTCGATTAAATGGAACGTATCAAAAGATCATGAAAGCTTACCGAAAGGTAAATTTATTAATTTTAGACGAGTGGCTACTTGTTTCATTGACCGAGTATGAAGCTCGAGATGTACTGGAAATCGTCGAATCGAGATACCAGAATGCCTCCACCATTTTCTGCTCGCAGTTTGAACCGAGCGGTTGGTATGAACAGATTGGGGAAGCAACGCTCGCCGATGCCATCCTTGATCGGGTCATCCATAGTTCGCATTCCATTTTTATTGATGGCAAGATTTCCATGCGCGAAAGGATCGGGATTCAGTCATAAGTATAAAAAGCCGCCTATGGGCGGCCTTCTTAATTTTATGAGTGGTTCTCAGATGTCCGAGGTGGTTCTGAAATTTGTCCGAGGTGGTTCTATTTTATGGCACGAGTGGTTCTCGAGCTTGTCCTTCTTCATTTGATCCAGCCAATACAATTCTTTCTCTTTTCTTTTCAAAAAAAACCCCTCCCAGAAATTTAAATCTGGAAAGAGTATCTCATGGAAAACCTGCTATTAGAACGTGTTGATTATTGGACGCTTACGTTTATCAACGATGCCTGTTCCCAGGGAACCGCACAATTCATGACAATTCCGCTTCCTGCATAAACATCAAAACTCCATCACCTGGAACCTTGTGTTCTCGGGAATGAAGTTTCTTTGTCATGCAATTGTCGTGAATTGTCAGAATATTGTAGAATTTTTTCTTTCCCAGGGACGCGAATTTAATTAGGCAAGTATCTTTCATCTTTCACATGCTTCTCGGGAAAAAGAAGCTTTTGAAGTTCTCTGTCTCCGAGATCCTCTGGCAAGGGCCAGGAAATCCCTTTCTTTTCTGCCTGTTCCAGCACTTCAGTGATCGTATTCCTTGAACACTTACAACTGGCTGCGATTCCACGTTTGGATACCTCCTGAGCATCCAGCCGTAGAATCTCTCGATATTTGATCATAAAAAACCTCCTACACAATCAATTTACGGAATATTCCGCAAACTAATTATATAGGAGTGGTTCTCTCATGTCTTAAGTGGTTCTATTTTTTGTCCGAAGTGGTTCTAAAATATGGCACAGGTGGTTCTATTAAGTGGCTGTATGCACTGCTCGGTCCAATACAATTCTTTCTCTTTTCTTTTCAAAAAAAACCCCTCCCAGAAATTCAAATCTGAAAAGAGTATCTCATGAAAAATCTTCTATTAGAACGTGCTCGCTATTGGACGCTTACGACGAAACAGGCTATACCCATAAGACCATAACCAATTATTTAGCTCCTAATTTCAATCCAATTAATGGTCAATACGGCGTACGGCGGCCTGGGAAATTATCTCCTTTCAGAAATGAAGTGCTGACCTTGCGGACAAAAGGAACCACATATAAAGAAATCCATGCTTTCATTTGTCAGAAAGGATACACGGGCTCAGAAGCGGCGATTAGACAATTCATTGCGAAAGAAAAAAGAATGGGAAGAGATTTTAAAAAAGAAGCCTCTACTGATGCCACAGAGGTTATTGAGAGAAAGTGGCTGATAAAGTTACTCTACAAGCCACTTGACAAAGTGAAAGATATTTCTTTTGAACAAGTTGAAAATATTATTCAGAAGTATCCATTGAAAGGTACATTACTCGATCTAATTTGGGATTTCAAAAAGATTCTTAAATCAGGTAAGAAAGAGATCATCCATACATGGATTGCAGAGACGGAAAGCCTAGAATTAGCTGAATTGAAAAGTTTCCTAAATGGAATAAAAAAGATATCAAGGCAGTTGAAAATGCCTGTACACTTCCCTATAGTAACGGATTAGCTGAAGGCAGTGTCAATAAATTGAAAACCATCAAGCGAATCATGTATGGCCGCAATAGTTTCGCTCTTCTACGAAATAAGCTTCTATTACTAGAAGCCCGAAAATTCAACTAACGTTGGAAAGAACCTATTGGACGCTTACTTTCCTTGTTCCCAGGGAACCGCACAATTCATGACAATTCCGCTTCCTGCATAAACGTCAAAACTCCATCACCTGGAACCTTGTGTTCACGCGAATGGAGTTTCTTTGTCATGCAATTGTCGTGAATTGTCAAAATACTGTAGAATTGTTTCTTTCCCAGGGGCGCGAATTTAAGTGGATTTTGGGCAGAAAAAGGTACTGACAACCGATGGTACTTTCAAACGTCTGTATTTTATCGGTTTTGTGCTGG
This sequence comes from Planococcus antarcticus DSM 14505, assembly GCF_001687565.2. Classification (NCBI taxonomy): domain Bacteria; kingdom Bacillati; phylum Bacillota; class Bacilli; order Caryophanales; family Caryophanaceae; genus Planococcus; species Planococcus antarcticus. The sequence continues at coordinate 2,862,262 of NZ_CP016534.2, forward strand.
CGCATTCGAGGTTTAAGTATGTGGAGTTCTTGGACCGGCCCTTCCGGGCAAGCGATCTGATACATATGCATGAGAATGCCTTTCGCCATTTTGGGGGCATGTCCCGAGAAATCGTTTACGACCAAGACCGGCTATTAATGGTCAGTGAGAATTCCGGAGATTTGATTATGACGGCCGAATTTACCAAGTACCAGCAGACGCGAAAATTCAAAGTCTACCTTTGCCGGAAATCGGATCCGCAGTCCAAAGGGAAAATCGAACAAGTCATCAAATATGTAAAATACAATTTCGTTAAAAACCGCACGTTTGCCAATTTAATCGATTGGCAGGATGCCTGCATGAAGTGGCTTAAACGGACCGGCAATTACAAAGTCCATCACAATATTAAAAAAAGACCCTTTGAGGTGCACGCCCTGGAAAAGGAACACCTGCAAAAGGTCTCTGGTACTTACATTTTTGAAAAAGTTTTCACTTCGAGTATAACAAGAGATGTTGGCCCTGACAATGTCATTCGCTTTGACGCCAACCGTTACAGTGTACCGCGCGGTACCTACCGAAAAGGGGCACCGAACATTGTCTATGTTCAAAGCGATGGCGCCTACTTGTACATCCGCCTTCAGCAACACGGAGAGGTTTTAGCGAAGCACCCACTGGCGACCGGCAAAGGAGAACTCATTTCCGAAGAATCCCACCGAGAACGGAATACGATCAAGCGAGATTTATTGATCGAACAGATTCAAGAACAGTTGACGGATACCAAAATGGCCGACTGGTTAATTGAGCAATTGACCGAAAGATACCCGCGTCATTTAATCGATCAGTTGAAGGTTGTGCAATCCGTTATCGCAAACTACCCAGACTTTGTCGATGAAGCGCTGCATGAGTTGAAACGTCTCAAATTGTCGAGTGCGAATGATTTACGGGACATCGCCAGCTCGTTAGAGATTCAGCAACAAAAGAACCTGTCAAAAGTGGGCACGATCAATGAGAAATACAAAGACCTCGTGGCTCCCGAACGGACAGCGGACATTTACCTCTCCGTCCTTCAAGGAGGTGAGCAGCGATGAGTCATCCCTACGAGGGGCTACAAGAAAAGTGCCGAACCTTGCGATTGGCAGAGACGGCCAAAGAATTGCCGAATTTCCTTCGTGAAGCCGAATCAAAAGGATGGACTTATCATGAGTTTATCCATGAAGTGCTTAGCTATGAAATGCGTTGCCGGGAAAGAAAAACCAGCGAGAAGCTAATGAAATGGGCGGAGTTCCCTGAATTACTGACATTTGAGCATTTCCGCTTGGAGGAACAGACAGCCATCGGAGAAAAGCAGCTGAATGTGCTAAAGGAATTGTCTTGGATTGATGACTGCTTCACGCTAATCATGATGGGGCCGACAGGCGCCGGTAAGACCCATTTATCGACTGCCTTAGGTATCCACGCCATCGAACGTGGGTATCAGGTGTCGTTTATATCGATGGAGCGCTTGATCTATGTCCTAAAATCCAAAGAATACACCAGCAAATCCAAAACCAGATATAAACGCATTACCGCATCTGACTTGATCATCATCGATGATGTGATGTACATGGCCTATGAGCCTCAAGAGGCTCACCTGTTTTTCCAATTCATTTATGAAATGTACGACAAAGCGGCATTCATTTTGACTTCGAATAAAGGCCCAGGTGAATGGGGCAAATTCTTAGGGGATCCGACCTTAACGACGGCCATTTTAGATCGCCTTCTTCACAGAAGCGAGATTCTCACATTCGACGAGACGCAAGACAGTATCCGGATGAGATATCGAAAAACGTTATTCAGCAATCAAGGTGTTGAATCTTAATTGGTGAAAACTGTTGGAACTTATTTTTGGAAAACTGTTGATTTCTACTTGACGGTTACACTGAGCCACTTCTGTAGGAAAATAAACCCTAGCATGATTGTTAGGGGGAAACAGGAGTGATCACATTGAACAAGAAGCAACAGGTGATTCAGCTGCATCTTCAAGATGTCAGCCAAAGACAAATATCCACAGAAGTGAAGGTCTCGAGAAACACCGTTTCAAAATACATCGAAGCTTTTGAGAAGAGCAAGGCAACCGATGTCCGTAACCTGCCGGTTACAGAGGATATCTTATCGGCTCCCTCCTACAAGAAAAGGGATGGGGTAAAACGCAAAATGACAGAGGAGATTATAGACAGGCTCAGAGGATTCATTCAAGACAATGAATGGAAACGCAAAAACAACATGAGCAAGCAACAAATGAAAAAGATTGATATGTATGAAAAACTGCAAGAAGAAGGATATGACATCGGCTATACGACGGTTCGGAATTTCGTCAATATCGAGGAGATGCGAGCGAAAGAGGTTTTTATTCGGCAACGCTATTCAGCAGCTTGGGAAGTAGAATTTGATTGGGGAGAAGTAAAACTAGTAATTGATGGGAAACAGAAATCCTATTCCTTAGCGGTTTTCACCTTGGCTTACAGCAATTACCGATTTGCGCTGCTTTATGAATCCGAGACGATGATCTGTGTGCAGGATGCCCATACCAAGCTGATTGACCACTTAGGTTTCGTCCCATCTGTTTTCACTTACGACAATATGCGAACCGTGGTGAAATCGTTTGTCGGAACAGACCGGAAGATCACGGATGGAATGATCAACCTCTCCAATTATTACGGATTCCGGATACGGCTCTGCGAGCCAAGAAAAGGAAACCAGAAAGGACACGTAGAACGGAGTGTCGAGGTTGTCCGCAGAAAAGCATTTTCATATGATATTGCGTTCGCTTCCCTGGAAGACGCCCGGAAACGTCTAAGCCAAACGATTCAATCGCTCAATAAACGAATCCACCACGAAAAGAAGATCGCTCATGTGGAATTGAAAGAGCAAGAAAAAGCAACAGCTACTCAAGAGTCGCTCCCTCTGCCATTCGATGTTTCGGAAGTCTTGGAATGTCGGGTAGATAAATACAGCACCGTCATGATTAAACAAAATCGGTACTCCGTACCCGAGGGCAATGTAGGCGCATGGATCCGTGCCAAGGTCAGCGCAGATGCAGTCCGGCTCTTTATTAAAGGCGAACTCGTTGCAGAACATCGGAGAAATTGGGGTGTCCATCAATGGGAAATGAATCTCTATCACTACATAAAAACCTTCACAAAGAAAAAAGGCGCTTTAGCTCAAAGTGAATGTTTGAGCCAAGCACCAAATCAAATTAAAAAACTCTTCGAAAACCATTATATCGGAAAAGAGAGAGATTTTCTAGAGCTACTCCTCTATGTACGAGAGAAAAATCAGTTGGATAACGTGATGACCGCTGCACGACAGATTGAGATAAAAGGCCTCGGTGAAGTTACGACCGAAAAGCTGATTTTTCTGAGCGAACAAACAGATTTAGTACCTACGGTACCTCTACAAAAAGATGAGACAGTCGAACAGGCGCTTCAAAACATCCAAGCCTTTTCAGCGATGTTCAAACAAGTCGATGAAGGAGTGCTTGAAAATGGATAAAAAGCAACAAGTCATTGATATGTGCAAAGAATTACGACTCCCGGGGATCCGTGAGTTGGTTGAAGAAGATGAAGGATTTGAAGAAACGACAGCTGCAATCGAGCTGTTATATACATTATTAACAAAAGAAAAGAAAGACCGTTGGATCCGATCGAAATCAACACGGATCCGCCGTGCCAACTTTCCGGAGAAGAAACTGCTTGAGGAGATTGAGATCCAAGCGCTGCCCACAGATGCGCAACAAAAACTGCCCAACTTACAGACGCTTGATTTCATTAAAGCTGGGCAGAATGTGATTCTGACCGGTTCCCCTGGCACCGGCAAGAGCCACTTGGCTATCGGCTTAGGAGTAGAAGCCTGTTTGGCTGGTTACAAGGTATATTTTGCGAGTGTCTCTTCCTTGATCAATCAATTGAAAGAAAGTAGGTCCGAACGGACCTTGCGCTCTTTCGAATTGCGCTTTGAGAAGTACGACCTTGTCATCATTGACGAATTGGGCTACATTTCCTTCGATAAAGAAGGCGCTGAATTACTCTTTACGCATTTATCTTTGCGTGCAGGGCGATCCTCGACCATTATCACAAGTAATCTATCGTTTGCGAAATGGGAGGAAGTGTTTCATGACCCCATTTTGACTGCAGCATTGACGGATCGGCTGACGCACAAATCACATGTGGTGAATATGGTAGGTCCTTCTTATCGAATGAGAGAAACGAAAAAATGGCTCGAAAACAACCATTCATAAGTGGCTCAAAATTAAATTGCGTTGTGGCTCAATTTTCATTTGCGAAATACAGCCGTTCTCGTGGGACATCCCGACGGCCGAACTGTACGAGTCCAATCAATTGGAAGAAATCATTGGCCGCTTGAACTATGCCGCAGAACTACAACTTTTTGCGGTCATGACCGCAGAATGCGGGCTCGGCAAAATGACTGCAATCCGGCGCTTCACGGATCAACTGGATCCATCGCGATTTAAACTGCTTTATCTATCAGACTCCAAATTGACACCGAGGCATTTCTACAAAGGCATGTTGGAGCAATTGGGACTTGAATCGAAGTTCTACCGAGGCGATGCCAAATGCCAGTTGCATCGCGAAATCGAGCTGATGAAAGGCATTCACAAACTGACGCCTGTCTGTGTGGTGGATGAAGCCCATTTACTCGATCGAGAGATGTTGGAAGAGGTACTGTTTCTCCTGAATTTTCGGATGGACGCGCAAAGCCTGATGGCGCTGATCATGGTCGGACAGACCGAACTTTGGGATTGCCTTCAGTTTCAGTCATTCGCGGCCATCCGGCAGCGGATCGATATCCAATTCCGGCTGCATCATCTCGACCGTGCAGAGACCGAACAATACATGATCCAGCACCTCGCTTACGCAGGTGTCGGAAGTGACATCTTCAGTAAATCCGCGATTGACGAGGTGTTCAATTATTCTAGTGGCGCATCGCGTCTGATCAACAAGTTGGCAACGCACTGCCTGTTATTTGCGGCACAGAATGGAAACCGCATCATCGACGACCGTATGGTGAAGAAAGTGATCGAGGGAGAACTGGCCTAGACTAGTTCCCCCTCGTTTCCCTCTATTTTTCGGACAACAAAGCCGTCAAGTTTGGGACAAAAAGAAATGTCAATTTCTAGACAAAATCAGGCGTCAATAACAGTTACTAATGTATTTTTTCCATTTTAAATAGTCCATATTAGCATAAGTCTGAACTAATTTACTCTTACTCCTTCTGACTTTAGTACGCTCTTAAAGGTCCACCAAATTATCTTAATATCCAGCCACATGCTCATATTTCTTTTGTAGTATTCTTCATATCTTACTTTTTCTATATCGGTAATATTATCTCGTCCCTTAACTTGAGCATAACCAGTCAAACCAGGCTTTAAATTATTTATACCATTTTCATCTCTTAAACTTATTAAATCCTCTTGGTTATATAAAGCAGGACGTGGGCCGACAATTGACATTTCCCCAAATAAAATATTAAATAGTTGGGGTAATTCATCTAAACTCGATTTTCTTAAGAATAGTCCTAGTTTTGTAACATACCGAGAAGGATCCCCTAGTTTTTCTGTAGAGAGATTCGGTGTATCAGTTTTCATAGTCCTAAACTTATAAATTGTAAAGATTTCTTTTCTTAATCCCGGCCTTTTCTGCTTGAATATAATTGGTCCTTTAGAATCAAATTTAATGAAAAGGGCAATCACAATCATTACTGGAGACACTACTACTATTACAATCAATGACAAAATGAAATCCATTATTCTCTTAGATAAATTATACATCTAATTTTCCCTTTCGAAATTCATTAAAAATATTTAATTGTCTATTTAATACTTTTTGCTCTTCAAATTCTTCTAAAAATATTCTTCTAGATTGAATACCAAAATTTTTAGTTTTCTCTTCATTAATTATAAGTACTTCTAAAGAGTCTGCAAGAGCTTTAGCATCTTTCACTTTGCATAGTAGACCATTCATTCCTTCCACTACCTCTTCTCTACAACCACGAATATCCGTAGCTATTATCGGTTTACCCATAGCCATAGCCTCAATTATTGATCTAGGTAATCCTTCTCGGTAAGAGGGCAGAGTAAATATATCTGCAGCTGCTATAATCTCCGGAATATCATCTCTTAAACCCATTAGATGAATATTTTTTTTCACAAAATCGGGCATTTTATCTACTATTTTTTGAGGCGAAAGTCCATCTCTGTCTCCAGTAACTCCCCCCCAACTAGCAAAAGTGATAAATCATCATGTCGAGAAGAGAGCATCTCAAAAGCACTTAATAGTTCTTTAATTCCTTTTTCTTCCACCAATCGCCCAACAAATAATATTACTTTTTTTTCTTGTAAATTTAAACTTTGCCGTATTAAGCTTTCATTGTAGTATTTTGGATTAAACTTTTCTCCTGACACCCCGTTGTTGATGTGTATGAGTCTATCAGGTTTATTGAACTTATTATTAATTGCCAACTCATAATCTTCTTTGCTTTGAAAAAAAAGATAGTCTGTAAAAAACTTGCTCCATACTTTTTCTATTCCATAAGTAATTTTGTAAACAATAGGCTTCATATTTTCATGGAAATAAAAACCGTGTGCAGTATATACATTCAATGGCACGTTCGTTATCTTAGCAGCTAATCTAGATATTAAACTGGCTACTGGTGTATGTGAATGAATAATATCGTATTTTTCTGTTTTAATTAATGAGATGAGTTTTATTAGAGCTTTTAAATGGCTTATTAAATTAAAGTCACGAGAAAAGGGAATATGTTTAATTTCATATCCTTCACTTCTTAGCTGCTGTCCAATTTCATTTACGTCACATGCTATATGAACTTCATAGTTTTTGCTTTCTAAATCATTTACTAATGGCAATAAAAACTTTTTTACCGTAAAATCTACAGCTGTCACTTGTAATATTTTCATTTGACTATTCCCTTATCCTTTAGAAGCTCTATTTCTTGTAAAATTCCAGTTTCAAAACTTCGTGGATAATAATCCAATAATTTTTTAGCTTTTTCATGAGAATATGCCTTATCTTCTTGCAAGCGTTCAACCTGTTCAACAGATATAATGGGTTTTAACACAACTCTTTTGATAATTTTTGCACCCAGAATAGCAAGTTTTATAGGTATATGAACCAATTTTGTCTTCTTATCCAATCCATTAATTATATATGATAAGACTTCATTGTAAGTTACAATACTTCCTCCTGATATATCAAAATCCTCATTAAGTACCAATTCAGATTGATAGGCTGATATAGTAACGTCCGCCAAATCTTCAACGTGTACTGGCTGCATCAATGCTGACCCATCACCGAATACGGGGAACAGCGGGCTTTTATTGATGAAATTAATTAGTTTATGCATATTATGGTCCCTATGATTACCATATATCATTGTTGGGCGCAAAATAATATAATTTGTATTAATATACGAATTCTCTAAAATTTCTTGTTCTATTTTTTCATACAAAGAACTATAACTTCTATATTTTGAATATACTCCAGTAGTATGAATAAGAATTACTTTTTTCACTCTAAATTCACTTGCTTTTTTCAATAAAAGTGGTGAGTATTTGATATTAGCTATATGAATAATTGAATCGATAGGATATTTAGAAAACAGTTCATTAATTGATGCTGGATTGCTTAAATCCCCAATAAAATTATGTATATTATAATACTCTTCTGATATTGATTCTCTAGTTAAACCGACTATTTCTTGTGGGCTTGTTATTTTCAATAATCTTTTTAAAACTAATGATCCTGTGTTTCCAGTAAATCCAGTAATTAAAATCATTAAAATATCATATCTCCTTTAATCTTTGATTTTTATAATCTCCACAATTCAATGTTGTTAGGTTTTTCATGCAGCGGCAAAATACTTTTTATATCAACGAGTATTCCTTTATCATTTTTCAGTAGTGACTGTATTGTAGCCCAGCTCTTTTGAACATAATCTCTGTGAGGAACAGCAAGCACTACAGCATCGGCTTTTTCCAGCTCATCATATGGAATTAACGTCACTCCATATTCTCGCTCCGCTTCTTTTGAACCAGCTTCTGCATCTGTCACTTGTACTTCAATATCATATTCCTGCAGTTCACGAATCACATCAATTACTTTGGAGTTGCGCAAATCTGGAACATTTTCTTTAAACGTCAGCCCTAACACAGTAACTTTTGCACCTTGAACACCAATACCCTGCTTGATTAGCTTTTTCACTAATGTTCTCGCAATATATTTGCCAAGCTCATCATTTATCCGGCGTCCTGCTAAAATAACATCTGGTTGGTATCCTACAGCTTGGGCTTTATGTGTTAAATAATATGGATCTACTCCAATACAATGTCCTCCAACTAGACCTGGTGAAAAGTTAAGGAAATTCCATTTAGTTCCAGCAGCCGCCAGTACTTCAGCAGTATCTATATTAAGAAGGTCGAAGATCAAAGCCAATTCATTCATTAATGCAATGTTTACATCACGTTGCGTATTTTCAATAACTTTTGCAGCCTCTGCTACTTTAATTGAACTTGCTTTATGAACTCCCGCCTTAACTACACTGGCATACGTATCTGCGACAACATCAAGCACTTCAGGAGTTTGTCCTGAAACTACCTTGGTAATCGTAGTAAAAGTATGCTCTTTGTCACCTGGGTTAATACGCTCTGGTGAATAGCCTACAAAAAAGTCAGTACCACATTTTAATCCTGAAAATCTTTCAAGTACCGGCACACATACTTCTTCAGTGGCGCCAGGATAAACTGTTGATTCAAAAACTACTATTGTTCCTTTAGTTATGTTTTTAGCAACAGTTTCCGTTGCCTTAACAAGAGGTGTCAGATCCGGCTGGTTATGCTCGTTAATAGGTGTAGGTACAGCCACAATGATAAAATCTGTATCTTTTAATTTTAAAGCATCCGCTGTAAAATCAATATTTACTTCTTTCAATTCTGCGTCAGTTACTTCGTTTGTGTAGTCAGTTCCACCTATTAAAGTAGAGATGCGGTTTGCATTAATATCAAACCCTACAATGTGATGTTCTTTTCCAAAAGCTACTGCTACTGGCAATCCTACATACCCTAAACCTACAATACCAATTTTTCGATTCATTATAATTTCACTCCATAATAGCTGACATACCAGTCAACGAATTTTCCAACACCGTCTTTAATATTTGTTTCTGGTTGAAAATCAATATCTCTGTAAAGGTCCTCAACATTTGCATAAGTTGCCGGAACATCTCCTGCTTGTAATGGCATAAAGTTTTTAATGGCTTTTTTGCCAGTTTTTTCTTCGATTGCTTCAATAAAGTCCATTAAACGGACTGGGCTGTTATTCCCGATGTTATATATTTTATAAGGGGCATAACTTGTACCTGGATCCGGATTTTCTCCTGTCCATTCAGGGTTTGGCTGGGCTGGTTTTTCGACCAAACGTGTTATCGCTTCTACAATATCATCGACATAGGTAAAGTCTCTCATCATCTCACCATTGTTAAATACATTGATAGGTTTGCCTTCAAGAATGTTTTTTGTAAACATAAACAAAGCCATATCAGGACGTCCCCATGGTCCATAAACAGTAAAGAATCTTAAACCAGTAGTTGGGATATCGTATAGACTACTATATGTATGAGCCATCAATTCGTTAGCTTTTTTAGTAGCAGCATATAAGCTAAGCGGGTGATCAATATTGTCATGAACTGAAAATGGTAATGATGTATTAGCCCCATATACCGAACTTGATGATGCGTAAATGAGATGTTTAACTTTATTGTGTCGACTAGCTTCTAGAATATTTATAAAGCCAACAATATTTGAATCAATATATGCTCGAGGATTCTCTATACTGTACCGAACTCCAGCTTGAGCGGCTAAGTTTACTACAACATCAGGTTTCTCTTTTTCAAAAATATTTGTGATTACCTTGTCATCCTCTAAATTTGTTTTATAAAAAATAAAGTTTGGGTGCTCCAATAAGCTTAGACGTGCTTCTTTTAAAGAAACTGAATAATAATCATTTAGATTATCGATTCCGACAACTGAATGCTTTTCTGCCAAAAGTTTTTTGGTTAATGTAGATCCTATAAATCCTGCAGACCCAGTTACTAATATTTTCATGGTATTGCCTCCAAATTTTTTATTTATTAAGCTATTTTCCTATATAAATCAATATATAAAGCTACAACTTTATTAATAGAGTAAGTATTAATAATACGGTTTCTAGAATATATTTTTAATTCTTTCTTTGTTTCACTATCTAAGTTTAACCAATATAAAATTTTCTTTTCTAAGTCACTATTTGAATTCCTAATAGCTATCAATTCTTCTTTATTTATTATTTGAGGACTATCTCCTACTCTTGTTGAAATGCAGGGTACTCCACTAGCCATTGCTTCTCCAATTACATTGGGAAATCCTTCACTCAGTGATGGAAGAACAAAAAGATCAAATGACTTTAAATATCTTTGGACATCAGAAACTTCGTCAATTAAGATAACACTTTTATTTTCAATTACTAAGCTATGGTTTTGATATTTTTCTTTTATTCCCTTACCTATGAGTACTAATTTCAAATTTGAATATTCTCTTGATATTTCAGAAAAAACCTCAATTAATGCTATTTGATTTTTAATTTTATTTGCCCTTCCAATATGACCTATTACTAAGTTCTCATTTAGTAAACCCAATTCTTTTCTAACTTCTTTTCTAATCATATTGTTAGGAGCAAACTGGTTTGTATCGAATCCATTCGGGATAATGGTTAGTTTTTTTTCTCTATAACCAACTTTAAGATGGGAGTTATATGCGGCTACTGATCCACAAATTATTTTATTTGGGAAAAAACTTAACTTACCTAAGATATTCGCCAAAAATATTGTAGTAGATTTATCTACATTTTTCACAAGATTACTATGCCTTATATTCCATATTAACTTCTTTTTTGGGAATATAATTTTCAAAAATATTCCAATGAAATCACAGTGATACATCCAAGTTTGTATAACATCAGGTTTTTCTTTATAAATTATCTTAACTATTTTCAATATATTTAAAGGGCCTAATAAACCTTTATTAAAATTTATACAGTAAATCTTCGTACCTGTATTAGTCATTTGTTGATAGTAATGGTTTATATCTATTAAGGTAATAACAAACATAGATACATCTTCACAGCTATTATTGCTTATAATCTTTGAAAGCATTGATTCTGCTCCGCCACTCCCTAAACTTGGTATCAAATGTAATATTTTAATATTTATCGTCCCCTTAAGAAAGTATATTATTTATAATATACCGGTGTTTACCAGAACTAGTTGGTTTAATGAATTTTGTAAAATTAACTTCAACATCAAAAGAATTTTCTGAAAATTCTTCAACAACAACCTTAATCTTTTCTTTCAATATTTCTAAACTCTCAGAGTCATTTGCCTCTTTCGAATTTATTAGAATACTAATATTTATTTTTCTTAACTCATTTTGAATAATTTGATATTTCTCAATTTCTGGTATTTGACTGAAAATAGAGGTAGGAATTCTTATCTTCAATTTATTACTCGTAACTAGATAATCAGAGGTCCTTCCTTCAAGTGTACTTAATAAAGGAAAAGGGTTTCCGCATGGACATACACCATTTTTTTCTTTTCCAAAGTCTCCTACTCGATATCGAATCAATGGGAATGAAAAATTATTTAAAGAAGTTAATACAATTTCTCCAATTTCTCCTGGACTAGCTTCTATTCCATTCTCATCAACTATTTCCAGATAGTTCGAGAATGTGGATATATGTAAACCATCGTGTAATTCACATTCTATTGCTATACCTCCAACTTCTCTACTGCCATATCTGTTAAATACTTTTCTATTAAATGCTTTCTCAATATTTTCTCTCATTTTCAAATCTAGCATTCCAGCACTACTAATTATACTTTTAGGTGTATTAACTTTAATATTATTTTCTATGATGTATTTAGAAATTTCATTGAGAGCTTCTGCGTATCCCAAGATGTGGATAGGTTTAAAATTGTTGATTTCTTCCACATACTTTTCCATTATCAAATCATCGAGTTTCCAACAATTCAAATACTTAAGTCGCTTAATCTTTGACATAATTCTTACTTTTAGGCTTGACTCATACTTATCTATTTCCTTATCTGCTCCCCACAACACCATAGTCTTATCTCCAGGTTTTGTATTAGCCATGGTATCAAAAAAGTTAGATGTAGCACGAACTTTATTTTTATAGTAATCATCTTGATAAATCTTGATAGGTTCACCGGTAGATCCGCTAGAAAAATTAGCGTATCTGCCTTTCGCTTCATGCACAGACAATATTTGATTTTGGTTTTCTCTTATAATTTCTTTAGTTAAAAAAGGAATTTTTTTGTACTCTTTATAGATATCCTTAGCATTCAAATCAATATAATTCTCTTTAAATAGGTTGTTATAGTAGGCAGAATATTTATTAGCATGTATCAACAGAGTTCTTAATCTTTTTTTTTCTAGTTTTTCAATTTGCATTGGGGACATATTTTTAAGATTTCTGTACAATTTCGCTTCTTTTATATATTCTGGTTTTGCAAAGCTAGCTAGTTTATATAATGTTCTACTCATTTCTATTCTCCTCTTTCACTTTTTTCAGCTGTCTAGAAGCAATTGTGCCTATTAAAATTAATGGAATCATAGTGTGTCTAACATACCCTGAGGTACCTGTGAAAATATTGATAGAAAAAGCTAAGGTAAGTGCAAATAAACCTATACCTATACTAATAGAGTATTTATTTTTCGAACTCATTAAAATCTTTAAAGATATAAAAAGGAAATAAAGAATAAATAATAGTAGACCGATAAAACTTAATAGTCCTCCTTCAACCCACAAACTAATATAAAGATTATGTATGTTTTGTTCGTAGACGTTTTCTTTTGAGAAATTTCCATAACCTATTCCAATAATTGGTGAACTTTGAATAAAGTTAAGGCCCGTTTCCATCAATGAAAATTTAATATTAAAACTTCCCGCTTCGCTTATGTTTTCCTGGAATATTGTTTTAAGAACTCTTTCACTAAAAACATTAAAAAGCTCTAGTTTAAAAAAGTTGTTTATAAACAAGACAAAAGAAACCACAAATATACCAATCACTGCATTTTTTATCAATAAAAAAATGTTTGTGAGAAATGTCTTTTTAATAAATATATTATTTAATAGCCAAAGAATCACTGCAGTAATTACAAAAGAGATTAGTCCCCCAAAAGAACTTGCTTGAATCAGCCCAAAGATAAAAATCAATATATAAATAAAAGTCTTTCTTCTGGATATTACATTATTAGTGTATAAAACATAAAGCAGAGGTATACATAAAACTATTGTTTTTGACAATCCGTTGGCACCTATAAATCCTCCTAGTCTCGCATCACCAATAAAGATTCCAAGATTTATTAAGTTAGTATAAATAGATGGCAGAAAAAACTTTAAAAAACTAGAAAATAATGTTATAAAACTAATACCCAGCAAGATCATTTCGCTTAGTTTTAATAGGGTATCGCTTTTAAAGTTATTCATTACATACATTAAAATCGCAAATACGAAGATGTATTGAATGGACATGCTAGTATAATCACCAATTGAAATTGTATTGAAAATACCACTGACTAGATACCCACCTAATATTAGTGAGAGACTAAATAAACTCATTTTTAAATTATTATTATATAAAATACTATTATCAGAGAAATTTTTAATTATAAGCATGGTGAAAAGAATAGTAAAAAAGAGGTCAGAAAGTGTGAAGTAAATCCCTGGAATTATTAAACTATAAAAAGTACAAAAAAACAGTGATAATCCTAATATTTTTTTTAGCTTCATCTTAACTTCTTCTTGTCTCGGATGTAAGTTAACATCCCTAATAATATTAAAGGAAACTCTAAGATATTTTTCTCTTTTACTACAAATAACTTTTTCAATGTCATCTTATTGTGTAATCCAAATCTATAGTAATTGACACTGTTTTTATATATGTATTTTTTTTTAACTCTTTTATCTTGAGAAAAAAAAATTAAAAACTCTTTATAATAATTGAATGATCCTAATGAATTTTCGGTTCTAAATTTCAAGCTGTTTGAGGATATTCCATCTTTTTGATATTCTACTTGTGCCAGTGCATGATTTATATATCGCATTTTGTACGCTTTTCCGATTCTATTCCATACAGTACTTTCTGGTATAAATTTTTCATTTTCATAAACTGGAAATTTATGTTCTTTGAAAACTGATGTTAATATACATCTAATTTTGTCACCTTTTATTTCATGTGTATATCTCGTGCTTATGTGATCACTATCAAAAAGTTTATTTGGAAATTCCTGACCTATTATTTTAGAACTCCCGTATTCTAAACAGTTGCCCTCTACTCCTGCAAATTCTTTATTATTATCCACGGGTAACCAGCTATCAAATAAAAGTTGTAAACAATCAGACATCATTACATCATCTGAATCTATACTAAAAAACATTTTACCTTTGGCCAAATCGAGCGCCTTGTTTCTCGCAACATGCTTACCACTGTTTTCCTGGTAATAGTATCTTAATTTAAAATCTAATTTTTTTTTCAAAGAATTTATAACTTTTTCTGAATCATCTTTTGAGCCATCATTTATAATGATGCATTCAAAATCTCTAAAGGTCTGTCTCTCTATACTTTTTAGTAACCTTTCAATAGTATTCGCTCTGTTATAAACTGGTATAAATATAGTAAAAAAAGGACTACTTTCCATTCTTAAAAACTCCTTTTGTTTTGAATAAACTTCTACTTGTTAACACAAAAATTAATACATATAGGATTATTCCACTTGCTAATGTAAAAATTATTTCAAAAATTTCTGTCGGATTTATTATCAAAGTTAAAAAAACTAGAGGAATCAAACTTACAAAAATAAATAAGAGTTCTTTAAAAGGTATAGGTAATTTCATTATTTTTCTGCCTAATAAATAACTTATGATTAATGCAAGTGAATAGGAAAGTACAGCAGTTATTACCGCACCTAAAACTCCATATTTAGGGATTAAGTATAAATTAAGAGAGATACTGAATATTAAAGATATTACTACAGGAATAATCTTTTTCGAAACATTATTCGTCAGCTTGAAAGGTATATCAAAATAATTTGTTCTAATTGTTTCCAACATTGCCGCTATTGAAAAAAGAGGTAGAATTATTAAGAGCTGATTACTATACACCGGCGATAAAAGGAGAGAGGTTAACTTGTGAGAATATAAAACTAAAATAGTTACTAAAGGCAGAACTGTTGCTAAAGTCAATGTGAAGTTGATTTTCAACTCCCTTTCAACTTCACCATTGTTGTTCTTTAAGGCTTTAAGAATAAGAGGAAAACTAGCTGCACTAATTGATCCCACAAATAAAACTATAATACTTTGTGAAAAAGTAGATGCTACGGCATAAACTGCAACTTCGTCATAACCTTTAAAAGAAGAAATCATGATTCTGTCTAAGTGATAAAGTAGTGCTGATGAAACAAGTGCTGGTAACAAAGGAATGCCATATACAATTATTTGTTTAAGATATAGTCTGTTAAATTTGTATCTATAAGTAATAAATATGAACTTTTTTAGAGGAATAACAATCGGTATTAAAAGAGATAATCCGAAGCCTATAATCAATCCATTTTCAGTTATTTTAATTAAAATGATAGCCAATGTAAAAAATAGAAACGATCTTGATAAATTAATTAAAAGAAACTTAAATGGAACTAATTTTGCTCTGTAAAAAGTTAATGCGAAATTAAAAAGACCTTGTGCGATTAAACTAAAACAAAAAATTAAATAAAATCCTATACTGTATACATCCGTAAAGAAAGCTACATACATTAAAGAACTTATTAAGAAAGACATTAGACTCGATACAATTAACATTTTCATACATGTTGCTAAAAATTCATCTTTTTCATATTCTTTGTAAAATCTTAATAGAGAAGAGCTTATCCATTCGAAAAAAAGTATATTAAATATACCGATATATGATATTAAGGTTATATAAATACCATAATCATTTGGAGCTATTATTTTAGTGATAACACTAACGAATATGATATTTACTATACCTGGTAATCCTTTAGCTATTAAATATATAAGTGAATGGTTATATATCATGATATCTCCTTTGATCTAAATGAAAAGCTTGAAATATCTCGTTTCTTTCAAATTAATGCGATAGTCTGTCTACTCGAACTCTGCTGAATTTTGGTAATCAATTATTATAGAAAGAAATTTGAATAAAGGCAGGCGACCAAGATTTTTTATTAAGAGATTCAAATTTTTTTAAAAAAATTAAATTATAAATCCTGTTACATAAACCTAACTTCTAATGGCGATATTTCCACATTTTTCCTATTAGCCAACCCAACCAAAACTTCCTTAACCTCATCATTCCGCATATCAGGCAACTTCTCCAGCAAATAAGTCAGTTCGCCTTCACTAACCGGATTGGCTTTCCCAATATAAATCTTCGGAAAAATCTGTTCTGTCTGGATCTCGTTATCATTTAACAATTCCTCGAACAACTTCTCTCCTGGACGAATCCCAGAAAAGTTAATACCAATCTCGCCTTCTGCATAACCCGACAAACGGATTAAGTTTTGAGCAAGGTCAACAATCTTCACCGGTTCACCCATATCCAAAACAAATACTTCGCCGCCTTCAGCGAGTGTACCTGCTTGAATAACGAGACGTGACGCTTCAGGGATCGTCATGAAATAACGTGTCATGCGTGGGTCGGTTACTGTCACTGGACCACCTGCTGCGATTTGCTTTTTAAACAGTGGAATGACCGAGCCGCGAGATCCGAGTACATTACCAAAACGTACCGCCGCGAATTTCGTGTCACTGCGTTTAGCTAAATTTTGAACAATCATTTCAGCAAAACGTTTGGTCGCGCCCATGACGTTCGGCGGGTTGACGGCTTTATCTGTAGACACCATGACGAAATTGCCTACGCCGCTCATATGGGCTGCTTCTGCGACGTTTTTCGTGCCGTAGACATTATTCTTCACAGCTTCCATCGGATTGCCTTCCATTAACGGTACATGTTTATGCGCCGCTGCGTGGTAAACAACATCCGGTTTGTATGTATTCATGATATCTAAGATACGTTCACGGTCTTGGACATCCGCGATAATGGGAATGATTTCTGTGTCTGGTGCGACTGTTTGACGCAGTTCCATGTCGATCAAGTAAATCGAATTTTCTCCGTGTCCGAGAAGCAACAGCTTTTTCGGGCCAAAACGCGCGATTTGACGTGAAATTTCAGAACCGATAGAACCGCCTGCTCCAGTTACAAGAATGGTTTTACTCGTCAACTGATCAGCGATTTTGTCCATATCAAGTTTGACTTCGTCGCGTCCAAGTAAGTCTTCAATTTTCACATCTTGGATATCTGTTACCGACACTTTACCGGTCATAATGTCTTCAATAAGTGGAATGGTTTGCGTACGAACACCTGAGTCCATGCACGTTTGAATTAGCTCAGCGGTTTCTTGTTTGCCGAGTGACGGGATGGCGATAATGATGGTATCGATCCGGTTATCCAAAGCAATATCCGCAATGTTCCCGGTATTGCCATGTACCACACGGACACCGTAAATATCAAGTCCTTGCTTGTTTTTGTCGTCATCGATATACAATACAGGCAATAAGCCATTTTCAGGATTGGCCAGTAATTGACGAGCTACCAATGTGCCTGCTTTTCCCGCTCCTATGATTAAGGTGCGTTTCAGTTCTGAATCATTATGCCGGATTTTCTTGTCACGGAACAGTCGCCACGACAAACGCGATCCCCCAATTAGGATCAAGTGAAGCATCCACGTGATGGCTAATGCCCGCAATAAAACGTCGCCTCTGTAGAGGTATTGCACCAGACCAATGACCACAATCGACCAGCTGACTGCCTTGAAGATCGAGGTCAGCTCCCCGATCGAAGCGTATTCCCATACTTTGCGGTACAGGCCGTAATACATCGCTAAGGCATGGTGCGCGATAAAGATGGTTAGCGCACTTGCCAGCAAGAATTTGTTTTGCAATACATCTGTATAAGGGTGCAACAAGTAATAGCCGACAAAAATAGAGAAAAAGACAATCAGCGAGTCGACGATCAATAAGAGAGAAACACGATTTTTCAGAGACATACAAGTCAATCCTTTCGACATCCAGTACTATATTCATATATGGGTAAAAATCCTTTTTAAGTCTAACACACTATGAATTAGAAATGATAGGATTTTATAAACAAAATAATACTTTTTTCGTTAGGTTTTAAGCAAAAATATTCCACCATTTCCCTTTATGGATGTCTTCCGGCTCTAAAACATGTAAATGATCATCCAGTAGGATGCGCTCATTGTTCTCCAGGAAAATGTCGACCATGTCGTGCTGGTTCTTTTTCTCCAAGTAATCGAGGCCTTCGTTAAACAAGAATGGCCGCTTATCGAGGCTATGGACGTCCGAGCCGTAAACGTGGATCAGGTTGGCATCGATCAAGCTCATGGCGGTGCGTTGAATGGCTTTACCAAAACTACCCGCGACAGAACCTGCAGTTACTTGCGCCATCGCACCGTGAACTAAGAGTTTTTTCAACCGTTCAGGTTTTTCGATAATGCCTTGATTGCGTTCTGCATGTGCAATAATGGGTACGTAGTTTTTCATAATGAGTTGTTGAATGATTGGAACTGTATAAGCTGGAATACCAGATGACGGCAGTTCTAATAAGACGTAGCGTGATCCGGCTAATGTTAATGCTTCTCCAGCCGCTAGTTTTTCTGGCAGCTTTTCACCGAGACGGCATTCTTGTCCGCTGTAAATCGTGATTGGCAATTGTTCTTCTGCGATATAGCTATTTACCAGCTCTAATTGCTTCCTTAGCGCTGCGAGGTTTGTGTTGAAGTTCGGGTGAAAGGCGTGAGGTGTGGCAACGATGCCAGTCAGTTGTTCGTCGACAGCTTTTTCCAGCAATCGTTTTGTTTGTTCCATCGTTTCCGCTCCGTCATCAAGTCCGGGCAGGATGTGGGCGTGCGTGTCGATCATTGGTATTTCCTCCTTTAGTGATTGAAAAAAAAGTAAAAAGGGAGTCCTTTTTACTCTGTCGTTCCGTAATATTGATAATAATAATTGTCTTTTGCCAGAGCGTAATTATTCAGCACTGCACCGATCAGCCGGCTATTGGATGATTCAATGGCTTCTTTCGCTTTTAGCGCCATGTCCTTCTCGGTATTTCCTGAGCTGACGACCAAAATCGTGCCTTCGCATTTGTTGGCCAAAATTTGTCCATCCGTTACAGAAAGAACCGGCGGCGCATCAAAGATGATCAAGTCATACATGTCTTTTAGCTGTTCGATCAACGCTGTCATCGATTTGGAAGCGAGCAATTCTGCCGGGTTTGGCGGGATCGGTCCACAAGTCATAAGGTCAAGACGTTCGACCGCAGTCGGGCGAATCACTTCCTGGATCGAGTTTCGGCGTGTCAAGACACTCGACAAACCAACTGTATTCCCCATACGGAATGTGTAATGTGTTGTGGGTTTACGCATATCGCCGTCTATCAACAACACTTTTTTGCCTTCTTGTGCAAAAACGACTGCCAGGTTTGCGGATGTTGTCGACTTGCCTTCTGAAGGTGCAGCTGACGTGACGACCATTGTGCGGATTTCTGCGTCTGGTGATGAAAAGTTGATATTGGTACGCAAGGTACGGAATTGTTCCGATACGAACGAGCGCGGTGTCGTGAATGCAATCAGTTTACGCGCAGTTTCCTGCAGCACTTTTTTCTTTCTCGCCATTTTCTATCCCGCCCTTCTCTTCGATGTTGTGGTTTCTTCTAGCTTGGCTTCTTCTTTAATCGGTGAAATGATGCCGAGCAACGGAACGCCCAAAATTTCTTCGATGTCCTGCTCGTTTTTGATGGAAGTATCCAAGTATTCCAGCAAGAAGGCAATCCCCACTCCGAGCATCAAGCCGATAACAGCTGCAATGGCCATGTTCAACATCGGGTTTGGTGCGACCGGTGACGGATTTTCTTTTAATACAGCCGGCGACAAAATCGAGACGTTGTCGACGTTCATCAATTCCATGATTTCACTTTCAAACACTTCTGCAGTTGTGTTGGCGATGTCTACTGCCTGTGCAGGATCTTCATCCTGCACCGTAATATTGACAACCTGAGAATTCTCAGCGGTGGCAACGGTGATTTTATTGTTCAGCTGCTCGACGGACATGTCCAGGTTTAACTGACTCGATACTTCATCTAATATCGCCGGGCTTTTGATGATGACGGAATATGTATTGATCAATTGAAGATCGGTTTGAATGTTCTGGTTCGTCAATTGCGCTGCTTCCGTTTCTTCCTGGTTGACCAGGATCTGTGTGGAAGTCTCATACATCGGTGTCAGGACTAAAAACGATACAACTCCTGCGATGGTAATAGCTAAAATGGTCATAAGTACAATCAATCCAGCCCGTTTTTTCAGTGTCTTGAACAGGTCTTGTAAGCTGATGGTTTCTTCCATATGGTGATGATCTCCTTTTATTTTCATATTCTTATTATGAATGATTCATAAACAACATAAAATAGTATAGCATAGGAGAGAGTCGAAAGAACTTCCATTTTTAAAAAGTTTAATAGGCTAATAGAATGATTTATGCTATCTTTATTTGTAAGTATAGGTGTTTTTTGAAAGGAGTATAAGATGAAATTGTATAAAATTGGAGCAGTATTTGCTGTTATTATTTGTGTGATTGCACTATTATTTAGCTATTTAACGTGGCAAGACAAGCTCGAAAACGTATTGGATAAACCTGAAGAAGCCTCAGCGCAGACGGGTGACACAGCAAAACAGCAACCTAAAACGGTACCCGGTGACAATTCTGTGAACGTTGAAGAGTTGGCCGGGAATATGGACCCACAAGTCCGCGAGTTGCTGCTAGAGAGGACCAGCAGCGATGACAGCCTACAGATGCTAATTGCCGGTTCTGAAGCCTTAGAGTCGGGTCAACCTGGCTACGCAGAACGATTGCAATCTTCTATAGAAGAAGCGTATGGCAACTTTATCGAAGTTGACGTCGTTACAGTAGGAAGAACTTCCGAATTTTTGGTCAATGTGGACCTATCGGCAGGCTACGACTTAGTGCTACTCGAGCCAATGACGTTGATGAACAATGACCGCATTGCCATTGAACAAGAGCGTGAACACATCAAGGCTTTTGAGTCGGCAATGTCCACCCAAGTGGAAGACGCCGTACTGGTGCTTCACCCGCCTCAGCCAATTTATGGCGCTGGCTATTATTTGGCGCAAGTCACGGCACTGGAAGAATTCGCAGCCACTACCGGTTATGCTTATATTGACCACTGGTCCGAATGGCCGGATACAGACGACGAGAGCCTTCAAGACTATTTAACAGAAGACGGTTTGCCAAATGACAAAGGTGCAGAATTATGGGCAGAAAGACTGGAAGCGTATTTTATCGCTGACTAAAAGGGGAATTTGTTGATGAGCAGAAGAGAGAAAAAGAACAAAAAGAAAAAATGGCCATGGATTGTAGGGATTTTAGGATTGATCGTGATCGGCGTTGGTGTCTATTTGTTTACCGTCTACAACAGCTTTACGAATACATTGGAAGAAATCCACGAGCCGATCGAACGCGAAGCATCAGACAAACGGGCGACGGACCAAGAAGTTACGTTAAGTGAACAAGATCCATTTTCTGTCTTGCTCCTGGGTGTCGATGAACGCGAAGATGACCGCGGGCGTTCGGATACAGTGGTGGTCATGACCGTCAACCCGGCAGAACAATCGACGAAAATGGTGTCGATTCCTCGTGACACGTATACGGAAATTGTCGGACGCGGCACGACGGATAAGATCAATCACGCCTATGCATTTGGCGGCATCGAAATGTCGATGGCGACCGTGGAAAACCTATTGGATATTCCAATTGACTACGTGATGCAAGTGAACATGGAAGGCTTCCAAGACATTGTCGACGCAGTAGACGGCATCGAAGTGAACAATACTTTGGCTTTTGATGACTACGCTGCAGGAAACATTGAATTAAACGGCGAAGAAGCGTTGGGTTATGTCAGAATGCGCAAGCAAGACCCAGAAGGCGACTTTGGCCGCCAGAACCGCCAAAAGCAAGTGATCCAAGCGATTATGAAAGAAGGCGCATCGGTGAACAGCTTGCTGAACTATCGAGACATTTTTACGGCACTCGGCGACAACGTCCGCACGAACATGACGTTTGACGAGATGATGGAAGTGCAGTCGAATTATCGCGATGCGATTGGTACGGTTGATCAGATACTTGTAGAAGATGGTGTGGGCGAGACGATCAATGGCATCTGGTATTACATGATGGATGATGCGGAGTTGGCGGAGATCCAGTCGACGTTGAAGACGCATTTGAATATGTAAGTGTGTGGAGCGCAATCCTGTTATGGGGTTGTGCTTTTTTTTGTGGTTTTTTTAGGGTTATGGTGGTAGTTTTGGTGGGGTTCTATAGGTCGCCTTCGTGCGCTTTGGGTAGAGCAGAGACGATTGCTCCTGCGCAAGCTCGTCGCAAATGAGGTCCCAGAAACGTCTGGTCCCTCATTGGCTCTCGCAATAAGCCGAGAAGTGCACTCGTCTTATGGCTTCGCCTAGCCCTGGTCGCGCCTCGGCTGGGTGTTGTGGGATACGTAGCCTACCTACTTTGTGTGTGGGGAAATAAAGAATGAGTGGTTCTGGAAACGCTTGGCGGCGATAGTGCACGCGCCGGCGCTCTGGAAGTGATGATTGTTTCATGTTTACCGGGGCTAGACACAAATGTCCTCCAATTTGTGGCTGGCCCGTTACCGTCCCTGGGTCGGACTCAAATGTTCCTTAATTTGTGGCCGACACAGGGACGTGCTCCCAGGCTATGATCCTGCGTGACTTTTCGTATAAAGAGCGCTCCGCTTCTCACTCTCCAGAATGACAGCTTTTCGCAAGCGAAAAGCGAAAGTGCAAATACCTTTTCAAGAAAAGAGATGCCCATATGTTTGCCTGGGCTAGCCACAAATGCCCTCCAATTTGTGGCTGGCCCGTTTTCGTCCCTGGGTCGGACTCAAATGCCCTTCAATTTGTGGCCGACACAGGGACGTGCTCTCACGCTATGATCCTACTGCAAATTAACAATAAAGAGCAGTAGAAGTTTTTTGAAAGGTTCGCCCACGCGCTTTCGCTCTGAAAGTGATGATTGTTTTATGTTTACCGGGGCTAGACACAAATGTCCTACAATTTGTGGCTGGCCCGTTACCGTCCCTGGGTCGGACTCAAATGTTCCTTAATTTGTGGCCGACCCAGGGACGTGCTCCCACGCTGTGATTCCACTGCAAATTAACAATAAAGAGCAGAAGTAGTTTTAAGAGCAGAAGTAATGTTTGCCGGGGCCAGCCACAAATGCCCTCCAATTTGTGGCTGGCCCGTTTTCGTCCCCGCTCCCCCCATTATTTTCCCCACACAAAAACCCGCTCCTATCTATCAGGCAGCGGGTTTACGCGGGCTATTTTATCGGGCCATCTGGCGTTTCGATAAAATCATCACTTTTTTTTTATAATCACCGAACTTGAGTTGCTTTAAGCCATATTCCTGAACAAAATGCACAAAGGCTTGCCGTGGCATCCCGAGCTGCTTAGCGCCCACCGATGGCCCCAGATTGTCCTTGATGTAGAGGTCTTTCATAACTTCTACTAAGGCCTTGTCATGTCGCCGCTCTATTTTCTCTCTATAAGAGTCATACTCCGTCATAAGCCTTTCATCTCACTTTCTCAGAAAATTTATATAGGTCTTGCGCATCTTCTTATTACTTATATCTCCATTACAATATCTTTCGGCAGTTATTAATAGTCTAAATGGCATGTTTTTTTCAATAAATTTTTGACAATCGAACCTCTCGCACTAAATAAATGAATTTTCAGTCTAATTTTCCATAGAACACTACACGGCGCTTAATGCAGCCTGAACGAAAATTTCTCTGCTTCCGCTTCTTTCATGAAATTTTCCATCACATGATCGCTTTCAAAATCTTTGGCTTTGATGCGGTCTCGCTTGGATGCTTTCCGGTATGCGGTTTCACTCAACAGCAACTTTTCAATCTGTTCCTGGACACTGAACAATTCGCTGTCTGCAGAAAACGAATCACCGCTTTCATACGGCGGCAATTGGTGAAGAAAGCCTTCCGTCAACCCGAAGCGGTCATTGATTTTGCCAGCGATTGCCGGAATGCCGCAGCCTGCTGCTTCAATCAGCGATACACCCATGCCGATAAAACAAAAAGTATCTTGCAATGCGCGTTTTTTATCCGCATGAGTTATGGCTCCGTGCAGGAAGATGTGATCGCGTGCAGGAGAGTTGGCGATTTTTTTGCGCAAGCTATCTTCCCCCTGCCCTGTCCCGTATATATGGAAAGTGAATTCTGGATCGATCCCAATCAACCCTTCCATGATGTCAACCATATAATAATTATAAGTTCTGAAATTCGCTAGCTGTCCTATAGAGACGATCCGGCGTGACGCGAAGTTGCCCAGTGTTTTGGTGGGTGAACAAAAGTCCAACGGCATCGGGAAAATCGAATTGTTCAACGACTCTCCAATCGCCTGCTCGGTCAGCTGTTGAATTGACGGATTCATAAACAACAGTTTTGTATGAAATTTTGGGTCGATTAGCTTCAGAGTCTTGATCACCCCTGCCATGCTCTCTTGCTTGTAACTTTCTGGGTGATAAACGCCAGACAGTCGTTTTTCTGCAGGCAGCAGATAGGACAGAAGGAACGACTTCGGCCCAAACGAATAAACCAAATCGAATTTATTGGCGAAGCGCATGCTCAGCATTTTGGTGGCGAGCCACAGATTGACGGAAGGTTCACTTTTGTCTTCATCGACCACGATGGTGACGCCCTTGACAGATTCTAGCTGACGCAGCAAAGGACCCCCGCTGCTAAATAAGAACAGTGTCACATTATAACCGCGTGCGCTAAGCCACTTGACCATGCGCACCACCAAAATTTCCACGCCCCCCACTTTCATATTCTTATGAATAAGTGCAATCGATTTGATGGGACGTGTCTGTTTTTCGAAATCAAAGAAATGGTCATTATTAAATGTAATCATCTATTCACCTCATCTGAAGATATGTCTTTTATTGTTTTTTTATGGAGTCTGCGTATTTGTATTTTTTCATGCACCATTCGATGGTAATGCGCATTCCAGTTTCAAAAGGCGTAAACGGCGCAAAGCCAAGAACCTGTTTTTGGGCAGTTGGATGTGCAGTGGATAGAATGGCATTCTCTTGGATCAGGTCTTGGTCATTTCCCGGGAAATTCTCCCTCAGCAAAGCGTTAATCTGTCGCGCAAGCTGCTGGTCATCCAAAATGGCGTTAGAGCCAATGTCATAGCGCTGTCCGGCATCTCCCAGATGGAATACGGTATCGATTGCTTCGCATAAATCGCCGACAAACAACCAATTGCGTAGCTGTCCTCTTTCTGGTATGGCTAATTCCCCTTCTAGTGCTCGTTGGATAGAGCCCGGGATCAGTTCGTCATCTTGCTGCATCGGGCCGAAGATGTCTGGACTGGCCGTGATGACGATGTCTAAACCGTGTTTTTCATGGAAACTTTGAATCATCCGATCGGCTCTGCCTTTGCTTTCGCTGTAAAGCGTGTTTGCCTGGGCACCCGCCAGTGACAAATAATGAAAGCGTGATGCAGCATATCGGGATTTTGGTTGGTGATTATCTACCATCCAAGCGCTTTGTGCGGCATGTAGCAGGTTCATCGTGCCAAGTACGTTTGTCTGTTCGTAAAGGCGAATTTCCCCCACTCGATCCATGCTTCGCGTTTCCGCCGCAAAATGGATGATATCGGTGATGTCGTATAGCTCGAACAAATAACTGATGGCGTAAGCATTTCGGATATCGACATGATGGAACGAATAGCGATTTGCCTGTTCCGGACAATGGATATTTTCCGGATTGGCCGCTTCGGTGTTGTAGTCGATATTGACAATTTGGTAATTCGGGTATTTGTTCAAATAATAATGAATCATATTGGAGCCGATAAAGCCGTGGCCTCCAGTGACCAGTATAGTTTTAGCACTCACAGCCATTCACCTCTTCTGCTGGTTTTTCAACACCAAAGTCTGGCGTGAGCAGTTAACTCTCTACGCTGTCCTCTGTCTTTGTGATCAGGAATACTTTCTATGCTAGAATATTTGTGTAAAAAATAGGTTAAAAGATATTTTTCTCTAAATATTTAATTAGTATACATGTTAACTGGATAATTTGCATTAGTATTTATAAATTTTACCATACTTTAGTTACATCTTTTCTTCATATAGTGATGAATATATGTATAAATGGAAACATTTTATTATTTTTTAATTTATTTTTCTTACAAAATTATTTTCTTGTAGGATTTCGTAGGTCTTATTGATTACTTCGTAGTTTCATGTGTTTGTTAGGATCGTTAGGAGAGTGCTCGGACGGAAAAAATAGGAGCACGTCCCTCTAAAAGCGAAGGCGCGTGCACTTCCGCCGCCGAGCGATTTCAGAACCATTCACTTGCTATCCTCCCCCAAACACAGCGGGGTTGCTGGTCATCACCACAACACTAAGCCGAGGCGCGACAAGGGCTAGGCAAAGCGATAAGACGAGTGTTCTTCTCGGCTTATAGCCAATGAGGGACCAGACGTTTCTGGGACCTCATTGGCGACGAGCTTGCGCAGGAGCCATCGTCTCTGCTCTACCCAAAGCGACCGAAGCGGCTTCTCGAACCCCACAACACTCTTTTACCTGATAAGTTGTCGGATCACAGTCTGGGAGCACGTCCCTGTGTCGGCCACAAATTGAGGAACATTTGAGTCCGACACAGGGACGGTAACGGGCAAGCCACAAATTGGAGAACATGTGTGTCTTGCCCCGGTGAACCACGCTCCCTTTCTCCCCACACATTTATTCCTAAACCCATAAAAAACCAGCCTTCTCAAAAGAAGGCTGGTCGATTTTGCTATGGCACCAATCGGTTGATCACTGGCAGTTTTTGCATCGCCAGAATGATTCCGAACGAGATGGCGAATATTAAGAGCCAGACGAGCGGCACGCTGATAATCGGGTTGAAGGTGGTTTCATTCAATCCGAAAAACCGATTCAACGAAATCTGGATAAGCGGATGAATGACGTAAATCCCGAATGTGGCGGTGCTGATTCGTGTGATCAGGGCATTTGGTTTGATCTTTTTGCTCATGTGCTGGAATCCGGTGAAAACAAACAGCGTGATGAACAGGTTGTTGGGCCGGTAATGCTCGTAGAAGAACTCGTCGAATTCATCTGCTGGCACGCCGATGTTCAGGTAATAAGTACCCCAAAAGGTCGCAAAATAACTGACCAGGGCGAGTATCCCAAGCGGCATTAGGTATTTTTTCGGCACTGGATAGAGCACGAGATAGGCACCGAGCAGGAAATAGCCGATGTAGGGCTCGAACAGTCCGGCGGCCAGCGCAATTTCAAAGTCGAAGAATTTCGGCAGGAATGGCAACAAGCTGGAAAAGACAATCCAGAACAACAAAAAAGCCTGGAAAGTTTTCTTGTCCATGTGATCGACGAGCAACTTCAGAAACGGCGCCATTAGGTAGAGGCCCGTGATGGTGTATAGGAACCACAAGTGGTAATAGATGTCGTCGGTCAGAAACTGGACCAGGATTTCATACGCGGTATACGACTCTCCCAGTTCGTAAATATTGTACAGCGTGTAAATGCCGCTCCAGAAGATCAGCGGAATGACGACTTTTGCCAGCCGCTTTTGCAGGAATTGCCAAACACTTTCTTCTTGATCACGCGTCAGCAGCAAAGCGCCACTGAGCATGAAGAAAATCGGCACACACCAGCGCAGTCCCGCGTCAAAGACATTGGCAAAATGCCAGATCCAGTCGTCTGTGGACGTGCTGTTGATGATTTTCGATACTACATGAATGCCGACAACAACGAAAATCGACAAAACCCGCAGCCAATCCATATAGTCGTATCTTCTGGCCATGTGGGCAACTCCTTCTTATTCTATGTATGTTGCTTCTAGTTAAATTCAGGCGAAGGGGTTATTTCGCAAAATAGCTCTGCTTTCCTTCTTGAAACTCCTTGGTTTTGCTTCATGTATTCACTACTAAGTCATTTCGAATCACAAGACAGTCCTCCTAAAATTGACTGCCTCATAAATTTGAACACTGTCCCCCTCTGTATCTGGACGATAGATAGAAGAACGGTAAAACCGTCTGCTCCTATATCGCTGCACTAGCTTCCGCCTAGAGTGACTTCTTCAACCTGTTCATTTTTTTAAAAAGCTTTTTATTCCCTCTATCATTCTAGCCTGCCGCAGGGGTTTGAGCCAATACGAAAAGATTACATCTGTGTGACAGATTTTATCCTGCTTTTAACAAGCGGAAATTCAAGAAACTGTAAAAGCCCGATTGGATCGACCAACAGTCAGTTGGGAATCCCCAACTGAGGGAAGTTTTACTTTAGTTCACCAACTGTTGGCACAACTTCTTGATATCTTGGCGATTGGTATCGAGCAGCTCCTGGCCGAGTTCGACTAGGGCTTGGAGGTTCGCTTGTGAGCCGTCGTCGAGTTTTTCGGTACCTTTTTTCAGCAGCTCAATCTGGAATCGATAATAGCGTTTGGCTTCTTGACGATCCGGCAAGACATAACCCAACTGATAGTCGACCACGTCTGAGCTGCCGTCCATCAGGATGTACCAAAGCGGACGCGCCCAACCGAGTAGCCCCCAGGTCCTGAATTTTTCGAATTCAATGGTCAGTTGCGGATTCCCCGTGCCGAGTGACACGACCAATAAATCGTCATCGTCCGGGAAAATCTCTTTTGCTTCAGCATAAGCGCACATCGCCGGGTTATTGGCAAAAACACCACCGTCGATAAAGCAGGCTCCTGGGTAAGCTTTGATCTTTTTTGGCACGAAATACGTTGGAGCTGCCGAGGCGGCGCGTGCCACATCCCTCATGTAGACATTCTTTTCGATTTTCTTCGCGTACACGTCGCGACTTTTGAAAAAGGCCGTAAAGCGCCCGCGGATTTCGTAGCTCGGAATCACGACGTCTTTTAAGGCTTCGGAAAGCATGGTTTTTCCGAAGTATTTCTTCAAAGTCTTTTCCAGCGCCATTGCGTTGTAGCGCCGTGTAAAGATGCCTCGCGTGATTTTAAAGAATAGCGATTTATCGAAAATTTCGTGCGACTCCTCCAAATAAAATCCCAGAAATTGTTCTGCCGAGTAGCGAGGTTTGTCTGGAGCTTTGTCATCTGGTGTGACCAGTCCAAGCGCTAGGATGCCTCCTGTCGATGCTCCGACAACTAAATCAAACAGTTCGGCAATCGGCTTTCCGGTCTGCTCCTCAATTTCCGCTAGCAGCATCGCAGGAATAATGCCACGCACGCCTCCCCCATCAATCGATAGAATCTTTTTCAACACCATGACCCTCTTTCTGAATTTTTCGTTTCTTTTAATTGTAAGAAGCTAACAGATTATTGTCAAAATTGGCGGAATGAGAAGTTATTGCGGTCAAAGTATTTTCATTATTTAGATAGAATCTTATTTTTTTAATAAAAAAATGATGGTGTACTAGGTAAAGCGATACAGTCTACCATTCTTTTTTATATCAATTATCTTGCATAGCTAAAATAAAGCTGGAAGGAATTTAAAATTTGGATTTATTAGGAGATTAATTGTTACAAACAAACCAATTTTATTACTTAAACCTGTTTTTCATAGAAATAAACCTTATTTATATTTTTTATTGACATCAAAAACCCCGCTGTTATAGGGTTTTTAGGCATGATATTATTTTGTTATACAACTGTAATATAACTGCAATTGAAATGACGTTGTTTTTACTTTGTTCTCTCTATATAGTAAATGGCAGAGCAAAATATTATTAATTCATATACTTGGATAATAAAAACTTGGGGGGAACCAACAACAATGAAAAAATTATTCTTTACGCTACTCACAGCAGGATCATTGCTATTTGCTAACTCAGCCACGGATGCACAAGCAGCTCAACCCGTTCAAAACAACGTCTCTTCATCTGTCGAAACTACGGATTCATCTGTACAGCAAGTTGCAGCAAGCAAAGCAACTGCAAAATCAGGCACGTTTAAAATGAAATACAACTCAAACGTTCGTGCGGATGCGGGAACAAAAAATAAAATTGTCACTATGGCTAAAAAAGGATCTATCGCTACAGCAACTCACCAAAAGAAAGTCGGCAAAGCAACTTGGTACAAAGTGAAAGTCAACGGCAAATCAGGATGGGTATTAAGCACATTGCTTACTTCAACAACTGTTAAGAAAGCTTCCGTTAAATCAGCTTCTTCTTCATCAGTCAGTTCAGAAGCGTTGGCACTTAAAGGCATCCCGTACAAATTTGGCGGCACGACTCCATCTGGATTTGACTGCAGCGGATTTATCCAATACGCATTTAAACAAGCAGGCAAGAACGTTTCACGCACAACTCTTACACAATTCGCTGAATCATATACAGTTGGCAGCCCACAGCCAGGCGACTTGGTATTCTTCGCTAACACATACCGCGCAGGCATTTCACACGTTGGTATTTACATTGGCAACAACCAGTTCGTACACTCTGGCGGAGCGAAAGCAGAAGTCAAAAGCATGGACGACCCTTACTGGGGCAAGAAGTTCCACAGCTACAAACGGTTCTAATTTAATAGATTTTTTAAAAGGGTGACCCGAATGTCTGCTGATAGCAGGCCTTTGCTGGTCCCCTTTTTTTGTGTGAAAAAATTGTGCTGGGTGAAGATATCGCTTCAGGCAGACGGTTTCGGGCCCACGGGATGTGGGTCATGCCTGGATCGCCGTGCTTGCTGGCTGTCGTGGGCTTATCACTTCATCGCTCCGCTTTAAACCATTGGCCAAAGAGAGTTCGGATCATGGTTTAAAGCAAAGCTAGCGCAACGGACACAGATGGTTTTACGTCGCCCTCTGCCGTTTCTTTTAGCTTTCTTCTATATGAATTAAGAAGTGAATGGCTTGTTTGAGTAGCAGAGCAGCGCGATGTGGAACTATCGAGAATGGCCTATGCTCAAACATTTTTCATGAAACTCGTGTAGAAACGGAAAATACCCGAGTTGAAGCACAAAACTACTTGTAGAACCTCCCCCCACTTCAAAGCGATCCCCGCGTTTGTAAAAACACAAAAAAGCAGACTCCCATAAGAGCCTGCTCTTTACTCGTTTGCAATATCCGCAATTTGATAATCTCCATACTCATCAATGACCACTGTGTAGACGCCTTCGTGTGAAACAGTTGACGATTCACCACTCGTTTCTTCGCGGTAAGTAAACTCGGCTTCCGCTTCGACAGTGGCGCTGTCTTCATTGACTTCGATACTGGTAATGGCCGGCTGGACGGTGTCGTAAATGCGGTCTGGACCTGCGTATTCGTCGATCAGCTTGGTGGCCTCCTGCTCCGCTTCACTGTCTGGCAGAATATAGGACAGATAGTAGGAGGAGTCGGCATCGTTCAGCGAATACGGCATTAATTCGTAATAGGCGGAGATGAAATTTTCCAGCAGGTCATCGGCAAAATAGGCGTCTTTGACATCCTGTAGCACGATTTCCTGTTCTTCTGTGGTGATCGGGTTTTCGACCCATTCGGTCAACTGGTCCCAGACCGTGTAAATGGGAATGGTATAGCCAGAACCCGGTTTTTCCTCGAGAATAATCGAGTTGATGCCAAGGATTTTGCCGGTGTCAGTTGCAATGAGCGGACCGCCACTGGAACCTTGGGCGATTTCTGCGTTCATTTCATACAAGCTGTTGTATTGGTACTGATCCTCAAAATCGAGATCGATGGCTGTGATTTCGCCGGTGGTAGCTGTGTTGTTTTGGTCATGGGGGCTGCCAATGGCAACGACTGGGGAGCCGATCGCGACCGGCTCCATTTCAATTTCTAAAGGTTCTTTGCCGGCCAGCTCATCGACGCGGACAATCGCTAAGTCCTGCGTATCGGACACCCCGATAACATGGCCGTTGAATTCCTGGCCGTCGCTATTTTTGACGGTGATATAGGACGCATCCAGAACGACGTGGGCATTTGTCAGAATGTCGCCTTTCGTATTGATCAAGAAGCCTGAGCCTTGCTCCAGATCGCTGTACAGCGTATAGACATGGGTTTTGGCGTTGGCAATCATGGAAGGCAACACGGTTTCAGCTTCAGGCGTCTGTGAGCCAGACTCTAGTGGTTGGGATGGCTGTGGTTCTGTTTCGGGCGCTGTACTATCTGTACCCATCGACAAATAAACGCCCAATGCGATTACTGCCAGCAGCGCAAGCGATAAAGCGGCAATGATTTGATTGTTCCGATTGATTTTTGGTGATGGCTTTTGGGTCATTGCAATCAGCTCACTTTTTTCTTTCTGGTTCCATTATAGACGGTTAATTGTTTGGGTGCCAGGCACCCAAACAATTCTCGCTCAATTCAGTTTCTCGCCTTCCAAGTCCAGGAGATCCGTCTCTTTGCAATACAACAAATAATCCGCTATACAACTGGAGTAGGGTGGAGGTAAAATTGTGGGCAAATAGCTTAAATCGAGGAATTCATATGGAGAACAGAGGGACTCTGCATACAATCGATAAGAACTGTGCGGATAATCCTTCATGTCTTCTACCATCGGTTCATTGGTATTGATGGGGTTTCTGTGGACGTAGCGGCTGATGGCGAGAATGCTTTTGTGGGTTATCGCTTTGCCGGCATAATAGCGGCTTTCGTAAAAATAACCGCAGTAGTTGTACTTTTTCTTATAATAATCACTATAGCGCTTGTTGATGAGTGCCATTAGTTTTCCTAAAGGCACTTCAGATGACTGGATTAATAGATGATAATGATTGGTCATCAGGCAATACGCTAGCATCGTAAATGGATATTTTTCATGAGCATAGGTCAGTATTCTGAAAAAGGCAGCTACGTCTGAATCCTCCAGAAAAATTGCTTGTCTGTTGTTGCCTCTCATGACGACATGTTCATATGCGTTCGGGTTCCATATGCGCCGGTTTCTTCCCATATTTTCACACTCCTTTTCTAAACCTTCTATAATATAGTAGAAAGAACAAAGATTTTCGTCAATTGTTCTAAAAAGCGGATAACTTGTATTTGTCTATAGGTTAAGAGCCTAAAAATGACTTTTCACGCTAAAACCTGCCGAAAGCTAGCTGTTTTGGCTTTAAAATATTTTTTTGAATTGTTTGGGTGCCAGGCACGCAAACAATTCAAACAAACAGGCAAGCAATCAAGATCTGATTGCTTGCCTGTTTGTTTTATCTCAATAGCTTCATTTTGTCGAGGGCGCGGTATAGAACTGCTGCGGTTTCACCTCTTGTGATTTTTGCTTTCGGGTCGAAGATGTTGTCTTCGCGTCCTGTGATAAAGCCAAGTGCATAGGCTTGTGAAACAGCTTCATTTGCGTAAGGACTGATTGTCGAACTGTCCGCAAATTGATGCGTCGTGTCTAAACCTTCGAGCAACAGAGCTTGCTGGTATTCGACTGCGCGTATCATCATGACTGCTGTGTCTTGGCGAGAGATTGGCGCTTTTGGATCGAATGTGTTCGTCGTCATTCCAAGAACGATTCCCGCGCGAGCGGCGGCTTCGATTTCTTTGGAAGCCCATGTTTTGTCTGGTCCTGCATCTTTAAATTTGCCTTCAGACTCTTTTAGCGGCAACTTGAGTGTACGGACTAGCAATGTGGCAAATTCAGCACGTGTCAATTCGGCTTGTGGAGCAAAAAGTGTAGCTGTTTGTCCTTTGATGACGTTTTGTGAAGCTAATGCTTCAATTTGAGTTTTTGCCCAATGTGACTGAATGTCTGTGAATGCGATTTTCGCTTTTTTCATAATGGTGAATGGTTTTTTCGTGACGTTTCCGGCCGCATCCACAACTTTCAAGGTAAATTCGTGATCACCCGGATCACGAACAGGCACGTCAATGGTGATGTCTTTGTTGAACGCGACTTCGCCATAAGGCTCGCTCATGTCATGGCTGTAAACTTCGCTGTCGGTTAGGTAAACTTTGATGGCATCCATATTGTCTTGGACATTAAACGTGACTTTTGCTGTGTCTTTAGTGGAGTCGAGTATTTCGGGTGCGTCCAAAATCTCCAGTGATGCGGGACGTGTGTCGACTAGCACTTGGCTGCGCACTTCAAGCGAATTGCCCGCTTCGTCTGTCGCTTTGACAAAAATATCATGGCGTCCATCTTCAACTGTCAAAGTATGTTGGAAAAATTGACCGTCAAAGCGAAGCGCTTTTTCATTGTTCACTGTGACTGAAGTGATGCGTGATTTGTCTTCTACACTGCCAAAAACTTCTACACGTTTGGTGTTGAGTACTTCAAGAAGCATGGGTGAAATGATCGAAATGGCTGGTTTTTGCGTATCAACGACGGAACCTGTCAAAGGAACCGTGGTTTTATTGCCAGCAGTGTCATAGAAAACGGCTTTTAAGCTATCGCCTTTTTTCAGATCCTTTAACAGTACGTAAAGAGTGGTGCTTGGCGCTAATGTTTCGACTTCATAAGTCTCGGGATCGTCCGTTATAGCTACTCCGTTCTGCAAAATTTCCCAACGGTCTGGTCCACTGCCTCCTGTATTATCTTTGAAATTTGTTACCGTCACCGTCTTACCTTTTAAGGCTGCCTTTGCAGTGGGCGCCACTGTATCGACCAATATCGGTAGCGTCAACGACTGCCACTCGGCATTTGGATAATCAATAACGCCGCGGAGCTGAATTTGGTACTTGCCGTCTTTGACCGTTTTGCCAAGTACTTCTCCATTCCATTCATTAAAAAAGTCGTAATAATAAGGAAAGGTATCGTTGAAATTTTTCACTAAATTTTTTCCAGTTTGTAGCGTTCGTAGTTTCTTCCCATTTGCATCTAACACGTTGACCTCGATTTGCTTGGCGTTACGTAACAACGAGAACACCGGAATGACGGATTCACGGCTGCCATCGCCATTTGGTGAAAAAGCAAAACGCGCTGGAACAAAGCCTTGCTGATGGCTACCCCCGTTGAGTATTTGACCAAAGTCATCAGTTAAGAAAGTCGAAGCGTAAAACGTTCCAGGGTTCCAAGCCACATCGTCAAAAATAGACGCGTTGTCCCATTCGCCGTTAAAGCCGAAATATGGAACGACGAGCGGTGTGTTGCCCGTCACGTCTGCTTTAGCGTCTGTCAGCGTGATAAATCCATCAATAAAGAATCCATTGGTGAATGCCGCAAATTCTGGACGTCCTTTTAATGTTGACGTGTCAATGGTCACGCTAATTTTCGCTACCCCATTTGCCGGCACCGTTACGAGTTTGGGTGACGTGATTTTAACAAAGTTCGTCACGACAGTAGAGCCCGAAAGATTGGGATCGGTGACGTTTATTTTTCGTTCTTTGTGTTTGGTGACAGCATCTGCTTGAACATCGACTTTTACTGCATACGTCGCTGCTTTGTTCGAGAAGTTTTTGGCTTGAAGCGTCATCGTTATTTTGTTGTTTTTTATTTCTTTTAACGCTATTTTGGCTTCGCTGCTCGTTTGGTCTGTCAGCATGACATCAGTCGATAACGCGTCATGCAGTTGCATTAGACCCGCACCTTGACGTCGTGGCGACACATATTGCCCTTTTTTGAATTCAACCGGATTAGATGTGTTCATCAGTAAGTTTTTTGCGAATGCTACACGGTCTCTCCCATCTAATCCAAGTTCTTTAACTCGTTGGAAAACCAAAGCCGCTCCACCCGCTACATGCGGTGCCGCCATTGATGTCCCACTCATCAAGCCGTAACCATTATCGTTTAGCGTTGAGAAGATATTGCCACCCGGCGCTGTGATTTCTGGCTTAAAATCCAAATTGGGTGTCGGTCCCCAAGACGTAAATTCGCTCATTTTGCCGGCATTCGAGTTCGGCGTCTCGAGCTTTTCTCCGTCAAAGACGACCGTTCCTTTTTTACCTGCCTGCAACCCTGCTTTCATAGCAAGTCCATCTACTTGAAGTGTCGACATAAAAGGAATGCTGAGGTATGGATCATATTCCATTGTGACCGGTCCAGCAACGTTATTGTAAATAATCACACCGGCAGCACCCGCTGCTTCAGCTTCGTATGCTGCATCGATAAAAGGAATAGCACCTCGCGCAATCAACGCAAATTTTCCGTTGACATCTTTCCCTGTAAAATCTTGAGGCCGCCCTTGCCCCGCATCGACGATTTGATAGGATTCATTCGGCACCGGCTTTACATTGTTCGCTGGCATGTACAATGCACGTCCTGCTTTGACGTTGTTTAGTTTGTAAATAAAGCTATCTGCAGTAATAACATCATTTTCAAATGACGCCACACCCAGTGAATCAACTGCAAGTCCCGGTGTCCCAATCAAGCCGTAATCTTGATTTTCTGCGAACGGCGCTAAAAATCCAGATCCTAACTTGTCTTCATTGCCAGCAGAAATCGCAACCAATACACCATTATTCGTCGCGCGTTCTACTGCTTGTTGCTCGGGGTTTGATGTATCCACGAATCCAGCTGTGGCACCGAGCGATAAATTGATGACGTCAGCGTCTAGTTTGATGGCATCATCAATGGCTTTAATGTAAATATCTCCAAAAGTTGATGCCGAGTAAGCATCATTGCCAAATACTTTTAATGCTAATAATTGCGCTTCTGGAGCGACGCCTTTAATGCCGCCTTTTTCCTCATTGCCATTGGCACCAATCGTTCCTGCTACGTGCATGCCGTGCATCGAAGCGTCCGGCGCCACGTCACGGATTTCGGTATTGGCGTCCATGTAGTTGTAACCGAATGGCACTTTTTGTGTGAAAAACGCACCTTTTTCAATATCGTGATTTGAAACAAACGCTTCTACTTGAGTTTTCGTCAATGTAGCCGTCTTGTTATTGCTCAACACCATGTCCCGGTGTCCCGGGTCAATTCCTGTATCAATGACGCCGATAATCATTCCTTCTCCTTTAAAGCCGTAGTCGCGCCAAGCTTGCTGCGCTTGAACCAGCTTTTTAGAATATTTCATGAGTGGCTTTACCTCTGGCCGTTTGTACTCGGTTGCCTCGTATACTGCTTTGACGTTTGGCAGCTCCGCAATTTCAGCCACTTGTCCTGCTTCAACTTCCGCCGAGAAGCCGTTAAAGACGGTTGTAAAGGTTTGAAGATAATCGATTTTTGGGGCCACTTTGGTAATAGCTGCCTGTACGGTTTCTTGTTTCTTCATGGCATCCGCTTCGATGCGCTTTTTTTGACTATCTGGCAGTTCTTTGTAAAGTACTCCTTTGGTAGTTGCGATTTCAATTGTCGGCTCTTCTTTTAACTCGATGATGATCCGCACTTTTTCTTTTGGCGATTGTGGTTTTAGCAATGTTTGGGCTAACTTCACTTCGGGATCCGGCACTTTCGACACCGCCGGGCTACTGAACCCTGTAACACTACTGATTACTAACAAAACCCCCATTAGCCATACACCTGTTTTTTTCATACATCGTCCTCCTCTTCCTGTGTAATTATCTTAATTATCAAATAACTAAATCACCTTCATTTTTCCATTTAATCAACCAAAAGTCTATGGTTCCAAAGTTACTGTTTGTGGATTTCTTGAGGTATGTGGAGATATGGTGATAGTTTTAGAAGTTGTCTTCGCTTGAAGAGTTTTTTAGAGAGAGTGGTAATTAGGTTTGTTGCGGTTCTAGGAGTCGCCTTCGGGCGCTTTGGAGTGGACTCTCGCGATAAGCCGGGCGTCGCTTTGCTTGCCAGTCTTATCGCTTCGTCCACTCCCTGACGCGCCTCCGCTTGGTATGTGTTTGACAAATAGATTTTGTTTTTGTGTTGGATAGATAGTGAGCGTGGGGGGAATCGCTCGGCGGCGGTGGTGCACGCGCCTTCGCTTTGTGCAGATCGTTTTGGTGAGTGGTAATCGTTTTATCGTTGTACTTTAAGTCGCCTTCGTGCGCTTTGGAGTGGGTTCCCGCACTAAGCCAGACAGCGAAAAGACGCTGCCAGTCTTAGTGCTCCACCCCCTCCCTGGACGCGCCTCCGCTTGGTATGTGTTTGACAAATAGATTTTGTTTTTGTGTTGGGTAGATAGTGAGCGTGGGGGGAATCGCTCGGCGGCGGTGGTGCACGCGCCTTCGCTTTGTAAGATGGCAATTGTGGGAGTAGTTTTAGAGAAGTTCTAGAAGTCGCTCTGGTCGCTCTGGAGTGGGTTCCCGCACTAAGCCAGACAGCGAAAAGACGCTGCCAGTCTTAGTGCTCCACCCCCTCCCTGGACGCGCCTCCGCTTGGTATGTGTTTGACAAATAGATTTTGTTTTTGTGTTGGATAGATAGTGAGCGTGGGGGGGGGAATCGCTCGGCGGCGGTGGTGCACGCGCCTTCGCTTTGTAAGATGGCAATTGTGGGAGTAGTTTTAGAGAAGTTCTAGAAGTCGCTCTGGTCGCTCTGGAGTGGGTTCCCACACTAAGCCAGACAGCGAAAAGACGCTGCCAGTCTTAGTGCTCCACCCACTCCTGTGACGCGCCTCGGCTGGGTGAGTGGTTGGTAGGCAGCATTTTTGTTTTTTTGTGGGGGATAAGGGAGAGTAGGGTTTTGGAATCGCTTGGCGGCGATGGTACACGCGCCTTCGCTTTTAGAGTGAAAATGAGAGGGTTGTGGGTTTTACCTGGGTGTTTTGTGTTTCAACCCGGGTGTTTGCTTTTTATACCCGGGTGTTTTCCATTTATACAGATATGTCCCACTTCTATACACGAATTCTACGAAAAAGCATAACTTATCTATCAATAGAGAACAGAAAACCAAACAAGAGCAACTTACTATACAGAATGCTGGCTTTTCGCAGGCGAAAAGCGAAAGTGCAACTCCCTTTTTAGTAGCTGCATGTTCATTCCTCATTCCTTACCTGTAAGAAGATAGCAAGAAAGAGCAAAAGGTGGCCCTTGGCAGCTAGCACCGCGACATCCTGTCGCGCTAGCTGCATGACCCGCCTACTGCGGGCCCGAAAGTGTCTACCTGCAGCGATTTCTTAGCCCATCCTCTTTCATTCCTTTCCAACACAAAAAAACAAGCAAGCAATCAACTTTCTGATTGCTTGCTTGCTCGTTTTTCAGAAGAACTTTTGAGGTTTCTTCTATTGCAAAGAGTGTTTTATTTCAATAGATCCATCTTGTCGAGGGCGCGGTAGATAACTGCCGCTGTTTCGCCTCTTGTGATGTTTGCTTTCGGATCGAACAGGTTACCGCTGCGTCCAGTGATCAACTCTAGTGCTTCTGCTTGTGATACGTATTTCGCTGCATAAGGACTGATTTTTGAGTTGTCTTTGAATTTATGCGATGCGTCCAACCCTTCAAGCAATGCTGCTTCTTTAAACTCAACTGCACGAATAATCATTACTGCTGCGTCTTGACGAGAAATCGATGCTTTTGGATCGAACTTATCGCCTGGCAATCCTTTAACGATGCCTGCGCGAGCTGCTGCTTCGATTTCTTTTGTAGCCCATGTCGTTTTCTTGTTTACGTCTTTGAACATGCCTTCTTCTGCTTTCAAAGGTAAGTTAAGTGAACGAACAAGCATTGTTGCATATTCAGCGCGTGTTACATCGGCTTTTGGCGCGAACAACGTATCTGTTGTTCCTTTGATGATGTTTTGTGAAGCCAATGCTTCAATTTGAGTTTTTGCCCAATAGTTTTGAATATCTGAAAATGTTACGTTTGATGCTTTGTTAATCGTGAATGTTTTTTCAGTGACATGGCCAGCTGCATCTTCGACCGATAGTGTGTATTCATTTGCGCCAATTTTCTTGACTAGCACTTTGGTTTTGATGTTTTGGTTAAAGCTTGCTTTGCCGTATGGCTCAGATAGGTCTTTTTTGAAGACTTCACTGCCGTTTACGTAAGCATAGATTTGGTCCAGATTGTCTTTGACATTGAATGTCACTTCGACTTCAGAGACATTAGCTCCAACAGTTTTTGGTGCGCTCACTATAGTAACGACAGCTGGAGTTGTATCTACCAATATTTGGCGGCGTAGTTCCATTTCGTTGCCGAACTCATCTACTGCTTTGACCACAACGTTTTGAGATCCGTCTTTGAATGTGACAGTGTGCTTGAAGTTGACGCCGTCAAATTCTTTGGCTTTGACGCCATTGACTGTCAGGGAAACGATTTTCGACTCGTCTTCTACACGGCCAGCGACTTCTACTTTGCTCGTATCATAAGTTTCCAAAACTTCTGGTGATGTGAAGAAGATGACCGGTTCTTTTGTTTCATCTTTAGATGAAGCTGTAAGGTTTACTTCTGTAGCATTGCCAGCGATATCGTAGAAGACCGCTGTCAATTTGTCGCCCGTTTTTACTGGTGCTTCCACTTTATAAGAAGTGGTTGTCGGTGCAAGAGATTCATCTTCAGGAGCTTCTTCGTCTTCTGTTACTTCATCGCCGTTCAAGTAAACTTCCCAACGGTCTGCGCCGACGCCTGAAGCGTTATCCGCAAATTTTGATACGTTCACTGTTTTCGTTGCAGCAGTATAAGTAGCTGCTGCTTTTGGAGCTACTGTATCGACAATAATTGGGAAGTTGATCGACTGCCATTGTGCATTCGGGTAATCAATAACTGCACGAAGCTGGATCTGGTATGCTCCATCTTTTGCCGGCTTGCCATCAATCATTCCATCCCAGCCGTTCAGCTGATTGAATGTAAAAGGTTCTGTCGATGAGTAATGTTTAGTTAAACTAGAAGCTGTACGGATTGTGCGCAATTTTTTGCCTGCTTTATCCAATACGTTGACTTCAAATTCTTTAGCGTTTCTCATCAATGAATAGACAGGGATTGCCATGTCTTGCAATTCATCGCCATTTGGTGAAAATGCGAAGCGCTCAGGAACAAATTTCCCTGCGTGCGTTCCGCCAGTGATATCGTTGCCTGATTCATCTGCCAATTGTGTGATGCCGTAATAGCTATCTGCATCCCATGTGAAACCGTCGAAGATGCTGGCATCGTCCCATCCACCGTTAAAGCCGAAGTAAGGAACGACCAATTCTGTGTTGCCTGTGACTTCTTCGTTTTCATCCGTCAAGGTCACAAACCCGTCAACGAAGAATCCGTTTGTGAAAGTTGCGTATTCTTCCATACCTTCAAGAGCGGACACGTCGACCGTTACCGCAACTTCTGCAGTTCCATTTGCTGGAACCGTGATGGTTTCAGGAGCGTTGACTTTCACGTCTTCTGTTACCACGTATGAACCTGTTACATTTGGTGCTGTAATGGCTGTTTCGCCTAATTTCGTTGTGTTATCCGTTTGGACGTTTACGTCTACTGCGTAAGTTGCCGCTTCGTCAGAGAAGTTTTCAGCTTGCAATGTGAACGTAAATTTGTCATTTACAATTTCTTTCAATGCCACTTTTGCATCGCCTGTTGCTTTGTTCGTCAGCATTACGTCTGTTGATAAGGCGTCATGCAGTTGCATCAAGCCAGCACCTTGACGGCGTGGAGATACAAATTGATCTTTCGAAAATTGGACTGGATCTGCTGTGTTCATCATCAAGTTTTTCGCAAATTGAACACGCTCGCGCCCTTTAAGGCCAAGCTCTTCAATGCGCTGGAACATCAATGCTGTTCCACCTGAAACGTGAGGAGCCGCCATTGACGTACCGCTCATCAAGCCATACCCATCGTCGTTCAAAGTCGAGAAAATATTGCCGCCCGGAGCTGTGATTTCAGGTTTGAAATCAAGGTTCGGTGTTGGACCCCAAGAAGTGAAATCACTCATTTCACCAGCACTTGGATTTTGTGTTTCAAGGAATTCACCGTCAAATGAAACGGCCACTTTTTTGCCTGCATCCAATTGTGCTTTCATTGCCACGCCGTCTGCTTGTAAAGCTGACATGTATGGAATTTTGATCGCAGCATCTGATGCCATGCTAATGGTGCCTGTTGTGTTGTTGTAAACAATGACGCCAATCGCGCCAGCGGCTTGTGCTGCTAAGCCTTTTTCAACAAAGCCGATTTCGCCGCGTGATACCAATGCAAATTTACCAGCAAGTTTCTTGCCTGTATAATCAGCCGGTTTCCCAAGACCTGCATCGACTACTTCGTAGCTTTCATTTGGCAAATCTTGTGGATCTGCGTCATTAGCTAATAAATACATTCCGCGTCCAGCTTGTGCACCGTCCACTTGGTAAGCAAAGCTCTTTGCCGTAATCATATCGTTTTCAAATGACGCTACACCAAATGAATCGATTGATGTACTTGGTGATCCTGTCAAACCGTAATCCTGGTTATTTGGAAGCGGGTAAGAATAGCCCGATCCGAACATATCCGAGTTTCCTGCTGAAATGGAAACCAAGATGCCATTGTTTGTTGCTCTTTCAACTGCTTTTTGTTCAGGGTTTGAAGAATCCACAAATCCTGCAGTTGATCCAAGTGACATGTTGATGACGTCTGCACCCAATTTGATCGAATCATCAATCGCTTTGATGTAGATATCACCGTAAGTTGATGGATAAAGCGGGTCATTGCCGAATACTTTCAGTGCCAATAATTGCGCTTCTGGAGCTACGCCTTTGATGCCGCCATTTTCTTCATTGCCATTAGCGCCTACTGTACCGGCTACGTGCATACCGTGCATAGAAGCTTCTGGTCCAAGGTCAAGAATTTCGTTGTTGCCATCCATGTAGTTGTAGCCGAATGGCACTTTTGCT
Organism: Planococcus antarcticus DSM 14505; assembly: GCF_001687565.2. Taxonomy (NCBI): domain Bacteria; kingdom Bacillati; phylum Bacillota; class Bacilli; order Caryophanales; family Caryophanaceae; genus Planococcus; species Planococcus antarcticus. The sequence goes on from NZ_CP016534.2 coordinate 2,905,131, forward strand.
GTAAAGAATTTACCATTTACAATGGATTTTTCAGCCACTAGCGTCGCTACATCAGATTTCGTGATGTCGCCCGTTGTGTTGTCTGTTAAAACCATATCTTTGTGGCTCGGGTCGATTCCGGTATCAATGACACCAACAACCAGGCCTTCGCCGCGGTAATCGTAATCTGTCCAAGCTTGTTGCGCCTGAACCAATGCTTTCGAATACTTCATTTCCGGCTGAGCTTCAGGACGCTGATACTCAGTCGCTTCATAGACTGCTTTGACGCCGTTCAATTTAGCGATGTCTTCAACAAGGCCCGCTTCAACTTCAGCGGAGAACCCGTTAAAAACAGTTGTGAAGTTTTCAAGATAGGCAATGCGTGGAGCTATTGAAGCAATGGTTAGCTGGACGGATTCCTGACCCGTGACAACTGCCGCTTCCAATGTTTCTTTTTGGTTTTCAGGAAGGTTTTTATAGAGTACGCCTTTTTCGGTAGCGTTTTCAATCGCCGGTGCTTTTTCAAGCTCGATGATCACTCGGACCTCTTTTTCCGGATCTTCAGGATTTACGAATGTTTCCGGAATGTTCAATTCCCCTTTTTTCAATTCCACGTTTGGTACGTCCGATGAATTCACGGCTGCCGAGACCCCGGTAAGGCCGAAAACAGCTGAACTGAATGTCATCATGAAGACCATCGCCAACAATAAAAACGGTTTTAACTTCGTCAATTTTTTTCCCCCTTAGTTCTAATTCGCAATTATAAAGAATCTTTACAATTGCACAACAATTTAAATTTACCATATATTTTCAATGTTGCAAATAAAATTTTTGGTTATTTCTTGTAATTGACGGATGTTTAAGAGGTTTTTACTAGATATAGCTTGATATTATTTAGTTTCTCGAATTAAAAAATTTTTTTGACTCGAGAAATTTTATGGGTGGAGAATTTTGAAGGATAGAGAATTCGCTGCAAGTGGACGCTTTCGGGCCACAGGATGTGGGGTCATGGAGCTAGTGCGACAGGACGTCGCGGTGCCAGCTGCCGCGGGCTAGCGCAGCGATGCAGCAGCACATCTTCGCCCTTCGCCGTCTTGCGCTCTTTCTTCTAAGCAACCTTGAGTAACAAGTCACGGATACGGAACAAACCAGCGGAGACTCTTATGAGAGCAGCGTAAGTGACATTGAAAGAAATCCACTCGGGCAGGCCCGAGTTCGTTCGGCGCCAGCTCTTAGCAGCTGATTGGCGAAACATTAACAGCCCGGAATCATTCGTTCAACTTATACAATTACCTTTTTCCGGGTTTTCACTCACAAATAAGCTGTTATTTTTATGAAATGGGTGGATAGAAGCGAAGTTTTCTTGTAGAGAAGCAAAACACCCGGGTACAAACACAAAACACCCAGGTAGAACTCATCACTCGCTACTCTACTCAAAGCGAAGGCGCGTGCACACCGCCGCCGAGCGATTCTAGAATCCCACTCTACCTACCCACCACTAAAAACAGAAATGCTGCCTACCAACCACTCACCCAGCCGAGGCGCGCCACAGGAGGGGGTGGAGCACTAAGACAGGCAGCGTCCCTCAGCTGACGGGCTTAGTGCGGGAACCCACTCAAAAGCGCACGAAGGCGACTTATCGAATTACTCTAAACCGATTACTACTCTTCAAAACTATCCTGACCAAGCAAAGGCGCATGCACCACCGCCGAGCGATTCTAGAATCCCACTCTACCTACCCACCACTAAAAACAGAAATGCTGCCCACCAACCACTCACCCAGCCGAGGCGCGCCACAGGAGTGGGTGGAGCACTAAGACGGGCAGCGTCCCTCAGCTGACGGGCTTAGTGCGGGAACCCACTCCAAAGCGCACGAAGGCGACTTATCGAATTACTCTAAACCGATTACTACTCTTCAAAACTATCCTGACCAAGCAAAGGCGCGTGCACCACCGCCGCCGAGCGATTCTAGAATCCCACTCTACCTACCCACCACTAAAAAAACAGAAATGCTGCCTACCAACCACTCACCCAGCCGAGGCGCGTTAACGGAGTGGGTGGAGCACTAAGACGGGCAGCGTCCCTCAGCTGACGGGCTTAGTGCGGGAACCCACTCCAAAGCGACCGAAGGCGACTTATCGAATTACTCTAAACCGATTACTACTCTTCAAAACTATCCTCATTACTCCAAAGCGACTGAAACGTTTGATAGAACCACTCCAAAACGATTACTACTCACCAAAAAAAACACATAAAAAAGCTTGATCAGGATAACCTGATCAAGCTTGGCAAAAATTATTTCACAAGATATGGACGAAACAGTGAAAACATTTTCGCTGTTTCTTCGCGTGTCGTAAACTTCGTTGGCATATACTTGCCGTCAAATCCTTCGACAATCTCCAAATCGTATAGCATTGTGATAGCTTCTTTAGTTTCCATATTGAAATACTTGTAATCGCTGAATGGTGCATAGTTGTCGATTTCGTATTTATCGTTTTTCAACTCGTACACACGCTTCAGCATCAATGCGAAGTGTGCTCGGCTGATGAATTGATTTGGCTTGAATTCAGTAGCCGTTACACCATTGATAATACCAGCATGATAAGCTGCATTGATTTCATTTTGATGAATTTGTCGCAGGTTTGAAATATCCGTAAATGGTGATTTCTTCGAACCTTCAACTTCCAATTCCATAATGCGCGTCAGGATGGTAACAGCCTGTACACGGCTCAAGTTATTCTTAGGTGAGTAAGTTGTTTCGGAAGTCCCTTTAATCAGATCTCTATTGAACAAATCTTTAATATATGGGTATGACCAAGCGGTTTCTTTCACATCTGTGAATGGGAAGTCTTTCTCTGGAACTTCTTCTTTTTCAAATGCAAGTTGCGCCAGCAACGGATCGTGATCCGAAGCGCGGCCATGCTGTTCCATGAACATCGCATTGATGTGGACCATGTCCAATTCCGTGCGGTCTGCTAGGTTGTTGGTGACCAATAGGTGGTCAAGAACTTGTGAATTGCCTTGATAATGATAAGAGAAACGGTCTTCGACTGGGACGTCTTCGACTTTATTCGTTAGAATATCGCCTTTTAATGCATCAAGTGCTGGTGTGAATTCAAAATCGTTCATGTCGCCTGCAACGATGACATTGAGATCCGGATCCTGTGCCAAGCCTTTTTCAATAAACCCATTGATGGCAGTTGCCAATTGGATGCGCTCTTCTACAGAACCAAGAACTGGTGGCTGGTTCTGGCCGAACAATGGCTGATCTCCGCCTTTCGAGTTCAAGTGGGCGCCGATGATAACGACTTGCTCACCCTGGAACTCGAATTGTGCAGCGATTGGTTTTCGTGTGTTTGGCATAGGGATCGGCTGGACGCGGCCTGGGTTCAAGGCAAGTTCGCCGTCTATCCATGAGTTGTCCTCAGTTGCTGTGCCTTTTGTTCCTTTTGAAAGAGTTACGCGTTCCGGGTTGTAGAGGTAGCCGACGCGGATATTCCCGCCTGGCTGTCCGCCGTCTTTGTTGTATTCAGGTGCGATGTCCGTCCAGACGTAAGTCGGACCACCCGCTGCTTTGATGCCTTTGATTAGGCGTTCATAGCTTAACGTTGCGTCACTGTTTCCTGACTTAATCGGACCGTCACTGTCCTGCACTTCAACCATGACAATAACGTCTGGTGAATTTAGGTCCTTGACGAACGATTCCGCAATGCGTTGCGCTTTAGCGTCAGATGTGTGGCTTGGGTCTGCAGAGAAGTTCTCTACGTTATAAGCCGCTACCGTTAGTTCATCTTCTTTGTTTTTAATCCATGTCTGTTCAGGCTTAGTGCCGCCGTCTACCAGCTGTGGAAGGTTACTTTCTGCGGTCCAAAGTTTATAGTTGCCGAATCCGAAGCCCATTACGCCGATGATGTCTCCGTTAAAGGAGTCACCTGCTTTGGCTACGAAGTTTTCATTGTCGAAATCGACCGTGATGCGTTCTGGGTTGTAGTCATTTTCTGAAAGTAGGATTCCGCCTTGTTTATGGAATTCCGTGTTCGGTGAGTTTTCAGCTACTACGACCAATTCGCCGTATTTCTGTGGTCCCACGACTTGTGCGTTCGGTACAGCTAAACGCATCAATTCAAGCGATTCCCAGAAATCGATGCCGTCTTCTTTTGGATCAAATGATGTCAAGCCATCGTTGTCGATAATTTCAGATGGCGGTTGGACGTCTTCTCCAATTACTATTGGTTCAGGAAGTGGAGCTGTCCCTGTTTTGACTGCGTCAGTTGCACGGATGCGCGTGATCGGCAAGTCATTTTCCTTCATATCTGAATAGCCTTCTTGGAAATGCTCTTCCACGGTTCCGTTAACGGTAACCAGGTCACCAACTTGAAGACCGTTTGATGCTTTGTTAACGATCAATGCTTCTGAAGTTGTCAAGTCGTCATCAGGGTTGGTGTCTTGAATAACGAAGTTTGCCGAGTTGTAAAGGTGCGTTACGACACCGACGATTTCATTGACGGCTACGCCTTCGTAATCCGAGTAATGGCCGTCGCCTTGGATGTCACGAATTTTCAGGTCCGCTGTTTGTAGGACCGTGTATTCAAATGTGAACACTTCGGATGTTTCGTCAGCAATTGCGATTGCGTTGATCGCCGTGTCTTTTGTTAAAACGATTGGGGCTGTGTATTCTGTGCTCGCGGCAGTTGGTGCTGAACCATCAAGTGTGTAATAAATATGGGCATCTTCCCAGCCTGAAGCCAGTGTGATTTCAGCCCCTTCAGATACGACACCAGGGAAGGTATCGACGTATACTGCCGGTTTGTTGACAAGCTCAAAGCTGTCAAAGCCAAGCGTTTTCACTTGGTAAGAATCATTGAATTTCGAAGCGATTCCGTTTACATGGATCGCGTCGCCTTCTTTATATTGTTTTGTAAATTGCTCGAATGTTACGCCGTTGCGGTTATCGTTGCGGATGGTTACCGCTTCATCGTTTTCAGCAACAGCCGAAAATTCGAATGTACCATAATCGTTAACAGATTTCAGACCTGTGATGGTTACGTTCTGCATTTCGACGCGCTCGCCTTGTGTGTCTTCATTGACACCAGCTGGCTCAACGGTTTGGACTGCCGGCAGTTCATTGTCCGAAGACAGAACTTCCACTGTGTTCGGCTGCAGCTGCAGTTCGCCGCTGTATTCGGAAACAGTGCCTGTCAAACGGACAATGTCTCCCGGTGCAACTGCTGCATTCGACGTGTAAACGTAAATTCCGGCTGTATCATCCTGTGCGTAAAATGCGTTACCGCCCCAGAATCCTGTTCCGGTTGTCACGGTCGCCTCAACTTGGATCAGTTGACCGGCCATTGTGCGTGCTTCTGCCAGTGAATCCACGACAATCGCCTCGGGTGGAGCTTCACCTTCAGATTCTATTGTGAAAGCAGTTGGAGATTTAAGGCCTGGTGTTGAAAAATAAGCTTCCAGAGTTCCTGTGATAGTAACTTCTGCTTTGAAATTGGTCGGATTGTCGACCAAGTTCAAACCTGCGCGGATAGATCCTATCGGCAATTGAACCGGGAGAATTTTTGTCGGATCGGTTTCATCCGGAGAATCGGCAAGACCTAAATTTGAAGTAGCTGTAAAAGGTGCTTCCTGATCATAATTGCCTCCGCTTATTACAGCTCCCACAACAAAGCCTTTCACTGTAGCTGACCCTGAGTTGTTCGCAATCGCTTCAGTAACCGTAATCGGTTCTGCAGCATTTGCCGATGTCGCCATATATGGCAGCATCGCGGATAGTATCAGGACAAGGCTCAAAAATATCTTGCTGAATGCATGCTTGGTCAAGTTATTCACTCCTGATTCATATTTTTGATACATGTTTATTATACTTGAAACGTGGAAGCGCTTTATATTTTTTTGTAAATTTTCTATCAATTTCCTCAGAAATAATAAATGATTGTAAATTTTTCACTAATTAAGCAGAACTAAAGAAATAACTTTTCAATTCAATGAAGATATGGAATAAACCAGCGGAGAATCCCAAGAGAGTGGTGCAGCTGCATAAACCACATCCTGTAGGCCCGAAATCGGAGCTGGTTTGCGGGATATCGACAGGTTGACATCATTAGTTCAACTTATATAAATACATAACCCGAATCAAAAAATGAGTTTGAGCAAGTTGCTCACGGCGACTGCTTTTCTTCAGGCTTGCATTCAGATTGCAGCGCTGATTAAGCTTTCCCTAAGAAAAAACCCTTTACCGAACGACTTTCCGGTAAAGGATTCATGTGATTCTTATTTCACTGTATGGGGTGCAAACAATGAAATCATTTTAGCTGTTTCTTCACGTGAGGTGAATTTTGATGGCATAAATTTGCCGTTATAGCCTTCAACGATTCCAAGCTCGTCCAATAATGTGATGGCTTCTTTAGTTTCAGCTGTATGCTTGCCGTAATCGGAATACGAAGCGTACTCGTCAACTGGATAGTCGCCGTTCACTTTTTCGTAGACGCGGTTCAACATCAACGCGAAATGCGCACGGGAGATTTTATCTCTCGGATTGAATTTCGTTGAAGTCTTGCCAGTTACATAGCCTTCAGCAAATACTGCATTGATTTCATTTTGGCGATCTGCCGGGAGATCCGAAATGTCCGTGAACGGTGAAGCTGGAGCTGTTGCTGGGTCAAGCTTCATCATACGCGAGATGATAGTTGCTGCTTCCCAGCGCGTCAATTCACGTTTTGGTGAGAATGTAGTCTCTCCTGTACCCTTGAGAAGACCTCTGTAGAAAGTATCTTTCACGTACGGATACGACCAACGATCCATTGCGATGTCCGTAAATGGAACTGTTGGGTTAATGCGGTTTTCAAGTGTTGGTTTGACACTGTCTAAAGATTCAATGTGGTCGATAAACATTTCGTAATCGATGTTTCCAGGCTCACTAACACGCCCAGCTTCATAAGCTGCACCGAATGATGTGAAGCCGTCGCCGCCTTTAGCTGTAAACGTGTTTGTTGCCACTTTGTATGATTTGTTCATATCAAGTGGTGTCCGGACATCGCCTTCTACAACATTGACAGATGTGACGCGTGATCCTGCCGCTTTTGACGGATCAAATGAGAATTCCAATCCTGCCACATGTAAAAAGCCTCCATTTTCAGCAGGGAATTGGCGAACACTGTGCTCAAGCGCTGTTTGCAACTCGGCTCCTGTTATATTCATAATAGCCAACGCGTTGCCAAATGGCATAGTTGTTAGAACTTCGCCTACTGTAATGTCACCTACATTGATTGATGCACGAATACCGCCGCCATTTTGAACAGCGATAACTGTAGCTGGATCGATTGTTTTCGCTGTGGCGAGCATGCCATCGGTAATCAGATTTCCAAGATTTGTTTCAGAAGCCCGGACTCCGCCTTCGTTGCGTCCACCGTTAAGGAAGACTTCAGCAGTAGCGCCCGTTGACTGGTTTTTCACTTCTTCGACGTCTGCAGCAAATGGCGCAAGAAGTTCGGCAGCTTCAGCATCTGGAACGATGCCGGCTGCGTTGACATCATGCAATTTGCCAGCGTGCGAAGTGATGACTCCATCTTCATTGAAAGTCACATCCAATTGTCCAAGGAATTTATTGTATTCATTTGCTTGAACAATTACTGTCGGGTCTGTGTTCCCTTCAAAAACGACAGGTGCATCAAGTTTCACATGCGTGTGCCCACCGACGATTACATCAATGCCTTCAACTGCTTCTGCTAGCAATTGATCATTGTCGAATTCAGCTGAGTCGTTAAAGCCGATATGCGTCAAAGCGACAATTTTGTTGACTCCTTCTGCTTCAAATGCTGCAACGGCTTCCTGTGCCGCTTCTATATAGTTGGAGAAAGTGATTTCCCCTGGGCTCGAAATAGAGGCTGTTTCTTCGGTTGTCAATCCAAAAATGCCGACTTGTTCGCCGTCAATTTCCTTGATGACACCATTATAGATTTCACCGTTATTGTAGTCTGCAGTGTAAACTTCATTTTGGTATCCAGCCATATTTTCGTCCCCAGAAAAATCGACGTTGGCTGCTACGAATGGAAATTCTGCGCCTTCAACAAACGCAGCAAGCGATTGGTGGCCACGTTCGCTTGAACCCAAATCGAATTCATGGTTTCCGAAAGTCATAGCATCGTACTTCATCAAATTCATCAATGGCAAATCCGCTTGGCCTTCAAAAGCATTAAAGTAAAGCGTTCCAGAAAAAACGTCTCCCGCATCAAGCAATAAGTTATTCGGCTTTTCTTCACGAATCTGCTTCACGAGAGTGGCACGGTTCGCAACTTTGTCCAAGTTCGCATGTGTATCGTTCGTGTGCATGATTGTCAGCTCAAAATCCCCTACTGCTGCTTCTGCTGTTGCAGGTGATTGAACACCTACTACACTTGCAGTCAACGCAACTGCAACTGCTGATTTAAACATTTTTCCTTTCATTCGACACCATCCTTAAATTTTTTTTGAACCATCACGCCCAAAAGATCCCTGGATATTACGACCTAAGTCAATTGAAGTAGAGAATATAGGAAATACATCCATTTTTCGAGCGAGCTCATTCATTTTCAGTGTAGCATGATGGATTTTTTTCAACAATAGCATAATTATAACTAATTCAAATTCATTACAAACTCTTTACAAACTTCACAAAAAAATAATGTCCGGATCCTTATGGTATATAGCCCTGCCAAACATGTTAAAATAGAAACGGTGCTTTTTAAAACTAGCCCCTACTATACAGAAAGAACGGTGAAATATGAAACCACTAGCCAGAAAGCATCTGGATGAGGTCCAATATGCACGGGTTCTAGCCCTGTTTGGAGTATTTGCGGTCCACTCGTCTTCAACCGGAGTCGTCGGAACCAATCCAGAGTCATTTACCTTCATTATTTATAATTTTTTTAATATTGCCGGGAAAATCGGAACTCCTGTATTTATTTTTCTAAGCAGTTTTGTGCTTTTCTACACTTATTATCACCGTGAATTAACGGCCAGCCTATTCCAGAAATTCTATAAAAAACGCTTATTGTACATTCTGGTTCCTTATGTGGTCTTCTCGGCTTTCTACTTTTTGTTCAAGGCTTATCTGAACAAGAATTTTACGGATATTCCCGTAATGCTTGAAGAATTTCTCAGGGATTTAGCAACAGGCAAAGCACATAATCACCTGTATTTTGTGTTTGTTAGCGTTCAGTTCTACCTCATGTTCCCCATCCTTCTTTACCTGTTCAAAAAGTTCGCCTTTATTCGAAGATACGCAATTCCCATTGGCTTTATCATCCAATGGGCATGGGTCCTGTTGAATTCGGCTTATTTGCAAGTGCCGGCTAAAGGATCGGTTGCTCTAACGTATTTCATGTTCTATTTCTTCGGAGCTTTCCTAGGCGTCTATTATGAAAAAGTTGCCGCCTGGATCGGCAATTGGCGCAAAGTCTGGCCGGCCATCGCATTAATCGTGGCGGGGTATTTCTATATGATTTATTTCTATGTCAGCGTCTACTACGATATCCGAACTGGCCAATGGAGCGGCAACAGCAAATGGATCGAGTTTGGCTGGAGTATGCATGCACTCTTTGCAGCGGCGGTTATTTTTATTTTCGTCCATTTCCTGGAGACTTGGAATTTGCCCCGCATCAAAAAGTTTATGCTTGAAATTGGTGCAGTGTCGTTCGGCATGTACCTGATCCATCCATTTTTCTTGATGATTCTGAGGATGTATGTGTCCGGCGGCGAGCCGCTGATTTTCCACTCGTGGCAGCTAATTACTCTACTGGTAACGTTCTTTAGCAGCTGGCTGATCGTCCGCCTGTTCTATGATTTTGTCCCAAACAGCTGGATTTTCTTCGGCCAAGGCAACCGCGTATTCAATAAATCCAAGAAAGCGAAAAAAACGACAGAAGCAAACATATAGTGTCTAGGCATCCCTTTCTTGAGGGGTGTCTTTTTTAGTTGATTGGGTAGCGAGTTTAACCCGAATGTTTCACATTTTAACCCGGGTGTTTTCTGTTTCAACCCCGGTTTTTTGTTTCTCTACATGGACGTTTCGGTTTTATACATGAATTTCGTGAAAAAGATTATATTTTCTCTTTGAGTGATACTGGATTATTAAGCGTAGTCTCCTATCTTAGGCTCGCCGCCGTGCAAATAGCTTCCAGTTGAAGGTTTGAATTGTGTGAAGTAGCTAGAATTCTTATAGGTCTGAAAAAGGTTCAGTTAGCCGCTTAAAAATAATTGAGAACACGTCCTATGGGCTCGAAAACCTCGGTCTGAAGAGATTTCTTCACCTTGAACTTATTTAATTACCTGAAGCAATTCACCTATACTGCCAATCAAACGACCATGCTCAGAAAAAGAAAAACAGGCTGTCTAGAAGGTATACAACCTTCTAGACAGCCTGTTTTATTTAACGGTTTTTTACTTTTGTTTTGCTGTGTGTGCCAGTGGTGCTGTGCTGGCGGATAATGCTTTGATGGAGTCGATGACATTATGCGCTGTTTCGTTGGCGCTCCTTTGAAGAGGGGTCACCACTTTGTTGACTTTCTCGAGCTCGTCCGGATAGTTCGTAAAGATGCGCTCGATGGCCTGGACCAAGTCTACATTGTTCCAATCCTCTTTTTCAACATGACCGAGAACCGGCTGAGCAACAATTTCAGCAAATGAATCAATTTTCGGGTCGTAAGATAACGCTACGAAAGGCGTGTAGCCAACAGCCGCAAAGATTAAGGCGTGCAGACGCATACCGAATAGCACGTCCGATTCTTTGATAATGGCCATTTTTTCTTGGATGGTGCTATCGAAAGGTGCGATATGTGCGTTGGTTTTCATCAAGCCTTCAACGTGCTGGGAAGTTTTGAAGTCGTGTTTTCCGTGCATAGGAACAAAAACGACTTCGTGTCCTTTGTGTACCAATCGATCCAGTCCAGTTGCGATTTCCTGGAAGGCATAAGCGTCTCCTGTCCACTCACGGACAGAGACACTGATGATTTTACTGCTGAAATTCTGCTGCTCAAGCCAGCTGCTGTAAAAATCGCTTGCATCAATGCCCATGACCGGATCCGGCACCAAGTGAATGGGTGAAGTGACGCCGATTTTTTCCAGTAGCTTCTGAGACTGCTGATCGCGCACCGTCAACAGCTCGACTGAATTCAAAACATGCTTGACAATCAGTTGGTTGAGCTTGCTGTTGATGGGACCCATTCCCTGTGCATAGACGAATACTGGCTTTTTCAGCTGCTGGGCAATCTTCATGACGCCTGCGTAATAAGGGATGCTTTTACGGCCGGTTTCATCCTGCAGCAAACTACCGCCCCCGCTAATCAAGCCGTCTGAAGATTTAATCGCTTCGTACACTTCTTTCAGGCTCCATCTATTGATAGCACTGACCTGATAGGTTTTTGCCGTTTCTTCCGGCTTATGTGATAACACAATAATTTCGATGCGTGGATGATACTCTTTCAATGACTGGATAACAGCATAGAGAATCGCTTCATCTCCCACATTGTCAAACCCATAGTATCCAGATAAAACGACTTTCAATCCTGCCACCTCATTCTTATGATAGTAACCATTTTTTTCCATATGATTTCGTATAACCAGATTAGGACAAGTCCTATTATAAACCCGAAAACTATACTATAACCACTTCTAAGCAATGAAATCAACAACGGAATGTGAAGATGAGTAAATGTATTCACTAGTGACAGGAAGCCAATGACTCCTGGAATAAGCAGGAAATAACTTACTTTCGGATAGCTTTTTGCTACGTGAAGCGCCAGGATGAACAGCGGAAAACCAATCAGGAATTCCTTTGTTCTCGGTCTTACGTAAAGGATCTGTTCCAGCAACAAGCGCGCTTGAAGTTCAAGTTCAGAAACCTCTCCGGCGTTGCCAGTCCGGCTCATATAGTACAAAGCGATGCCGGAAATAATGGCAATAACTGCCACATGCCAATAAATCACATTTGCCTTTAAGAGTGGTTTGATGTTCCCCCAGATTGCATAAATTGCGATAAAAGCGATCGGTACAATATAAATCAGTGATACCCCTCTGAACAAATCGATCCCCAGTAAGTATTGATTGCCATTTAACAGCACAACAATGAGCCAAATGCCGATGGCGGAAATAGCGATCGCCTGTGAATAGGATCTGATCAAATACCATTTTTTCTCTGATTCTTTTTTCAAAAGAACGGACCAAATTGGTGCTGTGATGGCGATTGCCAAGCCAAAAACTTTTAAAACCATGCTTTGCTCGGTTACAAAATAGGCGATGACAAATAGTGTGGAACCGATTAATGCGACTAAGGTCAGCCTTGTATGCTTAAAGACCGATTGGGCAGCTAGCGTCAGGAACGCGATAGCGCCTAGCAAAGCGATTGCCGTTTGCCATAGTGGAACACTGTAAGTTTCAAAAGTTCGGGATTTGCCCCGCACAAAGCTGTCCGGCATTGCTGCATCTACTTCAGCCTGCAGCTGCTGCAACGCGGGCAATGCATTTTCATACTCTTGTTGTGTCATATTCAAGAAAAATGCTCGCATATTCCTTTCTTTTGTAGCACGGACAATTTTCTCGGAGCTTTCGGCAATATTGCCGTCTGTGACACCCAGGCTATGAAGCCGCACTAGATTCAAGTCATTGACGTACGCCAATTGATTCAAACCCGTTTGACCAGCAAATTCGATGCTCATTAAGCCGTAGCCGGCGTTTTTCAATTGTGCACCAAATTCCTTCAGGCGAACTGGATCCGAAGCAGCAGGTACAGCTGCTCCGTTGAACAGCACTTTATTGATACCTGGCTGCTTAATGGACAGCAGTTCGTCAATCATCCGTTCGAGCTGTACGTCATCTGAATAATTGCTTAACCTAGGCACAACCATCAGGTCTGCATCCAGGATAGCCGCAATCACTTCTGTATCGAAGCCAATTGGAACCGACAGAATGGTGCTGGCATTTCCCGGAATAAATAAATAGTCTTCATTATTTATCGTAAAAGGAAAATCCTCTTCAAAAAAGCCTGTTGTGATTTCTTCAAAATCGAAAGAGCCGTTCGAATGGACAAACAGTCCGGGTTTATCGAAAGGAGCTTCAAGTGGATCCTGCTGTGTCAGTAAAAGATGTTCACGCATGCGTGAAGTGCTGACAGCTGTAATCAGTCCTTTTCTCTCCAGCGTGCTAACGGTATCCGGTTCGAGACTGACACTTTGGACGCCTGTGTTTTTGAAATCCGTCAATATGGATTCTTTTGTCAAAGAAGGATCTTCGACCAACCAATTATTGGTTAGTTTGAAAGGAATGATCGATTCGAACTTTTTGTTCGATTCTTCTATTTGTATGCGCTGGAATGCTGAAGGAATGGTCAATAGCAATGCGGCAAGGAGGATTCCAATTAAAACTTTCTTCACGTAAGTACACACCCTTAACTTTTCTTGGTTTGGCCTGGACTGCAGGCATTATTTCTTGGCGATGAATTTATTTATGACAGGAATTCGCTGCAATGCGCTTTGGTCCACTGCTTTGGTAACCAGCAGCAGGACAAAATAAATGATGCCACCGACTGCTACTGCTATTCCTACGTATAATAACGCTGCAAGTCTTGACAACTCTTCGAAATCCATTAGAGTACTCGGCAGCCAGATGACTGCTCCCATGACAAGTGAAGCGAAAATGATGGTGCCAGTCTTTTTCGGAAAAAAGCTGAACCCTGTGTATTGACGAATGGCTATAGCATTTAGCAGGAATAAGATTACATAGATAGCTGCGGTCGAAATAGCCGCGCCTTCCAGGCCATAAAGATTAACCAACACCAGGTTCAAGGCCAATTTGATGAGCACCCCGATGACGATAATCCAGGCACCGAGACGCGCTTTATTGATCCCCTGTAAAACGCCTGTCCCGAGAACTGTCAGCGAAGTGAATAAGGAACTGAACGACACGATGGCAAGCACCGTACTGCCCTGCAAATCTGTGAACAGACCCAGGTTGATCGGCAAGGTCAGAGCGACGAGGCCGACAGCGGCTGGAACGGATAGTAGATAAGTCAGGAAAAAGGTATTGGTAATCAGTTTAGCTGAGCCGATCTTGTCGTTCTGTGCCAATTTCGCTGAAATCGACGGAATCAAAGGCAAAATGACCGAGGTAGCGAAAACTGTAACGATTTGTACGAGCGCCAAGCCTCTGCCATATATCCCGTAAAGCGAATTGATGTTTCCAGTGGCTTCGCCATGCATTTTTAAGGCAGTCGGAATGGTGATCGAATCAACCAGATTCAATAAAGCCATCGTAATGGCTCCAATACAAATCGGAAGAGAAATCTTCAAGATGGTTTTGGCGGTTGCTTTGAAATTTGCCATCTTATAGGGCAGTTCTTTAGCCACTTTCACCGATGAGCGATTGTACAGGATGCGCAAATAAACGAACGAGCCAATCGCCCCGATGATGGAGCCGATCATGATGCCGCCCGCAATTTGCTCATCGCTATAAAGACGATCTACCATGAAGATAGCTACCAACAGGATCAGCCCGACGCGGATAAATTGCTCGATAACTTGCGAGACAGCAGTTGGTGTCATGTCCTGATGCCCCTGGAAATAACCGCGATACACCGCCATATATGGTGCCACGAGAAGGGTACAAGAAACGACAATCAAGGCAAGGCGTGTCGTTCCGCCGCCTAGAACCGCGGCGATTTGATGGGAAAATCCGTAGAGGACAAAGAAGCTTGTGATTCCGAAAATCAGCGCCAGAATACCGGATGTGAAAAAGATATTCTTGACCTGTTGCTCGTCATCTTTTGAACGGGCTTCCGCAATCAGTTTGGAAATGGCAATGGGAATGCCGGCGACGGACAGTGTCAACGCGACCATATAAACTGGATACACCAGCGTGAAAATCCCCAGCACTTCATCTCCTGCTATATTTTGAAGTGGAATCCGGAACAGGCTGCCAAGTATTTTAGACAGCAAGGCCGCAATGGATAAAATCAAGGTACTTTTGATTAACGTGTTTTTCATTATTTACGTAGAGCCTTTCGTCCGATCACAGTCGCTGCGAATTTCGGCAACACGAGCATGCGTTTCCACCTGGAAGGCTGCTTGACCAGCCGGTAGAACCATTCTAGGTTCATCTTCTGCCACATCTCCGGTGCGCGTTTGACCGTTCCGGAAAAAACATCGAAACTGCCTCCGATGCCAATGAAGATTCCTTTGTCGAACTCCTCGATATGGGCACCGATCCACTGTTCCTGCCTCGGGAAACCGAGCGCTACAAAGACGATATCAGGCGCTGCGTTCTTGATTTTCTGCGGCAGCAGATGGTCGTGCCAGTCGAAAAAGCCATTATGGCTGCCAGCAATTTTGATACCAGGGTATTCCCTCTTGGCTTTCGCGACGGTTTGCTGCAGCACTTCTTCAGCTGCTCCGAGGAAAAAAATACTGGAATGATTGTTATGCGCTGATTCAAGCAGGTCGAGCATCAAATCATAACCGCTGACGCGTTCGGGCAACGGTTCGCCAACGATTGCGGCAGCTTTTACGATGCCGATGCCGTCTGCTGTTATGTACTGTGCTTTTGCCAGAGTCTGTTTGTATTGAGAGTCTTCCAGCGAATGCATGACGATTTCAGGATTGGCGGTCACTACGAAAGTTCTTTCCTGTCTTGCAATGTGGTTTTGCAGGGTGTTGATAAAATCTTTCTGGTTGGTGTTAACGAACGGCACTCCCAGTATGTGGACGAATTTTGAAGTCATGGTCAATCTCCTCTTTAGGGCAAAATATCTTAGGCTAGTATAACATAAAGAAGAACCCTGTGTTCAAGCTATAACCGCTTGAACACAGGGTTCTTCCATTAAGATTGTGTAAATTATATTACTGTGCGAGTGGCAGCATTTTGATGTAGTTGCCATGAACGTAAGCCTTCGTATAAGCTTTGTCTTCTGATGCCACTTCATACCAAAGTGCCCCGTTGGATGCTTTGATTTCGTTGTTGATAATAACCGGTACTCCGGCAGTCCTGACTGTGTAGATAGATGCAAATGACGTGCTTGCATCTCTTCTGAAGTTTAGTAGATCTGTTGTCGTGTAGCCGAGATCATACTGGTTTAGGTCCTTGTTTCCGAGATGAAGATCTGCACGGAACATGTGTCCTGCGATTTTCTCTCCCCAGAAAGCATCTGAGGCATAGCGGACGTTCATGCCGATGCCTTTATTTCCAAGGATCGAGCCGTTGTAATAGCTGCCAGTCGGTGACTGATAACCTTTGTTGATGCGCAAGGCCGCGTCTTCGATCGATTCTTTGAACGTATCGTATGAGTATGCTCGGTTATAAGCATCACCATCCACCGCGCCATAACCGAAGAGATTGTGTTTATCCTGTGCAATTTTGCTGGTTCCCCATCCGCTTTCATGGATGGCATGGGACATCAAGTAAAGAGCGTTGATCTTATGGGTCTTTTCCATTTCTTTAAAGAATTTTCCAGCGCCAACAAGCGGGCTGACTGTCCACTTTTCACCATTTAACGTCTTGTTATAGTAGGGGAATTTATCCTGCAAGTATTTGTCCAGTTCTGTAGCCGTGTAGCTGGTTGCAGAATGAAGTGGCAACATATTGAAATACTGATGGCTGTCAGCTACTTGTGCGCCGGATTCATTCGTAAACGTTGCACCGTCCCAGCTATAGTATTTCATGCCGCTGACAAATTCCTTCGGCGCTTTGCCGATGAGACCAGTCGATGCGTAGCTGCCAGTCGCGTGGTTGAAGATTTTATGGGCCATATTGCTGCCGGATACTTCGTAATACGACTGCCCTTTTTGCATTGCTTCCGGGACTAAGCGGACCACCTTAGAACTGACATAACCTGCTTTTCCAGCCAATTCCACTTTAACGGTTGTCGCTGTGGCATCCAGGAATTTCAGTTCGGTGTTAGCCGGAACATAGGGCCGGAATGTGCTGTTGCCCGCTTTCAGGCTTTCTGTCGGATAAATTTCTGTAAATGCATTGGTCGTGACGACCCCTTGCTTCATCCAAAGAATCTGATTGCTGCGCTCGACTGCCTGAGTTTTTGAATTCTTTTGTGCATATTGTTTCGCTTGGGCGAATGTATCGAAATGCTTCACGATGGTCGTCTTTTCTGCAGTGACTGCTGATGCCTGAAATTCTAGGTTTTGAGGAGGGAATACTTCATCTCTTGCTCTCAGCATGACTAAAGCCACCATCCATCTTTTAGAGCTGTCTTTCGGTTTAAAAGTGTTGTCATCATTGCCGGTA
The DNA here is from genome assembly GCF_001687565.2 of Planococcus antarcticus DSM 14505. Classification (NCBI taxonomy): domain Bacteria; kingdom Bacillati; phylum Bacillota; class Bacilli; order Caryophanales; family Caryophanaceae; genus Planococcus; species Planococcus antarcticus. Next base: position 2,922,381 of record NZ_CP016534.2, read on the forward strand.
AGAATTCCTAAATGAGAAAGGATACGAACGTCGTCTTTGTGTTCGTTTCTAATAGTAGAAGCATCTGTAAAGTTCAATGATTTTGTTTCTAGTACATTAATGACGATGCCTTTTGCTTTTAAGGCACGAGATACCATTGTCGACATTTGTTCACGGTTAATCAGCTCGTTCGGCTTGAACGTGTTGTCCGGATAGCCTTTAATGATTCCGGCCTCTACTGCTTCAGTAATTGGCGTATAAAACCACGGTCCAGGCTGTACATCTTTAAAGTCCGCAGATGTTGCAGTTGCTGTGCTCAAAAATCCAGCATTTTCAACGGCAGCACTGTTAGCAGGTGTTCCAAGTTCGAATGATTGTAGGACCATTTTCGCGAACTCAGCACGCGTCACTTCTTTATCAGGGCGGATTGTGCCATCTTTATAACCGTCGATGACTCCCAGCTCCATCAATTCTCTTATTTCCTTTTCATATGCATGACCTGCCAAATCATCCGCTGCTTTTGCAGTCTCTTGTGTAAAAGCCGATAGTGCTACAAGTATCACCATAAATCCTAATAGTAACTTTTTCATCTTTTAATAAATCCCCCTTTTGGTAATAAAACCAATTTCTTACTATTCAATAATCCAGCAACATAAAGCCGTGCTCTGTTACCTCTACAATAAATCATTTGATACAGGCAAACTATACTTCTTATTATCTATATTTAACCATTTTTACATGGATAAATAATTATATAACAGAGACAAGTGTACCACTAAACCCTATATATTAGTAAAGACATATTTTTATCATGCTCGCTTTTTTTCCTAATGCATTAGATTAGTCTGTTATTTTTATTAAAAAAATAGGCACAAAGAATTAGTGTAAAATTACCTTGATAAAAATAAAACTTTTAAACCATACTTTTTTCTTATTTATTAAAAAAAGACATTATTTTGAATAAATATCTGCTAATATCACTATCAGATAGAAATTACTTAGGAGGAAATGACGAATCCATGAAAAACGTATTATCGAAAATCACCCTATTTCTAGTTGCTGCTGTTTTTGTGATCTCAAGCTTAGGCGTACAACCTGTTTCTGCTGCAAGTAATCCATTCAAGGATGTCTCATCATCAGATGAAGAAATTTTGTATTTATGGAACAAAGGATTGATCAACGGCGTCAGCAAAACTGCTTACGGATCAGAACAGGCGGTTACCCGCGAGCAAGCTGCTACATTAATCGGCCGTGCACGCAATGTGAACGGCACTCCCCGTAAAACTAAGTTTGCGGATGTAGATCCAAGCCGTTATAGCTCAGGCTACATCCAATCAGCTGTTGAAAAAGGATATATCACCGGAAATTCAGATGGAACTTTTCGACCATACGATACAATGACACGCGGAGAAATGGCTTTCCTGTTGAGCCGTGCATTTAACTACACTCATACCGGAGATGTCTTTTTTTCAGACCTCAAAGCTGATTCCCATCCAGCAAGCTTATACACTGCAGTCAATAAAATTGCTACAGCCGGTGTTTCGAACGGCACTGGTACTGGCACTTATTCACCAAACAATAAATTGATCCGCGAAGAATTCGCCATTTTCCTAGCACGCGCACTCAGCTCTACCTTCAAAGTAAGCTACAAGAATGTAACGATCGACAACTTGAACGTTACCGTCAATAGCCTAAATGTCCGTACCGGACCAAGCACAGGCTATAGAGCAATCGGTAAACTGAACACGGGTGCCGCATTTCAGGTCTTTGGCTATAACGGTTCATGGGCCTACGGCAAAAGCGGTAATACCACTGGCTATGTCAGCTCTACCTTTTTAGGAAAAGCCGCTCCTGCAACTGCTAATAATCGTTTTATCACACTTGACCCTGGCCACGGAGCCCAGGATCCTGGTGCAGTCGCCAATGGATTACGTGAGAAAGACATTAACCTTGACGTTTCAAAACGTGTCGAAGCAAAATTGAAAGCAAAAGGCATTAAAGTTTATATGACACGAACGACAGATGTGTTCCACTCATTGGATGCCCGCGTCGATAAAGGAGTCGCCAGCGGCTCTAACGCATTCCTAAGCATCCATACAAATGCAGCATCTGCTGCTGCAAGCGGCTCTGAAACATTCTATTCCGCTTCAGTTGGCAATGACAGCAAGCAATTGGCCACATTCATTCAAAATCGTCTTTACAAAGCGATGGACCATCCAAATCGCGGAGTCAAAAACTACGGTTTTCAGGTTATCCGCACCAACCCACTTCCAGCCGCTTTGGTAGAATTAGGATTTGTCACCAACAAGTACGATGCTGCCAAATTAGCATCCGGCACTTACAAAGATCGCGCTGCTACAGCCATTGCTGAAGGAATCGAAGATTATTACAATTGGAAAGCAAAAAATTAATTTCACAAACGGACTTTTTAGTCCGTTTTTTTGTTGTATAATACAGGGAAGTTTAAAGCTTCCGGGAGGGATTCTATTGAAAAAATTATCAGTTTTAGCAATCTCTATACTACTTTTTAGTGGATGGTCCAGCAGCGATGCCTCCGCTGAAGCCGGCGACGCTCTAGATCGTGTGATTATTTCATTTAAAGAAGAGATCGACTATAAGCTTCTAAAAGAAATGGGCGCCGACATTCACGAGGAGTTTGACGCCATTTCTGCGGTATCGGTCACTTTACCAGACGAAACTACGATCCAAGCTGCCAGTCATGACTCTTCTATTGAATACATAGAAGAGAACTCAGTCGTCCGAGCCGCCGCACAAACCACCACTTGGGGCTACCGGACGATTAAAGCGAATACGGCAACAAGCCTTGGCTACACCGGTAAAGGTGTGAAAATCGCTATCATCGATTCGGGCATCAATTCCAAGCATCCCGATTTGAAAGTTGCAGGCGGCGTCTCCAAGGTCGCAAATTCAAGTGCCTTTACAGACGGCAATGGCCACGGCACCCATGTCGCCGGAGTCATCGGCGCGCAAAACAATTCAATCGGCATAGTCGGGGTAGCGCCGGATTCCCAGCTTTACTCCGTCAAGGTTTTGTCTGCTAACGGAATCGGCACCCTAGAAGGCGTAGTTGCGGGCATTCAATGGGCCATTGACCAAAAAGTGGACATCATCAATATGAGCTTAACTACCGTCAATAACGATCAAACTTTGCGCGATATCACAAAAAAAGCTTATGAAGCCGGCATCCTTATTGTTGCTGCTTCCGGAAATGAACGCGAAAGCGGTTTATACAGCGATGTTCTTTACCCGGCACGCTTTCCTTCCGTCATTGCCGTCGGATCGGTTTCACAACTCAACAAACTGTCTTACTTCTCGAATTACGGAGCTTCACAGGAACTAGTGGCACCTGGTGAAAACATCTTGAGCAGTTTCGTCGATTCTTTATCCACTTCACAAGACGATTACGCTATTTCTGAAGGAACATCTGTTGCCTCTCCTTTTGCAGCTGGAACTTTTGCGCAATATATGGAAGCTTATCCGCATCTCTCAAACAAACAATTGCGAGAAACCGTTAAACGCGCAGCAACGGACCTTGGTGCAAAAGGCCGCGACAATCAGTATGGCAATGGGTTGATTAAATCCCTGCAGACTAAAGCCGCCTTGTTCCCTGATTTAAAAAATGATTTCTGGTACTCAGAACCGATCAAAAATATTTTTGATCGCCAGATTATCACCGGGTTGCCGGATGGCACTTACCGTCCAAACGCTACCATTACACGGGCCGAAGCCGTGACAATGCTAGGACGTGCTTTAAAACTCGATAAGACAAATAAAAACCACAAGTTCAGCGACGTTTCAAAAGACTCTTTCGCAGCCGGCTATATCAATAGTGCATACGACCTTGGCTATATCCAAGGTGTTAGCGCCACTAAGTTCCGACCGAATGATCCAATCAAACGGGGCGATATGGCACTTATCCTTCAAGCCGCGTACAAGCTCAAGAGTACACAGCAAGCCAACTTCAAGGATGTACCAAAGTCTATGTACTATTACGACGCCATCCAAGCAGCTTTTTCGAACAATGCCGTCACAGGTTATAATGACAATACTTTCCGGCCTCAAAATCCCATCACTCGTGCAGAGAATGCTCAGTTTCTGAGTAAACTAGTGAAATAAGCAAAAGCCTGAAAAAAACCGATTTCCCGGTTCTTCTCAGGCTTTTTGTTTTACTCAATTTTTTTACTAAACATCGCACGATGCTTTCGAGCCTTTTCTTCAACTTCTGTTCTCATACGTGAGTTTTTTAACGCGGCTATGTGAACCTTTTCGTGCTCTACATGACTTTTCGTGCTTTCTCTATATGTTAAATTTTAGAATCATCCTTTTAGACACCCCTTCGGCTGCTTTAGTCCAAGCTCCTACTATGAGTCCAGAAGACCACTCGTCTCATCACTTCGTCTTACCTCTGGACGCACCTGTGTTATAAAACTTGCTATACAACTAGGAATTATCTATTTCCCTACTAATTAACGGGAGAATATAAAGCAAAACAACGAAATTAATCTAGGCAAGCACAGCGTTTTTCCTGAATATCGACCGGTGGAAATCATCAGTTCACACCTATAATAAAAAAAATACAAGTCAGCTTGGTAAACCGAGCTGACCTGTATTATGAGCGACTTCTAGATAGAGATGACCGTTGTGTTAGTTATTCTCGATAGCACGGTAAACAAATGCAGTGTATTCTGCTCGCTTAGCATTGGCATTCGGCTGGAACGATCCATCCTTATGTCCAGTCGCTACTCCATTTGCGGCTAAGGCATTAATGGAATTCTCAGCCCAGTGACCTTTGGTATCGGAGAAGGACTTTGTTGAAGACGAAGCTACACTTTTCAAATTATATGCCATTGTCAACAATTTGCTGATTTCTCCACGTGTAATAGATTCGTTCGGCGCAAAGTAACCAGACGAACGTCCGTTGACGATTCCTGCTTTTTTGACAGCGTTAATATTGCCGGCTGCCCAATGCGAAGCTGGAACATCTTTAAAAGTAGTCCCTTTAACTTGTTTCAGATCCAATGCCCTTGCAATAATTGTCGCTGCTTCCGCTCTTGATACATGATCATTCGGTTTAAAGATACCACTGCCATTACCTGTGAGAATTCCGTCCAAAGTCAGGACTTTGATCTCATTAGCTGCCCAAAATCGTTTCGGCACATCATAATACTGTCCAGCTGCAAGAGCTGGTTTTGATACAGGTGTCGCTTCGTTTTTAACTTCACTCAAGCGGCGGGCACCCGTATACTTTGGAGCCCAATAAGAGTTGGTATTCAAATTGGCAATCGACACTCCGCTGCCTGAGGCAGAAATAAAATTGCCGTTACCGACGTAAATGCCTGCGTGTGAAATGCCTGGTTTGTATGTACCTGAGAAGAAAACCATATCGCCTTCTTTAAGATTGCTTTTGCTGACGCCAGTTCCTATTTTGTATTGTTCAGCAGAAGTCCGCGGAAGTGAAATATCAAAATTATTGAAAACATAGCGTAAATAGCCTGAACAATCAAAGCCTGATGGCGTTGTCCCTCCAAATTTATAAGGTGTTCCTGTAAATTTCTTAGCATATGTAGTTAATTCATTTGGTGTCGCTGCACTGGCTTCGGTGGCGTTGAATGGATTGGCTGATACTAATAGGACTGCAATGATTATGAGCATTAGACGTTTCTTCACTTGGCACCTCTTCGTTTGGATTTCGGGATGGTGATCAGGCATCAACCGTTTTTATCTTTTTTAGTATATTTTTGATTGTATCAGTAAAAACCACCATTTAATGTTACGATTACATTACAATTATGTAACAAGACCTATTTTAATGTTTAATTTTAGTAAATAAGGGAATATTATTGTTTATTTTTCTTCGGGACTAAATTTTTTTTAGATTGACGGAGTTTTTTCTGTTATGAAGTTGCATTCCTTTACCATCAAATACCGGTAGATTAACGATAGTGACCAGTACGTACTGGAGCGGCCAGCAACTGAAATCGCCTTTTACAGCAAACTTCAGTTTACACAGCCATAAAAAAAGACCTTTTTGCACGTTGGCAAAAAGGTCTTTTTTTATTATTCGTGTCGGCTTTCGCCTTCACCCCAGCACTCGGTGTTTTTCAAGCCAGGAATATTTTTTGCAAAGAATTCCGGATTCTTTCCAGCTTTGCGCTGATTTGTATAATCATTCAGTACCTTGAAGGCAGTTTTGCCGAGCAAGGCGATAACAACCAGATTGATAACAGCCATGGAGCCCATGAACAGATCAGCCATATTCCAGACCAATTGAACTTGTGCCAATGCACCGAACATGACCATTGCCAAGACGCCAATGCGGTAAGCCGTTAGCCAACCACTATGGGCATTGATGAATTCGATATTCGTTTCACCGTAATAGTAGTTGCCGATGATGGAGCTAAATGCAAAGAACAAAATAGCAATTGCCAAGAAGTATGGTGCCCAGCTGCCAAGATGAACATTCAATGAAGCCTGTGTCAGCAGGATTCCCTCTTTTTCAGTGGTCGAATATAAGCCAGCCAGAATGATGATAAAGGCAGTCGCTGAACAGATTACGATGGTATCGAAGAAAACACCTAGACTTTGTACCAAGCCTTGCTTCGCTGGATGCGAAACGTTAGCAGTTGCTGCAGCGTTTGGTACAGAACCCATACCAGCTTCGTTTGAGAACAAACCACGACGGACACCTTGCATAATGGCCGCTCCGATTCCGCCGCCTACTGCTTCTTCTAAGCCGAAAGCGCTTTTCACGATCAGGCTGAAGACAGCTGGAATTTCAGTGAAATTCATAATGACGATATACAATGCCACAAGGATGTAAATAGTTGCCATAATCGGTACTACTATTTGTGTGACACTGGCAATCCGTTTGACCCCTCCGAAAATGACAATCGCTGTCAGCAGGACGAGACCTGCTCCAACCGTCCAATCCGGAATATTGAAGACATCTTCGAATGATTGTGCAATGGTGTTTGATTGAACCGAGTTAAAGATAAACCCGAACGCCAGTGTCAGTAGAATCGCGAAAACGATTCCCAGCTTGCGGTTACCGAGCGCTTTTTCCATGTAATAGGCTGGCCCACCTCGAAATTGCTCGCCGTCACGAACTTTATAGACCTGCGCCAATGTACTTTCGATAAAAGCTGTAGCCATCCCGATAATTGCGACCATCCACATCCAGAAGACCGCTCCCGGTCCCCCGATGGCAATCGCTAATGCGACGCCAGTGATGTTGCCGGTTCCAACACGTGATGCAGTAGAGATGGTGAAGGCCTGGAAAGCGGATATACCGCTGTCTCCATCCTTTTTCTCAGTGATAACGCGGAACATTTCGCCGAATAGACGAACTTGAACAAATTTCGTGCGAATTGTAAAGTACAGACCAAGACCCATCAGAAGTGCGATTAATATGTATGTCCAGAGTAAAGTATTGACGTGATCAACGAACCACGTGATTCCATCTAAAAAAGCATCCATTCAATTTCTCCCCTTTTTGTAAAATTATTAACAATACCCTGTTTCCAGTGGCAAAAAACACCTTTTGCCATCAGATATAAAAATGAGACCCTCTGTAGAAGAGGGTCTCGGATATCGGCTCCCCCTATCATAACATCTGATTAAAGGTGGCAAGAATTTTTAGTGTTTTAAGTTATTTCCCGGGGAATAATAAATTAGATAGATTTTACTGTGTTCGCCAAAACACGAGCACCCATATCGAGTGCTTTATGGTTAAAGCTCATATCCGGGTGATGAAGCCCAGGTGACAAATCCGCACCGATGCCGATCATCGCTGCATGCAACTCCGGTTTTCGGATTGTATAGAAGTGAAAATCGTCCGCACCCGTTGTCTGGATCGGCGGTGCAGTCGATTCATCCCCAAGCGTTTTGCGAATGGCGGCATCCGCAATCTGCATAGCGGTGTCTGATACTTCTGCCGCTGGTGTGTAGTCGGTCCATTCGAAGGTGATCTCGACATCGTGCAATTTGGCGATCGCTATTAAACCATCCTCGATTTTTTGCTGAAGTTCCTTCATCAGTTCATTCGACTGCGAACGGACATCCATGGCAAACTTCGCACTTCCCGGAATGATATTGAGGCTGTCCCCACCGGTCTGGATATGCGTCAGTTTTGCAGAATACGACTCAAATGGTGAAAAATAAATCGATTTCACAAACTGGTGAATTGCCGCAATCGCATCGATGGCGTTTTTTCCTTGATGCGGACGGGCTCCGTGGGCATCCACTCCGGTGATTTTCCCTCTCAGGAAAATGCCTGATCCGTGATAGAGTGCAGGTGTCACCTGGCCAAACGGCAATTCCTCGATGGGACGCAAATGCACACCGTATAAGTGTGACACTCCGTCGATTGCCCCCCGCTCGATCATCGACAGTGAACCGTTGCCCAGCTCTTCTGCTGGCTGGAAAATAAAACGCACACGTTTCGTCAATGTTTCATCTTTTAAGTACAGCAACGCGCCGAGCACCATGGCCATATTGGCATCGTGACCGCAAGAATGATTGGCCTGCAATTTGCCGTCCACTTCCTGCCAGAGCGCATCAATGTCCGCACGTACCGCCACCACTTCCGGTCCATCGCCAATTTCCGCAATCACCCCGGTGACATCCGGAAACGTATGATGTTGAATTCCGAGCTCTGTCATAATTTCCACCAGTTTCTTAGTGGTCTCCACCTCTTTCCAACTGACTTCTGGATGGCTGTGGAAATGGTTGAAGTAATCAAGTATTCGCTGTTCAATGTCCATGTACTTGTCTCCTTTGTCTAAGAAATTCAATACGATAGTTTGATTGTACACGAGGGGAGAGGAGATTTGTGAAGAAATGGTTGAATGATGGGATGTGTGCTGCGTTTTACCCGGGTGTTTGCGAATGAAACCAGAAATCTCATCGTTGAGACAAAAATTTGTCTTTACTGTTGCTGAATATAGTGGCGATACCGCCGGCTGCCGACCGGCTGACAACCACTTTTGATGAGGAAATGCTTAGCTGTGTCGAGACTCTTCAATCCAATAAACTCACAGCATTCAGCTGTATTGATGGACGATTTTATTAGCATAAACCAGTCATTGAGCGCTTCTGAATGTGCGTTTCTGCTAATCAAACGACATATCTCACATTCCCATGCCACTTTCGTCCTTTCCATTTTCCCAAGATGGCAGCGTGGACAAAAGACGCCGGGTTCGATTTCAGAGAGTTCAATTTGAAATTTAGGTGCTAGTGGAAATGACTGATAATCCTGATGAGCATTCAGGAATGTTTGGCCAAGGCGATGGAGTTCTTCTATAGAAAGAATTGGATTCGGCAGTTTCATCTCCGATAAATAGAAATTGACTTCTCCTGCCGAGAGAACCCGAGCAGCGTGCGGCGCGTCTTCCACAATTTGCGACGGATGCGCGATCACGATGATGCTTGCGATCGGCACAGGACATCCGGTAGTTTTCAAAAACGCCTGCATTTGCATTGTTGCATCATTCATTTGTGTAATCGGGCTTTTATAGCTTTTGATTTTGCCGTCCGCAAGAACTGGATGCAGCGCGCTCGGATTTTGTTTGAATTGAAGTTTGCCTGTAATATTTTTGACTTCTAGCAAAAATACACAGCTCTGTGTGAGCACCAGGGTGTCCACCTGGATATTGAACGGAGTTGGCAATGAATAATCCTGGAGAATCAAATGCGCATATGGCGGATCGAAACATTCTAACGCTCCATCCAAGCGAACTTCTCCGCCATATCCGGCTTTCGCATGATTGAGGTTATTTTTTACCGCCGACTTTTTTGGGTGATTTGGCGATAACCTTTTCAAAAAAGCTTCATAGCCCGCAATCTTTACTGGTTTTTCACGGTGTTTGATAATCATGAAACTCCTCCTTTTATTATTAGTTTAACAGGATTTTTTATTAATTACCATTTATACCCAAACCTCATATTTAGGGGCTCTATATCTTCCGAATATGAGATTTGAGCTGTCTTTATGGGTAGCCGGGTTTACATATATGCGACTCGCATCTTTTGGTTATAAATTTTTGATTGTCGTGAGAAGTATTGTGGTTGCTGCATGAAGCTTTTCCGGTGCAAGGTGAACTTTCGCACATCGCTCGCTTCCTATCTCACTCTCACACGTCTCTACATGAATTTCTCCATCGTCTACATCAGTTTTTCAGACTCCCATCCGAACTTTCGTCATCTCTAAGTGTCTTATCGTTTATTATCGATGGCACTCCCTACAAACCCTTTAAACACTTATAGGACAAGCCCCAAAAGCGATTTCACATGCGAAAAGCCATAAACCAAAAAAGCCGCCTTAATGGCGGCTTTTTACGGGTATGGACAAGATCATTTCTTCTAACAGGATGGGCATTTCTTCAAATGTGTTTTTGATGTGCAGACGCTCGGTGCGTTTATGGGCGTCTTTGCCGTACGGACCAACGTTCAGGACGGGAGCGGTCAGCTGCTTCATTGCCTGGAACGGGATGCTGTAGGGATCGCCGTAGACGGGCGTGTTGTTTTCATAGGTAATCCAACCACCGTTTTGATCGTTGTAGTTAACATAGCTCAGATCTGAGATGCCGTTAAAATAATGCCCTTGCTCGATGTCTAGATTGAATTTTTCTTTTGCGTTGGCTGTAACTTGCTGGACGCATAGCTTGACCAGCTCGTTTTCGGACGAGTTGACGGACGGGTAATAAGGCGGCGCGTACATCAGCACCATGGCAGGCGTCAACTCCTGGCAGTTAATAAGTAGGATATCTGTCACATGCATAGATTTTTCCCGGACATCCCATTCGGGGTGCATCAAGGTATCGCGCAACAGATCGGTGATGTAGTCATGGCCGAATTTATTGCGCGCGTAGTCCAACAGCTTTTCGTAGCGCATGACGTTGATGCTACCGACCGGCTGAATGTTTTCGCGTTCGCACATGGCGTAGTAATCGCGCTCGCAATGGGCCGCTGCTTCTTTAGCGACGTTTTCGAAAATCTGGAACACTTCTTCGGCGTCACGTTCCATGGTAAAGACATTGTACATGGCAGAAGTGCGATAAGGCGTCTGTGCCGAGTAGTCCAGTTTCATATCACGTTGCATCAGGGTTACCGGCAAAGGAGTTGTTTCTCCATAAACGACTTCCTTGAAGCTTGAATTCCATTCCATGCGATGCGTCAGATAGGTCGAGATATAACTTGAAGTGATGCCAGACAGGGGTTCCCCAGCGTGAGTCTCTTTGCCATAGAACAAAGCGGATGGCATGATTTTACCGATTGATCCGGTATAGACATAATGAGCCTTGTCTCCGGGCTTCATTGCAAAAACAGGTTCTCCGTTAAGGAACAGGATGTATTCCAGTCCATGCTCGCGCTCAAGGTCGAGCAGCTTGGCTACGCCATAGCGCATACCTGCCGAGTTGACTTCTTCATCCGGAACCGTCATCAGTAACAGATTGATCGGCCATTCTTCAATTGAAGCTTTTTCAATCAACGCCATGTGCAGCGCGAGCCCTGCTTTCATGTCCATGGTGCCGCGTCCGAACAGGTATTCATCAGAATCAAGATCGCTTAACGTATCTGCGTCGAGTTCGTCGCGAATTAGCTTAAAAGCTTCCGCCAGCTTATAGGGGCTGAATGCCAAAGGTTCCAGATCTCCATATTCTCCTGTATGAACGGTGTCGAAATGGCTGATGAGGACGATGGTGTCCACAGCTTCCGGGTGTTTATAGAGAGCTGTTACGTTTTGCCGCTCCCAGTTCACTTCACCCAAACCAATATATTCAGGATGTTCTTGGAAATACGGAAGCTCCATGAGTTTATCTGTCAGCTTATAGGCAAACTCTACTTCTCCATCGGTCAAGGTCAGGCTTTTCCAACTGACAAGTTCACACAATAATTCCTGCAATTTCTCTGGCGTCCCCCATAATGTGGTCACGGTTCTTCACTCCTTTAGTTGTTCAAACTGTCTAACTTTCTTCTATTATAATAAACTTGCTGCTAAACAAAAAGAATATGCTTGAAAGATTCCTACGTTCGCCGCAGCTTCCAAGATTGGGACAATAAGAAAAACAGCTCATTGGGAAAGCCGTTTTCTGCGTTTCTTCAAGAGATCCTCTGCGGCTCCGGAGCCGAATAGCACACCGATGACAATCAATACCAATCCGTAGATATGGCCGGGGGTGATCTGTTCATTTAAAATCACGCTGGCACCCACTAAAGAGAATAAGGTGTTGAGGTTCATGAAAATAGCGGCTTTGGTCGGTCCCGCCTGTCCGATTGAGTAATTATAGAGCATATGGCCGACTGCTGTTCCGAGCATAGCCGAAAATAAGAAAGCAATCCAAAAAGAGAAAGGAACTGTTGCGAAAGCCTGGATTTCACCGGGCTCTTGTATAAGTGAAATGATGAACAGCACCAACGCGCCCGTGACAAACATATAGCCCGTCAATAGGCGCGGATCCAGAGAACGCGCTGCATTGGCGATGACGATATAGCTCAACACTTGTGCCAAAATCGAGATGAAGACGAAGATGTCACCGACGTTCAATCCTGCAGCGGCACCATTTCCTACCATTACCGTGGCGGCTACACCCGCAAATCCGACCACGACGCCGAGCCATTGCAGGTTAGATGGATAGTTGCGCATGATCAGCGATACCAGTACCGCTGTCAACATAGGTCCCGTACCCAGAATCAGTCCTGCATTCGAACCTGTTGTCAGAGACAAGCCGTTCGACAGGAAATAATGGTGTCCGACAACATTAAGCAGCGAACCGAGAAAGATAAATTTCCAATCACTTTTGGCTGGCCATCGCAGCATTCTGAAGCTTGCCAGGATCCCCATGACTGACAATCCGGCCAACAAAATACGGAATGCCGTCAACGTCACAGGGTCTACAAATTCCACCATATATTTAACAGTGGCTAGGTTAAAGCCCCAAACAATCATCACAGCCGTCAGGATGCCGTAAATTTTCCACTGAGTCAATGTCGAAGACCTTCTTTCATCTATCTGAATATAAGCATTTATTTTACCGCTGTTTCTGGCATCTGTAAACGTCCGATAATTTACTTGGCTGTTGGAATATTGTACTGATAAGCCTTCCTGCCAATCAATAAACTAAACGTGATAAAGGCGGCGAGTGATAGCAGCACTGGCAACGTGACGGTATGAACGCCAAACAAGTTGCCATTTTCCAGGTTATAGAAATGCAGCGCGATATAACTGGTGATTCCCGTCGCCATCGATGCAATCGCTCCGTATTTATTGCCCCATTTCCAATACAAACCGAGGACGATCGGCCATATAAAAGCAGCTTCTAGGCCCCCGAACGCGAATAAATTCAAAAAAATCAGCAGCTCTGGCGGATTCAAAGCCAGTAAAAAGACGATAACGCCGAGTGTACCAGTGACGCCAAAGGAAATACGCTTGATGGTTTTGATGCTGGCATCAGGCTTAACGTAATTCAAATAGACGTCTTTGACAATCGACGAGCTGACCAACAGCAATAAGGAATCGACGGTCGACATGATGGCTGCCATCGGAGCAGCCAAGACGATTCCCGCTACCCACGGAGGCAAAGTTTCCAGTGCAATCAGCGGAATGACTTTATCGCCAATTTCGATTCCCGGCATAACAGGACGGGCAAAGACTCCAATCAAATGCATATTGAGCATAATAATCCCGGTGACAATCGTCCCGATGATTAAGGCTCTGTGCATCGAGCGTGAATTCTTATAGGACATCGCACGCACCGCAATCTGCGGCAATCCAACTACGCCGACACCAACCAAAATCCAGAACGATGACACGTAAGCGGCCGTCAAATCACCGTTTGCTCCGTAAGGCGTGACCAAATTCGGGTTTTCATTGATAAGGTCATTGACAATGTTCGGAATGCCGCCACCTGCGATAATGACTGCGATCAGCAGGACCAGCGTTCCTATAAGCATAACGGCACCTTGTACGGCATCGGTCAAAGCAACCGCGCGGAAACCGCCAATGGTAACGTAAACGAGCACACTGACAGCAAATAAAAAAAGAGCTGAATTATACGATAAACCCGTCAGCGATTCTACCAGGCGTGCGCCGCCAATCCATTGCGCTGCCATGGCGGAGAAAAGAAAGACAATAATACTGAGAGCTGACAGTAACACAACAACTGAACTGTTATAGCGTGATTTGAGGAAATCAATCATAGTGATCGCCTTGTAGCGACGCGCCATGATGGCGTATTTCTTACCTAGAATCATTAATACGAAATAGCCGGTAACTACTTGAGCCATAGCCAACAGCACCCAGCCGAAGCCCATGGTATAGGCCGTTCCGGGACCACCTAGAAAACTAGAGGCACTGCCGTAGGTCGCCACCATTGTCATAGCCAGCACGAAGCCGCCGAGCTCACGGCCCCCCAGGAAATAATCGCTGATAAAATTGGAGGATGTCGTCAATTTGCGGCTTGCCCAATAGCCGATAAAGAAGATGACCAATAAAAAAGCAATCATTGGCAACAATACTGCATAATTCATCGGGAGTCCTCCTCTTCATCAAAAGGCACTTCTATGAAGAAGAATTTCACGATAACGATCACCAATACCGAAATCACCAAAAAGCCGAGGACACAGCTGTAGAAAAACCAATCCGGCAAGCCAAAGATATAGCTGTATTCTTCAACCGGTCGTGAGCCTAGCCCATAGGCAAATCCAAACCACCAAACAAAATTGAACAGCGCCAATCCGACACCGATCCAAGCTTCACGGTGGGCTATCTTAAACCGCCAATCCGTTTCTTCCATTCCACACACTCCGTTCACTTGCTTTTTTCGTTCCGCCCTAGCGGCAAATCAATGCCCTCCCTAGAAAAGAGCTCTCTTATCTGAATCTATCGTACACCATTGCCCAGTGAAGATTAACCCCACTTGCTGTCTTTTTGAACAATCGAAAACCCGAAAGCCGCTGCTTCCGGGTTGATCTGGTGAACTTTAACGTGCCAGCAAGTATTCAACATAAGCACGCCAATAGGTATTTTTGGCATATTCGAAATTAGGCTGACGGTCCGGGAACGGCATGAAGACCTTGGGAGGAGACACAAAATTCTCTAACTTGTCTTCCTTGATGACCATCGTTCCGGCTTCAGGGCCTTCAGACAGCACGGCTTTTGTTCCGTCTTCAAAATCGGTTGCTACTGTCAGTGTTTGTGGACGTCCATTGATGTTCAAGGTATGGATTTTTCCATCAACTCCATCGTAATCGAAGAGCCAGGAAATCGGAAGTGCAACTGTATCTTCAGCTGTTTCCAATGTGATGGACGTGTTGACATTGCTGCCATATGGAATGTCGTTTTCAATTGGTGTATCCGCGACAATCCGCACCTCGTAGTAAGCAAGAGGGTTGTTCTGCTCTTTCGAATCTAAATGATGATAGGCTTCCAGCCATTTGGTTTCTTCGGCTGGCATCTTGGAAACGCTTTGGACGGTCCCCGTAGCAATGCCCTGGATGCCTTCGCCTTCAATTTTGACCACATCCGCCACTTCTACGAGCGGCCATTCATCCTCCAATACATAGCTGAGGAATACTTTTTCATTCGAATAGATTTCAATACTTAAGGGTTCTGTCTCTCCGTTGATCTTAGATACCGTTCCGTCTACTGGGCTGATAACTGAAGGGTTCGACAAGCTTTGTGATAATTGCGCATCGAGCACCGCCAATTGCGATTCGATGGCAGCCAATTGTTGCTCAGCCTGAGCGATGCCGGCAGCGTATGAACCGTCTTGCGGAACCGCTACACCAACAGAGACATTAACATCAAACTGTATAGTCTCATCATCTTCATTGGTAATTTCGGAATTATCAGTTGCATCCTGTGAAACTGGTCCGCCTTGGGCTGCTCTTGACTGCTGAAGAGTGGTAAGTGAATTTTCTACTTCGGTCCGTTGCCCTTCCAAGGCAGTTTTCTGCGTTTCCCAAACTGCACGCTGTTCCTCCGTTTGCGCTTCGTTCAAAGTCGCAAGTTCAGATCCTGCAGTGACGCTGTCCCCTTCCTTGACCATCCACTGCTGAAGCGCTTCATGGTCCTGCACATAAATTTCCACAGTGTCTTGAGGCGCCGTCAAGGCTTCCTTGAACAGGCTGATTTCGTGTTCACCCGTATAGGCCTGTTCGTAGTCGCTGACATAGACGCTTTTAGATAAAATACTTTTCTCACCGAACATCAAAAGGGAGTTAGCCGTTAAAAAGGCAATAATCGCGATGGATAGACCAATAAAAAAGAATCTATTCAAACGGATTCCCTCCTTCCATAAATCCGCTCAGCATATCATTTATCGGAATCAGACTGAACGATGCAACGATCAAGGCTGCGAAAATATGAAGCATGATCAAGCCGAATAAAATCAATTTTGGATTAATTTTTGTAAAGTTGCGGATAAAACGGTACTGCACCGCAATTATCAAAGAAGTAAATAACGTCAACTGGTTAAAGAAGTAAATTAGGAAATGATTATCAAGAAATGTAGAGGCGATTGGTCCAAACGAGAAAATCGAGACAGACATCGTAAAACCGGTTAAAGCAAACAACAGGAAAATCAGGCCTTTTTCGATGACTAGCAGAGCGGTAACGTAGGTCTGCATGATAATTGCTGCCCGCCACGGTACCTTCAAAACCTTACTAAACAAGAAAGCAGCACCATAAAGATGGAAAGCTAAATAAAAGCCTGCCCACAGGAGCGTACCCGTAAGCGAAGTCCAGCGCGCCAATGTGTAGGCATCCCACATGCCCGCTGCTAAAAGCGGCGTCAGCGACTCGGTGTTCATCCCCCAAATTTCACTGAGCGCAAAAACCAACAAACCAATAGCAATGATGCACGCAATACGCTTGTTGACATTGCGCATTTCGGTGTGTTGTATATTATGTATAAGTTGGCCTTGTCTTGGGAAAAAGTGCCAGAATCTAAAGTCTGATATCATGCGTATAGTTCCTTTCAAGGCAATTGACGTTCTGCTTCACTTTACTTTACCAAAAAAACTTCCCCTTTGGAACGTATTAGCTGGTACATTTTTCAATATTTGAAGCGTTTGAGCTAAAAGACACAGAAGCGTGGTTGATGAAGAAACATGAACCCTTACTGTTGAAATGCAAAATCCATCTGTAGAATCTGGCACCACTCTACCCTCAACGCAAAGCGACTCCAGAATCCAACGTCACCTACTTGCTCCACACAACTATTACGTTCCATCAAACCACCCACCAAGCCGAGGCGCGTAAACGGAGGTGATGGAGCGATAAGACTGGCAAGCAGAGCTGGGCCCGGCTTATTGCGGGAGTCTACTCCAGAGCGACCGAAGCGGCTTATAGAACATTCAAAAACTACCATTGCTATTCCCTAGCTGTCTGGGTTATCGCGGGAATCCGCTCCAAAGCGATCGAAGTGACTTTTAGAACCGCACAATCCCCACTCCCTTCCCAATCGCCATCTTATTCTTACAAAATAGCTCCAAAAAACAACAACAAAAAAAGGCTGTTCGCCATGAACAGCCTTTCTTCTAATCAACTTACGCTTCGATGATCCGGTATTTCTTATGTGAAATTACAGTCATGTTGGATGCTGCACCTATTTCTTTTGCATCTTCTGGCGAAATTTCAACAATCACTGAGTTGTCCATAATTTTAAAGATGGTGCCGTTGACATCGACATCGTTACGAGTGAACGAAATCCATTCGCCAATGTAGCGGGCTGCTACGAATTCTGATACTTCTTTTTCATGGGGTTGGAATGCCATCATTACCACGCCTCTCTTTTGTAAAGCAATATCTGTCTATTATATCACAATTCACTACTGATTTCATCTCTCAGCAAACCCTTTAGCTAAATGAATTTATTCGGTAAGCCATTACTGGAGGACTATTTGGAAAATATAGAGAAGATAGCTACTCTTTAGTCCCGGTACTGCTTTTCAGTGAATCGACGGACCGCACACAATTCCGTTTCGTGCTTTGTACCAGCCAACTCAATGATCTCTACCGCTTTTCCAGGAGTTGGCGAATGGAGCATCAAGCCGTCGCCATAATAGACGCCTACGTGATGCAGCTTTCCTTTCCCTTCCTCGTAAGCAAAGAACAGCAGATCGCCAATATGCCAAGAGTCCGGGTCATACTGGTTGATTTCGGTGCCTTCGAGCGCTTGGTCCACGGCATCGCGTGAAATGCTAATACCATTCGCTTTCATTAGATTGTAAGTGAGTCCTGAACAGTCAAAACCATAGCTTGACATGCCGGCCCATAAATAAGGCAAGTCTAAAAATTCTGCGCCCAATTTTGCAATATCCAGTCCATTTGCCTGTAGACCGCGATTATAGGCGGCGACGATTTCCACAGCATCTGCCATGATGATAGCGTCGCCATCTGGCGTGTGCAGTCGGACAAAATCGCCAAGTTCTTTGACCGGCAATAAGGTATTAAAAGAAACAGCTTTTAGGGGTTTGAAGTCTTCTGTCCAGAGCTGGGCTTTATTCTGTGTTACACGGGCGTAGCCGAGTTCAGTCAAGGCTTCGACTTCCTTTAATTGACTCATGGGCACCCATCCCGGGTAACCCCGCTCTTCTTTTTGGCAAGGCTGCCAAATTGCGATAATTTTTGCCCAGCCATTCACCACTTCATCAATCAACACAGGTTCTCCATAAAGAAGTTGTGTCTGGATCCGGTTGCTATCGGTCAGATCTTTATTTTCCTCACGGCTCATTTCCTGCAGCCATTTATTAATATTCGGGTTTTCCATAATGTTATCCGTGTCGATGGGACGTACTTTTTCAGGTGCCGTCCAAACGGTTGCGACCGGAACACTGCATACCCATGCTGTGGATTCTTTCTGCAGCAAGCTCTTCACTCCATTTCTTTACTGATTTTCAGAAAGTTATTCAACGCCCGGAAGAATGGTCAAAGTTTTGGCATCGCCATCCAATCTTGCGAGCGTACCAAGCGGCACAGAAAAATGCGGTTCGCAATGGCCGATTTTAAAGCCTTTAACAACGGGAATTTTCAACGCTCCGAAATAATCATTGAATACTTGATCCATCGTTAACGATGCTTTGCGCTTTTTCGGTTCGGCATTTTTGAAATCGCCAATGACAATGCCTGCCGCCTCATCGAATTTTCGAGACATGCGCATTTGATTGAGAATTCCGTCCACTTCATAAGGCTCTTTATCAATGTCTTCAATCAATAAAATCTTGCCTTTAACGTCCAAGTCGAACTTCGTGCCGATTGCACTGCGGATCAGCGATAGATTGCCACCAACCATCGCGCCTTGTACGATTCCACCGATTATTGTTTCAAGCGGTGCCACTTCTTCTGTGTAATGAAGTTCAAATGGCTTAAATAATTGGCCGAACATGCGCCCACTGCGTTCATGGAATTCGGGTTTGCCGACATCTGAAGCTAACATCGGTCCGTGGAATGTCACCAAATCAGCGTATTCCCCGATGGCTGTATGTAAAAAGCTAATATCTGAATATCCCCAGAATACTTTTGGATTTTCCTTGATCATGGCGTAATCGATTTTGTCTGCTAAACGAGCAGCTCCGTATCCTCCACCCGCACAAAAAATGCCCGATACTTCCGGGTCTTCAAACATAGCATGAAGATCTGCTAAGCGTTCTTCATCGGTTCCCGCTAAATAGCCATGTGTCGCGCTAACTGATTTGCCGAGCTTGATTGTCAAGCCAAGTTCTTCTAAAAACGGCAAAGCCCTCTGTAGACTTTCTTGATCCGGTGGACTTGAAGGTGCAATGACACCAACCAAATCCCCTTTTTTCAGTCGTTTCGGTAATTTTCTCAAGATGATCTACTCCTTTTAATTTTCATACTTTCTTCATTATAACCTGTAAGTGGTTCTCTTTAACTAAGTCGCGGTTCAGCAGAACTTCGCCTGCATCGCAAGTTCGGTCATCACCAGCATGGCGCGGTAGGCTCATAGTATATCTTTGGCTTGGAAATGGACGATTGTCGTACCTTCTTCTAACTCACAGCCGGGCAACATAGCAGCCAGCTCAGCTTGTCGATAATGGGTAAACTCAATTTTCAACAGCGGCTTTTCAGATGGTCTTAGAGGTTTGACATTCCCTTTATTTTCAATGGCCTGCATGATCTGTTCGTGCAAGTATCTTTGCGCTTTTTCCGGATGCATCGTTCGGACGGCTGAACGCGACAGTGACTTTTTCACAGCCGCTGTTGTGATGTTCGGAATCAGCGCCTCTGCTTCTCTGCACGCACAATCGTTTCCTGCCATCAATAAAACCGGTACCCCGTAGTAACCAGCAACGTAGGCGTTAAAACCGATCTCGCCGATTTCCACTCTGTTGATCCACATCGTTCGGACCGCAAAAATCATCGAATGGGCCGTAACGCCTTTTTGGCCTGCACGCGCGTGGTAACCCGCAAAAAAAGCACCGATAAAACTGCTGTCCAAACTTTCGACCATCGAATACGCTTTAACTCCGCCAGTAATCAACTCTGCTCTTTCGTGCAACTCCTCGGCAATTAGATTGTTTATCTTCGAATGACTGTCATTGACTAAACATTCATCGTCACCGGACTCAACGGAACCCCGGATGATAGCATTGGCATCTTCCGTCGTTAAACGACGTCCCCGCTCATAGTTGACTTTTTCCGAATCCACATATGTATAATCTGGCAATGCTGTGACGCCTTGCATATCCATAGACAAATAGAATTTCTTTAAGAAAGTTCCTCTTTTTTAGGACATCCGTCCATTCCTTATGGCTCAATGTACCAATAATAGCCCCATAGTTCAATCCAGGTCCTATTGATCTTTTATTCAAAAGCGGGACAATTAAATTCATTTTATTTTATTTTTTAGAATTTTTAGTTATTTTGTACGATGTTTATTAAGAATCATTTATTTATACTAAAAACAAGTTAGCAAACACTGTAACTTACTTGTAAGATCCTCCATTAACAAACCTAATTGAAAAGGAGCGGATGACCATGAATTCCGATAAAGTACTTGAACTTGGCTGGGGAGATCTTGCAATCGGAGTAGTTGGCTCGACAGCAGTTATGCTATTTATCAATTTTTATACTTTGATGTAAGGGGTGTCCTATGATTGATGCAGAAATTTAAAAGCTCTTTTCCAATCTAAATGGAAAAGAGCTTTTAAAATTGCTTTTTTTGCATTCAAAAACGCCTACCCATTAATCCGGAGAGACGTTTTTTATCCATAGGCTGCTGATTTCACTTTACAAACCTCCATGTAATTGTTGTGATTCCCGCTGTTGGGCCCATAATCTATCAAACATCGTTCGATCTCCTGCGCTTAATGCTTCGTCGATCATTCGACTGTAGTTTTCCTGTTCCAGAAAGTAAATAGCGTCAACGGCTTCTTTCACGGACTGTTCATTTACTTCAATCAATTCGTCTCTTTCTTCCTGTAAAATTGCTTGGAGGTGTCTGTGGATGTCCGACACGAGCAACAATTGATAGAGAGGCAAGCGGATAAAGCGGTTACCTTTTTGAAAGACGAAAACTTCCGAGAGGTTTTCCACTTGGAACGTATTGAGGTTGACGATAATCTCTTTGCCTTCCACGGGAATAAAGTGGAACAATTCATCATCTTTCATAATGGAGAAGTATTGATAAGCAAAAACGAATTTCACTAAATGCCCTTCTTTCTTTGTATAGAACGGCTTCATGAGTTTCACATGCAACATCTGATTCACCCCCATTTTTTTAATATTCTGATTACAACTATTGTACCATAAAAAGGTCTTTTCGAAAATAGTATTGCACAGGAACCTCCTCATATAATAGAGGTTTCAGAACATATTTCTGTCACATATTTTATTGAACTAGCCCCACTTAATGGAAGCTGTTTGTATGCTGGATACTTGAGTATAGAAACGATACTTTCCGGCCACCCTGACCCTCGGAAAAAATGTAATTTTTGTTGTGAAATCCTTGTAACAAGTTAATGGGTTCATGTAGAGAAGAAAACAAGTTTAGCAGAGGCAACAACAGCTGCACGAAGAAGCATCAAAACTTCATGTAGCAACCCAAAAACTTTTTATAGAACCTGTCTACTCCAAGTACAACATCGCTGTCGAGCGATTCCAAAAGCCCACACTTCCTATCTACCACATGCCATTAGGATTTCTCCTTACCAAAATCAACCTGCCAACCTAGCTACTACAAAAAAAGTATCACCGCAGCCAATAGAACACTCCTTCTTCCCAAATAAAAAACCTGTCAGCTACCAAAATACAGGTTAGCCGGCAGGTTGAGGAAAAAAGCCTTGTTATTTTTTGCTGCGTGTTCGTTGGTGGCGATGGCGTGGAGCGGTGACCATGAAATGCATTTCGTTCGGATTGATATAAATGGATACTTTCTCCATGATATAAGCTACCAGAACATGGAATTCCTCGTCGGACAATTGCCGTTTACAAAAAATAATTTGGTTCATTTTGAAATCGACCTGCACCTGCTCTAGGTAATCCGGAAACAGCCGAGGGTTATGGATACTATAACAATTACCATCTGATGAAATTTGCCAACTGATCTTACCAAATACCAATTCGGCCTTCGCATACACTACTTCCCAAGCCATAATGTCCTTTGGATGTAAAACGGATCGCAAATCGGGGATTTCCAAAATAAACGAATTGAACAACTATCATTCTCCTATCCACACAATTTAATTAGGTCTTTATTACTTTTATAATACCATTTGATTTACATAAAACAAGGACTGAATAAAAATAATCTCTTGATTTTATAGCCACTAAAACGACTATACATTCTTCACCATTTACGGAGCAGCCAGAAAGTCGTACAATAGAAGGAAAGTTTTATTTTGGGGCGATGCATATGGCTACGGTTCAATCCCTGGCGAAAAGATTCGAAGATACGATTCACAATTATATGGCTGCTATCGACAAATCACTTCTGCCAACTCGTGCGTTGGATGAAGAAATGGTTCGAAAAGCAGTCTTTTTAGTGCGTCACGACGGCGTTCAGATTCAGTCGTTCAATGAAGAGCGATTGTTGCTCGAAGCAATCGTCAAAGATGCACATGCAGTTAAAGTGGTTCTCAACTTCGACAAGCTCACGGCAATTTGTGCCTGTCCGCAGGAAACGATGTGCCGCCATCGACTAGCGGTCATTTTTTCGCTGTATCAAAAAATCGGCTCGCTTTCTGAATGGGTTGCCGCCTGGCGCGAGCCCGAAAACAAGCAGCTAACTTTATTATCCGAAAAGCGCTCGCCTGAACAATGGACAAAATTGATTCGCAGCGTATGGCGCGACGACATTCCAGACTACACCACACGCAATTATTTTTATTTTGAACAGATGTATGACGGTCGTTTGAAGAACTCCTTATCCTACGTACCCTTGGAACGCGAATGGAAGGTGCTTTACCGAACCTATGCCCATTTTATTTCATTGACCGAAGTGTGGGCGACTTTTGTCGCTGGCACACAAGAAGTCCATCATTCCTTTTTTAAGACTTGGTTTGATGATGAATTACACGAATTGCGTGATTTGCTCGGTCAACTGCGCGTTCAGCACCGGACATTTGAAACGGATGCTTTTTTTGAATACCTGAAAACATTGATCCGTGAATTCATAGAAGTGAAAGATAACTCATTTTCGCAACGATTTTTACTTTACCAATTGTTTTGGACCAATTTATTCACCACTAACCGGATTCGCGAAAAAGAGCTTGGTGTGCTTAAAAATCCGGACGAACGGCTGAAAGCATTTTTTGCTATTATCTTAAAAAAAGAGCTTGAGGTTCGAAAAATATCACCAAACGAAATGCATGACTGGATTGAACTGGCTGTTCTTGCCGAAAATGAAAATCATCCACAAGCATTGACAAGTATTTTGATGGAAATCAAACCTCATGTGAAAACCTTCCTGTTTGAAGGACTTTATACACAATACCGCCATCACTATGTGCGGACACTCAGCCGCTTGTTTTCGCAAATCGAGTTGAGTGAGTTGGACTGGGAAGACTTGTTCAAGCAATTTGGCCATTATGGACTCCCAGCCTACTCTGCTTACCTGATTGAAAAGCAATTATACAAACAATGGGCAGAACTGCATCATCTTCATAACTCCCCTTTATATTTCGCAGAGGAATGCGGACTCAAAGAAGTGCAGACAAAAGCGCCTGATTATGTGTTGCCCCTCTTTCACCGGTATGCGCTGGCTTATTTAGATGAGCGCAACCGGCCGAGCTACAAGCAAGCCGTGCGCATCTGGAAAAAGATGAAAGCTGCCTGCAAGAAAAGCGGTCAAATGGAGTTCTGGACTGCCTACATCAATGAAATCCGCACACAGAACAAACGTCTGCGTGCACTTCAGGAAGAGATCGAGAAAGGAAATCTGATATGAATCAATTCCAAACTGAAGGAAGCCGCCTCTATTATTTAACGATCAGCCGCGGAGAACTTTTCCGTATCCAGGCGACCAATGAAGCCGGCAACCGGATTCCGCCGGAAATCTGGAAGCCATATTTGTATTTTCTAGACAAAGATAGCTTTTTTGGTTTGACCGCACAGACAGATGGACTAGACCTAGTGCTGACCCCCGCTGATTTTGTCCGCTTATTTCAGCGTGAACCTCACCATTATGTGATGTTCGCCGGACAACGCAAGGAAGATGAAGACTGGCTGAAGCTTGCGGGAAAAGTCGCTGATTCCTTGAGCGATCCAGATTTATGGGATCATGTCTCGGTTGAAGACGGTGACATCCTCATCAGCGATAAGTACGGCGATCAGGAAATCCGGACTTTCCTTAGTGATACGATCCATCATCAATTGCGCCAAAAAGGATTAATGGTAGCCCAGCTGCCTTATATCCAGGGATTTATCCAACAGGCGGGTTGGCAGGGCTTACCAGATGCGGATGACTATGTCGTCGCAGTACAGTTAAGTGAACCGGATGCAGATGAATTCTGGTCCTTTAAAGTCGTGATGCGTTCGAAAAGGGGCAGCGTCTACTGGTCCCCTTCCAAGCGTCGTGCAAATGAACCGATCGACAAGGCTTTGCCAGAGAAATGGCGCGCCTTTGCGGAGGATATTCAACAACGCCAATCGCTGCTGTTAAGCTTATGCCCTTCTGTCGAGCAGTTTGATGAAGACCGTTTTTATCACGTTGAATGGACTGACGCAGAAATTCTTGAGTTTCTGCGCAACGATGCAGAAATTCTGCAGGCGTTTGGTATCGAAGTATCGATTCCTTCTTGGCTGAAGGTTGTTCAAGAATCGAAAATCCATGTCAAAGCCAATGTCAACTCGCCGATTAAGAAAGCGTCGGTTGTTGGACTCGACCAGATTATCAATTTTGACTGGCAGTTTTCCCTTAATGGCCATGATCTCAGCATGCAAGATTTTCAACGGTTAGTGTCCGAGAACAAGGAATTTATTCGTATTGGCAATGAATGGGTACGCGTCGATTCAAACCTATTGATGCAATTGCGTAAGATGATTGAGGAAGCAGAAGATGCCGACTGGACCATCAAAGACATGTTGTTTCAGAACGTACCCGAAATCATGCTGGAAGAAACGGCGGAAGAAGAAGATCCACTGGTTGAATTTCATTTGAACCGATCGCTGAAAACGTTGCTCGATAAGCTATTAGATAAACGTGATTTGCCGGAAACGCCGCTGCCACAGAATTTACTAACAGAGCTGCGCCCTTACCAGAAAATCGGTTTTGATTATTTGGTATTTATGCGTGAGGAGGGCTTTGGCCTTTGTTTGGCCGATGATATGGGGCTCGGAAAAACGGTTCAGCTAATAACGTACCTGCTGCATGTCCACGGAAAAAATCCGGATCAGCCATCGCTGATTGTCTGTCCGACTTCCGTGCTCGGCAACTGGCAAAAAGAATTGGAGCGTTTTGCGCCTGATTTGAAGGTTGCAACCCATTACGGCAGCATCCGTCCAAAAGGCGATGAGTTCAATGCCTTTTTAGCGGAAGAAAAACCGGATGTTGTCTTATCGACTTACGGCATCGTGTCTTCTGATGGGGAGGAAATGCAGAGCCTGCACTGGTCGAGCATTACCTTGGACGAAGCGCAGAACATCAAGAATATGTACACAAAACAATCGCGGACGATCCGGAAGTTTAAAGGCGACCATCATATCGCCTTAACGGGTACGCCGATTGAAAACCGGCTGTCTGAATTATGGTCGATTTTCGATTTCATCAATAAAGGCTACCTGTACCGCATTAAGCAGTTCCAAGAAACCTTCATGATTCCGATTGAACGTGATAATTCTGAAGAACATAAAGAAAAATTGCGGCAGCGGATTCAGCCATTCCTATTGCGCCGAACGAAAAAAGACCCGGATTTGCAGTTGAATCTGCCTGAAAAGCAGGAACAGTTGGAGTATTGTCCATTAACGCCTGAACAGGCCGCTCTTTACGAAGGACTGGTGCAGGATACGGTGCAGAAAATGGAGACGCTCACAGGTTTTGAGAAAAAAGGTCTGGTATTGAAAATGTTGAGCAAATTGAAGCAGCTATGTAATCATCCGTCTCTCTATTTGAAAGAGCCGTATACGAGCGCCGCTGAAGTCTTGCCTCGTTCTCAAAAACTGGAGCGCATTGTGACCTTGGCCGGGGAAATTGCTGAACGCGGGGAACAATGTTTGATATTTACGCAATATATCGGAATGGGGCATTTGCTGCAGCAGGCCATTAATGAATTGTATGGCCATGAAGTGCCGTTCTTGACCGGTAGCATGCCGAAACAACAACGTGATTCCCTAGTGGCTTCTTTCCAGGAAGGCAAATTCCCAATCTTCATCTTGTCCTTGAAAGCGGGTGGCACTGGCCTTAACTTAACGGCCGCGACACACGTTCTCCATGCCGACAGATGGTGGAACCCTGCCGTGGAAAACCAGGCGACTGACCGTGCCTATCGTATTGGACAGACGCAATTCGTTCATGTCCATAAATTTGTGACCATCGGGACAATTGAGGAAAAAATCGACTCCCTGCTGGTGCAAAAGCAGTCGATGTCCGAAGAATTTATCCAATCCAGCCAATGGATGACTGATCTTTCGGACACGGACTTGAAGGAACTGTTTACTTATTCACTTTAAATAGCTTTAAATAAATCCGGCCAGGTCCCCACCTGGCCGGATTCCCCTTTTAGACGTGAAAGTTTACCCTTTTTGAACGGAACGGAAGATCGATTTCAGTTCACTTAGTTCCCGCTCCGCCTCTGCCAATCGCTGATGGAGCAAAGCGGTTAGTTTGATCAATTGCTCCATATGCACTTCCAGTTGCAGCTGTACATCTTTTGGCATCGCTAAGTGCCCCCTTCTTAATTGTTTATACGTTTACCTGCTCCGTCCCCGGCGGTTGGAAATCGAAGTCTGCATCAGACTGCGCTGTCTCCTGCTGAGCGGCGGTTTCTTCTTGTGATTTTCTCCTGTCGAGAAATCGGATCTGGTCGCCGAGCACTTCCGTCACAAAAATGCGTGTGCCATCTTCTTTGTCATAAGAACGCGATTGCAGGCGGCCTGTGACAGCGACAAGTGAACCTTTAACACAGTATTTCGAGACATTGTGAGCAGGCTTTCCCCAGGTGGAGCAAAGAACATAATCTGTTTCCGTTTCTCCTTTCTGATTTTTATAATTTCTGGAGACCGCTATGATGAAGGATGTATGTATCCGCCCTTCACTCATGACACGCATGGATGGATCTTTTGTTAAACGTCCTACAATTCCGACTTGGTTCATTTTCTCACCTCCTTTCGCTTACTTAGAGCATACTAAGAAGATTGAATTCTTTGCAAAACTGAAAAAATTAGTTTTCATGGATTTTCTGCTTTCATATTTCATTTTTTAAACCTGTTATAATATTTTTTTCATCATTATTGATTGAATTGATTGTGTTTTGGGATGATCTCTCTCTAAACCAAAAATAGTTTTTAGAAGAGTGTCCATTTTTTTCAGCGGCCTTTACGGTTCGCCTGTCAAATCTTCTATATGCTATACTAAAATAAAGTGAGTATTGGAGGCATTGCTGCATGAAAACATTTAAAATGCTGTCATTAGGTGTTGAAAAAGACGAGCAAGTGATGGACTATCCTGTTTTTGATGGGATTATCATCAACCAAGAAAATGATGAACGTTCATGGGTTCTTGAAATGCTGATCGATTTACCGCATCAAGAAATTTTTGATCAATTGATGGAAACTCAAGAAGTCGTATCTGTTCAAGTCGTAATTTCTTATCCTGGGAACGAACCGGCACCTTTTGAAGTTATGATTCAAGACGTAAAAGTGATGGGTGAGCATGCTTCGGTATTGATGAAAGGCACATTAAAACGGGCCCGTCGGAAATATGCAGAAACTTTGCTATCTGAGCTCTTAGAAGATGGACTTGAAGGCCATGAGCTTCTTGAACGTTTTGAAACTGATATGCGCACACGTCCTGGTCTTCGTAAAGACGAAGCTTAGTTTTTCTTAAAATTTCTTTACTAAAAAAAGCTGTTCACGGAAGTCATTGTTTCTGACTTTCGTGAACAGCTTTTTATTTGTTTTGTTGATCCAACTTATGCTTCAACAACTGGCCCTAAAGCAAAAAGAATGTCGCATTCACAGGCTATTTCTCCGTCTACTGTGGCAATGGCATGCCCTTTACCCATTGAACCGCGAAGTTTCGTCAATTCAACTTCCAGGCGCAATTGATCGCCTGGGACGACCTGTCGTTTAAAACGGCAGTTATCGATACCTGTGAAGAATGCTAGACGACCTTTGTTGGCATCCATCTGCAAGACAGCTGCAGCACCGACTTGTGCCAGCGCTTCAACGATCAGCACACCCGGCATTACCGGATACCCTGGAAAATGGCCATTAAAAAATTGTTCATTTGCCGATACGTTTTTTAAACCGACAGCTTTCTTGCCCGCTTCGATTTCCAACATACGATCCACCATCAAAAACGGATAACGATGCGGCAAAATTGCCTGAATTTGTTCTGTTGTCAACAATCGATTCAGCTCCTTTTATCTTGCTATAACGGTCAATTAAGCCCAAATAAATCACCTAACGCTTAATGGAAACCAAAAACTCCAACTATGCGAAGTTTCTCCTTATTTCCCATCCATAATGTCTAATATGTGCTGCCAGGTTTCCCATTTCAAAGCGTCAGCTGGTTCGCCATCTCCGATGACACCAAAGCCCACCATTGCACCAAAAACAGCCGCTAAGCTAATCAAAGCGACCACCATGATAATACGAAGCCAGATTGGAAACAGACGAATTTGCACCCACCATGTCTTTTTCGGCGCTTTTGCATCTGTTGCTTTTTTTTCATCTTTTTTCCGAAGAGAAAAGTTTTTTTTCAGCTCAGCCATTCACTCCGTCAACCTTTCCATCTACTCAATTATCAAATCTCAGCAAAAAAAATTCCGATAAACTCATTCCATTATACTAGAACGCTCTTTTTTTGCCATCTGCTAATTGACTTTGTTTTTTTGGCGAAAGATATTTTCTTTTGCTTCCAGCATTAACCCTGTGCCGAGGACAACGCATTCCATCGGATTCTCTGCGATAGAAACCGGAACTTCCAATTTTTTGGCCAGTAGTTGGTCCAGTCCATCCAGCAATGCGCCGCCTCCCGTCAAGATTGCTCCACTTTCAATAATATCAGAACCCAGTTCCGGCGGCGTTTTCTCCAACACCATCCGCGCTGCCTCCACAATTAATTGAACGGATTCTCTAAGTGCTTGTTCGACTTCCATCGATGTGATGATCAACGTTTTCGGAAACCCCGTCAAAATATCGCGGCCACGGATTTCCATCTCTTTTCCTTCAGTATGCTGTAATGCAGTACCAATCTCCACCTTAATCTTCTCAGCAGTTTTTTCCCCAATCAACAGCTTATGATGCTGTTTCACATACCGCATGATTTGCTGATCAAACCGGTCACCCGCCGTTTTAATCGTTTCGCTCGTCACAATATCACCCATGGACAAGACCGCGACATCCGTCGTTCCACCGCCAATATCGATGACCATGCTGGCACTAGGCTGATAGATATCGAGACCAGCGCCAATGGCAGCCATTTTCGGCTCAACTTCCACATAAACCTTCTTGCCGCCTGCTTTTTCGGCCACTTCACGAATTGCATTTTGTTCGATACTCGTCACATTTGTCGGACAGCAAATCAAGATGCGCGGCTTGGTCATAAAACCCTTCAACTTTAATATGTGAATAAAATGCTTCAGCATCGCTTCGGTCACGTCAAAGTCATGAATTACACCATCCTTTAATGGACGAATAGCCACTATATGCTTTGGCGTCCTACCCATCATTTTTCGAGCCTCTTTACCCACAGCCAGCACTTCGTTGGTCTTCCGATCCATGGCCACTACAGAAGGTTCATTTAAGATGATTCCTTTGCCTTTAACGTATATCAATACATTCGCTGTCCCTAGATCAATTCCAATATCTTTAGAAAACATCAAGCCCGTACTCCTTTTAAAACCATTTATTCTGCATCTTCAATCGAAAGTTCCAGTGATCGTAAAACCCAATCAGAACAGCTAATATTCAACGTGTAAAACACTGCTGAGTAAACCTTCTCTCTAGTGTATGTATTCTCAAAAAGACTCTCTTAACTGAATATTTTATCACAGTCAGGAACGCATTGACAAAATTCTTGAAGTTCTCAGCATCAATAAAAAAAGCTTGCGAAGCTGATAAGCAGCACCGCAAGCCCATTATGAATAGATTAGACCAATTGCCCAACTTTCGTTTCTACTTGTTCAACAGTAACACGCTCAATATCAGCGCCTAAAGCTGCCAGTTTCGAATGAAAGTTAACGTATCCGCGATCTAAATGATAAAGTTCGTTTACTCGAGTAATACCGTCTGCAGCAAGTCCTGCCAAAATCAATGCGGCAGCAGCTCTTAAATCGGTTGCTGCTACTTCCGCGCCTTGAAGATTTGATGGGCCTTCCATGATTACTGAACGACCTTCAATTTTAACCGATGCATTCATGCGGCGGAATTCTTCCACATGCATAAAGCGGTTTTCAAAGACAGTTTCTGTCAGGATGCCGTTTCCTGTAGCGGTCAGCATCAAGGACATCATTTGTGACTGCATATCTGTTGGGAATCCAGGATGTGGCATGGTCTTGATATCGATTGAACGAAGTGGACGAGTCGCACGGACGCGCAATCCTTCTGCCGTCTCCTGAATATCAACACCCATTTCACCCATTTTAGAAATCAAGGCAGCCATATGTTCTGGAACAGCATTCTCAATGATAACATCGCCTTCTGTGATTGCAGCAGCCACCATAAAGGTTCCAGCTTCTACACGGTCTGGAATGATATAATGCTCAGCGCCATGCAATTCTTCGACGCCTTCAATGCGCATCGTATCTGTTCCTGCGCCAATAACGCGGCCACCCATTTCATTGATGTAGTTCGCTACATCCACAATTTCAGGCTCTTTGGCAGCATTTTCGATAAGTGTCGTGCCTTCTGCCAATGCGGCAGCCATCATGATGTTTTCAGTTGCACCAACACTTGGAAAATCTAAGTAAATTTTTGCTCCCTGTAAACGCCCAGTTGTTTTTGCTTCGACAAAACCGTTGCCAAATGTGATGCTCGCGCCCATCGCTTCAAATCCTTTTAAGTGCTGATCGATTGGACGCGAACCTATTGCACAGCCACCTGGCAAAGCCACACGAGCGAATCCATTACGTGCAAGAACTGGTCCCATCACCAAAATCGAAGCGCGCATTTTACGCACATACTCAAATTGGGCTTCACTTGATAATGTTGCTGAAGAATCAATCAGCATTTCATTTTTTTCTGGGAAATACTCAACAGCAACATTCAAGCTTTTCAAGACCTCTTGAATTGTGTAAACATCTGCTAAATTAGGCACCTCTTTAATGATACTCTTGCCTTTCGAAGCCAATAATGCACCGGCTAACACCGGAAGAACTGCATTTTTAGCACCTTCAACTCGTACCTTTCCTGTTAACTTTTGGCCGCCTTTTACAATGATCTGATCCACTAATATACCCTCCATGTGTTTAATAGTCATCTATATGTATCCCATATATGTTTAAAATTCCAATGTCATTATTTAGAAACAAAACCTTTCTCATACTAACTTGTTTTTTGGTAAAAAACAAGCAACTATACTCTCATTTTGCGCTGTCTTTTTTAATGCACACCATGGTATTCGGAAACCATGGTGCGTTTATGTCCGTAGGGGGAAAAAAGTCACGTTTTAATAATAACCTACTAGACCTTTTCCCCTCTATGCATAGCTTAAACCTTATATACGACTTTATTCCCCGGGAAATATATATTTTGCCGTTTTGCCATAACCGTGAGCTTCAAGGTCATGGCAAAACGGCAATTTAAAATAGGTAAGGTAATTGCCTCGACCAAGATGAAATATTCAGGAAAAAAGTAGATACCATGGTCCCAATTGCAATACTAAGAAAAATATAAAGAATTTGTGCCTGCAGCACATGGTGTTTGTGTATCCATTTTTCGAACATCACAGCACGCATCGCATAAAATGCAACCCCACTGAAAAAAATATGGCTGAAGATTGAAATCAACGCTGTTTGTCCAATCATGATTTCCATTTTTACACGACCTTTCGTAAAAGAAGATTTTTAAAAATGGGTCTTGGCATTCTACAAATTAGTTGCTACTACTCCAGTTTTTTGGCCGTAGTGGCGATAGTTCTGTTGTTTGTAAATCTATAGCCGCGTTTTCTCAATTTCCTAATAAACAGCAAAAATTTTTTTATTTGTTAGTAGTTGCCATACATTCAGGCAGTTTGAACAGCTCAACTCTTTTATTCGACGTATAAAGAAGAATAGAAAAAGCGGACAAAAGTCAATTGCCCTTCTGTCCGCTTCCACTTTTCTTTGTCCAGACTCCAACGGCCAACTCCTCGGGTCATAAGTCAACCCACCTGTGTGGCAAGGAGCGCCACACTGCTGGTCTGCCTTATGCCTGTCGGAGCTGTGCGGCCGTTTCCGCTTTTCTTTGTCCAGACTCCAACGGCCAACTCCTCGGGTCATAAGTCAACCCACCTGTGTGGCAAGGAGCGCCACACTGCTGGTCTGCCTTATGCCTGTCGGAGCTGTGCGGCCGTTTCCGCTTTTCTTTGTCCAGACTCCAACGGCCAACTCCTCGGGTCATAAGTCAACCCACCTGTGTGACAAAGAGCGCCACACTGCTGGTCTGCCTTATGCCTGTCGGAGCTGTGTGCGGCCGTTTTCGCTTTTCTTACTTTAAATGTTACCCTCATAAACGTTGATACGATTCATCGCACGTTTTAACGCCAATTCTGCACGTTTAAAGTCGATTTCATCTTTATTTGCCTGTAGAAGTGCTTCTGCACGTTTAGCGGATTCCTGAGCACGTGCCAGATCAATGTCTGTTGCGCTTTCAGCCGATTGTGCAAGAATGGTCACTTTTTCAGGGCGGATTTCAAGAAATCCGCCGTTTACAGCAACCAATTCTGTCGAGTTCTCTTTTTTTAATCGGACTGCACCGATACCAAGAGGAGCGACTGTCGGAATGTGGCCGGGCAAAACGCCTATTTCGCCTGTTGCTGTAACTGCAATAACCATAGATACTTCTGAATCGTATACCGGGCCGTCGGGAGTGACAATATTGACTGTAATGGTCTTCATTTTTTTCCCTCCTGGTCCCTGGTTTTAGACTTCTACGCCCATGCCTTTTGCTTTTGCAATAACATCTTCAATGCGTCCGACCAAACGGAAAGCATCTTCTGGCAAGTGGTCATATTTCCCATCAAGAATTCCTCTGAATCCTTTGATCGTTTCTTGAACAGGAACGTAAGAACCTGTTTGGCCTGTGAACTGTTCAGCAACGTGGAAGTTCTGAGAAAGGAAGTTTTGGACACGGCGTGCACGGTTAACCGTCAGCTTGTCTTCGTCACTTAACTCATCCATACCAAGGATTGCAATGATATCCTGTAATTCTCTGTAGCGCTGAAGTGTTTCTTGTACTTCCCGTGAGATTTTGTAGTGCTCTTCGCCCACGATTTCAGGTGACAATGCACGTGAAGTCGAAGCCAAAGGATCCACCGCTGGATAGATACCCATCTCAGAAAGCTTACGCTCAAGGTTCGTTGTCGCATCCAAGTGGGCGAAAGTTGTAGCCGGAGCCGGATCCGTATAGTCATCGGCTGGTACATAGATTGCTTGAATAGATGTTACTGAACCTCTGCTTGTAGTCGTGATACGTTCTTGTAATTGACCCATTTCTGTAGCTAGTGTTGGTTGGTAACCAACAGCTGATGGCATGCGGCCAAGTAATGCTGATACTTCAGATCCTGCTTGTGTGAAACGATAGATGTTATCGATGAATAGAAGAACGTCTGCGCCTTGTTCGTCACGGAAGTATTCTGCCATAGTCAAACCAGTCAAAGCAACACGCATACGTGCACCAGGCGGCTCGTTCATTTGGCCGAAGACCATTGCCGTTTTCTTGATAACGCCAGAATCGCTCATTTCAAAGTACAAGTCATTTCCTTCACGTGTACGCTCGCCAACACCTGCGAATACGGATAAACCACCGTGTTCCTGAGCGATGTTGTTGATCAATTCCTGGATAAGAACTGTTTTACCTACACCGGCACCACCGAAGAGACCGATTTTACCACCTTTGATGTAAGGAGCAAGCAAATCGACAACTTTGATACCTGTTTCAAGAATTTCAACTTCTGTGGAAAGATGCTCGAATGTAGGTGCTAAACGGTGAATCGGATCACGACGCACTGTTTCTGGAATTTCTTCCCCTAAATCGATAACTTCACCAAGCACGTTGAATACACGGCCTAATGTTGCATCTCCAACTGGAACAGAAATTGCTCTGGCTAAATCAGTTACTACTGAACCACGTTGTAATCCATCAGTGGATTCCAGCGCGATCGTGCGTACTGAATCATCACCAAGGTGAAGAGCCACTTCAAGCGTTAAAACGACTTGATCTTGACCGGGACGATCAATATTTACAGTTAGGGCATTGTAGATAGCTGGAAGTTGACCATCGGAAAACTTGATATCTACAACCGGTCCCATAACCTGAAGAACGTGTCCTGTGTTCATGCTGTTCCCTCCTGTCTTACTTTTTTAAAAACTCCCTTTGCGGGATGTTCACACTTTTTGTTGTTCAAACTTCAGCCCGTCGAATCTACATGGGCACCTCTGCATTTCTTATTGTCCAGCTCCGGTGCCCAGATTCTCGGGGTCTTAAGTCAGTCTACTCCGGAAATGAAATTTCCTGCGTATTCTGTCTTAAGCCCGTCGAATCTACATGGGCACCTCTGCACTTCTTATTCTAATGCAGCTGCTCCGCCGACAATCTCAGTAATTTCTTGTGTGATTGCCGCTTGGCGCGCACGGTTGTATTGAAGTGTCAGTCCAGTTATCAAATCAGACGCATTATCCGTCGCGCTCTTCATTGCTGTCATGGACGCAGCATGTTCACTTGCTTTGCCGTCAAGAACGGCCCCAAAGATTAAGCTCTCCGCATATTGTGGAAGCAGAACTTCCAAAATTGCTTCTGCTGAAGGATCAAACTCATAAGAAGCAGTTGATCCCGTCGGTTGAATATCCGTCAGCGGCAAAACTTTTTTCTCTGTGACTTCTTGTTGAATAGCTGAAACAAAGTGATTGTAGTACATATAAACTTCATCATATGTACCATCTGCGAACATACCAACAGCTTTGCGCGTTATTTCTTTAATATCTGAAAACGTCGGATGATCCGGAAGTGCGATTGCACTTTCAAGAATCGTCATTCCTTGCTTAGCGAAGAATTCCTTCCCTTTCCGTCCAACGCTCAAGATAACAAAGTCGTCATTGGATGTGTGCCGTTCACGGATTCGGCTCATGACAGTACGGAGAATATTACTGTTATATCCGCCTACCAGACCGCGATCCGATGTAATCACTAAATAAGCTGTTTTCTTAACAGGGCGTGCAATCATCATCGCGTTGCTAGTGTCCGAAGACCCCGCTGCGATTGATGCAACTACGTCTTGGATTTTTTCCATGTAGGGAACGAACGCTTTCGCATTTACTTCCGCACGGCTTAGTTTAGATGCAGAAACCATTTGCATGGCTTTTGTGATTTGGCTTGTTTTCTTAGTTGACGTAATTCGGCTTTTTATATCGCGTAAAGATGCCACTGGTATTTCACCACCTTATTATTTTTTCTTCATATTCGAACTCAGTATTCCCCCGCTTTAACGGGCAGTATGTCTCCCCCATTGACATGCAGGAGATTTACTGACCGTAAAAGTCCGATTGGATCAACTAGTATTCAGTAAAGTTAAAGCCCCCACTGAATACAGTTTCTCTTTACTCAGATTTTGCAAATGTGCGTTTGAATTCATTGATCGCTGCAGCAAATGCGTCGTCAGCAGGTAAACCTTGAGTTGTGCGAATAGTATCCAAAATTTCTGTGTGGTTAGAATCCAACCAGCTTGTCAATTCAGCTTCAAAGCGAGAAATGTCGTTAAGTGCGATATCGTCAAGGAATCCACGAGTCAACGCATAGAAAATAACAACTTGTTTTTCAACTTTGATTGGGTTGTTCAAGCCTTGCTTCAAGACTTCAACTGTACGTTTTCCGCGCTCAAGTTTTGCTGCAGTTGCAGCATCAAGGTCTGAGCCGAACTGAGAGAATGACTCAAGTTCGCGGAAAGCAGCCAAGTCAAGACGCAGTGTACCTGCAACTTTTTTCATTGCTTTGATCTGAGCTGAACCACCAACACGTGATACAGAAAGACCCGCATTGATTGCTGGGCGTACACCTGAGAAGAATAGATCCGATTGAAGGAAAATCTGGCCATCCGTAATCGAAATAACATTTGTTGGAATATATGCAGCGATATCGCCAGCTTGCGTTTCAACGAACGGCAATGCTGTGATTGATCCCGCTCCAAGAGTTTCGTTTAATTTTGCAGCACGTTCAAGTAAACGTGAGTGCAAGTAGAAAACGTCACCTGGATAAGCTTCACGGCCTGGTGGACGACGAAGTAACAGTGAAAGTTCACGGTAAGCAGATGCTTGTTTTGTTAAATCATCATAGACGATTAACACGTGCTTGCCTTCAAACATGAATTCCTCAGCCATTGTGATACCTGCATAAGGAGCCAAGTACAATAATGGAGCAGGTTGTGAAGCTGAAGCCGTTACAACGATTGTGTAATCAAGAGCTCCATTTTTACGGAAAGTTTCTACTACGTTACGGACAGTAGATTCTTTTTGTCCGATTGCGACATAGATACAAATCATGTCTTGGTCAGCTTGGTTTAAGATCGTATCGATTGCGACAGAAGTTTTACCTGTCTGACGGTCACCGATGATCAATTCACGCTGTCCACGACCGATTGGTACAAGTGCGTCAATCGCTTTAATACCTGTTTGAAGTGGTTCATGAACCGATTTACGGGCCATTACACCTTGTGCAGGGCTTTCAATTGGACGAGTTTTTGTTGTGTTGATTGGTCCAAGACCATCAACAGGTTGTCCAAGTGGATTTACTACACGTCCGATAAGTTCGTGTCCTACCGGTACTTCCATAATACGGCCAGTTCGACGTACTTCATCGCCTTCTTTGATGTCTGTGTAAGGGCCAAGGATAATAATACCAACGTTGTTGGCTTCCAAGTTTTGCGCCATACCAATAGCACCAGTTGAGAACTCTACAAGTTCTCCAGCCATGACATTGTCGAGGCCATGAGCGCGCGCGATACCATCACCAATAGTAATTACTGTACCAACGTCGTCAACTTTCATCTCTGATTGATAATTTTCAATCTGTTGCTTAATCAGACCGCTGATTTCTTCAGCTTTGATGCTCATGTATGTCACCCTCTCATAATTTCATAATTAACTCATTAATTGACGTTGCAGACGAGACAATTTCGTGCTCACGCTGCTGTCGTAAATGCGATTTCCGATTTGAAGACGCAATCCGCCGATTAACGATGGATCGATGATGTTTTCAATTCGCAAAGATTGTTTACCAATTTTCCCAGCAAATACTGAAGAAATAGATGCGCGTTCGTCTTCTGTCAAAGGACGTATAGAGTAAACTTTTGCATCTTCAATTCCTTGTGCATTATTGGATAAAGCGACGAACTCATCAGCTAAAGAACCAATTTCGTTCATCCGTTTGCGTTCTGCCATCAATTGAAGTGTATTTACCACAAATGGGTTCGCTTCTTTAAACACTTCATTGATCAAGTTTGTTCGTTTGTCAGCTGAAAGTTTTGGAGAAATAAGTAAATCGTAAAATTCGGGAGTCAGTTCAAAGACTTTTTTCACTTCACGCAAATCATGTTCTACATCCAAAGACGATCCGTGCTTTTGAGCAACTTGGAACAATGCTAGAGCGTAGCGTTCTGCAACTTGACTCACTGAACTTCGCCTGCCTTCGCAATCGTTTCGTTAATCAACTGGCGGTTGTCTTCCTCAGAGATTTCTTTTTCAAGCACTTTCGTAGCAGCGAGCATTGACAATGCCACAACTTCTTCACGAACAGCCGAAATCGCTTTATCTCTTTCGTTAGCAATTTCCTGAACTGCAGCATCTTTCATGCGACCAGATTCAGCGCGTGCTGTTGTAATGATTTCCTCACGCGAAACTTCGCCGTGCTTTTTAGCGTTTTCAACAATTTCTTGTGCTTGCGTACGCGCATCTTTAAGAAGGCTGCGCTGCTCTTCAAGCAACTTATGTGATTCTAGACGGCTGTTTTCAGCAGTTTCGATTTCACTCTTGATTAAATCTTCACGCTGCTGCATTATGCCCATCAAAGGACCCCATGCGAATTTCTTCAAAAGCACCATTAGTAAAATGAAGATAACAAGTGTAACGAGAATGTCTCCAATATTCAAAAACTCCCCGGTTGCACCGAGTACGAGGTGATCAAAAAACACGATTGTTTCACTCCCTTCAAGAGCCTAAAATACAATTTCTTCTATAAGTAAGATCTTTATCTGTTGTAAGATGAATTTTCAAAAGCAAAATGGTTCATACAAGTTTAAATGGCGAAAACCATATCGAAGCATCCCCACCATTTAACTTTTTTGTATAAAAAACCTATTGGTTCATAACGATGAACGCGATAACTACAGCGATGATTGGCAATGCCT
Source organism: Planococcus antarcticus DSM 14505 (assembly GCF_001687565.2). NCBI lineage: Bacteria > Bacillati > Bacillota > Bacilli > Caryophanales > Caryophanaceae > Planococcus > Planococcus antarcticus. The sequence goes on from NZ_CP016534.2 coordinate 2,961,596, forward strand.
CAACCAATGCAACACCGATGAACATTGTTGTTTGTAGAACGCCGCGTGCTTCTGGCTGGCGTGCGATACCTTCAACTGTTTTTGAAACAATAAGACCGTTACCAATACCTGCACCTAGTGCTGCTAAACCTACTGCGATTGCTGCTGCTAATAAACCTAATGAACCTGTCATTGTAATGTGTCCTCCTCAGGATAGTTGTTTTTTTGTTTGCTCGATGAGCAGTTTATACTCAATGGTCGTCGGCAACTTTATGCGATAAATAGACCATCGTCAACATAACGAAAATAAACGCTTGGATTGCCCCGATAAAAATCGAGAACCCTTGCCATAACATCATTGGCAATATGCCTGCTGCAAATCCGAAAATACTTGCTGATGCGAGGCCTGCCAACAAAGTCAACAGGATTTCCCCCGCATAGATGTTACCGTAAAGACGCAGACCGAGTGTCAGCGTATTTGCGAATTCCTCAATGACTTTCAAAGGGAATAGGAATGGCATCGGCTTGATGTAGCCTGCTGAATATCCTTTGAGCCCTTTGAGCTTGATGCCATAATAATGACTCAAGATAAGTACCATTGCGGCCAATGTCATCGCTACCGTTGGATCTGCTGTCGGTGATTTCCACCAAAGGTCTCCTTCGACAACTATTGCAAATGGAAGACCTAACATGTTCGAAACAAAAATGAACATAATTAGCGTGATTCCAAGAACATGGAATCGGCCACCATCTCTCCAGTCCATATTGCTGTTGATTATCCCTTTCACGAAATCCATGATCCATTCCATGAAGTTCTGCATGCCCGTCGGTTTGAGCTGCAAATTCCGTGTAGCGATAAAAGCAATAAGGAAGACGATAAGAGCGGCTACAAGTAGCATCATAACGTTTGATAGATTGAACCAGAT